>NZ_BOQP01000112.1 GCF_018332715.1 Winogradskya consettensis | reverse complement strand
TCCGCGAAAGCGCCGCGCTCGGCGTCGTCCTTCGAGGTCTCGCCGGCGTTGAAGCGCAGGTTCTCCAGCAGCAGCACCTGGCCGCCGGTCAGCTTGCCCGCGGCTTCGGTCGCCGATGAGCCCACGGTGTCCTCAGCGAACACGACGGGCGTGCCGAGCAGCTCACCGAGCCGCGTGGCGACCGGTGCGAGCGTGAACTTGGGGTCCGGCGCGCCCTTGGGACGGCCGAGGTGGGAGGCGACGATCACCTTCGCGCCCGCGTCGCGCAGGGCGACGAGGGTCGGCAGCACCGCCCGGATGCGGCCGTCGTCGCTGATGACTGTGGGGTCGCTCTTGTCGAACGGGACGTTCAGGTCGGCGCGTACGAACACGCGCCGACCCGAGACACCCTCGCCGAGCA
>NZ_BOQP01000111.1 GCF_018332715.1 Winogradskya consettensis | reverse complement strand
CAAACCCGCCGAGGGCGGCTCAGGCCTGGGCGCCTCGGTCGCCCGAGAATCATCGGCACTCCCGGCGGCAATGGTCGGCTGCTTCGCGTACGACTCCACAGCCCTGGTCGAGAAATACGTAACCGGAACCTCGGTGGCAGTCTCAGTACTCGACCTCGGCGAGGGCCCATTCCCCCTCCCCGCCGTAGAGATCGTCCCCCGCAACGGCATCTACGACTACGCCGCCCGCTACACCGCCGGCCTCACCACCTGGCACACCCCCGCCAGACTCACCCCACCCGTAGCCGACGCCGTCGCCTCCCTAGCCCTGGCCGCCTACAAAGCCCTGGGCCTCCGAGACCTCTCCCGAGTCGACCTCATCGTCGACCCCCACGGCACCCCCCACGTCCTAGGCGTCAACGTCTCCCCAGGCATGACGGAAACTTCCCTGCTACCCCTCGCCGTCCAAACCGCAGGCCTGGACCTGGGCAAAATCCTCACCACCCTGGTCACCCAAGCCACAACCCGAACCCCTCACTAACCACCCCCACCTCAACCGCCCGAGTACGCCGGTCACCCCACCTCACACCGCCCGGCCACCCCACCTCACACCGCCCGGGTACGCCACCCCACCGCCCGGGCGTACCGGCCACCTCTCACCCCGCGGCCCGGGTACGCCGGCCAACTACCGTCCCTGGTCGCGAATGTCTCTCCCACGCGCCAGCCTCGGT
>NZ_BOQP01000110.1 GCF_018332715.1 Winogradskya consettensis | reverse complement strand
CTGCAGGATATCGCGGCCGCTTAATTAACTGGCCTCATGGGCCTTCACTTCACTGCCCGCTTTCCAGTCGGGACACCTGTCGTGCCAGCTGCATTAACATGGTCATAGCTGTTTCCTTGCGTATTGGGCGCTCTCCGCTTCCTCGCTCACTGACTCGCTGCGCTCGGTCGTTCGGGTAAAGCCTGGGGTGCCTAATGAGCAAAAGGCCAGCAAAAGGCCAGGAACCGTAAAAAGGCCGCGTTGCTGGCGTTTTTCCATAGGCTCCGCCCCCCTGACGAGCATCACAAAAATCGACGCTCAAGTCAGAGGTGGCGAAACCCGACAGGACTATAAAGATACCAGGCGTTTCCCCCTGGAAGCTCCCTCGTGCGCTCTCCTGTTCCGACCCTGCCGCTTACCGGATACCTGTCCGCCTTTCTCCCTTCGGGAAGCGTGGCGCTTTCTCATAGCTCACGCTGTAGGTATCTCAGTTCGGTGTAGGTCGTTCGCTCCAAGCTGGGCTGTGTGCACGAACCCCCCGTTCAGCCCGACCGCTGCGCCTTATCCGGTAACTATCGTCTTGAGTCCAACCCGGTAAGACACGACTTATCGCCACTGGCAGCAGCCACTGGTAACAGGATTAGCAGAGCGAGGTATGTAGGCGGTGCTACAGAGTTCTTGAAGTGGTGGCCTAACTACGGCTACACTAGAAGAACAGTATTTGGTATC
>NZ_BOQP01000109.1 GCF_018332715.1 Winogradskya consettensis | reverse complement strand
AATGGTTTGACTCTAAGGACGACCTCAAATTTTACAGAGTGGTGTTCGTGTAGGAGCAAAAGCCCCTAGGCCAGCAATAATGGACTACTACTGTAAGTAACAGATATACTGGGCTGCAATACAGCAAAGAAAATCCCTCTTTTAATATATTAGACAGACCCATGTGAGGTGGACCTGTCCAAGCAGAAAATAAATTTGGGCTTACCTGGTGAATTTGTGAAGCTCAACTCCTACTACATCAGTACCTAATGCTCCCCGTACAGGCTCAGAAGAATCAGTATAAGGAGTACCCTACAACTGTACTTGGAAAAAAATATCAAATAGTAGTTTGCATTGCCTAAAAAAACTGTCATGAGCAAGTAGTGGCAACATCAGGCGGGGCAACAACCTGCTACTTCGATATATGAATTAACGGTCCAAGGATCCCCCGGGCCATACTAGTACTGGA
>NZ_BOQP01000108.1 GCF_018332715.1 Winogradskya consettensis | reverse complement strand
CGAGGCGTCGACCTCGCCGCTCCACCGGGATCACATCGCCCTGCACGAGATCAGCCACATGCTCCTCGGGCACACCTCCACCAACGAAGACGCTCCCAGGGCCGACCTGAGTCACCTGTTCGTCGCCCTCCCGCCCGAGACCGTTCGGAGCGTGCTGGGGCGGGCCAACTTCAGCAGCCCGCAAGAGCGCGAGGCCGAGCAGTTGGCCAACAGAATAGCCAGGCTGGCGAAGTTGACACCGCGCCAGAGAAGCCGGAATCCGGAACTCGAGCGCCTTGCCGCAGGATTGCTCGGTGAGAGCGCATGATGCGATTCGCGGGACTGGTCGTCGTCGTCCTGTTGTGGATCACGGTCGCGTGGCGGGCGCTCAAGGTCTGGCGGAAAGGACAGGACCGAACCCTCTGGTGGGCATTCCTTGGTCTGGCCGTCATGATGACCTTGCGCCTGCCCGCCGGCAAGGCGCTGGACGAGGCGCTCGGGGTAACGGACCTCTCGTATCTGCTGAAGCATCTCTTCGGCGGGATCCTGGCC
>NZ_BOQP01000107.1 GCF_018332715.1 Winogradskya consettensis | reverse complement strand
CGCACGCGGCATGCTCTGCACGCCAAAAAAGCAATCATAGCACGCCATAAACACCGCCACCGCACCATTACCGCCGCTACGTTCGGTCAGGGTACGGCTCCAATTACGGCTACGCATACTCTTCCTTTTTCAATATTATTGAAGCATTTATCAGGGTTATTGTCTCATGAGCGGATACATATTTGAATGTATTTAGAAAAATAAACAAATAGGGGTTCCGCGCACATTTCCCCGAAAAGTGCCACCTAAATTGTAAGCGTTAATATTTTGTTAAAATTCGCGTTAAATTTTTGTTAAATCAGCTCATTTTTTAACCAATAGGCCGAAATCGGCAAAATCCCTTATAAATCAAAAGAATAGACCGAGATAGGGTTGAGTGGCCGCTACAGGGCGCTCCCATTCGCCATTCAGGCTGCGCAACTGTTGGGAAGGGCGTTTCGGTGCGGGCCTCTTCGCTATTACGCCAGCTGGCGAAAGGGGGATGTGCTGCAAGGCGATTAAGTTGGGTAACGCCAGGGTTTTCCCAGTCACGACGTTGTAAAACGACGGCCAGTGAGCGCGACGTAATACGACTCACTATAGGGCGAATTGAGTGAAGGCCGTCAAGGCCTAGGCGCGCCGGATCCCCCGGGCCATACTAGT
>NZ_BOQP01000106.1 GCF_018332715.1 Winogradskya consettensis | reverse complement strand
TAAGATAATAAAGCTCTTGATCCCAATGTTATTTCCATGTGAGGGACATTAAATTGAGTAACCTTTGCCACATACCCTCTCCCAGAGTCCATTCTCTAAAACTTGAAGCTCCGCCCCTTTTTACGCACATTAGGCTTCCAATTACGGTCAATGGTCTTGAAGATTGGGAGCTTTTGAAGAGTAATAAGAACCATCACAAAACGGAACCCAGAAGCCGGGAGTGTCTACCAAAAAAATTCAAGGGTTAAAAAAAAGTGACATTTTCTCCTGTTTTTTACACATGATTTTGAATGCTGATGGGTCCACGTCCAGCTCTAAAGGTAGGTTCATGGTTCTCCAAAGTTGCTTTCTTGTCAGAATTGAGCCACATCAGGTAGGTGGGGAAGTAGATCAGTGAGGATGCTTCACATGTGTGGGCACTGGGAACAGAATGCTTCAATAACACGAGCTGACGAGGGCCCGCTATGAAAAAAAAGATTCTCTGTGCCCCCTGGCGCCTCCGCACTTAAAGAATTGATGACCGTGCGGCCGCGATATCCTGC
>NZ_BOQP01000105.1 GCF_018332715.1 Winogradskya consettensis | reverse complement strand
GCGCGGTGAGGTGCTGTTGTGGCACGGCGCCGACGACAACTTCTCGCCGGTCAGCCATGCGCGGTGGCTCGCCGGGCAGATTCCCGGTGCGCAGATCCAGATCCAGGCCTCCACCGCGCATTTCGGAGCGGTGGAGGTGCTCCCCGAGATCTTGACGTGGCTGGTCGCCGAGCGCCCGGTGCCGGTCAGAACGGGTGCGGGTCCAGCATCCGGTGCAGGTATCGCCGTTCCTTGAGGGCTGTCACCGCCGGGTGGTGATCGCCCAGCGCCCGGGACAGCCGCTCCCCCGCGTCCGAGCCGTCGCCCGAGCGCATCAGGGCCCGGTTGGCGGCGCAGCGCAGCGTGTCGGGGTGGTCCGGGCCGAGCACCTCGAGATGCTTCTCCATCGCGGCGTC
>NZ_BOQP01000104.1 GCF_018332715.1 Winogradskya consettensis | reverse complement strand
AGTATGGCCCGGGGGATCCGTATACGTTTCTAATTTGTAGTTAACGGTTGGATACCACTTTGAGGCATGTAATATGGTACTGAGCTTCGGCACAGGGCTCAAATTGCATCATTAAATGTCTCCGATGTGGCTATATGTCATGGATAAAGGCAGCCCCCTATATCTTTTTTTGTGGCAGCATGGGTCCATCAAAGCAATTATTCAGGGTCTTAATGACCTCCACAGCTCTAAACGTAATTCATCTGGCTTTGCCTGTACTTACTTCCTCCATGAAAAAAAGTGTTGATAATGCTCATAATGCTGCCCAGCAATTTCCTCCCTTCTCAAGACTATTCTGGCTTCCTGGGTACTTAAAAACAGGGCTTAGAGTATGGCTGCTGACAAAATTGCACTCTAAACGCTAGCTTAGGTCTTCTGCGGCCGCGATATCCTGCAG
>NZ_BOQP01000103.1 GCF_018332715.1 Winogradskya consettensis | reverse complement strand
CAGGGCGGCGTGGTCGGCGTGGTCGGCGAGTTCGGGGGCGATGTGGTTGAGGATGCGTTCGCCGACGCGGCGCAGTTGGTAGGCGGGTAACTGCCGTGCGAGGTCGATCATGGCGGTTTCGGCGTCGTGCAGGATTTGGGCTTGGTTGATGGGGCCGTCGAGGGTGGCGAGGTTGTCGGGGATGGCATCGAGGGTCGAGGCGATCACGGCGGCTTGGCGCACGTCGGCGTGACCGTTGAGGACCACCTGCTGGAGGTTTGGATGCTGCAGTGCGGTGGCGTGGGCGGCGAGGTCGCGGGCGGGCTGCGGGTCCAGCAGTAACGAGGAGCGCAGCCAGCCAGCAGTGGATCGGTGGCCCTGCGATCGTGGGATTCCGCGGGTGGCGCCCTGGTGGACGAGGCGGGCCTGCAGGACGAGGAGGGCCTGTTCCGCCTGCCGGGCCAACCGCAGCGCGTCGGTCAGGTCGGCATCGGTGAGCTGCCACAGCGGAGCCGCGGCGAGGACCGCCGCGTCGTCACCGA
>NZ_BOQP01000102.1 GCF_018332715.1 Winogradskya consettensis | reverse complement strand
GGGCGGAGTCGGGGGTGCTGAGGTGGGGTGGGTCGCCGGGTTGGGGGGTGCCGGTGGGGCGGGGGCTTGGGTGGGGGCCGGGGTTCGGGCGGGGGCGGCGGGTGGATTCGGGGGTGGGTTGGGGGTTGTGGGTGGGTGCTGGGTTCGGGGGGAGCGCTGGTGCGGGTGAGAACAGGGGCGTGGGTGTGGGCGAGGGGTCGGGTGAGGGCACAGGGCCGGTTTTGGGTGTGAACAGGGACCCGGGGGCTGGGGAGGGGGGTGGCAGAAGGGAGCCGGGGCCGGGTGCGGCTGGGGTGTGAGGCGTGAAGAGGGAGCCGGATGTAGCAGACGGCGACAGGCTGGAGCTGGAGGCCGAGGGGCTAGGCGTGAACAAGGAGCCTGGGGCGGGGGACGGCGGGGACGCCGGCGGCAGGGTGGAGCCTGGGGTTGCGGAGGGTGAGGTGGGGGGCCAGGGAGTGGTGGGCTGGGGAGTGGTGGGC
>NZ_BOQP01000101.1 GCF_018332715.1 Winogradskya consettensis | reverse complement strand
AGTATGGCCCGGGGGATCCGTTAGCTATCGTTCGCGAGAAAGTTAGTAGACACACAGGACCCAGGCGTGCAAGTCAATTTCAGCTGACTACACCGATTCTGGTTAAAAGAGCCTATGGCCACCCTTATTTTAGAGAAAAAAAACCACACCTCTAATGTGTTGGGCACTAGAAAAAGCTAACTACCTAGTCCGTTTCTGGACGACTTCATTGGGAATAACATACCCCCCACTGTGATTAAGACTGGCACTGTCCTAATGCTTTCTTCAATAGGTTTGGCTCATGTGTGATTCCCTCTGGCAAACTTATAGAGGACAAGCAGAATAAACCAATTCAAGGTCGTTGTAGCTGAAGGCCTGGCCTGCCTGACAGTTAATTATGAGCATGTCTTGCCCTTCATGGTGGATATTCACAGCTGAAAGTGGTATTGGCATTTTTTTCTGAGGACACAACGAGGAAATCTGATAAATACGGCCACCTGAAGTCTAGCTCGGAGTTAACAATTTACCACGTTTAGAGCGGCCGCGATATCCTGCA
>NZ_BOQP01000100.1 GCF_018332715.1 Winogradskya consettensis | reverse complement strand
ACCTGTCGAGTCTGCGGTTCGTCCACATCGGCGGAGCCACCCTCGCCCCCACCACCGCAGCCCACATCGCCACCACCCTGCACTGCCAACTCCAACAGGTCTACGGCATGGCCGAAGGACTCATCTGCTACACCCCACCCCACGCCCCCCACCACATCGCCCACCACACCCAAGGCAAACCCATCAGCCCCCACGACGAACTCCACATCATCGACACCCACGGCAACCCCCAACCACCCGGACACACCGGCGAACTCCTCACCCGCGGCCCCTACACCCCACCCGGCTACCACAACGCCCCCACCCAGAACACCACCAGCTACACCCCCGACGGCTGGTACCGCACCGGCGACCTCGTCCACCTCACCCCCGACGGCAACATCGTCATCACCGGCCGCGTCAAGGACCTCATC
>NZ_BOQP01000099.1 GCF_018332715.1 Winogradskya consettensis | reverse complement strand
GCTCAGGTGCGTCGTGACAAGGAGTCCGCGATCGACGCGCAGGACTTCGAGCGTGCCGCGCAGTTGCGGGACAAGGAGAAGCAGCTGCTGGGTCAGAAGGCGCAGCGGGAGAAGGAGTGGAAGGCCGGCGACCTGGATGTGGTGTCCGAGGTCGACGACGAGCAGATCGCTGAGGTCCTGGGTAACTGGACCGGTATCCCGGTGTACAAGCTGACCGAGGAGGAAACCTCCCGGCTGCTGCGTATGGAGGATGAGCTCCACAAGCGGGTCATCGGTCAGGAAGATGCTGTCAAGGCCGTCTCGAAGGCGATCCGGCGGACCCGGGCAGGGTTGAAGGACCCGAAGCGCCCGTCGGGGTCGTTCATCTTCGCCGGCCCGTCGGGTGTCGGTAAGACCGAGCTGTCGAAGGCTCTCGCGGAGTTCCTGTTCGGCTCCGAGGACGCCCTGATCCAGCTGGACATGTCGGAGTTCCACGACCGTTACACCGTGTCTCGTCTGGTCGGTGCTCCTCCCGGGTATGTCGGCTATGACGAGGGTGGTCAGCTGACGGAGAAGGTGCGGCGTAAGCCGTTCTCGGTGGTGCTGTTCGACGAGATCGAGAAGGCCCACCCGGATGTGTTCAACACGCTCCTGCAGATCTTGGAGGACGGCCGGCTGACCGACGGTCAGGGCCGGATCGTGGACTTCAAGAACACGGTCATCATCCTGACCACGAACCTCGGCACGCGCGATGTGGCCAAGGCGGTGTCGTTGGGCTTCCAGGCCTCGGAGGCTGAGGAGTCGAACTACGAGCGGATGAAGGTCAAGGTCAACGACGAGCTGAAGCAGCATTTCCGCCCGGAGTTCCTGAACCGTATCGATGACACCATCGTGTTCCACCAGCTGCGTCAGAACGAGATCCTGGAGATCGTGGACATCTTCACGGCGCGGATCGAGGGTCAGCTGAAGAACAAGGACATGGGTCTCGAGCTGACCGACAACGCCAAGAAGTATCTGGCGAAGAAGGGCTTCGACCCGGTCCTGGGTGCCCGGCCGTTGCGGCGCACGATCCAGCGGGA
>NZ_BOQP01000098.1 GCF_018332715.1 Winogradskya consettensis | reverse complement strand
GGGCGTTGCCCCCGGATCTTGGACACTTGAAACTGAGATCGTGAAGGTCTCGGTGGATCAGGAGTCCTGCAACTATGGCGAACAAGCATTACCCGAAGGAATTCAAGGCTGACGCGGTCGCTTTGTACCGGTCTCGGCCGGGTGCGACGATCGCGTCGGTCGCTGATGACCTGGGCGTGAACCGGGAGACCGTGCGTAGCTGGGTTCGTGCCGACGACCAGCGTCGCGGTGGCAGCCCGGCCGCCTCGGCCCGGCCCGCGGCCGTTGCCGGGTCGGTGGAAGACGAGAACGCCGAGCTGCGCCGCCGCGTGCGTGAGCTGGAGGAAGAGCGAGACATCCTGCGCAAGGCGGCCCGGTATTTCGCCGGGGAGACGCGCTGGTGAACCGCTTCCAGTTCGTCGCCGACCACCAGGCGCGCTACGGCGTGAAGCGGTTGTGCACCATCATCGGCATCGCCCGATCGAGTTTCTACTACTGGCAGGCCACCACCGCCGACCGGGCGAACGGGCCGCCGCTGACGCGGTGCTCGCCGGACGGATCCGCGTCTCGCACGCGGCTTCGGACGGCACCTACGGCGCACCGAGGGTCACCGCCGACCTGCGTGAGGGTGATGAGCCGGTGAACCGTAAACGCGTCGCCCGGGTGATGCGCCTGTTCGGTATCCAGGGTCTGCGGCTGCGCCGGCGGACCGTGACCACGATCAGTGATCTGGCCGCGAGCAAGGCTCCGGACTTGATCGGCCGGAACTTCACCGCACCGGCGGTGAATCAGCGTTACGTCGGGGACATCACTTACCTGCCCGTCGGGGAACGCGGATTCCTTTACCTGGCAACGGTTATCGACCTGCACTCGCGGCGCCTCGCCGGGTGGGCGATCGCCGATCACATGCGCACCGAACTCGTCACCGACGCCCTCACCGCGGCGCAGCGGACCCGTGGCAGCCTCGACGGCGCGATCATGCACACCGACCACGGAGCCCAATACACATCAAAAACCTTCGCTGCCGCTTGCGCGGCTGCTGGGGTGCGGCAATCGATGAGCGCGGTGGGCAGTTCCGCCGATAACGCTCTCGCGGAGTCGTTCAACGCGAGCTTCAAACGCGAGACCCTGCAAGGCCGGCGAGCGTTCACCGACGAACGCGATGCCCGACTCACGAGTTTCCGCTGGCTGCACCGTTACAACACGCTCCGCCGGCACTCCCGGCTGGGATATCAGTCACCGAACACCTACGAGAACACCCGAAGCCGAGCGGCTACGCTGAAGGCAGCCACATAAACCCCGTGTCCAAATTCCGGGGGCAAGCCCC
>NZ_BOQP01000097.1 GCF_018332715.1 Winogradskya consettensis | reverse complement strand
GCTCTCGCCGGGGGGCGCGGCCGCACCCTCGAGGAGGCTCTGCGGGACACGGCCTTCACCGTCACCGATGACGGAGCGGGAATCCGCATCGGCGGGCCGCGGCCGGACCGGGATCCTGACACGTTCCTCACCCACTACTCCGCCGAGCTGCCGGACGACACCGCGGTGTTCTTCCTGCCGCTCACCGACGGGATCGACGTCGCGGGTCCGGCCGTCGAGGATGCGGAGCTGGCCGTACGCAAAGCGGGCGCAGCCGGCTTCGAGGTGGAGACGCGGATCCTGCTGGAACCACCCGCGGGCCTGAGCACGGAACGGATCTGGGCCCTCGGTGCCGTCGCCACCAGCCCCAACGTGAAAATCGTCATCGATCGGGCGCGGGACGGATGGATCTTCGAGGTCGTCACTGCGCCGGCTGCGGTCTCGGTGCGCGAAACCGTCGGACGGGTCCCGGTCGACGACGCCATCGAGGACGCCCGTCGTGCGGTCCAGGCTCTCGCCGGGGGGCGCGGCCGCACCCTCGAGGAGGCTCTGCGGGACACGGCCTTCACCGTCACCGATGACGGAGCGGGAATCCGCATCGGCGGGCCGCGGCCGGACCGGGATCCGGACACGTTCCTCACCC
>NZ_BOQP01000096.1 GCF_018332715.1 Winogradskya consettensis | reverse complement strand
CCTAGTATGGCAGCCGCCGTTAGAGATCATGGCTGAAGTTCGAGGTTGAGACGGCGGGCGTAGTGAGCTCGTTTCGCCCGTGCTTGGTGTCGGCGTCGCCATGTTGACCAGCGCAGACTGTAGGCGATGCTGTGGGTCGGCCGGATCAGGAGGACGTTGATCAGGCGGCGGATCTCGTTGACGGTCAGCTCGATCATGTCGTCTTGACCGTGGTGCTCTGGGGTGCGGCTGGTAGCGGTGCAGAGCGCGAGGATGGCGAGGGCGGCCAGGGCCAACGTGGTGAACCGGTGCCACGAGGTCCAGCGGCGGACCTGATGCTGGTCAAGGCCGACTTGGCCCTTGCCGGCTTGGAACGACTCTTCGACGGTCCAGCGGATACCGGCGACACGCACGAGCTGAGCGAGGGTGACCGGGCCAGGTGTCCAGCATCGGTAGAAGGCCAGCTCACCGGTCGAATTGTTGCGGCGGATCAGCAGGCTGTGCCGCCCGTCGTCGTCGGGGTCACCGTCAGCGCCGACGTCGGCCAGCCAGGCCCAGTCGTAGAACCGTGGTCCTTTCGACCCGTCACCGGCACTGCGCCGGGTCCACCCGGTTGCGGGCAGATCGGCGGCCAACTGGTCGGCGCGGCAGCGGGTCTTGCCGGCGCCGATCGGCACGAGATGATCGCGGGAGACTGCCAGGACGTAACCCAGACGCAGGGCGCGGAGCCGGGCCCGCAGGCCGGTGTTGTTGCCGTAGGCCTCGTCCGCCGCGACCCACCTGGCCGGGACCAGGGCGTCCACCGCAGCGGTGATCATGTGATCGGCTAACTCGGAGCGGGTCGCGAACGTAATGTCGTCGGGGACACCAGCCTGCTGACACCGTTGGCGGTCGCCGGTCCAGGACTTCGGCAGGTAAACCCTGCGGTCGATCAGGGTGTGGCCGTGCCGGCTGGCATAGGCCAGGAACACGCCGACCTGGGCGTTCTCGATTCGTCCGGCGGTGCCGGTGTATTGACGCTGGACGCCGACGGTGTGCGTGCCCTTCTTCAGGTCGCCGGTCTCGTCAACAACCAGGACCCCGTCGGGGTCTCCTAGACGGTCCGCCACGACCTGCCGCACATCGTCACGCACCGCGTCGGCATCCCACTTCGCCCGATACAGCAGCCTCTGCATCGCATCCGGCCGGCCATGTCCGGCTTGCTCTGCGAGCTGCCAGCACGTCTTGATTTCCAGGTCGGTGAGCAGGCCGGTGACGAACTGGGCGGCCGCCCGGCGGGGCTCGACCCGGCCGAACCGGCCCGCGAACGCGTCAGTGACCAGGTCAATCATTGCCCGCCACCGGGCAGGTTCTAAGCTATGACCTTCGGCCACCGCAAGGTCTGATGTTGTGTCCACAACGCACAGACGATCATGCGGTGGCCGTCCTTGTTCCCGCGGGATCCGAGGTCACCTCACGAACGGCGGCTGCCGTACTAG
>NZ_BOQP01000095.1 GCF_018332715.1 Winogradskya consettensis | reverse complement strand
CGCGGCGTCGACTTCGCCGGCTACGCGATCCCCACCATCATCGGCGAGATCAAGCGCCACTTCCGCGACCGCACCTGGTCCGTGCGCGTCCCCCGCCGCCTGCAGGAGCTCCGCCTCTCCATCACCGAGGCCAACGCCACCCTGACCCACAGCCTCGGCCGCTCCCCGACCGTCCCCGACATCGCCGTGCACCTCGGCGTCACCGAGGAAGAAGTCCTGGAAGGCCTCGAAGGCGCCCGCGCCTACAACGCCACCAGCCTCTCCACCCCCATCAGCGCCGACGGCACCACCGAACTCGGCGACACCCTCGGCGGCGAGGACCACGAATTCGAGGTCGCCGAAACCCGCGTCGCCCTCGGCCCGGCCCTGGCCCTGCTCGACGAACGCGAGCAGAAGATCCTCACCCTGCGCTACTACGGCAACCTGACCCAGTCGCAGATCGCCGACCAGATCGGCATCTCCCAGATGCACGTCAGCCGCCTGCTCACCAAGGCGCTGACCAAGCTGCGCACCCAGCT
>NZ_BOQP01000094.1 GCF_018332715.1 Winogradskya consettensis | reverse complement strand
CGGCGTGCGGCATGGTGACGCTGACATCGTTGTGGTCCAGGAGAATGGGGACCTCGGCGTGGCTGATCATCAGGGTGCCGCATGCGATGGTTCCCGCGATGGTGAGCTGGGCACTCTGGCCACTCTCCAGGATCGTGCGGGTCGATGCGGCCCTGGTGACCGCCTCATAGGTGAGTTCGTCCTGGCTGAGGCCGTCCGGCAGGACCGCCATGATCCAGCGGCTGATGCCCGGCGGTTCGTCCAACCGGCCGGCGCTCAACTGCAGAGCTGTGCTGCCCGGGTTCTTCAGCACCGCCTGCACGACGAAGTCCTTGCTCTGCGGGTTGCTCGTCACTGTGTAGACGCCCTCGCCGGCCGCCATCAGCTGGGCGGCGGAAGCGGTGGATGGTGACAGGGAGGGCGAGGGCGAGGGCGACGCGGCGGGGTCGCCGTCGCGGCGGGCGTAACGCAGCCCGATCAGGGCCGCGGCGAGCGCGGCCACGATCAGCGCGCCCACGAACGGCGTGCCCA
>NZ_BOQP01000093.1 GCF_018332715.1 Winogradskya consettensis | reverse complement strand
GCCCACGAACGGCGTGCCCAGAAGAACGCGGCGAGGCCGGGGCGATCCACCATGCTCCAAAACGTCCACAACGCCCTGAAATTACCATCAGTCGACGGCGAGCGGGCGCCACCAGTCCTCGTTGTCGCGGTACCACTGGACGGTGTCGGCCAGTCCGGCGGCGAAGTCGACCTGGGGCTCGTACCCCAGCTCCTTGCGGATTTTGGTGTCGTCAAGGGCGTACCTGCGGTCATGGCCCTTGCGGTCTTCCACGTGGACGACCCGGTCCCAGTCGGCGCCGCACGCACGCAGCAGCAGTGCCGTCAGGCCTTTGTTCGTCAGTTCCTTGTTGCCGCCGATGTGGTAGACCTCGCCGGGGCGGCCGGCCTGCAGCGCGAGAGCCGTGCCGCGGCAGTGGTCGCCGACGTGGACCCAGTCGCGGACCTGGGCGCCGTCGCCGTAGAGGGGCACCGTGCGGCCCGCCAGCAGGTTCGTGACGAAGCGGGGGATGAGCTTCTCGGGGTGCTGGTAGGGGCCGTAGTTGTTGGCGCAGCGGGTGACCGTGACGGGCAGGCCGTGGGTGCGGTGGTACGCGAGGGCGAGCAGGTCCGAGCCCGCTTTCGTCGCGGCGTACGGGGAGTTCGGGGCGATCGGGGCGTCCTCGCGCCACGAGCCGGCCGGGATCGAGCCGTAGACCTCGTCGGTGGAGACGTGCACGAAGCGTTCGACGCCGTGGCGCAGGGCCGCGTCCAGCAGGACCTGGGTGCCGACCACGTTCGTCTGCGCGAACTCCGCGGCGGCCGTGATGCTGCGGTCGACGTGGGATTCCGCGGCGAAATGGACGACGTGGTCGTGCCTGCGCATCAGGGTGTCGACGAGGGCCGCGTCCGCGACGTCGCCGGGCACGAAGTCGAGGCGGTCGCTCTCGGAGACCGGGCCCAGGTTGGCGAAGCTGCCCGCGTACGTGAGTTTGTCCAGGACCGTGACCTGGACGCCTTCCAGGCCCGGCAGCCGGTCCCGCAGCGCTTCGCGGACGAACCAGGAACCGATGAAGCCCGCCCCGCCGGTGATCAGTAGATTCATCAAGGTGGGAGTGTATCCGCAGGTCGAAGGCCTCCCGGAGGGTCCCGTGACACAGTGCCTCAGTGAAAGCGCGGGTTGTCACTGCCGTTCGGAGGGTTTCTGAGGCTAGTGTTTCGTCATGGAACGGCGAATTTTCGGCCTAGAAACCGAGTACGGCGTCACGTGCACCTATCGGGGTCAGCGGCGGCTGTCCCCGGACGAGGTGGCCCGCTACCTGTTCCGCCGAGTGGTGTCCTGGGGACGCAGCAGCAACGTCTTTCTCCGTAACGGCGCCCGTCTCTACCTGGACGTCGGTTCGCACCCCGAATATGCAACGCCCGAGTGCGACTCCGTCACCGATCTCGTCGCGCACGACCGTGCCGGCGAGCGCATCCTCGAAGGCCTGCTCGTCGACGCGGAGAAGCGGCTGCACGACGAGGGCATCGCGGGCGAGATCTACCTCTTCAAGAACAACACCGACTCCGCCGGCAACTCCTACGGCTGCCACGAGAACTACCTCGTGTCCCGCCACGGCGAGTTCGGCCGGCTCGCCGACGTCCTCATCCCGTTCCTGGTGACCCGCCAGCTGATCTGCGGCGCCGGCAAGGTGCTCCAGACCCCGCGGGGCGCCGTGTTCTGCCTCTCGCAGCGCGCCGAGCACATCTGGGAGGGCGTCTCCAGCGCCACGACCCGCTCCCGCCCGATCATCAACACCCGCGACGAGCCGCACGCCGACGCCGAGCGCTACCGGCGCCTGCACGTCATCGTCGGCGACTCCAACATGAACGAGGTCACCACGCTGCTCAAGGTCGGCAGCGCCGACCTCGTCCTGCGGATGATCGAAGCCGGCGTCGTCATGCGCGACCTCACCCTGGAGAACCCGATCCGGGCCATCCGCGAGGTCAGCCACGACACCACCGGCCGCCGCAAGATCCGCCTGGCCAACAACAAAGAGGTCAGCGCACTCGAGATCCAGCAGGAATACCTCGCCAAGGCCACCGAGTTCGTCGAGCGCCGAGGCGGCGACCAGACCGCCAAGCGCGTCGTCGAGCTCTGGGGCCGCGTCCTCAACGCGATCGAGACCGAGAACCTCGACCCGATCGCCCGCGAGATCGACTGGGTGTCGAAACTCAAGCTGATCGACCGCTACTCCGCCAAGCACGAGATCCCGATGAGCCACCCGAGGGTCGCCCAGCTCGACCTGGCGTACCACGACGTACGCCGCGGCCGTGGCCTCTACGCCCTCATGGAGAAGCGCAAGCAGGTCGACCGCATCTCCAACGACCTCGAGATCTTCGAAGCCAAGGAAACCCCGCCCCAGACCACCCGCGCCCGCCTCCGCGGCGAATTCATCCGCCACGCCCAGGAGAAACGCCGCGACTTCACGGTCGACTGGGTCCACCTCAAGCTCAACGACCAGGCCCAGCGCACGGTCCTCTGCAAGGACCCCTTCCGCGCCTACGACGAACGGGTCGAACGCCTGATCGCCAGCATGTGACGGGAGTCGCCGGTCAGGCCCAGCGCCTGACCGGCACCACCCACAACGGGCCCGCTAGGCTGGTCGAGCCATGACCTCATCGTCACACGAGCCCGATCAGCACGCGCCCGGCTCCCACTCGCCTGGTCCTCACTTGCCCGGCTCCCACGCGCCCGGCCCTCCGCCCCTGCCCGAGGTTCCCGAGCGGACCTTCGAGGACGTCATGCGAGCGCGGGTCGACCGCCGCCGCGACCGCGTCCACCGCCAGGTCTCCGCCGCCCGCCAGGGCGGCCACAGGATCCCCACCTGGCTTCTCGCCGCGATCCTCGGAGCGCTCCTCCTTGGCTGGCTCTACATCATCTTCCTCGGCTGATCCCCTTCGCCCGAGCCTCTGCCCGAGCGGCTCTTTCCCGCTGACCGCCACTCTCCGCGGACCCCAGGGCAAGATCAAGTTCAGAACGCTGACTCGGGTCCGTCGTGGTCCCGACCGCTCCTCCCGCGAGAGACCGGGCCCGGCCGGCCAGGCGCCCAGCGGCGCCAGAACAGCCACCCGACCCCTGCCACGTGAGTGAGTGGCTGAGCTAACCCCCGAGCCCGAGCCCAACCCCAGCCCGAGCCCGAGCCCGAGCCCAGCCCCAGCCCCAGCCCCAGCCCGAGCGCCGAGCCCGAGCCCGCGGGCCCCGGCTCGGTGGGCTTTTGCGGAATCTCCCAGGTTGTTGTGATTGCCCGGGGGATGGTGGGGGAGAAGGCTGGGGGGATGGCTGACATCGTGGATCCGGTGATCGCGGACTATCTGGTTGCCCATTCGACCCCGGCCGACGACGTGCTGCGAGAGTTGGCGGCGGAGACCCGGGCGCGGTTCCCCGGGCCGTCGGGGATGCAGGTTTCGCAGGATGAGGGTGCGCTGCTCACCCTGCTGGTCCGGCTGACCGGCGCGCGGCAGGCTGTTGAGGTCGGGACGTTCACCGGCTACTCGTCAATCTGTATCGCGCGGGGTCTCGCCGAGGGCGGCCGGCTGCTCTGCTGCGACGTCTCGGAGGAGTTCACCGCGCTGGCCCGGGACGCCTGGAAACGGGCCGGGCTCGACGACCGGATCGAGCTGCGGATCGCCCCGGCCCTCGAGACGCTCAGGGCGCTCCCCGACGAGCCGGTGCTGGACTTCGCCTTCATCGACGCCGACAAACCGGGCTACCCCGGCTACTACGAGCAGCTGGTCCGCCGCCTGCGCCCGGGCGGCCTCATCGTCCTCGACAACGTCCTCCAGGGCGGCGACATCATCAACCCGTCATCCACGAGACCGAACGTCCCCGCCATGCGCGCCCTCAACGACCTCGTCACCACCGACAACCGCGTCGAATCCGTCATGCTCCCCGTCCGCGACGGCATCACCCTGGCCCGCAAAAAGTAACGCCGCCCTCATCCGTGCCACCCCGGCTTCGCAAGAAGAAGCACCGCTCGCTGACCGGCGCCCGAGCCACCCCGGCGGACTCCGGCCCGGCCCACCCCGCTCTGC
>NZ_BOQP01000092.1 GCF_018332715.1 Winogradskya consettensis | reverse complement strand
GACGGCTCATCGACGTGCAGCGTCGCCGGCAGCACGCCATGCCGCATCGCCTGAACCATCTTGATAATCCCACCAACACCCGCAGCAGCCTGCGCATGCCCGATATTCGACTTCAACGACCCCAGCCACAGCGGATTCTCCGGGGAACGATCCTTGCCATACGTCGCCAGCAACGCCTGCGCCTCAATCGGATCACCCAACCGCGTACCCGTACCGTGCGCCTCCACGACATCGATGTCGGCAGTACCCAGACCCGCCGACGCGAGTGCCTGCCGAATCACCCGCTCCTGCGACGGACCATTCGGCGCCGTCAAACCATTCGACGCACCATCCTGATTCACCGCCGAACCACGCACCACCGCCAGCACCTCATGACCCAACCGGCGCGCATCCGACAACCGCTCCACCAACAACAGACCGACACCCTCAGCCCAACCCGTACCATCCGCGGC
>NZ_BOQP01000091.1 GCF_018332715.1 Winogradskya consettensis | reverse complement strand
CCAACCCGTACCATCCGCGGCCGCTGCGAACGACTTGCTCCGGCCGTCGGGTGCCAGGCCCCGCTGGCGCGAGAACTCCACGAAGGCCCGCGGCGTCGCCATGACCGTGACGCCACCGGCCATGGCCAGGTCGCACTCGCCGGCCCGCAGCGCGTTCGCGGCCAGGTGCAGGGCGACCAGCGACGACGAGCACGCGGTGTCCACGGTCACCGCCGGGCCCTCGAGCCCGAGAGTGTAGGAAATGCGTCCTGATGCGACACTGCCGGCGTTGCCGCTCGCCAGGTATCCCTCCAGCTCGGCGGGGATCGTGGACAGGTCGGTGCCATAGTCGTGGTACATCAGCCCGGTGTAGACGCCGGTACGGCTTCCCCGCAGGCTCACGGGGTCGATCCCGGCACGCTCCAGGACCTCCCACGCCGACTCGAGCAACAGCCGCTGCTGCGGGTCGGTCGCGAGCGCCTCCCGGGGCGACAGCCCGAAGAACTCCGGGTCGAAACGGTCCGCGTCGTGCAGGAAACCCCCCGACCTGCAGTACGAATGCCCGGTCGCGGCGGGATCCGGATCGAACAGCGCCTCCAGGTCCCAGCCCCGGTTCACCGGGAAGTCACCGACGGCATCGCCGCCGGACGCGACCAGATCCCACAGGCCCTGGGGCGACACCACACCGCCCGGGAACCGGCACGCCATCGCGACGATCGCGATCGGTTCACCGGCCGTGGCGGGGACCGCCGGCGGCGGTGTGCCGGCGACGACCGGGGCGACGGTCAGTTCGGTCTCCAGGAAGGCCACGAGAGCGGCCACCGTCGGATGGTCGAAGGCCACTGTGGTGGGCAGTCGCAGGCCAGTCGCGGTGTTCAGCTGGTTGCGCAGTTCCACGGCGGTGAGCGAGTCGAGCCCGAGCTCCTGGAACGATCGGCGCGGATCGACCCGGGCCGCCCCGGTGTGCCCGAGAACCACGGCGACCTGGGCGGCCACCAGGCCCGTCAGCAGCCGGGTGCGCTCGTCCGGGGACATCCCGGCGACGCGGCGCGCCAGATTCGCGCCCGCCGGCGTCCGGCGCCGGCGCCGGGGCGGCACCAGCCCGTGCAACAGCTCGGGCAGGTCCTCGCCCCGGTCCCGCAGGGCCACGGTGTCGAAGTGGGTGACAGCGAGCAGCGCGGACTCTCCCGAGGTGGCGGCGTCGAACAGCTCCATCGCCTCGCCGGAGGGCAACGGCAGGAGGCCGTAGCGGTCGATGCGTCTGCGGTCGGTGTCACCGAGGTGCCCGCTGATGCCGCTGTCCTGTTCCCACAGCCCCCAAGCGAGAGAGAGACCGGGCAGACCGGCGGCGTGCCGGTGCTGCATGAGCGCGTCGAGGAACGTGTTGCCGGCGGCATAGTTGGCCTGCCCGGCCGTGCCGAGCAGACCGGCGATCGAGGAGTACGCCACGAACGCGGTCAGCTCGAGGTCACGGGTCAGCTCGTGCAGGTGCCATGCCCCGTCGATCTTCGGCCGCAGAACCCGGGACAGCCGTTGCTGCGACAGCGATCCGACAACACCGTCGTCGAGGACGCCCGCCGTGTGGATCACGGCGCGTACCGGGACGTCCGGGGGCAGCCCGGCGAAGACCGCCGCCAGTGACCGCCGATCCGCGACGTCGGCGGACTCCACCCACACCCGTGCCCCGGCGGCCTCGAGTTCCTGCCGCAGGGCGCCGGCGCCGGGGGCGTCGGCGCCGCTCCGGCTCACCAGCACGAGCCGGGTCACGCCGTGGCGGTGCACGAGGTGCCGGGCAGCGACCGCGCCCAGCCCGCCCGTGCCGCCGGTGATCAGCACGGCGCCGTCCGCCGGCCACGTTGCGGTGCCGGCGATAGCCGAGGCTCGTGCCAGGCGGGGCACCAGGACCTGTCCGCGCCGGACAGCGGCGGCCGGGAACCCCGCCGCTGCGACGCCGGCAGCGTCGGCCGGCAGCGTCGTCAGGTCGTCGGTGTCCAGCAGGACGATCCGGCCGGGTGTCTCCGACTGCGCCGAGCGCACCAGGCCCCAGACCGGCGCGTGCACGAGGTCCGCGGGGGCGTCGCTACCGGCACCGATCGCGCGGTGGGTGGCCAGGACCAGCCTGCTGTCCTGCAGCCGTTCGTCCGAGAGCCAGAGTCGCACCAGGTCCAGCGTCCGAGCCGTGGCGGCCCGGGCCGCCGCCGGGAGGTCGGGTTCCGGGGCCGGGGACACGAGCGGCATCACCACGATCGGTGGCGGGACAGTACCGCTGTCGAGCAGGGCCAGGACCGCGTCCGCCGGGGTGGGCTCCGGTTCCAGCACGAGGGGGACGCCCGGCTCCGCACCGGACAGGTCCTCCGCCGGGATCCACTCCACTCGGGACAGCCCGGAGGCGGAGTCGCGCACGGCCACCGCCGACAGCGGTCTCAGCGTCAGGGATTCGACGGTGGCGACGGGGTTGCCCTGCTCGTCCGTGACGCTCAGGGCGACGGTGAGCGTGTCGGTGTCCTCGTGGCGTACGGTCAGCCGGGCCCGCAGCCCGGTAGCCCCGCCGGGGTGGAGCCGCACCCCGGCGAAGGAGAACGGCAGCCACGACCGGCCACTGTCGAGGGCAACACCCGGCAGCAGCGGATGCAGGACGGCGTCGAGCAGCGCCGGATGCACCGTGAACGCGCCGCCGTCGAGCAGGGTGGCCGGTGCCACATCGGCGTACACCTCGGCGCCGGACCGCCAGACCCGCCGCAGGTTCTGCAACGCCGGGCCGTATCCGTATCCCTGCTCGCCGAGCCGATCGTAGGTGTCCGTCAGATCGGTCTCGGTGGCACCGGCCGGCGGCCAGGGCGACAGGGGTGCCGGCTCCGCGGTGGCGCCGTCTCCGGCGAACGTGCCCGCCGCGTGTCGCACCCACGGCGTGTCCTCGCCGGTCCGTGCGTAGATCTCGAACGACCGGCGGTCGGCACCGTCGGGCAGGCCGACCGGGATCTGCAGGACGAGCGGGGCATCCGCCGGCAGGGCGACGGGTACGGCGACGGTGAGCTCCTCGACCACGTCGCACCCGAGGAGCTGCCCGGCGTGGGCGACCATGTCGAGCAGGGCGGTCGCGGGCAGCAGCGCTGTGCCGGCGATGACGTGCTCCGAGAGCCACGCGTCGGCGCCGGGAAGGATTTCCGCGGTGAACACGGCGGTACCGTCGGCGGCCAGGTCGAGACCGGTGGTGAGCAGGGGGTGGCCGGTGGCCGAGGTCCCCGCGCCGGTGCCGGCCGGCCGGGGGATCTGCTCCAGCCAGTGCCGTTCGCGCTGGAAGGCGTACGTCGGCAGTGCCACCCGCCGTCCGCCGGGGCACGCCGCGGCGAAGTCGGCCGGGGCGCCCCGGACCGCGGCGGTCGCCAGGGCCGTGAGCGCTGTACGCGCCTCGGGCCGCCCCGACCGCAGGACCGCGACGACTGCCGCGTCGCCTCCCCCGTGATCGAGCACCGAACGGGCGGGAGCGGTCAGGACGGCGTCCGGGCCGATCTCGACGAATGTGGTGACGCCCTGCCCGGCGAGGGTGCTCACGGCGTCGGCGAAACGCACCGGCCGGCGCACCTGGTCGATCCAGTACTGCGGATCGGACCACGTCGCCGCCGTCCCGGCGGTCCCGGTCACCGTCGACACGACGGGCAGCCGGGCGGGGACGAACGTGAGCGCGCGCACGACCTGACCGAACCGGGCCAGCATCGGTTCCATGAGCGGCGAGTGGAAAGCGTGGCTGACCGCGAGCTGTTTCGTACGGTGCCCGCGCGCCTTCAGTTGGTCCACGACGGCCGTCACGCTGTCCGCGGCGCCGGAGACGACCACGGAGTCCGGTGCGTTGACGGCGGCAATGCCCACGTCGGTGGACCGCCCGTCGAGCAGGGGCAGCACGTCCGCCTCGGCCGCCTGCACCGCGACCATGACGCCGCCGGCGGGCAGTTCCTGCATGAGCCGGCCGCGCGCGGTCACCAGCGTGGCGGCGTCGGCGAGAGACAGGACACCGGCCACGTGCGCGGCGGTGATCTCACCGATCGAGTGGCCGGCCACCACTGCGGGCCGCAGCCCCCAGGAGTCCAGGAGGCGCCACAGGGCCACCTCGACGGCGAACAGGGCCGGCTGGGTGTAGCGGGTCTGGTCGAGCAGGGCGGCTTCCAGGGTGCCGGGTGCGGCGAGGACCAGGGCGGCCAGGGGGCGGTCGAGGCCGGCGTCGAGGTGGTGGCAGGCGTTGTCGAAGGCCGCGGCGTAGACGGGGTAGGTGGAGTACAGCTCGCGTCCCGTACCGGCCCGTTGTGCGCCCTGCCCGGCGAAGAGGAACGCGGTCTTCGCGGGGTTCACCGGGTCGCCCGTGACGACGGCGGGATGTGGCCGGTTCTCGGCGAGCGCGGTGAGGGCAGCGGGCAGGTCACCGTCCCCGGCATCGATCACGACGGCGCGGTGGGGCAGGACCGCACGGGTCCGGGCGAGGGAGAAGGCGAGGTCGACGGGGTTTTCGGTGACGAGGTCGCGCAGGTTCCGGGCCTGTGCGCGCAGGGCGTCGCCGGTGTGCCCGGAGATCAGCAGCGGTACGGCCGGGGCCGGGGCCGGCCGGCTTGCCGGGTCGGGGACCGTGTCGTCGGCGCCCGGTTGCTCCAGGACGACGTGGGCGTTGGTGCCGCTGATGCCGAAGGCGGAGACCGCCGAGCGCCGGGGGGTGTCCGAGGCCGGCCATTCCCGCTGCCCGGTCAGCAGCCGGACCGTGCCG
>NZ_BOQP01000090.1 GCF_018332715.1 Winogradskya consettensis | reverse complement strand
CGGGACTGTAAAAAAGACGGTGTAACTCCTGATCAAGGAGACACTTGATGAGCGTGACGACAGACGCCGTGGATACTTCCGCGGTGGCGAAGAAGAGAACTTCGGCGAGCACGCCGCAGGGCGTGGATGCCGAGCTGGTCGGTCGGCTGGTCGAGCAGGCCCGCGCAGCGGGCCTGCAGTTGACCGGCGAAGGCGGTCTGCTGCAGCAGCTGACCCGGCGGGTGATCGAGGCCGCGTTGGACGGGGAGATCACTGACCATCTCGGCTATGACAAGCACGATCCGGCCGGTAAGGATGGCGGGAACTCCCGTAACGGAACACGCACCAAGACAGTGCTCACCGATGTGGGCCCGGTCGAGATCACCGTGCCGCGTGACCGCGACGCCTCGTTCGAGCCGCAGATCGTCAAGAAGCGGCAGCGGCGGTTGACCGGGGTCGAGGACATGGTCCTGTCCCTGTCGGCGAAGGGCCTGACCACCAGGGAGATCAGCGCTCATCTGGCCGAGGTATACGGCGCTGAGGTGTCGCGGCAGACGATCTCGACGATCACCGACAAGGTGATGGACGGCATGGCCGAGTGGCAGAACCGGCCCCTCGACAACGTCTATCCGGTGATCTTCCTGGACGCGATCAACGTCAAGATCAGGGCTCTGTCGCCGGTTGTGTGACGGGTTTCAGTGCGCCAGCAGGACGCGTTTGCGGAGGAGGTCGAGTCCGGCGCGGCCGAACATCTGGCGTTTGATCATTTTGAGGCGGTTGATGTTGCCTTCGACCGCGCCGGAACTGTGCGGCAGGGTCAGTCCGTTGCGGACGGCATCGAGGTCACGACGCAGGTTGCGGGCGAACCCGGCCAACGGCGCGAGGGTGTCGTGTTCGACCGTGGTGATCCACGCGTCGAGGCGGTCGCCGTGGCGGCCGGTCATCATGATCGCGAAGGCGCGCACGTGTTTGACCAGCCGGTTGAAGTCCCGGTCGCGGCTGCGCAGTTCCCGTAGCTTGACCGCGTCGCGAGGATCGAGGCGGTCGGGATGAGTCATGATCCACGAGGTGGCCTGGCGCACCGACGGCGGTTTCGGGCCGGGGCGCGGGATCTGACCGAGGCCTTTGCGGAAGCGGCGCAGGTAACGCTGGACGGCGAGTTCCCCGCCGGGATAGCCCTGCTCTTTGATCTCGCGGAACAGCGCGGTGGCGTTGCGTTCTCCCTCGTTCCAGCGCCGGTGCAGGTAGGCGACGTAGTCGTCGACCAGGTGCGCGCGTTGCTCGGTCACTGCAGTCAGTTCGGCGTGGCTGGCGGCGTTGAGATATTTGCGGACCGTGGCCTGGTGCAAGCCGAGTTTGCGGCCGATCGCCGATTTGTTCAGCCCTTGAGCGGCCAGTTCGTGAACAGCGGCGTGATGCTCGCGGAGGCGGACCACGATCTTCTTCTCCGGTAACGGCTGCACCTCGGTAGGCCTGGAATCATCCACCGGCGGTGGTGCCGCAGCGGCGAGTTGGGATCGGTGGGCGTTGACGGTCTTCTCGACCGCCTGGCCCAGGTTCTGCCAGAGGTGGAACCGATCCGCGACCTGCACCGCTTGCGGGGCGCCGGAGCGGGCGCCTTCGCCATAGCCGCTGGCGCGGTCCCGGCAGATCACCTCGACTTCGGGATGCTTCCGCAGCCACGCGGCGAGGCTGTCACCGTCACGGCCGTCGAACATGTCGACCGGGCGGTGGCTGGCCATGTCGATCAGCACAGTGCCGTAATGACGGCCCCTGCGGAACGCGAAGTCATCGACACCCAGCACAGTGATCGGCGTTTCCGGCGGGTCGGGCAGCGCCTTCACCAGCCGCAGTAACGTGTCGCGACCCGCAGCGACCCCGATGACCGACGCCAGTCGAGAGCCGGCCCGGCCGGCCAATGCCAGGCCGATCTGAGTGAGCATGCCACGCAGCCCCGGCGTCAACCGGGCATGCGGAACGGTCAGCCCGTCGATCTGCTCGGCGAACGTCCGCGCCGGGCAGCCGGTGTTCTCGCACCGGAACCGTCGGACCTGCACTCGAAGCAGCAACGCGGTTCCGGCCACCGCGATGTCGCGCAACCGGCGTTGATACCACCCGTGGACTCTGCCCGACTCTCGCTGACATCGGCCGCAGCGAGCAGTCGCTGCCCGGACCCGCCCGGACAGCACGACCACACCGTCACGCTGCTCAACAGTCTCGATGGACAGACCCGACAGATGCGGCAGTAACTGCTCCACAATCGAACACGCCGGACATGATCAACCAAGCCAGCAGACCGGTGACGGAACCATCCCACATCACAAGATCAGCGACAGAGCCAAGATCAGAGACGGGAAAGTCGCCAACCGGCCCATCTACGTCGCTCTCGCGGTCACCGCCGAGGGCAGCCGCGACATCCTCGGGTTATGGGCCGGCGACGGTGGTGAAGGCGCCAAGTTCTGGCTGAACGTGTGCACCGAACTCAAGAACCGCGGTGTCGCCGACGTGCTGATGGCCGTCTGCGACGGCCTGACCGGCCTGCCCGACGCCATCAACACCGTCTGGGCGGAGACCGTGGTCCAGACCTGTGTGGTCCACCTGCTGCGCAACTCGTTCAAATACGCGGCCCGCAAGGACTACGACGCGGTCGCGAAAGCACTCAAGCCGATCTACACCGCACCCACGGTCGCCGCCGCCGAGCAGCGTTTCCTCGAGTTCGCCGAGACATGGGGCCCCAAATATCCGGCGATCGTCAGGCTGTGGGAGAACGCCTGGGCCGAGTTCGTGCCGTTCCTGTCCTTCGACACCGAGATCCGCAAAGTTATCTGCTCGACCAACGCGATCGAGAGCGTGAACGCCCGAATCCGGCGGGCCGTGCGAGCTCGCGGGCACTTCCCCAACGAGCAAGCCGCTCTCAAATGCGTCTACCTCGCGGTGATGGCCCTGGACCCGACCGGAACCGGCCGGCGACGCTGGATCAGCCGATGGAAACCCGCCCTCAACGCCTTCGACCTCGCCTTCGACGGTCGACTCACCACCAGCCGAAACTAACCCCCAA
>NZ_BOQP01000089.1 GCF_018332715.1 Winogradskya consettensis | reverse complement strand
GAGCTGAGCTGAGCTGAGCTGGGCTCGGCCACCGGGTGGCCGAGCCTCGTCAGCGGGTTACTTCTTGTCTTCCTCGTGGCCTTCCTTGTCGACCGAGGCGGCCGAGATGGTCGGCTTGTCGTCGGCCGGGGCCGGGGCGGTGGCGTCGCCGCGCTCCGGTTCGGGCTGGTCCTTGCCGCCCTTGAGCAGTGACTCCAGCGCGGCGCCCGAGACCCGGCGGAACGTGCGGCCGCGACGCCGGCGGTCCAGGACCGCGACCTCCAGCTGCGCGGCCCCCAGCTCGCGGGTGCTGCCGTTCTCGCCGCCGACGCTGCCCAGACCCTTGATCGCCACGGCCAGCGCCGTTGCCAGGTCCGCGGTGACGTCGTGGCGTTCCTTCAGCACGGTGGAGATGGCCTCGGCCGAGCCGCCCATCGCCATGAAGCCCGGCTCGTCCATGACCGAGCCGTCGTACGTGATGCGGTAGAGCTCGTCCGCCGCCGGGTCGGCGCCGACCTGCGCGACGCAGATCTCCACCTCGTACGGCTTCTGCGTCTCGGAGAAGATCGCACCCAGGGTCTGGGTGTACGCGTTGGCGAGCGCGCGCCCGGTGACGTCGCGCCGGTCGTACGCGAGGCCGTTCAGGTCGGCCATCCGCACACCGGCCCGGCGCAGGCTCTCGAACTCGTTGTAGCGGCCGACAGCGGCGAAACCGATCCTGTCGTACAACTCGCTGATCTTGCGCAGCGAGGTGAGGTTCTCAGCGACCAGCAGGATGCCGCCCTCATACGTGAGGACGACGGCGGAGCGGCCGCGGGCGATGCCCTTGCGGGCGTATTCCGAGCGGTCGCGCTGGACCTGCTCGGGCGAGGCGTAGAACTGCATGGCCACGGGTGGCTACTCCTAACGATGACCGGAATCGGGGACGAAAACGAGGACCGGGCGATCAGCCGCCCGGGTTCTCCATCCGGCCGGCGACCACGGCCTCGGCCACGACGGTGACCTCCGCCTCGGTCAGCCGGTGGGTGCCCTCGGCCGTCGCCGTCATCACCACCGGGTAGATCTTGCGGGTCACGTCCGGGCCACCGGTCGCGGTGTCGTCGTCCGCGGCGTCGTACAACGCCTCGACGGCGAGCCGGATCGCGTCCTCGGTGCTCACGCCGGCGCGGTACTTCTTCTTGAGCGCCGACTTCGCGAACAACGACCCGGAACCGATCGCGTCGTAGCCGGTCTCCTCGTAGAGCCCGCCCGCGACGTCGAAACTGAAGATGCGCCCCGGCCGGGACTCATCGGTCGGCGACAGGTCGAACCCCGCGAACAGCGGAACCACGGCGAGACCCTGCATGGCCGCACCGAGGTTGCCGCGCACCATCGCGGCCAGCCGGTTCGCCTTACCGTCGAGCGAGAGCATCGCGCCCTCGATCTTCTCGTAGTGCTCCAGCTCCACCTGGAAGATCCGCATCAGCTCGATGCCGATCCCGGCGGTCCCGGCGATGCCGATCACGGAGTACGCGTCGGCGGGGTGCACCTTCTCGATGTCCCGGCTCGCGATCAGGTTTCCCATGGTCGCCCGCCGGTCACCGGCCATGACAACGCCGTCAGCCGTCGCGATGGCCACGATCGTCGTGCCGTGCGGCGCGAGATCACCGGCCGACAGCCCCGGCGGAAGCGGCCGGCGCCCCGGCAACAGCTCCGGGGCGGCCTGGCTCAGGAACTGCGTGAAGGACGACGTCCCCGCATTGGTGAACACATCTGGAAGACGCCCGGATGGATCAAAAGCCGCTGCCACGTGGTTCCTTTCAGATATGCGATCGCGCCGGCGAGGAACACCGGGTCGTCCCGGAACTGCCCCAGCCCGCCATTGCAGTTGAAGCACAATATCCCGCGCACCCACCCGGTGCGATGGTCGTGATCGAGGTGTTGAGGATCTTCTACGCCACAAATCGCGCAGACGCCACCCTGCTCCGCCAGAAGCTCATCGAACTCCGCCTGCCCGATCCCGTAGCGCCGGCGCAGGTGGTACTCCCGCGACCCGCCGTGGAGCCGCTGCTTGGACTCCTTGCCACGAGCGTTGTGGCATGGCTTGCAGTAGGTGGCGTATCCGGTGATGTCGGCACGGTTTCGGGGAAAATCTGCCAACAGCTTGATGGAGTCGCAGTCGGCGCAATACCGGTGGCCGTCAGGCACCTCGCGAGCCGGCCGCACCTCGCGGCCCTTGCTCTTGAGGACTCGCTTGGCGTAACTGGCTTTGGACCGCAAGTTGAAGCAGTCCTTGCAGTAGCTGCCGCGACCACCGGGCCGCTTGCTGCTGTGACAGAACTGATCCAGCGGCTTCAAGGCGCCGCAATCACGGCAGCACCTCACACCGCCAACGTCTTCCGGCCCCCGTGCCACTCCAGACCCCTTAAGCCCTCTTCACACGGCACTCAATGAACAGGTCCCGAAATAGGACATTCGTGCTCATTGGCCCCCTTTTTGAACGTAACCGCGGACAAATTCCTCGGCATTTTCTTCCAGAACGGAGTCGATTTCGTCCAGGAGGTCGTCGACGTCCTCGGTGATCTCCGCGTGCCGCTCGGCGACCTCGGGATTGGCCTCGGTGGTGACGTCCTCGATCTCCTCGTCGCGCTTGCCCTTGCCGGACTGCGACTGGCCGCCGGTGTCTCGAGTTGCCATCGGTGTCCCCCTTCAAGACCCAACCGCTTCGGGTTGGGAAAAACCTACCTCGCGAGTACGACGAAAAGCGGTGCGCCGCCGCGTGTTTCTCTGCGGGCGAACCCGCGGAGAAGCACTACCGGCTGGTGATCACCTCGAGCAGATCCTTCGCGGTGTCGCACTTGTCGAACAGGGCGCCCACGTGCTTCTTGGTGCCGCGTTCGGGTTCCATCATCGGGACCCGGACGAGGGATTCACGGCCGACGTCGAAGATGACCGAGTCCCAGCTGGCAGCGACCACTTCGGACGCGTACCGGGCGAGGCACTGGCCGCGGAAGTACGCCCGGGTGTCCTCGGGCGGCTCCACCATGGCGCGGCGGGTCTCCTCGTCGTCGAGGAGCGTCTTCATCGAGCCCCGGGCCACCAGGCGGTGGTAGAGGCCCTTCTCCGGGCGCACGTCGGAGTACTGCAGGTCGACGAGGCCGAGCTTGGGTGACGACCAGGTGAGGTTCTCGCGGTCGCGGTAGCCCTCGAGGAGGCGCAGTTTGGCGACCCAGTCGAGCTCTTCGGAGCATTTCATCGGGTCGTCGCCGAGGCGGGTGAGGACGCTTTCCCAGCGGTCGAGCACGTCGACGGTCTGCTCGTCGGCGTCGGCGCCGTAGCGCTCGTCCACGAAGGCCTTGGCGCGCTCGTAGTAGGCCCACTGGAGGTCGAGGGCGGTGAGCCGGCGGCCGTCGCGCAGGCGCATGAGGTGTTTGAGCGACGGGTCGTGGCTGACTGCTTTGAGCTCGCTGACGGGGTCGGCGATGCCGAGCTCGCCGGTGAAGACCTTCGCCTCGATCATGGCGAGGATCAGGGCGCTGGTGCCGACCTTGAGATAGGTGGAGATCTCGGAGAGGTTCGCGTCGCCGATGATCACGTGCAGGCGGCGGTACTTGTCGGCGTCCGAGTGGGGTTCGTCGCGGGTGTTGATGATCGGGCGCTTGAGGGTGGTCTCGAGGCCCACCTCGACCTCGAAGAAGTCGGCGCGCGAGGAGATCTGGAAGCCTGCGCCGGAGCCGTCCTGCCCGATGCCGACGCGTCCGGCGCCGCAGAAGATCTGCCGGGTGACGAAGAACGGGGTGAGGTGCGCGACGATGTCCGCGAACGGCGTCTGGCGGCTCATGGAGTAGTTCTCGTGCGAGCCGTACGACGCGCCCTTGTTGTCGGTGTTGTTCTTGTAGAGCTGGATGCGGTGGGTGCCGGGGATGGTCGCGGCACGGCGGGCGGCCTCGGCCATGACGCGTTCGCCGGCCTTGTCCCAGCGGACGATGTCCAGGGGGTTGGTGCATTCGGGGGTGCTGTATTCGGGGTGGGCGTGGTCGACGTAGAGGCGGGCACCGTTGGTCAGTATCACGTTGGCCAGGCCGAGGTCCTCGTCGGCGAGTGCGTCCGCCGGGTCGTAGGCCGCGCCGGAGTAGGTGAAGCCGCGTGCGTCGCGCAGTGGCGACTCTTCCTCGTAGTCCCATCGGGCGCGGCCGCCGCGGTTGTTCAGCTCCGGCCGGGCTCCGTACGCGTTGACGACCTGGGATGAGGTGACCATCGGGTTGGCGCCGGGCTGTCCGGGCACGGAGATTCCGTACTCGACCTCGGTGCCCATGATTCGCCGAACGCTCATGCGATTACTCCGCCCGCCACTGTGCTGCCGTTGCCCATGTATCGAGCCTAGACGCTTCCGTAGCAGTTCTCGCCCCGGGCCGTACCCGGAACGCCACGCTTAGTAAAGAAAACGCGGGCGAGGGACAAGCCCCCGCCCGCGTCTCTGCGGCTCGATTACAGGTACTGACCGGTGTTGCTGGCCGTCTCGATGGAGCGGCCGGCCTCGGCGCCCTTGCCGCCGGAGACGAGCGTGCGGATGTAGACGATCCGCTCGCCCTTCTTGCCGGAGATGCGGGCCCAGTCGTCCGGGTTGGTGGTGTTGGGCAGGTCCTCGTTCTCGCGGAACTCGTCGACGCAGCTGTCGAGCAGGTGCTGCAGGCGCAGCCCCTTCTTGCCGGAGGTGAGGAATTCCTTGATGGCCATCTTCTTGCCGCGGTCGACGATGTTCTGGATCATCGCGCCGGAGTTGAAGTCCTTGAAGTACAGGACCTCCTTGTCACCGTTGGCATAGGTGACCTCCAGGAAGCGGTTCTCCTCGGACTCCGTGTACATCCGCAGGACGACTGCCTCGATCATGGCGGCGACGGTGACGTCCCGGTCGTTGCCGTGCTCGGTGAGGTCGTCCGTGCTCAGCGGCAGGCCGCTGAGAATGTACTTGGCGAAGATGTCCTTCGCGGCTTCCGCGTCGGGGCGCTCGATCTTGATCTTCACGTCGAGCCGGCCGGGTCGCAGGATGGCCGGGTCGATCATGTCCTCACGGTTGGAGGCGCCGATGACGATGACGTTCTCGAGGCCCTCGACACCGTCGATCTCGCTGAGCAGCTGCGGGACGATGGTGTTCTCGACGTCGGAGGAGACGCCGGAGCCACGGGTGCGGAAGATCGAGTCCATTTCGTCGAAGAACACGATGACCGGCGTGCCTTCGCCGGCCTTCTCCCGGGCCCGCTGGAAGACCAGGCGGATGTGCCGCTCGGTCTCACCCACGTACTTGTTGAGGAGCTCGGGACCCTTGATGTTGAGGAAGTAGCTGGTGTGCTTCTCCTCGCCGCGGCGCTCGGCGATCTTCTTCGCGAGCGAGTTGGCGACCGCCTTGGCGATCAGGGTCTTACCGCAGCCGGGCGGGCCGTAGAGCAGGATGCCCTTCGGCGGGCGCAGCTGGTGCTCCCGGAACAGGTCGGCGTGCAGGAAGGGCAGCTCCACCGCGTCGCGGATCTGCTCGATCTGCGAGTGCAGACCACCGATGTCGGTGTAGTCGACGTCCGGCACCTCTTCGAGGACGAGCTCCTCGACCTCGCTCTTCGGGATGCGCTCGTACGCGTACGCCGAGCGCGGCTCGATCATGAGTGAGTCGCCGGCCCGCAGCTTGGAGACGATCAGGCTGTCGGCGAGGTGGACGATGCGCTCCTCGTCGGAGTGCGAGACGACCAGGGCCCGGTCTCCGGGACCGCCGTCGGGGTTGTCCAGCACCTCTTTGAGGAGGACAACCTCGCCGACCCGCTCGTAGCCGAACGCGTCGACCACGTTGAGCGCGTCGTTGAGCAGGACTTCCTGCCCGCGTTTGAGCTCCTCGACCTCGAGGGACGGGGAGACTGCCACGCGGAGCTTGCGGCCGCCGGTGAAGACATCGACGGTGCCATCCTCGTGCGCGGCCAGGAAGACGCCGTAGCCGCTGGGCGGCTGGGCGAGCCGGTCAATCTCTTCTTTGAGAGTGACGATCTGAGCCCGGGCTTCCTTGAGGGTCGCCACGAGCCTGTCGTTGTTCTCTGTCACTCGGGAGAGCTGCGCCTGCGTTGCCGCGAGCCGTTCCTCGAGTTGACGGACGTGTCGGGGGCTTTCGGTCAACTTCCGCCGAACCAGAGCGAGTTCCTCCTGCAGGAACGCAACCTGGCTGGAGAGATCGTTGGCCTCTTTCTCCCAACGTGCGGCGCGTGAATCCGCCTCGTCGCTACGTGCCACGTCCCACCTCCCCGGGGGCTCGAACGTTCTACCCACAACACTAACCGCTGAACGGCGGATTTCGACCCATGCAACACCCTCGTCACTGAAGCTTGATCGATTGGGGCAGGTGGGCACGCCGAGTGGTCAGGGGGTTCGGGTACCGTCGGTCAGAGCTATCGAGGGGGGTGTCCGGTGTCCGTGCAGACCGGTACAGACGAGCTTGAGGTCTGGGTGGACCAGGACCTGTGCACCGGCGACGGGCTGTGTGTGCAGTACGCGCCAGAGGTGTTCGAGTTCGACATCGACGGGCTCGCATACGTCAAGGACAGCGCCGGTGAGCTGCTGCAGAGCCCCGGGGTGCGGACCGGCGTCCCGGCGCACCTGGTGCTCGAGGTGATCGATTCGGCGAAGGAGTGCCCGGGCGACTGCATCCACGTCGTGCGTGCGTCCGACGACGTGGAGGTCGCCGGCCCGGAGGCCGAGGACTAGACCGGAATCCCCGAGGAAAATGTCACAGTGTCGGGCGTCCGACCAAAGATGCGACAACTCGGGAAAATTCCTCCAACCGGGCAATCTGCCCGGGACCGCCGTCGTCGAGGGTCTTGCCGAACCGCAGCGCGTCGTGACGCAGCGCGGCCCGGCCCTCCTCCTCGGCCATCCCGGGCGGGGGCACGGCGTCGTCGACCGAGCTCAGCAGCAGGTAGACGTCGATGCTGTCGACCCGCGCCTGCCCGCTCGACGTGCGGGTGAGCCGCCGGCGGCAGCCCACCTCGGTCACCGTCGACAGCGGCACCACCCGCAGCGACGAGGTCATCGACCCCACCGGCCCGTCGCCGGGCGCCACGTCCTCGCCGTGCCACAGCACGAGGCGGCTGCCGTCACAGATGACGACCTCCTGCCACACGCCGTTGACCTCGTTGACGAAGCGCTCGAGGGTGAAGCAGAGCACCGACGCGCCGCGCAGCACGCCGAAGAGGGCGTCGAGGGCCACCTCCGGATCGCGCAGGTAGGCGCGGGCAGCCGAGTCCAGGTCCTCGTACGGCGACCAGTCGGGGAACACAGCCGGCATCTCGTTGCTGCCCCCGAACGGCGGAGAACTCATCGCGCCCACCCGTTCCCTCCAAGCCCGAACAAACCGCGACGGAAACTACCGGATGTGGCTCACGTCGTCACGCCACCGGATCGTCGTCCTCGACAACCGGTTCCTCCGCGGCGACGGCTGCCTCGTTCGCCACTGCGGCGGCGAGCGCGGCCTGGGCGGCGCGGCGTAGTGCGTACGCCTCGGCGCCCTTGCTCGGCTTGCGCCGCCGCGGGGGTGCCGTGACGCCGGGGGCGAGTTTGCGGGCCGAGACCAGGAACGCGGTGTGCGCGACCATCCTGTGGTCCGGACGGACAGCAAGGCCCTCGGCGTGCCAGTCGCGCACGAGCGACTCCCAGGCGCGCGGCTCGGTCCAGCCGCCACGCTCGCGCAGCGCCTCCACCAGCTCCGACAACTGCGGGGTCGTGGCGACGTACCCGATGAAGACACCACCGGGGATGAGCGACTTCTCGACCATGTCGAGGGTCTCCCACGGGGTCAGCATGTCGAGGATGATCCGGTCGAAACCGGTCTCCGTGTTGCCCGCCACGTCACCGTGGTGCAGGTTCCACGCCGGGCGCGGCCCGCCGAAGAAGGCCTCGACGTTCTTGCGGGCGATGGCAAGAAAATCTTCCCGCATCTCGTACGAGTGCAGCTCACCGCCGCCGCCGACCGCCCGCAGCAGCGAGCAGCTCAACGCACCCGACCCCGCACCGGCCTCGAGAACCTTCGCTCCCGGGAAGATGTCACCCATCGCGACGATCTGCGCGGCGTCCTTGGGATAGATGACCTGCGCGCCCCGGGGCATCGACAGCACGTAATCGGACAGCAGCGGGCGCAGCGCCAGGTAGGCGGTGCCCCCGGCGGAGACGACGACGCTGCCGTCGGGCAGCCCGATCAGCTCGTCGTGCGAGAGGGCGCCGCGGTGGGTATGGAACTCCTTACCGGGCTCCAGGACGATGGTGTGCATGCGGTTCTTGGGATCCGTGAGCTGCACGCGGTCGCCCGGCCGGAACGGCCCGCGGTGGGCGGGCACGACTTCTTCGGCGACGGTGTTGTCCTGAACGGTCACTGATCCCTCTCTCGATGTATCACCTGGTGTCACGGCGCGGCGCCCGGCGCGGCTCCAGCAACTGCGCCAGGTCCGCGACGCGCAACACGCCGACGACATCCTCGCCTGCCGTCACCGCGTACTGTGCACCCGGGTGGGCCTGAACGGCCCGGACCACCTGCTCGCCCGTGAGATCCGCGGCCAGGACCGGCACCCGCGCGAGATCCCTGGCCACCGTGTCGACACTCACCCATGGCCGTCGCTCGGCCGGCACTGCCGCCATCGCGGCGTCATCGACCAGCGCCACCACCCGGCCCTCGGCATCGGCCACGGCCAGGCTCTGGTGCGATTCGGCGCGGCGTTGTGCCTCCGCGAGAGGCATCCCCGACGGTACGCGGTAAAGCGGCCGGGCGAGCGCCGCAAGCTCGACCAGCGGGAAGCGACGCGTCATCCGCGCCAGCCGGATCGACTGACCGGCGCCCTGCCACAGCGTGAATGTGACCAGAAGAATGAAGATCACCCCGAACAGGGTGAGCACCTCGAGCCGGTAGAGCGTGATCACGGCGAAAGCGGTCAGCAACGCGATCCCCCGCCCGGCCCACGCCGCGACCAGGGTGGCCGTGTTCCGATCCTTGATCACCGCCCACACCACCGCCCGCAACGCCCGCCCGCCGTCCAGCGGCAGCCCCGGCAGCACGTTGAAGATCGCCACGATGACATTGCTCGCGGCCAGCTGGAACGCGATCTCCCCGGCCACGGTCCGCTCCGGCAGGGCGAACGCCGCCCCGGTCGCCACCGCCCCCAGCACCAACGACACGGCCGGCCCGGCCAGCGAGATCAGCGCCTCCACCCGCGGGCTAGGCGCGTCCCGATCCATCTCGGTCCATCCCCCGAGCAGCTCCAGCGTGATCCCCCGCACACCGATGCCGTAGCGCCGCGCCGTCAGCGCATGCCCCAGCTCGTGCAACAGAACGGACCCCATCAGACAAACCACAAACCCGAGGCCGATGGCGTACGCGTAGACGGGCCCCAACCCCAGCTCGCTCTCCGCATACCCCCCGTAAACCACCATGACCAGGACCGCGAGCAGAATCATCGAAGGGCTGGCGAACACCGCGAACCCCAGCACCCGCCCCAGCGGCCGCCTGCCACGCCGAGCCACCGGTGTCCGCTGAACGTCATCCTCCACGCGATGGATGCTACGGACCGACCCTGAGAGCCGGTTTTGTCGTACCTCTCCCCTAGCCTTGGGGGTATGACGGCAGAAGCGGTTACGTCCTCCTCGTCCCCTGCGCCGCCCCCGGCCGCCCTGCCCCCGGTTTCGGCCGATCTGCCCCCGGTCTCGGCTGACCTGCCTGCGGTCTCGGCTGACCTGCCTCCGGAGAGCGCGGGTTCCCCGCTACCCGGCGTCGCTGGGCCGTCGCTGTCCCCGTCCCGCGCCGCCGACTTCAAAACCTGCCCGCTGCTGTTCCGCTACCGCACGATCGACCGCCTCCCCGAACAGCCCTCCCGCGACCAGGCCCGAGGCACCCTCATCCACGCCGTCCTGGAACGCCTCTTCGACCTCCCCGCCGCCGACCGCACCCCCACCGCCGCCGCCGCCCTGGTCGAACCCGAATGGCACCGCCTCGTGGAACGCGAGCCCGCCATGTCCGCCCTCTTCACCACTCCCCCCACGGCGCCTCCCGGAGCCGCAGGGCTTACCGGAGCCGCAGGGCCTTCCGGAGCCGCCGCGGAATCCGGGCCTGTCGCGGAATCCAGGCCTGTCGCGGAATCCGGGGTTGATGCAGAATCCGGGGCTGATGCGGCTGCCGGAGCTGGCGCGGAATCCGCAGCTGGCGCGGAATCGGCAGCTGGCGCGGCTGCCAGAGCTGATGTGGCTACCGGAGCTGATGCGGCTGCGGGAGCTGATGCGGCTGCGGGGGTACTGCCGGGGATGCCGGAGCCGGTGGCGGAGGACGAGGTCGCGCAGCTGAAGGCGTTCCTGGCGGGGGCTGGCCAGTTGCTGGACGGCTACTTCGCAGTCGAGGACCCGCAACGCCTGGAGCCGGCTGAGCGCGAGAGCCTGATCTCCACCCTGATCAACAACGACCTGCTCATCCGCGGCTACATCGACCGCCTCGACGTCTCCCCCGCCGGCGACCTGCGCGTGGTCGACTACAAAACCGGCGGCGCCCCCCGCGAGGCCTTCGAAGGCCGAGCCCTGTTCCAGCTCAAGTTCTACGCCCTGGTCCTCTGGCGCACCCGCGGCGTAGTCCCCCGCGTCCTGCGCCTGCTCTACCTCAAGGACGCCGAAGTCCTCGACTTCAGCCCCGACCCCGAAGAGCTCGAACGCTTCGAACGCACCCTCGTAGCCCTCTCCCAAGCCATCGAACGAGCCAAACAGGACAAAGACTTCCGCCCCAAACCCAGCCGCCTCTGCGGCTGGTGCAACCACAAGGCCCACTGCCCCGAATTCGGCGGCACCCTCCTCCCCTACCCCACCCTCACCCCGATCCCCACCCAACCCACCCCCGCCGACGACATCACCGCAGCCCACAACGAGCCCTGACCCCCTCGACCCCGAACCTGCCTGCCCGCTCGGCTGCCTGCCTGCCCGGCTGCCTGCCCGGCTGCCTGCCCGGCTGCCTGCCCGGGTGCCTGCCCGGGTGCCTGCCCGGCTGCCTGCCCGCCCGCCCGGCTGCCTGCCCGCCCGGGTGCCTGCCTGGCTGGCACGGTCAGCTGGGCCTGAGCGGGCAGGCGGTGCCGATGCGGGCGGCCAGGTCGGATCGCAGCGCCTCGAGGGCAGCCATCCGCTCGTCGACCGTGCGCGCTTTCTCAGCCAGCAGCGCGGAAAGCGCCAGGTCCTCATCCGGTGCGCCACGCAGCTGCTCAACGACCTGGGCGATCTCCGCAAGCGAGAACCCCAGCCGCTGCGCGGTGCGAACATGCCGCAACCAGGCCGCAGCCTCCGGCGGATAGTCGCGGTACCCGTTCGCCAGCCGCGTCGCCGCAATGAGCCCGAGCTTCTCGTAGAACCGAATCGTGTCCCTGGTCGCACCCACCTGCGCGGCCAGCTCACCGATACGCATGACGTTCTCCCCCACGATCCGGCTTGACCTTGGACCGTACTCCACCCCTTACCGTTCGGGCTCCCCCGTCGTCCCGCCCCAGGCAGGAGCCCAGCAATGAACCATCCCTCCCCCCGCTACCGTCAGCTCGTCCGAGCAAGCGCCTGGTACGACCTCATCGTCACCGCAGGCTTCGCCACACCGTGGACCTACCTCCTGCTGCACGGCCTGCTGTCCTCAGCCGGTGAAACGTTCGGCGTCCCGCCCCTCCCTGCCGCCACCCCGATGGAGATCCTCTTCGCGAACCTCATGGGATCCGTCGTGGTCATCTGGGCAGCCCTGCGCCTCACCCGCCCACTGCCCACCCACGGCCTCCTCGACGGAATCGCCCGAGCCCTGTTCGCCATCTGGCAGGGATACGCCCTCACCCAGGGCGTCACACCCCTGCTGTGGCTCTTCCTCACCGCAGAAGTCTCATTCGCCATCGCACAACTCGCCCCCTGGCTCCACACCCGACCGTCTCTCACCCCCCGACCCACCCCGAACTAACCGACCCAACCCAGCCCAGCCCAGCCCGTCCAGCCCAGCCCGTCCAGCCCAGCCCGTCCAGCCCAGCCCGTCCAGCCCAGCCCAGCCCCTGCCAGCCCAGGTGGGTGGGGCTGTGTCGGATCGTGGTCTGTCCCATGGGGAGCTCAGGGTGGGCACAGGGACGACGTGCGAGGGTCGTGGCGACGGGCTGCGATGAGGTTCGATCGCTTAGGGTGAGCGCCGGGGTGCGGTTCCGGGGGAGGTCGGGCTTGACGGCGGGCGAAGAGATTCAGGGCCGTGCTGGGGTGGCGGGCTGCCCGAGCAACCCCACCAGCGGCCGAGCCGGCGCCCAACCCGGCGGCCCAGCCAGAATGCCAACCAGCGCTCCGACCACCGCCCCAACCGGCAGCCCAGCCGCCACCCCAACCGGCGGGCGGGCTGTGCGGGTGTTGCTGGCTCATGATCAGCCGATGTTGCGGGCGGGGCTGCGGATGGCGCTGGCGGGGGCTGAGGGGCTGGCCGTTGTCGGGGAGGCCGGGGACGGGGTTGAGGCTGTTGACCTGGCGCGGCGGTTGCTGCCCGATGTTGTGGTGATGGAGCTTCGGTTGCCTCGGCTGGACGGGCTCGGGGCGACGCGGGGCATCGTGTTGTCGGGGTTGCCGGTCCGGGTGCTGATCATGACTGCGGACGCGCCCCGGGGTGATGGAGCGGACGGGCAGCGCGAAGCGGACGAGCAGGTCCTGGGGGCCGTGGCTGCTGGGGCTGCGGGGTATCTCGGTAAGGATGTGCCGGCCGGGGAGCTGGTGGCGGCGATCAGGACCGTGGCTGCCGGCGGTGCGGTGGTGGCGCCGCTGATTCTGGGCAGGTTGCTGAGCCGGTTCGCCGAGTTGTTGCCGGTGGCCGGGGACTCGCTGCCGGGCAAGGCGCTCGAGGGGCTGACCGAGCGGGAGCGGGAGGTTCTCGTGCACGTGGCGCGGGGGCATTCGAATGCGGAGATCGCGGTTGCGCTGACCGTCAGTGAGACGACGGTAAAGACGCACGTGGGGCACGTACTGACGAAGTTACGGTTGCGGGATCGGGTGCAGGCTGTTGTCCTCGCGTACGAGACAGGGCTGATCCGGCCCGGCGATGGAGCCGGACCGGATCGCTGACGGTGAGTGTCACGCAGCTGCCGGGAGGTCTCCCATCGCGCGGTGGACGTCGATGTGGCCGCTCGCAGTGCGGATCTTGAGCTCGAGGGTGGCGGCGTTGGTCGGGACGTCCGAGGGCATGGCGAGGTCGCTGGTGGTCTTGCCGGAAGCGGTGTCCAGGTCGAGCCAGACGCCCGTGCCCGGGGTCACGCCGACGGTGACGTCGCCCGATGCCGTCTTGACGACGGCCTTGCCGCGGATGAGCGACCCGACTTCGACGTCGCCCGAGGCAGATTCTGCCTTGAGGGACGCTCCGGCCCGACGGATCGTGATGTCACCGCTCGCCGTGGTCGCGTTGACGTCACCGGTGACGTCACCCACGACGAGCTCGCCCGACGAGGTGTGGATGCGCAGGCAGCCGCCCACCCGGTCGGCCGTCAGGTCGCCGCTGGCCGCTTTGATGTGCGCGTCGCCGGTGACGTGGTCGAGGTGGAGACTCGCCGAGGCGGCGTTGACGTTCGCTGTCGTGTAGCGGCCGGCCAGGCGCAGGTCAGCCGCGGCGGACCTGACGGCGAGGGAGCTGTCGAGCGGCACGCGTACCTTCACATCGGCTTTTTCTCCGCGACGCCAGCTGAAGCCGCCGCCCTCCGGGCTGTGCACGATCAAGGTGTCGCCGTCCAGGGCGACCGTGAAACGGCCGTCGTCCGGGGCGATGTCGACGGTGACGGTGTCGCGCTCCTCGGCGACGACCTCGGCCGTGCCGCGCTGGACCTGCAGGGAGACGGTGACGGGGGTGGCGTGCGAGAACTCGGTCATGATGGTCCTTCCTTTCGAAGGGGTCAGGCCTGCGCGAATCCGGTGATCCGGCGGCCTCGGGAGCGGGAATCCGGCTGACGGGCCGGCGGGTTCTGCTGGGCGGCGGCCGCGACGGCGCGGACGAGCCAGGCGTTGACGGAGATGCCCTCGGCGGCCGCGGCCAGCTCGGCGTGGGTCTTGAGGGACTCCGGCAGCCGCAGGGTGATGCGGGCGAGGTCGCCGGTGTCGGCGACGACCGGCTGCGGGGCGGGGGTCGGTGTCTCTGCGGGGGTCTCGCTGACCACGAGGTCGGCCTCGCGGCCGCGGAGCCGGACGTCGACCACCGGGCCCTGGAGCCGGGTGGTGATCTCCGCCGCCGCGTCGGACAGGGCTTCGAGCAGGACGAGCCGCACCGACGACTCGAGGGCCGAGCCCAGCAGTTCCGCGGCCCGGGTGGTGTCCGGGCCGCCCGGGGCGGCGGCGGCTGCGAGGTCGTCCCGCAGCGATTCGAGGTACGGCGTCAGGTCCATGACACCACTATGACGTCACTCGTGACGCCTGTCAACGTCACCGTGATGTCAGTGTGGAATCTCCGGGGTAACCCTGAGCCGGACTGGGTGGGCACCCCCAGCGAATCTCCGCGTACCGCTCCGCCTTCGGGCCGACGAATGCAGCGGGTTGCGCCGAAAGACTGAGCCCGGCAGTTGAAATTCAGACAGGGGGACGGACAGTGACACCGACGACGACCGGCGAAGCCATAGCGGCACGGGCCGACGAGGTCTGGAAGGTGTACGGCTCGGGTGAGGCGCGGGTCGTCGCGCTACGCGGGGTGAGCGCGAGTTTCGGGCAGGGCCGCTTCACCGCGATCATGGGCCCGTCCGGGAGCGGGAAATCGACACTCATGCACTGCCTGGCGGGCCTGGACACCGTCGACCGCGGATCTGTGCACATCGGGGGTACACAGGTCAGCGGGCTCGGCGACAAGGCGCTCACCCGGTTGCGCCGCGACCGGGTCGGGTTCATCTTCCAGCAGTTCAACCTGCTGCCGACGCTGAGCGCCGCGGAGAACATCCGGCTGCCGCTCGACATCGCCGGCCGCAAGCCCGATCCGCAGTGGTGGGACGTCGTCATCGACACCGTGGGGCTGCGCGACCGGCTCTCGCACCGGCCCAGCCAGCTCTCCGGCGGCCAGCAGCAGCGGGTCGCGTGTGCCCGGGCCCTGGTGGCACGGCCCGACGTCATCTTCGCCGACGAGCCCACCGGCAACCTCGACTCGCGCTCCGGCGCCGAGGTGCTCTCGTTCCTGCGCGCCAGCGTCCGCGAGCACCGCCAGACCATCGTGATGGTGACCCACGACCCGGTCGCCGCGAGCTACGCGGACCGGGTCGTCTTCCTGGCCGACGGCGAGATCGTCGACGAGCTGCACGACCCGACCGCCGAGACCGTGCTCGACACGATGAAGCGGCTGGACACGTACGGCGAGCCGGTGATGATCTGATGCTGCGCGCCACGCTCAAGAGCCTGCTTGCCAGAAAACTGCGGCTCATCCTGTCGGGGCTGGCCGTCGTGCTGGGCGTCATGTTCGTCGCCGGCGCGTTCGTGGTCACCGACACACTGGGCCGCTCCTTCGACGGGCTGTTCGCCGACGCCTACTCCACGACGGACGTCGGTGTCACCGCTGTCCCCAAGGCCGCCGTCGACGATGTCGACGGCGAGGAGGTGCCCACTCCCCTGCCTGCGGTCACGCTCGACAAAATCAAGAGCATTCCTGGCGTACGGGTGGCAACTGGTCTGTCAGAAGCGGACGGCGCCCGTGTCATCGGCAGCGACGGGAAGGTCCTCACCTCCGTCGGACCGCCGCGCATGGGAACGGCGTGGACCGGCGAGGACGGCCTGCTCCAATTACGCCAGGGGCGAGGACCCACCGCGGACGACGAGATCGCCGTCAACGCCGCTGTTGCCAAGGCAGCCGGCATCAAGCTCGGCGACCGTGTCGGGGTGCTGACCCTCGAACCGAAGAAGGAGTTCACGCTGGTCGGCGTGTGGGGGTACAGCGGCGACCGCGACAGCCTCGGCGGCGTCCAGGAGGTGGCGTTCACCGAGCCGGTCGCGCAGAAGCTGATGCTCGGGCGTACCGGCATCCTCAGCTCGATCCGCGTCCAGGCCGCCGCCGGAGTGACGCCTGAGCAGTTGCGCGACGACGTCGCGGCGGCGCTCGGCAGCGGCTACAAGGTCCGCACCGGCGAGCAGATGGCCCAGGACAACGCCGCCGGCCTCAAGGAGGGTCTCAGCTTCGTCAACCAGATCCTGCTCGGGTTCGCGGGGGTCGCCCTGTTCGTCGGCGTCTTCCTGATCCTCAACACCTTCTCGATCATCGTGGCGCAGCGCACCCGCGAACTCGCCCTGATGCGCGCCCTCGGCGCCGGCCGCCGCCAGGTGATCACCTCGGTCATGGTGGAGGCAGTCGTCATCGGCCTGCTCGCCTCGATCCTCGGTCTCGCCGCCGGCGTGGGCGTCGGCGCCCTGCTGACCAAGCTGTTCGACACGTTCGCGGGCGGCGGGCTGCAACTGGCCCCCGTCGGCGTGCCGCTCGCGGCCGTGATCAGCTCCTTCACGGTGGGCCTCGTCGTCACCGTCGTCGCGGCGGTCCTCCCGGCGCTGCGCGCGTCGCGGATCGCCCCGATCGCGGCGATGCAGGACGTGGCCACCCCGGACCGCCCGCTGACCGCCATCAGCGTCACCGGTGGAGCCGTCACGGCCGCCGGCGCCGCAGCCCTGGGCACCGGCCTGTTCGCCGACGCCGGCAGCGCGGACCTCTGGCTCATCCTCGGCGGCGTCCTGGTCACCTTCATCGGCGTCGCCCTGCTCACCCCGCTGATCAGCCGCCCGGTCATCAGCGTGCTCGGCCGCCTGTTCTCCTGGTCCCTGCCGGGCCGCCTCGGCCGGCTCAACTCGGCCCGCAACCCGCGCCGCACCGCGATTACCGCAGCCGCCCTCATGGTCGGCATCGCCCTGGTCACCGGTGTCACCGTCGTCATGGACTCCGCCAAGAGCAGCCTGCGCGCCGAAGCCGCCCGCGTCCTCAAAGCCGAGATCATCATCAGCGGCGACCAGAACGGCCCCCGCCCCCCGACCTACGACCCGGCCGTCGTCACTTCCGCCGCCACCATCCCGGGTGTACGCGCGGCCGCGGCCCTCTGGAACGACCAGGTCTCCATCGACGGCGCCCAGACCTGGGTGGACGCGACCGACGACCTGCCCCAGCTCGCGACGGCGTTCGGCGCCGGGCAACAGGCCCCGCTGCGGGACGATCAGATCGTGGTCAGCCGGCCCGAAGCCACCGAACGCGGCTGGCGAACCGGCTCCCAGGTCACCATCCAGGCCTCCCGCGGCGACCCGCGCACCTACACGGTGGCGGCGGTGTTCGCCGAGGACGCCCTGCCCGGCTCCATCATCATGCCGGCCGCGGCAACCAAGGACTTCGGCATCACCCAGCCGATCCTCGGCTTCGTCCGCCTCGACCAGGGCACCACCGTCGACGCCGTGCTCCCGCAGATCAAAACGCTCCTCGCGGACAGCCCGGAAGTGTCAGCCACCGACGCCAACGCCTTCGTCGAGCAACAGGTCTCCACCTTCGACACCATCATCACCATGATCCAGGTCCTCCTCGCCCTGGCCATCCTGATCGCCGTCCTCGGCGTCATCAACACCCTCGCCCTGTCCGTCCTCGAACGAACCCGCGAACTCGGCCTCCTGCGAGCCGTCGGCCTCGGCCGCGCCCAGACCATGCGCATGATCACCGTCGAAGCCGTCGTCATCTCCGTCTTCGGCGCCCTCCTCGGCGTCGTCGTCGGCGCCGGCCTCGGCACCGCGGTCACCCGGGCCCTGGAGAACGACGGAATCACCGAGCTCGTCCTGCCCTGGTCCCGAATGGCAACATATCTGCTGCTGGCAGCCCTGGTCGGCGTGATCGCAGCAGTCATCCCGGCCATCCGCGCCGCCCGCCTGAACATCCTGGGCGCCATCGCCCACGACTGACCGCCACCGACTGACCGCCCAGCCCCACCCACGACCCAACCCGGCCGACCAGCCACGACCCGACCGGGTCAACCACCTGGATCCGCCCAGCCTCGAACCCAATCTGGCCGCCCAGCCTTGAAGCCGAACTGGCCGCCCAGTCATGTATTCGAGCTGAATCGCCCGGCTCTGTGCTTGCGGCAAAGTACGGGGCCGGGCTGCACGCTGGGTATGCGCTATTGGCGTTGGTGGTAGAGGTTTCGTTGGGGTTGTCGGGTGGGGTCGATGTCGGGTGGTGGGATGAAGTCGGGGCGTCGGTCGGGTCCGAGTTGGATGTGCCAGCCGGTGGTGGGGTCGTGGATGAGTCGGTGGTGCTCGCGGCAGAGTAGGGCGAGGTTGTCGAGGTTGGTGGGGCCGCCGTCTGCCCAGTGCGTGAGGTGGTGGGCGTCGGTCCATCGGGGTGGCCGGTCGCAGCCGGGGAAGGTGCATCCTTTGTCGCGGATGTGCAGGGCGCGGCGGATGGCGCCGGTGGCGTGGCGTCGGCGGCGGCCGGCGTTGAGGATTTGGCCTTGTCCGCCGAGGATGATGGGCAGGATCCGGGTGTCGCAGGCGAGGCGTCGGGTGGTTTCGGGTGAGAGGCGTTGGCCGGTGTCGGTGGTGCCGGCGCCGAGGGTTTGGGTGAGTGGGTCGTAGGCGACGGTGACTGATAGTTGGGGTGGTTCGCCGCCGTCGGTAGGGAGTTCGGTGGTGCGTAGGGCGAGGCGGCAGATGTCGGTCAGGGCGTCGGCGCGTTGCTGGGCGGGGGTTCGGTTGTCTTTGGGGTCGGGTTGGCACAGGGGGTGCAGGGCGGCGTGGACGATGGCGGCGTCTTCGATGCCGAGGGTGCCGGTGAGGCGGACGGTGCCGTCGAGGGGCATGGACAGGGTGAGGCCTCGGCGTTTGCGGGCATGGGCTTCTTGGCGGGCCAGGGCGGCGTGGTCGGCGTG
>NZ_BOQP01000088.1 GCF_018332715.1 Winogradskya consettensis | reverse complement strand
CGGCTCGCAAAACATTACCCGGTGGCCGCGCAGGCGCCAAATCCAGACCCGGTGGGGTGACCGAGCCCACCGCGCGCTGACGCACGGTGGGCTAAGACTGACGCACGGCAGCCAAAGACTGACGCATGGCAGGCACAGCCTGGAGCATGGCAGGCGAAGACTGAGGTCAGACCCGCTCGACGCCGGCGAAGGTGCGCTTGCCCTTGCGCAGGACCAGGAAACGGCCCTGGAGCAGCGCGGACTCCGGGATGACGGCCTCGGGGTCGGTGATGCGCTCGTTGTTGAGGTAGGCCCCGCCCTCGGCGATCGTCCGGCGGGCGTCTCCCCCGCTCTTCACGAGGCCGGCCTCCTGGAGCAGGGCGACGACCGTGGGCAGCTCACCGCGTACCTGAGTCATGCCGGCCTCGGACAGTGCGGCCCGCAGCGTGTCCGCGGAGAGGTCGCTCAGGGAACCTCGGCCGAACAACGCCTGGCTGGCCATGACCGCCTGGTTTGCCTCTTCTTCACCGTGGACCAGGGCCGTGATCTCGAAGGCCAGCTCCTTCTGGGCGAGGCGGGCCTGGGGGCGCTCGGCGGTGGCCTTCTCCAGCTCCTCGATCTCCTCGCGGGTCTTGAAGCTGAAGTAGCGCAGGTAGTGCGGGACGTCGCGGTCGTCGGCGTTGACCCAGAACTGGTAGAACGCGTACGGCGAGGTCATGGTGGGGTCGAGCCAGGTGGCGCCGCCCGCGCTCTTGCCGAACTTGGTGCCGTCGGCCTTGAGGACGAGCGGGGTGGTGAAGGCGAAGACCGGCCCCGCGCCGCGGCGGCGCACGTAGTCGACGCCTGCGGTGATGTTGCCCCACTGGTCGGAGCCGCCGAACTGCAGCGAGCAGTCGTGGCGGGAGTGCAGCTCGTAGAAGTCGTTGGCCTGCAGGAGCTGGTAGCTGAACTCGGTGAAGCTGATGCCGGTCTCGAGGCGGTTCTTCACGACGTCGCGGGCGATCATCTTGTTGACCGGGAAGTGCTTGCCGACGTCGCGCAGGAAGTCGATGACGGAGAGCTCGCCGGTCCAGTCGAGGTTGTTGACCATGGTGGCGGCGTTGTCACCGTCGAACGTCATGAACGGGGTGAGCTGGTCGCGGATGCGCAGGACCCAGCCGGCGGTGACGTCCTGGGGGTTGAGCTGGCGCTCGGTGGAGCGGCCGCCAGGGTCGCCGATCTGGCCGGTGGCGCCGCCGACGAGCAGCAGGGGGTTGTGCCCGGCGAGCTGGAGCCGGCGGGCGGTCACGACCTGCATGAGGTTGCCGACGTGCAGGGACGCCGCGGTCGGGTCGAAGCCCACGTAGAACGTGATCGCGTCGCCGTCGAGGTGCTTGCGCAGCTCGTCGGGGTCGGTCGAGTCCTGGATCAGTCCGCGCCACAGCATGTCGTCAACGAGAGTCACGCCCTGATTGTCCTGCACACCCGTGCGGGCGGCCAAGCGGGATACTGCTGGGATGAGTCGTCTCGGTTCCGCCGCTCCCCCTGTTGAGCTGTCCAAGAAGAAGGCCGTCGCGAAATTGGAGGAGGCCCAGCAGCGGCTCCTCCGACTGCGACTGATCCTGGGTGGCCAGATCGGGGGCGGGCAGATCGGGGAGAAGAAGATCGGGCCGCCGCTGTGTGTTGTCTTCGAGGGCTGGGACGCCTCCGGTAAGGGCGGGGCGATCAAGCGGCTCGCGTCGCCGCTCGACCCCCGGCACGTGCGCGTGTCCCAGTTCGCGGCCCCCACCTACGACGAGAAGCGCCATCACTTCCTGTGGCGTTTCTGGCCGAAGCTGCCCGGGTGGGGTGGGATGGCAGTCTTCGACCGGTCCTGGTACGGCCGGGTGCTCGTCGAACGCGTCGAGGGCTTCGCCACCGACGAGCAGTGGGGTCGCGCGTACGACGAGATCGTGAACTTCGAGCGCACCCTCACCGACGAGGGCACGATCATGGTCAAGTTCTGGATGCACGTCTCCCCGGAGGAGCAGCTGCGCCGCTTCGAGGACCGGGCCGGTGACCCGTTGCGCACCTGGAAGCTGACCGACGAGGACTGGCGTAACCGCGAGAAGCGCCCGGCCTACGAGGAGGCGATCGAAGAGATGCTGAAACGTACGGATCACAAGCGCGCGCCGTGGCATGTCATCCCCGGTGACAGCAAGCACTACGCACGCCTCGCCGTGGTCGAGAAGGTCTGTGAGGCGATCGAGAAGCGGCTGGAGAAGAACTAGCCGGCGGGACGGTAGGGCGGCAGGTCGAGGACCTTGCGGATCTGCTGCTGGACGTCGGCGGCGGCGGGGCGGGCGTCGACGTCGTGGACCACCTCTTTGCGGCGGAAGAGTTCGAGGACCGGGCGGGTCTTCTCGTGGTAGTCGCGCAGGCGGGCGGCGAGGGCTTCGGGGGTGTCGTCCTCGCGGACGACCAGGGTGGTGCCGCAGATGTCGCAGCGGCCCTCCTGTTTGGGGCGGTCGGCGATGAGGTTGTAGTCCATGCCGCAGCCGGGGCACAGCCGGCGGCTGAGGACGCGGCGGCGTACCTCCTCGTCGGGGAGCTCCAGATGGATGACGCCGTCGATGTCGTAGCTCTCCATGAAGAACTCCGCCTGACGGCCGTTGCGCGGGAAGCCGTCGATGATGAAGCCGAAATTCCAGTCGTGCTGGTCGAGGCGTTGACGCACGACTGATTCGACCAGCTCGTCGCTGACGAGGTCGCCGGTCTTCATCGTGCGGCGGACCTGGGCGCCCAGTTTGGTGTGGTTCTGCACGTGCCAGCGGAAGATGTCGCCGACGCTGATGTGCACCAGGCCGAGATCCTCGGCGAGCAGCTCGCTCTGGGTGCCCTTGCCACTGCCCTGCACGCCCATGATCACGTATTTACGCACGATGAACCCCTCCGGCCTCGTCAGGAGAACGCGCCGACCAGCACCGGGCCGGGTGCCGGACGACCGTCGAGCGCCGTCGGGTCGAGGCTCCACCCGTCGGCGACCCGGAGCACGTCCTGCTCCGATACCAGCACCGTCACGTCCTCGTCCCCCTCCGCGAGCAGCAGCTCGGCGAGCTCCGCCTCGAAGGGGTCGGCGGCCGGCTTGCGGTCGGCGCCGGGGGTGATCGTGGCAGGAAGGCCCGCCGCGCGCTCGGCCGGGTCGGGATCGCCGAACCAGGACGTCACGTCACCGGTCTGGCCTACATACCCGAACGCGCGCAGCAGTGAACCCTGCGCGGCACGCTGCCAGCGGTGGCTCTCGGTGGTCCGGTGGGTGGCGAAGAACTGGACCTCGGTCTGCAGCCGTTCGGAGAGGTCGGTCACGTCGACGGTGACATCGGGGCGCAGCAGGTAGCGGCCCACTGCCAGCACCCACTTCTCGCCGCGGGCGCCGGGCAGGGCCGGGGTGACGGCGACCCGGTCGTCGGTGAGGTGCGCGAGGTCGATGCCGTTGCGCCAGGAGACTTCGCCGAGCTCACGCAGGCCGAGGGCGGCGAGCACCCGGGCCGGGTCGGTGTCGCGGATCGCGAGCCACGCCTGCTTACCGCCGAAACCGACCATTCTGTCCGTATCCATAGGTGCCACGGTAATGGTCAACCGCGGCGGGCCCCCGGTTATGCCTCGGGGCCCGCGCGGTGAAAATCCGTCAGTTCCAGCCGTAGTCGCGCTGCAGGACGCCGGCGACCTCGTTGAAGCGGTTGCGGTCGAGGATGGCGCCCTCGCGGCGGATGCCGTCCTGGTCGACCTCGAGGACCCGGTCGAGCCGGACCCAGCTCGGGCGCTCCTCGCGGTCCCACGCGCCGGGGCCGAGACCCAGCCAGTTGCGCTGGCCCTCGCGCTCGCTCTGGCTGGACAGCATCAGGCCGAGCAGGTTGCGCCCGTCGCGCCCGACGACCAGCACGGGCCGGTCCTTGCCCTGGTGCGGGTCGTCCTCGTACTTCACCCAGGTCCACACGACCTCGCCCGGGTCGGCGTCGCCGTCGAGGTTGGGGGCGTACTCCACGTGCCGGCCGCGGCTCTGGGTCGGGACGTGGCCGGCGCCCTTGCGGGCCGGGGGTGCGGGGTTCGAGGTGCCCAGCGGGGTCGGCGTGGGGCGGCTCACCGCACGCTTCACGGCCTGGGTGACGGTGTTGAGGATATTTCTCACGACGCGCACTGTACTGCCGATGGACGGGTCCGTGACGATCCGACGAAGTGGGGTGCTCGCCGGGGCAGTCCTGCTGCTGCTCGCGTACACGATCCCTGCCCAGGCCGCTCCGAAGAGCTGGTGGAAGCCCCGGGCGTCGGCCGCGATCCGCTGGCAGATCCAGTTCACCGGGCGCCTCGACCTGAGCGTCAACGCCACGGTGTTCGACGTCGACGGGGACGGCACCACCGCCGCGCAGGTCGCCACGCTGCACAAACGCGGCGCTAAGGCGATCTGTTACGTCAGCGCCGGCTCCTACGAGGACTGGCGTGCCGACGCGAAGCGGTTCCCGGCTGCGGTGCTCGGCGCCGACCTGGACGGCTGGCCCGGGGAGAAATGGCTCGACGTGCGCCGCTGGGACGTCCTCGGGCCGATCATGAAAGCCCGGTTCCAGGGTTGCGCCAGGAAGGGTTTCGACGCGGTCGACCCCGACAACCTCGACGGGTACGCGAACAGCAACGGTGTGGGGCTCACGGCCGCCGACCAGCTCACCTACAACCGGCGCATCGCCGCCCTCGCGCACGGCCTGGGCCTCGCCGTCGGCCTGAAGAACGACCTCGACCAGGTGAAACAGCTCGCGCCGGCGTTCGACTTCGCGGTCAACGAGCAGTGCGCGTACTACCACGAGTGCGAGCTGCTCACGCCGTTCGTGGCGCAGGGCAAACCCGTCTTCGAGATCGAGTACGAGGTGACGACGTCGACGTTCTGCCCGGCGTCACGCAAGCTTGGCTTCGCCGCGATCCGTAAGAAGCAGTCGCTGAGCGAATGGCGCCGAACCTGCTGATGCCCAAGCCCGCTAGACGCCCTCGTCGGCGGGGCGGTAGGCGACCTCGGGGTCGAGCAGGTGGGTCCAGCCGGGGCGCCAGCGCTCGGCGCGGGACTCCACCTCGGCGCGCAGGTTGCCGCGCCACGGGCCGGAGATGCCGTTGTCGGTCCACCAGTCCGGCCACGAGTCGTAACGGCGTTCCAGGGTGTAGCCGGTTGCCGTGGTCTCGAGGTGCAGGAAGAGCCAGCGGCCGTACGCGTCGTCTGCTTCCGCGGCGCGCAGACGGCGTACCAGATCGGAGAGCTCGCGGAAGGTCCCGAAGCGGCCCTCGTCGTCCTTCTCCAGGGGTGGATGGTCGCCGCGGTGGGCGGCGAGACTGCTCTCGTCGGCGTAGACCAGCAGCGAGCAGCGGCCGTCGGCGTACGGGGACCGGGCGCGCAGCCAGGTGACGATGGCCCCGAGCTCACCCGTGCCGACCGGCGCGGGACGCGTACGTTCCGGTTCGTGGCGCATCGCCGCCCAGACCAGCCGGTCGTGCTCGGTGTCGCTGAGCTTGCGGATCTTGCGGAGGGCCGGCCGGGCACCCGCGGCCTGGATCGGGCGCACGGAGCCGCCGGTCAGACCCGCCCGGGTGGCCACGGCGAGACCGACGCGCAGGTCGACCTCCTGACCGGTGAGCCGCCCGAGCAGCTCGCGCAGGGGCTCCACGCCGAACGACTGCAGCAGCCGGGCCGCAGCGGCGTCGACGTCAGCGCGTTCCGCCGGGGTGTCTGGCTCGTGCTCGCCCCACTCGAAGACGAACTCCGCCAGCTCGTCGCGGGCCGCACGCTCGGTGAGGACCGGACCGGCGGTCGAGCTCAGGCCGTCGTCGAGGCTGTCGGGGTACGCGACGCGGTGCCACTTCCCGTCGTCGTGCCACAGGACGTAGCCGAGCTGGTCGTCGGAGGCGTACGCGACCAGCTCGTCCCACGGCAGCCACGACGGTGCGCCGGCGAGCAGATCCACCGGCGGGTCGGCGTCCACAGTCGCGCTGTACTCGTGGTCGTAGCCGTACAGCACGGCGCGGCCGCCGTCGAGCTGTGCCAGGTGGGCCCAGTTGCCTCCGCCGTCATCATGGTGCACGCCCGACTTGGCCACGGACCAGACGTCGGCGTACCCGAGCGCGCTGAGCGCGGCGGCGAGGGTGGCCCACCGGCGCCACAGCTCGGCGGGCTCCGGCAGGTCAACGGTGATGCTCACCGTCGCCGGCTACTCGTCCTTCAGGGACTGGATGAACACGCGCCACGCCGCGTCCTCGAACACGAGGGCCGGTCCGTCCGGGTCCTTGCTGTCCCGCACGGCGACCACCCCCGGGAGATTCTCCGCGACCTCCACACAGTCGCCGCCGTTGCTGCCGCTGCGGGTGCTCTTGTGCCACCGGGCACCGGTCAGGTCAGCCATCGCTCTCCTTGATGATCGTGCCGATCAGATCCTCGGAGGCGCGCTGGTCGAGAGCCGTTTCGTCCAACTCGCGCCACACGCCGCTGTAAGTCTCCACTTCGCGGGGCTTGTCCAGGTAGAGGGCTCCCGTCAGATTTTCGCAGTAGATCGTCGTCGGCTCGGGTGCCGCCGCGCCGACGGTGGGAAAGTCCAGGATGGTGAACATACCGGCACTTGACCCGGTATGCGGCCCGGCCGCGAACGGGATCACCCGAACGCTGACCCCGGCCCGCTGCGAGATGTTGACCAGGTGCGCGAGTTGTTTCTGCATCCCGAGCGTGTCGGCGATCGTCCGGCGCAGCACGCCCTCGTCGAGGATCACCTCGAGCTTCGGCGGGGGCGGGTTGTGCCGGCGCAGCAGCTCCTGGCGCTCCAGGCGCAGGGCGACCGCGTTCTGGACGCCGGACTCGTCGAGGTCGGCGCGTTTACGGAAGACCCATTCGGCGTACTCACGGTTCTGCAGCAGCCCGGGGATCACGCTCGGTGCGTAGTGTCGCAGCCGGTCAGCGGCGGTTTCCATGCCGACGTAGAGCTCGAACCAGGCGGGGACGGCGTCGCCGTACGCGTGCCACCAGCCTTTGGACTTGGACTCGCGGGCGAGCCCGACCAGCACCTCGGTGATCTGGTCGTTGGCGCCGTAGAACGCGCACATCGCGAGGACGTCGTGCTTGCGCAGCGACACCTCACCGTTCTCGATCCGGTACATCCGTGCCCGGGAGAACTCGAGCTCCTCGGCGGCCGCCATCAGCGAGATCCCGGCGCGCTCGCGCAGCTGCTTCATGAGCCGGCCGGCCTGTCGCCTCGGGACCGTGGAGCCTGTCTCCGTGCTCAACCCGTCCTCCAGGTGTCGGAAACTTTCCAGTTGCAACAAACGAGACGTTCGGATCGCCTCGGACGAGACAGCGAGAATTCGATCTCGGGAATCTCGCCGTGTCCCATTGATGCCTGAGAGTAGGTCAAGCACGCTCCTGTGTGTAGCCCCAACATTGCTGATAGTGATCAAGCGGGGGCCGGTGGGAGGGAGAACCATGACGGCGACACCGGGACATTCACCAGTGCGGCGCGCGTTCCGGCGTACCCGATGCACCTGCGGTCTGAGATGGCCCTGCCCCGACCGCAACCAGCAGAACCTGCCGCTACCCGACGGCGACTCCGTGCCGCCTCCCGGCGGCCGGTGATGCTGCTGCCCCGCACCGAGCACCTGCCGGCCCGCCCCGAGTGGGACTGCCTGGTCTGTGACGGCACGTGGCCGTGCTCGAACGCCCGCGAGGAACTCGCGACGCAGTACGCCCGTTTCCCGGCCAATCTGGCGATCTACATGGCCTCGACGATGTACGAGGCGGTGGAGGACCTCACCGCGACCGGCGCACCCACGCCCGCCGATCTCTACGAGCGCTTCCTGGCCTGGGTCGCTTAGGAAGTCCGCAGGGCGCCGGTGATCAGCAGTTCGAGGACGCCGCGCAGGCTGGGCGCGAATTCCATCTTGAAGGTGGCGAGCGACGGGTCCTCGCGGTAGGCGGCGAGCATGCCCGTGGACGGCTGGCTGTGGGTCCAGACCGCGCCGATGACCATGACCGCGGCGGCGCACAGCTGCTCGGCCGCGGGAGCGGTGAGCTGGGGCAAAGTTTTGCGGAACAGGGCGGCCAGCGCGGTGACGTCGGCGAGCGCGGCCCGTTTGTAACGCGCGGCCACGTCGGCGGAGACGTTGCGCTCCAGCACGCCGGCCTGGGCGCTGAGCAGGTCGCACAGCACCCGGCGCGATCGCAGGGAATCGGTCAGGGCGACGGCGAGCGACGGGCCGTCGGCGACTCCGTCCAGCTGCGCGGGCAGGGCGGCGAGCCACTGTTTCCACTCGCTGTCGAGCAGTTCGAGCAGGATCGCCTCGCGGGACTCGAAGTAGCGCAACACGTTGGACTTGGCCAGGCCCGCGCGGCGGCTCAGCTCGTTGAGGCTGATCGCGGTGACCGGCATCTCGGTGAGCATCGCCGCGACCGTGCCGAGGATCGCCAGGCGACGGGCCTCGCGCTGCTCGTCGCTGCGGGCGCGCTGGAACGTGGTGTCCATGCCCACAGCTTACGGACCACCGGTTCGTTGACATCAGACCGGCGGTCTCTTAATGTTAAGCACGTAACAGACCGCCGGTCTCTTGGAGGATCACATGTCGAAGATCTGGTTCGTCACGGGGAGCTCACGCGGGCTCGGCCGCAGCTTCGTCAGCAACGCCCTCGCCGCCGGGGACAGCGTCGTCGCCACCGCACGCAGGCCTTCACAGCTCGATGACCTCGTCGCCGCGTATGGCGACCGGATCCTGCCGGTCGCGCTCGACGTCACGGATCCCGACGCCGCTGTCGCTGCTGTGCAGGCCGGCATCGAGGCGTTCGGGCGGATCGACGTCGTGGTCAACAACGCCGGTTACGGCGACCTCGCCGCGTTCGAGGACATGAGCGCCGACATGTTCCGGCGCCAGGTCGACACCAACTTCTACGGCGTGGTCAACGTGACCCGGGCGGTGCTGCCCGTGCTGCGCGCACAGAAGTCGGGCCACATCTTCCAGGTGTCGTCGATCGGGGGTCGGGTGGGGTCGGCGGGGCTCAGCGCGTACCAGAGTGCGAAGTGGGCTGTCGGCGGTTTCTCCACCGTGCTCGCCCAGGAGGTCGCGCCGCTCGGGATCAACGTCACCGTCCTCGAACCGGGCGGCATGGCCACCGACTGGGCCGGATCGTCCATGACCATCCCGCAGGTCAGCGACGCATACCGGCCGACGGTGGGCGCCTTTGTCGACATGATCCGAGGGTCCACCGGTGGGCAGCCGACCCAGGTCGACGACGTGGTCCGGGTGGTCCGCGGGCTGGTGGAGAGCGGGGACGCACCGCTGCGGCTGCTGTTGGGGACCGACGCCGTGCAGATCGCTGAGCACACCGCCCGGGAGCTGGCCGCATCCGATGCTGCGTGGCGCTCGACGAGCGTGAGCGCATCCGCTTGATTCGGCCGGCTTCCTGCCGATCGTTGCGCGGGTGAGCAGAGGTCCGCTGGTGGCATTCTTGGCTGTCGCCATGGCAGGTGCGTTCCTCATCCAGCCGCCGCGGCCGCACGGAGGGGTGGGCCGGGCCTTCGCTCTTCCGCCCTGCTTCTTCACGGAGAATCCCTGCACCGTCCGCGTCGTGGACCCGGTGGAGGCGCCCCCCGACGAGACTGCGGTTGTTCCGGTGCCGATCGGCCTGGACACCGACGGCGAGGAGTGCTCCGCGAACATGGTGGTCGCCACGACTATGCCCGTCCTGTCAGCGCGCTTCGCGACGACGAGCATCACGCCGGTCGAGGTCAGTTTCGAGTACGTCGCGCTCGACCTCGCGCCCGAGGAAGGCGCGGATGTCATCACGAGCGGCACCACGGCCGGGCCCGGCCGGACGGCGACCCTGGACTTCGTGCCGGGGACGCTCAGGCCCGGCGGGTCCTACCGCTGGCGGGTCAGCGGAGCCGGCGACGTGGGACAGGGCCGGCCCGGCTGGTCGGGCTGGTGCGGATTCACCGTCGACCCCGGCGCCCCGGATTTCAGCTCCGTTGACGACGGCGACTACGAAACCCTGGTCACGCTCGGTCTGCTGCCCGACCGTACCTACTCCATCCGGCTGACCGGCGGGCAGCGTCAGGTGGCCGCCGCGGCCATCGAGGCACTGAACCGTCCGGACGATCTGGACGACGCCATCGCGCACGAAGAGTGGCAACGCGACCACTGGCAACGCGCTACGGAGGAGCGGCTGAGGGTCGCCGCTCTGATCCGTGCCGCGAACGGCCCAGCGGTCACTCTGACCGGCCCGCAATGGGCCGGAGTTGTCACCGACCTCGGATCGTGGGCGGAAATCCTCGATGAAGGAGCCGACAGCGAAGACGGGGAAACAATCGTCGACGCCCGGCCCTACCGGGCCGCGTCCGGCCTCATCGAGAAGAAGCTCGCAGCCGTAGGTACGAGCGGTCGTCGAAACTGATCTGGCCGCGCCGCACACCCTTCGTGCCCGCCAGCTCGGCGACGCACCATGGGTCGCGGGCGATCAGGGTGGCGAGGATGGCTTCGGTTTCGGCGAGGGTGGGGTGGATGACCGGGTAGCCGTCGCTGGCGATGATGAGGTCGGTGATGGTGGCCGGGAGCGGGTGCACGACTATCAGCGACGGTGGCACGGGGCGGCCATCGATTCCTGCGTAGGCGTACGGGCCGACGGTATTGCGCAGGTTTCCTTGACGGCCGACCAGGGCACGGACCGCTTCCCGGCCCGGGTCCTCGGTGTCGAGATCGACCGGGGCGGAGGCGGCGATGACAGCGGCCCGGAAGTCCGCGGCGATCTGGTCGATCCGTTTGCGGGGCTGGCCCACGGCGGGGTCCAGACCGGCGTATGCGAAGCCGACGTCGCCGATCTGCCAGATCTCGCGGCGGGTGACGCTGAAGATGGTCACGGCCGCACTCGGGCGTTCGGCGGGTGACAGGTCCGGGTCGACGCGATCGGCGAGCGTTCGGGTCAGGGATGCCACCGCCGCGTATGCGTCGATGTCGTCGGCAAGGGTCAGAAGCGCTTGCGCGCAGGCGACCATGGCCCAGCGGCCGCCGCTCATGCCGTCGTAGCTCCGGCCGCTGATGTCGGTGGCGCCGTCGATCACCGCGAAGTGGTGGCGGGTCTCCACGATGGCGTCCTCGCAGCGGGCGGGGTCGCCGTTCTTTCCGGCGACGAAGCGCTCGACCACTTCCATGGATGACTCCCGGGTCCGGGGCCGGGGTGGGGGGCGCGGGACCCGACCCCCACCCCGGGGATACGAACATAGCGGGCATCGACGGATGCCGTTATGGCAGTGGTCAGTTGATCCGGTAGGCGCGGTAGATCGTGACCTCGGTGGTGTAGCCCTTGGAGGTCTTGGCCTGGGCTCGGAGGGCGATCGTGCCGGCTGCGGGGTTCTTGACCGTGGCGGCCCAGGTGGTGCCGGTTTTGCGTACGGGGACTGATTTCCAGGTTTTGCCGCCGTCGAAGGACGCCTTCGCGGTCATGGACTTGGCGGCCGTACCCTGCGTCTTGATGTTGACTGTTGTTGTGCTCCTGGGTTTGGCGCGGTTGGTCATGTCGAGGCCTGCCGGGGAGAGGCGGGGCAGCGAGACCGGGATGGCGGTGTCTTCCTTCTTCGGGTTGGCGTAGAAGGAGAACCAGACGCCGGCCTTGTTGGAGAGCAGGTCGCTGGGGTATTTGATGCCGGGGCGGTAGCGCTGGGCGCTGACCTTGAGTCTGTACCAGCCGGCGGACGGGACCTTGGCCTGGAAGCCCGAGTCGGCGTCGCCCCAGTTGCTGCGGGTCTGCTTCTTGATCAGTTTGCTGCCCTTGTAGAGCCAGACCGTGGACTTCTGGCTCGCTTCCCAGCCGTCGAGGTTCTGCCAGCCGAAGCCGGGGTCGGTGAACATGGCGTCGGTGCTGAAGCCGATGCGGTTGCCGGTGGTGACCTCGGGGCGGTGGATGCCGGGGCCCCAGGCGGAGCGGAAGTTCGTCTGGGAGTAGCTCTTGCCGCCGGTGAAGGTCTTGGTGACCCACTGGTTGCCGATGCCGACGAAGTTGCCCTGCTCGGTGGCGATGGACTCGGTGCGGACCAGCCATTTGCCGCCGGAGAAGTGGGTCTTCATCGTGAACGGCGCCTCGGCCTGGTTCAGGCCGATGTACATGCTGTCGCGGCAGCTGCCGGTGCTGCCCTCGCCCTGCAGCGCGATGTTGGTCTCGGCGCCGCCCGCGACGCCCTTTTTCACCACGGACGTGAGGGTGGCGAGCGAGGAGCGTTTCACCGTACGCGTGAGACTGGTCGGGATGGTCGTGTGGGACGTCCCGATCACCCATTGCTCGTTGCTGAACGACTGCCAGGTGGTGCTGAACGACGAGTGCAGGTGCTTGGAGCCGTTCGGGATGACGAAGACCTTGCCGGCGGTGTTGTAGGCGTCCACGCCCATCGACGAGTCGGCGGCGCACAGGTGGGCCTGCACGTCCGGGGTCCCGCCCGGGGACTTGTCGAGGGTGAACTTCAGGGCCCGGCCGGAACGGGCGTCGATGGTGGTCGACGTCTTGCCGGTGATCTTGACTACTCGGGCGCCGACGGTGTCGGAGGAGTCCTTCGTGGAGTGGATGCTCGCCAGGACCGCATAGGTGCCCTTGGCCAGCGACTTCGTCTTGCCGCTGGTCATCGTGTAGCGCACGTTGGTGGCGACGTTGAAGATCACCAGCGGGGTGGCGACCTTCGCGCCCTGCCGGTTGTAGGTGGTGACGGTCAGCGAACCGCTGGCGGCCGAGGCCGAGCCGGTGGTCGCGAACACGGTGGCGGGAACGAGGACGGCCGCACAAAGCAGCATCAGAGGCTTACGCCGCACAGGAGTTCGCTTTCAGCATCGTGAGGGGTCACGGATGTTACAAGGTCACCCGGCTTGACGCTGCCCCGTCCGGCGCTGGCGGATCAGGCTGGAGGCTGCCAGTGCTGTGCCGCCCGTGCCGACGCCGCCGAGCACTCCGAGGGCGAAGCGCTGCTCATGGCGTACCTGCCGGTCCTGGGCCAGGTGGTCGCCGGGGCGGACCGTTTCGCTGAGGCCGGTGAAAGCGCTGATCCCGGCCAGCCAGAAGGCGAGAAAAACGACGCCCGCGGCGATCATCTCCCAGCGCGGCAGCTCCCCCGGCGGCGACCAGACGCGCGAGATGAACCAGCTCTGCGGGCGCCGGCCCCGCAGCGTGCGCTGGTTGGTCAGGATCCCGGCGGTGAAGCCGGGCAGCACGAGCGCGGCGGCGACGGTGACCGCGACCGTGCTCGGCACCAGGGCGTTCCCGCTGAACAGGGCGCCGATGAGCACGGCGCACCACAGCACGCCGGTCAGGCACAGCACGTCCAGGAGCAGAAGGAGCCGTCGTGACATCACCGTCGCGACGTTAGCGGCCCGGGGCGGGGGTTTTCCGGGTTTTGCCGGGAACGTGGCGGCGGTAGGCGCTGACCGTCGGGTCGCCGGTGATCCAGAACCGCCAGGGCACGTCGTGGGCGGAGGTCACGCCGACGCGGGGGCCCGCGGAGATCTGCTCCGGCGGCTCCGGCGGCGGGGTGATCGTCAAGGGGCCGGTGCCGTCGACGACCGAGGTGCCGTGGGCCGCCTTGCTCAGCGCCAGGACCTGCACGAGCTTCGCCGGGCCAGCAGCAAGATCAAGATCCTTGCGCACCGTACGCCGTCCGCGCGCGACGTCGAGCCCGTCCACGACCTCCCCGGCGCGCAGGAGCACGGCCGCCGCGACACCCGGTTCACCGCAGACGATGTTGGCGCAGAAGTACATGCCGTAGATCTGGTAGACGTACAGGAAGCCGGCCGGGCCGAACATGATCTCGTTGCGCGCGGTCATGCCACGGTGCGCGTGGCTGGCCGGGTCCTTGCCGAGCCCGCTGTACGCCTCGACCTCGGTCAGCCGTACGGTCACGCCGCCGGAGCTCAGCCGCCAGCCGAGCAGCAGCCGCGCCGCCTCGTCGACCCGGTCCCCGGGAAGTTTCGCCCAGTCATAAGTCACATGGGCTAGTTTGCCGGGCGCCGTGGCCCCCGCGGCCGGCGCCTCTTCACGGGACCGCAGGTGCCGCCGGGGCGGGAGGGACCGAAGGGGCGGGTCGGGCCGAACTCCAGCGGCCGGCTCCGGCGCCGCCGGAAGTCTCCAGGTCTCATCCGACGAAGTCCTGCGTCATCCAGACGATTCCCTTGCTGTCGCGCACGACGCTCAGCCCGATCCGCTTGAAGTCCTTGCTGAGCAGGTTCTTGCGGTGCCCGTCGTTCGGGGCGACCTCGGCGAGCATGCTGTCGGTGAGCCCGTTCGCGGCCTTGATCTTCTCGGCGTCGCTGGACCCGGCCGAGCCGTAGCCGATGTTCTCGCCGGCCGTGCTCCACTTCACGCCCTGGGCGGTGAAGCGCTTGCCGATGTCGCCCTCGCCGGAGCACTGGTGGCTCAGCCCGCAGCCGTCGATCATCAGGTCGTTGTGCAGCGCCGACGCCTTCGACAGGTCGTCATCCAGGGTGAGCGCGGCCAGCCCCTCGTCCGTACGCGCCGCGTTGATGTGGGAGAGCACCTGGTCGAGGATCGAACCGCTGGTCACCGACTCGGTCTTGGCCTTCGTCTTCGTCTTGGCCGGTGTCGCCTTCGCCGTAGCCTTCGGGCTCGTCGTCTTCTTCGGCGCCGCCGTGGTCTTCTTCGGTGCCGGGCTGGTGGCCGTGGCCGACGGGCTCGCCGACGCGCTCGGGTCGCCGCCCAGCAGCAGGTCGGCGTCGGCACCGCCGAGGTCGATGGGCGACTGGGTGACCAGCGGGGTGTCGACCGACGCGCGATCCTCGGCGGCGTTCGCATCGGCGTGGCGGTTCAGACCCACGACCGTGAACCCGACGCCGATCACCACGGCAGTGGCACCCGCCGCCATCGTGTACCGGAACTGTTGGGCAGCGGACTTGGGCACGGAACCGGTCACCTCGGGCAGGAGCAGATCGCGCCCGGGACGCGGGCACGGCAACCGCTGGTCACGGTGCCCAACGACTATGGACGCCGGGCGCCTCGCGAGGGGTTCACCTCAGACGCGCTTAAGGATCGACACATGAGGTCTTAAGGACACCTGCCCGTAAACACCCGTGCGGCATACTCGCGGGACCAACGGTCTGGAAACACCGGGAGCTGACGTGGCCGATCTGCCCGAGGGGTACCGCCTGCTCGAGGGGCCGCCACCCGTCGACGAATACCTCGCACTGCGCCGCGAATCGGGCCTGTCACCCCGCAACCGCGCCCAGGCCGTCCCGGCCCTGTCCGGCAGCTGGTACGCCTGCCACGTCCTGCACGAACCCACCGGGCTGGCCGCCGGCATGGGCCGGATCATCGGCGACGGCGGCTGGTACTTCCACATCGTCGACATGGCCGTCCTCCCCGCCCACCAGCGCAAAGGCCTCGGCGACACGATCCTTGGCGTACTGCTGGACCGCATCCACGCCAAGGCACCCCCGGGGGCGTACGTGAACCTGCTCGCCGACGCCCCGGGCCGGCGTCTCTACGCCCGGCACGGGTTCGTGGAGAGCGCCCCGGAGTCGATCGGCATGTATCTCGCGGACGAGGCATAATTGGCGTCATGAGCAGGACTTCCCGCGTACGGCCGGGGCAGGGCTGCGGTCCCGTCCAGGAGCCCAATGCGTTCCTGCTGTCCTGGGCCGAGGAGACGCTGGACGACGCGTTGCGCCGGTCCCCGCTGCTCGCAGCCCGGCCCTACGAGATCTTCGCGCAGGGCTCGCGGGTCAACGGCACCTACCTCGAGCAGTCGAGCGACATCGATCTCGTCCTCATGTTGAAGACGCCCTCCGACGCCTACGGCTGGGAGGAGTTCCGCGACGACGTCCTCGGTGCGCTGGGTGAGACCTACTCCGTGCGCATGGGCCGGCGCTGCCTCAACGTCGACGACGAGGACTCCCTGTTCGGTGAGATGGTCGACATCCTCGTCGCCACCGAACACCGTCACTACCCCGTGCCGGGCGTCGAGTTCTACGAGCAGGGCGTGTTCTTCCGCGACGTCGAAGGCCGGCCGATCGTCAACTTTCCCAAGCAGCACCGGCGCAACGGCGACGAGAAGGACCTGCGCACCGGCGGCCGGTTCAAACAGGTCGTCCGGGCCGCCAAACGCGCCCGGAAACTGGCCGGGGATCCGACGCCGTCCTACCTGATCGAATGCCTGCTCTACAACGTTCCTGACCAGGTGTTCATGACGCCGGCGCCCTATCGCTGCGCGTTCGACCGGCTGAGCCGGTGCTACCGGGAGGATCCGGTGGCGTTCGCGGCGCTGGCGTGCCAGAACGGCATCAACCGGCTCTTCGGCCCGGGCCCGGATCAGTGGGAGCCCGCCGCGGCTGGAAGAATCATCGACGTCCTTCACACCCTCTGACGTTCCCGGGGCGGTAGCCGCAGCATGACTTGGACCGCCGCACAGACGACGGCGGTGCTCGCGCCGGTCATCGCGATCCTGGGCGCCGCTCTCATCGCGCTGCTCACCTACGGGTTGAACAGGCGTGCCGCCCGGCGCGAGCGTCGTGCCCTGGCGTTCGGTGAGGCGCTCAGCGTCGTCGAGGACTACGCCGAGATGCCCTACCGGATCAGGCGGCGGACGGGCACGCCGGAGGGGCGTCACCAGCTCACCGAAGAGGTCAGCCGGATCTACTCGCGGCTCGCGTTCCACCAGGCACTGCTCGACATCGAGGCACCTACGGTCGCCGCGGCCTACCGGCTGCTCACCAACGAGGCGAAGGCCGAGGTCGGCGAGCAGATGAAAACGGCCTGGCAGAAACCGGTACGCACCTCCGACCCGGAGATGAACCTCGAGGAGCACTACGACCGCCAGCGCGTCGACCGCGCCCGCGACCACTGCGTCGCCACAATGCGGGCCGCGCTCGGGCTCACCGGGAGCGGCGAACCTTTCGCATGAGCATCGCCCAGACGCCGAACCCGGAGCCCACCTCACCGGTGACAACACCCGCCGCGGTTCCCATGAACAGGGCGTTCGCGCAGTCGGGGCAGACCTCACGGCCGGTGACGGTCTGCTGGAACGGCGCCTTGACCCTGCGGTGACAGTCGGGGCAGGTCTTGCCGGACAGGCTCATGCACCCAGGGTAGGTGACCGGGCACAGCACCCGATCATGGCGTTTTCATCAGGTCCGTGGCGGGGGCACCGATGATCGGGCCATGCCGGTACGTCAGCGCTTGCCCCTGATCGCGGGTGCCGTGCTGCTCGCGTACTGTTTCGTGCGGTTTGGTTTTGGGGTTTTTGCCGGCTTTTCGTGGCCGGTGCTGGGGTGGATTCCGCTGCCGGTCATGTCTCTGCTCGCCGCGCACGGGTGCTGGTGGACCAGCAACCGGTTCGGGCTCGATGCGGGGACGACGCGGTTCTGGCGGCAACTCTCCCTGTGCTGCGTGCTGCTGGCGGCGGCGTGCGTGGGGAATGCGTATGACGCTCTGCGCGTACCCGAGGATTTTCAGCACATCGGTCCGGTGACCGCCACGCTCTACCTGGGCATCCTCGTCTTCGCGATCTGGGCGCTGCTGCGGCTGCCGGTCTGGGAGCGCAGCCGGGCCGAGTGGATCCGGTTCTGGCTCGACACCGGCATCATCCTGATCACGACCGGCATCCTGGTCTGGCACTTCTCGCTGCGCCGCGCGGACGCGTGGGCGGCACAGACCGGCTCCGCGATCCCCGTGCTCGCCATCGCCATGATCGCGTCGGTGTCGGTGATCGCGTTCACGAAGGTCGCGTTCGCCGGGGCCGGGCGCCTCGACCGGCGGGCCATGCACATGCTGTCCTTCGGCACCGCCCTGGCGTGCGCGTTCGGGGCGTTGATGCCGTTCCTCGCCGACCGGCCACAGCTCAACACCGCGTTCCTGGCCGTGCCCTTCGCCACGTTCTGCGCCCAGCTCGCGGCGCGGCGCCAGGCGAGGGCTGCCATCGAGGAGCCGGCTGAGCGGCCCGTGCCGCGGCGCTTCAGCGTGGTGCCCTACCTCGCCGTCGGCGGGATGGACCTGATGCTGCTCGGCACCGACCTGACCCGCTCGGCCGAGGGCCGGCTGATCGCCGCCGGGACCGTCGCGATCACCGCGCTGGTCGTGGCCCGGCAGATCACCACCCTGCGCGAGAACAACACGCTGCTGAGCACCGTCGACACCAACCTGCGGCAGCTGCGTGACTACCAGGTCCAGCTCGCCCATCAGGTACGCCACGACACGCTCACCGAGATCGCCAACCGGGCCAACTTCGAGGAACAGGTCACCGCACGGCTGGCCGGCGGCGAGAGCTTCCTGGTGGCGCTGCTCGACCTGGACGACTTCAAGGTCGTCAACGACCGGCTGGGGCACGGCACCGGTGACGCGCTGCTCAAGGCCGTCAGCCGGCGCCTGCACGACCGGCTACGCGGCGAGGACGTGGTCGCCAGGCTCGGCGGCGACGAGTTCACCCTGCTGCTGCCCGACCTGACCGGCGACGAGGCGGCCGTCGTACTGCGCCGGCTGATCCAGGGCGTGCAGGAGAAGGTCGTCATCGACGGGCACGAGATGACCCCGCGGATCAGCATCGGCGTGACCGCGAGCGTGCCCGGCGACACCCCGGAGGAGTTACTGCGCCGCGCCGACGTGGCGATGTACGTGGCGAAGAACGCCGGCGGTGGCCGCTGGGCGTGGTTCGACCCGGCGATGGACCGCATCGCCGACCAGGACGCCAAGCTCGGCGCCGACCTGCGCCAGGCGGTCGCCCGCGGCGAGCTGCGGGTTGTCTACCAGCCCATCGTGGAGCTGCCCGACGGCGGCATCGCCGGGGTCGAGGCGCTGCTGCGCTGGCGGCACCCCGAGCACGGCGAGATCTCCCCCGCAGTGTTCATTCCGCTCGCCGAACGCAACGGCTCGATCATCGAGGTCGGCCGGTGGGTATTCGAGCAGGTCGTCGCGCAGGCCGCGGCCTGGCAGCACGAGTACGGCGACCTGGCCCCGGCCCGCGTCAGCGTCAACGTCTCCGCCCGCCAGCTGCGCGAACCCGGCTTCGTCGCCGAGGTCGCCGCCGTCGTGGCCGCCGCCGGGGTGGAACCGTCGCTGATCACCGTCGAGGTGACCGAGACCGCCGTGCTCGGCACCGGCGCCGCCCTGGACGCCGTCCGCGGGCTGAACGCGCTCGGGCTGCGGGTCGCGCTCGACGACTTCGGCACCGGGCAGTCGTCGCTGAGCCTGCTCGTCGACTGCCCCGTCGACGTTCTCAAGGTCGACAAATCGTTCGTCGACGGTGTCACCACCGCCAGCCCGCAGTCCGTCATCGTGGAAAGCCTCATCACCATCACCGCGGGGCTGCGCATCCAGGCCGTCGCCGAGGGCGTCGAGACCGCCGACCAGGCCCACCGGCTGCACCAGGCCGGGTACCAGTACGCCCAGGGCTTCCACTTCGCCCGCCCGATGAGCGGTGCCGAGCTGGGCAAGCTGCTGCGCCCCGGACCCGTACCCGCGTGATCGTTCGTGGATTGCGACCGCCACTTCTGGTCTGACGAATACCGAAACCTGGACCCCGCGTACGCCGCGACGGCAGGGTCATCACATGGCCCTCACCCGACGCGCCCTGCTGGGCGGTACTGCCGCAGCGGCGGCACTCGGGCTGGCCGGGTGCAGCGGTCTGACACCCGGCCGAGACCCGGGTGGCACGCTCAGTTTCTGGAACCTCTTCGGCGGCGGCGACGGTCTGCGGCTGACGCAGATGCTCGACGCCTACCGCGCGGCGAACCGCGGCGTGAGCCTCGAGGCGGTCACCCTCGCCTGGGGTAACCCCTATTACACGAAGCTGTCGCTGGCGACGCTCGGCGACAAGCCACCGGACGTCGCCGTCTCCCACCTGACCAGGGCTAAGACGCTGATCAGCGCCGGGCTGCTCGAGGAACTCAAACCCGAGGACCTGGCCCGGCACGGCCTGGACGCGTCGAACTTCACCGCCCGGCCGTGGGAGGCGGGGCTGGTCGACGGGAAGGCGTACGCGATCCCGATCGACACCCACCCGTTCGTCATGTTCTACAACACGGACATCTGCCAGAAGGCCGGACTGCTCGACTCCGCCGGGGCCCTGCTCCCGCTGGACACTCCCGAGAAGTTCACCGAGGCGATGAAGAAGGCCAAGGACGTCACGAAGGCGTACGGCGGGGTCGTCGCGATCGACAACGACGTCGCGTCCCCCTGGCGCATCTACCAGTCGCTGTACTCGCAGCTGGGCGGCGAGACCCTGGCCGACGAGGGCACCAAGGTGGTCATCGACGAGGCCAGGGCGACCCAGGCGCTGGCGTTCCTGCAGGGGCTGACCCGTGACGGGCTCATGCCGGGCAGCATCGACTACCAGGGCGCGATCGCGACGTTCGCCAACGGGCAGTCCGGCTTCTACTTCCAGGGTGAGTGGGAGATCTCGACGTTCCAGACCGCGAAGCTGCCGTTCTCGATGACGTCGTTCCCCAACATCTTCGGCGGCGGCAAGTACGCGGTGCAGGCCGACTCGCACACCCTGGTCATCCCGAAGCAGCCGGACCAGGACCAGGCGAACATCGACCGGTCGCTGGCGTTCATCCGGTTCCTGCTCGACCAGAGCAAGACGTGGGCCGAGGGCGGGCACGTCCCGGCGTGGAAACCGTTCCTCGACAGCCCCGAGTACAAGGCGATGACCCCGCAGTCGAACTACGCGGCCGCCGCCGACGGGGCCGTCTACGACCCGGACGGCTGGTACTCCGGCTCCGGATCCAACTTCGAGATCGTCACCAGCGCGGCGATCGGCAGCGTCCTCGCCGGCCGTGCGGCTCCCGCCGCCGCGGTCGCCCAGATGCGCTCCGACCTCACGAGCCTGGCCAAGACCGCTTCGCCGGTATAGAAGGTGGTGCCCCGATGACTACTTCACAGACCGCCTTGCCGACCCGGCAGGCCATGGACGACGACCCACCACCACCGCGTCCCCGCGGCCAGGGCCTGCCCGCCGCCGGTTTCCTCACGCCGTTCCTGCTGCTCTACGTACTGTTCATCGCCGGGCCCGCGCTCTACGGGCTGGTCATGAGCTTCTTCGACACCAGCATGGTCAAGCCCGGCCTGTCGGGCTTCGCCGGTTTCGGCAACTACACCGAGGCACTGCAGAGCGCCGACTTCTGGTCGTCGCTGTGGCACACGATCTGGTTCACGATCCTCACCACCCCACCGCTCATCGTGCTGGCGCTGGTCCTCGCGCTGCTCGCCGACCGGGTGAAGCACGGCCGCTGGTTCTTCCGGCTGGCGTTCTTCGTGCCCTACGTCCTGCCGTCGGCTGTCGTCGCGCTGATCTGGATGTGGCTCTACACCCCGGGGCTCGGCCTGATCGAGACCGCGCTGACGAAGATCGGCCTCACGTCGCCGAACTGGCTCGGCGACCCCAGCTGGGCGATGCCGTCGCTCGCCGTCACCACGCTGTGGTGGACGCTCGGCTTCAACTTCGTGCTCTTCCTCGCCGGTCTGCAGGAGGTGCCCCGGGAGCTCTACGAGGCCTCGTCGATGGACGGCGCCGGCCCGTGGCAGCAGATCCGCTCGATCACCCTGCCGATGCTCGGCCGGACCCTCACGCTCGTCGCCGTCCTGCAGGTCATCGCGTCGCTGAAGGTCTTCGACCAGATGTACATCATGACCTCCGGCGGCCCGAACTTCGCCACCCGCTCGGTGCTTCAGTACGTCTACGACAGCGGCTTCACCAACTTCCGCATCGGGTACGCCTCCGCGGTGTCGATGCTGTTCTTCCTGGTCGTGCTCGCGGTCTCCGCCGTGTGGTTCGCGATCGTCCGCCGCCAGGAAAAGGAGGTCTGACCATGACGACGATGACGACCATGTCGATCGACACCCGGATGAAGTTGTTCAACCGCATCTGCGCCGGGGTCCTGATCGCGTTCGCGCTGCTGTGGCTGGTCCCGCTGGCGTGGGCGTTCGACACCGCGATCAAACCCAACGAGGAGACCACCAAGACCACGTGGTGGACCGACAACCCGACGTTCTCCGCGTTCGGCCGGATCATCAACGAGACCGACATCATCCGGTGGTTCGGCTCCAGCCTGTTCATCGCGACGCTGACCGCGTTCGGAGCCGTGCTCACCGGCAGCCTCGCCGCGTTCGCGCTGTCCCGGATGCGGTTCCGGTATCGCAACGTGGTGTTCTGGGTCGTGCTCGCCGGGATCATGGTCCCCAGCCAGGTGCTGATCGTCCCGCAGTTCCGCGAGATGGACTCGATCGGCCTGCTGAACACGTTCTGGGCGGTCAGCCTCCCGCAGATCCCCACCGCGATCGCCGTCTTCATCTTCAAGCAGTTCTTCGACGGGCTGCCCAAGGAGCTCGAAGAGGTCGCCCGGCTCGACGGGGCGAGCTTCCTGCGCATCTACGCGCGGATCATCATGCCGCTCGCCCGCCCGGCCGTCGCCGCCGTCGCCATCTTCACGTTCGTCTCCTCGTGGAACGACCTGTTGTGGCCGCTGCTGGTGCTCAGCAACCCCGACAACATGACGATGCCGGTCGGCCTCGCCACGGTGCAGGGCACGTTCGGCATCAGGTACGCGGACACGATGGCCTCCGCTCTGCTCGGCGCCGTACCCCTGGTCGCCGTGTTCCTGCTGTTCCAGCGCAACATCGTCGAAGGCATCGCCGGCAGCGGCCTGAAAGGGTGAAAATGCACCAGGCTTCCCTCACCGTCGACCCCGCGTTCCGTGTCGGGGAGGTGGACCCGCGCCTCTACGGCTCGTTCGTCGAGCACATGGGACGGTGCGTCTACACCGGCATCTACGAGCCGGAGCACCCGTCGGCCGACGCGAACGGTTTCCGGCAGGACGTCACGGCGCTCGTCCGGGAGCTCGGCGTGCCGCTGGTGCGCTATCCCGGCGGCAACTTCGTCTCCGGGTACCGCTGGGAGGACGGCATCGGCCCGGTCGCCGAGCGTCCCCGTCGGCTCGACCTGGCGTGGCGGTCGCTGGAGACCAACCGGGTCGGCGTCAACGAGTTCATGACGTGGGCGAAGTCGGCCGGGGTCGCGCCGATGATGGCGGTCAACCTCGGCACCCGGGGCATCGACGCGGCGCGGTCCCTCGTCGAGTACTGCAACCTGCCCGGCGGCACGTACTGGTCGGATCTTCGGGGCGGGGACCCGTACGCCATCAAGACCTGGTGCCTGGGCAACGAGATGGACGGCCCCTGGCAGACCGGCCACAAGACCGCTTATGAGTACGCCCGCCTCGCACTCGAAACGGCGAAGGCGATGCGCCAGGTCGACCCGTCCATCGAACTCGTCGCGTGCGGCAGCTCGAACCGCGCGATGCCGACGTTCGGCTCGTGGGAGGCCACGGTCCTCGGCGAGGCGTACGACGCCGTCGACTACGTGTCCATGCACGCGTACTACCAGCAGCACGGCGACGACCGGGACAGCTTCCTCGCCGTCGCCACCGACATGGACGGCTTCATCGACGACGTGATCGCCACCGCCGACCATGCCCGCGCCGTCGGCCGGCACAGCAAGCGGATCAACATCTCGTTCGACGAGTGGAACGTCTGGTACCAGAGCCGCTTCGTCGGCGAGACGAACCTGGAGATCGAGGAGACACCCCGGCTGATCGAGGACGTCTACTCGGTTACCGACGCGGTGGTCGTCGGCAACCTGCTGATCAGCCTGCTCCGGCACGCCGACCGGGTGAAGATCGGCTGCCTCGCCCAGCTCGTCAACGTGATCGCCCCGATCATGACCGAGCCGGGCGGCCAGGTGTGGCGCCAGGCCTCGTTCCACCCGTTCGCGCTGACCGCCGCCCACGGGCAGGGCACGGTCCTGCAGGTCGTCGCCGACTCCCCCGTCGTCGAGACCAAGGCGTTCGGCGAGGTGCCGATCCTGGACTCGGTCGCGGTGCAGACGTCGTCCGGCGTGGTGATCTTCGCCGTCAACCGCTCGCAGGACACCCCGCTGAGCCTCGACGTGGACCTGCGCTCGCTGCCGGGCCTGACCACCGCCTCGCACACGGCGTTGTTCGACGCCGACCCGGATGCGATCAACACGGCTGCGGCGCCTGATCGGGTGGCGCCTCGGATCTTGGAGGACGCGAAGCTCGACGGGGGGCGGTTGCAGGCTGTTCTGCCGCCGCTCTCGTGGAACATGCTTCGCCTGAGCTGAGTTTGCCGTGCCGTGCCGTGCGGGCTTTGGCGGCCGGGCTTTGGCGGCCGGGCTTTGGCGGCCGGGCTTTGGCGGCCGGGCTTTGGCGGCTGTCACGGACCGTTACCTCGGCCAGAACTTATATGTCTTGCGCTGAACACGAATTGGCTGCGTTTGACAGCCGGCGCCATCAGAAGTTGTGGGCTTCAGGGCGTCGGCGCAACATTCGACGGACTTTTCGCCCTACCTGAGCCGACCCTGGTCGACTCGAGTAGGGCCAACACGGGGCGTCACCGGTCAGCTGGCGATTTCGGTGCCGCGCCAGCCCTGGTCGACCGCGAGCCGGCGGGCCGTTGCCACCACGTCGAGGGCCTGGCGGGACGGGTCGGCGGTGCGCCACAGGATCGACCAGGGGTAGCGGGGGACCTGGCTGTCGAGGGGGCGCCAGACCACATCGGACGGCCAGCCGTCCGTCGAGGCCGGGGTGCAGAGGACGCAACGGCCCTGGGCGACGAGGTCGACCGCTGCGCGGAGGGTCTGGACGCTGCCCGGGAACAGGGTCGGGAAGAAACCGGCCGAGCGGCACACCTCGGCGACGAAGGCGTTGAACTCCGGGGCCTGCTCCTCGTCGGAGAGCAGCAGGGTTTCGCCGCGCAGGCTGCTGATGGGCACATTCGGCAGATAGGCGTACGGGTGGTCGCTCGGCACCAGCACCCCCAGGGGATCCATCCGGAAGACCTCGGCGGCGATCCCCGTGGCACCGCCCTGGAGCCGCCCGACCCCGACGTCGAGGCGGCCGTCGGCGAGCAACCGGCACTGCTCCGGCACGCCTGCCTGCACCTGGTGAACCTCCACCTCGGGGTAGCCCGCCTGCATGGCCCGCAGGACCGGCCGGATCGCGTCGTACCCCTCGTCGAGGACGCCGAGTCGCAGCGTGGGTGCGGCGACCGCGAGGCCCTGTGCGAGGACCGCCGCCCGTTCGACGTGGTCAAGAATTTGACGGGCTTCGATGAGAAATCGGGCGCCGGCACCGGTCAGGGCGACGTGCCGGGACGTACGATCAACGAGCTGAACGCCGACGGCCCGCTCGAGCCGCTGGACCTGGGCGGTCAGCGCGGAGGGGACGATGTGCTCGCGGGCTGCGGCCCTGCCGAAGTGCAACTCCTCGGCGAGGGTGACGAAATAGCGGAGCTGGCGTAGTTCTATCCGACCTCGATGAACGCCATCGGGAACGGCCCTGATCGCCATGACACCCTCCCGATGATCTCCGTCGATCGATGCGTCTTCCGCAGTGTTATCGCTAACATTCCCGTAGTCAATACGTAACCTGCGCGCAAACACATTCCTGTGAACGTTCACAAGTTCCCGGCCCCCGTTTTCGTTGGGTTGTGCGCAATTAAG
>NZ_BOQP01000087.1 GCF_018332715.1 Winogradskya consettensis | reverse complement strand
TCACCGGGCCTCACTTCACCGGGCCTCACTTCACCGGGCCTCACCTCATCGGGCCTCACCTCGTTCGGCGACCTCACCCCGCCCGGTTCCGTCCCGCCCGGTTCCGTCCCGCCCGGTTCCGTCCCGCTCGGTCCTACGCCCGGCCTCTCGCACCCCGGCGGTGCACAACCCATGCCTTCTCACCCGGGGGCGTCACAGCCGGGGGCGTCGCAGCCTGGGCCGTCGCAGCCTGGACCGCTGCAGCCGGGACCGTCGCAGTCAGGGCCGTCGCAATGGGGGGCGTCCCAGTTCGGTGCGTCGCAGTCGGGCGCCTCGAACTACGACATCCCGCAGCCCGGCTCGTCCCAGTACGACGCCCCACAGACCGGAATGCCCAACCCCGGCCCGCAGTTCAGCACCCCACCCGACAACACCGGCCCGGCACAGGCCTTCACACCCACACCGGACTTCCCAGGCGCACCTACCTCCTCAGGCTTCGCGAACCGTCCCAGCGCACCTGCCCCCTCTGACTTCGCGAACCGTCCGGGCGGGTCTGCCCTCTCTGGCTTCGCGGACGGTCCCGCCGCGCCTGCCCCCTCGGGATTCGCGGACCATCCCGGCCCGCCGGACCTCGCGGGCCACCCCGGCAACCCGGCTGGCGCACCCGGTCAACCCGGCTCGGCCTATCCGGGCGCTGGGCATCCCCAGCCTTCGCAGGCTCCGAGCGCAGCGGCACCGCAGCCTCTCCACCAACAGTCCGCAACCCCGAGCCCAGCACCGGCTCCGCGCCCCACGAACATCGACCCACTCCTGCTCGGCCCCCCGCTGTTCACCCAGCAGAACCGCCCCCTCGACGCCCCGCGCTTCACCCCGTCAGCCCGCCCGCCCCAGGCCGCCCCGAACGGCAACCCCGCCCTCAGCCCCTTCACCACCCCGGACAACCTCGGCACACCCCACCCATCGCCCCTCGACAACACCCCAGGCACCGCGATCCCAGGCTCAGCCACCCCAGATTCAGCCATCCCCGGCTCGGCACCGTTCGGTTCCCCTGTTCCTGGCGCCGCTGTCCCCGGTTCCGCGATGCCGAACGGGACTTCGCCGGGCACCGGTGTTCCGGGCCTTGCTGCTCCGGATTTCACTGCCCCAGGCGCCGCTGTGCCCGGCAACAGCGCACCCGGCTTCGGCGCGATCGGTATTGGCGCACCCGGTATCGGCGCACCCGGTATTGGTGCGTCCCGTGACGGCACGCCGAGTGATGGTGCCGCCGTTCCCGGTCCTGTTGTCCCAGGCTCGGCTGTTCCGGGCCTCGCGGGTCTGACACCCGCCAACCTTGGTCAGCCGCCGGTCGGCCCCGGAAACGCGGGACAAGCCCACGCCGCAGCACCTCTCACAGGTCCCCATTTCACAACCCCACCGTCCGCCACACCTGGGCCCGCCGCCCCCGGCCTCACCGCCCCTCCCGGCCTCGCCGCACCCGGTCCGACGACACCTGGCTTCACCGCACCCGGTCCTGCCACCCCCGGATCTGCCACCCCCGGGCTCATCCCACCCGGATCTGCCGCACCTGGGCTCACGGCACCTCCCGGCCTGACAACACCTCCGGGCCTCACCGCACCTCCCGGGCTCGCTACTCCCGGGCTCGCTACTCCCGGGCTCGCTGCTCCTGGGTTCGCGGCGCAGCCACCTGCCGTACCCGGGTTTGCGACAGCCGGTCAGCCTTCTCAGGTACCGGCGGGCCCCGGATTCACCGACCCCGGTTCGCTCGGTTCCGGCCTTGCTGGCCAGGGCTCACCTGCCTCAGGCCTCACTGCCCCCGGTTCCGCTGCCTCAGGCGCCGCCGTCCCGGGCTCAACCCCACAAGGCATTGGTAGCTCAGGCCTCGCCGGTCCGGGATCTGCTGCCCCGTCCACCGCTGGTCCGGGTCCCGCAGGCCAGGGCCTAGCCGGTCAAGGGCAAGCCGGCCAGGGCGGCCCAGTCGGTCAAAGTCTTGGCGGGCAAGGACTTGCAGCTGCCGTGCCCGGCAGCGCCCCCGCTGCCGCAACTCCGTTGCAGTCCGCTCCCGGTGGCGGGCAGCAGCCGCCGAATCACACAGCCACGCCGGTGGAGAGTGCGTTTCTGCGGCCCGATCCCGGTGGTCGCAGGGGTGCGCAGAGCCGGGCGGGGGCGGGTCAGGCCGCCAAGCAGGGGGAGTGGGTTGATGTTGCTGCTCCGCAGGCGGGGCGGCCGCCGTTGGAGGTGCCTCAGGGCGGTGGTGTGATGCCGGGGGATCAGCAGGCGAGTGGGTTGGGGCAGGTTCAGCAAGGGGCGCGGCCCGGTCGTCCGCCGTTGGAGCCGCCGCAGATGGGGCAGCTCAGCCGGCCGCAGGCGGGGGACGGGGAGCCGTCCGGTCTGCAGAACACCGCAGCGTTGCAGAGTGGCCCTCTTCCGGGCCCGCAACCGAGCGGTCTCCAGCACCAGGACCAACACCAAGGCCAGCAAGGCGGCCAGGGCCAGCAGGGCCAGCAGGGCCAGCAGGGCCAGCAGGGCCAGCAAGGCCAGCAAGGCCACCAAGGCCAGCAGGCAGGCCCATCGCCAGCAGCCTGGCAGCAGGGCGGGGGCCAGCAGAGTGGGGTGTCGCAGCCGGGCTGGGCGCAGCAGGCCGGAGACGCCGAACCCTCAGGCCTCCCACCCCGGTCCGCGGGCGCACCCGCCGCGCCGGACAGCATCGTGCCGCCTGCCGAATGGTCGCCCGTCGGGCGGGAGGATGACGCCCCGAGTGGGCTTCCGCCGCGGCAGTGAACGACGGAAGGTCAGACGTCGTCGGCTTCCACGACGATGATGGCGCCGGCGGTTGATGGCGTCGAGGGTGATTTCCTGAGGCCGGCAGCAAGGGCGGGGCGGGGGCCAGCGAGGGCGGCTCGGAGCTGTTCGAACGGCAGGCCAATGTTGAGGACCATCAGATGGTGGTCGCCGGGGGCGACGTGGATGTGCCCGGAGGCGCTTCGACCCCGCCGACCGCGACGATGTCCCGGCGCCCCGGCATCAGGGCGTGCTTGCCGCCAGCTGGGTCCAGACGACCTTGCCGTCCGGTACGGGCAGCACGCCCCAGGCCTCGGTCAGCTCCCGGACGAGGTGCAGGCCGCGCCCGCCCGCCTCGGCGACGCCGGGATCCTTGGGCCGGGGCAGCAACCGGCTGCCGTCGCGCACGGTGAGGCAGACCAGCCCGTCGCGCAGGCCCAGCGTGAAGTCCATGGTGGTGTGGGCGTGCCGGACCACGTTGGCCACGAGTTCCGTGGCGACCAGGGCGGCGGTGGAGGCGACCTCGCGATGCTGCCAGCCGGTGCAGGTCTGGGTCACCAGTTGCCGGACCTGACGGCAGGCGTCGGGCACGGGACGCAGCCGTACGCGCACCCGCCGCGGTTCCGGCTCGTCACGCGCCCGGGCCAGGGCGTCGTCGCAGCTGAGCGCCGTGGTCACCGCGTCGCGGGCGGGCCACCCGGCGAGGGCCCGTGTCATGTCGGGCCCGGCGCCGCAGAGCACGATGGGCACGGGCGGCCACTGGGCGGGGCGGCACACGAGATCCTCGAGCATCGTCAGCGACGCGGCGTCGGGGACGTCCAGGGTGGCGACGTCGATGAGCAGCGATTCCGGCTGGGCCGAGAGGCTGCGGGCGACCGCCTGGGCCAGCGCCCCGCGGGTGAGGTCGTCGAGGACCCCGCTGACCCGCAGGACGGCCACGGGGAGGCTGCGTTCCGGCCGGCACATCAGCTGGCTGGACATTCGCCTCCCTTCACCCCCGTCATCGACGGGCCCGTCGTGCCGTACTCGTCGCGTCGTGCGTGACTGTTGCCCACCGGAGGCCCAGGACAAACGCGGATCGCGGTCCGGCTCAGACCAGGGCGGCCGCCGCGGACCGTACGCGTTCGTACAGCTCGAGATACGACGAGGCCATCACCGCGGGGGAGAAGCGACGGACGGCCTCCGCGCGGCACTCGCCGGGGTCGATCGCGGCGGCCGCGCGTACGAGCTCGCCCAGCTCGTCCTCGTCGCTCGTGAGCAGTCCGGTGCGGCCCTGGTCGATCAGCTCGGGCAGGCAGCCACGGGCGATGCCGACCACCGGTGTGCCCAGCGCGAGGGACTCGACCACCGCGGTGCCCCCGGGCTCGTTCCAGCGCAGGGGGAACAGTGCGGCACTCGCGCCCGCTACGAGGTCGTCGCGGTCCTGGCCGGTCACGGTGCCGATCCAGCGCACCCGGTCCCCGTCGACGTGCGGTGCGACCTGCTCGCGCCAGAACCGCACGTCCGGGTTCTGCGGGTCGGCGTCCGCGAGCTGCGCGGCCTGGTGGTACGGCCCGACGGGCCCGGCGAGCACGAGGTCGAACCCGGCGCTGTGGGCGAGCCGGGCGGCGAGGTCCTGGCCCTTGCCCGGCGTGATCCGGCCGAGCACGACCACGCGCCCGTGCTTCTCGACGGTGCGCTGGGGCGCCGCGGCGAGCGGGGTGGCGAGGTGCACGTGCCCGACGGAGTGCGCGCGCAGGGCGGCGGGCGCGTGGCTGAGCTGGTCGGCGGAGACACCGTTGACGTAGACCCGGCCCCGGCCGTCGAAGGTGCCGTACAGGTCGGGGTGTTTCTGCAGGTCCCAGTGCAAGGTCTGCAGACCGGGCGGAGAGTACGGTCCCAGCGCCGCCAATGTCGCCAGCCCGGCGGCCTCCACGTGGTCGTGGACCAGATCGATGTCACCCTGCGCGATACGGCGTACCACCGCGTTCTGGTGTGCCGGGACCACACCGCAGACCTGGTTGTACGGCCGTTGCAGCGCGGCGAACTGCCCGGTGGGGTAGAGCGAGATCCGCTCGTCGGCGGCCAGGGTGCTGTCGCCGACGCTGGCGAGCACCACCTGCACCCCGAGCCGGCGCAGCTCGGGGATCAGGGTCGCCACGATGTTCTCGATGCCGCCGTAGCCGAGCGGCGGGACCGGCAGCCAAGGCCCGGCGTTGATCAGGACCTTCATGCGGCGCGCAGGGCGAGGCTGGCGAGCGGCGGGCGCTCGGTGACGGCGGTGTCGGTCATGACGATCTCCCGGTCGAGGTGCGGCAGCGCGGCGTCGCCGCCGCGGCGGAACTGGGTGAGCAGCGTCGACGGGGGCAGCGCGGACGTCACCAGGCCGCGGCGGTGCAGCCGGGACCAGGCGGTGACGATGATCTGCGCCGACATCCGGCCGAGCGCCTCGGTGCCCTGGTGACGGTGGTAGCGCTCGCCGAGGTCGACCTGGGCGAGCGCGTCGAGGCCGACGAGGTCGAGCAGGTCGATGAGCATCGCGATCTCGACGCCGTACCCGGAGACGAACGGGATGCGTTCGAGGGTGGAGCGGCGTCCGGCGTACTCACCGGCGAGGGGCTGCACGACCCCGGCGAGCTCCGGCCAGAACAGGTTGATCAGCGGGCGGGCGGCGAGCTCGGTGACCCGGCCGCCGCCGTCGGCCTCGACGCCGCCCGCGCTGACCAGCGGCCGGTGGTAGAAGCCCTTGACGAACTCCACCGTCGGGTCGCTCAGCAGCGGGCCGAGCAGGCCGGTCACGAACGTCGAGGAGAACTCCCGCAGGTCGCCGTCGACGAAGGCCACGACATCGCCGGTGCTCGCGGCGAGACCGGCCCAGAGCGCGTCGCCCTTGCCCTCCATGCGCGGCAGCCCGCGGGTCACGTCGTCCTGATGCACCACGCGGGCGCCGGCCGCGCGCGCGACGGCGGCGGTGGCGTCGGTGGACCGCGAGTCGACCACGACGACCTCGTCCACGAGCGGCACCCGCCGGCTCGCGAGGTCACGCAGGATGGTGGCCACGATCGGGCCGACCGTGGCCTCCTCGTTGCGGGCGGGGATGACCACGCTGACGCGGGTCGCTCCCTTCGCCTTCGCCAGGTCGCGGCCCGTCCACTGGGCGGCGTTGGCGGTGCGGTACGTGGTCCAGGCCTCTACCACTGGTGACGCGGTGGTCTCATGCATCGGCGAATCCCCCTGGTCCCGAACACGAATGGAGATCGCGGAATCCCCCCGCGGGGACTGGATCAACCGTCCTGGCAGGTAACGGCTAGCTGTGAACCCGGGGCCGCGTGTTTCGACGGGGGTCTTGCGGAGAAGTCCTGCGCCGTTACTCACGCATCGACGACAGGAGAGCCGGATGACGGCGACACGGGTAGGACTCATCGGCGCCGGAGGGGTGGCACAACGCCATGCCCGGGTGCTCTCGGCCCTGCCGGGTGTGCAGGTCGCAGGCGTCACGGACGTGGTGCCGGAGGCGGCCCGGCGCTTCGCGGACGAGTTCGGCATCGCGGCGCTTCCCGACGCGGAGGCATTGCTCGGGGAGGGCCTCGACGCGGTCTACGTCTGCGTGCCCCCGTTTGCCCACGGGCCCGCCGAACGAGCCGTGATCGACGCCGGGCTTCCACTATTTGTGGAAAAGCCTATATCGCTCAATCTGGATACGGCGGCAGAGATCGCCGAGCTGATTGCGGAGCGTGAGATTATTACTGCGGTGGGTCATCACTGGCGATACCTGCCCATTGTGGAGGAAGCCCGGCGTCTGCTCGACGGCCGGCCGATCCGGCTCGTCAGCGGGACGTGGCTCGACAAGGTGCCCCCGGTCGCGTGGTGGGCGCGCCGGGACCGTTCCGGCGGCCCGGTCGTGGAACAGGCCGCGCATGTCCTCGATCTCGCCCGGCATCTGGCGGGTGAGGTGAGCGAGGTCGTCGCGTTCGGCAACGGCACCCCGCCGGACGCCGAGGGCGCGGACGTGGACGGCGCCACCGCGGCGACGCTGCGCTTCGCGAGCGGCGCGGTCGGCACTCTCGCGGCGACCTGCGTCCTGGGCTGGAAGGAAAGGGCCGGTCTCGAGGTGTACGCCGACGGCCTCGCACTCGCGATCACCGAGACCGGGATGACCGTGCGTGACGCCGACGGCGTACGGCAGGTGGAGAGCGACCCCGAGGTGGCCCGCGTCGCCGTCGACCGCGCGTTCATCGACGCCGTACGCAAGGAGGGCGACGACATCCGCGTCCCGTACGCCGAAGCCCTGCGTACCCACACCCTCGCGCTCGCCGTGGCCGGGTCGGCGGCCGCGCATGCGTGACCGCAACCTGGTCGTCACGGCCCCCGGCAAGCTGGAGATCGTCGAGGAGGAGGTGACGCCCGGCCCGTTCCGGGTCCGCACCCTCTACTCGGGCATCTCGGCCGGGACCGAGCTGACGTACGTCAAGGGCACCAACCCGGCCCTGCACGCGAGCCTCGACCCGGAGCTCGGGCTGTTCCAGGACCGCCCGGCCGAGGCGTGGCCCGTCACGAGGCTCGGCTACATGGAGGTCGGCCAGGTCGAGGAGACCGGCAAGGTCGTGGCGATGACGTACGGGCACCGCACCGGCTGGACCGGTGACCCGCTGCGTGACCGGGTCGTCGAGCTGCCCGCCGACCTCGACCCGATCCTCGGCATCTACGCCGCGCACATGGGCCCGATCTGCGCCAACGGGCTGCTGCACGCCGCCGCCGACGTGCACGGCACCTCCGTCCGCGGCCTCGGTGACGGCGTGGCCGGGCGGCGGGTCGCGGTGACCGGTGCCGGCGTTGTCGGGCTGCTCACCGCGTTGTTCGCCAAGGTGCACGGCGCGGCCTCGGTGGTGGTGCTCGACCCGACCCCCGAACGCCGTGCCGCAGCCGAGGCGCTGGGGCTCGAGACACTGGACCCCGAAGCGGCCGACGACCCGGCGGTCGTGCTCAAGACCGCCTGGCGCCACCACGCCGGTGACCGGGGCGCGGACGTCGTCTTCCAGTGCCGCGGGCAGGCTTCGGCGTTGCACCTGGCGCTGCGCCTGCTGCGGCCGCAGGGCACCGTCATCGACCTCGCGTTCTATCCCGGCGGCGCGGACGCGGTGCGGCTCGGGGAGGAGTTCCATCACAACGGGCTCGGCGTGCGGTGCGCCCAGATCGGGCGCGTGCCGCGGGGGCTGGCGCCGGTGTGGGACCGGGAACGGTTGTCGGCGGAGACGATCGCGCTGCTCCGGGCGTACGGAAAAGAGATCCTGGAGCATGTGATCTCCGCAGTGGTGCCATTCGACGAGGCGCCGGAGCTGCTGACGGATCTGGCCGAGCGCCGCAGGCAGGAGCTGCAGGCCGTCATCAGCTTCTGAGCGTGGCTACGCTCGTCCTATGCGCGAGCTGTGGCCCTATCTGAGAAAGCACCGCGGCGTGCTCGTCGTCGTCGCGGTGCTCTCCGTCCTCAGCGCGGGCGCCGCGCTCGTGCAACCGGTCCTGGTCCGCACGGTGCTCGACGCGATCACCGCGAAACGCCCGGTCGGGTCGCCGGTGTCGCTGCTGGTCGTGCTGCTGCTGACCGGCGCGGCACTCGGCGGCGTCCGCGACTACCTGCTGCAGCGCACGGCCGAGGGGCTGGTGCTGACCACGCGGCGCCGGCTGGCCGGGCACCTGCTGCACCTGCCGATCGCGGAGTACGACGCGCGGCGCACCGGCGACCTGCTGTCCCGGGTGGGTGCCGACACGACCCTGCTGCGCGCGGTCGTGACCTCCGGACTGTTCGAGATGGTCGCCGGGGTCGTCATGGTGATCGGCGCGGTGATCGCGATGGCGGTGCTCGACCCGCTGCTGCTGGCGGTCGCGCTGGGCGGGCTCGCCGTCGGGCTCGGCGTGGCGGTCACGGTCTCCCGCCGGGTCCGGGGCCTCTCCACGCAGGCCCAGGCGCGGCTCGGCGAGATGACCAGCGCGGTCGAGCGGTCGCTGAGTGCCGCGCGCACGATCCGGGCCAGCGGCGCCGAGGAGCGGGAGGCCGAGACGGTCGGACGCAGTGCCACCGAGGCGTACGAGGCCGGCATGCGCGTCGCCCGGCTCGAGGCGATCGTCGGGCCGGCGTCCACCGCGGCGACCCAGGGCGCGTTCCTGCTGGTCCTGGGCGTGGGCGGGGCCCGGGTGGCATCCGGCGCGATCAGCGTCGGCGATCTCGTGGCGTTCATCCTCTTCCTGTTCTTCCTGGTCATGCCGTTGGGGCAGGCGCTCAACGCGTACACCCGGCTGCAGACCGGGTTGGGTGCGCTGCAGCGCATCGAGGAAGTCTTGAAGATCCCGACCGAGAGTGAGTCGGATATTTCGGATTTGCCCCGAGAGTCCGACGACGCGGCTCCAGCCGTCGAGTTCGAGAACGTCTCGTTCCGCTACGCGCAGGGCGAGCCGATCCTGCACGACGTCTCGTTCGCCGTCCCCCGCAACGCCCGGGTGGCCCTGGTCGGGCCGTCCGGAGCGGGAAAATCCACCACTCTCGCCCTGATCGAGCGCTTCTACGAGGTCACCGACGGATCGGTACGCGTGAACGGCGCTGACATCCGCGGATTGCCCCGTGACGCTCTGCGACGGCAACTCGGTTACGTCGAGCAAGAGGCCCCGGTTCTGGCCGGCACGCTGCGTGACAACCTCCTGCTGACCGCGCCCGGGGCCGACGACGCCACGCTGTTGCGCGCCCTGGACGACGTCAACCTCGGCGTGCTGGTGACGCGTACCCCGGAAGGGCTCGATGTGCAGGTCGGCGAGGGTGGCGTGCTGCTCTCCGGCGGCGAGCGCCAGCGCCTCGCCATCGCCCGCACACTGCTCGCGGACACCCCGATCCTGCTGCTCGACGAGCCCACCAGCAACCTCGACGCCCGCAACGAGGCAGCGCTGCGTGACGCCATCGCGACGGCAGCGCGCAGACGCACGCTGATCATCGTCGCGCACCGCCTGTCCACGGTGGTGGACAGCGACCTGATCGTGGTCCTGGAGGAGGGCCGCGTGGTGGCCACCGGCACCCACACGGAACTCCTCGACCGAAGTCCCTTATATCGGGAACTCGCCGCACATCAACTGCTGGTGTCCTGAGCTACCTCCAAGGAAAGTGAAGTACCGTACAGCGCCATGGGTGTGTCTCAGCGGCTGAAGAGCCGGTTCCGTAAGTTTCTGCAGCGTCCGGGTACCACCGTCGATCTCGGTCCGCTGGAGAAGCGGCTGCCGGCCGTCGAGGCCCGCGAGGAGGCCCTCCAGGAGCTCGACGACGAGGCGCTGACCGCCGCGGCCGGCGAGGCGAAGACGTTCGAGGAGATCTGCGCGGTCGGCCGCGAGGCTGCCAGGCGCGCTCTCGAGCAGCGCCCGTACGACGTGCAGCTGCTCGGCGCGATGGCGCTGCTCTCCGGCAAGGTCGCCGAGATGGCCACCGGTGAGGGCAAGACGCTCACCGCGACCGTCGCGGCGTACGGCCACGTGCGGCTCGGCAACGGCCCGGTCCACGTGCTGACCGTCAACGACTACCTCGCCCGCCGCGACGCGACCTGGATGGAGCCGGTCTACAAGCTCCTCGGCCTGACCGTCGGCTGGGTCACCGAGGCGTCGACGCCGCAGGAGCGCCGCGAGGCGTATGCCGCGGACGTCACCTACGTCTCGGTCAGCGAGGCCGGCTTCGACTACCTGCGCGACCAGCTCGTCACCGACGTCGAGGACCGGGTGCAGCGCGCGCTGGCCACCGCGATCGTCGACGAGGCCGACTCGATCCTGATCGACGAGGCCCGGGTGCCGATGGTGCTCGCCGGCAACGTCGTGGGCGAGAGCGACCCGGTGCACAACGCCGCCGACCTGGTCCGCGCGCTGCGCCCCGGCAAGGACTTCGAGGTCGCCGATGACGGCCGCAGCGTCGCCTTCACCGACGCGGGCCTCAAGGCCCTCGAGGAGAAGATGGACCTCGACCTGTATTCCGACGAGCACGTCGCCGAGCTGTCGGCCGTGAACGTCGCGCTGCACGCCGAGGCCCTGCTGCGCCGCGACGTCGACTACATCGTGCGGGACGGCTCGGTCGAGCTGATCGACGAGATGCGCGGCCGGGTCGCCCAGCGCCGCCGCTGGCCCGACGGGCTGCAGGCCGCCGTCGAGGCCAAGGAGGGGCTGCGCGCCACCGCCGAGGGCGAGGTGCTCGACACGATCACCGTGCAGGCGTACATCGCGCTCTACAAGACCGTCTGCGGCATGACGGCGACCGCCGTGCACGTCGGTGAGCAGCTCCGCGAGTACTTCAAGCTCGAGGTCGCGGTCATCCCGTCGAACACGCCCAACATCCGCGAGGACGAGCCCGACCGCATCTACTCGGCGCACGACATGCGCGACGAGGCGCTGGTCGAGGAGATCAAGATCGCGCACGAGAAGGGCCGCCCGGTCCTCATCGGCACCCTCGACGTGAAGGCCTCCGAGCTGCTGGCCAAGCAGCTCGCCGCCGCCGGCGTCCCGTCCGTGGTGCTGAACGCGAAGAACGACGACGAGGAAGCCACCATCATCGCGGAGGCGGGCGCGCTCGGCGCGGTCACCGTCTCCACCCAGATGGCCGGCCGCGGCGTCGACATCCGCCTCGGCGGCAGCGACGAGAAGGACCGCGACGCCGTCGTCGAGCTCGGCGGGCTGTTCGTCATCGGCAGCGGCCGGCACGACAGCCGTCGCGTCGACGACCAGCTGCGCGGCCGCGCGGGCCGCCAGGGCGACCCCGGTGGCTCGGTCTTCTTCGTCAGCCTCGAGGACAACCTCGTCACCCGGCACGCCGGCGACATCCTGCCGTCGTCACCGCGGATGGACATGGACGGCGTCGTTCACGACGACCAGGTCGACTACGCGGTCGAGCACGCCCAGCGCGTCGCCGAGGGCGTCAACCACGAGATCCACCGCAACACCTGGCGCTACAGCGTCGTGATCGAGCAGCAGCGGATCGCCCTCGCCGAGCGCCGCGAGCGGCTGCTGACCTCCGAGGTCGCCACGATCATGCTGCTGGAGAGGTCGCCGGAGAAGGCGAAGGAGACCGACGAGGACGTGCTCTCCGACGCGGCCCGCGCCATCGCGCTCTACCACCTCGACCGGCTCTGGGTCGACCACCTGGCCGAGCTCTCCGAGGTCCGCGAGGGTGTGCACCTGCGCGCGCTGGGCAAGCTCGACCCGCTCGACGAGTTCCACCGGGCCGCGGTCCCCGCGTTCCAGAAGGTCTTCACCGAGATCGAGAGCCGCACCATCGCGACGTTCGAGGAGGTCGACCTCACCGACGGCTGGGAGCCCGACCGCGCCGACCTGGTGCGCCCGAGCGCCACGTGGACCTACCTGGTGCACGACAACCCGTTCGGCTCCGAGCTCGACCGCCTCATCGCCGCCGTCGGCCGCCGCCTCACCTCCGGTGCCGAGTAGGAGCAACCGGCAGTGGTTCCAAGATTCGGATAGGTAGGCACCCCGGAACAGCAAGCAGGCACGGGTCCATCAATCTTTGAAGACCCGTGCCTGCTCTGCCCTCAACGCTGCGCTGGTCCACGGACCCGGCCACAGAACGCGTCGCCACGGACGCCTGCTGAGGTTCGTCGTGCAGAATCCCGCCGTGCTCCGAGTGCACCGCCACGAGAAGATGAATCGCCGTCAGTCCCGCGCGTGGTGTTCGGCGAGCACGTCCTCGCCGAACTCCCCGAGCGGGCGGCGCAGCACGCTGTGCGCGTGGTTGCCGTCGGCCGAGGTCTGGTCGAACTCGATCACCAGGTCGTCCGCCTGCACGCGGTAGTAGTGCCGGGTCCCCGGCTGGGGCGGACCCTCCCATGCGAAGTGGACCTCGGTGCCTGCCGGGTCCAGTGCCGCCGCCAGCTCATCGGACAACCGGCCGAGGTAGAGCGACATCAGCTGGTCGAGCAATGCCCGTTCACCGGGCCGCAGCGCCGAGCGGGCCACCCCGGCCGGTTCGATCCGGCTGCTGACCGGGTGGGTCGCGCTCCTGATGTCGTACGGAGCCACGTCGGACACCACCGCAAGCTCCCGGTTGCGGGGCGACAGCGCGGTCAGCAGCTCCCGCCCGAGGTCCTCCTCGACGCCCAGCGGCCGCAGCACCGCCCGCCCGAGCACGTCCACGCGGGCGGGATTGGCACCGAGGAACAGCGGCGCGGGGGAGACCTGCCCGTCGACCACCGTCATGCTCACCGACAGGTGGTGCCCCTCGAAGCGCCACGCCCACGCGTCGTCGCCGGGCGTCCCGAAGATCACCAGCCAGTAGTCCCCGCTGTGCCGCCCGCGCCGGAACTCCTCCCGGCGGTCCAGCACCTCCTCGAGCGCGATCACGGCCATCGCCTGGGCGAAGGCGTGCTCGCTGAGCGCGGCGCCGAGCAGCTGGAACGCGGCCTTGCGCTCCGGCGACCCCAGTGCGGCCAGCTCGACGCCGGGCCGCCCCGTGATCGGCGTGTAGTCGATGAAGCGCCGTGCCCGGTCGCTCAGGGCCGCCCCGGCCCCGGGGTGACGGGCCAGCACCACGCGGGCGGCCCGGGTCATCTCCTCGGCGATCACCGGCATCTCACTCGCCGTCCGTGGCGGGCAGCAGGCTCAGCATCTCGGGCAGGTCGAAGAAGACCGCGGTCTCGCGGGCGCTGGGACTGCCGTCGTCCGGGCTCGCGTCGGCCTTCAGCAGCGCCGTCACCGATTCGGCGTTCTTGCGGAAGACGGCGGCGGCGAGGGCGGTCTGGCCCCGGTCGTTGACGCGTCCCGGGTCGGCGCCGTGCGCCAGCAACGCCGCCACGGTCCCCGGGTGATTGTGGTAGGCCGCGAGGATCAGCAGCGTGTCACCCTTGTCGTTGGTGAGGTTCGCGGGCAGACCCTGCGCCACCTGCGCGGCCAGCTCCTCCTCGCCGCCCGTGCGCGCGAGGTCGAACATCCGGTGCGCGAAGTCGATGGTTTCCGCATCCCATTCCTCGGCCATACCGGCCACCCTACGGTGTTAATCTTCGCGCCACATTCCGTGGAGGGGGTACAACGGTGACCGACGGGGTCTACGCCGGGCGGGCCGGTGCGGACGGCGCGCGCAACCAGGGATGGCTGCTCGGCCATTTCATGCCCAAGGGCGAGCTGTTGCACAGCGACGAGGTCGAGGTCAAGTGGGGCGTCCATCCGCCCGGTGACCGGCGGGCCGCCTGGGCCACGCACGAGACGCGTACGGCGTTGCTGGTGCTCATCACCGGCACGTTCCGGATCGAGCTGCGCGACCGGACCGTGCTGCTGCGCGAGCCGGGTGACTATGTGGTCTGGGGGCCCGGTCAGGACCACTCCTGGCAGGCCGGTGACCAGGAGACCGTCGTGCTCACGGTGCGCTGGCCGTCGGTGCCGGGATGGCGTCTGCAGCCACCGGCCGGCGAGGACGAATCCGGTGCGATGGAAACGGACGGCATCCATTGGGCGACGTGACGGTAATCGCATTCCTGAGATCCCGCCAAAACAAATGCATCGTCGCTAATGGAACGCGTATCCCACAGTGTGGATGCCACCTTGACCCACCGGGAGTTTTCCCGGAAATATCGATCGCGGTTTAAGCGTGCATTAATTGGTTCCATTTTTTGACGGGGAGGCACCATGGCGGTCACGGCCCTGCCGGGACGTCACGGACGACATCCGGCAGGCACTGCCCAGAATTCTTCGAGCGGTTCATCGGGGGGCGCCCTGGTCGCCACAATTCGCAAGCCGGCGATTTCGGGGCCGGCCACGGCGCTGACCGTGACGCTGAACATCCCGCTGACTGGTGAGGCGCTGCCGCCGCAGGCCCGGCGCCTGCTCGACGCGATCAGCGACCTGGTCGAGGCGGGCGAGGGCGCGCTCTCGGTCGACGACCCCCCGCGCGAGGCGGTCGAGCCGATCCCGGTGGCCGTTCCCGAACCCACCGGGATCGAGGTGCGGCTGCTCGCCGCGTCGCGCCGGGTGCTGATCGGCGCCGAGTTCCTCCCGCTGACCCGCCTGGAGTTCGACCTGCTGCAGTTCCTCGCCGCCCATCCGCGCCGGGTCTTCAGCCGCACCCAGCTGCTCACGGCGGTCTGGGGTTACGAGCACACCGGCGAGCGCACGGTCGACGTCCACGTGCGCCGGCTGCGGGTCAAGATGGGCACGGTCCCGCTGATCACCACCGTCTACGGCGTCGGCTACCGCCTCGACGACGACGCCCGCATCGTGGTCCAGGCCGACGCCTGACGCCTCACCCGCGCGGACCGCGCGGGGCTGACTAGGCTTCCCCGGTGCAGGTGCGACCGCTTTCCCTCGAGAATCTGACCGGAGAGCTCGCCGACCGGGTCGTCAGGGACTGGCCCGACGGCCGGGTGCGGGTCGCGATCGACGGGGCTGACGCCGCCGATCCGGGTGCCCTCGCCGATGCCCTGGTGACCACGCTGCGGGTGCTCGGGCGACCGGCGGTGCGGATCACGGCCGGTGACTTCCTGCGGCCGGCGTCGGTGCGGCTCGAGTTCGGGCGGACGAACCCGGACTCGTACTACGCGGGCTGGCTGGACGAGCCGGGCCTGCGCCGCGAGGTCCTCGACCCGGCCGGCCCGGGCGGCAGCGGCCGGATCGTGCCCAGGTTGTGGGACGCGGCGATCGACCGGGCGGCCCGCGAGCCGTACGCCGAGCTCGCTCCGAACGCCGTGGTGATCGTCGACGGGCCCCTGCTGCTCGGCGCTGGGCTGCCCTTCGACCTGACCGTCCATCTGGAACTCTCCGCGGGTGCGCTGGCCCGCCGCACCGAGCCCGCCCGGCACTGGACCCTGCCCGCGCTGGCTCGCTACGACGACGAGGTGGCCCCGTCCGCATTCGCCGACGTCGTGGTCCGGCTGGACGACCCGCGGCACCCCGCCGTGGTGCTCCGGCGTGAGTGAATCACCACTCACACGGCTGTGACCTGCGACTCGAAAGCATATTTGCGCAGTCCGTGGCGGTAACGAGCACTGACAGTTATGCTGCGGTTACTTTTTTGCGGGGCTCCCGTTTGGGAACCCCGGCGGTGGGTATCAGGCGGCTCCTCGGTGCGACACGGGGGCCGGCTCGGGGGAGTCCACCGGCAGGGGCAGAGGGAAGGGCAGGGGGAGCACATGCTCGTCAACAGCGCGGTCATCACGGGTAAGGGTGCCGACACCGCCAAGGGTCGCTCGACCGACGAGGTCGGGCAGATCCGGGTGCTGCTGCAGGCCCGTTTCGACGACCTGAACGCCGAGTACGAAGAAGCAGTTGCCGAGAACCATCGGCTCAGGCTGGTCGAGATCGGCGACGCCGCCGGTGACGACCAGGCGGACAGCGGTTCCAAGACCGCCGAGCGCGACGCTGCGACGTCGCTGCTACGGACCCTGCTCGACCGGCGTACGCAGGCGGAGATCGCCATGCAGCGCCTCGAGGAAGGGTCCTACGGCAACTGCGAGAACTGCTCCAACCCGATTCCGGTGGAGCGGCTCGAGGTGTTCCCTTCGGCGACCACCTGTGTCCACTGCAAGGCCAACCGCGAACGCCGCGCGGGCTGACGCGGAGCGTCCCGGTCCGCCGTCCCCCACCGTGGGGGCGGCGGACCGCCGCTACCTTCGGCAGTGGAGCCGAGGTCAGGCCATTTCGATTTTCTCGCGAACAATTATCACGCCCGGCGTAACGCCTCCATGTTGATCGGATAACCGGCTCAAAGCTCGTCCCACGGGACCTCTTCCCAGGTCTCGCCGAGGATTTTCGCGAGCCGGTGATCGACAAGGGGCACCTCGTCGATGCTGGCGACGTCCTGAATGCCGATCGAATTGATCGTCGCGGCTCCGGCGAATGTGGTCAGCTCCGCGGCGTCGACCGGACGCAGCGTCCACGGCGTGCCGTTCATCGACATCGCGATCTGCAACAACACCATGGTCACGCCGCGCAGCATCGGCGCCGACGGCCACACCACCTGCTCGCCGTCCCAGAGCACGAGGTTCCACGCCGTGCCCTCGCTGACCCTGCCGTCCGGCTCCACGAACACCCGGTCGTCGAACCCGGCCAGCTGCGCCTCGCGGAAGTGGTGGTTCAGCATGAACGTGCCACGATGCTTGTGCTCGGGAAGATCACGCGAATAGGCGACGCTCTGGATCCGCAACGGTGGCCCGGCGTTCCCGGGTAGTGGGTCGGAGACCGAGACCAGTATGTCCGGCGGCGACTTCATCTCCGGGCCCGGCACCAGCGTCACCCGCACCGAGGCGTCCCGCACCGGGCCGAGCGCGTGCCGGATCAGCCCCAGCAGGTGATGCTCCTCGGCGACGCCGATGCGATAGCCGAACAGCTCCTCGCCGCCGTCGGCCAGCCGGGCCAGGTGCAGGGCGAGACCCCGGACCCGCCCGTCGCGCACCTGGAAGCTGGTGAAGTGGCCGTAGTTCAGCGTGACCAGCCGATGCAGCCCGGCCACATCCGGCGCCCGCCCGTTCAGTTCAACGTTCAGCACTCCGACCACCCTACGGTGTGCCTGAGACATCCATCCCGCGGCGACGCGCGAGCAGGGCCATGGTCGTGGCATCTGTCACTGCCGCGCCGCCGGGATCGTTGTTGAAGTACACATACGTGGGTACGCCCGTGAGCCGATCGAGCCAGCTCGTCAGCGCGGTACGCCCGTAGTGCGGCCACGGCTGCGCCCGTCCCTCGTGCAGCCGCAGGTAGCGGGCTCGGCCGGCTCGTGCAGCCGCTTCACGTGGGTCAGATAGCGGCTCATCTTCACGGCGAAGCGGAAGTCGTCCGGGGTGCGGTCGCGCCAGCTCTCGAACGTGGCCTTCTCCGGCAGCCGGTAGAACGCGTTGTTGACCTCGACGGTGGCGAACGACTCCGCGAAGCGTTCCAGCCAGAGCCGCTGCGGCAACTTCGGCGCGTACAGCCTGCCCTCGCCGCGCCAGTCCTTGTACTGCCAGCCTGAGGTGCCGATCACCAGCATGATCGCAGGCTTCCCGATTAGGGGGCGGCGAAACGGGTATCCGGGGATCTCCACCGACGAAGGAGACAAGCATGCGACTCAGTGACGACGACATCACCGGCGGCAGCGGCGTTTCGGGCGAGGGCGTGGCCGACGGCGGCGCGAACCCGGGCGGTCACGACGGTGGCGCGGACGGCAGTGCCGAGGGTCCCGCCGACGGTGGCGCTAACCCGGCCGGTCACGACGGCGGTGCCGACGGCGCTGCGTCGGGCGAGGGCCCGGCCGACGGCGGTGCCAACGCGGGCGGTCACGACGGTGGCGCGGACGGCAGTGCCGAGGGTCCCGCCGACGGTGGCGCGAACCCGGCCGGTCACGACGGCGGCGCCGACGGCACGGCTTCCTGACAGCGATGACTTCCGCTGAACTGCACGGGCCGGACGGTGGCTCTCACCGTCCGGCCCTGGGCCGGGCCGTGGCCGTCGACCCCGCGAAGTTCGCCGAGGCTTACTGGGGCAAGCAGGCGCTGCTGACCCGCGCCGACGAGCTGGCCGGCCCGGACGGGTTCCGTGACCTGCTCAGCCCCGAGGCCGTCGACGAGCTGCTCAGCGAGCGCGGGCTGCGGACCCCCTTCCTGCGCGTCGCCGACAAGGGCCGGGTGTTGCCCACCTCGGCCTTCACCGGTGGTGGCGGGGCCGGTGCGGAGATCGCCGACCAGGTCATCGATGACAAGGTCATGAAGTTGTACGCCGACGGAGCGACCCTCGTCCTACAGGGCCTGCACCGCATCTGGCCACCCCTGATCGAGTACTCCCGCCGGCTCGCCGCCGAGCTGCGCCAGCCGCTGCAGGTCAACGCGTATCTGACCCCGGCCGGCAACAAGGGCTTCGCGACCCACTACGACACCCACGACGTGTTCGTGCTCCAGGTCGACGGCACGAAACGCTGGCGCATCCACGAGCCCGTCCTGCCCGAGCCGCTCGAACGCCAGGCATGGGGCGGCCGCGCCGACGAGGTGGGCGCGACCGCCGAGGGCCCAGCGGCGCTCGACGTGGTCCTCTCCCCGGGTGACGCCCTCTATCTGCCCCGCGGCTGGCTGCACTCGGCCGAGGCGCAGGGGGAGCGGTCGCTGCACCTGACCTTCGGTGTGCGCGCGCTGACCCGCTACGCCGTGGTCGAGGAACTGCTCGCCCTCGCGGCGACCGACCAGCGATTGCGGGCCACCCTTCCGTACGCGCTGGATGTCGCCGACCCGGACCAGATCGCCCCGGAGCTCACCGAGACGGTTGCCGCCCTGCGCGACTGGCTGCTCACCGCCGACCCCGCCGAGGTCGCCGAGCGGCTGCGTTCCCGGGCCTGGCCGTCCCAGCGCCCCGAGCCGGTCAAGCCCCTCGCGCAGCTCGCGTTCGCCGACGCCCTGACGCCCGCCGACAAGGTGACGCTGCGGCACGGTCTGCACTGGCGGATCACCCCGGGCGGCGACGACAGCGTGGTGCTGCGGATGCCGGCGGGAACGCTGCGCTTCCCCGCGTACTGTGAAAACGCTCTTCGGTCCGTCCTGGACGGAACCGCCTGGCGGGTGGGCGACCTGCCCGGTCTCGACGACGATCCGGACCGGCTGGTGCTCACCCGGCGTCTGCTGCGCGAGGCCGTTCTGGTCCCGGCCCTTTCATAGGTACGCCCGGAGCGCACCGAACGCTCGATCGAGGTCCTCCCGCACCGAGGGGAGGACCTTGCGCATCAGCACGAACGCATGGATCACGCCGGCGGCCTCCAGGAAGGTCACCGGCACCCCGGCACCGATGAGGGCCTGCGCATAGGCGCGGCCCTCGTCGCGTACCGGATCAAGCCCCGCCGTCAGCACCACACCCGGCGGCATCCCGGCCAGCTCGCCCCGCACCGGCGACGATCGCAGATCCTCGGGATCGGGCCGCAGATGCCGCCGGTACCAGGCCCGCCCGGCCCCGGTCAGCAGATACCCCTCAGCGAACTCCGCCCGCGACGGGTACGCCGTGTCCGTCTCGTCGGTCGCGGGATAGATCGCCAGGTGCGCGAGGACCGGCACCGCCGCCGGCTCGTCCCGCAGCGCCATCGCCGTGGCGATCGCCAGCGTGCCTCCCGCACTGTCCCCGCCGAGCACCAGCCCGTCGACCTCGAACCCCAGCTCAGCGGGCCCGCTCGCCACCCACCGCGCCATCGCCTGAGCATCGTCGTGCGCGGCGGGGAACGGCGCCTCGGGAGCGAGCCGGTAGTCCACCAGCACCACGGGCAGCCCGAGCCCGCGCGCCACGTCGGCAGCGAACGCCTGATGCGTCTCGATGCCCCCGGTAACAAACCCGCCACCGTGGAACCAGACCACGACCGGCCCGGCCGCTGTTACTTCCGCCGCCCCGGCCGCTGTTACCTCCGCGGCTTCGGCCGCCGCCACCTCGCGTGGGTCGTACAGCCGCGCGGGGACCGGTCCGTTGAGGTCGCGCACGACCGGCGTCGGCACGTAGGGCAGATCCGCGGGCCCCGCCGAGGCGATCAACCCGGCCCGGGCGGCTGCGACCTCCTGCGTCTCGATGCCGGGCGAGCCTTCCAGATAGCCGAGCACCACCCGTACGTCATCCCTGATCTCCTGCATGGCAACTCCCTCATGTCAGTGGCTGACATGAGCCTAACCCACCCGATGTCAGTGGCTGACGTTAGACTGATCACCATGACCCGCTGGGAACCCGACGCCCGCCGCCGCCTGCAGGAAGCGGCCCTGGACCTCTTCACCACCCACGGGTACGCCGAGACGACCGCAACGGCCATCGCCGCGCGCGCCGGCCTGACCGAGCGAACCTTCTTCCGCCATTTCCCCGACAAGCGCGACGTCCTCTTCGGCGCCGACACCCGCCTCCGCGACACCCTCACCGAAGCGGTCACGGCAGCCCCCGCCGGCTCCCCACCCCACGCTGCCCTGGCAGCCGGCCTCACCGCCCTGGCCGAGCTCCTCCAGCCCCTGCGCGACACCCAGCTCCGCCGCGCGGCGATCATCGCCACCCACCCCGACCTGCGCGAACGCGAGCTGGCCAAACTCACCACCTGGGCCGCCGCCCTGACCGCCGCCCTGACCGCCCGCGGCCTCCCCGTCGCTCAGGCCGAGACCGCCGCCGAGGTGGCAGCCACGGTCTTCCGAGTCGCCTTCACCCGCTGGACCGATCCCGGGGAAAGCCGCACCCTCCCCACCCTGATCCACCACACCCTCACGGAAGCCGCGGCTGCCACAATGCCCGCGTGATCATCCCGGGGTATCTCGACGGCTCCTCCGCGCCGCTGGCCGACGGAGCCGACCTGATGGCTGACGCGGCGTTCTGGCCCGCGTTCCTTGCCTTCGCCGGTGGTTCTTCCGCAGCTCTGACCACGTTCGACGGCGACCGCGCCGACCTCGGCGAACTCCTCGACGCCCTCGAGGACCCCGCACGCTGGCCGGTGTTCCCGCTGCGCCTCGGAGAGCATCGCCTCCACGTCGTCATGCGCAACATGGACGGCGACTACGGCTGCGACTACCTCCTGGAACCCGCCGGCGGCGACCGGTCGATCCCGATCGCCGCGCTGGAAGGCTGCTTCCGCGGCCCCGGCCTCTCCTGGCCCGAACTGATCACCGCCGCGGCCCACCCGGACGACACCCTCACCCGATCGGAGCGGCTCCTCCTCCTGCTCCCCGCCTGCGGCGACACCGCCACCCCGGCCTCCGCCACCCGCACGGTGTCCCAGGCACTCACCCAGGTCGGCATCCGGACCGGCCAAAGCCCGATCGCCACCGAACTCCTCAACCACCCCGGCCACTGGCCGCGAGCCGACTGGATCATCGCCGACGGAGTCCGCGTCTGTCTCGGCACATACTCCTACCGTCGCGCCGGCAAACTCTCCACAGCGGACCTCACCCTCACCGCATCAGCCTTCGACGTTCCCGGCGACCGGCGGTAGCCCGCCTCAGAGCGGCGGCCGGCATCGTCACGATCCGTCACCCCAGCCGGAACGTATGTGTCTTGCGCTGAACAACAATTGCCGCACGCTTGACAGCTGGGCCATGAATAATTGCGGCGTTGAGGGCTTGAGTGCAATATTCGACGGGGTTTCCGCCCCCGTCGAACCGTTGGCCTCTGGCTCTTCCAAAGGGGAACACGGGGCGTTACCGCGCCGAAGATCGGGACGTCGCAGATCGATCCATGGTTCCGTCAGCCGTCAGCCGTCAG
>NZ_BOQP01000086.1 GCF_018332715.1 Winogradskya consettensis | reverse complement strand
GCGTCGACGCACCGGTCCGCGAGATCACCACCAGGGCCGGCGTCGGACTCGCCACGTTCTACCGCCACTTCCCCGAACGCTCCGACCTCGTCACCGCCGTCTTCCGGCACGAGGTCGACGCCTGCGCCGACACCGCAGCCACCCTCGCCGCCGAGCACGAGCCCCTGGATGCCCTCATCCGCTGGCTGCACCGCTTCACCCAGTTCGTCGGCGCCAAGCGCGGACTATCCTCAGCCCTGCACTCCGGCAACCCCGCGTTCGAACCCCTGCCCGCCTACTTCACCCAGCGCTTCCAGCCAGCCCTCGACTCCCTGCTCACCGCCGCAGCCGCCGCCGGGGATATCCGCACCGACGTCGAGGCCGGACCACTACTGAGCGCCATCTCCCGCCTGTACTCACCCGCCAACCTGGACGAGAACGGCAACGACCGCATGGTCACGCTGCTCATCGACGGACTGCGCTACCAAGCCCGCTGACGACCCAGCGACTGGCACTTGCGGACCAGTTCACTACTCAGCGGCCTGGGCACAGGGACTCAGC
>NZ_BOQP01000085.1 GCF_018332715.1 Winogradskya consettensis | reverse complement strand
CGAACCGCAGACTCGACAGGTTCCGCCGGGAGAACGTGCGCTGTTCCAGCCAGCGGACGGCCACCTGGGGCAGGGTCGCCGTGACCGTGACACCGTGCGCCGCGATCGCTTCGAACACCACCTCCGGCCTCGTCGAGGCCGTCAGCACCGCCCGGCCACCGCTGTGCAGCGTGGCGAGGATGCCGGGTGCCAGAGCCAGGAAATGGCCGGCGGGCAGCACGCCGAGGTGAACGGTGTCGCTGTCGAACGCGCCGGCCTCGGCGCAGCAGCGGACGGCGTACTCGTAATCGTCATGGGTGTGGGCGACGACCCGTGGCATGCCGCCGCTCGCGCCGCACAGCAGCATCAGGGCGAGATCCGAGGAGTCCGGCGCGATGTCGTCCAGCCACCGGTGCCGGGTCGTGGCGTCGTCGCCGTCGGCCAGCAGCGCCCGCAGGTTCACGCCACCGGGCCGGACGCGGTCACCGAGCACCAGGACCCGGGCGCTGGCCGGTAAGGTCGTGATGACCCGGTGGGCCATGGCCTGGTGGTCGAAGCCGCGCCATCGCTCGGTCACGATCACCGCGGCGGCGTCGACGTGCGCGGCGACCGCGGCGAACTCGTACTCGCGGTGCGGCATCGACATCATCACCGGCACGACACCGAGTCGCCAGCAGGCGAAAGTGACGACCATGAGCTCCCAGCCGGTGGGCACCTGCAGCAGAACCCGGTCGCCGCGGGTGAGCCCGAGGGCCGCGAGATGCCCGGCGAGGTTGTCGGCCCGACCGGCCAGCTCCCGGTAGGTCAGCGTCCGGTCGCCGTCCACCAGGGCGATCCGCGGACCCCACCGATCGGCGTGGTCCCACAGGTAGTCACCCAGCGGCCGGCCCCTCCAGCAGCCGCCGAGGCGGTATTGCCTGGCGAGATCCGGGGCCCACTGCACCATGTCGTCGATTCGCATCCGGGGGTGTCTCCTAGCGCTGTGCGGTGCGCGTGAGCGCGGCACCGGGCGGCAGCGCCATCGTGGACCGCCATCGGTGCGCCCGGCATCTCTGGCTTTGCTGTATCGCCTTGGATGGCGAATGTTTGGCACAGCAATGGCGGAGGTGCGGCCGCGCGGTATCGCTGCCTAAATTCATGATGGCTACCACCCATTCCTGAGGCAGCCGAAGGGAATCATTGTGTCCCGAACGATTCATGAGAGATTTCAGGCGCAGGCCGACCGGGCGCCGGACCGTGCCGCAGTCAGGTCATTCGGCCTGACCTGGACATACGGTGAGCTCGACGAGCGGGCGAACCGGCTGGCGGCGCATCTGCGGTTGCTGGGGATCGGCCCGGGAATTCCGGTCGCGGTCCTCATGGACCGCTCTGCGGATGCCGTTGTCGCTCTGCTCGGTATCTTGAAAGCCGGCGGCATCTATCTGCCCCTGCATACCGCATCCCCGCGGGACCGCCAGGAGTGGATTCTCGCGCAATCCGACGCCGAAGTGCTCATTCTCGCCACCGCCGAGCAGAAACGCACCGCACCCGGTTCGCTGCCGGCGATTGTGGTGTCCGAGGTGCTCGCCGCGCAGGAGTCCGTTCCGCGCGACCCGCAACCGGCGGTCGACGGGGATTCGCCGGCCTACGTCATGTACACGTCGGGTTCCACGGGCCACCCCAAGGGCGTCGTTGTGGGACACGCGCAGATCGTGGCGCTGGCCTGCGATCCGTCCTGGGACCCCGTCCGGCACGAGCGGGTGCCCCTGCTGGCCCCCCTGGCCTTCGACGTCTCCCTGTACGAGCTGCTGGTCCCGCTCCTGCACGGGGGCTGCGTCGTCGTACCCGCCGCGGGCGACCTGAGTATCACGGCACTGCGCCGGTTGATCGCCGACTATGACATCACGGCGCTGCACCTCACGGCGGGCCTGTTCCGGGTCGTCGCTGAGGAGGCCCCGGACTGCCTCATGGGCGTCCGGGAGGTGCTCACCGGTGGCGACGTCATCGCGCCCACCGCCGTCGCCCGGTTCCTGGAGGCTTGCCCGGGCATCGTCGTCCGGACCCTCTACGGCACCACGGAGACCACCGTCTTCAGCACCCAGGAGTCGATCAGCGGGGTGATGCCGCAGGGATCGAGCGTTCCCCTGGGCCGGCCGTTCGCGGGTGTCGAGCTGCGGGTCCTGGACGAGCGGCTCGACGCGGCACCGGCCGGCGTCGTGGGCGAGCTCTACCTGGCCGGAGCGGGGCTGGCCCACGGCTACCTCGGGCGTGACGACCTCACCGCCGAACGGTTCGTCGCCGACCCGGCCGGTGCCCCCGGGTCGCGGATGTACCGCACGGGCGACCTGGTCCGCCGCTCCCAGGGCGACGGGGTCGAGTTCGTCGGGCGCGCGAACGACCTGGTCAAGATCTTCGGCTTCCGCATCGAGCTCGCGGAGATCGAGTCCGTCATCGCGGGCTACCCGGGCCTGGCCGACGTCGCTGTCGTCGCGCGGGAATCGAGCAACGGTGACAAGCGGCTCGTGGCCTATGTCGTACCCGCCGGCGGGGAACCCGATCTCGGTGCCCTGCGTGAGATGGTGAAACGGGCGCTGCCGGAGTACATGATGCCGGCCGCGTTCATGGTGATCGGCCGGTTGCCGCTGACCGCCAACGGCAAGGTGGACCGCGACGCGTTGCCGCAGCCGGACTTCACCGGCTCCGTCGGCTACATCGCCCCCCGGGACGCCCAGGAAGAGGCGATCTGCGCCCTGTTCCGCGAGATGCTCGGTAACCCCAAGGTCGGTGTCGAGGACAACTTCTTCGACCTGGGCGGCCACTCGCTGCTGGGGATGCGCCTGCTGAACCGCATCCGGGCCGAGCTGGGCGCCGACCTCAAGATCAGCCGGCTATTCGACACCCCGACGGTTGCCGGCCTGGCCGGCGCCGTACGGGAGTGGAACGAACCCGTACCGGCTCACCACCACCACTGACGTCGAAGGAGCCGGTATGACGAACCCTTTTGACGACCTGGACGCGAACTTCACCGTCCTCGTCAACGATGCCGATCAGCGCTCACTGTGGCCGGCGTCGACGCCGGTCCCGGCCGGATGGTCCGTGTCCTTCGGGCCCGGAGACCGGGCGGCGTGCCTCGATCATGTGATGGCGACACGGCCGCCACGGTGGAACGCCGCCACGATCGAGCCGGAGCGGGGACAGCGACCGTGAGCGTACGCATCCCGTTGTCCACCAACCTGGCCACGTTGTGCCTGTTCGACAAGGGTGACACCGACGGGGCGTTCGGGCCGCGGCATCTGGTCGTCCTCGGCTGGCGGATCACCGGACCCCTCGACCTGCCGACTCTGCAGGGCGCCCTCGACGACGTGGTGCGCCGCCACGAGATGCTCCGGACCTCGATCGTGCGCGAGGACGGGGAGTCGTACCAGAAGGTCCACGCGCCGGGATCGCCGCGCCTGGAGCTGGTCGAGCTGCCCCTGGCGGACACGAGGCCCCGCGACGTCTTGGTCGACGAGTTCGTCAACGGCGTCGAGGCGTCCCTGATGAGCGTGACCGAGCTTCCGCACCTGCGCGTGGTCGTCGGGCGGTTCGACGACAACGACGCGGTGCTGGTGCTGGTGACTCATCACATCGCCAGCGACGGGTGGTCCCTGCACGTGATCATCCGCGATCTCGCATCGTTCTACGCGGCGCGGCGCGGCTTCGGCACCCCGGAGCTCCCGCCCGTACGTCAGTACAGCGAGTACGCGATGTGGCAGCAGGAGCAGCTCGCGAGTGCTACCGCCGACGAGGACCGGGCGTACTGGCGCGACAAGCTCAAGGGTGTCGAGATCACCGACATCCGGGCCGACCGCCGGCTGACACCGGAGATCACCGCGCTGTACTCCGTGCACCGGTTCGTCCTCGACGAGCAGCTGACCACCGGTACCCTGAACTTGGCGAGAACCATGCGCAGCTCCCCGTTCATGGTCCTGCTCGCGGCGTTCAACGTGCTGCTGCACCAGATGACCGGGGTCACCGATCTCGTCTCGACCACCATCACCTCCGGCCGGATCGATGCGTCCTTCAACGAGACCGTCGGCGCGTTCTTCAACCTCGTCCCGCTCCGCACCGATCTGTCGGACTGCCGCAACTTCATGGACCTGGTACGCCGGACGAGGGAGACCTGCCTCGAGGCGTACACCCACGAGCTTCCCTTCGGTGAGGTGGCGGCCCAGGCACCCGAGCTCACCACCACCTACACCCGTGACGACGGGGCGGTGTGCGCGTTCCAGCTCCTGCAGAACCCCGCGATGACCGAACCCGAGACCGTCGGTGACCTGCAGTACGCCGAGGTCCGCGAGCGCAATCTCTCCTGCGCGGAGACCTCCGACATCCCCAACGGGGTGCTGTGGGGCTTGGACATCCTGTCGAACGGCCGGATCGGCGGCACCATGCGTTTCAACAGCAAGCAGTTCGACGAGTCCACGATGGTGCGGATGGTCGCCGACTTCCGCCGGGTGCTGACGAACGGCACCACGGACCCCCATCGTCCCCTGTCAGCGCTCTGAGCGACCACGGAGAGGAAGACCACCATGACCACATCCGCGGACCACTACGACGTCGTCGTGATAGGCGGGGGTCCCGGTGGGTCGGCAACCGCCGGCCTGCTGGCGCTCAAGGGCCGCCGTGTGCTGCTGCTCGAACGTGAGAAGTTCCCGCGCTACCACATCGGCGAGTCACTCATCACGGGCGCACTGCCGACCCTCGAGACGCTGGGGCTACGCGAGCGACTGGACGCCATGGGTTTCACCAAGAAGTACGGCGGCACCCTGCTGTGGGGTAAGAACCAGGGCACCTGGGGGTTCCGCTTCACCGAATCGTCGTTGTACGAGTACGCCTACCAGGTCCGGCGCGCCGACTTCGACGCCCTGCTGCTCACCCGCGCGCGGGAGCTGGGCGTCCACGCGGTGGAGGAGGCGAGCGTCAAGGACCCGATCTTCGAGGGTGATCGCGTGGTCGGCGTGACCTACCAGGAGCGGGGCAGAAGGACGGAGAAGACCGTGCGCTGCAGCATGCTCGTGGACGCCTCCGGTCAGGGCCACCTGCTCGGGAAACGGTTCGACCTGATCAGGTGGCACGAGGATCTGCGCAACATCGCGGTCTGGACCTATCTGCAGGGCTGCAACCTCTACGGCGGCACCAAGGCCGGCGACATCGTGGCGGAGAACCGCCCGTCCGGATGGTTCTGGTTCATCCCGCTCTCCGACGGGACCGTCAGCGTCGGTTACGTCACCCCGGTCGACGAGTACAAGGCGTCCGGCATGAAGCTGGAGGACATCTTCGCTCAGGAGCTGGAGCGTACCGAGGAGATCAGGACGCTAACCAAGGGTGCGAAACAGGTCAGTGGCTTCCGTACCATCCGGGACTGGTCCTACACCTGCGAGAAGTTCCACGGCCCCGGGTGGGCGCTGGTCGGCGACGCCGCCGCGTTCGTCGACCCCTTGCTGTCCACCGGCGTCACCCTCGCACTGCGTGGTGCCGGCGCGCTGACCGACGCGATCGACGTCGTGCTCGACGATCCCACCGCCGAGCAGCAGATGCTCGACTGGTACGAGAAGAGCTACCGGTCCTTCCTGGACTCCGTCATCGACTTCGTCCGGTTCTTCTACGACCGTACGAGGCACAAGGAGGAGTACTGGGACAAGGCCCAGCAGACCGTCGACCCGCAGAAGACGCGGCCTCGCGAGATGGACTTCGCCACGATGCTGTCGGGGCTCACCGGGATCAACGACATCTTCTACCGGCCACCGGTGCCGGGGAGCACGAAGGCCACGGGACAGCGGGCCGGGCACGGTGATTGAGCTGAAACGCGACTCCCTGCACCTGTCCGTGCGGGACCCGGTCGCGACGTCGATGAACTTCCTCAACGAGATCGCCGGGCAGTACCCCGACGCGATCTCGCTGGCCGCGGGCCGGCCGCACGAGAGTTTCCACTCGACCGCGGACATCACCCGCTACCTCGATGCCTACCAGGCCCACCTGGCCCGGGACGGGTACGGGCCGGACCGTATCCGGACGGCGTTGCTCCAGTACGGGCGTACGAACGGGCAGCTCGGTGAGCTTATCGCGCGCATGCTCCTGATCGATGAGGGCATCACGGTGGCGCCCGACGCCGTCGCCGTGACCGCCGGGTGCCAGGAAGCCATGGCTATCGCCCTGCGGGGGCTCTGCCGTGATCCCGAGGACGTGGTGCTGGCGGCCGAACCCTGCTACGTCGGCCTGACCGGGGCGGCCCGGCTGCTCGGCATCTCCGTGGTACCGGTGCCCGAGGGCGACGGGGGACTCGAGCCGCGGGCGGTCGCCGAGGTGGCGCGCAAGGTTCGTGCGGGAGGGCGGCGTCCCCGGGCCTTGTACGTCGTGCCCACGTTCTCGAACCCGTCGGGGACGACGCTTGACCGGGCCGCGAGGCTCGAGCTCCTCGAGGTGGCCGAGACCGAGGACCTGCTCATCCTCGAGGACGACCCGTACGGGCTGTTCGGGCTCGACGACGAGCCCCGGCCGTCGCTCAAGGCGCTGGACCGCCGCGGCCGGGTCGTCTATCTCGGTACGTTTTCCAAGTCGTGCTTCCCGGGTGCGCGGGTGGGTTTCCTCGTCGCGGACCAGACGGTGATCGACAACTCCGGCCACCGCCGGACACTTGCCGACGAACTGTCCGCGGTCAAGAGCATGTTGTCCGTCAACACGTCGCCGATCGCGCAGGCGGTCATCGGTGGGATGCTGGTCGCTTCCGGCTGCAGTCTGCGCCGGGCCGCGTACGACAAGACCCTGCTCTACCGCCGCAATCTGCGGGTACTGCTCGAAGCCCTGGACGACGAGGTTCCGGGATCCCTGCGCCGGGACGGGGCCGTCGCCTGGAACCGGCCCGACGGTGGCTACTTCGTCGGCCTGCGGGTCCCGTTCGCCGCGGACGTCCGCCTGCTGGAGCTGTCCGCCCAGGAGTACGGCGTGCTGTGGACGCCGATGAGCTTCTTCTACGAGAGCGGCGGAACCCATGCCATCCGGCTGGCGTGCAGCGCGCTGGACCCGGACGAGATCCGCGAAGGGGTCCGCCGGCTCGTCCGGCTCATCGTCGGGCAGCTGAGGTAACGGTCCCCCATACGGTTGATGGCAGGTGACGCGACCAGCGTCACCTGCCATCGGTCTTTCACCCGCGACCGCCCCGCGACCCGCCCCGTGGGGTTCAGGCCGGCCCCTGCCACGACAGACCCGGCCGGGGCCGGCGTACGGCGTGCCGTAGCACCTTGGCCATCATCGCGGGCCGCATGAGCGATGCCGGTGTGTCGATGAGTCCCGCCACCCGCATGAAACCGTTGGTGATGCTGGCGTCCTGGGAGGCCGCGTACTGCAGCCGTGCCATGTAGGCGTTCCCCGCCCGGACCTTCAGCGTGCGCTGCCCGTCGACGCCGGGGAAGTCGAGGTCCCCGCCGGCGGAGATGTCCCACGGCGTGTCGATCGCCCGCGCCACGTCCTCGAAGAACGCCCGGGGCCGCGGAGCACCACCGCGCCGCAGGTGCCGGCGCAGGGCGATCGCCTCGATGCTGGCGACACTCATGCCCTGCCCGTACACGGGGTTGAAGCTGCAGACCGCGTCGCCCAGCACGAGAAGCCGGTCCGGAAAGCGGTCCAGGTCCTCGTAGTGGCGCCGCACGCTGGCCTGGAACCGGAACGTCACCGCGTCGTCGAGCGCTTCGGCGTCACGCACCGCCTCGTAGATGTCGGGGATCGGCAACGACCGGGCGAACTCCAGGAAGCCTGCGGGGTCCGTCGGCGGATGGTCACCGAGGATGCCGGTCAGCGACAGGATGCACAGCGAGGGGCCGACCTGGCCGAAGAAGGCTCCCCGGGGATGTGCGGGGGAGGCGACCGGGTTGATGGACTGCACACCGTCGAACCATTCGGGGCGCGTGCGGTAGTGCCGGGTCGTGTACGCCAGTCCCACCTTCACCCTGTCCTCGCGGGGGCGCTCGTAACCGAGCTCCTCGAGCCAGGCCGGGGTCCGCGATCCACGTCCGGTGGTGTCCACCACGAGATCCGCGTCGAGGACCTCCGGGGACGCGTTCCCGGCCCGTTGCTGGACCCTCGCCCCGGTGACGCGGGAACGGTCGCTGCTGGTGGTCAGACCGAGGATGGTGTACTCCTCGAGGATCTTCACGTTGCTCAGCGCGGCGACCCGCGACCGGACGTGATGCTCCAGCACCGGTCGTGGCGCGGTGATCGAGACCAGGCCGGTGTGCGCCGGAAGCAGCCGGTGGCCGTTGAAGTACCACCGCATCTCACCCAGGTCACCGGTCGGCACGCCGGCGTCGCGCAGCTCCTGCAGGAAGCCGGGAAAGAGTTCCTCGAGGTTTAGCTGCCCGCGGGCGTGCAAACCGTGGGCATGCACGGTGTGCGGTGCGCCGCGCCGGGCGGTCCGGACCCCGGTCACCTTGTCGCGATCGACGACCAGCACCTGCGGGTAGAACTCGGCCAGGACCCTTGCCGTGAGCAGTCCCGCCATGCTTGCACCGAGGACAACGGCACGTCTCGTGGTTTCCGTCATTTCCCAGACCTCTCGAACGGGACATCGATTACCCGGACCACCCGCCGGCTCACGCGTAGGTGACGACCGCGCGGAAGCGGACCGCGCCTCGGGCCACCTTGTCGACACCTTCGGCGACGCGAGCCGCGGGGAAGGTCTCCACCATCGGGGTGACCTTGCCGTTCGCGACCAGGTCGAGCGCCTCGCGCAGCAGGGCGGGACCGCCGTGGGTGGCGCCGACGATGCTCTGGCCCTGGGCGAAGAACGGATACTGCATGGCGGACGGGATCGAGAAGGGCGCCTCGACGTCGATGCCCGCGAGAACCAGGCGCCCGTTGACGCGCAGACCCCCCAGCGCCTCGGCGGCGGCCGGATGCGACGGCGCTGTCGCCAGCACGACGTCGGCACCACCGATCCCGCGCAGCTGCTCGCCGCTGGACACGACGAAGTCCGCGTTCAGCGTCTTGGCGGCGTCGTGCTTGTCCGCCGACCGGGTCATCACCACGGTCTCGAAACCGCAGGCATGCGCGTACTGCACCGCGAGATGGCCGAGGGCGCCCAGCCCGAGAACCGCGACCCGGTCACCCGGTTCGGGCCGGCCCGCGCGAAGCGCCGACCAGGCGGTGTATCCCGCGCACATGACCGGCGCGGCGAGCTCGTACGCGAGCCCGTCGGGCAGCAGGACCGTCGCGTCGGCCCCGGCCGTCATGAACTCGGCGTGCCCGCCAGGAGCGGTGAAGCCGGTCGTCGACGCCGCCGGGCAGTTCATCGCGGTCTGACCGGTCACCGGCAGGCCCAGCCGGCAGTAGTCGCACCTGCCGCAGCCCTCCCGCACCCAGGTGACCCCGACCCGGTCACCCACCTTGCGGCTCAGGACGCCCGCGCCGACCTCGACGACCTCGCCCACCGGTTCGTGCCCGGTCACAGCGGGACGCATGGACGGGAACGGCAGCGAGCCCCGACTGGCGAGGACGTCGTTGTAGCAGATCCCGCTCGCGTGCACACGGATCAGGACCTGTCCCGGCCCCGGGCGCGGGATCGGGAAGTCACGGAGTTCCCACGGCTCGTTGACCGCGGGAATGACTGCAGCCTTCACGGATACCACCTTCGCTCGGTGAGACACCACTTCGGACCGGGATGCCGGCTTGCCCCATCGTGCGGCGACGCAGGGGCGGGGCTCACCTTCGCGAATGCGGGGCGTCCGGACGGCTGAGCACGTTGGCAGGTGAGGACCGCTCGCATCACTTCTAGCGTCTGATGCGCATGTTCCTGCGAAGCTCCGACAGAATCTGTGAGGTGGGGTGCCTGTGACACACACCGGATCGACCAGGCGAGGGCGGTGGATCGGCGTCCTGACGGGCTGCGCCGTCCTGATCGCGGCAGCCGGCCCGGCGGCGGCGGTCAGGACGGCGCAGCCGTCCGGCGCCGATACGTCCGGCCATGACGCACCGGCGGCCTCAGGGCTCGTGCCGGCGCAGTTCACCAACTCGAAGTGCACGCCCGCCGAGCGCCGCCGCACGCTCGCCGCCGAGCAACGCCGTGTCCTGACGTTCTTCAAGGACTTCCTGGTGCTGCGGAACGAGGCGGACGTGGCAAGGCTCGCCGAACCGCGGGACGGCGTGCAGTTCTTCGTCCTGTCGCACGCGTACAACAGCATCCGGGGGATGGGCCTCTCCATCATCAACGGCGGGGAGGTCAGTGGCCCCGGCAAGCCCGCGATGCTGTTGTACCGGCCGAGCCGGGGCGCGGCTGACGTCACCGACCCGGACGGCCCGGACTTCCCCTACACGCTGGCGGGGTGGGGATACGCCGGGTTGTACGCCCCGGGGCAGCCGCCGTCGTTCGCCGGCGACCCCGGCCTGCGGTGCCTGACGAAGCAGGACTGGCTGGTGCACGAGCGCAGCGTCCACCCCTCGGACACGTGGCAGAACATCCCGGTACCTCCCGAGGAGCAGTGGCACGGGCAGGCGCTGGGTGCGGTGCCGCCGACACCCGACGAATGTGACACCCCGTGTGTCGGCGTGGGGCATCCGCGGCTCTGGGACCTGCATCTGTTCATCGGCAATTCCGGTGTGCCGGCGGTCTCGATGCTGAACCCGGGCAAGCCGATCCCGGGCTTCGATCCCGGGGTGGGCGTCGGGTTCTTCTACCCACAGCGGTACCCCTCGACCGGTGCGGTGCCGCCCGCCGCCGGACACGGCCACAGTGGGCACCACTAATTAGGGCGTATCTGAGGGATCACGGCGCCATCACCCCGGCCGGGGTGATGGCGCCAGTGCGTTCAGGAGCCCCGCGGCCCTTCCAGCACCCGCAGCAGGGTGTCCGCGTATTCGTACGGATGCGTCACGTGACCCACGTGGCTGCCCGGGAAGATCGTCACGCCGGTACCCGTCCGCTCGGCCAGCACTGCGGTGGGACGGCAGGAGAAGTGCTCGCGGGACGTGGCGCCGCCGGCCAGCACGACCCGGTCGCCGAGGGCCTTGAGGACGTCGCTGTCGGGCACGTAGGCCGGATAGGTCAGCAGTTCGTTCTCGAACCAGAAGATCTGGTTGTCCTTGAGCCGGGCCAGCAGCTCGGCCAGCTGCGCCGGGGGAAGCTCCGCGCCGGGAGGGGGCCGGGTGTCACCCAGGCCCGCATAGTCGCGGAAGGCATCGCGTGCTGCTGTCATGCCGACGGTGCGGTAGGTGTCGTAGAGACTCCGGTGGAAGGCGAGCCAGTGCGCGGCGTCGGGCAGGACGGACACCGAGGGCGGCTCGTGTGCCACGAGCATCCCTATCCGGTCCGCGTGCAGCTCGGCCAGCCGCAGTGCGACGACCGCACCGGAACAGGTACCGAAGACGTGGCCCGGCCCGGCGGCGACGTGCTCGAGCAGCCGCAGGGCGTCGTCGGCGTCGTCGTCGAGGCGGCGGTCGTTGTCCAGCGGTGCCGTCAAGGGGCTGCGGGAGAAGCCGCGCCGGTCGTACGAGACGACGGTGTGCCGCTCGGCGAGCCGGTCCGCGAGCGGGCCGAACGGCGCGGCGTCGCCGTTACCGGTGGAGATGAGGAGCAGTGCGGGACCCGAACCGCGAACCTCGTAGAAGATGTCCGCGCCCGGGACCTCGAGCATGCCGGTGGTCGGTTGTCTCATGCTGCCTCCAGCGCTACTGCGGCGCCAGGGGGTCCGTCACGTACCACCCGCCGACCGCGACAGTGTCCTACGCCAGCCATCGTCACCCGGCGCCCCCGCGGGGGTCGTGTCCCAGATTGCGCTCGTGCCGGCCTTCTCGCATCCACGAAGGTGCCGCCGTTTCGCACCGGCTGTGAGGCTGTGCCGAGGCGCGTCGTCCTCCTTCGGGACGCCCGCGTGCCGTCCACCGGGAGCCTGTCGAGCTGCCCTCTTTACGGTCTGGAGAGATAATGGCTGAATCCGCTCAGCCCCATGCCACGCGTTTCGACGTCATCGTGATCGGTGCCGGTCCGGCCGGCAGTACCACGGCGGCGACCCTGGCGAAGGAAGGCCGTTCGGTTCTCGTGCTGGAACGGCGGGCCTTCCCGAGATTCCACATCGGTGAATCGATGTTGCCGCCGACGATGCTGATCCTCAAGGAGATGGGTGCGCTCGAGCGTGTCATGGCCCGGGGCTACCCGGTCAAGCTCGGCGCGGAGTTCACCGGAGGCCGGCAGGGTCGCTTCGGCCGGATCCCGTTCGCGGGACAGGGGCCGGGGCGCCAGCACGCCACGTTCCAGACGGAGCGGGCCGACTACGACAAGGTTCTGTGCGACTTCGCCGGGGACTGCGGTGCGACCGTACTGCACGAGGCGGTCGTCGGCGACCTGGTGATCGAGGACGGGCGGGTCGTCGGGGTGCAGTACGAGCACGAGGGGGGGACTCACACGGCGTACGCATCCTATGTGGTGGATGCCGCGGGCCGATCGAGCAAGGCGGCACAGACTTTCGGCCTGCGCCGCAGCGGGGACAGGCGGCGGATGGTCGCCGTTTTCCGGCATTTCGGGGATCTCGACGAGTCGCGGAATCCCGGGACCGAGGGTGACATCCAGATCGGCGAGCACCTCGACGGCTGGGTGTGGGCGATCCCGATCGGCAAGGACCGGATCAGTGTCGGCGCCTGCATGCCGCGCGAGGTGCTGCAGCGGGCCGAGGACCGGGAGGCGCTCTACACCGACCATGTCTCCCGGGTCGGGCGGATCCAGGAGCGGCTGGCCGGTACGCGGCCGCTGATCGACGTGACGGTGGAGACCGACTACATGTACTACGCCGACGAGGTGGCCGGCCCCGGCTGGTTCATGGTCGGTGACTCGGGGTGCTTCTTCGACCCGATCTTCTCCGCCGGGGTCTTCCTGGCCATGGTCACCGGGCGCCGGGCCGCGCGCACGATCGGGACGCTGCTGGACGATCCCGCCCTGGAAACGGGCCTGCAGCAGGAATACAGCCGGTTCTACAAGACCGGTTACGACATGTACGCGCGACTTATCTACGCCTACTACGAGGCCGGATACAGCCTGCGCGGACTGCTGAAGAACGCAGGGTTCGACATCTCCGGTGACGAGCTCGGCGACAACAAGTGGGTCGCGCGCCTGGTCAGCGGAGACTTCTGGAACCCACGCAACGTCCTGGTGCAGTACCTGCGCGGGCAGGAGCGCTTCGACACGTTCGCGGAGTTCGAACCGCTCTGGGGCTGCCCCTTCTACGAGGACCTCAACATCGCCGAGGAGGCGGAGGAGCTCGTGTCGTAGGCATCCGTGCGAACGGGAGCGGGACCGGTCGTTGCCGACCGGTCCCGCTCCCGCATCCCGGCCGGCGAACGGGGGACGCCGGGGGATGCCGGGGGGATCAGACCAGTTCGGGTTTCTTGCCGCGGTCGCGTGCCACGGTCTCCGGCTGGGTGCCGGTATCGACTTTGCCCGGCCACCACATCTTCGGGCCCAGGTCCAGGGTCAGGGCCGTGACCAGCACGGACCGGACGATGAACGTGTCGAGCAGGATGCCCAGGGCGATGGCGAAGCCCATCTCGACGATCAGGACCAGCGGTAGCGAGGTCAGCACGGCGAACGTCGCCGCGAGGACGAGGCCCGCGGAGGTGATGACGCCACCGGTCGCGGAGAGACCGATCAGCGCCCCCTGCCGGGTCCCGTGCCGCAGCGCCTCCTCCTTGATCCGGGTGATGAGGAAGATGTTGTAGTCGATGCCGACCGCCACCAGGAACACGAACACGTACAACGGGAAGCCGCTGTCCGAGGCGTCGAACCCGAAGACGTTGCTGAAGATGAAGGCGCTGAGCCCCATGGCCGCGGCGAACGACAGCACGACCGTGGCGATGAGGACGAGCGGTGCGACCAGCGCCCGCAGCACCACCATGAGGATGAGCAGCACGGCGATCAGGACGATCGGGATGATCAGCTTGGTGTCGCGGTTGTTGGCGGTGTTGGTGTCGTAGGTGATGGCGGCGAAGCCACCGACGTTCGCGTCGGCACCGTCGACCGTGGCGACGGCCTTGCGCGCCCGCTCGATGGTGGCGTCGGCGGCCGGGCTGCCCGGCTCGGCCTGCAGGGTTCCCTCGATGCGGACGAGGCCGCCCCGCACCTCGGGTGCGCCGACGCCGGCGATGCCCTCGGTGCCCTGCAGCGACTGCTGCAGAGCGGGTGCCGCGGCGGCGTTACCGATGATGATCAGAGGCTGCCCTGCGCCACCGGCGTAGTGCTTGTTCACCAGTTGCTGACCGGCGACCGACGCGGGCTTGTCGATGAAGGAGTCCTCGAAGGCGAGCCCGTGCGCATTGAGCTGCGTGAGGCCGAGTGCCATGACGCCGAGGACCAGGCTGGTGCCGATCCAGATCGTGCGGGGACGCCGGGCGATACCGGTGCCGAGCCTTGCCCAGCCACCCTTGTCCGAAGGGCGGGCCGAGCCCACCTTCGGCTTCGCCGGCCAGAACACCCAACGTCCGAAGATCACCAGCAGCGCCGGGAACAGTGTCAGCATGGCGGCGAGGGCGACGACCACGCCGACGGCGGCGACCGGGCCGAGGCCCTTGGTGGAGTTCATGTCCGCGAACAGCAGGCACAGCATGCCGACAGCCACGGTGGCCGCGCTGGCGATGACGGCGGGCCCGGAGCGGCGCAGGGCGACCGCCATTGCCTCATGGCGATCGGCGTGGGTGCGGAGTTCCTCGCGGTACCGGGCGATGAGCAGTAGGGCGTAGTCGGTTCCTATGCCGAACACCAGCACCGTCAGAATGGCAACGCTCTGCGAATTGACCACCAGGCCTGTGTTCTCGACCAGCAGATAGATGACCGCCTGGGCGAGGACCAGCGTCATGCCGGCCGATATGACCGGCAACAACCACAGCACCGGACTGCGGTAGATCAGCAGGAGCAGGGCGATGACCACCAGCACGGTCGCGCTCAGCAGAGTGGTGTCGATGCCCTCGAACGCCTCGGTGTTGTCGGCGGCGAACCCCATCGGCCCGGTGACGTAGGAGTTGAGCCCGTCGTTCCCGTTCAGGACGATGGCGCGGATCGCATCGACACGCTCGACGACCTTCAGCTGCCCGGCGGGGCCCATCTCGATGGGCACGATGACCTGCAGCGCCTGCCCGTCGTCCGCGGGTGTCGGGCCCTGGACGGGACCGCTGACGCCTTCGACGTCGGCCAGCGCGGTGGCGTCGGCCTTCACCTTCGCCAGGTCGGCGGGCGTGGTACCGGCCGCGCGCTCGTAGATGATGACTGCCGGGAACTCGTCCGTGGCCTGGAACTTCTTCTGCAGCTCGCTGACCCGGGTCGACTGTGCGTCGCTGGGCAGCCAGGCAGCGGTGTCGTTCTCCTGCGCGTCCGTCATCTTGCCGGCCAGTGAGCCGAGAGCCATGAACAGGACTATCCATACGGCCAGGACTATCCATTTGGTCCTGCGACCGCTGACCAGACCTGGGACTCCACCCGTCCGTGCCATTGCTCTCCTTCAGATCCGATGGATCTCGCCTCGGCTTGTTCAGCCGTCACCACGCCATGAGCAGCGGGCCGGCGGTCGCCGGCACGCGGAAGAACTCTTTATTAGGAAGTGAGCTTGCTATAAACAAGTAAACTACGTCAAGTGATGTCTGAGCTAGCATTGAGCGATGAGCAAGCGGGCATATGGTCAGTTCTGTGGCGTCGCGAAGGGCCTGACGATCATCGGCGAGCGATGGGCGCTGCTGATCGTCCGTGACCTGCTGGTGGGCCCGCGGCGGTATACGGACCTGCGCAAGGGACTGCCCGCGATCCCGACCAACGTGCTGTCGTCGCGGCTCAAGGAGCTCGAGGGCGACGGCGTGATCCGGCGCCGGGCGATGGCCCACCCCGACCGGGCCGTGGTCTATGAGCTCACCGAGTACGGCAGAGAGCTCGAGGACGTCGTCATCCACCTGGGGCGCTGGGGCTCCCAGTCGCTCACCACGCCCGCCGACGGCGAGGTCGTCACCACGGATTCCCTGATCATGGCGTTGCGGACGACCTTCCGTGCCGAGGAGGCCACCGGCGTTCACCTGGGCTTCCAGGTGAACGTCGGTGACATCACCATTCACGCGCGGGTGGACGGTGCCGACCTGCTGGTGGCCGTGGGGGAGCTGGCCGGGGCGGATCTCGTCGTGGACACCGGCCCGCAGATCCGGGCGATCATGGCGGGGGAGCTCAGCCCGGCCCGGGCCGTGGCCGACGGGGATGTGCGGCTCACCGGCGACGCCGCTCTGCTCGACGTGTTCGCACGGATCTTCGCCATCCGGGCCAAGGAGAATGCCGGCTCCTGATCATCGTTGCCGCGGGGCCTCGTCGAGCAGTGACCGCAGAATCTTCTTGTCCGGTTTCCCCACCGCGGTGTGTGGCAGATCCTCCAGGATGATCAGCCGTTCGGGGATCTTGAAGGCGGCGAGCCCGCGTGCCGTCAGAGCCGTGGCGATGTCTTCGAGGGAGAGACTGCATCCGGCCCCTAACCGGACGAACAGGCATACCCGCTCTCCGACCTCCGGGTCGGGCGTCGCCACAGCGGCGACCTCGACGACCTGCGGCATCTCCTGGACGAGGGTCTCGACCTCGCCGGCGGAGATCTTCTCGCCGCCGCGGTTGATGAGGTCCTTGACGCGGCC
>NZ_BOQP01000084.1 GCF_018332715.1 Winogradskya consettensis | reverse complement strand
GGGAGCAGCCGGCCCGGGAGCGGCCGGCCCGGGAGTACGCGGCCCGGGAGTAGGCGGCCCGGAGCGCGCGGCCCGGGAGTAGGCGGCCCGGAGCGCGCGGCCCGGGAGCGGGCTGCTCGAATTGCGGGCTGGGGGCTGCCGGTAGCCTTCGCGTAAGTCACGCAGACGTAGGAGATTGCATGTCCGACGAGCGCCCCTGGCTGGCGGCCTACCCCGAGGGTGTCCCGGCGGACATCGCCACCCCTGACCGTCCGCTGACCGCGAACCTGGACGGCGCCGTGCGCCGCTTCCCCGATCGGGTCGCGCTCGACTTCCTCGGTGCCACCACCACGTACGCCCAGCTCGGCGAGCAGGTCTCCCGCGCCGCGTCCGCGCTGCACGCTCTCGGTGTGTCCCACGGCGACCGGGTCGCATTGATCCTGCCCAACTGCCCCCAGCACGTCGTCGCGTTCTACGCCGTGCTGCGACTCGGCGCGGTGGTGGTCGAGCACAACCCGCTCTACACCGCGGACGAGCTCGCTCACCAGCTCGCCGATCACGGCGCCACCGTCGCGATCTGCTGGGAGAAGGTCGCCTCGACCGTCGCCGGCGTCGCGGGCAAGACCGCCGTCACCACGATCATCGGCGTCAACCTGACCGCGGCGCTCCCGCTCGTCAAGCGGCTGGCGCTGACCCTGCCGCTCCCGCCCGCGCGCAAGACCCGCGCCGAGATGCGCGGCCCGCTGCCCGACGGCGCGCTGAGCTGGGAGAAGCTCCTCGCCGACGCGGCACCGCTCGCCGCCGATGTCCCCGGCCCGGACGTCGACGACGTCGCCCTGCTGCAGTACACGGGTGGCACGAGCGGCACGCCCAAGGGCGCGATCCTGACCCACAAGAACCTCGCCGCGAACGCCGAGCAGAGCCGCGTCTGGGTGCCCGGCCTGCGCGACGGCGGCGAGACGTTCTACGCGGTGCTGCCGCTCTTCCACGCGTACGGTATGACGTTGTGCCTGACCACCGCCGTGCGCATCGCGGCGACGATCGTGCTGTTGCCCCGCTTCGACGTCGCCATGGTCCTCTCGGCCGCGAAGCGGCGCCCGCCCACGTTCTTCCCCGGCGTCCCACCGATGTACGAACGCCTCGCCGCCGCCGTGCAGAAGAGCGGCGCCGACCTCAGCTCCGTGCGCACCGCGATCAGCGGCGCGATGCCGCTGCCGCCCGAGACCGTCGAGAAGTGGGAGGCCATCACCGGCGGCCTGCTGATCGAGGGCTACGGCATGACCGAGACCTCCCCGATCACCGTCGGCAACCCCATCTCGGCGCAACGCCGCGCCGGCTCGATCGGCGTGCCGTACCCGTCCACCTGGGCGCGCATCGCCGACCGCGAGGACCTGTCCCGGGACATGCCGGAGGGCGAGGCGGGGGAGCTGCTGATCAAGGGCCCGCAGGTGTTCTCCGGCTACTGGGACATGCCCGACGAAACGGCCGCGGTGCTGCTGCCCGGCGGCTGGATCCGTACGGGTGACGTCGCCGTCATGAGCCCCGACGGCTTCTTCTCCATCGTCGACCGGGTCAAGGAACTGATCATCACCGGCGGCTTCAACGTCTACCCGTCCGAGGTGGAGGACGTCCTCCGCGCCCACCCGGACGTCGCCGACGTTGCCGTGGTCGGGCTGCCCTCCGCCAAGACCGGCGAAGAGGTCGTCGCGGTCATCGTCCCCACCACCGGCACCACCCCCGACCCGGAAGCCCTGCGAGCCTGGGCCCGCGAACGCCTCTCCGGCTACAAGGCCCCCCGCCGAATCGAACTCACCGCCGAACTGCCCCGCAGCCAGATCGGCAAAATCCTACGCCGCCAGGTACGCGAGGAGTTGCTCGCGGCCGACTGACGGCTCCCGCTCACGAGGACAGCGCCCAGGCCTGCGTCGCCGCGCCGGTACACGCGCTCATCCGAACGTCGAACCCGGCCGTGGTGCCGCCGGTGAGGCACGTCCCGGTGGCGACGTTCACGAGCGACGCCCCAGCGCCGACCTGCCACTTCTCGGTGTCACTGCCGAAGCACGAGCCCAGGGCGAACCCGCCGCCACCTGAGGTCTGGCCGCACTTGCCGAGCGCCAGCAGCGTACCGTCGGAATTCAGGGTCCAGACCTGGTCGGACGTGCCGCTGCAGGTCTTCATCTCCGCGGCGACACCCTGATCGACATCCAGGCACAACCCGCCGCTGACCAGCCGCCCGACCCGCGTGGTGATCGGCGCCAGAGCACCGGTGGTGGCAGGCGCAACCGTCTCAGCCGGCGCGGACGTGGCCGACTTGACCGTCGGCGACGTGGTCCTGGCGGCCGAAGTCTTCCCACCGACCGGCTTCGAAACAGGTGCCGACCGCCCGTCAGCCCCAGCAGCTCCGGTCTTCTGAACGCCACCCGACGCTTGCGGGGCTGACGGTGCGGCCACGGCATCCGTCGTCGCCGTCCGCGTCGAGGGCAAGTCGGGCGGCAACGCGACCCGCCCACCCGGATCGGGCCGCGACGCCACAATTCCAGCAGCTGCCGCACCTGCCAGCACGACCGCCCCGACCCCGGCCGCCAGCAGCAGAACAACCCGCCGCCGCGGCCGCGCCGGAGCCCCGTCCAGCGCGACCACGGGCAACACGGTGGTCTCCGCCTCAACGGGACCCGGCGCCACCGCCGCGACCGCACTCTCCGGCCACGTCGCGGCGGGTTGCCCCGCAACGTTCGATTTCTGCGAAATGTACGGCCGGACCAGCAGCGGATCACTGCCCCTGACCGCTCCACCCGCCTCGTCCCCCGTCTGCACGGCACGAACCTAGCCGACCTCCACCACCCCCGGCGACCCACCCTTATGCCATTGTGGATCGGCCCTACTTTGGCGGTTTGCAGCCCGATATCACGTCTCCCGGCCGTGCTTGGCGTCGTGGCCCGCGAGGTCCCTAGCTGCGGCAGGTCCTCAGGCCAGAGCCGGGCCGGGTCTGGTGCTGCTTCCGATGCCGGGTGCTCAAGCCCGTGCCCGTGCCCAAGCCCAAGCCCGTGCCCAAGCCCGTGCCCGTACCCAAGCCCAAGCCCAAGCCCAAGCCCAAGCCCAAGCCCAAGCCCGTGCCCGTGCCCGTGCCCGTGCCCAAGCCCGTGCCCAAGCCCAAGCCCAAGCCCAAGCCCAAGCCCAAGCCCATGCCCGTGCTCAAGCCCGTGCGCGTGCTCAGGCTGATGGTGAGGCTGAGGCGCTCGGGGATCCGCCCGGTCCGCCAGGGCCACCCGGTCCGCCGGGGCCGCCCTGGCCGTCGTTGGTGGCGGCCGGGTCGACGCTCATGGTGAGCGAGCCGAGGACGCCACGGGTGACGTGCCGGGGGTCGTAGCGCAGATCGAGCAGCCCACCCGTGCTGCCGGTACCGTCGTAGATGCCGTCCTCGTCGAGCTTGGTCCGGGTGGCCTCATTGCTGGCGTACGGTTCGATCGTCTCGAACTTCGTGATCAGCTCCTCGGTGAAGTAGAACTGACCGGTGTGGCAGGTGTGCCCGCCGCTGTACCCCGACGGCGTGACCGTGCCCTCGGTGTGAACCTTGGTGTGGATGTGCACGGCGCGGCCGCGGTACCAGCCCGGGACGATGGTGTCGAACGTGACGTAGCCGGCCTGGTCGGTGACCTGGATGCCGCGCAGGAAGGTCAGGTCGTCGGTGGGCTCCGCATGCCCGCCGCCCCCGCCTCCGGGCGGCCCGCTCGGCGGCCCTGACGGGTCACCGCTGGGCGGAGCTGACGGGTCACCGCTGGGCGCGGGACCCGACGGCGGCGGCCCGCTGGGCGGGGGAGTGTCACCACCGGAACCCGCACCGCTGTACCCGGAATACACGCCGACCGCGTCGCAGTGCCAGATCTCCACCCCGGCGTTCCGAATGGGCCGGCAGGTCCCCGAGTCAATGACCCGCAACTTCAAAGTCAACCGTACGCCGGGCCGGTCCTCGATCACGTTCCGCCGCAGCAGTAGATAGTCGAGATAATATGGACCCTCGATCGACTCACTGGTCAACACGCACGCAGCGGAAGCCTCAACAGCCGGCACAGGCCCACCAGCCGCGGCAAAAGCAGTCCGCCCACCGATCACCGCCAGCCCCGCCGCCACCGTGCCGGCCCCACCGAGCGCCAGTAACCGCCGCCGGTTCATCAGCACGCGCGAAACCTCGCCGTTGTCCGCTTCCTCATTCGCATCTGTCGATGTCATCCCCAAGATGTGCGTACGCAATCCTGTGTAGACCCTGTCGAAACCCCATGCCTGAGCTGTAAGCCACGCCTGAACGTGCGCCCTCGCCCATCTTGCCCCCGCCGGCGCAGCCGCCCCATTCACCTTGTAAGCCTGCCGAGTCGCGCCACGCTACGTCTGCGTCCTGACGCCGTGGTCTGCGTCCTGTGCCGAGATGCGCCCTACGGCCTGTGGTCAAGCCGAGCCTTGTGGTCAAGCCGAGCCTTGTGGTCAAGCCGGTCCTGTGGCTAAGCCGGGCCCTGTGGCCAAGCCGAGTCCCTGTGTCCTGTGTCCTGTACCCAAGCTGAGTCCCTGTACCCAAGCTGAGTCCCTGTGCCCAGGC
>NZ_BOQP01000083.1 GCF_018332715.1 Winogradskya consettensis | reverse complement strand
GCCGGAGCAGCCGGAGCGGCCCCAACGGTCGGCCAGGATGCCAAACGCGGTACCAAGAGCGCAGCGACCGCAACAGGCCGAGCCAAGGTGCCCACAGCAAGAACACCGACCGACCGACCCGACGACTCCACAAAGGCAGCCCCCGCGCTGTCGGACACAGTGCCGGCCAAGGCTGAGCAGGAAGCACCCGACCCCAGCAAGACCTCCGCGTCACCGGCAGACAGCGACCCCGAGGAAGGCAAAGCCCCAGACCCGCGCCGGAGCAGGCGACGACGGCGAAATGTCGAGTTTCCCACGGCCAGGCCTCCAGGCGCCCCGCCGGACCCGTGGACCGCCTTCGCTCAGGAGGCCGAGCGGTCTCCCGGGCGGGTGCGGCGGGCGGGCCGGGTGGTGGGGCGGGCGCTCATTCACGAGTACGCCCTGGTCGTCTACGGTTCGCTGGTGCTGGCCGCCGTGCTGACGTGGCCGGCTCTGCGGTATCCGTTGCATACCGTTCCGCAGGACATCTGGGATCCGTCGCGGCAGGCGTGGCAGATTTCGTGGGCCGGGCATGTGCTGCTCACCGAGCCGGCACGGTTGTGGCAGGCCAACGCGTTCTTCCCGGAGCACTACAGTTTCGCGTTCGGGGACAGTCTGCTCGGGTATGCGCCCGCCGGCATGATCGGCAGCGGGCCCCTCGCGGCTGTTCTGCGGTACAACCTCCTCTTCCTGCTCGCTCACGCCCTGCTGGCGGTCGGCGCGTATGCGCTTGTCCGGCAGCTGGGGTCCGGGCGGACCGGCGCGGTGGTCGGGGCCGTCGCCTTCGCCTATGCGCCGTGGCGGTTGGCGCAGGAGGGGCATCTCGACATCGTTTCCGCCGGGGGCATTCCGCTGGCGCTGGCGATGCTGGCGCGCGGGCACGGGTATTCGCTGCGGTACGGGTTCCGGGGCGGCCGCCGGCGTACGGGGTGGGCGGTCGCGGGCTGGTTGGTGGCGACGTGGCAGCTCAGTCTCGGGTTCTCGCTCGGGCTGCCGTTCGCGTACGTCCTGGGTGCCCTGATCCTTGTCGTGGGTGTCGCCGTGCTGGTCCGGCGGTTGCGGCATCGCGGGCAGGGGGCCGTGCTGGGGTGGCGACTGCTGGTGACCGACCTGATCGGAGTGCTGATCTTCGCGGGTGTCGGTGCGTTGATCGCCGTGCCGTATTTCCGGGTGCCGCCGACCGGGCCGGCGGGGGAGGAGATCTCGTTCTTCTCCGCGCCGGTGCAGAGCCTGCTGATCGGGCCCGCCGAGTCGCGTATCTGGGGGTTGCCGCACGAGGTGGCCCGGCAGTCGCTGGGCTGGCCGGCCGAGATGAGCTTGCTACCCGGTTTTGTCCTGTACGCCCTCGCGCTGGCCGGTCTGGTCTTCTCGATCTGGCGGGTGTGGCAGCGCCTGGTCCTGCTCGCCGCCGTCGTGGTCAGTGGGATCTTCACGCTCGGGACGACGTTCTTCGCGGGGCGCTGGACGTATCTGCCGCTCTTCGCGCATCTGCCGGCGTCGTTCGGCGTACGGATCCCCGGCCGGTTGATGCTCTGGGTGACCCTGTTCCTGGCGATCCTGGCGGTGGGGGCGGTTGCCGAGTTCGTACGGCGTGCCGAGCACATGGTCTCCACCCGGATCCCGCCGTGGCCCGGTCCGTGGCTGCGGCTGGCGACGTTTGTGCCGCTGATGCTGGTTCTCGTCGAGGGCTGGAACGCGACCGCGCATCCGGTGGTCCCTGCCCAGCCGGCGGCCATGCGCACGGTGCAGGGGCCGGTGCTGGTGCTGCCGACCGCGGCGCTGACCGATCAGACCGTGCTGCTCTGGTCGACGTCGCGGTTCCAGCAGATGGCCAACGGCAGTGGCGGGTTCGCGCCGCAGCGGCAGTCCGAGCTGCGTCAGGCCGTCGCGAAGTTCCCCGACGCCGCGAGCGTCCAGTATCTGCGAGCCCAGGGCATCGGCACGGTCCTGCTGCTGCGCTCCCAGGTGACTGGTACGCCCTGGGAGCGCGCAGGTGACCTCCCCGTCGACTCCTTGCAGATCAGCCGCGAGGACCTCGACAACGACTCAGTGCTGTTCCGCCTCAACTAACGGCGGCGGAAAAGACGGCGCGGGGGTCTTCTCGATGTTGAGCCGGCGGCGCAGCCTGATCGTCCAGTCCGCGTCGGGCGAGTCGTTGAAGGTGCCGCCGTCCGGGTCCTCGTCGTAGGTCTCCCGGACGATGTCGAGCTCCGGGCGCCAGATCTCGCGGACGACCAGACCCACCAGGACGGCCACCGTCACGAGGCGCAGCGTCGAGGCCAGCACGAACGTGCCCTCAGGAATGACCGGTTTGCCGCCCGAGCCCAGCAGCTCCGCGTAGAAGGCCGTGAAGTAGCCGATCTCCGCGACCGTCCAGGCGATGATCGCGCCCCAGCGGGGGCGGGCCAGCACGATCAGCGGCAGGAGCCAGAGAACGTACTGCTGCGACCAGACCTTGCTGAAGATCAGGAAGACGGCGACGACGAGAAACGCGATCTGCGACAGCCGCGGCCGGCGCGGGGCGAGCAGGCACAGCAGTCCGATCGCGGCGCAGGCGAGAATCGTCAGGGCGTACGAGAGGTGGTTGAGCGTGGGGATGTGATCGCTGAGCCATTGGAACGGGCCCTGATCACCCACCGCGCCGCTGTTCCACTTCGCGTCCAGGAACCGGCCGATGTACCAGAACGTGCCCCAGTCGACGGGCCTGGTGTCGTTGAGCTCGAAGAAGCGGTTCCAGCTCGTCCGGTAGAAGATCGCGATGGGCAGGTTCGTCGCTGCCCAGGCGAAGATCGCGCCGGCGAGGGCCAGCAGGAAGGCCTGGACCCGTCGCGACCTTAGCGCGAGCACGAAGAGCGGCCCGAGGATGAACAGCGGCCACAGTTTCGCCGCGCCACCCAGACCCAGCAGCAGGCCGGCCAGGATGGGCCAGCGGCGGGCCCAGGCGTAGAGGCCGAACATCGCGAACCCGATCGCCAGGAAGTCCCAGTTGACCGTGGCCGTCACCAGCAGGATCGGTGACAGCGCGAAGATCGCGGCGTCCCAGGGCCGTCGGCGTCGCAGGGCTAGCAGCACCGCCGCGGAGGCCACCGCGAGGACGGACAGGACCAGGGCGTTCGCGTTGTAGAACCACTTGCCCTGGTTGATCTCGGGGTAGCGGACGCCGAGCGCGTGCACGGGCAGCCCGAGGGCACCCATGAAGTAGCCCGTCACGACCGGGTATTCGACCGCGTGGTCGACGTAGGGCACCTTGCCCTCGTTGAGCCCCTCGGCGTAGTAGAGCGCCAGCACGTCGGTGTAGCAGAACCGCGTGTACTGGATGTTCTTCTGCCAGTCGCCGTCCTGGCAGGGCGATTTCTGCACCCAGCTGAACGCAAGCGTCATGCAGACCAGCGCCATGATGATCCGCGGCGCGGTCCAGAACCGGCCGCGGCGGGCGGCGGGCGACGTGGCGTGCTCGCCGACCGGCCCTCCGATCGCCTGGGCCAGGCCGCGGATGAAGCCGTCAGACTTCGCCGGCTGGTCGGTCCGTTCGGTCTCCGACGATGGCGCGCTCATGACTTGGCATCATGCCCCATCGGCGGCGGAAACGGGCGACCCGCACCGCGTCTTCCCAGAGCCGTCCGAAAGTCTTTCCGCGTCAGCGCCGGCACTTTTCCTCATCAGTGCCGGTAAACGAAACGGCGTGCGCACCGTTTCCGGTGCGCACGCCGCGACGTTCAGTCGATCAGGTCAGCCGTTTTCGTTGTTCGTGGTGGTTTCGGCTGTCCCTGGCGTGGTGGCCCCTGGCAGCGTGGTGTTGCCGCCGCCGTTGTTGTTGCCACCACCACCGTTGTTGTTGTCATTGTTGTTGTCGCCGTTGCCGTTGTTGTTGTTCCCGTTGCCGGTGTTCTGGCACTGCTGCGGGAACAGCTGGCAGAGCTGGCTGTTCGGGTCGACCGTCGGCGGCTGGACGACGACCGGCGGCGGCGGGGGCTCCTGCCCGGTCGCGTACTCGCTGTCGGCGTTGCCGGTCTCGACCCGCGTCGGGAATTCTTCCTTCTTCATGTCTTCCGCCTTGGTGACGGCGTTGATGAAGTCTTCCCAGATCTGGGCCGGGGTGCCCGAGCCGAACATGTCAGATTTGCCGTCGGCCTCGTGCAGCTCGACCTTCTTCGTCGCGCCACCGACCCAGACCGTGGCAGCCAGCTGCGGGATACCGCCGACGAACCAGGTGTCACCACTGCCGGAGTGGTTGTCCTTGCCGTCGTCGAACTCCCAGGTGCCGGATTTCGCGATGGCCTCGCGGCCGTTGCGCAACGTGTTGTTGGCGTGGTCCGGGATCTTGGCCATGACACCCTGCAGGTCGGACGTCCGGTCCTTGTCGAAGACCGTCTTCCCGGCCGTCTTCTCGCTCTTGTAAGGAACGAGCTTGCCGGTGTTCTGGTCGATCCGCTTCACCGTCTTGATGAAGTGCGCCTCGTGGCGCACCCCGTTGTTGACGATGGTCGCGACGCCCTGGGCGTGCTCCAGCGGGACGACGTGGTACTGACCGAAGCCGATCTCGTTGTCGAACCGGCCGTTCGCCTTCCAGTAGGCGGCGTCGGTCTTGGTGAGGTCGACCATCTCGCCCTTGTCGGTCCAGACGTGGGTGATGCCGGCGTCACGGGCGGCCTCGAGGACCTTCTCGCGGCCGATACCCTCGGCGATCTGGTAGAAGGGGAAGTTGTACGACTGGATCGTCGCGGTTTCCAGATCGCAGTACTTGATCTTTCCGCCACAGACCTTGCCCGGGTCGGCGCCGGCGTTGCTGATCGTGCCGCCGTCGGGCTTCTTCTTCGTACCGTCCCAGGTGGTCTTGAACGAGATGTCCTCGCGCTGGGCCGCGGCGAGCGTGTAGATCTTGAACGTCGAGCCGGGGGACTGGCCGGTGCCGCTGAAGCCGGTGCCGTCACCGTTCATGTAGCTGCCGTAGTCGATACCGGTGGGATCGTCACCGCCGTAATACCCGAGCACGCGCCCGGTCGACGGGTCGATGCCGATCACCGCGGCCTGGTAGCTCTTCGGCAGGTCGTGCATCGCCGAGGTCTTGCTCTTGCGCGAGCCGGCGGCCTCGGCGGCAGCCTGGACCTCGGGGTCGATCGTCGTCTGGACCGTCAGACCACCACGCGTGAACTCGGTCTCGGAGATGTTCATCTCGGCCAGCTCGGCCTTGACGTGCCGCATGATCATGCCGACCGGCTTGCTGTCGCCCGCGCAGGTCTTGCACTTGTTGGCGTTCGGCTTGTTGACCGTGGGGTATTTACGCGCGTCGTACTGCTCTTTGGTGATCCACTTCATCTCGAGCATGTTCGACATCGTGTATTCCCAGCGTTCCTTCGCCGCGCCGAGGTTGTAGTTGGGGTCGTAGCCCTTGTGACCGCCGTTGGGATCCGGCTCGGGCTGCTTGATGATCGACGCGAGCACCGCCGCCTCGGACGGAGTGATCGCGTTCTTCTGCCCCTCGGGCGTCATCACCGACTTGCTGAAGTACCCCTGCGCGGCGGCCTCGATGCCGTACCGACCCTCGCCCAGGTAGATGTAGTTGAGGTAGAACCCCATGATCTGGTCTTTGTCGTACGTCGACTCGAGCTTGCGCGCGATCACCGCCTCGCGCAGCTTCCGGTTGTAGCTGATCGCTTTCAGATCTGCCGCATACCGGGCGTACTGCTGCGTGATCGTCGAGGCACCCTGCTTGTCGCCGCCCGTGAAGTTGTTCCACGCGGCACGCATGATGCCTTTCATGTCAATGCCGGAGTGCGTGTAGAAGTTCTTGTCCTCGGCCGCGGCGACCGCGTGCTGGACGTAGGGGTTGATGCTCGCCTGCGGCACGACGGTGCGGTTCTGGGTGCCGAGCTTGGCGAGGACCTGGCCCTTGGCGTTGAGGATCACATTGGACTGATCCTCGGTCTTGGGGGCGGGGAGGTCCACGCCGTCGAAGAACCAGGTGCCCGCGACGACGCCGCCGCCGGCCAGGATCACCAGGACAGCCGCGGCAGCGGTGAGGATGTTGGCGCGGCGGCGCTTCTTGGCCGCCTTGGTGACGTTCTTGCCGCCGCCACCGAGCCCGCGACGGCCGTTGCTGCCGGGATCGTTGGGGCCGAGGCCGCCACCACCGCCGACAGCCGGGGACACGGGTCGCACGGCCGCGCGCGCGACCGAGGCGCGACCACCGACCGGGGCAGCACCCACCGAGGCACGTCCACCCACTGGCGCCGTTCCCGCTCCGACGGACGCACGACCACCGACCGGGGCAGCGCCCACGGAGGCACGTCCACCCACGGCGGCCGCCCCGACGGAAGCGGCGCCGCGAGGCGTCGCCGATCCGCTCACGCTCGCGCGGCCACCGGAGGGTCTCCGATAGGCGTCGGGCGCGGGACGATCGTCGTAGCCGGACGGATCGTCGTCAGGCGTGGCGGCAGCGGACGACCCGGGCACGCTGGCCCGGGCACGCGCAGACTGCGATTCGCCGTACGAGTTCATTCGGTTACACCTACCGGTCGCAGTGGCACGCCCGGAGAACCCTGGAGGGGCTCCCGGGGACTACGCCACGAACGGACGTTTTTGGGCTGCATCCGCGCAGCCGCCCTGTCGGATGTCGAAAATGACCGATTGCGACGCTGGATGCCCGTGTCGGTCCGGATCGTGTCAACGTTAGCGACGTTGAGGGCGATCACTGTCTGCCCTCCCGGCGATGTGACGACGACCCTGTCTCGCGGTGGCGGCCCGAGGCGGACGCGGCGACAGCCGTCGCGCCCTCTAGGAGTTCGTCGGCGCTCATTGCATCCCGGCCGAGCAGGAACTGCTCGATCAGGTGGTTCCAGGAACACGACTGGCACACCTCGACCACGAAGACCTGGAACTCACGCAGCGTCATCGCCAGGACAGGCAACTCGGTGAGTTTCCTTGCCTGGCCGGCGGACTGCTTGAGCTCGTCCCCATAGATGTAGTGCACCAGTGTGAGGTTGTCCCTACGGCAGATCGGGCAACGGTCATCGGTCGGCTCGCCATGGAACCGAGCTGCGTTTTTCAAGTACGGCGAGGCATCGCAGACCTCGAGCGTCCCGATCTTGCCATTGTGCACGTCACGCAGCAGCGCTCGCTTCTGTAGCGAGTAGTCGACGACCTGCCGCTGCGTGCGCATGGCGAAGAGAGTACGCGGTCCGCACCCGAACGGCGACAGCCATCACGCAGCGTGGCGTGGCGACTGCGAGGCATGACGATCTTGCTAATCCCCCGGGCCGGGCCTACGGTAGTGATGTATCGGCCCGATACATCGAACCGGAGGAGGTGGACCGAATGATCGAAATGGCCATCCTCGGTCTGCTCCAAGAGGCTCCGATGCATGGGTACGAGCTGCGCAAGGAACTCGCCACCAAGCTCGGCACCCTCCGCGCCGCGATCAGCTACGGCACCCTGTATCCGACCCTGAAACGGCTGCACCTCGCCGGATGGATCAGCGAGCAGGCTGCCGATACGAGCATCGTGCCGCCGATGACCAGCAAACGGGGCCGGGTTGTTTACAAGATCACTGCGGAAGGCAAGGAGCGTTTCGCCGATCTGCTCGCCCAGGCGGGCCCCGAGACGTATGACGACGCGGGCTTCGGCGTGCACTTCACCTTCTTCTCCCGGACCGACCGCGCGACCCGGCTGCGCATCCTCGAGGGCCGCCGGCGCCGCATCGAGGAGCGCCGGGAAGGCCTGCGGGACGTGTTGTCGCGGGCCGGCGACCGGCTCGACGCCTACACGCTCGAGCTCCAGCGTCACGGGCTCGACTCGTGCGAGCGCGAGGTTCGCTGGCTGGAGGAGCTCATCACCAACGAGCGCTCCGGCCGGACCCCCGCATCTTCTGCAGCCGCGGTGAGCACCAGCGCCGCGGAGAGCAGGACCAGCACTTCCGCAGCCGACCGGGCTGCGGGGGCACCCCCAGAAACACCGGCTCCGCATCAGGACCGGCCGTGATGAACAAGGAGGCAAACGCGATGGGCTCCGTCCGCGTCGCCATCGTCGGTGTGGGTAACTGCGCCTCGTCCCTCGTACAGGGCGTGGAGTACTACCGCAACGCCGACCCGAACGACCGCGTTCCGGGTCTCATGCACGTAACCTTCGGCGACTACCACGTTTCTGACGTGCAGTTCGTCGCGGCGTTCGATGTGGACGCCAAGAAGGTCGGCATGGACCTGGCCGAGGCGATCGTCGCCAGCGAGAACAACACGATCACGCTCACCGACGTGGCGCCGACCGGCGTCTCCGTCCAGCGTGGACCGACGTTCGACGGCCTCGGCACCTACTACCGCGAGATGATCGAGGAGTCGTCGGCCGAGCCGGTCGACGTCGTTCAGGCCTTCCGTGACGCGCAGGTCGACGTCGTGGTGTCCTACCTCCCGGTGGGCTCCGAAGAGGCCGACAAGTTCTACGCGCAGGCCGCCATCGACGCCGGTTGTGCGTTCGTCAACGCCCTGCCCGTCTTCATCGCTTCCGACCCGACCTGGGCCAAGAAGTTCGAGGACGCGGGTCTGCCGATCGTCGGCGACGACATCAAGAGCCAGGTCGGTGCGACGATCGTGCACCGCGCGCTCGCCAAGCTGTTCGAAGACCGTGGCGTCGAGCTGCTGCGCACCTACCAGCTCAACTTCGGCGGCAACATGGACTTCATGAACATGCTGGAGCGCAAGCGCCTGGTCTCGAAGAAGATCTCGAAGACCCAGTCGGTCACCAGCCAGATCCCGCACGAGATGATCAAGTCTGACGTGCACATCGGCCCGTCGGACCACGTGCCGTGGCTCGACGACCGCAAGTGGGCCTACATCCGGCTCGAGGGCCGCAGCTTCGGCGACACCCCGCTCAACGCGGAGCTGAAGCTCGAGGTGTGGGACTCCCCGAACTCCGCCGGCGTCATCATCGACGCGGTCCGCGCGGCGAAGATCGCCAAGGACCGTGGCATCGGTGGCCCGATCCTCTCCGCGAGCTCCTACTTCATGAAGAGCCCGCCGGTGCAGTACAACGACCACGACGCGAAGGCGGCCGTCGAGGCCTTCATCGCGGGCGAGATCGCCAGCTGATCCGAGCGACACCCCTGCCGAGCCCGGACCATTCACACGGTCCGGGCTTTGCTGTTACCCGAAGAAACCCCAGGGGCTATTCGCCGGCGAAACCCCAGGCCCGCTCGAGGCTGACCCGGGCTTCCAGCTCCAGCAGCTGACGCTTGCGGGGCAGGCCGCCACCGAAGCCGACCAGTTTGTTGCCGGCGCCCACCACGCGGTGACAGGGGACCAGGACGGGCACCGGGTTGCGGTTGCAGGCGGTGCCGACCGCACGCGCCGCCCCCACATCACCGAAAGCTTTGGCGATATCGCCGTAGGTGCGCGTCTCCCCATAAGGGATCTTGGCGATCTCGGCCCAGACGAACCGCTCGAACGACGAGCCGCCCCGCATCGAGATCGGCACAGTGAATTCCGTCACCGTGCCCGCGAAGTAGCCCTCCAACTGTTCAACAACAGCCGACTTATCCGATAAATCGGTAACGGGCGAGGCACCGAACCGCACCCCGATCACCGTCCCGCCGTCGAAACCGTCGAACTCGTCGAGTTCGACACCGAGCGGCCCGATCGGAGAATCCACCACCAACCTCATGTGGCGATTGTGCCCGCAACCCCCGGTAAAAAAGGCGTGCAAACTTTCCGGGCCCGCCCGCGTCTGTAAGGGCGGAGGTGATCGTGGAGACGGAATTCACCGCCTTTGTGGCGGAGCGCTCGCATGCCCTGGTCCGGGTGGCGTACGCGCTGACCGGTGACCAACGGGCCGCCGAGGACCTGGTGCAGGGTGCGCTGGCCAAGGCGTACGCCCGATGGCCCCGGATCCGCGGCGAGGCTGAGCCCTACGTGCGCCGGATCATCTACAACGACCGCGCCTCGGGCTGGCGCCGCCGGGCCCGGCACGCGGAGCTCACGATGGCCGAGCTCCCCGACCGCCCGGCTCCCGGCAGCCTCGATCACGACGCCACGGTGCGCCTCGTGCTGCGGCAGGCCCTGCTCGCCCTTCCCCCACGCCAGCGCGCCGTCCTCGTGCTGCGCTATCTCGAGGATCGCTCGATCGAGGAGACTGCCGAGGTGCTGGGCTGCCGGCCGGGAACGGTCGCGAGCCAGGCCGCACGCGGGCTCGCCAAGCTGCGCCAACTGGTCCCCGAACTCGATCTGGCCGCGGAGGTGCTGCGATGAACGATCTGCTCCGACAGGCGATCCGCGAGATGGCCGACGAAACCCGCCCCGCAGGCGATCTCGCAGTCGGTGCGATGGCCCGGGGACGGCAGCTCCGACGACGGCGCAGAGCCGCGGTGGGTGCGGCCGCTGCTCTGCTCGTCCTTATTACCTTCATCCCGTACGCCGTCCTGCGCGACACCCACCGCCAGGAGACACCCGCCGTCGACCCGACGCCCACGCCCACGATCGGGCACCCGCCCTGGTCACCCGACAAACCGTTCGGCCTGCCCGGCGGCTGGATGGTCACGGGACTGGCCGGGGACACCGACGCCGTGTTCGACACCGGGACAGGCAAGTACCGGCTGCTGGAGAAGGACTTCACCGGCATCTGGGTTTCGCCTGACGCGCGCTACGCGGCCGTCACCGACGACATCCACCCGTACATAGGGCTCCTTGATCTGCACAGCCAGCGACTGACCTGGACCACCGTCGGTTTTGTGCTCGAGCCGCAGTGGTCCTCCGACAGCGCCAGCCTGCTGCTGACCGGGACCGATCGCTTCACCGTGATCACCGCGGCGACGGGCAAGGTGCACCGGCATCCACTGGACGAGCGGTTCTCGTGCCTCGACTACTGCCTCTACACGTGGCTGCCGGGCGACAAGGAGGTCGCGCTCGCCAAGGTCGGCGTCAACGGTTCGGAGACCAACGGCCCGACGGTGTCCGCCCTGACGGTGCTCGACGCGACGACGGGGGAGTGGACCCGTGACCTGGCCGTTCCCGGGGTGCCACCGGGCCAGGACGCCTGGTCACCCGATGGCTCGATGGTCATCGTCCGCGGCGACGGCAAGGAGCCGAACCTGCTCCGGATCGCCGACGTGACAACCGGGAAGATTCGCACCCGGCTCGCGACCACCAGGGCGTTCTTCATCAGCGACGACCGCATCATCGGTTTCGAGAACGGCACGGCGGTGCTCATGGATCTGCGTGGCCGGGCGATCGCGAAACAGGACTTCCCGGAAGAGCTGACCGATCTTTCCCTGAGCTACGGCCCAGGTAGATAGGTCAGGGGGTGTGGCCCTGCTCCCGCGCCCAGCGCAGGAGCTCGGCCTCCGCCTCGTCACGCGGCATCGGCCCGCGGTCGAGGCGCATCTCCTTCAGGTAGCGCCACGCCTGACCCACGATCGGGCCCGGCGGCACGCCCAGGAGCTCCATGATCGCGTTGCCGTCGAGGTCGGGGCGCACCCGCGCCAGGTCCTCCTCGGCCTCGATCCGGGCGATCCGCTCCTCCAGCGCGTCGTAGTCCGCGGACAGTCCGGCGGCCTTGCGCTTGTTGCGGGTCGTGCAGTCGGAGCGGGTGAGCTTGTGCAGGCGGGGGAGCAGCTCGGCGGCGTCCGTCACGTAACGGCGCACCGCGGAGTCGGTCCACTCGCCCCGGCCGTACCCGTAGAAGCGCAGGTGCAGCGCGACCAGCTGAACCACCTCGCTGGTCACGTCCTTGGGGAACTTCATGGCGCGCATGCGCTGCTTGGTGAGCCGGGCACCGACCACCTCGTGGTGGTGGAAGCTGACCCGGCCGTCGCGGCCGACGGCCTTGGTCGCCGGCTTGCCCACGTCGTGCATGAGCGCCGCCATCCGCAGGATGAAGTCCGGACCGGCCTCACCCTCGAGCCGTACGGCGTTCGCGACCACGATCAGCGTGTGCTCGTAGACGTCCTTGTGCTGCGCGTGCTCGTCGATCTCCAGCTTGAGCCCGGTGAGCTCCGGCAGGAACCGGTCGGCGAGCCCGGTGTCGACCAGCAGTCGCAGGCCACCGACCGGGTCGGCGCCGCTGAGCAGCTTGGTGAACTCGTCACGGATCCGCTCGGCGGTGATGCGGTCGAGGTCGGCGGCCATCGCGGTCATCGCCGCGATCACCCCCGGATCCACCGTGAAGCGGAGTTTCGCGGCGAACCGGGCAGCACGCAGCATCCGAAGTGGATCATCACCGAAGGACTCCTCCGGCCGCGACGGCGTCCTGATCAGCTGCGCCGCGAGATCCTCGAGCCCGCCGTACGGATCGGTGAAGACGTGACCCGGGAGGCTCACCGCCATCGCGTTGATCGTGAAGTCCCGGCGGCGCAGGTCGTCGAGGAGGTTGTCGCCGTACTCGACGGTCGGGTTGCGGGTGACCCCGTCGTACGACTCGGCGCGATAGGTGGTGATCTCGATCCGGAGACCGTTCTTCTGGATCCCGATCGTGCCGAACTCGCGGCCGGTCTCCCAGATCGCGTCGGCCCAGCCCTTGACCAGCTCGAGCGTGCGCTCGGGGCGGGCATCCGTGCAGAAGTCGAGGTCATCACCGAGGCTGCCGAGCAGGGCGTCACGCACCGAGCCGCCGACCAGGTGCAGCTCATGGCCGGCGGCGCCGAAACGGCGCCCCAGCTCATCGGCGACAGGGGAGACCCGCAACAGCTCCTGGACGGCGTTGCGTTGGGCCGTGTTCAACACAGACATGGGACTACCAGGGTATCGGTCGTGGCGGTCACCGAGCGCAGCGGGCAGGATGGGACCCGTGCCCGTACCCGAGGCGCTGCGCCGTCTCAGCGAGGATCCCCTTTTCTGGTCCCTCCTGCGGGCGGAGGGCGGCGCGCTTTCCGAACCCGATCCGACCCACTTGAGGGTCTCCTTTCCGATCACTGACGGTTACGGCCTGGTGCTCGACATCGACCTGACTACCGGCGAGCAGGCGCTGGGCCTGCGCGAGCCGGCGACCAGCGAGCCGGTCCAGTTGGGCTGGGTCGCGCCGGGCCACGTCTTCCCCGCCGCGTTGCACTGGCACGAGCTCGAGCTCTTCGCCAAGGTGATCGCGCTGGACGATCCCACGGTTCCGCACCCCGGCCTGGTCGTGGCGTTGCTCGGGCCGTTCGCGCCGGTCTCCGGGGAGGACGACGAGAGCACGGTGGCGGCGGTGCGCGAGGCCGCGTACCGATCGCTGCGCCGGGCGGTCCCCCCGCCCGAGCCCTCCGGTCCCGAGCAGGCACCGCTTCCGCTCTTCGCCGCCGAAAACTGGTGGCCCAGGCAGCCGGAGCCGTCACCCCAGGTGCTCGACGAGGCCGCCGTCGCGGCCTACAGCGCCCCGGCCACCGCACGGCTCGAGGTTCGCACGGGCAAGCGCTTCCCCCACGAAGGTCTCACCGATCTCGTACGCAGGGCAGCCCGCCGGCTGGCCGAGCTCCCCGACGAACAGCTCTACGACCGGGTGCGCCCCCTCGCCCGGCACATCGCGGACACCGGCGACCTGGGGACGGTGAACGCGTTGCTCGGTGTCCTGACCGAGGCGGGCTGCGATCATCCGACGGTCCTCGACGCGCTCAGCGAGCCGCTCGTGCCGATCGAGGCGTGCTGGATGGTGGAGACGCTGGCGGGTGCGGCGCCCGGCACACTCCTGCGCCGCCATGTCTGACGCACCTCATAGTTAGGGTGGCGTCTGTGTTCGTACCCCTGGGGAGGTCTTGGTGAGCGGCGGCATCTACCGCAGCGCGCACGCCGCGCCCGATGGTGAGCCGGAAGAGGTCGACGAAGCCACCTTCATGGTCTCCGTCGACAACACCGGAACTTTCCCCACCGCGGCCGGCGATCAGGCGCTGCCACCGGAGGTCATCCCGGCCTCGGTGCAGGACGGCGGTGGCACCGTCTACGGCAGCAGCACCGCGAGCCGGGGCGGAGCCGTCTATGGCGCCGAACCGGAGGCCGAGGTCGCGGCTCCGGCCGAGTCGGAGCGCAGCACCGCCGGCAACAGCGCGGTCATGGCGGTCGGCAGCCTGGTCAGCCGGATCATCGGCTTTGTCCGCAACATGCTGATCGGCATGACGCTGGGCAAGGCGATCGGTGACCCGTACACCAGCGCCCAGTTCCTCCCGAACCAGATCTACGAGCTGCTGCTCGGGGGCATCCTCTCCAGCGTGCTGATCCCGCTGCTGGTGCGGCGGCGCAAGGCGGACCCGGACGGCGGCCAGCTGTTCACCCAGCGGCTGCTCACCCTCGCCGTGGTCGCGCTCGGCATCGCGACGGTGCTGGTGACCGTGGCCGCCCCGGTGATCGCGACCATCCAGTCGAGCAGCGGCGCGGCACCCGGCTACCAGCATCTGGTCACCCAGCTGTCGTACCTCATCCTGCCGATCATCTTCTTCACCGGCATCTCCGCGCTGATCGGCGCCGTCCTCAACGTCCGCGGGCACTTCGCCGCGCCGATGTGGGCCCCGATCCTCAACAACCTGGTCGTCATCGCGACCTGCGGTGCCTTCATTCTGTTCTTCGGTACGGCCCGCGGGCTGACCGCCGAGGACATGACGTCCGGCCGGATCGCGGTGATCGGCGGCGGCACCCTGCTCGGCATGGTCGTCCAGGCCATCGGGCTGCTCCCGGCGCTGCGCAAGGTCGGCTTCAGCTGGAGCTGGCAGTGGAACCCGCGGGCCCTGGGCCTGAGCGAGATCGGCGGCCTGGCCGGCTGGATGCTCGTCTACGTCGGCGCCAACCAGATCGCGGTCTTCCTGGTCGCCCGGGTGCTCAGCGGCGTCTCCGGTGACGACAACGCGAGCCTGCTCGCCTTCAACAACGTCTTCCTGCTGACGATGATGGCGCACGGCATCATCGGCGTCTCCGTGATGACGGCGCTGCTGCCGAAGATGAGCGCGGCCGCCGCCGAGGGCCGGTTCTCCGACGTCAGCGACGACCTCAGCCGCGGGATCCGGCTCACGACCACGGCACTCGCCCCGATCTGTGTGGTCTACGGCGTGCTCGGCGTACCCATCTCCGTCACCCTCTTCCAGGGTGGCGCGCTCACCTCGGCCCAGGCGTTCGCGATCGGCGGGGTGCTCGTCGTCGCCGCGTTCTGCGTGATCCCGCTGTCGATCAGCTACCTGTGCACCTATGCGTTCTACGCGCTGCAGGGCAACCGCACCGTCGCACTGATCAACCTGCCGGTTGTCGCGCTCCGGATCGTCGGTTATTTCTTCGTCGCCCAGGTCCTCTCCGAATCCTTGTCCGCGGCCGGCATGACGGCGGCGAACGCGGTCTCCTACCTCCTGTCCGCCGTGATCTCGCTGGCTCTGCTGCGCCGCCGGATCGGCCGGTTGAACCTCGGCTCGGTAGCCCGTGCCCTGGTGAAGGTCGTGGTGGCCGCGGCGATCGCGACGGTGGCCGGCCTGCTGATCGTCAATCTGCTCCCCGGCGGCGACACGCCCGGGCGCGGCGCGGCCATACTTCAGGTCGTGATCGGCGGTGGGGCGATCATGCTGGTATACCTCGTGGCAGCTACGCTGCTCAAGGTTCACGAGGTGAGCCAGGTCGTCGGGATGGTGCGCCGCAAAATCGGCCGTTGATCGCCTGGCCGTGAAGTTGTCAAAAACCCGCTGAACAGTTATTTCCAACGCTCCGACCGGCCTAAACGGCCCTGGCGGGCAGCCTTTGACGGGTGCCGCGCGCAGGGATGAACTGTGGGACCTTGCTCCCGGGCGGGTAAGGTCGTGAGCGACACGTGCGGACTCACCGAGGGAGGACGGGTGACCCAGGTCGGCGAAGGCCACGAGACCGCGGCCGACGAGGCCGGACCGGTCATGACCTTCGGTGCTCCTACCGTCGGTGAGATCCTGGCCGAGCGTTATCAGCTCGAAGAGCACGTCAACAACGACAGTGCTGGCCGGCAGGTCTGGCGGGGCATCGATGTGATTCTCCGGCGTCCCGTGGCGGTCGTGCTGCGGCACCCGGGCGGCGATTCTGCGACTGAAATGCTGCAGGCGGCGGTCGACGCGAGTCGCGTGATCCACCCCAATCTCGTCGGCGTCTACGACGCCATCGACGAGGGCGAGCGCGCCTACGTCGTGCGCGAGTGGGTCGACGGCGAGGCGCTGCGCGAGCTGGTGGGACGCGACGGTCCGATGGACCCGAGACGTGCCACCGCGATCGCACACTCGCTCGCCGACGCACTTACCGCGGTGCACGCGACCGGAATGGTGCACGGCAACGTCCACCCCGGAACGACACTCATCGGCGACGACGGCCGGGTGGTGCTGGCTGACGCCCGCGCCGACTCAGCCGACAGCACCGAGCGCGACGTCCGCGCCGTCGGCGGCATCCTCTACTACTCCCTGACCGGTCACTGGCCACACGCCGAGGCTGGTCACCCCTCCACGCTGCCCGACGCCAACCGCGACGGAAACGGCACCCTCACCACGCCCCGGCAGAGCCGCGCCGGCGTCCCGGCCTACCTCGACGATCTGACGATGGATCTGCTCGACCGCCGGGTCACCGCCCCCACGGCCGAGGCCCTGACCGTGGAGCTCTCCCGCCTCGACTCGTCCTCCGACGACGACTACGAGGATGTCGGCCCGCTGCGCTTCGCCCAGGGCAGCGCGTCGGAGCCGGTCCGGAGCACCCGCAAGATCTTCATCGGTGTCGCGGTGCTCGCCGTGATCGCCGTGATCGGGCTCGTCTTCGGCATCCGCGCGATCGGTGACTCCGGCAACGACCAGCTGGCAAGCTCGCCCGACGCCAGCACGGCCCCGCAGACGGACGCGCAGGGTAACGACGGCGGCACCAGCACCGACGCCCCGTCAGCGACACCCAAGAAGTTCGCGCTGACCGCGGACAACGTCCGCATCGTCGACCCGCCCAAGACCGACCGCGCCGACACCGGCAAGGCCAAGGGCACGGTCGACGACGATCCCGACACGGTGTGGAAGACGCAGGGCTACACCACCGCTAACTTCGGCGGGCTCAAGCCCGGCATGGGGATTTTGATCAACCTCAAGTCGGCCAAGCACATCTCCGAGGTCCGCGTGGAGACCTCCGTGCCCGGTGTGACGATGGATGCGCGGACCGGCACGGTGGACCCGGGTGACAACAACAGCGGCGACGACAAGATCGTCAAGACCTACAAAAAGGTCAACGACAACTCGCCCGAGAAGACCTCGGGCACTACCGAGCTGCTCACCGGCTTCGAGGCCGACCAGACGTACCAGTACATCCTGGTCTTCATCTCGAAGCTGCCGCAGGACGACGACGGCAGCTACCGCGTCAGCGTCCAGAACATCTCGGTCTACGGCACCGACTGAGCACCTGACGAAAGCCCCGCTGACACGGTCGGCGGGGCTTTCTGCTGTCCGTGGTTCCAACCCGATGGCGGTCCTGGGCTAAATTGCTCGCGTGACTACTGGCGGCGCTCCCGGCGGTGCGGACCTTCCTGGGCCGACCGATGCAGAGCTGCTGCGCGCCCACGTCGAGGGCGACCCGCTCGCGTTCAACGAGCTGGTCCGGCGGCATCGCGACCGGTTGTGGGCCGTGGCGCTGCGCACCATCGGCGACCGCGAGGAGGCCGCCGACGCCGTGCAGGACGCCCTGCTGTCGGCACACCGGGCGGCGGCGCGTTTCCGGGGCGATTCGCAGGTCACCACCTGGCTGCACCGCATCGTGGTGAACGCCTGCCTCGACCGGATCCGCCGCCGGCAGGCGCACCCCACCGTGCCACTGCCCGACGGTAGCCACGCCGACAAGGGCGGCACAGGCCCCGAGCCCGCGGCGCCGGCCCACGATCACGACACCGCGCTCGTCGTCCGTGCCGCGCTGGCCGAGCTGCCGGCCGAGCAGCGGGCCGCATTGGTCCTGGTCGACGTGCAGGGCTACGCGGTGGTCGAGGCCGCGCAGATCCTCGGGGTCGCCGAGGGCACCATCAAGAGCCGGTGTGCCCGCGGCCGGGCCCGGATGGCGGTCGCGCTGAAGCACCTGAGAACCGGCGTCGACCCGGAGCCGGCGAGAGACCGGGATCACTCCGGGAACCAAGCCGGTGAAAAGCGCGTCTCAACCGGGTCGAGCAGTGCAGCCGGACCGCATCCCGGTCCGGGTGACAGAGGGGAACAGCCGTGACCGGGGCAGAGTTCAGCGAGGTCGACTTCGACCTGCTGGCCGACTATGTCGGCGGCGCGCTGGACGGCACCCCCGAGGAGGCGACGGTCGCCCGGCTCATCGCCGACGATCCGGCCTGGCAGGACGCTTATGTGGAGCTTTCCGCGAGTGTCGGGGTCATCTCCGGGGCACTGCGCAGCTGGGGCGCCGAGCCCGAGCCGATGCCCGACGACATCGTCGCCCGCCTCGACGCCGTGCTGCTGAACGCTGATCATGCCGCGCTGCTGAGTGCTGATCTCGCGGCGCCGGGCTCCGAGCCTGAGGGCGTTACTCCTGTCCGGCACCTGGTCGGCGTACCCAACGATCGATCCCGGTCAAAGACGGCCCGGCGGCTGAAGTGGGCCGCACCCATCGGCATTGCTGCTGTTTTCCTCGGTTTCCTAGGTTTTGGGTTACAGCAGCATCAATCGTCCGAAACTGCGAGTGACTCGACCGCGGCGGAGGGCATGCCGCAGACGCTGGCGGTCGGGCCGGAGATCGCCGAGCCGCTGGCCAGCGGCAGGAACTACACGCCGGAGACGCTGGCCCAGAGCGCCAAGGTCCCTTCCGGCGATGCACGCATCAATGGGCAGGATCCGGCCCCTCGGAGCAAGAGCTCCATGGCGGACGACACCGCGCTCAGCAATCTGCGGGTGCAGGACGTGCTGCTCGCCTGTCTCGACGCGATCGCGGGGGAGAACGGCGCCGGCCCCATCACCCCGGCGAGCCTCGACTACGCCCGGTTCCAGGGGGTTCCGGCGTTGATCGTGCAGTTCAGCGCCACCAACGGAAGCTGGGTCTGGGCCGCCGGCGCGGACTGCGGATCGCCCGGTTCCGGCGCCGCCAAGCTCGCCGCCGTACGGGTAGGCTGAGCGCTACATTCGCTCGTTGTGAGGCCGCCCACTATGCCGCGGCCCACAAGCCGTGACGCGCGGGAATGATGCTCTCTTACCATGACGTTCTAGCGTGCGTATGTCGCCGTGTCACGGCGATACCAGACTGAGGAGTCGGCAGTGGACGAGGTCCGCAATCTGATCATCATCGGCTCGGGGCCGTCCGGCTACACCGCCGCGCTGTATGCGGCCCGGGCCAACCTGAAGCCGCTGGTCATCGAGGGCGTCCAGTCCGGTGGCGCGCTGATGACCACCACCGAGGTCGAGAACTTCCCCGGGCACCCCGACGGGATCATGGGCCCCGAGCTCATGGACAACATGCGCAAGCAGGCCGAGAAGTTCGGCGCCGAGTTCATCACCGACGACGTGACCCGCGTCGAGCTCGGTGACAAGCCGACCGAGGCCGGCACCGAGGGGCTCAAGACCGTCTGGGTGGGCGAGAAGGAATACTTCGCCCGCGCGGTCATCCTCTCCACCGGTTCCGCCTGGCGCCGGCTCGGCGTGCCCGGCGAGGACGAGCTCCTCGGCCACGGTGTCTCGTCCTGTGCCACGTGTGACGGCTTCTTCTTCCGCAAGCAGAACATCATCGTGGTGGGCGGTGGCGACTCCGCGATGGAGGAGGCCACGTTCCTGACCCGCTTCGCCGACACCGTGACGATCGTGCACCGCCGCGACTCGTTCCGGGCCAGCAAGGTGATGCAGCTGCGTGCGATGAACAACGAGAAGATCAAGATCGAGTGGAACTCCGCCGTCGAGGAAATTCTCGGCGATGACGGCAAGGTCTCCGGTGCGCGTTTGCGCAACGTCGAGACCGGGGAGACCAAGGTTCTGGACGTCACCGGCGTCTTCGTCGCGATCGGTCACGACCCGCGCAGCGAGCTGTTCAAGGGTCAGATCGCGATGGACGACGACGGTTACGTCAAGGTTGACTCCCCGTCCACCCGGACCAACATCCCCGGCGTGTTCGCCGCCGGCGACCTGGTCGACCACACCTACCGTCAGGCCATCACGGCCTCGGGCACCGGCTGCGCCGCCGCACTGGACGCCGAGCACTTCATCGCGTCATTCATCGAGCTGTAAATCACCGGGTAAAGCTGTAACCAGGAGGTCCGAAGTGGGAGCAAACCAGGCCGTCACCGACGCCACTTTTACGAGTGACGTGCTGCAGTCCGACAAGGTGGTTCTTGTCGACTTCTGGGCCGAGTGGTGCGCACCGTGCAAGAAGGTCGACCCGCTGCTCGTGGAGATCGCTGCCGAGATGGGCGACCGCGTCAAGATCGTCAAGCTCAACATCGACGAGAACCCGGAGACCGCCCGGGCCTACCGGGTGATGTCCGTGCCGACGCTGACCCTGTTCAAGGGTGGCGAGCCGGTCAACTCCGTCGCCGGTGCCAAGCCCAAGGGCGCCCTGGTGAACTTCATCGAGTCGGCTCTCTAAACGACGTGTTCGCAACGCCTCGCATCCACCCGGATGCGGGGCGTTGTTCTTTGACCCTCCCCTCCCTGGCAACACCCTCGCCGTCCGGCCACCCGGGACATTGAGGAGTACGCTCCGGGAGACTTTCCCCCAGCCTTTAGGGAGCCGTGCGTGCGCTCGATCCGACGTGGAGACACCGGTCCGGCCGTCGAGGAGATCCGGTCGATTCTGGTGGATCTCGAGCTGCTGGAGACGGGGGGCACCGAGTTCGACGATGCCACCCAAACGGCCGTGCGTGCCTTCCAGCAGAGCCGCGGCCTCGGCGTCGACGGCATCGTCGGCACCGAAACCTGGGCGACGCTCGACGGCGCCCGCTGGAAACTTGGTGCGCGCACCCTGTTCCACTCGGTGCCCACGTTCCTGGTCGGCGAGGACGTCCGGACCCTGCAGGAGCGCCTGCTCGAGATGGGCTTCGACACCGGTCGCGCCGACGGCATCTACGGCCCCCGCACCGCCCGGGCAGTCGCCCAGTTCCAGCGCGAGGTCGGCCTGACCCCCGACGGCTCCTGCGGGCCCAACACCATGAAGGCCCTGCGCCGGCTCGGCCGCAAGGTCGTCGGCGGGCGCCCCAACTGGCTGCGCGAGGCCGAGGCCTTCCGCCAGTCCGGCTCCAGCCTCGTCGGCAAGACCATCGTGATCGACCCGGGCCACGGCGGCGCCGACGATCCCGGCGTGGTCGTGCCCGACGGGCAGCTGCGGTGGAACGAGGCCGATCTCGTCTTCGACATCGCGACCCGGCTCGAGGGCCGGCTCGCCGCCGCAGGCATGCGGGTGCACCTGACCCGCGGTCCGGCGCCGACCCAGCCGATGACCGGGCAGGAGCGCGCGGCCCTGGCCAACAGCCTCGGCGCCGACCTGCTGATCTCGCTGCACCTCGACGGGCAGGAGACGCCCACCGCCGACGGCGTCGCGTCCTACCACTACGGCACCGGCAACGGGCTCACGTCGACGGTGGGGGAGCGGCTCGCCAACCTGGTGCAGCGCGAGATCGTCGTGCGCACGGGCATGCAGGACAACCGCATCCACGCCAAGACGTGGGAGCTTCTGCGGCTGACCCGCATGCCCACCGTACGGGTCGATCTCGGTTATCTGACTTCGCCCGTGGACCGTGAGCGGCTCGTCGACCCGCTCTTCCGCGAGCAGATCGTCGAAGCGATCCTGGCCGCCGTCCAGCGGATGTATTTCCCCGTCGAGGCCGACGTGCCCACCGGCTCGATCGACGTGCGCCAGCTGCGGCTCGCGCTCGCCTCACGCAACTCGTAAGTCTTCGGGCCGCGCGCCACGATCGTCGGCGCGCGACTATCCCTGCGTTGACGTTGTCGCTGCGGCCGGTCTGACCGGTCGCAGCAGCGTCTCCGGGCTCATCGAGCCGAGCAGCTTCTCCAGCGCGTATTCGACGTCGGACTTCCACGACAACGCCGTGCGCAGCTCCAGCCGCAGCCGCGGATACCGCGGATGCGGCCGCACCGTCTTGAACCCGACCGACAGGAAGAAGTCGACCGGTGCGACGCAGCCTTCCTCGCCCTCGCCGGCCTCACCGAACTTCTGGTCGCCGAACGCCTCGATCGCCTTCACACCGCGCTTGGTGAGATCACGCGCCACGCCCTGCACGAGCATCCGGCCCAACCCGCCACCGGCGAACGCGGGCACCACGTGCGAGGTCATCAGCAGCGCCGCATCGGCACTCACCGGGGACGTGGGGAAGGCCATCGACCGCGGAACGTACGCCGGCGGCGCGTACATGACGAACCCCGCCGGCATGCCGTCGACGTACGCGAGCTTGCCGCAGGAACCCCACTCCAACAGCGTCTGAGAAACCCAGGCCTCTTTCTCCAGACCTGGATCGCCGGAGGCGCAGGCCCGCTCGGCGGAGACCGGGTCGAGCTCCCAGTAGACGCACCCACGGCACGGCCGGGGTAGGTCCTCGAGAGTGTCGAGGGTCAGGTTGACCAGGCGTCGCGACATGGCGGGACCCCTTGAGAATCGGTGAGCTGTCCGGACCTGCGGCACGGTTCTTTGTCACGTGCATGCCCGCGCCCCCCGACGGATCCTACGCCGCAATCGTTCTGAACGGGAGCGGAACGGACCCGACCGGGTGTCCCGCCCGGTGGTCAACTTGGTTGAAGCCTTCCCTCGGACGTTTAGCATGGTCTTTCCGACAGACTGGTAGGGGTGACGCCGCATGACCGGCACGACTCAGGATGATTACACCGATCGCTACGCGCGGCGGGTCCGGGGAATGACCACTTCCGAGATCCGCGCCCTGTTCGCCGTGACGAGCCGCCCCGAGGTGGTCTCCCTGGCCGGCGGCTCGCCGTTCATCGCCGCGCTCCCGCTCGACGCGGTCGGCGAGATGATGGGCAAGCTCGCCAGCGAGATGGGCACGACCAGCCTTCAGTACGGCATCGGCCAGGGCACGATCGAGCTCCGCGAACGCATCTGCGAAGTCATGGCCCTCTCCGGCATCGACGCCTCCACCGGTGCCTCCCCCGACGACGTGGTGGTGACCGTCGGCGGACAGCAGGCCCTCGACCTGGTGGCACGGCTGTTCCTGGACCCGGGTGACGTGGTGCTCGCCGAGGGGCCGACCTACGTCGGCGCACTCGGCGTGTTCCAGGCCGCCCAGGCACAGGTACGCCACGTCGCAATGGACGCAGACGGCCTGATCCCCGCAGCCCTCGAAGCCGCCATCGCGCAGTCGGGCGGACGAGCCAAGTTCCTTTACACGATCCCGACGTTCCAGAACCCGACCGGCGTCACCCTGACCGAGGAGCGCCGCGAGCAGATCCTCGACATCTGCGAACGCCACGGACTGCTCGTGGTCGAGGACGACCCGTACGGAACGCTCAGCTTCGAGGGCGAGGCCCCACGTCCGCTGCGTGCCCGCAAACGCACAGGCATCCTCTACCTGAGCACCTTCTCCAAGACCTTCGCTCCCGGCCTGCGGGTGGGCTGGATCCTGGCCCCCCACGCCGTACGCGAAAAGCTCGTCATGGCCTCCGAAGCCAACATCCTCTGCCCCAGCGCGTTCGCACAGGGCGCCGTAACCCAGTACCTCGCCACCATGCCCTGGCGCGAACAGATCAAGATCTACCGCCAGGTGTACGCCGAACGCCGCGACGCCCTCCTCGACGCCCTGCGCGACATGATGCCGACCGGCACCACCTGGACCCACCCCAACGGCGGCCTCTTCGTCTGGGCCACCCTCCCCCCGGGCCTCGACTCCAAAGCCATGCTCCCGCGCGCCGTCGCGGCCCGTGTCGCCTACGTCCCCGGCACCGGCTTCTACGCCGACGGCAACGGCACGGGCAACATCCGCCTCAACTTCTCGTTCCCCCCGCCGGACCGCATCCGCGAAGGCGTCCGCCGCCTCTCCGGCGTCATGGAACAAGAGCTCGCCATGCGCGCGGTCTTCGGCCCCACCACCACACCCCACCACCGTCGTGGCCCAGCCGCCGCGGACACCCCCGGCCCCGACTTGGCATGATCACCCCCATGGGTACGTCCAAAGATCCGCATGTCCTCGTCCTCGCCGGCGGCCTCTCCTACGAACGCGACGTCTCACTGCGTTCCGGCCGCCGAGTCCTGGACGCCCTCCGCGCAACAGGCCTCTCAGCGGAGCTCCGCGACGCGGACGTAACCCTGCTCCCGACCCTGCAGGAAGACCCCCCGGACGCGGTCGTCATCGCCCTCCACGGAGCAACCGGCGAGGACGGCTCGCTCCGTGGAGTCCTGGACCTCTGCGGCGTCCCCTACGTAGGAAGCACCGCAGCATCAGCCCGCCTCGCCTGGGACAAACCGTCGGCAAAATCCCGGCTCCGCGAGGCGGGCATCCCCACCCCCGACTGGGTGGCGCTGCCCCACGACCGCTTCTCAGAACTCGGCGCCGAGGCCGTCCTCAGCCGAATCTCCGACCGCCTCGGCCTCCCCCTCATGGTCAAACCCGCCGAGGGCGGCTCAGGCCTGGGCGCCTCGGTCGCCCGAGAATCATCGGCACTCCCGGCGGCAATGGTCGGCTGCTTCGCGTACGACTCCACAGCCCTGGTCGAGAAATACGTAACCGGAACCTCGGTGGCAGTCTCAGTACTCGACCTCGGCGAGGGCCCATTCCCCCTCCCCGCCGTAGAGATCGTCCCCCGCAACGGCATCTACGACTACGCCGCCCGCTACACCGCCGGCCTCACCACCTGGCACACCCCCGCCAGACTCACCCCACCCGTAGCCGACGCCGTCGCCTCCCTAGCCCTGGCCGCCTACAAAGCCCTGGGCCTCCGAGACCTCTCCCGAGTCGACCTCATCGTCGACCCCCACGGCACCCCCCACGTCCTAGGCGTCAACGTCTCCCCAGGCATGACGGAAACTTCCCTGCTACCCCTCGCCGTCCAAACCGCAGGCCTGGACCTGGGCAAAATCCTCACCACCCTGGTCACCCAAGCCACAACCCGAACCCCTCACTAACCACCCCCACCTCAACCGCCCGAGTACGCCGGTCACCCCACCTCACACCGCCCGGCCACCCCACCTCACACCGCCCGGGTACGCCACCCCACCGCCCGGGCGTACCGGCCACCTCTCACCCCGCGGCCCGGGTACGCCGGCCAACTACCGTCCCTGGTCGCGAATGTCTCTCCCACGCGCCAGCCTCGGTTGCTTAGGCCCGCCCACTCACCGCCCCGGGTGCTTAGGCCATCCCCACCCCGCCAGCCGGTTCCATGGGTCGCTCCCATCCGCCAGCCCGGTTGTACGGTTGCACGGTTGCTCCATCCGTCAGCCGGTTACGTAGGCACATACTCATCGCCCCGGGTCCGCAGGCCACCTCACCGCCCGGCCCGGTGCCACCCACGCCCCACAACCCAGACGCCTGGGGCCACCCCGACCGCCCGCACCGTTACCGCCGGCGCCCCACCACCCAGGTCCTTGAGGGCGCCTCTTCACCGCCCTGTCCTCAGGTCTTCGATCCCCGCGCGCTAATTACTCCCGGTTGCGCGCCAACCTGGTGTCGACCTCCCAGTCAGGCTGTTCCGCACCGTGCAGGGTTGGTCGATCACACCGACACACCGCCGATCGTCACCGCGCCGAGCGGTCACGGCTGGCATTTGATCGGCTGGACATAACCCCCTCAGCACGACCTGAACAACGCCGGCAACACAATCAACCTGATCTCCACCACAACGGCATAGCCACGCCGTACTACTCGAACGGCTACCGAATGATCTCCAGTTCGCCGACACCCGGACCCTCCCAGTAGCCAGGAGAGAGGGCCAGATCCATCGCATCGCCGGCACGGCCTACAAAGCCGGCGACGTCTACCGCGAGCGCCAGTTCCCATAGGCGTGCGCCCCGACCGGGCTATCGCACCGATGTACGCGACGGCCACCATCGCTCGGCCCGTTTGCCCTACGCTCCCGGCATCACCAAACAGCGACTCCCACGTTCCGCGCTGCAGCATCCGACCCAGCATCACCGACGCCCCGCCACAACCCAGCCCGCCTCGACAATGCCGCACCCCGCCCGCCGCCAACGCCCCTAAACGCCGCACTCTCAAGCCGAGCCACCACCGCGGGCCACCACCACCGCGGGCCACCACCACCGCGGGCCACCACCACCGCGGGCCACCACCACCGCGGGCCGTTCCGGCCCATTCACCGATCTCCGGTGACCTACGGCGTCCTGGGCCTTCCCGTAGAGCCCTCCAGCGTCGACTTACTCAGGCCCTCGCTCGGCTCGTCGCGACTTACCGAAACCCAAGTCCTGGTCCAGGCCCAAATCCAAGCCCGGTCCAAGCCCGGCCCGGCCCAGGCCCTTGACGCTCACCCCGAGACGTCAGCCGGCGCATCACCGGCGGCATCCCGCGAGCCCGACTGCGTCGGAATGAATCGGCCGGTCGACTCAACACCAGCAGCCGTACCCGACCCTTTCGGCGTCCGCCCTGCCTCCACGGCGCTACCCATCTCCGTGTCGCCACTTTCCTCAGCACCACCGAACAGCCCTTCCCCGCCAACCAACTCCGGGGGAGTACCTACTTCCCGCACCTCAGTCGTCGCGCCCCCATCGTCCGCCGCAGACAGGACGACTGCGCCCCCGTCAGCGCTTCGGCTATCCACATCCTCACCACCGCCCATGTCCGTACGTCCGCCCAGCTCTTCTTGGCCGACGGTCTCGTGCGCGCCAACGGTGCTAGTAACGCCTGTCCCGGCTCCGGCCGGGGAGGCTTCGGCTAACGAGCGGGCACTGTCGGCGTACCCAAATGGTCTTGCATCAGTTTCGGATCCGCCTGCCGCAGCGCCGGTCTTGCCATCCTCTGCGACCACCTCACTGACTGCGTCGGGGGAGGTGGCGAACGTCGACGGCGACTGCCAATGGATGTGGGGTGGCTCGGCGATGGCACGCCCGCCGAACTCCGCAAGCCAGGCCGCGACATGGGCGAGGTTCTCGAGCCATTTCTCCTCCGGGATCACCGGAAGGATGTCGTCCCAGAGGGACAGGAATGTGCCCCGGAGTTGCAGCAACCCGTAGGGCCGAGCGAGGAACCACATGTGAAGGTGCGAGGAACCATCGCCCCAGCGATTCACGTGAACCCTGGCAACGCCGTCGAGCGATCGAACCGCCCGCTCCAACCGAACCGTCATGACCCCGAGCTCAGCGGCCAGCAGGTTGGTCAGATCACCGAGGTCGAGATGCGAACGACACTCAAGGATCAGCACCATGGGAAGCCCGGTCGGACGCTCCATCCCCCGAACCCGCCACCGCTCGCTAACCCAGATGTACGAGTCATCCGGGGTGTTACAAGCAACGCAGTCGCCAGCATCCTCACCGCTACGGGGAGGCTCCACGTCAACAGGCGCGTTCAGTCGCTTAACCCGCATGTCGCCCTCGAACGGGAAGGAGGGCCAGCGGGTGAAGTCCGGAAGCGAAGGCGTTTCGTCGGGCACGACGCTGACCCTAGTGCAGCTGGACGGCCATGTCCCGAGCCAATTTCCAGCCTGTGCATAACCCGCCCACACACCCCAGGAAAGCCGCCGCCACCTCTCACCCAATCACCCCCAGTGGATATCTCCGTACGCCCAAAGTTATCCACAGGAGTTATCCACAGGCCCCCCGGTTTCACGTGAAACGCGACGTCGCAGCACTACACCCCCTGTGGATACCGCTACACAGAACACCCATCCCATCGGCAATGTTTCACGTGAAACGCGCCTCCAAGTTTTTCAACAGCCCTTCCACACAGCTTGTGGATAGTGCCCTCCACCGATAGCTCGTCCACCCCCAACCACGAGAATGCGAGCAGCCTTCATCCGCTCGCAGCCATCGGTCGGCCAGCCACTCAGCACTGGCGATCTGCTCACCCGCCCCCACCCGAGACCCTCCGGCCACTCTGGCAATCGGTCTCCAACCCCTACCCTGCCGACGCCAAACCTCTCCTCAACCGCCAACTCCGCTACCGCGGGCCGCGAGCCGGCAGCCTTTCGTTTCTCGCAGGGAGCCCTGCGGGACCGGGCCCCGCTCGGCGGGCCTCTGTAACCAAGCTCTAGCCACCCAGCGCCTTGGTGATGAGCTTGGTTGATTCGGCGTGGTCGGTGTTCCTGAGTCCGCTCAATGGGGATGCCCGACGTCGCCACGACAGTCTTGAAGCCGGGGTCCCAAGCTTCCTGTGGGCAACGGCAATGCGTTTGGCGACAACCCCCTCCCTTCCTGCATCGGTGCCAACTCGCCGCAGCCGCAGCCGACGCCATGCCCATCTAGACCCCGAACTCGGCTGGCGGGATCAGTCCTCAGAGTCAGCTCATTGCTACCCCTACCGATCGCAAGGTGCCGGGGTTACGCCGCCCCGGCCACCGCCGACTCTCGGCCCGCAAATCCGAGGCCGCAAAATCCGCGATCGACCCTGCCATCACAAGCGTTCGCGGCCTGACCATTTGGGCGGCCCAACAGTGATCCGGCTTAGTGGCTGTGGGCGAGCACGGAACACGTGCCCCAAAACCAGATGGCCCGGCCTCAGCTGTCGCAGCGGGAAAGGGAGAATCGTCGGCGCTCAAATTCGATACAGGCTCAGACGCCTAGTTTGGACACAGCCCTCGCCGCATCCAGTCAGATTCAGCCACGGCGGTCGCCGGCTGCTTCGGGCGAGGCCCGATGTCGATCTCCTACCGAAACCCGACCAAGGTCAGATCCACCAACCGCCCATGGACACCTTCACCCCACGGAATCAACAGAAGCAGGTCGCGCAATCGAGCTAACCCTCAGCGTCCGACCAAGCCCTTCGCCGCCGTGCTCGCCCGGTCTACGTCCGCGCCAGTACTGCGGCAATCCCGGGGCGCCGATGCGCCGGGGTTGCCTGCCCGCTGCACCACGGGGCATACCAGATACCCAACCGATCCCTCTCGGCTTGTGCTGTTGAGAGTCATGCACGATTCGCAGCTGTCTCCACCCACCCGAAGATCTTTGACAGCGCATAGCTGAGTATGTGATCTCGGACGTTACAGCGCATCGCGCTGCTGCGCGGAGCCATCCCGCCGATTTTCCAGGTCTCACTCAGTAAGCCCCGCAAAGCCCAAACGCTCAGGGGCTACGAGTAGGGGAGCGCCTCCACCAGACCGCTTACGACTCGTGCTCGCGAGTCAGACTGGCAGCGGTCGAAGGTGGAACTCGGCCCGCAGATGGTCACCTGAGGATCAGGCCGTGGGCCGCGAGCGAACAGCCCTCGCTGACGAGGCTCTGTCGAATCGGGCCAGCCATCCCACAGACGGAGTTCAGCTCAGACGGTTCGGGGCCTGTCTGACCCTGACAAGCAACCGGTCTATCAAGCCTCACCACTCCGGATCTGGCCGCAGTTTCACGTGAATCATTCGATGGAGCATGCCCGGCTGCCCACAGGTCGGACGCCAGACAAGGTCCGACGGCGTCGTCCTTAGCAACGCCGCCTGACAGACCCAAATACTTCAGCCGGCGTTTAGCGCGAGCCCCGGTCAATCGCAGTGCAAGGACAACGGTCAGATCGACGGCCCTCCGGGCCGGCTCGAGAGTGCCACATCGGCGACGGTCATAGTCGAGCCCCTAGCGGCAAGCTGGGCTCTAGAACCAGGCCTTGAACGCTTCAGCGGGATAGACACGCCTCGGGCCACTCGACCGCCGGGTACGCAGTAACCAGCACGCTGCCCTCCCCAGGCGCACAGCTGCCCGGTCTACGGTCGGCGCCGGCAAATGCGGTTCCTCGGCATCCTGGGTCAGCGGAGATGGAGGCCTAATCCAGGGACCCCGTGATCGTGTCTCCCGACTCTGCGGTTCCCGAGGCACAGGCCCGTGGCGCGCCCGCCAACTAGCGAACTCCCGCTCCCATGCCAGAGCTCCCCGGCCCAGCGCCTGCATCCACCCGAACCTCGTAGGCCTACCAAACCCAGCATCAGTACGAGTTGGCACGACATAGCGGTCTCACGCCACTCTCATGCCGTCACCGAACAGCAAGCTCCAACCTCTTACTCGTAGTCAGCGCCCGCTGAATGAGCCGAATCCATCGTTGCCCTCCAAGATTCGTAACCTCGCAATCCCGCCTGAGGAAGTGACCGATGGGTGAGCGGCACCATGAGGACTTCGCGCTCCAGGCACTTCAAGAGCTAGACGGATGCCTCGGCCAACCACTGAGCCCTAAGCCGTTTCACGTGAAACGTAGGCTTCTGGTTCCCGGCCGCGCCCGGCCCCTTAGGGTCGCGTGGTACGAGGGCTCTCGCCGAGATCTATTGCTGTTCGCATCGCCTCAGACACGACCCGCTGCTCGAACGAACATCGCCTCCTTCGGGCTCCAAGGGGCGGCTGATCCGGCTACCTGACCGGGTCTTCGCACCGGCACGCCATCGCCCGGCCTGCCGCGCCTGCCGCCACGTTTCACGTGAAACAAGCCGAGAACTCGATAAGCCGCATCCACGCAGGCCTAAGCCACCCGATTGAAATCTACGGCCGTTGTGAGCCGATCAAGTTAGTAGCGGGAGCCGAGCCAGCCCGTGGGCAAGGATCGCCCTCAACCCGGCCTCTCGCTGCGGACGGCCCCTAGCGGACCGATAGAGGGAGAAGAGTCCGCACGGCACGTTTCACGTGAAACCGAAGCGCCGGCCAATCGTCGCTCACACCAACAGTCCGCCGCCTAGCCGGAAACTCGAACCTCGATGCCATTCCCGCGACCGCGGTATAGCCAGATTAAGGGGCTCCGGGCTCCGGGCTCC
>NZ_BOQP01000082.1 GCF_018332715.1 Winogradskya consettensis | reverse complement strand
CTGGCCGGCGTCGTTCTGGGCTGGCGTCGTTCTGGGCTGGCGTCGTCCTGGGCTCGCGTCGTCCTGGCACACGTCGTTCTGGGGCGTGTTGTCCGGGCATCCGCTGTCCTCCCTGTTGGGCCGCGAACCCCAGTCGGCCACGGCTGCTTCGTAAAGCCAGTCCCGGTCGGTGGCTAACGGGCGCACTTTGCCCTGGCTTTCTCATCTTGGCTGCGCCGTCCTGGCCGCGCCGTTCTTGGCTGGCTCTGTCCTGGCTGCGCCGTCTGGGCCGCGCCGTTCTTGGCTGGCTCTGTCCTGACCGCGCCGTCCTGACCGCGCCGTCCTGACCGCGCTGTCTTGGCCGTGCTGTCCTGACCGTGCTGTCCTGTGGCCGCGCTGTCCCGGCCGTGCTGTCCTGGCTGCGCCGCCTTGGCTGCGTCGTCTTGGCGTGTCGACTGGGCCCCTGTCGAATTGGGCGTGGCGGTCTCAGCGCACGGCCACGTCGGTTCTGACCTGTGGCGGTCTCAGCGCACGGCCACGTCGGTTCTGACCTGTGGCGGTCTCAGCGCACGGCCACGTCGGTTCTGACCTGTGGCGGTCTCAGCGCACGGCCACGTCGGTTCTGACCTGTGGCGGTCTCAGCGCACGGCCACGTCGGTTCTGACCTCGGCCTGGCGCACGGCCGCGTCCTCCGGGCCCGGGTCGCTTGGCCCGCGCGTCGGCTGGCGCGTGTTTGGTCAGGCGTGCGCTGATCGGTTAATTGCGTTGTCTCCTTTTCGCGATCGTCCTACCTTTTCTGCATCGAGTGGCCCGGATCGCCGGGCCCGACAAGGAGTTCTGATGCCCTAGCTCTCGCTGCCTCTCCGTGGGCGGCCGCATGGGCTGAGACCGCAGGGAGGTGACCCGCGATGAGTGTGGTCCTTGTTCTCAACGCCGACTTCGGGCCGCTGCACCGGGTCAGCGTCCGGCACGCCATCCGCATGCTCTTCCGCCAGGTCGCGGTGGTCGAAGAGGCTCACCCGGACGCGCACATAGGTGTCTTCCCGATACCGACCGTGGTGCGCCTGGTCAGCTATGTCGTCACGCGCTGGCGTCAGAGCCGCGGCCCGGGCTGGTCCCGCGCCGGGGTCCTGAACCGCGACAGTCGGCGCTGCGCCTACTGCGGCGGCGCGGCCTCGACCATCGACCACGTCCTGCCGCGCTCCCGGGGCGGCCTCAACACCTGGCTCAACACCGTCGCCGCGTGCGGCCGGTGCAACCAGCGCAAGGGGGACCGCACGCCTGCCGAGGCCCGCATGCCCCTCAGGTGGACGCCCACGGCGCCCACCTGGGTCTCCGCTGCTTCGCTCTGAGCCAGTTCCTCTTGAACTGGCCGTCCCCGAGCTGGTTCTTCCCTGAGCCGGTTCTTCCCTGAGCCGGTTCGTCCTGGGCAGTATTTCCCTGGGGTCGGTTCTCTTCTGATCCGGGCGGCCGGCGGGTGCACACGGGGGCCCGCCGGCCGTCCCTCCCCGGAATATCCGCTTGTGGATGATCCCGCGTTAGCATGAACGCATGGTCGAACGCACCGTCCGTGACCTCACCGGAATGCTCAACTCCGCTGGGCACACCATGTCGAACCGTCTCGCCGGCGCTCTCGCCGACGTCGGGCTGACCCAGCGGATGCAATGCGTCTTGATGCACGCGCTCGAGCGGGAGCGCACCCAGATCGAGATCGCCGCGCTGGCCGACCTCGACAAGACGACGATGGTCAGCACCGTCGACGAGCTGGAACGCCGGGGCTTCGCGGAGCGCCGACCGTCTGCCACCGACCGCCGGGCCCGGATCATCTCGGTCACCGAGGACGGCCGCAAAGCGGCTGAGCAGGGGCAGCGGATCGTCGACATCGTGCACGCGGAGGCGCTGGACGCGCTTCCGCCGGCCGTGCGGGACGCCTTCGTGTCGGCGCTGGCGAATCTGGTCGACGGCGGTCATGGATCCCCCTCTGCGAAACCGGTGCGTCGTGCTCGGCAATCTCTGAAATAAGTTACCACGGAATCATCCGCATGCAGATCATCTGCTACGGTCGGATGCATGATTGATTCCTCGCACCTCTCTGCGAGCCGTCCCGCGGCGCTGGCCGTCCTGTGCGCCGCCGCGCTCATGATCGTTCTGGACAGCACGATCGTGGCCGTTGCCGTCCCTGTCATCCAGTCCGACCTGGGCTTCTCACCCACCGGGGTGGCCTGGATCGTCAATGGCTATCTGATCGGATTCGCCGGCTTCCTGCTGCTGGCCGGCCGGCTCGGCGACCTCATCGGCGCCCGCGCGGTCTTCCTCACCGGGCTGATCACGTTCACCGCGGCGAGTTTGCTGTGCGGTCTCGCCCCGACCGCCGGGCTGCTCGTGGCGGGTCGCTTCGTCCAGGGCATCGGCGGCGCTCTCGCCTCCGCGGTCATCTTCGGCCTGATCGTCCGCCTCTACCCCGAGCCGGCCCCGCAGGCCCGGGCGATCGGCGTCTACAGCTTCACCCAGGCCTCCGGCGCGGCGATCGGCTTCGTCGCGGGCGGCCTGCTCACGGACGCCGTGGGCTGGCCCTGGATCTTCCTGGTCAACCTTCCGATCGGCCTCGCCGCCCTGCTCCTGGCCCTGCGGGTGATCCCCCGCGAGCAAGGCCTCGGCCTGCAGGCCGGCGCCGACATTCCCGGTGCTGCCCTGATCACGGTCGGACTCTCCGCGGGCGTCTACTCCATCGTGGATGGCAATCTCGTGTTCGGCGTCCTCGCGGTCCTGCTGGTCCTCGGCTTCCTGCTCCGCCAGAGCCGGGCCGAGCGCCCTCTCGTGCCCACCCGCATCCTGCGCAGCCCTCGCCTGCTGATCACCAGCGCGGCCATGGTCCTGATCTTCGCCACCGGCATGGGCTTCCAGTTCATCAACGCCCTGTTCCTGCAGCGCGTCCTCGGCTACGACGCCATCGCCACCGGCCTGGCTTTCGTCCCCACCCCGATCGTCATCGGCCTGATGTCATTGTTCGTCGCTCCCCGGGTGACGGCCCGGTTCGGCACACGCCCGGTCCTGATCGCCGGCCTCACCCTCCTGGCAGCAGGCCTGCTGCTGCTCACCCGGATGCCCACCGGCGCCCACTACGCGATCGAAGTCCTCCCTGCCCTGATCATCATGGGCCTGGGCATCGGTGTGGTGATCCCGGCGATCATCATGCTGGTGATGGACGGCGCAGCCCCCGAAGACACCGGCCTCATCTCCGGCCTTGCCAACACAGCCCAACAAGCCGGCGCGGCCCTCGGCCTGTCCGTCCTGGCCGTCGTGGCAGCCCACACCACCTCCGCCCACCTCGCCACAGGCACCGAAGCCCTGCAATCCCTCCGCGACGGCTACACCCGCGCCTACCTGGTCGCCGCAGCCTTCGTCCTCGCCGCCATGGTCCTCACAGCGTTCATCCCCACCCGCGGCTCCACTGCCCGGAACGACCCTCACATGTCTCAGACCCCCGCCCCGACCGGCCTCTGATGCTCCAGTCGCGGGACTGTAAAAAAGACGGT
>NZ_BOQP01000081.1 GCF_018332715.1 Winogradskya consettensis | reverse complement strand
CGCCGGACTCAACGTGATGAAACGCCCGCTTGGACCTTCTGGTCCGAGCGGGCGTTTCTGCATGTCAGAGCCCCTGGGCGCCGGCAAACACGGTCGGGTGTGACGAAGGTTTCACCGATCCGCTCTTTCTGCTCCCGTCCGGAACGGGAACGCTGACCGTATCTGCAGGTGGTTCCGACACCATGCGCTTGCGGGGAGGCAACGTGCTCAGCTCGTACGACCGTCGCAGGTTCAACGAGATCGTTTCAGGTCTGCTCGCCGAGGATCCAAGCTTCGCGACACGTCAGCACACCGAACGCGAGCTGCCCAGTCGCCCGTTTGTCGCCCTGTTGCTGTGGATGAGCATGCCGCTGTTGATGGCGCTCGGCGGCTGGACCGGTTTTCTGATCGCGATGGTGGCCGGCGTCTACGGCGTCCGGTTGTGGTTCCGCGGCGCCGGTGCCCACCGCGAGAGACCCGTTCCCCGCCACGACGAGTAGCGGCAACCGAGGCCTGACCCCTCATACTCATTGACATGTGTCTTTCTCGCGGCTGACTATGGGAGCGCTCCCAAATTCCTCTCACCCGGAGACAGCCGTGCAGATGCCACACCTACGGCGAGCCTTAGCGAGCACCGTCCTGCTCGCAACGGTCACCGCCGTCACCGCAGCACCACCCGGCGCCCACGCGAACGGGTCCACAGTCGCAGCCCGAGCAGCCGTCGGAGCCACCGCCGCGGACACCTCGGTCGCCGTGGACGTCCGCGCCGGCCTGGCCACCGTTCCCGACACCGCGATCGGGGTCAATCACGCGATCTGGGATTCCGAGCTCGGCACTCCCGCCGTCTCCGACTTGCTGAAGAACGCCGGGGTCGGGATGGTCCGCTACCCGGGCGGGTCCTATGCCGACATCTATCACTGGCGGGATCACACCGCTCCCGGTGGTTACGTCGCGCCGAACACGGACTTCGACACGTTCATGGCCGGGGCCAGGCGGACCGGGGCCCAGCCGATGATCATTGCCAACTACGGGACCGGGACCCCGCAGGAGGCGGCCGATTGGGTTCGGTATGCCAACGTGACCAGGGGGTACGGCGCCAAGTACTGGACCATCGGGAACGAGAATTACGGGAACGGGCACTACGGGACGGCGTGGGAGGCGGATGACCACGCGGACAAGAGCCCGAAGGAGTACGCCGCGAACGTGGTGGCGTACGCCGCGGCTATGAAGGCTGTTGATCCGACCATCAAGATCGGGGCGGTGCTGACGACTCCGGGGAACTGGCCTGACGGGATTGTCGGGGCGGGGGATTCGGGGACGTGGAACCAGGAGGTGCTTGCCCGAGCCGGGTCGGCGATCGATTTCGTCGACGTGCACTGGTATCCGGGTGGGAGCAGTGCTGCGGAGGCGCTCACCAAACCCGAGCAAATCGAGGACGCTGTCTACCTGCTCCGGCAGCAGCTCGACAGCCGGATCGGGATCAGCCTGACGGAGACCAACGTCGGGGTGGGTCCGAACACGCAGCCGGGGGCGCTGTTCCTCGCCGACGTCTACAGCGGATTGCTCGAGCAGGGCGTTTTCACCGTGCAGTGGTGGAACGTGCACAACGGCATCGGGACGGTGTCGACCGTCGCGGGGCACACCGATTACGGGGACTTCGGGCTGCTCTCCAGCGGTAACTGCACGGCGGACGGCACGGTCTGCGAGCCGCCGTTGAATACGCCGTTCGCGCCGTACCACGCGCTGAGTCTGATCGGCTCGTTCGCGAAGCCCGGCGACCAACTCGTCCAGGCCGGCTCCGACAATTCGCTCGTCAGTGCGCACGCGTCCCGCAAGGCGAACGGCGACCTGGCGGTGTTGCTGGTCAACAAGGACCCGGACCACGAACACACGGTGGCGCTGAACTATCACGGCTGGTCGCCTACCGGTCAGGTACCGACCGTGGACTCCTTCACGAACGGGGCCGCGGGGATCACCCGGACCACGGGGGGTACGGCCGGACTTCAGGTGCTCCCCGCGTACGGGATAAGCATGGTGACCCTGCACCCGGCCGCCGCCGAGACGGGTCTGCCGAAGGCGCCTGGGCGCCCGGTGATCACGACGGTGAGTGACCGGACCGCGGAGATCTCCTGGCCCGCGGCAACGCCCGGCAGCAAGCCGATCGCCAAGTACGAGGTGTTCCGCCAGCACGGGGGCGCCAGCGAGCAGCTCGGCGAGACAACCGGAACATCCATCACCGTCCGCAACCTCGAACCGGGTCGCCGCTACACGATCAACGTCCTGGCCCGGGACACCGCGGGTGGTCTCTCGCGGGCCTCGCTGCCGCTGACCTTCACCACGACCAGCCCGGCAGCGGCTCCCTGCTCGGTCCGGCTGCGCGACACGAACGACTGGGGCAACGGCTTCGTCGGTGAAGTTCAGATCACCAACAACACGGCCACCCCGGTGAACGGCTGGACCTTGACGTTCAGCTGGCCCACCCACTGGCAGAGCGTGAGCAGCGGCTGGAGCGCAACCTGGGAACAGACAGGCACAACGGTCCGGGTCACCAGCGACGGCACTCTCGCCGCCGCCGGTAGCACCACGGCCGGCTTCGTCGGCGCCTACAGCGGCCCGAACGTCCTACCGGCCGTCTTCACCCTCAACGGCAACGTCTGTACCACGCTCTGACCTGCTTCTTTCAGCGCGGTTTCAGGACCGTGCCAGCGCTTGTTGCGACTCTTCCAGCACGTGAGTCACCGACGTTGGGGGAGTACATGAAGCGCGTAAGACTGTTCGTGGCATCGGCGGCGATCCTGCTCGGACTGGTCGCCGCCGGGCTCGCACCGGCTCAGGTCGCGATGGCGAACTCAGGGGATGTCCTGATCGTCAACGATCACGCCGACAAGTGCGTCGACGTGGTCGACGCGTCAACGGCGATCGGGGCCCTCGTGCAGGAATGGGACTGCACCAAGAAGTCCGAGCAGCAGTGGACCAGAGCCTCCCTGAGCAACGGCTGGTGGCAGATGGCCAGTCGCAAGAGCGCGTTGTGCCTGGATGTGCGGGGCGGTCAGGCAGTCGCGGGTGCCCGGGTCGATCAGGAGCTCTGCGATGCGACGGAGCTCAGTCAGCAATGGCGGATCACGCCGGGCACCAATGGATTCTGGGTGATGAACCGGCTGGGCATGTGCCTGGCCCTGTCACCGAACACCTCAAAGAACGGCACGCCCATCGTGATCGACTGGTGCAGCGACACGTCGGCGAAGTACTGGTACTACGCACTTCTCTGATCGGCGTGATGCCGGGGCGCCCGGAGGGGCGACCCGGCATTTTCGTACGTCCGGTTGACGACTGCCGATGATCGGCGGTCTCCATACATTGTGGGGATGCGAATACGGCTCCTGGGGCCGGTCGACGTGGACGCCGACGGGGCCGTGCGTGAGGTCAGTGGATTGCGCCGCAAGGCAACGCTCGCGGTCCTGGCGCTCAACCGTGGCACGGTGGTCAGCGCCGACCAGCTGATCGATGTGGTGTGGGACGGTTCGGCGCCGGCGACCGGCCTGAACACCCTGCAGCGCAACATCTCCTATCTCCGGCAGGTTCTCGGCGGCCGGCACTCGATCGTGGCCCGATCGCCGGGATACCTGCTCGAGGTCGGTGCGGAGCCGACCGATGCGGAGCTGGCGGAGCGGGTGCTGCGGGTGGCGTCGGGTTCCGCCGCTTCGCGCGTACGGGAGCTCAATACCGTTCTTGATCTCTGGCGTGGTCCGTCGCTGGCGGACGTGTGTGCGCTGCCGTGGCTCGACCGGCACGCGCAGCGTCTGGACCGTATGCGTTTGCAGGCCGGCCAGGATCTCGTCGACGCGCGGCTGGCTCTCGGCGAGCATCTGCCGCTGCTGCCGGAGCTCGAGCAGCGCGCCGGTGAGCATCCGTTCGACGAACGAACCCAGCGTCAGCTGATTCTCGCGCTGTACCGCGCGGGACGGCAGGTCGAGGCGCTGGCGGCGTTCCGGCGGTTGCGGGCGGATCTCCGCGAGGAGCTGGGGATCGATCCCGGCCCGGAGCTGCGGGAGCTGGAGTCGGCCATGCTGCGACAGGACGCCGCGCTGACCGCGGTGAGTACTCCGGTGGTCCGCGTCCCCGCGCAGTTGCCGCTGGCGGTGCGTGGCTTCGTCGGCAGGATGACGGAACTGGCAGTCCTCGATGACTTCGCCGGCGTCGCGGTGGTTTCGGGAGGGGCGGGATTCGGCAAGACGAGCCTCGCGGTCCACTGGGCCCACCGAGCTGCCAAGCGGTTCCCCGACGGTCAGCTCTATGTGAACCTGCGCGGTTTCGGGCCGGCCGGGAACGTGATGGACCCGGCGGCCGCGGTGCGCGGGTTTCTCGGTGCGTTCGAGGTTCCCGTGGCCCGGATACCGGCCGGCTACGACGAGCAGGTCGCCCTCTACCGCAGCCTGCTCGCCGGGAAGCGGGTGCTGATCCTGCTGGACAACGCCCGCGACGCCGAGCAGGTCCGGCCGCTGCTTCCCGGTGCTCCCGGCTGCGTGGTCGTCGTGACCAGCCGCGACCGGCTGGCGCCGATGGTCGCGGTTGAGGGTGCGCTCGCGGTGGGCGTGGGATTGTTCTCCGAGGCTGATGCGGGCGAGATGCTGGGCCGCCGGCTCGGGGAAGGGCGGCTGGCCGCGGAGCCGCGGGCCGTCCTGGAGATCATGGCGCGCTGTGCCGGGCTGCCCCTGGCGTTGAGCATCGTGGCGGCGCGGGCAGCCACCCGGCCCGGGCAGCCGCTGGCCGCTCTGGCGGCTCAGCTCGCCGAGGGTGCGGAGGTCCTCGACTCGCTCAGCGCCGGAGATCCGGGAAGTGACCTCCGGGCAGTCTTCTCGTGGTCCTTCCGAGCGTTGCGACCGGATGCGGCGCGCCTGTTCCGTCTGCTCGGCATGCATCCGGGGCCCGATCTGGGGGTGGGTGCCGCCGCCAGCCTCGCGGGGTTGAGCGTCCGGGTGGTGGAGGCGCTGCTCGACGATCTGCTGGGCGCGAGCCTGCTGACCGAGCACGCACCGGGCCGGTTCGTGCTGCACGACCTGCTGCGGGTCTACGCCCTGGAGCAGGGTGCCGATCACGAGGCACGGGAGCGGCTCTTCGAGCACTACCTCCATACCGCGCAGACCGCGTCGCGGACCCTGCACGGCCCGTGGAGTGATCTTCCGCTGGCGGCGCCGGGGCCCGGGGTGACGCCGGAGCAACCGGTGCGGCCCGAGGCGGCGAACGCGTGGTTCGACGTGGAGCACCATGTGCTGCTCGGGTTGGTGCAGTTGGCGGAATCGGCGGGGCTTGCTGCGTACGCGTGGCGCCTGGCTTGGAGTTTGAGCCTGGTCCTTGATTCGCGCGGTTTCTGGCGCGAGTATCGCGAAACCCAGCGCAGTGCTCTCGAGGCGGCTCGCCGGTCCGGCGACGCGGTAGGGCTGGCGCACGCGGAGCACGGGTTGGGGAGGGCGTATTCGTGCCTGTGCCGCGACAGCGAGGCGTTGCCGTTACTGCACAGCGCGCTCGCCCGGTACGCCGCGGTGGGGGACATCGCCGGCCAGGCCAACGTTCATCTCGGCATCGGATTCGTCGCCGACCGGGCGGGTGACTCCGCGCTGGCAATGCACTGCTCGCAGCAGGCCCTCGAGCTTTTCCGCGCCGCCGGGCACCGCAGCGGTCAAGCCATGGCGCTGAGCAACATCGGCTGGTCGCTTGCCGAGCTCGGCGAGTTCGACGCCGCGCGAACCCTCTGCGAGCAGGGCCTGGCTCTGCATCGGGAGCTGGGTGATCCGCGCGGCCTCGCGGGCTCCTGGGACAGCCTCGGGTACGCCCACCAGCTCGCGGGTCGCCACGAGGACGCGATCGCCTGCTACACGACCGGGCTGGCGCTGGCCCGGCAAGTCGGCGATCGCTTCGTGCAGGCCGATCTGCTGAGCCGCCTCGGCGATACCCACGGGGCTGTCGGTGCTCTCTCGCAGGCCCGGGTTGCTTGGCGGGAGGCCCTGGTCATCTTTGACGAGCTCTGTCACGCCAGTGCGGAAGGGCTCCGGCAGAAACTGGGCCGGCTCTGATCACTTCCAATGTGGACCGGCTCGCCCGGCTCGGCTTGTGCCATAAGCGATTTCGGGCATTACCGAGGTCGGTTGTGATCTATGACTGAAAGTGTTCATGCAGTTACGATCAGCGGCAAGATCGCGCGCCCGGTGTACGCGTGCTTGATTTGACGGTTGTCTTGCCGCTGGCCGACCCCACGAGGAGCTGCAGTGGACGCGTACTTCATGACGGAACGCCACGAACGGTTGCGCAAGGAGGTGCGAGCATTCGCGGAGACCGAGGTACGGCTGCGCGTCCACGAAATGGAGGAGTCCCGGGTCGTGCAGCACGACCTGTCCCGTCTGATCGCCGCGCAGGGCTGGATCGGCGTCACGATCGGCCGCGAGTTCGGCGGCATGGGGCTCGGGCACCTCGCGAAGACCGTCATCATCGAAGAGCTGTCCCGGGTCAGCGGTGCGATGGGCGCGATGGTCCAGGCCTCCCAGCTCGGGGTCGCGAAGATCCTGCACTTCGGGAGTGCCGAGCAGCAGTCGACCTGGTTGCCCCGCATCGCGTCCGGTGACTGCCTGCCCACCATCGCGGTCACCGAGGAGGGCTCCGGCGGCCATGTCCTCGGCATGACCACCACCGCGGTCCGCGACGGCGACGACTACATCCTCAACGGGGGCAAGGTCTTCGTCGGCAACAGCCACGTCGGTGACCTGCACGGCGTGGTCGTACGCACCGGCGCCGGCTCGAAGGGGCTGACGGCGTTCCTGGTCGAGGCCGACCGGCCCGGCTTCTCCCTCGGCGCGCACCAGGCCTCCATGGGGTTGCACGGCTTCAGCTTCGGCGAGCTGAGCTTTGACAACTGCCGGGTCCCGGTGGCCAACCGGCTGGGTGCCGAGGGTGACGGCCTGCCGGTCGCCTACTCCTCCAGCATTCTGTACGGCCGGGCGAACCTCACCGCCGTCGCGCTCGGCATCCATCAGGCGCTGGTCGAGGAGACCGCGGCGTACGTCAAGGAGAAGCAGCGGTACGGCAAACCGCTCGGCGACCTGCTCCCGGTCAAGCTGAAACTCGGGCAGATGCAGTCCCGGCTGATGACGGCCCGGCTCGCGGCGTACCACGCCGTGCACACCCTGGACCAGGGGCTGCCCTGCGACGCCGAGCTGATGAACGCCAAGCTCGTCAACGTCGAGTCCGCACTGGACAGCGCGCGCAACGCGATGGAGATCCACGCCGCGGCCGGGTTGTACCCCGATCGCCCGGTGGAGCGTTACCTGCGCGACGCGTACCACATCTACGCCCCGGCCGGCACGTCCGACGTGCAGCTGCTGCGCCTGGCCGAGTTCGCGCTGGGGACCGCGAAGGGCCAGTGGTCCGAACGGCTCGCCCCCGCGGTCGCCGCCACCCCCTAAGCCTGTTTCCTGGTGTCCTCGCGCTGGTGGATCTGCTCGATCAGCTCGGCTGCCATCGACTTGATGGTCTCCAGACCGGCCCGGCCCCACGGGCGCGGCTCGGTGTCGATGACGCAGATGGTGCCGAGCGTCGTACCCGTCCGGTCGATCAGCGGCGCACCCAGGTAGGACCGGATGCCGATCTCGTCGACCACCGGGTTCCCGGCGAAGCGCGGGTAGTCGCAGACATCGTCCAGGACCAGCGCCTTGCGGCGGACGACCACGTGCGGGCAGTAGCCGTGGTCCCGGTCCATGACCCGGCCCGGGGTCGCCGCCGCGTCACCCTTCGAGACCGCGTGGAGACCTGCGAAATACTGCTGGTCCTCACTGATGAAATTCACCATGGCGTACGGGCTCCCGGTGACCTCCGTGAGCCGGCGCGCGAAATCGTCGAAGGCCGGGTCCGGCTCCTCGCCGATGCCCAGCTCGCGCAGCCGGCGCATCCGCAGCGGCACTTCCAGGTCGGTCGGGGTGAGCGATTGGTGCGGTGCCGAGTCGTAGATCATGCCGGGCTCCCTATGGCCGTCGGGGTGGCGAGCAGGTGCTGGACGAGCTGGATGAGTACGCCGGTGGCGGACCGGCTGTCGCGGGCATCGCAGATGACGATCGGCACCCGCGGATCGAGGTCCAGCGCCGCCCGCAGGTCCGCGGCGCGATACCTGTACGAGTCGTCGAACTGGTTGACCGCGACCACGAAGCCGATGCCCCGGGATTCGAAGAAGTCGACCGCCGCGAAGCAGTCCTGCAGCCGGCGGGTGTCGGCCAGCACGACCGCGCCCATCGCTCCGGCGGACAGCTCGTCCCACATGAACCAGAAGCGCTCCTGGCCGGGCGTACCGAACAGATAGAGGATGTGCCTGCCGTCCACGGTGATCCGGCCGAAGTCCATCGCGACCGTGGTCGTCAGCTTCTGCTCGACCCCGGTCAGGCTGTCGTAGCCGACGCTCGCGGACGTGAGGATCTCCTCCGTGCGCAGCGGCTCGATCTCGCTGACAGCGCCCACGAACGTCGTCTTGCCCACCCCGAAGCCGCCCGCGATCAGCAGCTTCAGCGCGGTGGGGAACGGGTCAGAGTCGTCGTTGTAACGCATTGAGAATGCTCTCCAGTACCGCCGTGTTGGTGGGTTCGGCCGTCGGGCCAGGCGACCGGGTGCGCACGGCACCGGCGTCGACCAGGTCCGAGAGAAGGATCTTCGTGACGACGGCGGGGAGCCGCAGCCGCGCCGCGACCTCCGCGACCGTCATCGGACTGCCACAGAGAATGAGCGCCTCGGCGTGGTCCGGCTCCAGCTCACCGTTCGGGGCCCGCCCGGTCGCCATCACCATCGACAGCAGCTCCATCGGGGTGCTGGGCGCGGTCCGCCCGTTGCTCACGGTGTACGGCCGGACGAGCCGCCCCGCAGCGTCGTCGAGCCAGTGCTCGTCCTCAGCCTCGGCGCCCACCATCGTCACCGTGCCGCTTGTCGCACGGGGGTGGAGAGATACGGCCGGACGCTCTTCACCAGCTGCGCCATCTCGTAGCCGAGCACACCCGGATCGGCGGCCTTGTCAGCGATCACCGCGAGCACCGCGCCGGAGCCGGCCGCCGAGACGAACAGCAGCGCGTCCTCGAGCTCGGCGACGACCTGGCGCACCGACTCGCCGCCGCCGAACCGGGTGCCGGCGCTGCGGGCAAGGGAGAACAGCCCCGAGGAGATGGCCGCCAGATGATCCGCGGCGTCGTCGTCGAGCCCGTGCGCGGCCTTGCGCAACCCGTCGGAGGAGAGCAGCAGGGCGCTACGGGTGTCCGGGACCCGTTCCACCAGCCCGGACAGCAGCCAGACGAGGTCCTGGTCGTTTGTCGTCATCGGAGCACACCTTTCTCAGCGGGCGCGGGGATTCAGCGGGGGCCGGCTGCGGGCGGCTGTTCGCCGGCCTCGCTGCGGGAGACGCCCTGCAGGAACGAGGCCATCAGGCCGGGATCGGTCTCACCCTCGTCGTCGAAGGTCGGTGGCTGGGGCGGGCCGGACTGCAGCTGCGGCGCGAGATGGGTCTGGCTGCTGCGGCGGGGCAGCGGCGGCGGGGTCGTAGCCGTTTCGCCGGCCGGCACGGGCTCCAGCTCCGGCGTCGCCGGTTCGGTGAGCTTCGCCGGCGTCGGTTGCGTGAGCTTTGCCGGCCAGGCGGGTGGGGGTGGAGACGAGGGCAGCTGGGCCTGCGCCGGGGCCGGCCGGGTCAGCTCCAGCGGCTTCGGCCGGTCAACGATCGGCTCTGGCCGGTCAGCGATGGGCTTCGGCCGGTCAACGATGAGCTTCGGCCGGTCAGCGATGAGCTTCGGATCATCCTGTGCGGAGCCGAGCAGGTGCCGTGGCAGCACGATCACCGCCTGGGTGCCGCCGTAGATGTTCGCCTGCAACTGCACGGTGATGTGGTGCTGCCGGGCGATCATCGAGACCACGAAGAGCCCGATTCTGCCGTCGCGCAGCAGCTCGTCCAGGTTGATGTCGTCGGGGTTCGACAGGAGCCGGTTGACCCGTTCCCGGTCGACGGCCTGCATGCCCAGGCCGCGGTCCTCGACCTCGACCACCACGCCGGCGGTCACCATCTGGGCCCGCAACAGCACCTGCGTCTGCGGCGGCGCGAACATCGTCGCGTTCTCGATGAGCTCGGCGACCAGGTGGATGATGCTGGCGACGGCGTGACCCGGCACGGTGCCCTCGATCGGCGGCACGAGCTTGACCCGCGAGTAGTGCTCCACCTCGGCGATCGCGGAGCGCAGCACCTCGGTCAGCGCCACCGGGCGGCTCCACTGCCGCCGGGACACCGCGCCGCCGAGCACCGCCAGGTTTTCCGCGTGCCGCCGGATCCGGGTGGCCAGGTGGTCGACCTGGAACAGCCCCTTGAGCAGGTCGGGATCCTCGACCTCGTTCTCCAGCGCGTCCAGCAGCTTGATCTCACGGTGCACCAGCGACTGGAGCCGGCGGGAGAGGTTGACGAAGACCTCGACCTGACGACCGGCGGGGGTGCTCGTCGGGGAGGGGAGCTTCGCCGCCTCCCGCAGCCTGCCCGCCTCGACCCGCGACTCCGCGGCCTCGGCCAGCGCGGCTTCCGCCTCGGTGTGGGCCCGCTCGGCAGCAGCCTTGGCATTCTCGGCCTCCGCGCGGGCGCTCTCGATCGTGGCCCGGGCGGTCTCGGCCTGAGCCCGAGCGGTCTCGGCGAGAGCGCGCGCGTTCTCGGCGTCGGCGCGGAAGCCTTCGCTCTCCGCGCGGGCGTTCAGGGCGTCCGCCTGTGCCGCACCGGCTTCCGAGCGCAGTGGCAGCAGCAGATCTTCAGCGCGCCGTACGGTACTGAGCGCCTTGCCCGCGGCGACGCAGAGCACCACCACCCCGGCGAGGAAAGCGACGATGAGTACGACGTCCGACCGGCTCGGACCGGAGGCCCACAGGTAACCGGCCATCGCCGCGAAGAGCAGCGCGGCGGCACCGGCGGGCGCCACGATGAGCCATGGCAACCGGCCCCGCAACAGGGCGTCGTCCGGCACGGATGCAGGGGACGTGGCTAATTGGGGCATGAACATCCTCAAGCGCGGAGAGGTGTCGTGGCGGTAGCGATTCCATTGTGGAAGCGTCGACCACTCTAGTGCGCCCGATCATCTTGTCCAGCGGAGCTTTCCACCCCTATACGGCCGTCCCATTCCGCAGTTTTGGAAAGGTTCCAGTTAAGCGGATTCGGGGGTGCCCGGCCCCGCCAGCCGCCGGGCCCGCTTGCCCCGCGCGATCTCCGTTGCCAGCGCGTCCAGGCGGGGCGCCCAGAAACCGCGGTAGCGATCCAGCCACCGGTCCACTTCCTCGAGCGGAGCGGGGTCGACGGCGTACAGCCGGCGGGTGCCCTCCGCGCGCACGGTGGTGAAGCCGCTCTCGCGCAGCACTTTCAGGTGCTGAGAGACGCCCGGCTGGGAGATGCCGAACTCTTCCTGCACGACCTTGCCGACCTCGCCCGCCGACTGCTCGCCGTCGGCCAGCAGCTCGAGGATCCGGCGCCGTACCGGATCACCGAGAATGTCGAAAGCGTGCATTCGCCAAGAATAGACGCCGGGGCCGGCCCCACCCTGCGGTGAAGCCGGCCCCGGCGGTGAATCGCGAGTGCCTAGTAACGGAAGTGGCTGACCAGCGACTGCAGGTTGTGAGCCATGGTGCTGAGCTCGGTGACCGCCTGCCGGGACTGCGCGATGCCCTCCGTGCTCACCTGCGTGGCGCTCGCCAGGCCGGTGATGTTGGAGGCGATGTCACCCGCACCGGAGGCCGCCAGCGCGACGCTGCGGCTCATCTCCTCCGTGGTCGCCGTCTGCTCCTCGACCGCGCTGGCGATGGTCGCCTGGTAATCGTTGATGTGGGCGATGACCGACGTGATCTCGCCGATGGCGGTCACCGCTCCGGCCGTGTCGGCCTGGATGGCCTGAACCCGGCGCGAGATGTCGTCGGTGGCCCGGGCCGTCTCCTGGGCGAGATCCTTGACCTCGGAGGCGACCACGGCGAAGCCCTTGCCCGCCTCGCCGGCCCGCGCGGCCTCGATGGTCGCGTTGAGGGCCAGCAGGTTCGTCTGCTCGGCGATCGCGGTGATGACCTTGATGACCGTGGCGATCTCCGTGGAGGACTCGCCCAGCTTGCCGACCTGCTTGGTGGTGGCCTCCGCCACCGCGACCGCCTGGCTGGCCACCCGGGCCGCCTCGGTGGCGTTGTGCGAGATGTCGCGGATGGAAGCGCCCATCTCCTCGGTGCCCTTGGCGACGGCCGACACGTTCTCCGAGACGCCCGCGGCAGCCTGGGACACGCCGTGCGCCTGGTTGGCCGCCTGGTTCGCCGAGTCACCCATGGTGCTCGACGTCGACGACATCTCCTCCGCCGCTGCGGCCACGGCCTGCGCCGAACCCGCGACCGAGGACACGATGCGGCGCATGTTGTCCTGGGCCTCGTCCAGCGCGTGCGCCATCTGACCGACCTCGTCGCGGTTGGTCACGTGCGCCTCGACGGTCAGGTCGCCGTCGGCCATGGCCCGCAGCGCTGTCCGTACCCGCTGCAACGGCCTGGTGATCGAGACGACCACGAAGAACGCGAGTACGCAGATGAGCGCCGCGGCCACCGCCATCGCGATCCAGAGGATGTACTCGGCACGGGCACGGCTGTCCGCGGACGCCTTGTCCGCCCGGGCGATGGTGTCGGCGAACAGCGCGCGCTCGTTGGTGAGCACCCCGCTGATCAGGTAGTTGTCGACTCCGATCTGCTCCCAGGCCAGCCGGGTCCCGGACGGGTCCGCCGCGGCGCCGGCCACGAACCGGGTCAGCGTCGCGGTGTAGTCCGCGGTCACCGCCTTGATCCGCCCTACCGCGGCGTCGAGCCCACTCGGCAGCGCCACCTTCTCCAGTTGCGCCACCAGGGCGTTCGTGGCGGCGACCTGAGCCTTCAAGAGGTCGATCTGGTCACTGGGATCCGTACGGATGACGGACTCGAGGCCGTTGACCTTGAGCTCGCTCGCCTCCCGGTCGAGTTGCAGGACCAGCGAGCTCGCCGCGTTGATGTTCGCCAGCTCATCGGCCGTGTTCTCGGCGGTGCGGTCGTTGACGACCGTCACCGTCAGGCAGGCGGCCAGCGCGGCGATGCTGGCGGCTACCAGGGTGGTCAGCTTCGTGCGTACCGACAGATCGAGGAACCTCTGCCCCGGACTGCGTCGTGTGCTCATCTTCGTCCCTCCTGTCCGATGACCGTGAACTCAGCCGGCGATCTGCTCGGCGGTGTAGTAACCACCGTCGACCAGCACGCGCTGGTAGTTCGACTTGTCCACGTTCACTGGCTGCAGCAGGAACGTCGGCACCACCTCGACGCCGTTGTTGTACTGCTTCGTGTCGTTGACCTCAGGTGTTCCACCGGTGATCAGCGAATTCGCCATCTGCACAGCGACCTTTGCAAGCTCCCGGGTGTCCTTGTAAACCGTCTCGCTCTGTAGACCGGAGGCGACCAGCTTCACCGAGTCGAGTTCGGCGTCCTGGCCGGTGATCACCGGCAGCTTCTTGGCAGTGCCGTAGCCGGCCTCCTGAAGCGCTTCGAGGATGCCGCGACTAAGCCCATCGTAAGGGGAGAGGACCGCGTCGACGTGCTTGTTTGCCAATGGCCCCACCAGTAGGGCCTGCATCCGCTTCTTGGCCACGGCGCCGTCCCAGCGCAGGGTGGCGACATCCTTGAACGCGGTCTGGCCGCTGACGACCTTCAGATCACCCGAGGAGATGTACGGCTGGAGCACACTCATCGCACCGTTGAAGAAGAACGTGGCGTTGTTGTCGTCCGCCGAGCCCGCGAACAGCTCGAGGTTGAACGGCCCCTTGCCCTTCTTCAGGCCCAGGTCGTCGACGATCGAGTTGGCCTGCATGACGCCGACCTTGAAGTTGTCGAACGTCGCGTAGTAGTCCACGTCGCCGCTGTCGCGGATCAGGCGGTCGTACGCGATGATCGGGATCTTCTTCGCCGCGGCCTTCGCCAGTACGTCCTTGAGCGCGCTGCCGTCGACGGAACCGATCACCAGAGCCTTGTCGCCCTGGTCGATCATGGTTTGGATCTGGCTGATCTGCTTGGTGACGTCATCCCCGGCGAACTGCAGGTCCGGGTTGTATCCCAGCAGCTTGAACTGGCTCACCATGCTGTCGCCGTCCGTGACCCAGCGCGCCGACTTCGTGGTCGGCAGGGCGATCCCGATAGAACCGCGGTCGGGGGATGCGACGCTGGTCTCGGCCTTACTACTCCCGCAGCCGGAGGCTGTGGCAAGGACCAGGACCGTGGCAAGGGACCACCGCATCGGCTTCGGCACGGGCATTCGTTCCTCCAGGAACTCGACGACCTCCGCGCCGCTCCCGGCGCGAAGTACTAGATCGGTCGTCGTGCCATCCGGTTGAGGCTTCCGGTGTGACCCAGGTCTACCCACCCCGATTTGGTGCCGCCGTAGCCACCTAGTAATGTTCTCTCTGCCGGCAGGGAAGCGGACGCGAAAGCGGACGGCCTGCCAAACCCCAAGATCTACTTCATCGGGAACGACCGCGCTTGCGGATCCGGGTCCGACGAATAATCGCGGGTGCTTGATTCTCCTGGGGCCGGATTTGGCGCTGAGAGATAAAGCGAGTAAAGTTAAACGAGTGCCCCGGGCGGGCCGCTTCTAACAAGAAGCGGATTTCGGACGGTGTGTGGTTGTT
>NZ_BOQP01000080.1 GCF_018332715.1 Winogradskya consettensis | reverse complement strand
TGGGCCTTACTTGTATGGATCAAAATTACTCGCCACGGGCACATCTGGATAACATGTGCGCATGAACACCCATGCTGAGCATGGATGCTACGGATTTGTGTCCGGAGGGGGACTTGAACCCCCACGTCCGATAAAGGACACTAGCACCTCAAGCTAGCGCGTCTGCCATTCCGCCACCCGGACAGGGCTTGTGTAGCGTAGCAAAGTTCGGGACCGGGGTTTTATCCCGCTCCCGGCGCCCTGCGGTGCCGCACAGGAGAGAACTTTACACGGCCCTGACGCCAGGGTGAAATCGCCCCACCCCAGCCGGGTGGGGGTCCACCTGAGCAGGAGCCCTGTGCCGCGGGCAGGGGCGGCGGGGTGGCTCGCTGCGGGCGGAACCGGGCGGGCTGGATGCCGTGTTCTGGGGTGGGAGGGCTTGGGGTTCGGAATACTGCAAGTACGGTCGGGCGTCTTTTCGTTACTTGATGTTATTGATTTCTGGGCGCAGGGGGCTGGCCTCGGGGTTTAGGTATTTGTCGACGTGGGGGTGGTCGGCTGGTTAGGTGATGGGGTCGGGGCGTACTAGCATCGCGTGGCCAGAAATTGCTGCTGTTGCACGACGACCGATTGGTGTAACTGAATGCACCCGAATGGTGAATCGCCGACTGGGCGGGCTCGGGCGAGTGTGCCTGGGGCTACCGGGCGTGATGGGCGGCCAGCTGGTGGGCGGGCTAGCGTCGGGGGTGACGCCGCTCGCGGATCTGCTTCCGGGGGGCAGCGGCCTGCGGGGTCGGCCTCTGTGAATCCACGGCCTGCGGGGTCGGCTTCCGTGGGGCCGCGGCCTGCAGGGTCGGCCTCGGTGGGGCCACGGCCTGCGGGGTCGGCTGCCGTCGGTGGGGCTGCGGTGCCTGGGCGGGCATCGGTGAGTCCTGGGCGGGCATCGGTGGGTTCCGCGGCGGTCGGGGGGCGTGCTGTGGTCGCACGGCCGGGTAGCGAGGGCGGCGGCGGGAGCGGCGGCGGTAAGGGCGGCAAAGGCAAGCTCGGTGGGGTTTCCACTGGGGACAGCAAGGCTGCCAAGAAGCGGCGGCGGCGGGCCAATGTGCTCACATCGGCGGCGGCGATCCTGCTGATTCTGGTCGGTGGGGGCACGGTCGCGGGGACGTACTTCTTCGATGACGTGGAGTTGCCGGCGCCGAAGACCGAGGATCAGTCGAACGTCGTCATGTTCTCCAACGGGGCGGAGCTCGCGCGGTTGGGTGAGCAGAACCGGACCGTGGTCGCGCAGACGCAGATCAATCCGGTCGTGCAGCACGCGGTGGCCGCGGCTGAGGACAAGAACTTCTATCACCACAACGGCATTGACATGAAGGGCATTCTGCGGGCCGCGTGGAACAACTTCACCGGTGGTGACAAGCAGGGTGCTTCGACGATCACGCAGCAGTATGCACGGCACGCTGCGGATCTCAAGGACATCAGTTACAACCGGAAATTGCGTGAGGCTGTTATTGCACGCAAGCTCGAGTCGACGTACAGCAAAGACCAGATTATGGGTTTTTATCTGAACTACGTATATCTGGGGCGCGGCTACAACGGTATCGAGGCGGCGGCCAAGGGGTATTTCGGTAAGTCCGTGGTGACGCCTGAGGGGCAGAAGGGCGCGGTCACGCCGTACGAGGCGGCGGTGCTGGCGTCGATCATCAAGCAGCCCGAGCCGTCGGCGACGCACCTGGGTTATGACCCGGCGAAGAATCCCGTGGATGCCAAGGACCGCTGGGAGTACACCATGAAGAACATGGTGGAGATGAACTGGATCTCGCCGGAGGTGTATGCGGCCCGGAAGTATCCGGTGGTGAAGGCGCCGAGCTCGAACGTCTGCAAGACGTGCAAGGACGATTCGGCGACCGGCATCATTTTGCGCCACGTCTACGCGGAGCTGGCCGAGATGGGTATCTCGCCGACGGAGTTCCAGCGGGGCGGGCTGCAGGTGACGACGACGATCGACCAGAAGGTGCAGGCGGCGGCGGAGAAGGCCGGGTCGCGCAAGAGCAAGACGTCGCCGATGCACGATCTGCCGAAGACGTATCAGGCCGCGGTGATCGGCATTGATCCGAAGACCGGGCGGGTGCTCGGTTATTACGGTGGCGACAATCCCCAGGGCACGGATTACGGCAGTTATCTCAACGGTACGGGGACCGGGCTCAGTGGTGCCGGTCAGTCACCGGGGTCGACGTTCAAGATTTACACCCTCGCGGCGGGGCTGCGGGAGGGTATCTCGTTCGATACGACGTGGAACGGCAAGCTGGAACGTAACGGCGGCGGGAAGATCAGCAACGCCGGCGCCGAGGACGATGCCGTCTGTCAGAACGGCGGGGGCATCGAGCGGTGCAAGCTGGAGGAAGCGACGATCCAGTCGTACAACTTCCCGTTCTACTGGATCGCTGACGGGATCGGTGCCAGCAAGGTCGTTCAGGCCGCCAAGGACGCCGGGGTACGGCATCTGGTGAACAACGACGGCAAGATCATCGACTTGAACAACACCGACGCGGAGACGTGGAAGAAGAACTTCTCCGAGGAAGTGGCGTTCGGGCAGTTCCGGGTGCTTCCGCTGGAGCACGCCGAGGGTGTCGCCACGATCGTCAATCAGGGCGAGCGGCACGAGGCGCATTTCATCAAGTCCGTGAAGAAGATGGACGAGACCACCGGCAAGTTCGCCAATTACAAGAGCGAGCTGGGCAAGGGCAAACAGGTCTTCGACAAGGCGCAGATGTCCGACCTCGAGGGCGTCATGGCGAAGATCCCCGACCACGCGAAGAACGTGCTGAAGGACGGCCGCCAGTCGATCGCCAAGTCCGGCACCTGGGAGTACCAGGACTCGAGTGGCAAGTCGAGCAAGAACGGCAGTGGTGACACCTGGTTCGTGGGTGGCATTCCTCAGCTCGCGGCGACCGTCTGGGTCGGTGGCGCCGGAAACCGTCTTGCCTTGAAAGAGAAGGACGGCACGTCGGACATGTTCGGCTCGGGGACGCCCGCGCAGATCTGGGAGGACTTCATCGAGGCCGTCACCGACGCTCTCGACATGCAAAAGGAGGAATTCCCCGCGCGGCAGCAGACCGGGGATCCGAACAGCACGTTCGCCAACGGTAAGGCTGCCCCTCCCCCGCCGCCCGCGCCGACCGAGGAGCCGCAGCAGGAGCAGGAGCAGCAGGACAACCAGGACCAGAACCAGGACGACAACGCCGGTGACAACGACGACGGCGACCAGGATCAGGACCAGGACGGCGACCAGGACCCGGATCAGGACGACGATGATCAGGACCAGGACGACAACGACGACGGCAACAACCAGCCCGGCACGCAGGCGCCGACCACGAGCCCGACAACGACGCCGCCCAACTGACTGAGCAGGCGGCGCCCTCGTCCCGGCGAGGGCGCCGCCATAGCGATCTTGAGCTGCGGGTTTACGTGCCGGAAACATTGACCGACCCGAGAATGCATCCTATGTTGTGAACCAGGTCACTCGCTTGTCGTGGGTCTGGAGGCTGGGATGCCTGTTCCGGAATCTGTTGATGTTGTGATCGTCGGTGCCGGGTTCTCGGGGATGTACCTGCTGCATCGCCTGCGGCACCAGAACAAGACCGCTGTGGTGTTCGAGGCCGGCGCCGACGTCGGCGGGACCTGGTACTGGAATCGGTATCCCGGGGCCCGCGTCGACGTCGAAAGCCTGGCGTACTCGTTCTCGTTCGACCCCACGCTGGAACAGGACTACGAATGGCGCGAGCGGTATCCGACGCAGCCTGAGATCCTCCGGTACGCCCAGCATGTCGCCGACCGCTTCGACCTCCGCAAAGACATCGTTTTCCGTACGCGGGTCAGCGGCGCGACCTGGGACGACGAGTCGAAGACCTGGCTGGTGCGCACCGAACACGCCGACGCCGTCCGGGCCCGGTTTCTCGTCATGGCCACCGGATGCCTGTCCGCCGCGAAACTGCCCGAAATCGCGGGACTGGACGACTTCCACGGCCCCACGTTCCACACCGCGCACTGGCCCCATGAGGGCGTCGACTTCACCGGGCAACGGGTCGGGATCATCGGGACCGGCTCGTCCGGGGTGCAGTCCATCCCGGTGATCGCCGCGCAGGCCGCCGATCTGACCGTTTTCCAGCGCACTCCCGCCTATTCGTTGCCGGCCCGCAACAGGGCCTTGCGCGATGACGAGGTCACGGCGATGAAGGCGAACTACCCGAAGTTTCGCCAGGCGCAGCGCGAGTCCGGATTCGGGGTCCCCGTGGCGATGCCGACGCGGAGCGCGCTCGAGGTCGGCGACGCCGAACGGGATGCCACATTCGAGGTGGCGTGGGAGAGCGGGAGCCTGGTCAACCTGCTCACCGCGTACAAGGATCTGACCACCGACCAGGACGCCAACGACACCGCGAAAAAATGGATCCACCGCAAGATTCACCGGATTGTGGACGACCCCGCGGTGGCCGACGATCTGAGTCCGCAGTACCCCGTCGGGACGAAACGGCCGTGCCTGGACACCGGCTATTACGAAACCTACAACCGGGACAACGTCCATCTGGTCAACCTGCAGCGCACCCCGCTCGTCGCGGTCACGGACAAAGGGATCCGAACGTCGGAGCGGGAGTACGAGTTCGACGCGATCGTCTACGCGACCGGGTTCGACGCGATGACCGGTGCGCTGACGAACGTGGACATCCGGGGCCGGGACGGCGTTTCGCTGAAGGAGACGTGGCGCGCTGGTCCGCGTACCTATCTGGGGATCGGGTCTGCGGGTTTTCCGAATCTCTTCATGATTACCGGGCCGGGCAGTCCGAGCGTGTTGTCGAACATGGTGGTGTCGATCGAACAGCACGTCGAATGGGTCTCCGGCGTCATCCGGCACCTTGACGAGCGGCATCTGCGGACCATCGAGCCGCAGGTCGACGCGCAGGACGCCTGGGTCGCGCACGTCAACGAGATCGCGGGTTACACGCTCTACCCGAAGGCGAATTCCTGGTACATGGGCGCGAACGTGCCGGGGAAGACGCGGGTTTTCATGCCGTACGCGGGTGGAGTCGGTGAGTACCGCAAGAAGTGCGACGAGGTCGCCGCGAACGGCTACGAGGGCTTTCAGCTGACCGATTGAAGGAGACGTCATGTCCCGTCGTGAACTCATCGACCCCGAGGTGCGCGTACCACTGGATCAGCTTTTGGAAGCCTTGCCCGGCGGTTTCAATGCGGTCGCGGACATCGTGGAACGCCGGGCCGCCGTAAAGGCGATGCTCGCCGCCATCGAGGTGCCGGACAACCCGCGGGTGCGCAAGGAAGACCGGACCATTGCGGGTGTGCACGGCGAACCCGATATCTCGATACGCGTGTACCGGCCCGTCGACGCCACCACCGACCTGCCCGGCATCTATTTCATCCACGGCGGCGGCATGATTCTGGGCAGCGTCGACGGCGAGGACCCGATCGCCACGCTGCTCTGCGACCGGGTCGGTGCGGTGGTCGTTTCCGTGGAATACCGGCTGGCGCCCGAGAATCCGCATCCGGTGCCGGTCGAGGACTGCTACCGGGGTCTGGTGTGGACCGCTGAGCATGCCCGCGAATTGGGTATCGACCTGGATCGGCTGGCGATTTTCGGAGCCAGTGCCGGCGGCGGGTTGACCATTGCCACGGCGTTGATGGCGCGTGACCGCCGCGGGCCGGCGCTGACGTTCATGATGCCGATCTACCCGATGATCGACGACCGGAACCAGACGTCGTCGAGTTACGAGATCACCGACATCGGGATCTGGGACCGTTCCGGCAACATCGAGGCGTGGGCGTGGTATCTGGGTGGTAAGCCCGCCGATCAGTACGCGGCCCCGAGCCGCGCCGAGGATCTGACCGGGTTGCCGCCGGCGTTCATCGACGTGGGGACGGTGGATCTGTTCCGGGATGAGGACATCGCTTTCGCTCAGCGGCTGATGCAGGCCGGCGTACCGACCGAATTGCATGTGCATCCGGGCAGTTATCACGCGGCGGAGACGTTCGCGGCTGACGCGGCGTTGTCGACGCGGATCTGGGCGCTGCGGGTCGACGCGCTGCGAAGGGCGTTGGCCGGATAGAGCGCCTATTGAGCGCGTTCGCGGTCTCGGAAGCGGCCGGGGGCGAGGCCGAAGACGCGGCGGAAGGCGGCTGAGAAGCTGAATTCGGTGGCGTAGCCGAGCTGCAGGGCGATGGAGCCCAGTGGCAGGTCGGTTCTGCGGAGCAGGTGGGCGCCGCGGTCGAGGCGGCGGCGGGTGAGCCAGGCGCCGGGTTTTTCGCCCGTTGCCTGGGTGAATTCGCGGGTGAACGTCGCTCGGGACATGTGGGCGGCGTCGCTGAGTTGCTGGACGGTCCACGGTTTGTGGGGGTCCAGCTCGACGTTACGTAGGGCCTGCGCGATGCGGGGGTCGGTGGCGGCGGGATCGGCGGTGGAGCCGTTCTGCTCGTGCCATAGGCGTAGCAGATGAATCAGTAGTAGATCGACCACTGCGGGCAGGGCAAGGTCGCTGCCTGGCTGGGTGTCTGCGGCGTGTTCGCCGAGCAGGGCGGTGAGGGCTTGGAGCGCCGGGTGGCGGTCGTCGTGCAGGAGTGTGATGACTTCCGGTAGACCGTTCAGCGACTCGTGGATCTGGCCGCGGTCGAGGTGGTAGCAGCAGCTGACGAATTCGACGTCGTAGCGATCCGGGTCCGGCGGTGGCTCGCGTAGGGCGGGCAGGGCGGTGAAGGCGATCGGGGTGTTGCTGAAGCCGTGGGGTGGCCCGTGCGGGATGAAGACGATGCTGCCGGGTTGCAGGGCGACGGGCGGGGTGTGCTCGGGGATGAGCCACGGTGTGCCCTGGCGAACGATGTGCAGCCCGGAGCCGTTGATGGCGGGGAAGCGGGTGGCCCAGGAACCGGTGTAGCGGTTGCGGACGGCGACGGCGCGGCCGGCTCGGGTCCGGGCGACGGCTTCGCTGATCATGTCCATGGACAAAATCGTATCCAGTGGTGACATTTGAGCATGGCCGCGGTGCTCGTAACGGTGTTGGCTGGGTGCCATGAATTCCGTCAGCACCCATGAATTTGTCGTCGACGGGGTACGGCAGGTGTATCACGTGGCGGGGTCCGGCCCGGTTTGTGTCGCGCATTCCGGTGGGCCGGGGCTGCTTTGGGCGTACCTGCGATCTCCTGAACTTGAACGGCATTTCACGATGGTCTATGTCGAGCCGGTCGGGACCGGGGAGTCCGGGCGTCTGCCCGACGGTGGTTACAGCTTGGCGATCTATGTACAGTTCCTTGCCGCGTTGATCGATCAGCTGGGTGTCGAGCGGGTGTATCTGCTCGGGCATTCGGCCGGCGGGTTCGTTGCCCAGACGTACGCCCTGGAACATCCGGACCGGGTTGCCGGGCTGATTCTGTACTCCACTTCGCCGCAGGCCGGGCCGGAATTCTGGGCGGCGGCGATGGACGGGCTGGTGGCCTATCCGCAGCGGCATCCGGACATCGCTGAGGCCGCGGCCGTACCGTCGACGTTTCAGCAGGCCCAGGCAGCACCTGATGATGACAGCCTGAGCCAATTGTTCGCCGCTGCCGTGCCCGTGTATTTCGCTGACTTCTGGTCGCGGCGTGCCGAGTTCGCGGCGTGGCAGGCGGGGATTCGGATGTGGCGTGGGTCCGCTTTCGCGCAGGACCCCGTCACGTTCGATGTCGAGGAACGTCTCGGAGAACTGACGATGCCGACGGTTGTCATTGCCGGGCGTCATGACTTCATCTGCGGTTTGACGTGGGCGGAGCGGCTGGTCAAGAGCATTCCGGGTGCTCAGCTGCATGTCCTTGAGAACAGCGGTCACTTCGGTCACGTCGAGGAGCCAGCTGCCTTCGCTTCTGCGGCGGCGGTTCTCAAGCAGCTCCGCTAAACGACAATCGCCCCACCGATCACCTGGCATCCAGGTGGGCGGTGGGGCGAAGGCGAGCGGGTCAGCGGTGGCTGCGGCCGCGGGTGCCGGCGACGATGGCGACGCCGACCGCGGCGAGGGCGACCTGGATGATGAGTTCGATCCAGTCGATGCCGGGGGTCTCGGCGACGTCGAGGGCGGCGGCGATGAACGTGCCGATCAGAGCGGCGACCACGCCGATGACGAGGGTCAGCCAGATCGGGATGTTCTGCTTGCCGGGCACGACGAGACGGCCGAGCGCTCCGATGATCAGGCCGATGACGATGGCGGTGATGATCCCGGTTACTTCCACGGTCAGCTCCTAGGGTGGGGTGGCACCCGGGACTGTTCCCGTATCTAGACGATGATCAAACCTGGTTGCGGGTCAGGTTTTCTTGGTCACTGTCACGGCACTGACCGGGGCTTTGTTGAGGCCGGACATCGAGGTGCCCTTCTCGCCCCAGGTGCCGTTGGCGATCTCGCTGTCACGTTCGGCCATCAGGCCCCCGAAGGCGGAGTCGGAGAGCCGGTCCACGCGGAGTTGCCAGGCCAGGCCGACGCCTTCGTCGGCACTCGAGCCCAGATGGATGGGGTACGGCGCCGAGCTGACTTTGCCGTCGAGGTAGCAGCGGCCGCTGACGCAGATCGAGAGCGCGAGGACCGTACCTTTCGCTGCCGCGTCGGAGGGTGAGAGCGAGAACTTCGCCTGGAATGACCAGGTGGCGAGGCTGCCGTTCGCGGGCGAGGTGATTCGGGTGGCTGCGGGGGGATTTGTCGTGGGGCGGGTTGTGGCCGGGGGTTTGGCTGGCGTGGTGGTCGGGGGTGGCGTTGTCGGGGTTGCGGATGGGGCTGCGCTCGGGGGCGTCGTAGGTGAGGGCGCCTGCGAGGGTGCGGACGGGGCCTGCGAGGTGACGGCTGGCGACGGGGTTGGGGTCAGGGCGAGGGGTGCGGGATTCGCCGGGTTGTCGGGGCGTAGGAGTACGACGCCGGTTACTACCAATGCGGCGACAACAATTGCGGCTGCGGCAATCATCCACCATTTACGGGGGCTGGCCGGTGGTACGGCAAAGGGTGCCGTGGATGAGGGCGTCGCAGAAATCGGCACGCCGGAAGTGGGCTGCCCGTAAAACGGCGGCCCGGAACTCGGTGGTCCAGAAATCGGTGGTCCAGAAATCGGTGGTCCGGAAAACGGCGGCCCGGAACTCGGTGGACCGGAGAAGGGCGGGCCTGACGGCGGCGTTACTGGAGGGGGCAGTGGAGGCGGCGCGGTGGGAGAAGTGCCGGGGAAGTCGGGAGAGGCGGGCAGGGTGCCGTTCTGGAGGTAGGTGCGGGCGTTGGTGACGGCCCAGTGGTCGGGCCCGAGGGTGGCGGGGCCGAATTGGGCGACCCGGGTGAAGTTGGTGCGGGCCTCGTGGCGGTTGGCGAGTTGCTCGGCGACGACGGCGAGGTCGTAGGTCAGCATCAGGCGCAGGGGGTCGGTGTCCGGGAGGCGGTGGGCGCCGGCCATGGCTTCTTCGAGCAGGCGGCGGGCGGCGGTCGGGTCATCGAGGCGGGTGTGCAGCGCGGCGAGCTGGCGGATCGTGGCCAGCAATTCCGGGTCGCCCTCGGCGAGGCCCGGTTTTCCCTGGTCGATGGCGTGTTCGAGGACCGCCTGGGCCTGGGCGACCTCGCCGGCATCCGCGAGGGTCTGCGCCTGGTAGCGGGCTTGGGGGAACGCTGACGGCTCGGGCACCTCGCCATGCTGCCTGGCGACCGGGCGAAATGCCAGTTACGCCGAAGCAGTCGCCGAAATGCAGTTCGCTGACGGAAGCCGTTCGGCGCGCTGAGCCCGTACCGTCAACGCAATGATGGATTTGAATCTCAAGGGTAAAACGGTTGTGGTCACGGGTGCGGGGCGCGGGATCGGGCTGGCGATCGTCAAGGCTTTCGCGGCTGAGGGTGCCCAGGTTGTTGCCGGGTCGCGGAGTATCACCGCGGGTCTCAAAGAGCTCGATTCGGTTACCCCGGTCGAGGTGGATCTCGCCGAGGCGGATGCTCCGGCTCGCCTGATCGCCGCTGCCGGCGACCGGATCGATGTGCTCGTCAACAACGTCGGCATCGCCACACCGCGGCCGGGTGGATTTCTCACGGTGACCGATGAGATGTGGGCGACAACCTTCAATCTCAACCTCATGGCCACCGTACGCGCGGTGCGCGCCACTCTGCCCGTCATGCTCGCCGCCGGGGGCGGAACAATCGTCAACGTCGGTTCGGTGAATGCACGGCTGGCGGATCCGCTGGTGGTCGACTATTCGGCGTCCAAGGCAGCGCTGACGAACTTCGCGAAGTCGTTGTCGAAGGAATTCGGGCCGCGCGGGATCCGGGTGAACACGGTGGCGCCGGGGCCGGTCGCCACTGATCTGTGGCTCGGCGGGGACGGGGTGGCGGCGACCGTCGCGGCAGCTCAGGGTGGCTCGGCGGCTGATGTCCGGGCGGGCGCGGAGGCGCAGATGGTCACGGGGCGGTTCACCAGGCCCGAGGAGGTCGCCGATCTGGTGCTGATGCTGGCCGGTGACCGCCTGGCAAACGTCGCCGGCGCCGAGTTCCTCATCGACGGTGGGATGATCACCACGGTGTGACCCCAGCGGGAAATCAGATCATCTTGCGGATGACCGGGACAGCTTCGACTGCTTCACAACGCGTCGTGCTCGCTTGATCCGAGTATCAATGATCTTGCCGGACAGCTCAGCCGATGGGACGGTCGATGCTGTCATCCGGCTTCAAAGTGATACTCATATCGAAGTTCTGCAGCCGCTGTCCGCGGATCTCGGCCATTCGGGTGGCGTCGACGGCGAACCCGAAACGTTCGAAGGCGGGCTTCGCGGTAAGGCTGGCGTGCACATACAGCCCCTGGTGACCGGCTGCGGCTGCCTCCCGCAGAATGCGGGTGACAAGCGCGCGAGCGACTCCACGGCCACCGGCGTCGGGGTGGACGAAAAGCATGTCCAGCAAGCCGTCGTCGATGAAGTCACTGAAGCCCACAACGGCTGCGTCCAAGCAGGCGACATAGGTGTTCGCCGCCGAGCGACGTTCCTGCCAGCGGGCCTCATCGAGGCTGGGAGGGGCCCACGCCTCGATCTGTTCGGAGGTGTAGTCGCGGCTGGCTATGCCGTGGACGGCTGCACGGAAGACCCGCAAGGTATCGGCGGCATCGGCGGTCGCATAGCGGCGGATGACGAGATTCTCAGGTGGAGGGACGTCGTAGGTCACGTTCATAGTCTGGCAACGGCGACCAGCACCGGGAGAATGAGCCCCTCCGTATGACATTTACCAAAGCTGATATCTTGGCGCCGTCCTCGGCGCCGGCTCCCGGTGGGTCCGAGGCAGCAACGCCAACGGGGGAAGGAACCACCAGTTATGCGCCGCACTCTGTCCGCACGTCTGTGCTGTCTCACCGCCACCGGTGCGCTCGTGATCGCACTGCCGGCACCCGCCCACGCTGCCGTCATCGCCACCGAGCTCGTGTCGGTCACCGCGGACGGCACCCAGGGCAATGAGAATTCCATCCTGCCGTCCGTTGACGCCGCCGGCCGGTTCGTGGTGTTCAAGTCGGCGGCGTCGAACCTGGCATCCGATGACGACAACGGCAAGGACGACGTCTTCCTCACCGACCGCGACACCGGCTCCCTGGAGTTGATTTCCCGCGGCGCCGACGGCAGGCCTCTGCCGGGCGACTCCGGCAGCCCGAAAATCAGCGCCGACAGCCGGTTCATCACCTACTACTCGTGGACCGGCACGAGCGCCGAGCCCCCGAAGATCTATGTGTACGACCGGATCACGCAGGCAACCGAGCAGATTCCGACCGGGACGCGCGGCGGCATGTTCTCCACCATCAGTGGCGACGGCCGGTACGTGACGTTCGCGTCCGGTTCCGAGGACATCGTGCCGGACGCCAACGGCTGGTACGGGGACGTCTTCCTCCACGACCGCCAGACCGGCGACACGAGAATCGTCTCCAGCTCCGCCGACGGCACGCAGGGAGACCGGTCCAGCTCGAACGGCGTCATCACCGCCGACGGCCGGCACGTCGCGTTCGCCTCCAGCGCTACGAACCTGGTGCCCGGCGACACCAACGACACGGAGGACATCTTCCTCAAGGACCTGGACACCGGCGCCGTCCAGCGGATCACCGTTGCGAGCGACGGTTCGCAGCTGACCGACTTCTGGCTCTACAGCGACCCGTCGGTCAGCGCAGACGGCCGGTACGTCAGCTACTCCACCACCGCCGCTTTCGACCCGGCCGACACCAACGACGACATCGACGTCTACCTGCGCGACACCGCCACGGGCACGACCACCCTGATCTCCCGCCGCGCGGACGGCCAGCCCCTCAGCTCAGGCTGGGCGTCCTCCCCCGCGGTCAGTGGCGACGGCGACTCGATTGCTTTCTGGTCCAACTCCGGCCAGATCGTCGCCGGCGACACCAACTACACAGGCGACCTCTTCGTGTACGACCGGACGAGCAGCACCACCGAACGCGTATCCGTCACCAGCACGGGCACCGAGGCCGACGGAGCGGACAGCGGCGTCCTGAGCCACGACGGCCGCCTCGCCTTCTACCGCGCCAGCGCCCCGAACCTCGTCCCGAACGACACGAACGGCAAGGACGACATCTTCGTCACCCGCCGCTCATAAATCCGACTCTTGCTGCACTCTTGCAACGGGCATTGATCATCACGCCGCCTCCTCTCAACGACGGGGGCCGGCGTGTCCCTCTGGTCCGAGTGGCACCCGGCTTCCGAGTCTGACATTCCGGATCGACTGCAGTTCATCGTTCAGGAGGGCTCTCCGGTCCAGGGGTCGTCTGGCCCCGTCCGAGAAGCACTTTCGCCGGGCCCGAGGTCGAGTACGTCGAGCAGCGTTGCCAGAGTCCATCGTCGGCGTCGTGACTCACGTACAGAACCGGCTCGGTCCGCTCGAGGACCTCGCTGGTCTGGATGCTGGTAGTGCCCAGCAGCCAATGCTTCATCCACCGCGCGCGCCGGTCACGTTCCATGACGCAGTCCACCACCCACCAGATGAACGGCAGGTCCTCATGTTCGCGGGCCTCGCTTGCGCTCAGATCGGGGCCACCTTCGGGTACCCTGAATCGCCGTGCGTAATGGCGATGACGTGGGTCGGGAGGCGGTGCGGGAGTACGTCCGGCACCGCCTCGCAAGGCTCTTCATCTCACGCGACGTCTACTTCGTCGCTGCGCTTCCCAAGGACGCCACCGGTAAGGTCCTCCGCCGGCAGTTGGACCGGTCAGGGATATACGGTCAGCGCGGGCGCGACGGCGATGCTGACGAGCTGCTGCTCGACGAGACCGCCGCGGGCCAGCGCCGACACCATCGTCCCGTCGGCGTGCAGTGCAACTACCTCCACGGTGCCGGTCGAGGTGCGGATCAGCACCGGCTGGCCGTCATGCTGCTCGACCCGGCAGGTCGCCTGGAGGCACCGGCTCGCCCGCCAGGCGTCGAAGCCGGCCGTGGTCGTTTCGGATCCGCGCAGCCGCACCTCGAGGTCGCCGCCGGCGACTCGGAACGCGGTGAAGTAGCCGTCCCCCGCGACGAGCTTTGCGATCTCAGCCGGCAGCGGTGGCGTGATCGTGGTGTCCGGGAGCTGGTCGGACAGGACTGTGGTCAGTGCGTCGCCGAGGCGGCCGGCCCCGACGAAGCACGATTCGGTGACCGGCCGCAGCGGCGGTTTGCCGCTGAGCAGGCCGTCATCCATCTGCGTGCTGATCCCGCAGGACGGCGGCTCCTCCGAGGCGACCGCCGGTGGGTGCGCCGCACCGGGCGCTTCGACATGCCCGGCCGGTTGCTGCGCCACCACGATGCCGCCGACCAGCACTGCGGCGAGGGCGGTGCCGGTGACGGCGTACAGGCGGTGGGTGCGCCGGCGTTCGCCGGTCATCAGCCGGTCGATGTCGATGCTCGTAGGCGGCGGGTTGTCGGTGGCGGCCAGCATGGCCTGGGTCAGATCCATAGCGGGTCTCCCTCTTTGAGGCCGGCCCGCAGCGTCTCCAGCGCCCGGGCGGCGTGACTTTTGACGGTGCCCTCGCTGCAGCCGAGCGCCTGCGCGGTCTCCGCGACGGAAAGGTCGCAGAAGTAGCGCAGGACTAGCACGGCGCGGCGGCGCGGGGGCAGCCTGGCAAGGAGGGAGAGCACGTCGAGGCGCTGGTCGGTGTCCAAGCCGGCGGCCGGGCGCTCCGGCAGGCGGTCGGTGAAGGACTCGCGACGCCACGGCCGGCGGCGTTCGTCGAGCCAGGCCGACAACAGCATGCGCCGCGTATACGCGTCGAGATGCTCCATCTCCGATGCGCGCTTCCAGTGCCGCAGCAGCTTGACCAGCACGGTCGACGTAAGGTCATCGGCCAGGTGCCAGTCGCCGCACAGCAGATACGCGGTGCGGCGCAGGCGGTCCAGATTTGCCCCGACGTATTCGCGGTAGGCTTGCTCGGTAGTCATCCGTACTCCCTCCCCGTTTCGGGTTCACAGGGTGAACGGAGGCCGGACCGCGCCGGGTTGCCTACGGATCGGGGTTTTCCCGCCCGACAACGAGGGCGCTGTCGGTGCGGTGCCGCTCCCCGTCGAACGTGCCGGCGTCCACAAGATCGTAAGCGCCGGCCGCGTGATGGGTCCGTGCTGAGCCCACAACGATGACCGACGGGCCGAGACCGGACCAGGCCGGCGAAGTACTGCTGACCCGGCATGTTCAGTCTGGACGATGCCCAGCCGACTCGATGTAACGCCGTGCGGCAACCTACCCACAGGAAACGGCGCATGCCCCCGGGTCCCAAGCCACGCTCACAGAAATCTAGAACTCAAGGGCGGGATCCACACTGGCGCCTGGATGGGGCCGACAACCGCTCACAAAGCCACCGTGCGCTAGGCGTCGGTCGGGTGTATTGCGGGGTCCATCAGGGATTGTCCCCGATGCGTCTGGAGGTGGGGCAGCCGAAGAATGGCGTCATGAGGATGGGATGGAAAACCGGCATTGCTGCCGGTGCAGCCGCTTTGGTCGTGCTCGGTATGCCCGGCTCCGCGGCGGCGATGTCCGGTGGCACGCCGGTCACCGATCCGCAGGTCGGGCGCTGGGTCGCCACCCTGGCCATCCCCGGGGACGCGCCGCTGCTGCAGCGCGCCGGATGCGGCGGGGCGCTCGTCGCGCCGGACCGGGTGCTGACGGCGGCGCACTGTGTCGACCGTACCGACCCGAGCCGGACCGAGGTTCATGTCGGGGCGCGGGTGCTGTCCGCGGAACCGGGCGAGGTGCGCGGCGTGCGGGGTATCGCCGAGCTGCCCGGTTACCGCCTTCTGCCGTCCCCGGCCGGGCCTGACGAACCGGGCCTGGACAGTGCGCGCAGGGACCTGGCGGTGGTCCTGCTCGACCGCCCGGTGACCGACATCGCCCCGCTGCGGATCGCGGCTCATCGTCCGGTGGCGGGTGCGCCGGTGCAGTTCTTCGCTCACGGTACGACCGGGATCGCCGGACCGGACGCGTTCCGCAACGACGTCCTGCACCGGGGTGACCTGACGGTCCTCGATCGCGCCGGCTGCCACGACGCCACCCCGGCCGCGATCGACGACGGCTCGGTGTGGTGCGCCGCGGACACCACCACCGCGGCGGCGGTGACGGGCTGCTATCAGGACAGCGGAAGCCCGGCAGTACAGACGGTCGCCGGGCAGCCGGAACTGGTGGGCGTGTTCAGTTTCGGCGGCGAGACGGCCGGCCGGTCGTGCGGCGAGCCGTCACCGCTGTACTTCGCCGACCCCACCGCGTTCCGGACGTGGATCCACCAACCACTGTTGCCGACGCAGCCCTACCCCGCGAGCCGGCCGACGGTCACCGGGAGCGCCATGGGTGGCGGCGTCGTGCACTGCACCGCGCCGGCCTGGGACCTGCGCCGGGGGCTCCCGCCGGCGACCATCGCGTACCAGTGGATGACGGTCACCGTGATCGGCCCGTTCGTGATCCCGGAGCCGATCGAAGGAGCGACAGGCCGCGACTTCACCGTCGACACGGCCTCGGCGGGCCTGTCGCTGGCCTGTCAGGTGACGGCCGGCAACGCAGGAGGGCACTCGGCCGTGTTGTCCGACCCGGTGATCACAACGCTGTGAACGCCGCAGGGGTCAGGATTGCGCTGACACCGTCGAGGCGGTGACACCCACCGGCGATTCGTCGGCTGCTTCGATGACCACTACGCATCGGTTGAGGGCGGCGGTCATGTAGCGGCGCCACAGTGGGGTGAAGGGGCCGGCGAGGATCCATCGGCGGCCGGGGAGCGGTTTGAACTCGTAGGTCCAGCGGATGAGGGTGCCGGGTCCGTCGGGGTTGACGTTGAACTCGCCGCGGATTCCGGCCGCGAGGCGGGACAGGACGTTGGTGAAGTTCGTCAGCTGGTAGGCGAAGCTGTGCCCGTCGGTGTACTCGGTGATTTGTTCGTCGGCCTGGGATCCGTCGTCGAACTGGGGGTTTCGTCGTGCTCCGGCGTGGTCCCAGGTTTCGGTCTGGTTCTCGACGCGCGTGATGCCGGGGAACGGCGCCACCGGGCGGAAAACGTTAGGCAGGTCGATGGGGACCAGGACCTTGAAGGCGTCTGCGGGGGCCTTCGAGGTGCGTTGCTGAACGGTGATGGTGACGGTCGTGTCGGCGGGGCCGATGAGGAGATCAGTCATGATTCAACGCTCCGAAGTGGCAGGGACGAAGACGACTTTGCCATTGAGGGGTTCCGCGGCGACTTCGGCGTGCACCTGCGCCACGTCGACCAGCGGCACCCGCCGGGTTGCGCCGAGGCGCAGTTTGCCTGCGTCGAGCAGGGTCACCAGCTGGGTGAGCTGGTCGGCGTCGGGACGGAAGAAGAGATTGATTCCGCGTACGCCGCGAGCGTCGTCGGACGCAGCAGGCATCCACACGGTGGTGTTGACCAGCACGCCACCGTCCCGGATGACGCCGGACAGGGCGGCCATCTGCTCCGGGTCGATCGGGGCGAAGTTGAGCACGACGTCGACCGGCTCGGACAGCTCCGGGATCCCGGGGCCGTGGATCTCGTCGGCGCCCGCCACCTTGGCCTGCTCAGAACTGCGCGGGCCGGTTGTGGCGATCACGTACGCACCGGCGTTCTTGGCCAGCTGCACCGCGTAGCCACCGACGACGCCGCCCGCACCGTTGATCAGCACCCGCTGGCCGGCGGTCAGCTTCGCGTGCTCGAACAACGCCTGCCATGCCGTGAGCCCCACCAGCGGAAGTCCGGCGGCGTCCACCAGCGGGACGCTCGTGGGGGCTGCCGCCAGAATCCCGGCCGGGGCGATGACGTACTCGGCGGCCGCGCCGGGGCTGGTCAGCGGCAGGGCGCCGATGACCCGGTCACCGACGGCGAGACCGGTCACGTCCTCGCCGAGCGCGTCGACCGTACCCGCGATGTCGATGCCGGGGGTGTGCGGCAGCTGGATCGCGATGGGGCCCCGCATGACACCGGAGCGGATGTTGCCCTCGACCGGGTTGAACGACGTCGCCGCCACCCGGATCCGGACCTCGCCGGCGGCGGGGACCGGCTGGTCCACGTCTTCGTAACGCAGGACCTCGGGGGCGCCGTACTCGTGGAAACGCACTGCCTTCATGACGAACCTCATCCTTCTGGAATGGTTGTGGTGCGACGAATCCTTGTTTTTGCTTCCGGCTGCCAGGGCACGGAGCTTTGAATGGCTGACGGAGCCGGGGACAGCGGTGAAGAACAGCAGCATCTGGTGCTCCGCCGGGTAGAGCAGCAGGTGGCGGTACAGCTCCACCTCGCCCAGGGCGACATGCCGATAGCGCCTCGGGCGGTGGCGAACGGGGACACCCACCTCGACGAGAAAGCGTTCACGCGCAGACGGATCGCTCAACCAGCGATCGACCATAAAATGCGACGATCCGCCGGTACGGGTGTAATCGCCGAACAAAGCGATCGCCGGACGGGTCTGCAGCAACACCTCGCCGAACCGGGAGAACACCGTCGCCGGACAATGCGGCAGGTGCCCGGCGATGAGCTCCAGGACCGGGCTGATCCGGTGACGTGTCGCCACGTCCTGGCGTACCTGGAAGAAGTGCTCCAGGATTTCCCGATCCACATTGCTCACCGCCTTCCCGGTTCGACCACTCAAGCGTGGCGCAGAACGGGAGGCGGGTGAATGTTCTGGTCATCCACGGTACGGCAGACCATGGATACGAGTGTCAGGCTCGGGTCACGCGATCAGCCGCTGGAGCTTCGCCTCGCTCGGTGATCCGGGTTCGGCCATGAAGACCAGCAGATCCTGGCCCTCGTCGGGATCGACCAGGCGCCGGCTGTACAACTCCAACTCGCCCACTTCCGGGTGGCGGTAGCGTTTGAGGTCGTGGTGATGGGTGACGTCCACCTCGTGCCGGCGCCACACCTCGGCGAACTCAGGGCTGACCGCCAGCAGGGCATCGACGATCTCCCCGGCGGTGCCCGCCGGATCGGTTGTGTACGCCGCCCGCAGGTCCACGGTGAAGACCCGGCCGCGTACGTCATGATCCTCGGGCGGATAGACGGCCCGCTGGGCCGGGTCGGTGAACCAGCGATAGACCAGATAGCGCGACAGGCCCTCGAACCGGGTGTAGTCACCGAACAGCGCCATCGCCGCCGGGGTCTGCAGCAACGCCTCACCGAACCGGGAGAACACGATCGCGGGCGTGTCCGAGAGCTGCTCCGCGATGGTCCTGATGGCAAGACCGACCCGGTCCTCCGGCGGGGTCCGCCGCGGAGCAGCATGCCCGCCGAGGGCGAACAGGTGCTCGCGTTCGCTCGGGCTCAATCGCAACGCCCCGGCCACAGCGGCCAGCATCTGCTCGGACGGCATCGGGCCACGCTTCTGCTCGAGCCTGCTGTAGTAGTCGGCCGACATGCCGGCCAGCACCGCGACCTCCTCGCGCCGCAGGCCGCCGGTACGACGCCGGGCGCCCCGCGGCAGCCCCACCGCTTCCGGCTGCAGTGCTTCCCGGCGAGCCCGGAGAAAGTCCGCCAGCAACGCGCGGTCCATCGCTCTCCCCCGCCTCAGCCGGCCTGGTCGCGCCGGAACACCGCGCTCGGTCCTGGCGCCGTTTCACTCACCCCACGATCGTACCTGCTTTGAATTCGAAGCTGTTCACCCAGCACACGCCGTCCCTTACGCGGAACGCATGGCGCTTGACGTGGCTACTTGCATTTTGCAAGCATGGTCGTCATGAGCCTTTTCATCACCTGCCCGGTCGAGAGCGTCGAGCGCGCAACCGCCTTCTACACGGCCCTCGGCTGGACCCTCAACGCCGAGATGTCCGACCACAACGTGTCGTGCTTCGCGATCGCACCCGAGCAGTACGTCATGCTCGGCAGCCGGGAGATGTACGCGAGCGTCGGCGGAGTCGAAGAGTTGATCGGCGGACCTCAGACGCCCTCGAAGGTCACGGTCTCGTTCGACCTGGGCAGCCGCGAGGCGGTCGATGAGCTCGTCGACCGCGCCGGCGCCGCCGGCGGGCGAATTGGCGACACCGACGACTACCCCTTCATGTACCAGCGCCAATTCGACGACCCCGACGGCTACCACTACTCACCGTTCTGGATGAAGGCGGACGCCGATCCGACAGCGTGAGTGACCTCGCCGCGGCCCTCGACATCGTCGGAGCACGGTGGGCCCTGCTCATCGTGGAACGTCTGCTCGACGGGCCACAACGCTACGGCGATCTGCAGCGCGACCTCGGCGTGCCGACGAACATGCTCGCGACACGCCTGCGCGAGCTCGAAGCGGCTGGCGTGCTGCTCCGCCTGCCGCTTCGGCACAACACCCGGGCCTATGCGCTGACCGATCGCGGGCTCGCCTTGCGGGAGGCGATCGTCGTACTCGGCAACTGGGGCAAGAACGACGCCTAGACGAGTAAGTCCTA
>NZ_BOQP01000079.1 GCF_018332715.1 Winogradskya consettensis | reverse complement strand
TGAAGTGGTGGCGGATGGATCCTGGGAGGCGATCGTCGTGCTCACCGTGCCACGAGTTCATTGGCCGCCTTGTTGTCATCGGCAGATCCGGACAGTGCCAGGTCGCAGCACCAAGCCGCTTGGCCGGCGTCGGGTGAGACAGCAGATTAGTGATGGGGCGAGTTTGACAGTGGGCGCAGATTGGGCGGCAAGGCGCAGCGAGGGTGGGCGACTTGCTTGAGTTTGCGGGCCTCATGGGCCGTCAGGAAAGGGCGGCGGCCAGCTGGGTGGACCAGGCCTGGATGACGTGGGTGCGGCGGCGGGTGTCGTCGGTGAGGATGTTGGCCAGGGCCAGGCCTCGGGCGAGGTCGAGGGTGGCTTGGATCAGGGCGCGGACCGCGGGGTCCGTGTCGTCCACGCCGAGGAGGCGGACGGCTCGGGTGTGGACGCCTCGGGCGAAGTGGCGTTCCAGGGGGACCACCACGGCGCGGAGGTCGGGGTCGGCGGCGGCTGCTGTCAAGACCTGGAGGGCGGCTTGGAAGAGTTCGCCGCCGATGGCGTCCACCAGGCCGGTGACCACGGCGTGGACGCGTTCGGGGCCGGTGCCGGTGGGTTCGGGGAGGTTGTCGAGCAGGGCGGCTCGCGAGGAGAACATGTGTTCCAGGGCGGCCAGGATGAGGGCTTCGCGGGTGGGGAAGTGGTGTTGGACCGCGCCTCGGCTGATGCCTGAGCGGGCGGCGATGAAGGCGACCGTCGAGACTTCCCAGCCGTCCGTGGCCAGGCAGTGGATGGTTGTTTCGAGGAGGCGTTGGCGGGTGGCGCGGGAGCGGTCCTGTTTAGGTGGGGACGTCATGGCTCACCACTGCCAGCGGGGTGCCCTGGCTGACCTGCTGGCCTACCCGCACCGGGAGTTCGGTTACCGTGCCGGCCGCAGGGGCGTGTACCGCGTGTTCCATTTTCATCGCCTCCAGGCGGACCAACGGTTGGCCGGCTGTGACGGTTTCGCCCACCGCCACGTCGATGCGGACGACCGTGCCGGGCATGGGGGCGGTCAGGGCGCCGGGCGGGAGCTGGGTGGACGGGTCGGTGAAGCGGGGGAGGCGGCGCAGCGAGAGGGATCCGGCCGGGCTGTCGATCACCACGGTGTCGTCGAAGCGGCCGATGCGGAAGGCTCGGCGCACGCCGTCGACGTCGAGAACAACCCGGGCCGGGGAGGCCGAGACCAAGGAGATTCCGGACAGGTCCGGAACATCTAAAATTCCCCGGGCGAGACGGTACGCCGTGAGCAGCGAAACGTCGCCGATCGCATACCCCCGCGTGCGATAGCCGACGGGAATGTTCCGGAAGCCGCCGGCAACACCGGGAAGCAGGGGTCCCCGCTCGTGGGCGGCGTCGGACAACGCCGCGATCAGGGCCGCGAGCTGGAGATCGAGCCCGGGAGAGATGACCAGCGAGGCAGGCGGATGGTCGGCATAGAAGCTCGTGGAAGCCGTGCCGTCCAGGAACGTCGGGTGCAGCAGGCTTCCCACGAGCAGATCGCGGTTGGTGGTCACGCCGTGGATGCGGGATCGGCGCAGGGTGGCGGCGAGCTGGCGGATGGCGGCGACGCGGCTGGGGGCGTGCGAGATGACTTTGGCCAGCATCGCGTCGTAATGCGTGCCGATGACCGTGCCGGCCTCGACGCCGGAGTCGAGCCTGATGCCTTCCACCGCAGGTATGTCGAACAGATGCACCGTGCCGGTCTGCGGTCGCCAGTCGTCGACCGGGCTCTCCGCGTAGAGGCGGGCTTCGACGGCGTGGCCGGTCATGGCTGGTTCCGGGCCGGTGAGCGGGGCGCCCTCGGCCATGTCGAGCTGGAGGGCGACCAGGTCCGTGCCGGTGACGCATTCGGTGACCGGGTGTTCGACCTGGAGGCGGGTGTTCATCTCCAGGAACCAGAATTCGCCGTCGTCGTCGGCGAGGAACTCCACTGTGCCGGCGCCGACATAGCCGACCGCGGCAGCGGCGTCCCGGCCCGCGGCATGCAGGCGTTTGCGCAGGTCACCGCCCACCCGGTCGACGAGCGGGGCGGGGGCCTCCTCGATGACCTTCTGGTGGCGGCGCTGCAGGGAGCATTCGCGTTCGCCGAGCGCCCAGACCGTACCGTGCGCGTCGGCCATGATCTGGACCTCGATGTGGTGGCCGGTGGCGATGTAGCGCTCGCAAAAAACAGTGGGGTCCCCGAAGGCGGATGACGCCTCACGCGAGGCCTCGTCGATGGCAGAGGACAGGTCGGAAAGGGAGAAGACGATCCGGATGCCGCGCCCGCCACCACCGGCGGAAGCCTTGACCATGACCGGCAGGTCCGCCTCGGTGATGGTGGCCGGGTCGAGGCGCTCCAGGACGGGTACGCCCGCGGCGGCCATCAGGGACTTGGACTCGATCTTGGAGCCCATCAGGGAGATCGCGTCGGCGCTGGGGCCGATCCAGGTCAGGCCGGCCGCCTGCACCGCGCTGGCGAAGGCCGCGTTCTCGGCCAGGAAGCCGTAGCCCGGGTGGATCGCGTCGGCGCCGGCGCGTCGGGCGGCTTCGATGATGAGGTCGCCGCGGAGGTAGGTGTCGGCGGGGGTGGAGCCGGGGAGGCGTACGGCGCTGTCGGCCTCGTGGACGTGGGGGCTGCCGGCGTCCGGGTCGCTGAAGACGGCGACCGTCGCCAGGCCGCGGCGGTGGCAGGTGGTGAAGATGCGGCGGGCGATCTCGCCGCGGTTGGCTACGAGGACACTGGTGATCATCGGGCTCACATCCGGAAGACGCCGAAGGCGGTGGTGCCCTGGACCGGGGCGGTGTGGATCGCGGAGAGGGCGACGCCCAGGACGTCGCGGGTGTCGCGGGGGTCGATGATGCCGTCGTCGTAGACCATGCCGGACAGCACCAGGGGCATGGCCTCCGCGGAGATCTGCTGTTCGATCATGTGCTGGACGACCTGGGCGCCGTCCTCGTCGAACGGTTTGCCCTGGGCCTGCGCGGACGCCTTGGAGACCAGGTAGGTGACGTCGGCGAGCTGTTTGGCGCCCATCACCGACGAGCGGGCGCTGGGCCAGGTGAAGACGAATCTCGGGTCGTACGCGCGGCCGCACATGCCGTAGTGGCCGGCGCCGTACGAGTTGCCGATCAGCAGGGAGATGTGCGGGACCGTGGAGTTGGAGACCGCGTTGATCATCATGGCGCCGTGCTTGATGATGCCGCGCTGCTCGTACTCCTTGCCGACCATGTAGCCGGTGGTGTTGTGCAGGAACAGCAGGGGAGTGTCCGACTTGTTGGCGAGCTGGATGAACTGCGTCGCCTTCTGCGCCTCCTCGCTGAACAGCACGCCGCGGGCGTTGGCGAGGATGCCGATCGGGTAGCCGTGCAGCCGCGCCCAGCCGGTCACCAGCGAGCCGCCGTAGAGCGGTTTGACCTCGTCGAAGTCGCTGTCGTCGACGATCCGGGCGATCACCTCGCGTGGGTCGAACGGGGTCCGCAGGTCGGGCGGCACGATCGACAGCAGCTCCTCGGCGGGAAACCGCGGCGGCACCGTGTCGCCCGGGCAGGGGCCCGCCTTGCGCCAGTTGAGCCGCGCGACGATCTGCCGGCCGATCCGGATGGCGTCCTGCTCGTCGGCGGCGTAGTGATCGGCGAGGCCGGACACGCGGGCGTGCATCTCGGCGCCGCCCAGCGACTCGTCGTCGGAGTCCTCGCCGGTGGCGGCCTTGACGAGCGGCGGCCCGGCGAGGAAGACCTTCGACCGTTTCTCGATCATCACGACGTGGTCGCTCATCCCGGGGAGGTACGCGCCCCCGGCCGTCGACGTGCCGAACACCAGCGCGATCGTCGGGATCCCCGCGGCGGACAGCCGGGTCAGGTCCCGGAAGACCGCGCCGCCCGGGATGAAGACCTCCTTCTGCGTGGGCAGGTCGGCGCCACCCGACTCGACCAGCGCGATGACCGGGAGCCGGTTCTGCCGGGCGATCTCGTGCATCCGCAGCGTCTTGCGCAGCGACCACGGGTTGCTCGACCCGCCCTTGACCGTCGGGTCGTTCGCGATCAGCAGGCACTCGACGCCGCTGACCACCCCGATCCCGGCGACCACGCTGCCACCCACGGCGAAGCTGGAGCCGTATCCCGCCAGCGCGGCCAGCTCCAGGAACGGCGCGTCCAGGTCGAGCAGCAGCTCGATGCGTTCCCGGGCGGTGAGTTTGCCGCGTGCGTGGTGCCGGGCGACGGCCTTCTCCCCGCCGCCGGCGACGGCTTTCGCTGTCTCGGCGGCGACCTCGGCGAGCGCGTCCAGCATGGACTGCCGCGCGGCTTCGTCCGGCGCTAGCGTGGACCGCAGGACGGTCACCGTACCTCCACAGGGATCTCGACGTGCCGGGACCGCAGCCATTCGCCGAGCCCCTTGGCCTGCGGGTCGAACCGCGCGTTGTAGGCGACACCCGCGCCGAGCAGCCCCTCGATCACCACGTTCACGGCCAGTAGGTTCGGCAGCCGGGTGATCCGGATCGCCAGCCCCGCCGTCTCCGGCAACAGCTCCCGCACGGTCTCTTCACAGATCAAGTTCTCCAGCCATGGGTACGCCGAGACGTCCCGAACCCACAGCCCGATGTTCGCGTCCCCGCCCTTGTCCCCCGACCGCGCCCCCACCACCGTGCCGAGCGCCCGCCGCACTGTGGCCCCGCGCTCCGGTCCCGAGCCGGCCCCGCGCTCCGGTCCCGAGCCAGCGCCGCGCACCGGTCCCGAGCCGGTCCCTGCCGAGGACTCGACCGGCGGGGAGACCGGCGAGGCGGCCGGTCCGTGCAGTGGTTCCAGCGGGCGGGTCACCGTCGGCGGACCGATCCGGGTGACGGTTCCGTCGTCGAGGACCACCTCGTGGGCGGGGACGGATTGCGGGACGTACTCGGCGGTGAACACGCCGTAGGGGCGGGCGTCTCCTGGCGGCGTGGTGCTGAAGAAGCCGGGGTAACTGGCCAGCGCCAGCTCGACGGCGGCGTTCGTGAACGCGCGGCCCACCACTTTCGGGTCGGCGTGCCGGGCGACGACGGTCAGCAGCGCGGAGGCCTGCTGCTGGGTGGCGGCGTCCGCGGTGTCGAGCCGGGCGAGGGTCCACTCGACCTCGGCGGGGCCGTCGTCCGGGAACTGCCGGCGGAACAGTGCGGCCTTGGCGTCGATGTCGAGGCCGGTCAGCACGACGGTCATCTCGTTGCGGTAGCCGCCGACCGCCGTGCAGGCGACTTTCAGGTCCGGCGGGGGCGGCTCCCCGCGTACCCCTGAGATCTCGACCCGGTCCGGGCCCGCCTGCCGCAACCGGACCGTGTCGAGGCGGGTGGTGACGTCGGGCCCGGCGTAGCGCGCGTCGCCGATCTCGTAGACGAGCTGGGCGGTGACCGTGCCGACCGTGACCGCGCCGCCCGTCCCCGGCTGCTTCGTGATGACGCTGGACCCGTCTGCCCGCAGCTCGGCGATCGGGAAACCGGGGGCGCCCAGGTCGTCCAGCTCGGTGAAGAACGCGTAGTTCCCACCCGTGGCCTGGGTGCCGCATTCGAGCACGTGACCGGCAACGGTGGCCCCGGCGAGCGAGTCGAGGTCGGCGCGGCCCCAGCCGAAGTGCGCGATCGCCGGCCCGATGGTCAGCGATGCATCGGTGACGCGGCCGGTCACCACGACGTCGGCGCCGGCTTCGAGGGCACGGGCGATCCCGAACGCCCCGAGATAGGCGTGCTTGCCGGGGTCGAGCTCGTCACCGCGTACCACTGCGATCCTGGTGGTGAGGCCGAGGTCACGCACGGCCGCCGCCAAGCCGGTGGGGTTGACGCCGCCCGCGTTGGCGACGATGCGGACACCGCGGTCGAGGGCGAGCCGGAGACAGTCCTCGAGCTGGGCGAGGAACGTCCTGGCATAGCCGGTCGCGGGGTCACGGGCTCGGTCGCGGCCCAGGATCAGCATGGTCAGCTCGGCCAGGTAGTCGCCGGTGAGCACGTCCAGCCCGCCGCCCTCGAGCAGCTCGCGCATCGCGGTGAACCGGTCGCCGTAGAAGCCGGAGCAGTTACCGACCCGGAGCGTCTCGGTCGTCATGCGACCTGACATTGGCACAGCGGCAAAAAACAAGCAAGCGTGCTTGTTTCTCGGCCGGGCCCTTCGCTACGGTCGGCCGATGCGGCTCAACGAGGACCATCACGCGTTCCGGGACAGCGTCCGCCGGTTCGTCGACACCGAGATCAACCCGCACGTCGACGGCTGGGAGGCCGCGGGCCGCATGCCGCTGCACGACCTGTTCCCCAAGGTCGCCGCGCTGGGCCTGCTCGGCCTGGAATACGACGAGGCGTGGGGCGGCGAGGGCGCCGACCCCAGCTTCCAGCTCGTGGCGGCCGAGGAGTACGGGCGCATCCACGCGACCGGCGTCCCGATGGCGATCGGCGTGCAGGCGATGATGGCGACCCCGTCCCTGCACGAGTACGGCAGCCCCGAGCTGAAGGAGCAGTACCTCGCGCCCGCGATCGCCGGGCGGATGGTCGCCGCGATCGCCGTCACCGAGCCCGGCACCGGCTCCGATGTGGCCCAGCTGCGCACCCGGGCGGTCCGCGACGGCGACGACTGGGTCATCAGCGGCAGCAAGGTCTACATCACCAACGGCGCCCAGGCCGACTGGCTCTGCCTGCTCGCCCGCACCTCGCCCGGCGAGACCGGCTACCGCGGGATGTCGCAGATCGTGGTGCCTACCGACCTGCCCGGCTTCACGGTCGCGCGTACGTTCTCGAAGCTCGGCAACCGCTGCTCCGACACCGCCGAGCTCGTGCTGGACGAGGTCCGGGTGCCGGTCGCCAACACGATCGGCACGCAAGGGCGCGGATTCCAGCAGCAGATGCGCCAGTTCGTCACCGAGCGCATGTTCGCCGCGTACACCGCGGTCGGGCAGTGTCAGTACGCGCTCGACCGTACCCGTGCCTTCGTCCGTGACCGCACGGTCTTCGGCCGTCCCCTGGCCGAGCGGCAGTACGTCGCGTTCCGCCTCACCGAGCTGCAGGCCGAGGTGGAGCTGCTGCGCAGTCACAACCTGGTCACCTGCGAGACCCTCATGGCCGGTGAGGACATCACGCGGATGGCGACGGTCGCCAAGCTCAAGGCGGGCCGGCTCGTCCGCGAGGTCGCCGACTGGTGCCTGCAGTTCCACGGCGGCATGGGCTACCTGGAGGACACCTGGACCGCCCGCCTGCTCCGCGACACCCGCCTGACCTCGATCGGGGCCGGCGCCGACGAGGTCATGCTCCAGGTCCTGGCCCGCCTCGACGGATTGCCCGCCTGAACCCGCTGTCCCCCGTGCGAGCTACCCCACTTCGTCCACCCCGGAGGGATTCGGGGGATCCACCCCGGTAAATAGCGTTCAGGCATGAGAAAGATCGCTGCAGTAATGACCGTCGCGGCGCTGACGGGGATCGCGCTGACCGGCTGCGAGGCCGCCGACGACGAGGACAAGCCCGTCGCATTCGAGTCGTCGGCTTCCGCGCCCGCACTCGTGTGGGGAGCGTGCCCGACGCCGGGTGACGCCCGGCAGACCTGCACGACCGTGCAGGTCCCGCTCAACTACCAGGACCCGGGCTCGGCCACGATCGCGATCGCCGTGTCCAAGCTGTCCACCGCCAAGGCGGGCGAGCACCGCGACGCGCTCGTGCTGAACCCCGGCGGTCCCGCGCTGCCGGGCCTCGGCACGCCCTCCGCGGTGGCCCCCACGCTGCCCGCGTCCGTCCTGGCCGAGTACGACCTGATCGGCTTCGACCCGCGCGGTGTCGAGCACAGCAACCCGCAGAGCTGCGGGCTGGGGGAGCTGCCCGTGTACGGGCTCTTCCCGTTCCCGGCCGCGGACGGCTCGATCACCGCGAACGTCGAGGCCGCCAAGTCGATCGCCCAGAAGTGCTCGGCGGTCCCGGACCTGAAGTATTACAACACCGCCAGCACCGCCCGGGACCTCGACTGGATCCGCCAGGCGCTCGGCGTCGAGAAGCTCGCCTACTGGGGGCAGTCCTACGGGACCTATCTCGGGGTGGCGTACGACATGCTGTTCCCGGACCGGACCGGCAAGCTGATCCTGGAGGGCAACGTCGACCCGGCGAAGGCCTGGGCCGGTGAGGTCGGCTCGTGGGGCAAGGGTATGGCCGAACGGTTCCCCGACGCGGCCGCCGTCGCCGCGAAGCAGAGCGGCAGGACGGTCGAGCAGGTCACCGACTCCTACCTCGCCCTGGCCGACCGGCTCGACCGCACGCCGGCGCCGATCCCGGGCACGCAGGCCGCCCTGGACGGGTCACTGCTGCGCAACCTGACGTACGCCCTGCTGCTGCACAACGAGACCCTGCCGATGGTGCCCCAGCTGTGGACCGCCGCCGCCGATCTCGCCGACGGCAAGCTCACCGACGCCGACAAGGCCCTGATCGCTCAGGCCCTGACCCAGCCGCCGGCCACCCCGGGTGTGCCCGCGGACAACCAGGCCTCCATGTTCGTGGCCCTGATGTGCGGCGACGTCGCGTGGCCGGCCGGCGCCGACGGCTACCAGGCCGCCGTGGCCGCCGACCGCGAGGCCTGGCCGCTGACCGCCGGGATGCCGGCGAACGTCTGGCCGTGCGCCTTCTGGCCGAACCAGCCGATCGACGGGCCGATCACCGTCAGCGCCACGGGTGCCCGCAACGTCCTCATCCTGCAGAACCGCCGCGACAACGCCACGCCGTGGGACTCGGCGGCCGGCCTGCACGCCGAGTTCGGTGGCCGGTCCGCCCTCGTCGGCGTCGACAACGGCGGCCACTACGTCTACCACGCCGGCTCCGCGTGCGCCGATCAGGCGACCGTCACCTTCCTGAGCGGGGGAACCCTGCCGGGTGGCGACGTCGACTGCACCGACGCCGAATAGATCTTCTCGGCCAGGCGGTCGTTAGACCTCGGTCCGATGTCCGCTCTGGCAGGAGTTCCATGAAAAACAGATTCACACGGGTCGCGCTGGTGCTGGGGGTGATCGTGACGATCGTGGCCCCGATCGGGGGTACGGCGATGGCGGTCGTCGTGCCCCCGGCAGCCGCCCGCTCCGGCAAGCTCGTCCAGGTCGGGCCGATCGCCGATCACGGCTTCCCCGCCTGGTACCGCGACAGCAACAACGTCCGGCTCGAAGGGTGTGTCTCGTTCGACGACCCGCTCTGCCCGGCGCTGGCCGACGAGGTCCCGAACCCCGATCTGCCGGTGTCCTACCCCGACAACTTCCCCGGGGAGTTCTTCTACCAGCTCGACGGCGCGGAGCTCACGCTGACCAACGGGGTGAAGGCCACCATCGGGCTCAACGTCGAGGGTGCCTTCGCCAACGACGAGGTGGTCGCCGGGGACGAGATCGTCTTCGGCCGGGTCCGGATCCGGTTCGCGGCGCCGGCGGGGGAGCGCTACCGGATCACCCACCCGTACGGCGTCGACGACCTCGTGGCGACCGCCAAGGGCATCAACATGACCGAGGACGTCGGCGCGGTGCCGGGGGCGTTCGGGCAGGTGCTCAACTCGCGGATCGGGCCGTTCCTCACGTGGGACCCGGCCGTCGCCCCGGCCGCCCCCGCCGGTTACGCAGGGGACCCCGGCGTGAACCACAAGGTCGTGGGGAGCCCGTACAACACGAACTTCGTGCGGATCGAGAAGCTCGACCCGGCCGGCGGCGCGGTGCTCGGCCAGGTCGGCTTCACCGAGTTGTTCAGCGTCCAGGGCCGGTACGCCACCAACGCCGGCGTCGACCTCGACCAGGCGACCTACAGCACCGCCGCGGACGGCTCCGGGGTGGCCGAGGTGTACGCCACCAGCGAGCCCGGGCAGGCCATCGAGGTCGTCGGCAACGCGGCGCTCGGCTTCCGCAACACCCGGCTCCGGGGTTCCAGCGGCCACTACTACGGCCGATTCCCGATCACCGGCCCGGTGCCTTCGGGGACGTCGCTCGAGGTGGTCAACGCCGGTGACCGGCCGGTGCCGCGCAAGACCCGCAAACTCGTCGACGTCGTGCAGATCACCGGGCTGAGCTACGACGCGGACGCGCAGGAGCTGTCCGTCGCGGCGACCTCGAGCGACAAGGCCGGCCGGCCCGCACTGACCGCGACCGGGTTCGGCGTGCTCGGCGGTTCCCCGTTCGCCGGGGTCGAGGCCCCGCCTGCCACCGTCACCGTCACATCCGCGGCGGGTGGCACGGCCACGGCGAGCATCATCGGCAGCGGGCACCCGTTCCTGCCCGGCGCACCGGTGGCCGGTGCGACCGCGGACTCCACGGCGATCATCGGGCAGACCGTACGTCTCGACGGCACCGGTTCGACGGGTGAGATCGACCGGTACAAGTGGACCCAGACCGCGGGTCCGTCGGTGGCGCTGAGCAATGCGATGACCTCCACCGCCACGTTCGTACCGGCCGCGGCGGGGACGTACGTGTTCACGCTCGAGGTGACCGGGCCGGGCGGTTCCGGCACGCCCGTGACGGTGACGATCGACGTGACCGGTGCTGTCGCTCCGAAGGCGGACGCGGGTGCCGACCAGACCGTGGTCCGCGGTCGCGCGGTGGCGCTGGACGGTTCCCGGTCGACCGCTGTGGAGTCGTACGCGTGGCGGCAGGTGTCCGGACCCGCGGTGACACTCACCGGTGCGATGACATCGCGTCCCACCTTCACCTATCCGGGCCAGGTTCTGCCGGCGGCTCCCGGGCCCAACCCGGCTTTCGTCTACGCCAACGACCCGGTGGTCCTGGAGCTGACCGTCCGTAACCCGGCCGGCGTCGCCACTGCTCAGGTGACCGTGCGGCCGTCGCCGGAGACGCTCTCGGGGCTGGCGGTGCGCTACCGCACGGGCAACAACGAGTGGCGGATCTCGGGCACCAGCAGTCTGCTCATCGGCCAGCGGGTGGAAGCGGTGCTCGGCAGCACCCTGACCGGCAAGGTGATCGGCGCTCCGGTAGCTGTGGACGCGACCGGCGCGTTCAGCATCCGGGTCACCGGACCGGCGCCCGCCGGGGTGACCACGATCAGCCTCGTCACCAGCATCGGAGGCCGGGTTCTGGCCTCTAACGTGCAGGTTACAAACTAGTTGAAAAGGGTAGGCGGCGCGCTTCTGCGACGCCGCCTACCCAATTAGTACAAAACGCCGAAAATACTGCCCGATCGCCCGAATACTCCCTGGTGTTACCTGCGTTGAGCAGGACATGGAAGATCAACGGGGAGATGTGGGATGACAAGCACCAATATGAGCCGGCGCAATCTGCTAAGGGGCGCACTGGCTCTCGGGGGCGGCGGACTGCTCGTCGCGGCGGCCGGCGGCGAGGTCATGGCCGCGTCGAGCAAGCTGGCTGCCAAGAACACGCCGACGCCGTACGCCGCGTTGTTCCGGCGGCCACCGCTGCTGATGCCGGCCGAGCAGGGCGTGGACGACGCCGGGCCGTACCAGCGTTACCGCCTGACCCAGAAGGTCGGCCAGGCCGCCATCGTGCCCGGCCTGCTGACGACCCTGGCCGGCTACAACGGGATCTTCCCCGGGCCGACCATCAAGGTTCCCCAGGGCACCCGCAGCGAGGTGCGGATCTCCAACACGCTGGGGGTCAGCCCGCTGCACGGCGGTAAGTACAGCACCGTCACGCACCTGCACGGCTCGGCGTCGCTGCCGCAGTACGACGGGTACGCCAACGACCAGACCGCTCCCGGGTGCTGCAAGACCTACAAGTACCCGAACTGGCAGCAGGCCCGGACCCTCTGGTACCACGACCACAACCACGGGACGACCGCGCAGAACGTCTTCGCCGGACTGGCCGCCCAGTACCACCTGAGCGACTGGTACGAGCGCGCCCAGTTGCCGCAGGGCGAGTACGACGTCCCGCTCGTCGTGAGCGACATGGCCTTCAAGGCGGACGGCTCGGTCGCATTCGAGGACGCCGACCACGCCGGGTTCATGGGCGACGTCGTGCTGGTCAACGGCGTGCCGTGGCCGAAGATGACGGTCAAGCCGCGGGTCTACCGGTTCCGGGTGCTGGTGGGCAGCATCTCCCGGTCGTTCCGGTTCGGGCTGAGCACCGGCGACCCGGTCTACGTGGTCGGCACCGACGCCGGCATGACCCCCGTGGTCAACGCCGTCGCGTCCTGGCGGCACGGGGTCGCCGAGCGCTACGAGATCCTCATCGACTTCCGCAAGTACAAGGCCGGTCAGAAGATCGAGCTGAAGAACCTGAGCAACAAGAACAATGTGGACTTCGCCAACACCGGCAAGGTCATGCAGTTCGAGGTCGTCGCCGATTCGGGGGCCCCGGACACCTACGCGATCCCGAAGACGCTGGATCTCGGACCGCAGCCGTGGGCGAATCGCGGCGCGATCGAGGTCAACAAGCTCACGCCGGAGATGGCCAAGGTCCGGCGCACCCTGCGGGTCCAGCGCAAGAGCGGCCTGTGGACGGTCAACGGTGAGACGTGGGCGGACGTGGAGAAGAGCAACTTCCAGCGGATCCTGGGCAACCCGAAGCCGTACGACATCGAGATCTGGGATCTGGTCAACGAGTCCGGCGGCTGGTTCCACCCGCTGCACATCCACCTCATCGACGCCCGGATCATCGCCCGCAACACCACCTCGGACCGCAAGGCGCACGCTTGGGAGTCCGGCGGCAAGGACGTCTTCTACCTGGGCGAGAACGAGACGGTGTCGGCGCTCATGCAGTTCACGACCGGGGACGGCAACACCGGCGGTCGCTACATGACGCACTGCCACAACCTGGTGCACGAGGACAGCGACATGATGATCCAGTTCGCTGTCGGCGACCTCAACGCCAACGACCCGGTGGCCTCGGATCCGCCGTACGTGGAGTACGAGCCCGAGACACCGGTCGTCTACGCCCCGAGCTACGCGCCGGGCACATGAGGAAGATCCCCCTCGTGCTGGGGGCGGTGGCACTCTGCGGTGCGGGCGTCTGGTTCTTCCGCCCCGCGGAGACCGTCCCACCGGCCCCGGCCGCGCCGGCCGCGCAGGTGGCGGCCGACGACGCCGGTGACGCGCGGGCCACGACCAGCTTCGACGGGCCGCTGGTGCACCGGCGCGCGGCGGTCGCGATCCACCCGGTCACCGGCGCCGACCCGCGGCACGTCGCCCGGGAGCTGCGGTCGGCCGCGACCGGTGCCGGCGTCGGCGCGCTGACGGAGTCCACGTTCGCGGTCTTCAGCGCCGAGTTGCTCGGATACCTGGTCCCGGAGCTGACCGTGGTGCTGCCCGAGGGCACCACGGTCGTCGAGGCCGAGGCGTTCATGCGTGACCACCGGCCCGCGGACGTCGGGTTCTACGTGGTCGAGCCGGTGCTGGTGCACGACCTCACGTTCGCGGTCGTCCCCGCCGCCGGGGTCGCCCCGGCGGCGGTCCGCGATGCCGAGGACAGGGAGGGTGTCCTGTCGGACTCGCTGAACCATTACGAGACCACCGTGCAAGCTGCCGGGCTCACGGTCCGGTACTTCGGCGCGATCCTCAGCGACGGTCAGGTGCTGGCCGTACGCGAGGCCATGGCCCGGGCCGCGCACGTCACGCCGGAGCGGGTGGGTGTCGAGGCCGGTGAGCCCGGCCCGGGTGTCGATCTGGGCACCGGCACCCCGGACCCGGGGGCCGCGCCGCACCGGCACGGCTGATCACTCCCGTGCTGCAACGCGGGGTGTGCTCAGCGCCGGAACAGTCAGGCCGATGGACTGCGCATGGCAACGATCACCCCAGCGCCCTCGGCGCCCACCCTGCCGGCCGGCCCGGTCGCCTCGCCCGGGGCGGCCACCGGCCCGGTCGCTTCGGCGGGGGCGCCCACCGTCCTGGTCGCCTCGCCGGGGGTGGCCACCGGCCCGGTCGCCTCGCGGGAGGCGGCCACCGTCCTGGTCGCCGATGACGACGAGGGCATCCGGGAGCTGATCGAGGTCAAGTTGCGGACCGCCGGGTATCACGTGCTGAGCACCGACAACGGCTCGACGGCACTCGACATCGCCGAGACCCACCTGCCGGACCTCGTCATCCTCGACGTGTCGATGCCCGGGCTGACCGGTTTCGACGTCGTCTACCAGCTGCAGGAGCTGCGGGCCACGGTCCGGATCCCCGTGATCATCCTGAGCTCCCTCGGCGGTCACGACGACGTCAGCCTGGGCTACACCATCGGCGCGGACGACTATCTGATCAAGCCGTTCAGCCCCCACGACCTCGTCCACCGGGTCCGATCGCTGCTGGCCTGATTCTTTGATCAGTTTGCAGTAGCGGCGAGGATCTGCCCCGGTGTCCGGCGCACCATTCAGCCTCGCGGCATGGTCTGCAACAACTGATCCGTCGGACGTGCTCTACATCCAGGGTCATCGGGGAGAAGACGATCTACTCTGGTCGGCGTGCCAGGATCATCGATGACCGCCGTTGTCCGTCAAGCCGTCGACGCCGATGTGGTCGATATCGCCACGATCTGCTCCGCGGCGTATCGCGAGACCTATCGCGACCTGCTTCCCGAGGGGTACATCGAGCGCAGCGTCGCCGAGTTCTACCAGGAGCCCCGGGTCGCCAAGGACGTGTCGCCGGCGCCCCCGGACTGGTTCGGCTACCAGGTGGTCGAGGAGGACGGCCGGGTCCTGGGTGCGGCGGGTGGTGGCATGACCGCCCCCGGCGTCGGCGAGTTGTCCCGGGTCTACCTCGAGTCGGCGGTCCGCGGCCGTGGCCTGGGCACCCTGCTGCTGGAACGGGTCACCGAGCAGATCCGCGCGGCCGGCGGGACCGAGATGTGGGTGTCGGTCTTCCTCGGTGACCGGGCCGGGATCGGTTTCTACCGCTCGCGCGGCTTCCAGCCGATGGACACGGTGCGGGCCACCCTCTCCCGCACCGACGACCACATCCGCAGCCTGCGCATGCGCCGCGAGCTGGACTGAGGTCCGCGCGTTCAGGGGATCCGGGACAGAAGCTCCCGCAGGGCCGTCATCGGGCGGCCGAGGCGCTCCCCCTCGGCGGCGAAGTCACGCAGGACCCGGGTGTCCTGCGCCTTGACCTTGCCGCCGTGGTGGAAGCGGTTGAACGCCGCGGTGTCCAGCGGGAGCATCTGCTTCTGCTGGCCCTGGTGGATCGCTGCGGTGAGGCGTGGCCCCAGCAACGCCCCTGCGACCTTCCCGACGGCGCGGTTGCGGGGCAGCGTCAGGATCTCCCGTTGCGCCCGGCAGGCCAGCGACCAGAGCTCCCTGTCGGCCACGACGGTGCCGATCGGCGGCCAGCCGGCGATGTCCCACGCGGCGTAGATGGTGAAGACAGCGCTGCCGACCACGTCGGCGATCTTCGGGCTCATGAACCCGCAGCGCGAGACCTTGCTGCGGTCGTACAGGGCCGCGAAGCGCTTCGCGGCCACCGGATGCGTACGCACGATGGTGAACCCGATCCTGCTCGAAGGATGCACGTAGCAGATCTCGGCGGCCGCGATCGCCGCCGCGTCCGCACCCGCCGGCACGGGCAGGCCCGCGCTGCCCTGGTGGGCGAGCATGCCCAGGAAACCATGGAGCAGCCGCTCATCGGGGATGCCCAGCGTCTCCCGGTAGAATGCCCGCAGGTCGACGCCGATGCCGTCCATCAGCACGACGGCGTCGGTGCCGCTGATGAGCTCACCGACCGCGCGCAGCGTCGCGGTGCCCTGATCGGTGCGGCTGGCGTGCCCGTCGAGGGTGACGACGACGAACGCGAACGCCTGCCCGTCGAGCTCCGCGGTGCCGTCGACGGTGCGATACCCGTCGAAGGTCTTCAGCACGTCGTCGTTGTAGTCGTACAGCTGCCGCGGAGCGGTGAACGCGGGCACCCGGCCCGGGCGCACCAGGAAGGTGACGTCGGCGCCGGCCAGGTGCAGGTGGTAGCCGAGGGCATGACCGACGGCGCCTGCGCCGACGATCAGAACTGCGGGCTTGCTCACGGGGTGGTCCTTCCAGGGCGGGGGGTACGCAGGCCGAGGGTGCGCCGGCCGGCATCGACGACATGGGTACGCAGATTGTCCGGCGCGACGTCGTTACGTCCCGGGGCGGCCGCGCAGGCGATCCCGGACAGGACGATGTCGGCCCTGATCCGCCCGCCGGGCCCGGGCCCGGGGTCCGCAGCGGCGAGCAGGCCGATCATCCGCCCGGTCACGGCGGCGAGCCCGGGATGGGAGCCGAGCAGCTCGGTGGCCCCGGGATCGCCGGTGAGCACGGGCAGCAGCTCACGATGGCCCAGCACGACGTCGACGAAGCCGGTGAGGGCCCGCTCGGCCCTGGCGTGCCGGCCGCGCAGTGCCTCGGCGGCCTCGACGGTTTCCAGCAGCTCGGCGCATACCGGCTCGATCACGGCGAGGAGCAGCTCCTGCCGGGAGCGGAAGTGGTGGTGGACGGCGGCCTTGGTGACGCCCAGCTCGTCGCCGATCATCTGCAGCGAGGTACCGGCCACGCTGTGCCGGGCGAAGAGCCGGATCGCGGCGTCGAGAAAACGTTGCTTTCCGGCGGCGGTGACCATGGCTGCCAGAGTAGCAGCAGACTTTACGATCGTATAGGCGTCTACTTTACGATCGTATAAGAATCTACTTTACGATCGTGTAGGGATTCGTCAGGCGGGAGTGGGGCGGCGGCGGATCTGCAGGAGGCGGCGGCCGAGGGTGGTCAGCTGCTCGCGCAGGACCTCAGGGCCGAGTTTGCTCAGCTCCGGGTCGCGCAGCGGGCCGACGATGCCCGCGCCGAACAGTGACAGGGCGATCCGGGTGGACGGGTCCGACGGGTCGACGACGAGGTGGGCCAGCTCGTCCCAGCCCTGGGTGAGGGCGTGGGTCGTGAGCAGTGCGCCGACCGCGGGATCACCGAGCATGACGGCGAACTGCTCGTGGTAGTCGACGGCCAGGTTGACGACGCCGGTGAGCAGCTCGTCGAGGCGGGCCTGCCGGCCGCGCCGGGTCCTGATCCGCGCCACCATCGCCTCGAGGGCCTCGACCACGGGGGCCAGCACGCCCAGGACCAGCTCGTCCTTGGTCTTGTAGTGGTAGTAGACCGCGGCCTTGGACACGCCCATCTCGTCGGCGATGGCCTGCAGGGAGGTGCCCTCCACGCCGTTCTGCGCGAACAGGCGCAGTGCCACGCCGTGCAGTTGCAGCCGCCCCGCCCCGCGGGGTCGCTGCCCGGTTGCTGACGCCACGGTTCCTCGTCTCCTGGAGAGCCCTCAGCCTATCGAAATCTGTTCGTAACTTGTCAAGCGGCCAGTTCGGTACTTACCAAGCGGCCAGTTCGGTACTTGCCAACCGGACAGTTCGATACTTGCCAACCGGACAGTTCGATACTTGCCAAGCGGCCAGTGTGACGCTTGCCGCATGGCTAGTTAGAAACTAGCTGTTCGGCAAGTTTAAGGCTTACCGTGATCGAGCCGAATGGAAAGTGACTGCACTTCTAGGGGGATCACGTGGCGACTCTGCTTTACCGGCTCGGCCGGTTCTCGTTCAGGCGCCGCAAGCTGGTGCTGGCCCTGTGGGTCCTGGTGCTCGCCCTGATGGGCGTGGGTGCGGCGACGCTGTCCGGGCCGACCAGCAACGCGTTCTCCATCCCTGGCACGGAGTCCTCGAAGGCGCTCGACGTCATCTCCGAGAAGATGGGCGGTGGTGGCAACACCGCGAGCGCCAAGGTCGTCTTCACCGTCGACGGCGACGCGAAGCTGACCGGTGCCACCCAGAAAGCGGCGATCGAGAAGGCCGTCGCCGCGCTGAAGGCCGCGCCTCAGGTGGCCGCCGTTGCCGACCCGTTCGAGTCGAAGACCGTGTCCCAGGACGCGCAGACCGCGTACGCGACCGTCACCTACACGGTCGCCGCCCCCGACCTCACCGATGCGGCCCGCGACGGCCTGACCGCCGCCGGTGACAGCGTCACATCGTCGGGGATCGAGGTGGAGTACGGCGGGGACGCCACCGTCGCCGCCACGGAGGCCGGTGCCACCGAGGTCCTCGGCGTCGCCGTGGCCGCCGTGGTCCTCGTGATCACGTTCGGCGCGCTCGTCGCCGCCGGCCTGCCCCTGCTGACCGCGATCATCGGCATCGGCGTCGGCATGGCGGGCATCCAGATCGCCACCGGCTTCTTCGACCTGTCCAGCTCCACCTCGGCGCTCGCACTGATGCTCGGCCTGGCCGTCGGCATCGACTACGCGCTGTTCATCGTCTCCCGGTACCGCCATGAGCTCGCCGAGGGCCGCGACGGGGAGGAGGCGGCCGGCCGCGCGGTCGGCACCGCCGGGTCCGCCGTTGTGTTCGCCGGTCTGACAGTCGTCATCGCCCTGGCCGCGCTCGCCGTGGTCGGCATCCCGTTCCTCGCCGCGATGGGCTTCGCCGCGGCGGCCACCGTCGCCGTCGCCGTGGTGGTCAGCCTGTCACTGCTGCCGGCCCTGCTCGGCTTTGCCGGCATCAAGGTTCTGCCCAAGGCGCAGCGCACCGCCGCCGGCAAGCACGAGCAGCCCGCGAAGACCGCGTTCGGCGAGCGCTGGGCCCGCCTGGTCGTCAAGAACCGCGTCCTGGCCCTGCTCGTCCCGGTCGCCGCGATCGCCGTCATCGCGATCCCCGCGCTCGACCTGCGGCTCGCCCTGCCCGACGACAGCACGGCGGCACCGGACTCCACCCAGCGCAAGGCGTACGACCAGCTCTCCGAGGGTTTCGGGGCCGGCTTCAACGGCCCGCTGATCATCGTGATCCAGGCCGCCGGGGGTAAGGCGGCCGAGGCCGGAACCCAGGCACAGAAGATCATCTCCGGGCTCGGCGACGTGGTCGTGGCCACCGCGCCGACACCCAACCGGGCCGGCGACGCCGCGATCCTGAGCGTCATCCCGAAGAGCGGCCCGACCAGCGAGGACACCAAGGACCTCGTGCACAACATCCGGGCCCAGGAGAAGAGCTTCACCGCCATGACCGGGGGCGCCACGCTCGCCGTCACCGGCACCGCGGCGCTGAACATCGACGTCTCCGAGAAGGTCAGTGACGCGCTGCTGCCGTACCTCGCGGTCGTGGTCGGGCTGGCGTTCATCCTGCTCATGCTCGTGTTCCGCTCGATCCTCGTACCCATCAAGGCCACCGCGGGGTTCCTGCTGTCGGTCGCCGCCACGTTCGGTGCGGTCGTCGCGGTCTTCCAGTGGGGCTGGCTCAACAGCCTGCTCGGCGTCGAGTCCACGGGCCCGATCGTCAGCTTCATCCCGATCTTCCTGATCGGCATCCTGTTCGGCCTGGCCATGGACTACGAGCTCTTCCTGGTCACCCGGGCCCGCGAGGAGTACGTCCACGGCGCCACCCCGGACGACGCGGTGATCAGCGGCGTCAAGTACGGCGCACGGGTCGTCACCGCCGCCGCCCTCATCATGATCAGCGTGTTCGCGGGCTTCATCCTCGCCGACGACACGATCATCAAGTCCCTCGGTTTCGCCCTGGCGTTCGGCGTCCTGATCGACGCGTTCGTCGTCCGGCTGACGATCGTCCCGGCGGTCCTGTCCCTGCTCGGCAAGGCGGCCTGGTGGCTTCCGAAGTGGCTCGACAAGGCCTTGCCGAACATCGACGTCGAGGGCGAGCAGCTCACCCGCCAGCTCGCCGCCGAACCCGAGAAAGAACTGGTCAGAACCATCTGATGGGTACGCCCGGAGCGGACGGACGCCGTCCGTCCGCTCCACTATCATCGGGGCATGTCCCAGCAACGGCGGGTCGCGCTGGCGCTGGGTTCCGGTGGCGCCCGCGGCTTCGCGCACATCGGCGTGCTCCAGGTCCTCGACGAGCGCGGCTTCGAGATCGTCGCGGTCGCCGGCTCGTCCATGGGAGCCCTCGTCGGCGGCGTCATGGCGGCCGGGCGGCTCAAGGAGTTCACCGACTGGGCGGTCGGCCTCAAACAACGCGACGTGCTGCGGATGATCGATCCCAAGTGGTCGACGCCCGGCGCGATGACCGCCGACCGGCTCATCGTCCACCTCAACGAGTTCCTCACCGACGTCGAGATCGAGCAGCTGCCCATCCCGTACACAGCGGTTGCCACCGACATCAACACCCGCCGCGAGGTCTGGTTCCAGCGGGGACTGCTGCGCTCGGCGGTCCGCGCGTCGATCGCCATCCCCGGCCTGATCACCCCGGTGGTCATCGGCGGGCGGCTGCTGGCCGACGGCGGGCTGCTCAACCCCGTACCCATCGAACCCACGGCCTCGGCCCCCGCCGACCTGACCATCGCCGTCTCCCTGCTGGCCCGCCGCCCCGACCACGAGTCCGCGGCGCCGATCAGAGCCGAAGCGGGCCCGGCCCGGCTCGACATCTGGCGCGACCGCCTGCGCCACGCGTTCCAGAGCCGCACCCCCGGCAGACCGGAGCCGTTCGAGGACGCCGCACTCCCCAGCGACCTGCGCCTCAGCGACGTCGTCTCCTCGTCGCTGGACGCCATGCAGGACCTGATCGCCCGCTACCGCATGGCCGGCCTGCCCCCGGACCTCCACATCGCCGTCCCGGTCACCGCCGGCCGGGTCATGGACTTCCACCGCGCCGGCGAGATGATCGACCTCGGCCGCGCCCTCACCACCAAGGCCCTGGACGAGGCCGGCTACTGATCCGCCTACATTTGAGCGATGCCGTACGACGCTGACGCCACCCGCGCCCGGATCTTCGCCGCGGCCGCCGAGGAGTTCGCCGCGGCGGGGATCGGCGGGGCCCGGATCGAGCGGATCGCGGAGCGCGCGCAGGCCAACAAGTCCCTGATCTACCGCTACTACACGAGCAAGGAAAATCTGTTCGCCGCCGTGCTCATGGGCGAACTGGCCGCGCTGGCGGAATCCGTCACCCTCGACCCCGGCCGGGTCGTGGACTACGTCGGCGAGTTGTTCGACTACCACGTCACGCACCCGCGGGTGATCCGCCTGATGGTGGCCGAGGGCTTCCACTACGGCACCGCCGACGTCCCGGACCAACGGGCGCGCACCGCGTACTACCAGGGCAAGGTCACCGCGGTCCGCGAGGCGGCCGCGGACCCGGTGCTGGCCCCGCAGAACCTCACCCTGATCCTGGTCGGCATGGTCGGCTGGTTCTTCGCCGCGCCCCAGATCTCCCGCATGATCCTCGACGGCGAGCCCCTCGACCCCGCCGTCCTCGCCACCCACCGCGCCGCCCTGCTGGAAGCCGCCCGCCGCCTAGTACAACCAGCGATCTAGCACGGCGGGCCAGAAGTGGGTCTCGTGGTCGCCGTCCCCGAAGGCGGGCGGATCGAAGGCCCTGATCAAGTCGAGCAGGCCGGCCAGTTCCGCGAGCGCCTGATCCTCGTACTCGCCGCTCTCGTCCCAGTGGTCGAGGGCTGTGGAGGTGGCCATGTGGTTGCCGACCAGGTGCAGTGACCGCAGCCAGAGGGTGATGCTGGAGTTGATGAGGACTCCGCGCCCCTCCGGCAGCAGCTCGAAGACCTCGCCGGTTTCCGCCGTTGCGCCATAGGCCGGCCCGTCCGGCCCGCTCGCCAGCCGGTAGGCGCCCGGCCCGGTGCTGAACGAAACCCTGTCGACCAGGCCCTCGATCAGCGGTACGCCGTCGGAGATCAACGCGGCTCTGTCCGCCTCGGGGAGGAGCCAGCCCGCCACGTCCGCCTCGGACGCGCGTACCACGGGGATCATGATGTCGCCCGGTAGTAGGAGTGGACGGCGGGCTGGCCGGTGTAGTTCGGGCCGGCGCGGTCGTCGGCGCCGAGGTAGACGTACGGGAGATCCAGGTGGCGGGGGCCGGTGCAGCTGATCCGGTGGTGGCGAGTGTCGTAGACCAGGCCGGCGGCGCGCAGTCGGGCGGTGAGGCGACGTCCGGCCGGGGATCCGTCGACCAGGCGGATGCTGGTGAGGTCCAGGTCGGCGACGAAGCGGCCGCCCGGGGTCAGCCATCGTACGGCCCGGCTGAGCAGGGCGAGCTTGTCGCCGATGTAGTGCAGGCCGTGGACGCAGGTGATCAGGTCGAAGGCCCGCTCCGGGGTCCACCTTTCGAGGGGAGCGGCGATGAGGGTGGGCCCGGGCCCCGCGGCGAACGCGTCCACGAGGTCGACGCCGATCAGCTCTGCGCGTACCTGAAGGGCCGCGGCCTGGAGCAGGGCGCGGCCGCTGCCGCAGCAGAGATCCAGCCATCCTGGATCGGCTTCTTTGCTGTCGCTTGCGTTGCGGTCGCCGTCGCCGCTTCCGCCTTCGCTGAGCCAGGCGAGTGGGTCGAAGCCGAGCACTCGCTCGTAGCTGTTGACGCCGGTCAGATTGCGGTCGCGGTTCATCGCGTTGTTGGCGACCACCGACGAGGCGTGCAGGGCCTGATCGGTGAGCAGATGTGCCATTCGGACAGCTTGCCAGCCCGCGCGTGCCGCGGGTATGGCGGCTCAGGGGATCCAATCCTGGAGCGAAGGAGGACCGTCGGGTCCACGACGTATTTCCCGATCGGCTGGCTGGTGCCGTTCCTGCCTGGGTTCGCGTTGCGTGCCGAGTGTTTCGAGGTCCCGGATCTGCCGGTTGCCGAGCCGGGCGCGTTCACGCTGCGGCTGCAACGCTCCGGTGTGGAGCTCGCGGTCCCCTCCGGCCGCAGCGCGCTGGAGGTGGTGATCGAGGCCGGTGTCGACGTGCTGAGCGACTGCGAGGAGGGCAGAGGCTATTTGCGGGCGATGACCAGGTTGTATCCCGGCGGGCTCAACGGGACCGTGCGTACGGTGAAGCCCGTTGCCGTCAGGTCCCGGCTGACTTCCTGCATCGTGTTGGTTCGGTAGTACATGACGAACGGCGGGCGCCACACGGCGTTGCGCACGCGCAGGGCGAGGTCGAATCCGAGCGTGGCCCAGTGCGCGATCGAGGTCACGGGTGGCCGCGAACCGGCGGGGAAGGCCAGCAGCCCACCGGGCCGCAGCGCGCGGTAGATCCCGTTGAACAGCGCGGGCCGCTCCTCCGGCAGGAAATGCCCCAGCGCCCCGAAGGTGACCGCCAAGTCGAAGCCCGCGTCGAACGGCAACGCCCTCGCATCGGCCCGCACGAACGAAGCATTCGGATAGGCACTGCGCGCCTGTCCGAGCATCCCGCTGCTGAAGTCGACGCCGGTGGTCCCGTCCTGGCACAACGCACCGAGGACCCCCATCCCGGCGCCGGTCCCGCAGCACACGTCGAGTCCCGTGCGGAACGGCCCGAGCCCGGACAGCGCGCGCGTGGTGGCGTCGAGCATGCTCTGCGGGGTGCGGAACGGTGTGTGGTCGAACTTCGGCGCGAGCAGGTCGTAGCCGTGCTCGACCGAGGACAATGCCTGGACGCACAGCTCACGCAGAGACGGTCCTTGCGGCGAGAACATCGGCCGAGGGTACCCGGCGGCGCTCAGCGCGCGAGGGCCTTCTCCAGCTCGGCCTTGCTCATCGCCGACCGGCCCTGGATGTTGCGCTGCTTGGCCTCGTTGTAGAGCTGCGCCTTGGTGCGGCCCCGGGCGCCGGTGTGCGACCGTTTCCCGCCCCGGTGACCGGACGAGACGTCGTCCAGGGAGGAGCGGCTCGCCGTGCGGGACTCCCCGGCGCGGGCGCGCTCCTTGTTCACCGTTCGCGCGGCGATCTCCGTGGCCACCTTCTCCGGCACGCCACGCTTCTCGGCGCTCTCCTTGATGTGCTCGTACTGCCGTTCCCGCTTCGGGCTGGATCCTGCAGGCATGGCGTACCTCCTTCGTCCGGTTTCTCCGCTGAGTAGATGCCCGGAACCGCGGCATTCACACGCGCAGAGTCACCCAGGCGGTTTTTCCGTCAGCCGTGATGTGGGCTCCCCAGGCGCCGGCGTCGAACTACCAACTTTGGAGGCGTTCTCGCGGGTCGGTGCCACGCCGCCGGCCTGACCGACCGCCAGAGCAGTGCGAAAGACTCTTCCTCTCGCACCGTACGGTCGGCGAGCACCTCTGTCGCGTCTACCCGAAACTGGGCATCACCACTCGGACAGCGCTGCCCGCCTCCCCGGGCTCTGCCGCCTTCCTCGCCCGCTCCTGGGTCCTGCCGGTCACAGGTTCGTGACGAGGAGGTGGGCGGTCGCTTCGAGGTGGGTGCGCATGGCGGCCTCGGCGGCGGCGCCGTTGCGGGCGAGGACGGCGGTGACGATCGGCTCGTGTTCGGCGTGGATCTGGGCGAGGGTGCGGCCGCTGGCTGTGGTGGGCGGGCCGAGCAGGGCGGTCGTGGTGCGGAGGCGCTCGATGATGGCGGCGGTGCGAGGCCGGCCGGAGGTGCGCAGGAGCAGGTCGTGCAGGGAACGGTCGGCAGGCCAGAAGGAATTCTCGTCGTCGCGGGCGGCCGCGGCGGCCATCGCGGCCAGGGTCGCGCCGATCAGGGCGTGCTGGTCGGCGGTGCCCAGCGTCGCGGCCAGGCGGGCGGCGGGTGGCTCCAGCGCGAGCCGGATGCCGATGATCTCCTCGATGTCGTGGGCCTGCGGGGGCAGGACGCGGAACCCTCGGTTACGTCTGATTTCGATCAGCCCGGCCTCCTCCAGGCGGAGCAGGCCCTCGCGGACCGGGCTGCGGGAGATGCCGAGCAGGTCCGCCAGCTGATAGACGGAATATGTCACGTCGGGGACCAGCTCACCGGCCGCTACGCCGTGCCGGACGGCCTTGACGACGGCGTCGGCGAGGGACTGGGCCTCGGGTGGCAGTGCGAGCTCCGGCATGAGTAACATGTTACCCATGAGCGTGGATCTGGGCAGTCCCTCCCCGGCCGGTCTCCCGTCGGCAGATCCGTCGGCGGGCGGCATTTCGTCTGCCGGCGTGGTGGCGGCGCTGGAGCGGGCCGGGCTCGAGGTGCGGGCCGACAAGGGCACGCTCGGGATGTATTCCTCCGACGCCTCTTTGTACCGGATCCCGCCGCTCGCCGTGGTGCGGCCGCGGGACGTCGACGAGGTGGCCGCGGCGCTGGCCGTCGCGCGGGAAACCGGTGTTCCGCTGACCTCGCGCGGGGCCGGCACGTCGGTGGCGGGCAACGCCGTCGGGCGGGGGATCGTGCTCGACTTCTCCCGGCACCTCAACCGGGTGCTGAGCATCGACCCCGAGGCGCGGACGGCGGTGGTCGAGCCGGGGACGGTGCACGCCGTGCTGCAGAAGGCCGCGATGCCGCACGGTGTCCGCTTCGGGCCGGATCCGTCGACGCATCCGCGGTGCACGATCGGCGGGATGATCGGCAACAACGCGTGCGGGTCGCGGTCCCTGGCCTACGGGCGGACGTCTGACAACGTCGCCGGCCTCGAGCTGCTGACCGCGGGTGGGGAGCGGTTCACCACCGGGTATGACGGCGGGATCGCGGTTGTCAGTGGAGCCGAGTCGGTGCTCAGCGGCGTACGAAACTCGGTGGGAAGCCATCTTGCGACGGCCCGGACCGAATTTGATCGGTTTGGCCGGCAGGTGTCGGGTTATGCCGTGCAGCATCTGCTGCCGGAGCGGTTCGACCTGACCCGGGCGCTCGTCGGGTCGGAGGGCACGCTGGCCGTGATCACCCGGGCGACCGTGAAGCTGGTGGTGGATTCGCCGGTCCGGGTGGTGGTGGTGCTCGGGTTCGCCGACATCGTCGCCGCAGGGGAAGCGTCGCCGGCCGTGGTCGCGCACGGTCCGACCTCGTGCGAGGGCCTTGACTCGCGGCTGCTCGACGTGCTGCGCGCCCGCCGCGGGCCGGATGCGGTGCCGTCGCTGCCACGGGGCGCCGCCTGGCTCTTCGTCGAGCTGGCCGGGGACGAGCTGGGCGAGGTGACGTCGCGGGCGCAGAAGCTCGCCGCCGACGGCATCGGGCTCGACGCGCTGGTCGTCACCGACCCCGCCACCCAGGCCCGGTTGTGGCGCATCCGGGAGGACGGCGCGGGGCTGGCCGGCCGGGCGCCCTCCGACAAACCCGCGTGGCCCGGCTGGGAGGACGCCGCGGTGCCCCCGCAGAAGCTCGGCGCCTACCTGGCCCGGTTCGACGAGCTGGTCGCGTCGTACGGCATGACGTCCGCGCCGTTCGGCCACTTCGGCGACGGCTGCATGCACGTGCGCCTCGACTTCCCGCTGGACCAGCCCGGCGGCACGAAGGTGATGCGCGAGTTCCTGACCGACGCCGCCCGGCTCGTGGGCGAGTTCGGCGGCTCGTTGTCGGGGGAGCACGGTGACGGCCGGGCCCGTTCGGAGCTGTTGCCGCACATGTATTCACCGGAGGCGATCGCGCTGTTCGCCGGGATCAAGCATGCCTTCGACCCCGGCAACCTGCTCAACCCCGGCGTCCTGGTCGACCCCGACCCGGTCGACGCCGACGTCCGCCCCGCCGGCCGCTTCCCGCTCAAGCAGCTGGCCATGGCCTATCCCCACGACGACGGCGACCTGGGCCAGGCCGTCCACCGCTGCACCGGCGTCGGCAAGTGCCGCGCCGACAACTCCGCGGCCGGCGGCGTCATGTGCCCCTCCTACCTGGCCACGCGCGAGGAGAAGGACTCCACCCGCGGCCGGGCCCGGGTGCTGCAGGAGGTCGTCCGCGGCGAGCTCGCCTGGACCGACCCGTCCGTGCACGACGCCATGGACCTCTGCCTGTCCTGCAAGGGTTGCGCCTCCGACTGCCCGACCGGCATCGACATGGCCACCTACAAGTCGGAGGTGCTGCACCAGAGCTACAAGGGCAAGCTGCGCCCGCGCTCGCACTACACTTTGGGCAAGCTGCCGTTCTGGTCCCGCCTGGCCGGCTGGACCCCGCGCCTGGCCAACCTGGCCACCCGCCTCCCCGGCGCAGCCCTGTGGCTGGCCGGCGTCGACAAACGCCGTTCCGTCCCGGCGTTCGCCCGCCGCCCGTTCCACCGCAGCTTCGTCCCCGAGAGTGTGCAGACCCGCACCCCCGTGGTGCTGTTCGCCGACTCCTTCTCCGACGCCTTCTCACCCGAGGTCGCCGACGCCACCGTCCGCGTCCTGCGCGCAGCCGGCTACGAACCGCAACTGCCCTCCGGCTCGGTCTGCTGCGGCCTCACCTGGATCACCACTGGCCAGCTCGACTCGGCCAAGAAGATCCTCACCCGCACGGTCGCGGCCCTGGCCCCCGACGCCCGAGCCGGCATCCCCATCGTCGGCATCGAGCCGTCCTGCACGGCGGTGCTCCGCTCCGACGTCCAGGAACTGCTCCCCGGCAACGAGGACGCCAAGACGGTCGCCGCCTCGGTCCACACCCTCGCGGAACTGCTCGCCAAAACCCCCGGCTGGACCCCACCCGACCTGTCCGACATCGAGGTCGTCGCCCAGCCCCACTGCCACCACCACGCCATCCTGGGCTGGAAAGCCGACGCCGACCTCCTGGCCTCCACCGGCGCCAAGGTGAAACGCCTGGCCGGCTGCTGCGGCCTGGCCGGCAACTTCGGCGTCGAACTGGGCCACTACGAGGTCTCCGTCGCCGTCGCCGAGCAGAACCTCCTCCCCGCCCTCGACGCCGCCCCGGACGCCGTGGTCCTGGCCGACGGCTTCTCCTGCCGCACCCAGGTCGCCGACCTCCGCAACCGCCCCGCCCTCCACCTGGCCCAGCTCCTCGACCGCTGACCCCGCCCGTACCACTCGCCCGGGCTGTCCCGGTTCCCAGTCGCCCTTCCAGGCCATCCGGTTCACGCCGGGCGACCGGGTCAAACCGTGACACCATCGGGCTCTTTCCATCAGAGAGCCGCCCATTCACCTGCCCAGCTGGCGGTGCAGCCACGCCGCGCGGGCAGCGATCGCGTCCCTGGAGATCGCGGCGGACGGTGCCACGACGTCGAACCCGTGGAAACCGCCGGGCCAGACGTGCAACTCACCGCGGCCGCCGGCCTGCCACCGGCGGCTCGCGAAGGCGGCGTCCTCGTCCCGGAACGTCTCGGCTGAGCCGACGTCGATGAAGGTGGGTGGTAGGCCGGACAGGTCCTCGGCGCGGGCCGGGGCGGCGTACGGGGACACCTCCGGCCCCCCGCGTACGGCATCGCCGAGGAGCGCGTTCCAGCCGGTCTCGTTGGAGCGGTTGTCCCAGATGCCGAAGCCGCGCATCTGGCGCGCCGAGGGCGAGTCGTTGCGGTCGTCGAGCATGGGGCTCAGGAGCAGCTGTCCCGCGATCGTCGGGCCCCCACGGTCACGGGCCATGAGGGCGACGCCTGCGGCCAGTCCGCCGCCGGCGCTCATGCCGGCGACGACGATGCGGCCAGGGTCGACGCCGAGCTCGTCGGCGTGCTCCGACAGCCAGCGCAGACCGGCGTAGCTGTCCTCGACAGGACCCGGGTGGGGAGTCTCCGGCGCGAGTCGGTACTCGACCGAGACCACCGCCGTGCCCAGCGGTTCAGCCAGGTCCAGCACTTCCGGGAGGCCGAACCGGTTGTCGCCGACGATCATCCCACCGCCGTGGATGAAGTAGATGGCCGGAACCGGCGTGCGCCTGTGCCGCGGGAGGCAAACGAGTAGCGCGACGTCCGGGTCCCCGTCCGGACCGGGAACAGTCCTCTGACGGACGAGGTAGGCACCGTCGCGCGACAGGACGTCGTCGGTCGGGGTCGGTACGCCGGGAACGGGCCGGCGCATCTCGACGATGGTGTCCGGTCGGTACGCGTCCGGGGGGGGCGGATGCCGGTCAGCACGTCCAGGACGGGGGCGAGCTCGGGATCGAAGGGTGGCGGCGGTCCGACCGGCTGGACGGGGGAGGGTGCGGTGACGTGAGTGGTCATGGGGTTCCTCGTCGTCGATGACTTATCGGGTGTTTCCTCGGGTGGTCCGGACGGGGCGGCCGCGATCTTCTTGAGGCCGCCCCGCCGTCGGCTCACAAGGTCGGGACCGTGCCGCCGTCGATGACGTACTCGGCGCCCACGATGGCCGAGGCGCGGTCCGACACCAGGAACCCGACCAGGTCGGCGATCTCCTCGGGCTGGGCGAATCGCCCCAGGGGAACCCCGCCGAGGGAGTTGTAGATCGTCTGCTTGGCGGCTTCGCGGGTGAGCCCGTTGCCCTCGGCGATCCGGTCCACGAACCGCTCGTAGGCCTCGGTCTCGATGCCGCCGGGGCTGATCGCGTTGACCCGCACGCCGCGCGGTGCGAGCTCGTTGGCGAGGCCCTTGCTGTACGTGCGCAGGGCCGCCTTGGCCGCCGCGTACGCCAGTGACGCGTCGTACTGCGGCAGTTCCCGCTGGATCGAGGTGAAGTGCAGCACCACACCCGACCCGGCCCCGGCCATCGGCGGCAGGAGAGCCCGGTCGAGCCGCACCGCACCGAAGAAGTTCAGGTTCAGTTCGGTCAGCCACTGCTGTTCCGTGATGACCGCGAACCCACCGGACGGCGTCGAGGCGCCCCCGACGACGTGCACGAGGATGTCGAGCGCGCCGACGGACTCGGTGATGCGGTCCGCCACGAGTTGCGCGCCCTCGACGGTCGACGTGTCCGCCTCGATGAACCGCTCGGGGTGGTCGTACCCGTCGGGCATCGTCCGGGCTGTGGTCCACACGTCGGCGCCCATCTCCCGCAGGCGGGTGACGACGGCCTTGCCCGAACCCTTCGACCCGCCCGTGACGAGCGCGTGGCGGCCGTCGAGGCGGTCACGTTCTTTGCTGGACATTTTTCTCTTCCTTCAGACGGTTGGGTGGTGTGCGGTCGGGCTCAGGCCTGGTGGTTGGCGATGACGAGCTCGGCCACGAGGTTGCCGCGGAGGGTGAAGCGGTAGTCCAGGTCGGCGACGCCGCCGGGGAAGGTGCCCTCGAGGCGCAGGGTCACCACCCAGTGGTCGTCGTCGACGCGGCGGGCGCCGATCTGCTCGGTGGTGTACTCGAACTCGGAGCCGGCGTCGCGCAGGAACGCGTGCACCTCATCGCGGCCCCGGAAGGTCTCGTTCTGGTCGACGATCACGACGTCCTCGACGAGGAACGACGAGGCCGTGCCGGCGTCGTGCACGGTGCTGGCTGCGAGGAAGTCGCGGACGGTGGTCGGGAGGATGTCGGAGCGAAGGTCGCTGTTCGTCATGTCGTCACCGTGCGGCCTCGCGGGGCCGGAGGGTCAAGTGCTGGACCCTCCCCCTGGGGGAGGGTCCACACTGAGGGGGTGCTGACGATCGGGGAGTTCTCGCGTTTGACCCACCTGAGCGTGCGGACCCTGCGCCGTTACCACGAGGGGGAGCTGCTCGAGCCGGCCGTCGTGGACGGGGCGACCGGCTACCGCTACTACTCCGTCGAGCAGATACCGACCGCGCAGGTCATCAACCGGCTCCGCGAGCTCGACGTCCCCTTGAGCGACGTGCAGCGGATCCTGCGGACGCCGGATCCCGGCGTCCGGTCGACCCTGGTCGCGGGTCACCTGCGGCGCTTGGAGGCCGAGCTTTCTCGCACCCGGGCCGCGGTCACCTCGCTGCGCCGCCTCCTGCAGCCCGACCCCGCGCCGATCGAGGTCGAGCTGCGCGCCGAACCCGCCCGCGAGGTCGCGGCGGTCGAGGCCGTGATCGGCCACGCCGACGTCGAGGCATGGTTCGCCGGCGCAATGGCCGAGCTGCAAGCGGCCGTGGGCGCAGGTAGGACCGGACCACCGGGGGGTAACTACGACAACTCCCTGTTCGAGGAGGGCCGCGGACGGGTGCTGGTCTATCTGCCGACCTCCACCCCGCCGCGCACCGGACGGGTGCACGCCGTGACCCTGCCCGCCGCGGAACTGGCGGTGACCACCCACGTCGGCGAGCACGAGGGCGTGGACGTCACCTACGGCGAGCTCGGTGCGTGGGTCGTGGAGAACGCGATGTCGGTGGCTGGGCCCGTGCGGGAGGTTTACCTCGTGGGGCCCCGGGATGTGAGCGATCCGGCCGCCTGGCGCACGGAGATCGGGTGGCCGGTGTTCCGCGTGACATGACGACGTGTAGACAGTGGACCGCCGTCCTGGCCGACGCCCTGGCGGTGACTGCGCCACTCCGGCGGCGCGCATCAGCTCGATCGCCGGCCACAGCACCTTGTCCCCCGTCGCCCCGCAACGACCTGACGCTGGGCAGGCCCTGCGGCGCCCACCGATGGCACTCGACAGGGGTCGTTCCGGCTCGGTGACAGGCGCTACGGCGTCAAGTATCGGGGTGACTGCGCGATGCCGGGAGGGTGGTCGTTGAGCTGGGTGTCCCGTCAGGGGAACGGTCATCGGGACACCAGCGATCCGTTCGGCTGGGGGTGAGCGGCAACGTAGGTCGGTTCAGTTCTGGCATCGCTCTGCGGCTCGTAGATTGAGGTCGATGATGAGGGGCGCGAAGCGGCTGTCGATGACGTTGAGCGGATGAGTGCGGAGCGCGCGAGATTCGTGGCGCTCTGCTGGTCCGGTCTTGTCGCTCAGAGCAGCGACTTCTCCAGCGGTGTTCGGATCGAGGGGGTGACGACCGTCCCGTCGAGCCGCCGCTGGAGTTCCGCGGCAGCCAGGTGAATGGTTGATGTCGCGTCGGTGCCCCGGTCCACGCGGATCGACGTTCGCACTTCACCGGTGGTTGCCACGGCCCAGGAGCCGATGATCTCGCCGTTCCACCACAGGGTCGGGCCGATGTTGTCGGCCGTGTCGAAGATCTCGCGCCGGTCGATGCTGAGGAACCACTCGCGTTCCTTCCATCCCATCGGTGTGGAGTCGAGCGAGGGCAGAAGGGCGGCGTGCGGCGGGGAGTCGGGGATCTCGAGATCGGGCTCACCCAGCATCAGTCCGGTACGGCCGTGGAGGTCGACGTCGATGGTCGGCAGGCGCGAAAGGGCGCGTGTGGTCGTGGTCTTGTTCCACCCCGTCCACCATTGCAGATCGTCCGCGGTCGTCGGCCCGTACCGCTCCAGGTAGCGTCGCGCGAGCGCACGCTGTGCATCGGTTTCGCTTATCGCCTCGAAGTTGTGTGGCCACCAGGCCACCGCAGGCTGCCAGAGGTGATTCCTCGACGTCCACGCTCCAGTCGGTATACCGCGGACAATCAACCCGTCAGCGCTCATGATGGTCAGCAATGGTGACGTGACTTTCTGTCGAACCTCCGACGGCGACCCTGGAGGAATCACCGTCGTCAAGCCTGGAACCCGCGCCGACAGTTGAGCACCGGTGGCGGACCCCGCATCGACGAGTGCGGCCAGCGTCTGCTTCTCCACATCGTCGAGCCAAGCGCCAAGGTCGCCCTCGATAGCCGGTTCAGCGCCGTTGCGCCGCAGCCGGCTGAGCAGCTGTCGACGCAGCGTCGCCGCGAGCGGTGTGCTGACCGCGGCCTGGATTCCGGCGATGTCCGAGGTCGGGAACACGAAAAGGGTGCGGCGCATCGCCATCCAGCGCACCATGCTTCGCCGTGCGTACATCGCGTCGACGATGCCTGGGATCGTGGTCGTCCTGCTTCGTGCGAGGACGGACAGGAACGGTGTGGCCGGGTCGGTGGCGTGCAGCCCGATGAGCGTGGCAGCGACCTGATCGGGGCCGGTGGCGTCCCCCTGCAGAAGGTGACGGTGCGCGATGACGAGGCGACGTTGTTCGGGCGTGATGGTGAGCAAAGCGGTCCTCCATGATGAGCTGCGGCACCCTGACCAGGGCTTTCTCAAAAACGATACTTGCTCATATCGAGATGCTGGCGTATCGTTTTAACCATGAGTGAAGCAGACGACGACCAGACGGTGAACACCCCCGCTGCGGCGGCTCGCCGTCCTGGGCCGAAGCTCGACGTCGCCCGCAACGCCAAGATCCTCGACTCGGCACTCGAGGTGCTCGCCGAGACCGGCTATGACGGCATGACCATCGACATGGTCGCCGCCCATTCCGGCTCGGCCCGCGCGACGGTCTACCGTCGCTGGAGCACCAAGGCCGACCTTGTCGTCGACGCGGTTCGCCACATGAGCGCGTCCGATACCGCACAACTCACTCTGCCTGACACCGGCACCCTCCGCGGCGATCTCATCGCCGCCGTCATCCCGTTGAGCGTCGAGGACCAAGAGCGGCGCATCAAGGTGCTCGCAGGGCTGGCAACGCTGGCCAAGACGGAACCCCGCCTCGCCGGCATCGGTGGCGGTGCGGGTATCGAGCCGTGGGTCGACGCGGCCCGAGTGCTTCTGCAGCGTTCCATCGACCGGGGCGAGTACCCCGGCGCCGACGTCGACACGCTCGCCCGGGTCATGCCGATGATGAGTATCTGCCGCGCCGCCGTGCAGCAGCAGCCCATCACGCCCGAGTTCACGCTGTCGCTCATCGACAGCGTGATCCTGCCCGCGATGCGCGGCGCCCAGCTCACCTGAGCTGTCCGAACACACAACCTGCGTTTCCCGTTTCAGCCAACCCCATCAGAAGGAGCTCTCATGAGCGTCACCACGACCACCCACATCAACTTCCGCGGCCAGGCCCGCGAGGCCCTCGGCCTCTACGCAACCGTTTTCGACGGCACTGTCACAGTCGCCACCTACACCGACATCCACCAGGTCACCGACCCCGCCCAGGCCGACAGCGTCGCCTGGGGCCAGGTCGAGGGGGCCAACGGATTCCGCGTCATGGCCTACGACGTTCAGAGCGCCAAGCCGTTCGACCACGGCCAGAACTCCTTCTACATCGCCCTGCGCGGCACGGACGCGGCGGAGATCCAGACACAGTGGGACCGCCTCACCGAGGGAGCCGAAATCCTGACCCCGCTCGCCCCGGCGGTCTTCGCCCCGCTCTACGGCATGCTGACCGACCGCTTCGGCGTCACCTGGATCATCGACGTCACCGCTCCCGCACAGGCGTAACCACGTCATCGAGATCGACGCCATGACCGGGCCTGGAACGCCAGTTGGGCCCGCGCCGATGACGTCGACGTGATCGTGCCGATCCACCCCCTGGCACCCACGGCACCGCCGGTTGCATCGTCCCGATCATCGCCGACCTCGTCCGTGAGCGCGGTGCGGACCTGGTCGCTGTCCAAGGCGACTCCGCCGGTGCCGGCCTCGCGCTGGCGGCCGTTCAGGAGGTGATCCGTCGCGGCGTGGAAAGCCCGGCGCGCGTGGTGCTGATCTCACCCTTCCTCGATGTCACTCGCAGCGACCCGTGCAGCCGATCCCGGCACCGCCAAGCCCTGCCGCTGCGCCATCAGCCCATCCCTTCCGACGGGCGAAACGCGCATCAGATGCAGGAGTTGCGGCCGTTCACCAGATCAGGCGAGCAATACAGAAGATTGGCAATGGCCGTCGTGCAATGCGGTTGAGCGCCAGCGATCGCTCGTCGGACGGGGATTTCCGAGGGTTCGAGAAGTAACGCCCGCGTGAGTCTGGTCGCGGCTGCACGCGGTCGCAGGCAGCCGGGGAACATGACTCGTGGGTGATGTCGTGGGGAACGTCAGGGGCCGACTGCTGGTTCGAGCAGGGACAACGTGCGCTGGTCCGCGTCGAGGGCGGCGCTGATGCCGAGGGGCATGGGGAGGTTGGGGCCGGCGTGGCCGATGTCGACGTTGCCGAGGACGGGGATGGGGCGGTTGCCGAGGACGTCGAGGACGATTTCGGCGAGAGTGAGAGTCTCGTCGAGGCCGGTGATGTCGCGGGGGACACCGACGATCATGCCGGCGATGCGGTCGAGGATGCCGCTGTGCCGCAGGACGTGCAGGTAGCTCCAGACGTACGAGGCGAGGCCGCCGAGCTCCTCCCAGAACAGGATCGCGCCGTTGAAGCGGTCGAGGGGTAGGGCGTAGGGCGTGGCCTGCACCAGGGCGATGCGGTTGATCACCCCGCCGATCAGGTGGCCTTCGGCGCGTCCCGGGCGCCAGCACTCCCAGGTCGGGCTGGTGGGTAGCGGCCCTATGGGGTCGGTGCTGGTCAGCAGTCGGGAGTAGAGCTGGGAGAGTTCCGCTCGGCGCGCCGGGGACACGGTCTGCCATGCGCTGCCGAAGCCGGGGACGGCCATGTCGGCGTGGAAGCCGACCAGGCCGGTGCGGGCGTGGAGGGCCAGGTGGAGCAGGGAGATGTCGCTGTAGCCGAGGATCGGTTTGGGGTCGGACCGGATGGCGTCGAGGTCGATGAGGTCGAGGTAGCCGAACACCGTCTGGCCGCCGTCACTCGCGACGATGGCGCGTACCTCGGGGTCGCGTAGCAGGCCGTTGAGCTCCGCGGCGATCTCCGCCGGCGTGGCGGCGCTCCACCAGCGGTGGCGTTCCGCTTCGAGGAGCGGTGCCCTCCGGACGCGGAAGCCCATCCGTTCGAGGATGACCGCGGTCCGCTCGATGTTGGGCTCGTAGGCGGCGGGGAGCGGCGAGGACAGCGAGGCGATGACCACGAGGTCACCGGGCCGCAGGGCGCGTGGTCGGAGCAGGGCGGAAACGGTCACCGATGCAGTGTCCCCACGCCCGCGGCGGCACGCCACGAATTTACCGTGGGAGCGTTTCCATCTTTACAAGGAGATTAACGAGTATCAATATTACGGAGTAAAGCCGACAGATGGAGACGATCATGAACAAAGCGCGCCTGCTTGCCGTCATCGCCCTGATGATTCCGCTTTCGCTGACCGCTCCCGCCCAGGCCTTCCAGCAACAATGCGCGGCTCAGGCGTCGCCGAAAGCCGAAACCAAAGCCGTGGCCGCGTCGCCCACGGTCTGGCTGGCGGGGGATTCGACGATGGCCAACCCGGGCACGAGCTGTCCCGTCGGCTGGGGGAGTCAGTTCGCTCCGCTGTTCAAGAGCGGGGTCACCGTGAACAACCGGGCCGTCGGCGGGCGCAGCATTCAGACCTGGATGTACGAGGGGAACGTGACCTCCGTCAAGAATTCCGCCGGGGAGTGCACGCTCAGCTCGACGGCGTACTCGTCGCGGTGGCAGGCGATGCTGGACGCGACCACGGGGATGAAGGCCGGGGACTACCTGTTCATCCAGTTCGGGATCAACGACGGGGACACCGCCTGCCCCCGGCACGTCGGCACGGCGCGGTATCAGCAGCTCATGACGACGATGGCGCAGGCGGCGCTCGCGCGGGGCGCGCACCCGGTGCTGCTCACGGCGGTTGCGGCGATCACCTGTTCCGGGAGCAGCGCGGTGAAGAACCGCGGTTTCGTCACGCAGACCGTCGCCGCGGGTGCTGCCACCGGTGCCCCGGTGATCGATCTGCAGACGCTCAGCGTCAATCTCTACAACCAGCGGGCATTCTGCCCGAACAACGGTGACTACGGCTCCGGCACGGTCGGCGCGTTCTTCTGCAACGATCACACCCACTTCGAAACGTACGGTGCTCAGCAGATCGCCGTCCTCGTAGCCGGCGCCGTGCGCGCCCAGAACATTCCGCTCGCCGCCTATCTGGCGTAAGAACCTGCGCATATGTGGATGGGTGCATGTTGAGGCCCGGCGTTTACGCTGCCCGGCATGGAGGTCGGCCGGCGCGGTAGGCACGCCGCTCACGGGCACTCGCACGAACCCGGACCGGCGGCGTCACGGCGTACCCGTCGGATGGTGACCCTGGTCCTCGTGCCGCTGGCGGCGGTGACCATCGTGGGGATGATCCTGCTGTGGCCCGCCGCCGCACCACGGGACACCGCCGGGGACGCGGGCACACGGGTGCGGGCCACGGTGGTCTCGATCGACGGACGCGGGGCGTTCGCGCAGGTGGGGGAGACCGCCGTTGCCTTCGCGCCGCCACAGGGCGTGACGCTGCGTACGGGCGACAAGATCGTGCTCGACTCGGTGAAGGACCCGGCCACGGGTGTCGCGGTCTACACCTACCGGGACCACCAGCGGTCGACGCCGATGATCTGGCTGCTCGCCCTCGCGGTGGCCGTGGTGCTCGTCTTCGGGCGGTGGCACGGGCTCGCGTCGCTGGCCGGGCTCGCGCTCAGCTTCGCGGTGCTGGTGTGGTTCGTCATCCCCGCGATCCTGGACGGCTCGCCACCGCTGCTGATCGCCGTGGTCGGGTCGGCGGCGATCATGCTGGGTGCGCTCTACCTGACCCACGGCGTGAACGTGCACACCTCCGTCGCGGTCGCCGGCACCCTCGCCAGCCTGGTGGTGACCGGCCTGCTCGGGGCCGCGTTCACCGCCTCGATGCACCTGAGCGGAATCAGCAGCGACGACACCCTCTACCTGTCCACGACGCGCGCGACGATCGACCTGCGCGGCCTGCTCCTCGCGGGCATCGTCATCGGTGCTCTCGGCGTACTCGACGATGTCACCGTCACCCAGGCCGTCACCGTCGCGGAGCTGGCCGCCGCCCGCCCGCGGAGCCGCCGCGAGCTGTACCGTTCGGCGATCCGGATCGGGCGCGCGCACGTGGGGTCGGCGGTCAACACGATCGTGCTCGCCTACGCGGGGACGTCGCTGCCGCTGTTGCTGCTGGTCGCGGTCAGCCCACAACCGCTCACCGAGCTGCTGACCAGCGAGTTCCTGGCCCAGGAGATCCTGCGTGCGGCGGTCGGTACGATCGGCCTGGTTGCCTCCGTACCGATCACCACGGCCCTGGCGGCCCTGGTCGCCGGTTACGACCCCGCGGAGCGTCCGGTGAATGTCCCTCGTGGACCGTCCAGCGGCGGTCATTGACTGGAGTCCCCATGGTCTACCCCGGCCCGGCCCAACCCCCGCCGCCCGCAACCGGCTCCGTGGCGCCGGGGAGGGACAACCGTCTGGCGTTGATCCTCGCCATCGTGGTCGGCGTGCTGCTGTTGTGCTGCGGTAGCGGGACGGTGGTGGCCCTGGTCGTCGGCAGCAACAGCGACGAGACCACGGCGGCTCCGGCCCCCGCCCCCGCCCCGGCGAAGACGACGACCACGACGGCCCCGGAAGAGGCGGAGCCGACCACCGAGGTGCCGTCCAAGCCCGCGACGCTGCCGGCCGACGTCACCTATCAGGGCCGCGGGGAGAAAGTCGTCAAACTCAAGCCGTTGTCGGCCGACTACGCCCACTTCGCGGTGTTCACCCACACCGGCAGCAGCAACTTCGCCGTCTGGTCGCTGGGCGACGGCGGCGAGGAGCTCGACCTGGTCGTCAACGCCGTCGGCAAGTATTCGGGCGCCCGCCCCCTCGACTTCGACGACGATCCGACGTCGCTGCGGGTCGAGGCCGACGGCTCCTGGAAGATCGTGGTCAAGGTGCTGGAGAAAGCGCCGGTCTGGCCCACCAAGACGTCCGGCAAGGGCCCGGCGGTGCTGACGCTCGGCCCCGGCGCCGACGACGGCCTGACCACGGCGAAGCTCACCCACAAGGGCACATCCAACTTCGCCGTGTACGCGTACGGCGACAACCCCGACCTCATGGTCAACGAGATCGGCGGATACTCGGGCGAGGTCATGATCCCCCGCGGGACCGCCGCCATCGCCATCGAGGCGGACGGCACCTGGACGATGAAGCCGAGCTAGGGCCTAACGCGCCGGGAGCCATTTCTGCCAGTCGGGGCGGTGGCCGTCGAGCCAGCGTTTGGCGGCCTCGTCGCGGCTCATCTTTTTGACAGTGATGTCCCGGGCGACCTGGTTCTGGTCGTCGTTGGTCCAGGTGAAATTCTTGACGAGGTCGGCGGCGGGGCTGCTGGAGTCGACGAACTGCTTGCGGGCGATCTTGTCGAGGTCGTACGGCTGATAGTCGCAGGCGACCGTCTTGGGGTCGGCGTCGCAGCCGGGTTTGTAGAGCGGCAGCGGGATGTGGACGAGTTTGACCTCGGAGAGCAGCCACTGCGGGGTGTAGAAGTAGCCGATCAGCGGCTCCTTCTTCGCCTCGGCCTTCTTGAACGCGGCGATGAGGGCGTCCTCGCTGCCCGCGTAGACGACGGAGTAGTCGAGCTTGAGGTTCTTGATGAGGGCGGCGTCGTTGGTGACGAAGGACGGGTCGCCGCCGAGGAGCTGGCCCTTGCCGCCGGACTTCGAGGTGCGGAACAGCTCGGCGTAGTCGTTGAGGTTCTTCCATTTGACGATGTCGGGGTGTTCCTCGGCCAGCCACGGCGGCACGTACCAGCCGATGACGCCCTTGTTGCCGGTGAGGCCCTGCTCGACGGCGACCTTCTTGTCGTCGATGTAGGTCTTCTTGAGGTCGTCGTGACCCCAGTTCTCCAGGATGACGTCGACGTCGCCGCTGGCGAGGCCCTCCCAGGAGGCGTCCTCGGTGAGGTCCTTCTCGACGACCGTGCAGCCGAGCTCCTGTTTGAGCAGATAGCTGACCACGGCGACGTTCGCCTCGTAGCCGACCCACGGGTTGACCGCGATGGACACGCTGCCGCAGTCGGTGCGGGTCACGCCGGGCGGGGCCGTGATCGCCGTCGTGGAGCCACCGCAGGCGGCGAGGGTGATCGTGCTCAGCAGGGCGGTGAGCTTGTACAACCGGCGCATCGGATTCCGTTTCTCGAACATCACCACGTCGGGACCGGCCGTTCCCGGCTGAGCCGTTTCGTGAGGACCTCTTCGGTGAGGGCGACCAGGAGGTTCTTGACCGACTCGCGGCGGCGCGCGTCGCATTCGAGGATCGGGACGTCGCTGTCGATGCCGAGGGCGTCGCGGACCTCTTCCAGGTCGAAGCGCCGCGACCCCTCGAACGTGTTGACCCCGATCAGGAACGGGATCTCATGTTCTTCGAAGTAGTCGATCGCGGCGAAGCAGTCCTCGACGCGGCGGGTGTCGAGCAGCACGATCGCGCCGAGGGCACCGTCGACGAGGTCGTCCCACAGGAACGCGAAACGGTCCTGTCCGGGCGTACCGAAAAGGTAGAGAAGAAGGGCGTCGTCCAGGGTGATGCGTCCGAAGTCGAGCGCGACCGTGGTCGTTGTCTTGCCGGACACCGCGGACGTGTCGTCGATGCCGATCGACCGCTCGGTCATCTCGGCCTCGGTGACCAGCGGCTCGATCTCGGAGATCGCGCCGACGAACGTGGTCTTGCCGACGCCGAAACCACCACTGATGACGATCTTGACGGCGACGGGTGCCAGCCGTTCAGCCTCGTTAGAGAGCCCGTACACGGTCCCTGATCCTTTCGATCAATGCGATGGGCAGCTCGCCGAGCTGCTGCTCGATGCGCAGGTAGCCCTCGGTGACGAGGTCGGCGACGATCACCCGGATCACCCCGAGCGGCACCTTGAGGGCCACCGCCAGGTCGGCGACCGACATCGGTGCCTGGCACAGCTCGATGATGTGCCGGGCCTCGAACCGCAGGGGAGCCGACAGGGCGGCCGGCGCCGCCTGCAGGAGGGTCTCGATCCGCAGTCCGTCGTGCAGCGGCCGGGTCCGGCCGCCGGTGAGCATGAAAGGGCGCACGACGGGATCATCCGCGGGCTCCGGGACCTGCCGCGGCGTGTCTTTTTCGGTACGCGCGGGAGCAGCCGGTTCCGCGTACGGGATCATGCGGGGGTCCGGTCCCCACTCGCCCCGGTGGCTCATCGCGGCAGGTATTGCCGGGACTCGGAGATCAGCGCCGGGGTGAGCAGCGTGCCGAACCGCTCGGCGAGCAGCGATATCTCGTAGCCGATCAGGCCCACGTCGCTGTCACCGCCCGCCACGACACCGAGACAGCTCCCGCCCGAGATCACCGAGACCAGCAGGAATCCGCGCTGCATCTCGATCATGATGAGCTTCAGGCCGTCGAAGTCGTAGCGGCGCGACGCGCTGCGGGCCACGCTCGCCAGGCTGGAGACGATCGCGGCCAGGTGGTCGGCCTCGGCGCGGGCCAGCCCGTCGGAGGCGGCGATGAGCAGCCCGTCGGAGGAGACCGCCACCGCGTCGCGGACGCCGTCGGTCTGGTGGACGAAGTTGCCCAGCAGCCAGTTGAACTGGTGCCGGTCGGCGGACGTGTCAACGCTCATAGTTCTCGGCCTCGTCGCAGGTGGGGGCGGGTCAGGACTGGTCAGCGTCAGCGGAGGTGCTTCCGCGCTGGACGCCGCTGCGGAAGGCGGTGAGCCTGGCGCGTACGTCGTCCGGTGAGGCGCTGACGGGGGCGGGCCGTTCCGCGGTACGGGTGGGGGCCGTGGCCGCGAGACGTTCGGAACCGGAGTTGGCCTGCTTGCGGGCCCGAGGGGCGCGTTTGCGCAGGCCGTTGGGGGTGCGGTCGGCGTCGTCGGCGGGCCGCTCGAACGTGTACATATCCATCCCGAGGGTGTTCTCCGGGCCCTGCCGCAGCGCCGCCGGGCTGCCGGTCATGGGCACGAACTCGATGGTGGCCGGCCTGATCCGGCTGTCCGTGGACACCGGCTGCTCGACGGGCGTCATGGTGACGACCTGGGTGTCGGCCACCGCGGCCAGCTCGCGGGCCGGTTCCAGGGCCGGTTCCGGCCGGCGGGGTTCGGCCATGCGGGGTTCGGCGATCCGCTGGGTGCCTCGTTCGGGTGCGCTGACGGCCGGCTGACCGGCCAGCAGGCTCGGCGGGAGCACGATCCGCGCGGTCACGCCGGTCACCGGGGACGGCGCGAGCTGCACGTCGATGTCCATGTCGGTGGCGAGCCGGCCGACCACGTAGTGACCGAGGAAGCGGGTGGGCGCCGTGATGAAGTCGCCCTCGCCCCGCAGCCGCTGGTTCGCGATCTCCAGGTCGTCCCTGCTCATGCCGACGCCCTGGTCGGTGATCGCGATCAGGTAGCTGTCACCGATCCGGCGCCCCTGGATCTCGACGTCGGCGTCGGGCGGCGAGAAGACCAGGCCGTTCTCGACCAGCTCGGCGAGCATGTGTGCGATGCCGCTGACCACGGCGCCGGCCACCAGGGCCTCGTCGACGCGGCGCAGCGCGACCCGGCGGTACTCCTCGACCTCGGAGACCGCGGCGCGGATGACGTCCGCGATCGGCAGCGGGTCCGACCACTGCCGGGGGCTGGCCGCGCCGACGAGCACGAGCAGGCTCTCGGCGTTGCGGCGCATGCGGGTGGCGAGGTGGTCGAGCTCGAAGAGGTTCGCCAGCCCGGCCGGGTCCGACTCCTCCCGTTCCAGGGTGGTGATGAAGCCGAGCTGACGGCGCAGCAGGTTCTGGTTGCGCCGGCCGAGGTTGGCCAGCGACTCCGTGGTGCTGTGCCGCAGCATCGCCTGCTCGGTGGCCAGCGAGTACGCGGTGGCCTGCACCCGGTCGAGCGCGTCGGCGACGAGGCGGACCTCGTCGCTTGCGCGGGCGGGCACGGCCACGGCGGGTGGTGGCGTGCGGTCGTCACCGGCGATGGCCGTACGCACAGCGGCCGGCAGCCGCTCACCCGCCAGCCGGTTGGCCTCCGCGGCGAGGGTGGCCAGCGGCGACGCGATCGACCGGGACGCCACCGTGGCCAGGTAGACCGACCCGAGAACGCAGATGAGCACGGCGCCGAGCAGCACCCCCATCCGCCGGGCGGCGTCGGACTGCAGGGTGCCCGCCCGGTCCTGGATGACCGAGCCGACGTGCTGCTGCAGCTGGCGCATGTCGTCGAGGACGGTGGTCTGCGCCGACCACCAGGACTGCGGGTTGAGCTGCAGGTTGCGCCCGTCACCGGCGTTCAGCGCGACCTGTTCGAAGTACGCGGCGACCTGGGCGGGACCGGTGGCCAGGACGTAGTCCTTCGCGGTGCGCTGGGTGTCGGTGGCGTACCGGGTGAACGCCGTGAGGGCGTCGTCCTTGGCCGCGCGCATGGTGACGAACTGCAGGAACTCGCCGGAGCGGAAACCGCCCGCGGAGAAGACGCCGTTGAGGAACGCGCGCTCCTGGGCGGTGCTCTCCTTGGCGTCGCCGAGCGCCTCGAGGGCGTTGACACCGCGGCGCAGGGCCGGGTCGGCGGAGCTGTCCAGGCCGTAGTCGACGCTGCTCAGCTCGGCGATGCGTCCGGTGTAGAACGTGAAGGTGGGTGCGCGGTCGGCGGCTCCCGCGTCGGTGCCGGCCCGGACGCCGGCGAGGCCGTCCAGCTCACGTACGGCCCGGGCCACCCGCTCCTGGGTGGCGCCCCCGCCCGCGATCAGCTTCTCGACCCCGGCACGCCGGTCGTCGACGCGTTTGCGGGCGGGTCCCAGCTCGGAGCGGAAACCGACGTTGCCGCCGAGCAGGCCGGCGGTGAGGCCACGCTCGGTCTGCAGCTCCTGGACGAGGTCCTGAACCGCGAGGACCAGGGTGACGGCCTTCGCGGACGCGTCGGCGTTGCGGTAGTTGTCGATCTCGATGACGCTGATGACGCCGAGCAGCACCAGGACGGCGACGACCGGCAGGGCCAGGGTGCGGACCACCCGGCGGCGGATCGTCCCACCGGAGCGGCCGGTGGTGGGTGCGGGCTGCACGGGGGCGTCCTGCGCCCGGTTGAGAGGGAGGCCGGAATCTTCGGTGGCTTGGCGTGGGCGCGGAATCTTCATCGGGGCGGACTCGCAACCTCTAGCTCTGTCGAATATGTGTCTGATGCGTGGCCGAGGGTTCCAGACATCGCCATGATTTGACCGGGGCGGTCCGCGATGTACGAATTTTCTACCCGGACGGGGTCCTCGAAGCAGGCCCCGCGGACGCCGGATCGACGCCCGCGGAGCGGTGATTCTCAGTAACTCAGCTCGCGGCGGGGATCCACGGCTTCCAGGTCGCCTCGTGCTCCTTGACCCATTTCTCGCCGGCCGCTTCCGCCGTCATGCCCTGGTTGGTGATGTAATCGGAAACCAGGTTCTGATCATCGTTGGTCCAGGTGAAGTTCTTGATCAGCTTGAACGCGGTGCTGTCGCCGTCCGCGAATTTCTTACTGACGATCTTGTCGAGCGTGTAGTCCGGGTAGTCACAGGCGATCTTCTTCGGATCCGCGTCGCAGCCCGCGGTGTAAGCCGGCAGCTTCACCCGCGCGTACTTCTCTTTCGAGAACAGCCACTGCGGCTCGTAGAAGTAGAACAACAGGGGCTTTTTCTGCGCGGTAGCCTGCTGGGCGGCCTTGATCAATGCGGCCTCGCTGCCGGAGTACACGACCTTGTAGTTCAGCTTCAGATTCTCCACCAGCGCCGCGTCGTTCGTGACGAACGAGGGGTCACCGTCCAGGAGTTGCCCCTTGCCGCCGGACTCCGAGGTCTTGAACAGATCGGCGTACTTGTTCAGGTTGGCGCCGTCGGTGATGTCGGGGTACTTCTCGGCCATCCACTGCGGGACGTACCAGCCGATCACGCCCTTGTTGCCGGTCGCTCCGAGGTCGACCGCGACCTTCTTCTCCTCGATGTACGTCTTCTTCAGATCGTCGTGGCCCCAGTTCTCCACGACCGCGTCGACCTCACCGGTCTCGAAGCCCTGCCAGGAGATCTCCTCCTTCAGGGACTTCTTGTCCACGGTGTAGCCCAGCTCGTGCTCGAGCAGATATCCGAGAACGGCGGCATTCGCCTCGTAGCCGACCCACGGGTTGATCGCGAGTTTGACGGTGCCCTTCGACCCCGCCTCCTTCTCATCCGTTCCGGCATCGGACGACGCGCCGCCACAACCGGCCACCGCCATCCCGAGCGCCACGGTTACCGCGGCGAAGCGGAACGGCATTGCGAATCTCGTCAAGGAATTCCCTCCAGATGATGCACTGCCGCCACTCACCGCCCATGGCGGTGAGGGCGCCGACCGCCGCCATAGGATTGTGGTGACGCACCGATACGGTCAATGGGCCGGACAGAGTTTTACCAGAGCGCAATAACTATTGCGCCACTGTCCGCCGACCTTCGGGCGACCTGACTCCGGCTGGTCCACCAAGGATCATCGCCCTCAGTGATCATGTCCCGGAGGGATTTACTCATGACGAAATCGCCAGGTTACTTTTCCGGATATCGGCCCGGAACACAAAGGAGGCATCTCTGCGTGCGCAAATACCCAATGCGGGGCGCGATCGCACCGTCCACATCGCGGACACGGGACGATTTCCACACGGTCCGCAACCGGTCACGATGAGTCAACCTAAAAGATCTTGAAATAAAGATCCGCAACACGATCGTCACCGGCCCAGCGGACCCCCGGCGGAACCTGACGGAGAGACGGTCAGGAGGGTGTGCGACCGATGTAGAGCAGATGCCCGGCGGTGCCGAGGAGGCTGGGCTCTGTCGCCGTGCGGGCGAGGAGGTCGAGGGCGGCGTCGTAGGTGGTGGGGTCGGCGACGCGCAGGTCGTCGAGTTGATGCTCCAGGCCCGTGGCGAAGCCGTGCGTGGAGGCCAGCAGGATCCGCTCCGGAGCGGGGAGAGACTCCGCCGGGCGCCAGATGGTCGCGGGCGAGGTCCAGCAGGTTGGGGGACGGGTCGGCCGGGGTGACCTGCAGGCCGCGGCGGTCGACCCAGGCGGCGTAGCGGCCCGGGCCACCGCCGATGTCGAGGACGCGGCCGGTGGCGGGGAGGTGCGGGTGCAGCAGCCGTGTGGTGAGCTGGAACTCCAGGCGGCCCTCGGGGGTCTCGAGCCGGTTCAGCTCACGCCGGTCGAACGAGCCGTAGTAGTTGCGGACGGCCTCTGTCACGACATTGACGTCAGGGCGTCGTTCACATAACGCACAAGTTCCATAGGCTATATATGTTTATTTGGTGAGCACAACACCGTTGTCAGTTCTGGATCTCATCCCGCGCAGAAGTGGCGACAGCACCGTGACGGCTGTGCACAACGTCATCGATCTGGCTCAGCGGGCCGAGCGCTTCGGGTATCAGCGCTACTGGTTCGCCGAGCACCATCTCAACCCCGGGGTGCTGGGCGCCTCCCCGGCGGTGTCGATCTCGCTGGTCGCGGACGCCACCAGCACCATCCGGCTCGGGTCCGCCGGGGTTCAGCTCGGGCACCGCCAGCCGCTGGCGACGGTGGAGGAGTTCGGGCTGCTCGATGCGGCGTACCCGGGGCGGCTTGATCTCGGTCTTGGCCGGTCGTTCGGGCGGCAGAAAGAAAAGCCCGAAGCAGAAGCAGCAGCCGCGGGCGGGGTGGCGGTCCACGCGTACCCCGGGGAGGGTGCGGCGTTGCAGGTGTGGATCCTCGGTGCCTCGGGCGGGTCCAGTGCGACGGTGGCGGGGGAGCGGGGGCTGCGGTTCGCCGCCGGGTACCACCACAGTCCGAGCACGGTGATCGACGCCGTGGACGCGTACCGTGCCGCGTTTGTGCCCTCCGCCGAGCTGGACCGGCCCCACATCTCGGTCTCCGCCGATGTCGTCGTGGGTGACAGTGACGAGCAGGCTGCCGTGCTCGCGTCCGGGTACGGCCTGTGGGTGCACGGCATCCGCTCGGGCACGGGTGCGATCACGGCCATCACCCACGACCACGCCGACCGGGTGCGGTCGTACGAGCTGCTGGCCGGGGAATGGGCCCGGCGGGGCAACTGAGCGTCGTTCGCGGTCCGGGCCTGTCGTGTCGTGCGGTCAGCGGGCTTTCTGGTGCACGGGCGGGGTGAAGGGCAGCGGGCCCGGCTGACGGGTGTCGAGGGCTGCGAACGTCGCCGAGAAGGCGAGCATCGCGCAGCAGACCGCCAGGCCGTACGCCGCTGACGTCCGGGTGACGCCCGTGGCTGCGGAGAGGGCGAGGCCCGCGACGGCGGCGGTGCACACGGTCGCGGAGATGCGCTGGGAGACCTGGAGGAAGCCGGCGGCGAGCCCGGCTGCCCCGGCCGGGGCGTGGGCGAGGGTGAGCGCCTGGTTCGGGGAGATGATGAGGCCGTTGGTGATGCCCAGGAGCAGCTGGGTCAGGGTGAGCCCGAGGGCGAGGTGCCGCCCCGGTGCCCACAGCAGCACCGCGACGGTGCCGGTGAGGGTCGCCAGTGAGCCGGCGAGCGCCCAGACGACGCTGATCCGGCCGTAACGGCTGACCACGCGCCAGCTCAGCGACGAGGCCACGGCGAAACCGAGGGCGCTGGGGAGCGTGACGAGGGCGGCGTGCAGCGGCGTCCAGCCGAGACCGTCCTGCAGGAACAGGGTCAGCGCCAGCGAGGCGGACAGCGACGAGCCGAACTGGAACATGGCCACGAGGGTGCCCAGGGTGAAGCCGCGGGACCGGGTCAGGGCCGGGAGCAGGATGGGCGTACGCCCGAGCCCGGTGTACCGGCGTTCCCAGACGATGAGCAGGGCCAGGAGCGGGGGTATCGCGAGCAGCCAGAGCGGCCGGGGCAGCCCCTGGCCGGCGGGCAGCACGAACGGCAGCAGCAGGCAGATCGTCGCCAGCGCCAGCAACCCGATCCCGGGCAGGTCCAGATCGGGCCGGCGTGCCGTCATCGGCCGTGACTGCGGCAACCACGCGATCGCCGCGGGGATCGTCAGCAGGCCGAACGGCAGGCTCGCCAGCAGCACCCAGCGCCAGCCGTCCTCCCCGCCGAGCCCGCTGAGCAGGGTGCCGCCGACCAGGGGACCGATGACCCCGGCGATGCCCCCGACCGTGGCGTAGGCGCCGAGCGCCCGGGTGCGTTCGCGACCGGTGAAGTGCTGCTGGATCAGGCCCAGGACCTGCGGGTTCACCGTGCCGGCGCCGACGCCCTGCAGCAGCCGGGCGACCGCGACGACCCAGTCCTGCGTGGCGGTGCCGCCGAGCACGCTGCCGAGGCAGAAGACGCTCATGCCGGCGATGAAGAGCCACTTGCGGCCGTACGTGTCGCCCAGGCGCCCGGCAGGGATCAGCGCGAGACCGAACGTCAGGGAGTAGCCGGCGATGATCCATTGCAGCGTCGCGGGACCGGCGTCCAGTGACGACCGGATCGCGGGGAGGGCGGGGTTGAGGACCGACTGGTCGAGCAGGGTGGTGAACGCGGCCGCCAGGCAGATGGCGAGGGTGGACCCCGCACCCGGCGGCCGGTCGTGCGTCACAGCACCTGGGACAGGAACTGCTGCAGGCGCGGGCCGGCCGGGGAGTCGAAGATCTGCTCCGGCGGGCCCGCCTCGACGACCACACCGCCGTCCATGAACGCCACCTTGCCCGCGACGCGGCGGGCGAATCCCATCTCGTGGGTCACGACCACCATCGTCATGCCCTGCGCGGCGAGATCGGCCAGCAGCGCGAGGATGCCCTTGACCAGCTCCGGGTCGAGCGCCGAGGTCACCTCGTCGAACAGCATCGCGCGTGGCGACATCGCGAGCGCCCGGGCGATGGCCACCCGCTGCTGCTGACCGCCGGAGAGGTTCCCGGGGCGCCGTCCCGCCTTGTCCCGCAGGCCCACGATGTCGAGCTGGCCCAGGGCCACCTCGTTCGCCTCGTCGGCGGACAGGCCCTTGAGCTTGCGCAGCGCCAGGGTGATGTTCTGCAGGACGGTCTTGTGCGGGAACAGGTTGAACTGCTGGAACACCATCCCGACCTGACGGCGCAGCTGATCGGGGTTCCAGGTGAGCGTGTTCTCACCGTCGAGCAGGACCTCGCCGCTGTCGGGCTCGATCAGCCTGTTCACCGTACGCAGCAGGGTCGACTTGCCCGACCCGGACGGCCCGATGACGCAGACGCTCTGTCCACTGGGGATGTCGAGGTCGACGCCGCGCAGGACCTTGTTGGCGCCGAACGCCAGGTGCAGATCGCGCACCTCGAGGTGCACCGGGTCGGCGGTCTTCCATGAGGTCGTGGTGCTCATCGGGGTGCTACCTCACTGAGCTCGGGGTCGGCTTCCTGGACGGCCTCGGGGCGGCCGGACCGCAGCCGGTTGTCGATGAAGTTCACCAGGTGCGTCAGCGGGACGGTCAGCACGAGGTAGAACAGCCCGGCGAGGAGCAGCGCCGACTCGTTACCGGTGTTCGCCGCGTAGTCCTGGCCGATCCGGAACAGCTCCCGCTGGCTGGCCAGCAGGCCGAGGAAGTAGACCAGGCTGGAATCCTTGACCAGGGCGATGAACTGGTTGACCAGGGCCGGCAGCACCCGCCGGATGCCCTGCGGGATGACGACCAGCCGCATTGCCGTGAAATACGAGAACCCCAGCGCCCGGGTCGCCTCCAGCTGGCCACGGTCCACACTCTGGATCCCGGAGCGGAAGATCTCCCCGATGTACGCCCCGGCGACCAGCCCGAGCGCCAGGATGCCCAGCGGATAGGGGTTGGTGCCCCACAACTCGAGCGCGAGCGGCGCCAGCCCCACCCCGATGAGCAGGATCGTCACCACCACGGGCAGCCCGCGGAAGACGTCCGTGTAGACCCGGGCCGGCCAGCGCAGCCAGCGCGTCTGCGAGATGCCGGCCACCGCCAGCAGCAACCCGATCAGGGTGCCCAGGATGGCCGAGGCCAGCGCCAGGATCAGCGTGTTGGGCAGGCCGACGGTGAGCATTTCCGGCAGCGCCTCGCGCATGGAGGGCCAGTCGAAAAAGGTGTCCCAGATCTGGGTCAGGGTGTCCACGGACGTCTTCCTGTAGGTAAAAGCGGGGTCAGCTACCGGCGCTGGCGGACGGCGCGGCGGCCGAGCCCGCGCTGCCCGGCTTGAACGTGTCCGGGATCGGACGGCCAGGGTAGTACTGCTCCTGCAGCTTCTTCCACGTGCCGTCGGCGATGACCTCGTCGAGCCCCTTGTTGAGGGCCTCGCGCAGCTTGTCGTTGCCCTTGGCGACGGCGAACGCCGTCGGCTCCGAGCTCAGCTGCTTCTCGACCACCACGACGGCGCCCTTGCTGTCCCCGGCGAGCTTCTCACCGATCTCGGCGGGCGCGATCCAGGCGTCGGCGGTCTTCGCCTTGAGCTGGTTGACCGCACTGTTGTAATCCGGCACGCGCACGGGGTTCAGGTTGTTCTTCGTCGCGTAGTCGTCCTGCACGGTGCCCTGCACCACGGCGACCCGCTTGCCGGCCAGTCCGTCGAAGCCGGTGATCGTGGAGCCCTTGGGCACGTCCAGGCCGAAGTAGCCGAAGTCGTACCCGTTGCTGAAGTCCACGGTCTTGCGGCGGGCCTCGGTGATCGTGATCGACGAGCTGCCGACATCGAACTTGTGCGTGTTGACCTGCGCGAGCAGCGCCGAGAAGTCCGTACCGACGAACTCCACCTTCAGATCGATCTTCGCCGCCACGGCGGTCAGCAGGTCGTTGTCGAACCCGGTGAACTTGCCGTCCTTCAGGAACACGTTCGGCGGGGCGTCGGTCAGCGTGCCGGCCCGGATCGTCCCGGCCTGAAGCAGATCGTACGGATTGTCGGCGGCGGCGCTGGACGAGTCATCCCCGCCACCGCAGGCCGCACTGAGAGCGAGAGCGGTAGCTGCGAAAACACCGAGGACGGCGCGGACGGACCGCGAACCGGAGCTGAACAATGTTTCAGACCTTTCAAATTCTAGTAAACATACGTGTCTGCTAGGGAACAAACAGGTTACCCACAAGCGGCGCCGAACGGATGGTGACCTTGCTCATCCTCAGGACAGGGCTCGCTTCAAGACTTTTCGAGACAGCGGTACGCGCCGAACGTCGTCGACCGGCGCAGCTCGAAGCCGATCGACTCGTACAGCCGGATCGCCGTCGTATTGGCGGCCCCGGTGTGCAGGAACGGCGTCTCCCCGCGCGCCCGGATGCCCGCCGCGACCGCCCGGACGAGCCGGGTGGCGAGACCGCGCCCGCGATACGCCGCGTCGGTGCAGACCGCGCTGATCTCGGTCCAGCCCGGTGGCCGCAGCCGTTCCCCGGCCATGGCGATCAGCTTTCCGTCGTGGCGGAACCCGAGGTACGTACCCAGCTCGATCGCAGCGGATTCCCCGGATGCCGCGGCCGGACGATGTCGAACCCGCCCCGCTTGGCCACCTCGATGACCGCGTCCCCGGCGCCCGCGTTGATCCCGCTGCGCTCCCCGAGCACCCCGAACCCGTACCGCCCGGTCACGGTCGCCCCGTCCACGCTCAGGGTCTCACCGTCGGCCAGCTCCACGACGGGTCCGTCCGGGCCGGTGCTCCACGACCCCGGCGCGTCGGGGAAGCGCTGCGGCGTCGCGTTCAGAAAGTTCAGGCTCGTAATAGCCAGAAACCCGTGCGGATCGGCCAGCTGCTGCTCATGCCCGGCATGCCACTGCGCCCACTCTTGCGCAATCTCAGTCATCCCCCGATCCTATGCCTACTTAACCTATGGGAGAAGAAGTCGCCGATCTTCGCCGGGGTGTTGTCCGGTTGGCGGGTTTCCTGCCGCCCTGGGCTCCGGTATCCAGATCGGATGGATGTCGACAGTGCGCAGGTGGCCGCCGCGGTGATGCCGTACGTGACGGCGTACGGGGTGACCACGCTGGACAAGTTCCGGGAAGCGGTGGTGGACAGGACGTCCGATGCGACGGTTGCTCTCGGCAGTCGGCTGGTGGACCTGATTCTGGGCCGGGCCGGGTCACGACAGGCGATCGAAGGCGCGATCGCCGACGTGGCCGCCGGTGAGGAGGACAGCGAGGCGGCGTTGCGGTTGCAGATCCGTAAGGCCCTGGCCGCCGACCCGGACCTCGCCCGCGACGTGGCGGCGTTGCTGCCCGCCGGCGCCGTGCACATCGAAGCGTCCGGAACACGGTCGATAGCGATCGGCACCAACACCGGCATCGCCAACACCGGCGACGGCGCCGCCTTCCACCGGTGACCGATCCCGCACCCGGCGCGCGGTCCATCAGCATCGCCGCGAACAGTGGCATCGCCAACACCGGTGACAACCCGAGGTTCGTTCAGCTCGACCCCGGTTCTCTCCCGCCTCCGCAGCACGTGCCGCCCGACGGCTTCTGGAACGTGCCGCGACGCCCGTCACGGGTGTTCGTCGGCCGGGAACACGCCATGGACGAGGTGGCTGCCACGCTCGTGAACGACGTGAACGACGTGATCGGCGTGGTCGTCGTCGGACTCGGCGGCGTCGGGAAAACCGAGATCGGACTCCACCACGCCCGCACCCACCGGAGCAGATACGCGGGGGTGTGGTGGATCGCGGCCGACAGCCCGGCGAACCTGACCACCGGCCTCGCCGGACTGGCTCACCGGCTGATGCCCGCGACCAGTGTTCTTCCCGACGAGCAGGCCGAGGCGTGGGCGACCGGCTGGCTGCGGCACCACTCCGGCTGGCTGCTGGTCCTCGACAACGTCGAAGATCCCCACGACATCGCATCCCTGCTGAGCGGCATCGGCGGCGGTCATGTCCTAATCACGACGCGCCGCGACATCGACTGGGACGGCCACGGCCTCACCCCGATCCGGCTCGGCACCCTCACCCGGGCCGACGCCGTGCGGATGGTGCACGAACGCACCGGCCAGGACGACCCCGCTGCCGCCGCCGGCATCGGTGACCACCTGGGGTGCCTGCCGCTGGCCCTGGAACAGGCCGCGGCCTTCATCAACCACCACCACATCACCCTGGCTGACTACCAGCAGCGACTCCGTGACCGGGCCGGCGGCCTGCTCGCCGCTGTCGCACCCGGCCAGGACGCCCCACGCGCCGTGACCCGGGTCTGGGAGATCACCCTGGAAGCGCTCACGGCCGGCAACCCGGCCGCCGTCGCGATCCTGCGTGTGCTGGCCTGGCTCGCCCCCGACGACGTCCCCCGCGACCTGATCACCGCCCTCGTCGACGACGACCGCACCGCCGCTGACATCGCCCTCGGCCTGCTCGCGTCCTACAGCATGATCACCCTCGACGCCGGCACCGTCAGCGTCCACCGCCTCGTCCAAACCGTCCTGCGCCTCACCCCACCCGCCGGCGAGGTCAGCCTGCAGGCCCTGTACCTGCTCGCCGACGCCGTCCCCGGCGGTCCCGTCGACGACCCCACCGGCTGGCCCCGCTGGCGCGACCTCCTGCCCCATGTCACCGTCCTCGCCCACCACCTCCGGGACACCATCGACATCGACCTCGGCCGGATGCTGAACCGGGCCGCCCACTACGAGATGACCCAGGGCCTGTATCAGCCGGCCGAAGGTCATTACACCCAGGCGTTCCTGATCGCCGACGAAGTTCTCGGTCACGACCACCCTGACGTCGGCACCGCTCTGGGAAACCTCGCCGGCAGCTATTCCGCCCTCGGCCGGCATGCCGAGGCACTGCCGCTGGCGCAGCGGGCCTTGGATATCGCCGAGAAGGTTTTCGAGCCCATGCATCCCGCGGTCGCCACGTGCCTGGGAAACCTCGCCGGTAGCTACTGCGACGTGGGCCTGCCCGGTGAGGCGGTCCCCCTGTTCCGGCGGGCCCTGGCGATCACCGAGACGATTCTCGGTCCCGACGATCCTGCCGTCGCGAGGTGCCTGGGAAACCTTGCCGTCAGCTATCGCGACCTGGGCAAACTCGACGAGGCAGTGCCCCTGGAGCGGCGCGCGCTCACGATCGCGGAGGCGGTTCTCGGTCCCGGGCACCCCGAGATCGCGACCCGGCTGGGAAACCTCGGTGTCAGCTATCGCCAACTGGATCGGCCCGGCAGGGCGGTTCCCCTGTTCGAGCGGGCCCTGGCAATTGCCGAGGACGTTTTCGGGCCCGAGCATCCCGCCGTCGTCACGTGTCTGGGGAACTTAGCCGGTTGTTACTCCGACCTGGACCGTCATCGCGACGCCATGGTGCTCTGCCGCAGGGCCGTCCGGATCGCGGGCACGATCTACCCGCCGGGTCATCCCATCACTCTGTCGTTCTACGAGTTCCTGGAAGAGCTCGAAAAGGAAGCCCGGCCCGGGAGTGCCGGACCGGGCCACGATCAGGGTCAGCTGGACAGGGACGGCGTGTAGAGGAGGCGGTTGGGGGAGCCGCTGCCGGGGCTCGTCACCACGCCGGTGGTGGCGGCGGCGACGATGGCGGCGTTGACGGTGGTGACCGAGGCTCCGGGGTGGGCGGCGAGGTAGAGGGCGGCGGCGCCCGCGACGTGCGGGGACGAGAACGAGGTGCCGCTGCCGGTGTAGGTGGCGGTGTTGCTGGTGCGCCAGGCGGAGGTGATGTCGACGCCGGGGGCGAAGAGGTCCAGGACGGAGCCGTAGTTGGACCAGGAGGCCTTGGCGTCGGTGCGGCTGGTGGCGCCGACGGTCAGTGCCTCAGTGACCCGGGCGGGAGACGTGGTGCCGGCGTTGACGCCCGAGTTGCCCGCCGCGATCGCGTAGGGGATGCCGGCCGCGATCGAACGGCGGACCGCGGCGTCGAGGGTGGTGCTGGTGCCGCCGCCGAGGCTGAGGTTCGCCACGGACGTGCCGCGGGTGGCGTTCGCGGTCACCCAGTCGATGCCGGCGATGACCCCGGCGGTGGTGCCGGAGCCGTTGTTGTCCAGCACCCGGACGCCGACGACGTTCGCGCTCTTCGCGATGCCGTACGTGCTGCCCACCGCGACCCCGGCGACGAACGTGCCGTGACCGTTGCCGTCCTGCGCGACGTTGTCCCCGTCGACGGCGTCGTAACCGTAGGAGGCCCGCCCGCCGAAGTCCTGGTGGGTGATCGTGATGCCGGTGTCGATGACGTAGACGGTGACGCCACTGCTCGGTCCGTACGTGTACGTCCCGCTCAGCGGCAGCGCCCGCTGGTCCGAGCGGTCCAGGCCCCACGGCGCCGACGTCTGCGTGTCGGCGATCCGCACGATCTGGTCTGCCTCGACGGAGGCCACGGCCGGGTCGGCGGCGAGCCGGGCGGCCTGGCGTGCACTGAGGTGGGCGGTGTACCCCTCGACGGCATGCCCGAAGACCTTGCCGACCGTGCCGCCGTAACGAGTGGTCAGCCGTTGCGCGACGGCATTGTCCGCCTGGGTGCCGTCCTTGAGCGTGACGAGGTACGAGCCGTCGATCGCGGTCGCGCTGCCGGCGTGCTCGACGGTTCCGGTCGGCTCGGCGGCGAGGGCCGGGGTGGCGGCGGCGAGGGCGATAGCCGTGCCGGCGAGGGCGGCCGCGGCACGGGTGACACTGGAGCGGATCATCGGTCCTCCTGGATCTGCGGCGTCGCGGTGACGCCTGAGGAAGACGTTAGGGACCGAATTTGTATTGACGGTCAACGATGGCCGAGACCCTTGATACGACTCCGGCACAAGCTTGTTGCGCCCGTTAACCGAAGCTCTCACCGAACGCTGTGTCCAGCGGCTTTCCGGTCACCGGCTCGACGAACAGGTCTTTGAGGAACAGGTCAGCGGCATGGACCGGGTTGAGCCCCGATTCCTTGCGGGCAAGGGCCTGCGACAAGCCGCCGAGTGTCGTGGCGGCGCGGACGACACCGGCCGGCAGCCGCCGGACCCGGCGGCCATGACCGGTTGCCGCGGCGATCCGCGCGATCATCTCGTGCCAGGTGAGATTCTCGTCCGCCACGGGAATGTCCGCGCCGCTCGCCGTCTCGACAGCGTCAGCGGCGATCTCGGCGACGCTGCGCGCGGACACCACGGCGGTCCCGCCGGCCGGTGCGACCAGCGGTGCGCGGGACCTCGCCCACCGGTCCAGCTGCCCGACCCAGTTGGGCAACCGGTCCCCGGCCCGCCCGACGACGAAAGGCAACTCCAGCACGGCAACGGGCAGCTCAGGCCCGGCTGCCACGCGAGCTTCCCGCGCCTGCTCCACCCGGCACCGTACGTACACATGCCTGCCCGCAAGATCCCACTGAGGCCGCACCCGCTGGAAGTACGTGTAGTACGAGCCCATGATGACCCCGCCGGTCAGCCCCTCGTCGCGGGCCGCGGCGAACAGCCGTACCAGCGGATCCACGAGGTTGCTCCGGAAAGCCGGATAGATCGGCTTCGGCAGCGCCTGCTGCTCATCCGTCCGCGCGGCGTAAACCACAGCGTCGTGCCCCTGAAGCACTTCCCGCAGCTCACGCTGCGTGGCAACTTCACAATCCAGGACCCGATCAACCCCATCCCGCATCGTACGCGCGACGCTGGTCACCCCGTGCCCCCGCTCGCGGAGCACGTCCACCACATGCGCGCCGATCAGCCCGCTCCCACCCACCACAAGAATCCGCACGCCGCATCCTCCACCGTGGACTCGGCACCTTGTCAACAAAGTGGGCGACGTTTTGCCCCACTGGTCGGTATTTTGTCCGCGTGGGCTTCGAGATGTTCGTTCAAGGATTTGAGAACGGTGACGCGGCGGATCTGGACAGCAGCGTGTTCCATGCGGTCTGGGGGCCGTACGTCGACCGCAACGAGCCGGAGTTCGGCTTCTGGCGTATTCGTGCCGATGACGGCGGGGAAGCGGACATCTACGCCGGCACCTTGGACAAGGCCTTCACCGGGTTCATGATTACCCACTTCTCATCCGGCAGGGTTCTTGACCTGCTGGTCGAGTTCATCGTCGCCGCCGATGCCGTGGTGATGCCGGTGGGGTGTCCGACGCTGCTCGCGCACGCGGATCAACAGCGGCACCTGCCTGAGGAGATCCGGGCGGGGGCGGTTGTGGTGCGCGAAGGGACCGACGTGGAGCGGGTCCTGGCCGAGAATTAAGGGCGGTCGCCGGCGGGAAGGACCGCGGTGAAGGCGACGCTGAGCATGCCTGCGCGGGTGTTGACGTGGTAGCGGCTGCGGCCTCGTTTGACGATCGTGCCGGTGAGGTCGGCGTACTTGCCGGTGCTGGTGAGGCGGACCCGGTCGCCGACGCGGAGCTGGGCGGGGATCTGGGCGGGGGTGGAGCGGGCGGCTCGGATGCGGGAGAGCTCGGCGTCGTAGCGGGGGTCCATGTCCGCGGGTTCGCCGCGGTAGGTCCAGGTGTAGAGCGCGGCGACCGTGAACACGCGGGAGCAGTTCGTGCAGGATTTGACGCGGATGGGGCGGCGGTGGGCCGTGGTGCGGTGACCTGCCGCGCAGGTGCCGACCCAGGGGCCCTCGACCTGGGGTGCGTCGGCGGGCATGCACCTCTTGCCGGAGCAGCCGATGCGTTTGGCGGTGGTCTGCCAGACGCGGTCGTGGCCGTGGCGGGGGCCGACGAGGGCGTGGGCGATCTCGTGCAGCACCGTCTCGGTGACCTGGTCCTCGGAGTAGAGGCGCATCAGGGTGCGGGACAGGCTGATCTCCTTGCGGCCCGAGTGGCACGAGCCGGCCCGGGTCTTGGCGTTGTCGAACACCAGCCGCCATCCCGGGAGCCTGTGCCGGGCCATCAGACCCGCCGCCAGCTCCCGCGCTTCCGTGAGATCCAACCCCGTGCTCCCCGTCGTCCCGCCTGTCCGCCGGCTCCATCGTGCCACGGACCAGCTTCTACCCGGTGTACGCCTCCAGCGCGCTCACCTGCCCGGCCGGCCACCCGGTGTTCGCGGTGACGGTGACCCGTAGGTAACGCACCGGCGCCGGGGTGACCGGGATCGTAACGCTGTTCGCTTCGGAGGGGTCGAAGGTGTGCCCGGCTGCGGCGGCCAGCGTGGTGAAGCCGGAGCCGTCGGTGCTGCCCTGCACCGAGAGCGTCTGGGTGCGGGCACCCCACGACGCGGGGAGACGCAGGACGATCCGGTTGAGCGTCATCGCCGTTCCCAGGTCGGTCTGGAGCCACTGGGGGAAGGCGTTGTTGCCGCTCTCCCAGTAGGTGCCCGGGTCGGCGTCGGTGGCGTTGGCGCTGCTGTAGCCCTGGGTATGGCTGCTCTCCGCGGTCGGCCGGCCCCGGGCGAGGTCCGTGGTCACGGGCGGCGGGGTCGTGAGGGCGGGCTGCGTCGGGCGTACCTCGGTCAGGGGGATCTGGCCTTTGAGCATTTTGCCGCCGTCGGTGGTGATGCGCAGGTAGTAGTCGGCCGAGCAGGCTGTGCCGTCCTCGTCGAGCGCGCGGATGCCGCTGCCGGCCGGCACGAACGCCGCGGTCTCGGCTGTCTTGGCGATCTGGTTGCCCTCGTTGAACTCGTCGAACATCGACACGTAGAGGCCCTGGGAGCCGAGCCGGATCATGTTGTAGAGGCTGCGCCAGTAGTAGTCGCCGTGCCGCCGGTCGCCCCACTGCAGGTCGCCGGGGAGCACGCACGGCAGGTAGTCGATGCCGTGGGCCTGGCAGTCCTGATAGTCACCCACGTTCGCGTTCGCGTAGTACGAGTCGAGGTCGGCGGTGGTCCGGGCGCGCCCGACCATCCAGGGCGAGACGGCGTGGAAGGCGTGGTACGCGTCGGTGAACCCGGGCCGCGAGTCGTTGATGCCCTGTCGCCACCAGGTCGGCACGCCGCCGATGAGGTAGACGCCCTGCGCCTTGAACCAGGTGATCACGTCGAGGGCCTGCGCCGGGGTGAACGGGCGGCCGTCGTCGGCGAACCCGAACCCCCAGATGCACACGACCGGTCTGCCGTTCTGCCGCGCGTACGCCGGTGACGCGGTGAGCGCGGACATCTTCGCCGTCCAGTCCGCCTTGAGCTCGGACTGCATCGCCGTCCAGCCCGTCACGTCGTACATCACATAGAACTTGCGACCGGTGGCCTCGGCCGCCGCACGGACCTTGGCCGCCATGGCGTCGCGGGTCGGGCCCTCGTCGCCGGTGGGGTTGAAGCGCTGCAGGGCGGCGGTGTCGATGCCGTAGGTGCGCATCCAGGCGAAATGCGTGTTCACGGTCTGCGCGTCGTAGGACGAGAAGAGCCGCGCGGGCTGTCCGTTGCCCAGATTCGCGTACGCGGTGGGGTAGGCGTGGTCGAACTCGCGCACGTCCGGCCAGGACTCGATCGTGGTGTTGGCGGGGGACGGGGGCTGGAACCGGTCGCGGCTCCAGTGCCACCAGCCACCGATCGGGGCGCCGTCGCCGGGGCAGGCGAACCACCCCTGGTAGCCGACGGTGATCTTGCCGACGACGTCGCCGGTCGGGCTCGCCGCGGCTGCAGCCTCAGTGGCTCCTTCGGCGGACGTCTCGGCGTGTCTGACCTGCAGGGGAAGGGACGCGGCGGCGGCTGAGGACAGCAGGGTGCGGCGGGACAGGGGCACGGGGGTCTCCTGGGTGATCCGGGTGAGGGGAGTGACCGGATCGACCGCCATCGTGACAGCGCCCGACACTTCGATGCAATAGTTTGACTTAGATCTGAAACAACGCGGTAATCCGACAGCAAGAACGGGACAGAGGTCGGGAGCCGGTCGGGCGCTGGCATGATCGGGGAGTGACTACGACCATCGAACTCGGCGGTAAGACCGTCAATCGGCTCGGGTACGGCGCCATGCGCATCGTCGGTGACGGGGTGTGGGGGCCGCCCAAGGATCATGACGCGGCGATCCGGGTGCTGCGTCGCTCGGTGGAACTGGGCGTGACGTTCATCGACACCGCGGACTCGTACGGGCCGTTCTACTCCGAGGACCTCATCCGCGAGGCCCTGCACGACGGCAGCGGGTACGGCGACGTCGTCATCGCGACCAAGGGCGGCTTCACGCGTACGGGTCCGAACCGGTGGACGGCGGTGGGGCGGGCGGCGTACCTGCGGCAGTGCATCCTGATGTCGCTGCGGCGCCTCGGGGTCGAGCGGATCGACCTGTGGCAGCTGCACCGCATCGACCCCGAGACGCCGCGTGAGGAGCAGTTCGGCGAGATCAAGGCGTTCGTCGACGAGGGGCTGGCCGACCAGATCGGGCTCTCCGAGGTCGGCGTCGAGGACGTTCAGGCAGCTCAGGCCGCTGGTCTGCGGATCGCGTCGGTGCAGAACCGCTACAACCTGGGCGACCGCCGGGCCGAGGAACTGCTCGATTTCTGTACGCGCGAGGGCATCGCGTTCATCCCTTGGGCCCCGGTCGACGCGGGCACCCTGGCCCGGCCCGGCGGCCCGCTCGAGGACGTCGCGAAGCAGCACGGCGGCGCCTCCACGTCCCAGCTCGCGCTCGCCTGGCTGCTGCGCCGCTCACCGATCATGGTGCCGATCCCGGGCACGTCGTCGGTCGCCCACCTGGAGGACAACATGGGCGCCGAGGGCATCGAGCTCACCGACGCGGAGTTCCAGCTGCTCTCCGACGCCGCCTGACCTGCTCCGTGTTTCTGCTGCTCCCCGACGCTGCTTGACCTGCTCCGTGTTCCAGGTGCGTGATATGTCACTTAACCTGGAGGGTGGTGTCGGGGGCGGCCTAGGGTCGGGGCATGACCAGGGCGATTCTTCTCGGCGGCTACGGGCCGGCCGATGTGTTGCGGCTCGGCGAGACCGAGGTCGGTGAGCCCGGCGCGGGCCAGATCCGGGTGCGGGTGCGCTACGCGGGGGTCGGCCCGACCGACCTCGCCATCCGGGCGGGCCACCTCGACGCGGTGTTCCCGGCTCCGCCCGGGACCGTGCTCGGCTTCGAGGCTGCCGGGGTCGTCGACGCCGTGGGCCCGGGCGTGACCGGTGCCGGTGCCGGCGACGAGGTGGCGGTGTTCCTGCCCCGGCTCGGTGGGTATGCCGAGCTGGTCGTCGCCGACTACTGGGCGCGCAAGCCAGAGTCGGTCTCCTGGACCGATGCGGCCGCCGTGCCCGCCTCGGGGGAGGCCGCGGTGCGCGTGCTGGGGCAGCTCGGGATGACCTCCGGGGAGACGCTGGTGCTGCTCGGCGGCGCGGGCTCGGTCGGCCGGATCGCGATCCAGCTTGCCGTGGCCCGCGGTGTCACGGTCGTTGCCGCGGTCCGCGCCGGCGACTTCGCCGCCGTGCGCGAGCTGGGCGCGGTGCCGGTCGACTACGCCGAGCCGCTGGTGGACGCCGTCGGCGCGGTCACCGCGCGGGTCGACGCCGTGTTCGACGCCTCGGGGCGCAGCGACCTGGCCGCCGCGGTCAAGCTCGCCGGCGGCGCGGAACGCGTCATCACCCTCTCCGACCCCCGCGGCCCGCAGTTGGGCGTGACGCTGTCCAACGTGGTCCCTTCGGGGGTCGCGGCCGCGCTGGCCGAGGTGCTGGGGCTGCTGGGCGCGGGTGCGCTCACGTTGCAGCCGCAGACCGTGCTGCCGCTGGCCGACGCCGCCGCCGCGCACGCCCGCCTGGAGAGTGGCGAGCTACGCAGCAAGGTTCTGCTGGAGATCTGACCGGTCACCCGTCTACGCTCGGGGCGCGGGCCTCGGCCCTCGGGTCCTCGGGGGAGGGGCGTGGCGGGTGGGTGCTGTGGTTCGGCGCGTCCGGGCGTACGCGGGGCATCTCGGGTTGCTGGCTGTGCTCGCGTTCGTGGCGGCACTGCTGATCGGCGGCCTGCCTCGGCTGGCCAACCACTACACCGACCGGGGCCTGCACGGCGATCTGGCGCGGCTGCCCTGGCAGACCGCAGACCTGATGTACGCCGCCCGCCCCGCTCTCGTCGACACGCTCGAACCCCGCGCCGGCGACGCGGAGCTGGCCCGGATCGGGGCGGGGATGCCGGCGCCGATCCCGCGGCTGACCGAGGGGCGCTGGTTCGTCGCCGATGTGGACGTTCCCGGGGCGGGACTGTCCGGCGCGGCGCCGTACGACGGGTTCTGCAAGCCGTCGCTGCGGGTGCGGTACCAGAGCGGGGCCGCGGACGCCGTACGCGTGATCGAAGGCAGGCTGCCCGCCTCCACCACGGTGACCGAGACGATGGTCTCCGCGGAGTCGGCCCGGCTGGCGGGGCTGCGGGTGGGCTCGACGGTGCTCGCGTCAGGAGCGGGCGGGGCACCGGCCACCGTACGCGTGGTCGGCGTCTTCGAACCCCGCGACCCGGCCGCGCCGTTCTGGGCCGGGCACGAACCCGAGCGGCTCATCTGCCCGGAGCCCGAGAACGACCGCATGACCTGGCATGCCACCCTCCTCACCGACGTGCCGGGGGTGACGCTGGCGGGACGGACCACGGGCCTGCTCGCCTACCAGTGGCGCTACCGGCTCGCCGCCCAGGACCTGAACGCCTCCGGGGTGGACCCGCTGGTCACCGCCGTGGTGAACGCGCGCCGCGCCCCGCCGCGGGAGAACGTGCTCCTCCGGACGGGGGTGGATGTCGCGCTCGGCGGTTTCACGGAGCGGGAGCGTGCCGCCGGGGCTACCGGGTCGGTCGCCCGGACGGGTCTGCTGGCCACGACGCTCGGGCTGCTCGTGCTCGCCGCGACCGTGATGGCCGGGCGGCGCCGGGAGGAATCCGCGCTGCTGGCAGCCCGCGGCGCCGCCGGGTGGACGATCGCGCTGCGGGTTCTCACGGAGCTCGTTCTCGTGGTGCCCGCTGCGGTTCTGGCCGGGTGGTACGCGTCGACGTGGCTTCCCGGGCGGGCCGGCACCGACTGGCCTCTCCTCCTCGCCCTGCTGGCTGTCGCCCTCGGAGTTCCCGCCTTGTGCGTGGCCGCGCAGACCGGAGTCCCGTGGGCCGGGATCGGGGCCGGGATCGGGGCCGGGGCTGGTACCGGGAGGTCTGGGGCTGCGGGGTCTGGGTTTGCGGGGTCTGGGTTTGCGGGGTCTGGGGCTGCGAGGTCCGGGATTGCGGGGGCTGCCGGGTTTGGGCCTGCCGGGGCTGGGGCCGTGCTGCCAGGGGTGGCGGGGCGGGTCTTTGTGGTGGGGCTGGCCGTGCTGGGGGTGGTGTTGCTGCGGCGGCGGGGGTTGTCGGAGGAGGGGGATCCGTTTCTGGCGGGCGTGCCGGTGGTGCTGGGTGCGGCGGTGGCGTTGGTCGTGGTTCAGGTGCTGCCGGGGGTGTTGCGGGTGGCGGGGCGGTTGTCCGGGCGTACCCGTGGGATTGTGGTGTTTCTGGGTCTTGCTCGTGCCGGGCGTGCGGCGTCGCTGTCGGCGGGACCCGTCGCCGTGCTGATCGTCGCGACCGCGACCGGGGTGTTCACCGCCGCTGTGAACGCGACGATCGGCGACGCCCGGGACAGGGCCACCCATCAGAGCGTCGCGGCGGACGCGGAAGTGACCGGCTTCTCGTTCGCGCCCGGCACCGACCGCCGGCTGACCGCGGTGCCCGGCGTCGACGCGGCCGTGCCGATGCTGCTGTATTCCGGCGCGCCCATCATCGCAGCCTCGGGCCGCACGTTGCAGGCCCAGCAACTGGTCGTCGACGGTGCCGCGGCCGACCGGGTCCTGCGCGGCGGCGGCCACATGCCCGCGGCGCTGTCCGCCGGACCCGGTGCCGGCTCGATCCCCGCGGTGGTCTCCCCGGACGTCGCCGCCGAGCTCGGCCCAGGCGGTGTCATCCAGGTCCAGGCCCGACGGTACGCCTTCCACGTCGCCGCCGTCGTCCCGTCCCTCCCCGGCCTCGACGTCGGCACCCGTCGCTTCGTCGCCTTGTCCTGGCAGGCAGTCCCCGCCCCGGACTACTCACCCCTGATCCCGACGCGCTACCTCATCCGCGGCACGGGTTTCGCGCCCGAGGCGTTGCGCGTGGCGGCCGACGCCGGCCAGCGGGAGTACTACCTGGGCGTGCTGCAACGCCAGAGCGACGCCGGCATCACGTCGATCTCCGACACGCAGCTGCCCCGCCGGGCCACGGTGACGACGTGGCACCAGCATCGCAGTGCGCTCGAGGACAATGGCGTCAACGGCGTGCTCACGTTCGTGTTCGTCGCCGGCGCCGCAGGATCGGCGGCGCTGGCCCTGCTCGCGGTGGGTCTCCAGGTGCTCGCCGGCGCCCCCGCCCGCGGCCTGGCGCTGTCCCGCCTGCGCACCCTCGGCCTGACCGGTCGCCAAGGCCGCGCGGTCCTGTGCGTCGACCTGCTGCCGTCGATGGCCGCCGCGTTCGTCGCGGGCGCGGCCCTGGGCTGGCTGCTGCCCGTGCTGATCGGCCCGGCGCTTGGCCTCGACGCGTTCACCGCGGGAATGCCGGTGCGTGCCGGCGCTGATCTGTCGCTGCTGGCCCAGACGTTCGGGCTGCTCACCGCGGGAATGCTCAGCGCGGTATCGGTGGAGACCCTGGCACACCGCCGAATGCGACTCGGCGGCCTGCTCCGCCTCTGAGCCCGCGTCCGTCTCTGAGCCCGCGTCCGTCTCTGAGCCCGCGTCCGTCTCTGAGCGCGACTCAGCCTCGGAGCGCGACTCAGCGCCTGTGAGTCCGGCGAAGCCGTTGGTGGTGGCGAGCCTTCGTGCCCTGTTCATTCGGGCGTCGCTCGCGCGGCGACGCCGGTCCCTATTCTCCGCCAGGTCAATCAGTCACGGGAGGAACGTTGATCTTACGGGGAATTTTCGCGGTCGCACTGGCGAGCACCGCCGGTGCCGCTCTGGCCGCGCCTGCTTTGGCCGCGCCTGCTTTGGCCGCGTCTGCTCTGGGCGTGCCGGGTCGGGCCGTGCCGGAATGGGCTGCGCCGGCACCGTCCACTTCGGCCTCGGCTGGGCCTTCCGGCTCGGCTGTGACTTCTGCCAGGCCGTCGGCCTCAGCTGCTGTCCCACCTTCGGCTTCGCCTTCCGTCCCGGGCGCTGCGTCGGCGGGAGCGTCGCCGACGACTACGCGGGCGCCGCTCGGGGTGAGTTATCGGCTTGAGCCGGAGCGGGTGACGCTGGGTGCGACGGTTGAGCTGGCGCAGCTGGACAAGTGGGGTGACGACGGTTCCGGTGCTTATATGCAGGCCCACGTGAACTGGGGCGACGGGACCCCGGTCGAGGACTACGGCTTCGTCTACGAGGAGCACGCGAAGCCCCACCGGTATGCGAAAGCCGGCACCTACCGCGTCAGCGCGACCGTGGAGAACATCGACGGGATTGCGCGGGCCACGTTCCCCGAGGGCGACACGGTGACAGTGGTCGACGCTGCCAACCCCGGCGGCGATGATGGCGGTGGCGGCGATGGCGGAGGACTGCCCGTCACCGGTCCCGGCATCGGGGTGATCGCTGCGGGGGGTGGGGTTCTGGTGCTCGCGGGCGGGTTCATGGCCGGATTGTTGCGGCGGCGTCGCGTACGTTTCATGGGTTAGTTTGGACGGCTCGGCAGGCCTGCTGCCCGCGGCATCCGGAGAGAGTTCTCAGGGTCGCGTGCAGCTGGGCCAGCTTTTCCGGGGGCAGTGTGCGGGCGATGTTGTGCAGTTGGCCGGGGTCGGCGTTGTTGTCGTAGAAGTCGCGGGCGCCGTCGCCGTACTCGACGTAGGTGAAGGCTGTGGACCGGATGGCCTGGTAGTCGGGCGGGTTGCCGTTGCGCCACGGCTGTTTGTCCGGGTCCGAGGGGTCGGTCGGCGGCCCGTGATGTTCGATCAGCGCCATTGAGCGCCATGACGGGCTCTCGCCGCGCAGTAACGGCATCAGGCTGGCGCCGTCCACTTCGGCCGGTGGGGTGACGCCGGCGAGCTCGTCGAAGGTCGGGCGCAGGTCGATGTTCTCGGCCGGGACGGTCACGGTCGCGCCGGGCACGATGCCGGGGCCGGCCACGACGAGCGGGACGTTGATGTCGGTGTCGAACGGCGTCTGCTTGCCGGGGTTCAGGCCGTGCTCACCCATGTGCAGGCCGTTGTCCGAGGTGAAGACGACCACCGTACGGCCGGCCACGCCCGCCGTCACCAGGGTGTCCCGCAGCGAGCCGATCATGCGGTCGACGGCCTGCACAGCGCGTACCCGCTCCCGGAAGTCATGGTCGATCAGCTGGATGTCCTGAACGGTCAACGGTGTGTGCCCGGCGAGCCACGGCGTGGCCCCGGTGGGCAGCTTCCCGAACGACGGGCCCCGCGGCGCCCTGACCTGCTTGAACGCGGCCGCGTCGCGCGGCGCCGGGGTGTACGGCAGGTGCGGCGCATACGTCGACACCTCGACCAGGAACGGCTGCCCGGCCGCCGCTGACGCGCTGATGAACGAGGAGGCCTTCCTGCTGAGCACGTCGGTCAGATAATCCCCGGGCTTGCTGCCGTAGTGCCGGATCCGGCCGTCCTCCAGCAGGTCATAATTGAACTCGGTGTACGCGTCCCCGCCCGCCGCCCACGTCGACCATCCCGGCGCGATGTGCTTCGACCTGGGGAAGTATCCGTTGATGTACTTGCCGAGGAACGCCGTGCGATAGCCCGCCCGCCGCAGATCGGTGGCGAAAGTGGAGTTGCCGTTGCCGAGCCGCTGGAAGGTCGCGAACCCGCCGTCCGGTCCGGTGTTCGTGAAGACCCCCGTGTTGTGCGGATATTTTCCGGTGAGGATCGACGTCCGCGACGGGCAGCACAGCGAATCGGTCACCGTGTAGTCCGTGAACGAGGTGCCCTGCGCGGCGAGCTCGCGCACGTGCGGCATGTATTCCACCAGGTTCATCGCCAGATCGTCGACGAGTACGAAGACGACATTGGCCCGCTCGGCGATCACGGCCGGCGACGCCGGCGTCGAACTCGGGGGCGGCGGCACCGTCCTGCCCGGCTCGCAACCGGCCAGGCACACGAGCAGCAGCATCGAGGTCAGGAGCTTCCACACCGCGCGCACCCTACGGCGCCACATCAGCGGGAGGTGGCTGCGAGAGGAACGCAGGATGGCCGGTGGGCCAGGGATAGGATCAGCCGTGATGATCACCGCCGACGGATTTCCGCTCGCCGTGCAGGTCAGCGGTCGTGACACCGGGCCCGTCCTGCTGCTGCTCGCCGGTCAGGCCAACTCGCATGCCTGGTGGGACGGGCTGCGGGCGACGTTCGAGGACCGCTTCCGGGTCGTGACGTTCGACTACCGGGGGACCGGGGGCAGCCGGGGCGCGGTCGGGGAGTGGACGACGGCGGGTTTCGCGGGCGATGCGGCGTACGTGCTGACTGCTCTCGGCATCGGCAGTGCGACGGTTTACGGGACGTCGATGGGCGGGCGGGTCGCGCAGGTGCTCGCGGCGGCGTACCCGCAGCTTGTGGAGCGGTTGATCCTGGCCTGCACCTCGCCGGGCGGCCCGCACGCCCGCGAACGCGCGCCCGAGGTGCGCCGCCGGCTCGCCACGCCCGACCGTGCCGAGCGCCGCCGGATCCTGCACGACCTGTTCTACACCGACGCCTGGCCGCGCGACCCCGGCGACAGCCACCTGCTCGGCGACCCGACGATGACCGCCGCCGAGAGCCGCGCCCACCTGCGCGCCAGCGATCGCCACGACGCCTGGGACCTCCTGCCGAGGATCGCCGCGCCCACCCTGGTCCTGCACGGCGACGACGACCTGATGGTCCCGACCGCGAACGCCGCGCTGATCGCGGCCCGGATCCCGGGGGCGACGCTGCACCTGCATCCCGGCGGGCGGCACGGCTTCTTCGAGGAGTTCGCTGCCGAGTTGACGCCGGTGCTGGACGGCTTTCTCCACTAGCATCGACAGGCATCGAGGTGATGCCCATGTCCTCATCGTCCGGAGGAGCACGGTTCCCACGGCTGTCGCTCGGCGTCGTCGCCGATGTGGTCGGCCTGGTCCTCGCCGTCGTGACGGTGGTGTCGTTCCTCGTCGGCCGCGGCGGCTGGCTGCTCGGGCTCAGCAGCGCGGTGCTCGTCGCGGGCGGCATCGGCCTGGTGCTCTGCTGGCGCCGCGGGCGTTCGGTGCCGGCTGCGGTGGCCGCCCTGCTCCTCGTGCTCGGTGCCGGCGGCGCGGGCGCGGCTCTCGCCCGGTCGGAGCCTGCCGGCCCGCCGGTCGTGGACCTGCGGTTCAGCCCGCAGCCGGACCCGGTGCCCTACTGCCATTCCTATCCGGGTACGGGCAAAGTCCCCGACGGCTACCAACTGCTCATCTTCGACCGGGGCGCCACCGGGCCGTACTACTTCCACGGCGTCGCCGAGACGACCGGCCGGGGCTGGGTGGCCCGCGACGTCGGCATCGGCCTGGAACCGACCGCCGCCGACCCGCAGAAGGACAAGGGTGCGGAGATCACCATCTACGCCCAGCTGGTCACCGACGAGACCGCCCGGGTGCTGCGCGACCGCGACAACATCACGATCTTTCCGGAGAACCCCGACAACCAGTGGCTGCTCCGCGACCTGCCGGGCCGCACCGCTGACACCCTTCCCCTGGTACGCGCAGCCGGGCCCGGCGACTGCACCCCCGCCTAGCACTGCTGGTCGGTGGCACAATCCGAGTCGTGAACCTTCAGGACACGCTCGACTCCGAGGCCGGTCTGCTCAGCGCAGCCGCGGGCACCTCCACCGCCGGCTTTCGGCAGTTCGCCGCGCGTGGTGTGCCGACGGAGTCACCGTTCCGGATCGCGTCGCTGACGAAGACGTTCACGGCCGCCGCGCTGGTGCTGACGATGCGCGAGCGGGGCATCCCGCTGAACGTCCCGGCGATCAGCTTGCTCCCGCTGCTCGCACCCGACTGGCGGGCCGATCGCGAGCTCACCGTCGAACAGATCCTCGGCCAGGTCTCCGGGCTCCGCGAATCCGTGGACGCGGCCACCGTCGCACCCCTGACCCTCACCGAAGCGGCCCGGCTCGTGGTGCAAGCGGGCAACGAACGCGAACCCGGCGCCCGCTGGTCGTACTACAACGGCAACTACTTCCTGGCCGGCACGATCCTCGCCACCCTCACCGGCGTCGACTACGAAACGGCGGTGCGGCGCACACTGCTCGATCCGTGGAAACTCACGCAGACCAGATTCGCCGCGCCTGGCGACTACCCGCCTGCGCGTCGTCCCAGTGGCGGGCTGTGGTCGTCCGTCCCGGATCTACTCACCCTCGGCGAAAACCTGATCGGCGACCGGCCGCTGCTCGAGGAGACCCGCACTCCCCGGACAAACCCCGACGACCCCATGACGTACGGCCTGGGCTGGGCAATCGGCCCCTCCGCCCAGATGTACCTCAACGGCCGCCTCCCCGGCTACCGCGCCGCGATGCTCCTCGTGCCCGACCGCGCCCACGCGAGCGTGATCCTCACCGACGACGAGAACGCCCTCCCCGCCGCGGCGCGCGTCCTCAGCGCGGCCCAGCGTTCCTTGACCGGCGACGACCTCGCGGCGGACATCGACCGTTTCGCTGCTTGAAGTTGCGCTGTTTGCGGGCGTGCTGCTTGGGGTCGCGCTGTTTGGGGTCGTGCTGCTTGGGGTCGCGCTGCTTGAGGCCGCGCTGCTTGAGGTGCGCGGTTGAGGGGTGGCGGCTGGGGGATCAGGCGTTCTCGGCGGGGCCCAGCAGTGCCTTGTGCAGGGTTGTCGGGGGGAGGCGGCTCAGGGGGCGGGCGGCGAGCCACGCTGCGCCGGCGGCGGGGTCGTGGCTGGTGGTGGGGCTCAGTCCGCGTTGGTGCAGGATCGCGAGTACGCCGTCGCGGATCGGGGTGTCGCCGGTCAGGAGTCCGCCGGCCAGCACCACCGGCCCGTCCGTGCCGAGGTCGTCGAGGGTGCGGACCAGACGGGTGACCGCCTCGCGGACGATCGTTGTCGCGTGCGGGTCGGCGGAGCGGGCCGCCGCGCAGACCAGGGGCGCCAGGTCACCGATCTCGCCGAGGGGCAGCGCCTGCGCCCAGTAGACCATCTCGTCCGCCGTGGACACCCCGGCCTGCGCGGCGACCCGCGCGGCGAACGGCGCCGACCAGTTCCGTACCGCGCAGCGGACCGCCTGCAGGCCCAGCCAGCGGCCGGAGCCCTCGTCGCCGAGGAGCCAGCCCAGGCCGTCCGAGGTCCGTTCGACGGCGTCCGCGCGCACGGAGGCGGCGATCGCACCGGTGCCCGCGATCAGGACGGCCCCGGATGCGGCCGGGCTCCCCGCCGCGAACGCCGTGACCACGTCGCCGACTACGGTGACCGGCCCGGGGACACCGAGGGCGGTCAGCGCGGGAGCGAACTGCGCGGCGGTTGCCGGCCCGGCGATGCCGAGGGTCGCCGCGGCGATCAGCGTAGGGGAGCGGCCCCCGAGCGCGTCACGAACGGCGGCGGTGACCGAGGCGGCCGCATCCCGGGCGCCGGCGGTCAACGGGTTCCCCGGCCCTGCCCGTCCACGCCCGACGACCACGCCGTCCACCGTCGCGACCACGGCGGTCGAAGCGGTACCGCCCGCGTCCACGCCCACCACGTACCCCATGGTCCCGTCCCTCTTGGCCTGTCTTTCCTGGCGTAGATCGAAACATAGGCAAGAGTTATTGACTAGGTCACTTGGTGGTCGTAATTTTCATCAACAACAGCGGACGGCGAAAAGGATGACCACTGTGCGGAAATGTCGCTATCTCGCAGCAGCAGCCCTGAGTACCGCCGCGATCCTGACCCTGAGTGCCTGCAGCAGCGGGTCGGGGTCCACCGCGGGTGGCGGCAAGTCGCCCACGGCGGTCCCCAGCACGCGGGGTGAGGGGAAGACGCTCACCGTCTGGGTGATGGACGGCGACTACACCGATGCCACCCTGAGCGCGATCAACACGCAGTTCACGGCGGCAACCGGTGCCGAGGTCGACGTGCAGGTCCAGCAGTGGGACGGCATCACCACGAAGATCAGTACGGCGCTGTCCACAAGCGGCACCCCTGATGTGCTCGACCTCGGTAATACACAGGTGCCCGGGTTCGCGGCGAACGGCGGGCTGCTCGATCTCACCGCGTACCAGGATGATCTGAAGCAGGGCCGGACCTGGCTGGCCGGGCTGGCGGACCCGGCGACGGTGGACGGATCGCTCTACGCCGTGCCGGGCTTCGCCGGGGCGCGCGCGGTCATCTACAACAAGAAGACGTGGGCGGCGGCTGGCATCACGAAGGCACCATCGACGTACGTCGAGCTCACCGCCGCGCTGGACAAGATCAGGGCAGCGAACCCGGCCGCGGACTTCGCGCCGTTCTACCTGCCGGGTCAGTACTGGTTCGCCGGCCTGCAGTTCATCTGGGACGCCGGCGGCGAGATCGCTTCGCACGACGGCGGTGCGTGGAAGGGCGCGTTCGCCGGCGACGCGGGGCAGAAGGGGCTGACGGAGTTCAAGATGTTCCAGAACGCGTACTCCACACCGGCCTCGCAGACCCTGGACATCCTCGTGCCCGACCAGACCCAGCTCTTCGCCGACGGGAAGACCTCGGCCGTGCTGGCGACCAGCGGCTCGATCGGCCTGATCCGGAAGGCCAACCCCAAGATCACCACCGCGGATCTGGGTACGTTCCCCTTCCCCGGCACGTCCGGCAAGAACCAGCCGGTGATGCTCGGCGGCTCCGACTGGGGCATCGCCACCAAGAGCGACGCCCAGGACCTGGCCCTGCAGTGGACGAAGCTCGCCGCCAGCCCCGCCGTGCAGGACAAGAACGTGTTCGGCAACGACGGCTGGATCCCCAACAGCACCGAGGGTATCCAGGCCGCGCAGCCCAGCCTCAACGAACAGCAGCAGGGCTTTTTCGCCGCCGCCCTGACGTCCAAGGCAACCCCCGCCGCGGCGCAGTGGCCGACAATCGAGGGCGACAAGAGCATCAACCAGGTCTTCTCCGCCGTCGCCTCCGGCGCCAAGACCCCCACCGACGCCGCCAAGGAGTTCGACGCCCACCTCGGCACCACCCTCGCCACCGGTCGATGACCGTCACGCACAACCGGCGGGACTGGGCTCCGTTGTGGCTGCTGAGCCCGGCGGGACTGGTGCTCGCCGTGGTGACACTGGCCCCGATCGGGTTCCTGATCTTCACCTCGTTCACCGACTACAACCAGCGGACCCTCTTCACCGGCGTCTATTCGGGCGTCGGGTTCGCGCAGTACTCCGAGCTTCTGGGCAGCGGCGCATTCTGGATCTCGTTACTGCGTACCGTCATCTTCACCGTGGCGATGGTGGCCGGGAGCGTCCTGATCGGCATGGGGGTGTCACACCTGCTCACCCGGCTGGGCCGGGCATGGCGCCACACGGTGACCGTGGTGCTGATCGTGGCGTGGGCAATGCCGAACGTGGCATCGTCACTGGTGTGGAACTGGATGTTCCAGCCCGGGTACGGCGTCATCAACTGGCTGCTCGGCCAGCTTCGCATCTTCGGGGACACCACCGGGCTGAACTGGTCACAGGACCCTGCTCTCGCGTACGTCTCCATCTGGCTCCTGATCGTCTGGCAGGCAGTGCCGTTCATCGCCCTGACCCTCAACGCCGCCGAAACCCAGGTGCCGCCCGAGTATCAGGAGGCCGCCCGGCTGGACGGCGCCGGCGAACTCGCCGTCTACCGCATGATCACATTGCAGCATCTGCGGCCCACGCTCCTGCTGATCACCATCCTCTCGGTGATCTGGGACTACAACGTCTTCAACCAGATCTGGCTGGTCTCGCGCGGCGGCCCCGGCGACGCCACGTCCACGCTCGGCGTCTTCACCTACAAGACCGCCTTCGTCGGCTTCCGCATCGGCCAGGGCGCCGCGATCTCGGTCGTCACCACCCTGCTGCTGCTGGGCCTGACCGCGTTCTACATCCGCAATCTGCTCAAGTCGGGAGAGGACCTGTGACCAGCTCGGGACAGGTTGGCGGGTCTGGCCAGAGTGGCGGGCTTGGGCAGATTGGCGGGTCTGGGCAAGGCAGTGGGTCTGGGCAGGCTGGCGGGTTTGGCCGGATCGGCGGGGCTGGGCGGCGGAGTGGGTCCGGGCTGCGCGGCGGGTCTGGGCGGTCGTGGCGGGCGAACACGCTGGCGGCGGTGTTCTGCGTGGTGTGGATATTTCCGGTCTACTGGATGGTCAACACGGCGTTCAAGAGCCGGCCCGAGGTGATGACGCCGACGCCGCACTTCGCCCCGGCGCATCCCACGCTGAACAATTTCGTCAACGCCGTCACGCAGGAGCAGTTCCTCACGAACCTGCGTAACAGCGTCATCGTTGTCGCCGCGACCGTGGTGGCGTCGATCGTGCTGGGCATTTTCGCGGCGGCGGCGCTGTCCCGCTTCCGGTTCCCCGGCCGGCGCACGATCATGGTCGTCATCCTCGCGGTGCAGATGCTGCCCGGCACCGCGCTGCTGATCCCGATGTTCGTCATGTTCAACAGCCTGAACCTGCTCGGAACCTACCTGGCGCTGGTACTCGCCTACGTGGCCACGGTGCTCCCGTTCTCGATCTGGGTGATGCGCGGCTTCTTCCTCGCGATCCCGGTCGAGATCGAGGAGGCCGCGCAGATCGACGGCGCGTCCACGTGGCGCGTACTCGTCAGCGTCCTGTTCCCGCTCGTCGCCCCCGGCGTCATCTCGACCAGCATTTTTGCGTTCATCGCCGCGTGGAACGACTACCTGTTCGCCTACACGTTCATGCAGGACGAGAGCCGCTACACCCTGCCGGTGTGGCTGGCGTCGTTCACCAACCCCGTCACCGGCACGGACTTCGGCGGGCAGATGGCCGCCTCGGTGCTGTTCTCCGTACCCGTCGTCGTCTTCTTCCTCATCGTTCAGCGCAACCTGGTCGCCGGCATGTCCGCCGGCGCAGTGAAGGGCTAGGCCCGTGATCCCCCGTCCTGTCACCACCGTCCCCGGCACGGGCGAACTCGTCCTCGACCGGAGCACCACCCTCACCGCACCCGCCGAGCTGGCCGACGTCCTGGCCTGGCTGCAGGGCGCGCTACGCCCGGCATCCGGCCTACCCCTGCGCGAGGCTCGGTTGCCCGTGGGCGAGACCGGCCTGCCCCTGCGCGAGACCGGCCTGCCCCTGCGCGAGGCTGGGCTGCCCGTGGGCGAGGCTGGGCTGCCCGTGGGCGAGACCGGCCTCCGTGAGGCGTTTCCGCGGAATCCGCAAGATTCTGGCGGGGTCACGGAATTGGCGGCCGGGTCTGCGCAGGCCATCATCGCCTTGGAACTCGACGCCAGTCTTGGCGCTGAGGCTTACCGCCTGCGGGTGACCTCCGAGGCCGCCACGATCAGTGCCGGTGACGCGGCCGGGGCGTTCTACGGCTGCCAGGCGCTCCTGCAACTGCTGCCAACGGCGATCCACCGCCGCGCACTCGTGGCTGGGCAACGCTGGGCGCTGCCCGCCGTGGAAATCCATGACGAGCCCCGGTTCGCCTGGAGCGGGGCGATGCTCGACGTCGCGCGGCACTTCATGCCCAAGCACGACGTCCTGCGCTTCATCGACCTGATGGCGCTGCACCGTCTCAACACGCTGCACTGGCACCTCACCGACGACCAGGGCTGGCGGGTCGAGATCCGGCGGTATCCCCGGCTGACCGAGGTCGGTGCGTGGCGGCACGAGAGCCAGGTCGGTGCCGCACACGACGCACCCACGGACGGCCGGCCGCACGGCGGGTTCTACACCCAGGACGACATCCGCGAGATCGTGGCGTACGCCGCCCAGCGCCACATCACCATCGTTCCTGAGATCGAGTCGCCGGGGCATGTGCAGGCCGCGCTTGCCGCGTACCCACAGCTCGGGGTCTCCGGTCGGCAGTTGGAGGTCTTCACCCGCTGGGGCGTGAACCCGAACGTGCTCAACGCCGAGGAAACCACTGTCGACTTCTTCACCGGCGTGCTGGACGAGGTGCTGCAGCTCTTCCCGTCGCGCTACATCGGCGTCGGCGGCGACGAGTGCCCCAAGGACCAGTGGCGCGCCGACCCCCGTACCCAACAGCGGCTGGCCGAGCTCGAGATCAGCACCGAGGAGGGACTGCAGGCCTGGTTCATCCGGCGACTCGACGATCACCTGACCGCCGCCGGGCGTCGCCTCTTCGGCTGGGACGAGATCCTCGAGGGTGACGTGGCCCCGGGCGCCACCATCGCGTCCTGGCGCGGCATGACCGGCGCGGTCTCGGCCGCCCGGCGCGGCCATGACGTTGTCGCCTGCCCCGACGACCTCGTCTACCTCGACTATCGCCAGTCCGAATCGCCCGACGAACCCATCCCGGTCTCCATCCCGCTGACCGTCGAGAACGTCTACGCCTTCGACCCGGTCCCCCCGGAACTGACCCCCGCCGAGGCCCGCCACATCCTGGGCGGCCAGGCTAACATCTGGACCGAGCACGCCGACTCACCCCGCACGGTCGACTACCTGGCCTTCCCCCGCCTGTGCGCGGTCGCGGAAGCGTTGTGGAGCCCCGCCGACCGCGATTACACCGACTTCGCCCGGCGCCTGCAGCACCACCTGGGCCGCCTCGACGCCCTCGGAGTGGAGTACCGGCACCTGGACGGGCCACGCCCCTGGCAGCGCCGCCCCGGCGTCCCCGGCCGCCCCGACACCCGCGAACAGCGCGCCGCCCACATCGCGCACCTCGTCTCGAACATCTGAGTACAGCCATGACTGGGTGGCGTCCGGGGGTTCCGCCGGAGCGGCGTCATGGTGCTGCGGCGTTGTGCAGCGAGCACTGAGGTGCTCGGTGTGGCGGTGCCGGAACGGGACGGCTATTGGCGTTGGTGGTAGAGGTTTCGTTGGGGTTGTCGGGTGGGGTCGATGGCCGGTGGTGGGATGAAGTCGGGTCGTTGGTCGGGTCCGAGTTGGATGTGCCAGCCGGTGGTGGGGTCGTGGATGAGTCGGTGGTGCTCGCGGCAGAGTAGGGCGAGGTTGTCGAGGTTGGTGGGGCCGCCGTCTGCCCAGTGTCTGAGGTGGTGGGCGTCGGTCCATCGGGGTGGCCGGTCGCAGCCGGGGAAGGTGCATCCTTTGTCGCGGATGTGCAGGGCGCGGCGGATGGCGCCGGTGGCGTGGCGTCGGCGGCGGCCGGCGTTGAGGATCTGGCCTTGTCCGCCGAGGATGATGGGCAGGATCCGGGTGTCGCAGGCGAGGCGTCGGGTGGTTTCGGGTGAGAGGCGTTGGCCGGTGTCGGTGGTGCCGGCGCCGAGGGTTTGGGTGAGTGGGTCGTAGGCGACGGTGACTGATAGTTGGGGTGGTTCGCCGCCGTCGGTAGGGAGTTCGGTGGTGCGTAGGGCGAGGCGGCAGATGTCGGTCAGGGCGTCGGCGCGTTGCTGGGTGGGGGTTCGGTTGTCTTTGGGGTCGGGTTGGCACAGGGGGTGCAGGGCGGCGTGGACGATGGCGGCGTCTTCGATGCCGAGGGTGCCGGTGAGGCGGACGGTGCCGTCGAGTGGCATGGACAGGGTGAGGCCGCGGCGTTTGCGGGCGTGGGCTTCTTGGCGGGTCAGGGCGGCGTGGTCGGCGTG
>NZ_BOQP01000078.1 GCF_018332715.1 Winogradskya consettensis | reverse complement strand
TTGCCGTCCGGTGTCCGGGCTTCGGGGGAGTCGCGTCGTAGCCGGGTGGTGTGGCCGAGAGCTTTTCCGAAGGCCCGCCGGACCTTGTGCTCGCGCCGGAACTCTTCGGTTGCCGGGGAGTAGTTCCGGCGCCGTGTAGGGTCACGCATCCACGCCAGTTCAACGGTCGTGAAAATCTCCAGCTGAGCGTATTTCATTCCTTTATTGTTCTCAGGGTGTTCCATGATCGGAAGGGTGGGTGTGCCATTGTCGGGTTGAGGGGGATCACACATATTCGAATGGCAGATAGCGAGTATTCTGATAGCCGTGAAGTGGTGGTGGATGGATCCCGGGAGGCGATCCTCGTGCCATGAGTTCGTTGGCCGTCTTGTTGTCATCGGCATGAGCGGATGGCCGCGGGGTCTGTCCGCGGCGTCACGCTGGGCTGCTGGTTACAGCTGACGTCGTGCCGCGGCGGGAGAGAAGGGCGCTGCCGGACCCATCTCGGATGATGACCTCTTATGAGGATCGGAAGAGGTAAGCGAAATCTTGCCTCTCCACTGGATACCGGATCAGAGCGATGTCTCCATCGCTGCAGGTCAAGTGCAACGCCGAGACGTGCGATCTACGATTCGTAGCCGATCGGAGAATAAGTGGGTCGCTGATCCCAATCTGCATCCACCTGTAAGTGGTCACCCCGTCGATCGCTCCTTGCGCGTTGGTCTGCACAAGTCTCTTACCGGGGGTGATGTAGTGCTGTTCAGTGCAGTTGAGGCACGTCGGGTCAGACGGTGGCAGTCGGTAAGTGCGCCCTACTCCTGAAGGCGGCGACGGCGATCAGCGGGAGCCCGGCCGCCTATTCTTTCGCGGCGAGCCCCGCAGGCGTTGTGTAGGAGGCGAGGAACGCGAGTTTGTCAGCGCTGTCCGAGCCGGGGTCGGGGTGGTAGATCGCGAGAACGAGGGTCTGCGCGGTGTCACCGATGATCATCTTTTCGCGGTTCAGCGTCATGGTACCGACGAGGGGATGGTCGATGACGATGGGCCAGCTCTGGCGGGCCTGGACGTCGTGCTGGGCCCAGAGGGTGCGGAATCGTTCGCTGGCGAGGGACAGTTCGCCGACGAGTTCGACGAATCGGTCGTCGTGGATGTCGGTGCCCACTGAGCGGCGGAAACCGGCCACGAGGCGGGCAGTCGCGTCGTCCCAATCAGGGTAGAGAGCTTGTTCGGCGGGGTCGAGGAAGACCGCGAGCATGCGGTTCTGCCCGGTGGCGATGCGGGGCGACAGGGCCGTGGCGAGCGGGTTGGCGGCGAGGACGTCGAAATAGCGGCCCTCGACGAACGCTGGTAACGGCAACGATGTCAGAAGCTTGCTGACGCCTTCGGGCACGGTTTCACGTACGCGTCGCCGCCGGGACCGTAGTGGTGGCTGTTCGGCGAGGGAGAGCAGGTAGGTGGTCCCGGTCGCGTCGAGGCCGTACACGCCGGCAAGGGCTTCGAGGATCTGCCGGGAGGGCCTGCGGTCGCGGCCCTGCTCCAGGCGCAGGTAGTAGTCGGGGCTGATTCCGGCCAGAAGTGCCACCTCGGCCCGGCGCAGTCCCGGCACGCGACGGTTCTGCCCGCCGGGCAGGCGGACCTGCTCCGGGCGGACCCGTGCACGTTGTGCGCGCAGGTAGTCGCCGAGCAGGTTTTCCCTGGAATCCATACCCGGATGATAGGTCGCGGGAGACTGCCTGGTCGTGGTCCTGCGGGGACCACTGTCGCGGGGGCATACCCGGCGCCGCCCCGTCGGGGGCAGCATTGTTCGCAGGTCGAAGCGCGATGAGTGACATGGAAGAAGCAGAATGAGTGGACTGGCTGTGGTGACGGGTGGGTCGTCCGGGATCGGCCGCGAGTACGCGCGCCGGCTGGCGTCGCAGGGCGTGGATCTGATCGCGGTGGGGCGCCGTCAGGAGCGGCTCGATGAGCTGGCCAAGGAGTTCCCCGACGTGACGGTGCAAACCGTGGGCGCCGACCTTGCGACGCTGGACGGTATCCAGCAGGTGATCGCCGCGGTGGGGGACCAGCCGGTGACGATGCTGGTCAACAACGCCGGCGTGGCTCACTACAAGGCGTTCGTCGAGCTGACGCACGAGGAGGCAGCCGAGCTGGTCGGGGTGAAGGCTCTCGCCCCGACCCTGCTGACCCGTGCGATCGCGCCGGGGATGGTCGAGCGCGGCGCCGGGCAGATCGTGAACGTCGCGGGGATGATCGCGTTCAGCGGTCCTGCGTCCCTGGACCAGGTTCCGCTGCGCCGGGCCCTGTACGCGTCGGGCCTTGCCTACGCGGTTGCCCTGTCACAGACCCTGCACGCCGAGCTGTCCCCCCACGGCGTCAACGTGCAGGTCCTGTGCCCGGGTGTGGTCGCCACCGAGTTCCACGAGCGTCAGGGCATGGACCTGAGCGCGGTAGCCCGGATGAGCGCCGCGGACGTCGTCACCGCGAGTCTTCGCGGCATCGAACTCGGCGAGGTCGTGACCGCACCCGGCGTCGAACAGCACGACCTGCTGCAGAAGGTGTTCGAGGCCGACCTCGCGGCGTTCGGCGCACAGTCGCCGGAACTGGCGAGCCGCTACCGCTCCTGACAGGTGGGGGTGGCGCCATCAGCGTCAACCATGTCCCGGTTCACGGGATCGGTTCGAGGGGTTTGTCGAGAGCGAGGGTGAGTTCGGCGATCCGCCACACACCGCCGTCCTGCCGCAGCCCCAACGTGTAGACGCCGGTCGAGATCACCTGGTTGTCCCTCGTCTGCAGCAAAGTGGCCTGCACCAGCGCGCTGTCACCGTCCGCGGCCGTGACCACGACATTACCCAGGTGGTGCCGTACCCGCCCGGTCTGCGCGGCGTGCCCGTCACGGACGAAGCCCAGCACCGCAGGGCGTCCGGCAACCGGTCCGAGCACGCCCTGCCCAGGCGCCGCGAAGGTCCACGTGGTGTCCTCGGTCAGCACGGCTTCCAGCCCCGGCACATCAAGCTCGTCCAGCGCATGCGCGTACTTCGCGACAACCTGCTGCAGCTCGGCGATCACGACGCGACCGTCAGCACGATCTTGCCCTGAATATGGCCCTGCGCAGCCCGGGTGTGCGCGCTGCCGGCCTCGGACAGCGGATAGGTGCTGTCGATCCCGACCTGAAGCGAGCCCTCGTCGAACAGCCGCGCGATGTCGGCGAGCTGAGGCCCGTTCGACCGCACCTGAATGTTCGACACCGTGATGCCCAGCCGCGCCGTCTCCGCCTCGTCGTATTCGGCGAAGAACACCGGAAGCATCGTGCCGCCGCGCTTGAGCGTACGCAGAAAGAGCTTGCTCTCCGGCCCGCCGACCGCATCGATCACCACGTCGACATCGCTGACCACATCCGCGGCCCGCGTCGTCGTGTAGTCGATGAACTCGTCCGCCCCGAGCTTGCGCAGGAACTGCTCGTGCCGCCCGGACGCCACCGCGATCACGCGTGCACCCTTCCATTTCGCCAACTGCACCGCGAAATGCCCCACTCCACCGGCAGCCCCGTTCACCAGCACGGTCATCCCGTCAGTGATGGGAACCGGCTGATGCACCTGCCCGGTGAACGGCGACGCCACGTTATGACCGAGATCAACCAGATACTGCCAAGCGGTGAGTACGGCCATCGGGGCCCCCGCCGCCCGAACGTGATCGAGCTCGGCCGGCTTGAGCGCCAGATCCGAGGCCGGCGCGGCAACGTATTCAGCGTACGTGCGACCGTCGAACCCGGGAAACCGCAGCATCCCGAAAACCGCGTCCCCCACGGCAAAATCCTGAACGTCCGGAGCAACCGCCTCGACCACGCCCGACATATCCGTACCGGGAGTCAGCGGATACTCCAATGGCGGCCGCATCTCAGGCGGCATGACCTTGAGACCCTCCCGCAGATACCAGTCCGGCGGATTGATGCCCACCGCGTGAACCCGGACAAGCACCTCACCCGCACCGATCTCGGGAACGGGCACCTCGTCGTACTGAAGAACTTCCGGGCCGCCAGGCTCGTGGAACTGAATCGCCTTCATCACGCCTGCCGCTTTCTCGAGGAAACGTCTACCCCACGAGTCAAAGCCCGCACCCGCGCCGCCGTCCAAGACCTGTCCGGCAACCCCGGCATGCTGAAACGGCATGGCTAGAGTGGGATGGGTGAACGACCTCGGGCAGGACCTGGAACTGCGGCTCGTCCGCTACTTCACCGCCGTCGCGGAGCACCGGACCTTCGCCCGCGCCGCCGCCGAGCTCCACGTGGCCCAGCCCGCCCTCAGCCGCCAGATCCAGCGCCTCGAAAAACGCCTCGGCGCGCGCCTGCTCGACCGCATCCCGCAAGGAACCCGCCTCACCCCGGCCGGCAAGGCATTCCTCCCGCAAGCCCAGGCACTGCTACAAGCAGCCCTTCAAGCCGAGCTGACCGTACGCGACCAGGCCGCCCTCGATCGCCTCACCATCGGATACGCCGAAGACCTCGTGATCACCCCGGCCGTCCGCGAACTCCGCCACCGCCACCCCGCCGCGGAAATCACCACCCGCCACCTGAGCTGCCGCGACATAGGAGCCCTGTCCGACGGCCGCGTCGACGTCCTGGTCGCCAGATCCCCACTGCCCCTCGCTGCCGCCGACATCCGCACCACGGTGCTGTACGAGGAGCCCCGCATGCTCGTCGTACCCGTCGGACACCCCCTGGCCGGCCGGGCCTCGGTGACGTCGGAGGAGCTGGACGCCTTCCCGGAGGCCCCCTGCGCGTACGAGATGCCCGGCTGGACCACCTACCGCCTCCTCGGCGCGGACGTCCCGATGGTCGAAAGCTACGAGGACAAACTCGAACTGGTCGCCGGCGGCCAGGCCATCGCCGTCCTCCCCATCGGCGACCGCCGCACCACGCTCCGCCCCGACCTGGTCACCGTCCCCCTCGACAACGCCCCCACCAGCAAAGTCATCATCGTCAGCCGCAAGGACGACCCCAACCCGATGATCAGAAACTTCCGCCTGACAGCCAAGTCCGTCCTCACCAAGCAGACGGCATGATCTCCTCCGCATGGCACCGGCCGGTGATTGCCGGCGTGATCGCCGGGCTCACCGCGACACTCCTGACCGGATGCCCCTCCTCAAGCGACGCGGAGCAGTCCTGCGCGTCACCTCCCCCGGGAAGCACCCCCACGTCATGCAACGACAACAACCTCTGACGCGATGACGATGCGGACCGGAGATGATGCGGATCGGGCGGCGATCGCGGAGTTGGTGGAGGTGTTCTTCGCCGCGTTCAAGACGGGGATGGATGCCGAGGCGCTTCGCGAGCTGTTCCTGCCACAGGCCACGATTGTGCGTACATGTGGGGATGTGCCTGTGGTTTATGGGGTGGAGAGCTTTATCCGGCCGCGTGCCGAACTGCTCGACAGCGGCAGGCTGACCGGCTTCCGCGAGTGGGAGGAGTCCGGGCGCCTCGACGTGTACGGCGACATCGCCCAACTCTTTTGCAGCTACGCCAAGTCCGGGGTGCAGGACGGGCAGCCGTTCACCGGCCGGGGGATGAAGACGTTGCAGTTCGTCCGGACGGCCGCGGGGTGGCGGATCAGTGCTCTGGCATGGGACGACGAACGAGCCTAGAAGTCCTCCGTGGTCACTCGGTCGTCGAGGATCCCGCCCGGTGGCCACGCTCCAGAGCGTTCTGTACGCACATCACCAGTTCGGGGGCCCGGAAGGGCTTCGCCAGCGTCGTGGTCGCTTGCGCCTGTTCGGGACGGGTGTCGCCCGGGGCGAGACTGCCGCTGACGAAGATCACCGGCAGATCCTTCGTCGCCGGGTCGGCGCGTAACTCCAGGCACAGGTCGACGCCCGACATCACCGGCATGTCGATGTCGCTGACGACGCCTGCGGGCCGGTGCTCACGCACGGCGGCGAGGGCGGCGGCTCCGTCGGCCGTTTCGATCACCGTGTAGCCCGCGCGGCGGAGAACACGAGCGGTGATCATGCGGATGTCGTCGTCGTCCTCGGCCAGCACCAGCAGCGTCATAGAACGGGCCTCTCGTCGATTTGCCCTGTTTGTCAACGCGACTGTAGAACAGTGACGGGATTACCTACACGGTGTAGGTCATGGACGCGGACGGTTCCTCCGATCGGGTGACCGGGCTGTCGAATTTCCATCAGGACGGCCCAGCGCCTCGACCGTACAGGGCCGTCCGAACAGGTGTGCGGGCTGCAGACGATGACCACCACCATGGAGGTCGGCAGGGTCCGAGGGATGCGCTGATCCCATCGGCACGGCAGACTGCCAGCGATGAGCGGCGATGGGACACACGGCGACGCAACTGAACAAACCGGCACCGGCTGGGTGCTCGGTGGCCGCTACCGTCTCATCTCCAAGGTGGGCGCCGGCGGCATGGCCGTCGTCTGGCAGGCCCATGACGACGTCCTGGCTCGCACTGTCGCCGTGAAACTCCTGGCTGCTCACCACATCGGCGATCCCCAGTCGCGCAGCAGGATCCGTCACGAGGCTCGGGCTGCGGCGGCCTTGTCCCACCCCAACATCGCCCAGGTGCACGATTATGGCGAGGCTGACGTGGCCGGGGAGATCGTTCCCTATGTGGTGATGGAACTCGTCCGTGGTGGCACGCTCCACCAGCGGCTCAATGAGGGACCGGTGCTACCCCGCTACGCGATGAGCGTGTGTGCGGAGATCGCCGCCGCTCTGGCTGCCGCGCATGTCGAGGGGCTGGTGCATCGCGACATCAAGCCGGCCAACGTCATGCTCTCCCCGACCGGGGCCAAGGTGGTCGACTTCGGCATCGCGGCGGCGATCCAGCCGTCACAGGCCGGCGCTGAAGACTTCGAGGTGCTCGGTACGCCGGCCTACCTCGCTCCCGAGCGCCTGCTGTACAACGCGGTGGAGCCGGCGTCGGACGTCTACGCGCTCGGTGTTCTCCTCTACCGGCTCCTGGCCGGACACTCGCCGTGGACCAGCGAGACGACGACCCAGATGCTCACGGCGCACATCTACGTGGACCCCTTCCCGTTGCTGCCGATGTTCCAGGTGCCCGACTTCGTGACCGCGCTGTGCAATCGCTGCCTGGACAAAGACCCGGCCGAACGCCCGAGCGCCCGTGAGGTGGCGGCACTGCTCGCCCACGGCGCCACCAAGACGGTGCGTGACGACGAGACTCCCAGTAGCGCTTCTCCCGTCGAGCCGGTTGCCATGAACGAAAACTTGCCGGGGAGAACTGACCCCGTGGCCGGTCAGCGACCTCCGGCGGAGGCCGACCCGAAAGCAGCACAGGCGCCGGGCGTACGCGGACGACGCGGCCTGGTGCCGTACATCATGGCGCCGTTGATCCTGGTGGCAGCGGCCATCACGACAATTGCGCTGCTGCATCCCTCCCGGCCGGAGGCGACCGCGCGAACGCCGCAGGTAAGCGTCAAGCCGCCACGTGCGGCAACCACGAATCCGGCCCCCAAGGTGTCGATCACGTCCACTGCACCGACGCCAGGCGCCACCGGCGTCAGTCCGAGGGGCGCAGCCCGCACGACGGCCGGTCGCGTGACTCCCGGCGCGGTAGCCGGAGAGGACACGACGACCACCCCGGCGGGCACTCCCACTTCCTCGAGACCGGAGCCGGAGGCGACCACAACCACAACTACAACCGCAGCCGCTCCGCAGGAGCGAACACTCTCATCGGCCGCCGGAACCGTCCGCGCGACCTGCCCCGCCACCGGCACAGCGCACATCCTTTCCTGGTCGGCCATCAAGCCCTACAAGGTCATCGACGGTGACACGGAAGCCGGGCCGGCTCCGGAGGTGTCCTTCAAGCACGGCAACACGCAGGTCACCATGACCGTCACCTGCAGCGGCGGCGTTCCTTCGGCGACCAGCACCTGAGCGCCGCCCTGCTGCGGGCAGCCGAGACCGACTCCTCGCCCGGCACCCAGGACAGCGGTCAGAAAGAGCGGGCGCGGGATCGATCCCGCGAACATTTCGTCGCGGACCAGGTCATACAATCCGCCGACGCACCGCTGATTGAAGGGACCGCCTGATGAGCACCACCTACGCGATCACGGTCGACGGCCACCTCGACGACCACGGGGCCGACCGGTTCCGCGGGCTCGGCATCGCCCGCAACGACGACGGCACCAGCATCCTCACCGGGCCGATCACCGACCAGGCCCAGCTGTACGGCGTCCTGGCCGCGCTGAGCGGTATCGGAGCCACCCTGCTGAGCCTGCGGGTGATCGAACCGGCGCCGTCGCCGGTGCTCGACCGCCCGCTGCACACCGACCGGCTGACCATACGACCGGCGAAGGCCGAAGACGCCGAGGCGACCTGGAGCTTCCGCCGGCTCGACGCGGTCACCGAATGGCTGACGTCGCGCCCGGCCGGCTTCGACGACTGGCGCACCGTGTTCAGCGCCCCCGCACGCCTCGCGACCACAGCCGTCGTTGAGCTCGACAACACGATCATCGGCGACCTGATGCTGCGCCGGGAGGACGCGTGGTCGCAGCAGGAGGTGGCCGGGCAGGCGACGGGTACGCAGGTGGAACTCGGCTGGGTGCTCGATCCCGCCCACACCGGCAGGGGATACGCCGCCGAGGCCGCCGGCGAGCTGATCCGCTACTGCTTCGAGGATCTCGGCGTCCGGCGGATCGTGGCTGTCTGCTTCTACGACAACGAGGGCTCCTGGCGGTTGATGGAACGCCTCGGCATGCGCCGGGAACAGCACGGCGTCCGCGACTCCCTGCACCGCAACGGCCAGTGGCTCGACTCGCTCGGCTACGCCATCCTCGCCGAGGACTGGAAACCCACCAGGCCGTGACTCCGGCGTAGGCAGTTGTCGCGGCGCCGCCGTAGTTCAGGCGTTCCCTGCCACTTCCCGACAATCCAGGCGCTGAAGTGTACGGATTCCTCTCCGCGGCCTACCTGCAGCCGGCACAGATGGATCGCCGAGCCTGGCCCTATCTGCACGCCCAGTTCCTCGTCCAGCTCTCTGACGAGCGCAGCTGGTTCTGTCTCGCCCGGCTCCATGTGTCCGCCGGTCAGGTCCCACACGTTCGGGTAGACAGGGCGATCGCCCTGGAGGCTGTAGGCGCTCACCGGCAGTGGTGGGGGAACGATCAGGCGTTGAGGCCGAACAGTTTGCGGGCGTTGCCGGCGGTGAATTTCTCGCGGTCCTCGTCGCTGGCGAATGCGGTGAGGAAGTCGCGGATCTCCGGCTGGGTCGGCTGCTGGAACGGGTAGTCGGTGGAGAAGATCAGCCGGTCGATCGTGGTGACTTCGAGGGTGTGGTGCAGCAGTGCCGGGCTCAGCATTCCGGAGCTGGTGATGTGAAAGTTCGAGCGTACGTATTCCGAGGCTTTGCGCTGGAGGCCGGTGATCCGGGTGAGGCTGTTCGTGCGGTCGCTCCAGAATGGCAGGAGCTCGCCCCAGTGACCGAGAACGATCTGCAGGTCGGGGTGCCGGTCGAAGGTGCCGCGGGCGATGAGGCGTAGCGCGGCGAGGGCGGCCTCGATGTGCCAGCCCCAGCTGAACGTCGCGAGGGCGAGCTCGGTCATCGGGTCGAAGCCGCTGTAGGCGGCGTCGCGGATCGCGGGGGAGGGGATCTGCGGGTGGATGAACAGCGGTTTGCCGAGCGCGGCCGCGGTGGCGAACAGGTCGTCGTAGCGGGGGTCGTCGAGCGGGACCTCGCCCGTGCGGCCGTAGACCATGGCGCCGACGAAGCCCAGCTGGGCGGCGCGTTCGAGCTCGGCGGCGACGGCTGATGGTTCGGCCATCGGCAGGGTGGCGAAGGCGCGGAAACGCGCGGGGTGCTTGCTGACCGCCGCGGCGGCGAGGTCGTTCAGGTCGCGGCTCAGCGGCACGGCGTCCGCGGGGTCGAGCGGCCCGGTCGCCGGTGGGGCGAGCGACAGGATCGCCAGGTCGATGCCCTGAGAGTCCATCTGCGCGATGCGGGCGTCGCCGATGTCCTCCAGCCGGGCCAGGTGGTCGCCGATCTCGTTGAACGCGAGGCTGTCGTCACGACGCCCCGCGGGCAGCGCCTTGAGGGCCGCCGCCAGCCCGGGGGTGGTCCAGTGCTCCTCGATACCGATCAAAGCCATGGTGCGTCCCATCTCGCTAAACACTTGTCGAGTGAACCGTAGCAGGTTCGCTAAACATGTGTAGAGTGAGTGCTGTGAGCGGCACCACGAGAGACGCGAAACGCGCCCGGACGGCCCAGCGGATCCTGGAAGCGGCCCAGGAGGAGTTCGCCACCCACGGCTACAAAGGCACAACGGTCCGCGCGATCGCCGAACGCGCCGGCGTGCACGCATCGCTCGTCATGCAGCACTACGGCACGAAAGCCGACCTTTTCGCCATCGCCGTCCAACTCCCCAAGGACAACCCCCAGGGCGCAAAAGACCACCTCATGGACGTTCTTGATGTACGCCTGGGAGAACTGCCCCCCGAAACGCGCGCCCTCGTCCGCTCGATGCTCACCTCACCCGAAGCCGAAGCGTCCGTCCGCACATTCCTCGACGAACGCGTCAACAATCTCGAGCAATCGTTCGAGGGCGACGACGCTCAGGTGCGCGCACTGCTCGCCGTGAGCAGCATCCTCGGCCTCACGATCGCCCAGCATTTCCTCAAACTGAGCGCGTTCGATGACGTTCCCCACGAGACGCTGGTCAAAGCCGCCCACGCGTGGCTGTCTGCCAAGACGTAACCGATCGACCGACGCGAGTGGGAGTCCTGGCAGCCCTGGATCGACCTGTTCGAATCGGCGGGCTACACCCCGATCGCACCGGGCTGGCCCGGCGTCCCCGACACCGTCAAAGACGCTCGCGCCAACCCCGAAAGCATCGCCGACTACGGTACGCCTTCGGCAACGCCCTCACCCCCGACGAATCCGACGCCCTGTACGAACAATGGGTCATCCCCGCCCCCGGCAAGCCGCTGTTCGAAGCCGCCACCGCAAACTTCTCCACCCATTCCCCGGCCGCAGTCGAAACCGGCAACAACGACCGAGGACCGCTGCTACTCGTCATGGGCGGCCGCGACCACACCGTCCCCGAAGCCGTCACCAAGGCAACCTTCAAGCAGTACCGCCACTCCACCGCCGTCACCGAACTCCTCGAATTCCCCGACCGCGGCCACAGCCTGACCATCGACGCGGGCTGGCGCGGGGTTGCCGAAGCGTGCCTGTCCTGGCTCGGCCGCAAAGCCGAATAAACCTAGACGAGTAAGTCCTAA
>NZ_BOQP01000077.1 GCF_018332715.1 Winogradskya consettensis | reverse complement strand
CTAGACGAGTAAGTCCTAACTCGGTCTAGTCGTGTGTACTTGACGGTTGCTCTACACGCAGCCCGGTACGCCGGTGTAAAGGTGAAGGGTGTCGATGATCTGTTTGTGACGACAGACATCAACACCCTTCTCACCGCACTGTACGTGAAGATCGACGACTGGATCGGCAAGCCCCGCCGAGCCGGGCGACCGCCGAAGCTGTCCGACGCCGAGTTGGTCACGATGGCGGTGGCTCAAGCCTTGCTCGGGGTCCGTTCAGAGGCCCGCTGGCTGCGGTTTCTTCCCAAGCACCTGCCCGGCGCCTTCCCGTATCTGCCCGGCCAGTCCGGCTACAACAAGCGCCTGCGGGCCGCGTTGCCGCTCCTGAAGAAGGCCATCCGGCTGGTCGCCGCAGACACCGATCTGTGGTTCGACGACGTATGGGTCACCGATTCCACCCCGGTTGAGTGCGGCCGATCCCGGCCCACCGTGAAACGCTCCGACCTGGCCGGCTGGGCCAGCTACGGCTACTGCTCATCGCACTCACGATTCTTCTGGGGCCTGCGGCTGCACTTGATCTGTACGCCGTCGGGTCTGCCGATCGCCTGGTCGCTGTCCACGGCGAAGATCGACGAACGCCAGGTCCTGATCGCCGCGCTGGAAGAAGACCCCGGCCTGCTCGCCGCCCGGCCGGGACAGCTGATCATCGCGGATAAAGGCTACGTATCTGCTGAACTCGACCGCTGGCTAGCCGAACGCGGAGCCCGGCTGTTACGCCCGTCCTACCGCAACCGGACCCCACACCCCGGCGAGCACCTGCTCAAACCCGTCCGCCAACTGATCGAGTCAGTTAACGACACGTTGAAAGGCCAACTCGATCTTGAACTGCATGGCGGCCGCACCATCGAAGGCGTCGGCGCGCGCATCGCCCAGCGACTGCTCGCTATGACCGCCGCGATCTGGCACAACCGCGCCACCGGACAGCCCCTGACCAGGTCTCTAATCGCCTACGACCACTGACCTCAGTTAGGACTTACTCGTCTAG
>NZ_BOQP01000076.1 GCF_018332715.1 Winogradskya consettensis | reverse complement strand
GAGCGGGCAGCCACGACCCCGGCCAGAAACTTGTGGGGGCTTACTCCCACTCGATGGTGCCCGGCGGCTTGGAGGTGACGTCCAGGACGACCCGGTTGACCTCGCGCACCTCGTTGGTGATCCGGTTGGAGATCTTGGCGATCACGTCGTAGGGCAACCGGGACCAGTCGGCGGTCATGGCGTCCTCGGACGAGACGGGCCGCAGGACGACCGGGTGGCCGTAGGTGCGGCCGTCGCCCTGGACGCCGACGCTGCGGACATCGGCGAGCAGGACCACCGGGAACTGCCAGACCGTGCGGTCGAGACCCGCGGCGGTCAGCTCCTCGCGGGCGATGAGGTCGGCGGCGCGCAGGATCTCGAGGCGGTCGCGGTCGACGGCGCCGATGATGCGGATGGCCAGGCCGGGGCCGGGGAACGGGTGGCGCTGGACGATCTCCTCGGGGAGGCCGAGCTCGGCGCCGAGGGCGCGGACCTCGTCCTTGAAGAGGGTGCGGAGCGGCTCGATCAGGGCGAACTGGAGGTCGTCGGGGAGGCCGCCGACGTTGTGGTGGGACTTGATGTTCGCCGTGCCGGTGCCGCCGCCGGACTCGACCACGTCGGGGTAGAGCGTGCCCTGGACGAGGAATTCGATGTGGCGTTCCTCGTCGAGCTCGCGGGCAGCCGACTCGAAGGTGCGGATGAACTCACGGCCGATGATCTTGCGCTTCTGCTCGGGGTCGGTGACGCCCGCGAGGTGGCCGAGGAAGACGTCGGCGGCGTCGACGACCTTGAGCCGGATGCCGGTGGAGGCGACGTAGTCCTTCTCGACCTGCTCGGCCTCGCCCGCGCGCAGCAGGCCGTGGTCGACGAAGACGCAGGTGAGCTGGTCACCGATGGCCTTGTGCACCAGGGCCGCGGCGACCGCCGAGTCGACACCGCCGGAGAGGCCGCAGATGACCTGCTTGTCGCCGACCTGGGCGCGGATCGCGGCCACCTGGTCGTCGATGATGTTGCTCGAGGTCCAGGTGGGCTCGAGGCCGGCGATGTCGTAGAGGAAACGCTTGAGCATCTCCTGGCCCTGCTCCGTGTGCGCCACCTCGGGGTGGAACTGCACGCCGGCGCGGCGGGAGGCGAGGTCCTCGAAGGCGGCGACGGGCGCTCCCGGTGAGGAAGCGGTCACGGTGAAGCCGGCCGGGGGCTCGGCCACGGAGTCGCCGTGCGACATCCAGACCGGCAGGCCTTCGGGGAGCTCACGCAGGAGCGTGCCGGCCTGCGCGGCCGGGGACAGCACCGTGCGGCCGTACTCCCGAGAGCCGGTGTGCGCGACCGTGCCGCCGAGCGCCTGGGCCATGGCCTGGAAGCCGTAGCAGATGCCGAAGACCGGCACCTCGTTGTCGAACAGCGCGGGGTCGAGCGAGGGCGCGCCCGGCTCGTACACACTGGACGGTCCGCCGGAGAGGATGATCGCGGCGGGGTTCTTGGCGAGCATCTCGGCGACGGGCATCGAGTGCGGGACGATCTCGGAGTAGACCCGCGCCTCCCGGACCCGGCGGGCGATCAGCTGGGCGTACTGGGCGCCGAAGTCGACGACTAGAACGGGGCGCGGTGTGCTCATGGACAGCGAGTCTACCGACGTGGGCAGGCGCCCCGAGAGGACCTCAGCGGTACCACTTGCGGACCGGCGTTGAGGTGACATTTCCGGCACGGTCGTACGCGCGTACGCGTACCGAAATGGTCTTGCCGTATCGAGCCGTGGCCACCGCGAACCGGTGTGACGTGCCCGCGTAGGTCTGCACCACCTTGCCGTTGACCTGCAGTTCCATCCGCCGGATGCCGTTGGCGTCGGAGGCCGTGGCGGTGACGTACTTCGTGCCACGGATCTTGCGGGTGCCGTTCGCCGGGCCGTTGGTGATCTTGACGGTCGGAGCCCCGTTGTCGACCCGGAAAGTGCGGGTGGCGCTCGCCACGTTCTCACCGCGGTCGTACGCCTTCAGCCCGAGCGTCACCGAGGCACCACGGATCGCGCCGGAGTCCCACGTGAACGCGTACGGCGACGAGCGGTCCGTACCCACAACCTTGCCGTTCATGAGCAGTTCGACCTTGGCGACGTCGACGTCGTCGGTGGCCCGCGCGGTAACGGCGACCTTGCCCCGGACCAGCGCGCCCGATACCGGCGAGGAGAACGACGTGACCGGCGCCACGGTGTCGTCGGGCAGCGGCATCGACTTCTCGACGGCGAGGGCCCGCCCGGCGTCGACCCGGCCGGAGCCGACCCAGTCTCCGCCGATCTTGACGGCGGTGGATTCCAGCGCGGAGCGGATGGTCGCCGCGTCGGGCTTGGGGGTGGTCGACGCGAGCAGCGCGGCGACCCCGGCGACGAACGGTGTCGCGGAGGAGGTGCCGCAGTACTGGCCGGCGACCTGCCTCATCGACTGGGCGAGGTTGCAGCCGGGGGCAGCGATGTCGACCCAGTCGCTGCCGTAGTTCGACCACGGGTAGCGCTCGTCGCTCGGCGTCGAGCCGCCCACCGCGAGAACCGCGGGGATCGCCGCCGGGTAGTGCCGAACCGTGGTGCCGCTGTTGCCCGCAGCCGCGATGACCAGGGCGCCCCGGGAACTCGCGTACGTGACCGCGTCGGTCAGGATCTGGCTGGGGTCGGCAGCGCCCAGGGAGAGGTTGATGACGTCGGCGCCCTGATCGGCGGCCCAGCGGATGCCCGCACCGATGTCGCTGTAGCTGCCCATTCCGTTGCTGCCGAGCACCTTGACCGGCAGGATCCGGCAGTTCCAGCAGATGCCGGCGACGCCGATCCCGTTGTTGGCGGCTGCCGCGATCACGCCGGCGGCCTGCGTGCCGTGGCCCTCGTCGTCGGTGGCGTCGTTGTCGCCGTTGACGAAATCCCTGCCGGGCAGCAGCCGGCCGGCGAGGTCCGGGATCGCGGTCACGCCGGTGTCCAGCACGGCGACCACGACACCGCTCGCGCCGTGGGTGGTCCCCCAGGCGACGTCGACGCCGGTCCTGGCGATCCCCCATTGGCCCGGGTAAGAAGGGTCGTTCGTGGCCATCCGGGCCATGTGGTCCGGTTCGACATAGGTGACCGCGGGGTCGGCACGCAGCGCCTTCGTGGCCCGGCTCACCTGGTCGGCGGGCACCTCGACGATGGTGGGGGCGCCGGTCCGGTGGCCGACGACCAGGGTGACGGGGTCGGCTGCCGCGGGCGCAGAAACGGCCGGGCTCCCGGAGAGTGCGAGGAGGCCGGCCGTCACCGCGTTCAGAATCATGCGACCAGACTCGGTGCGCTCCGATCCGAAAATCGGACCGCACCGGGTGCGATCAGGTAGCTACCGCTCAGCGCGTGTAGGTGCGCGTCGCGACGTACTTCACGTTGCCCGCGTTGTCGTACGCGCGGATCTGCATCTTCATCGTCTTCGGCTGGCTGGCGGCCTTGAACTTCAGGACGTACCCCGAAGTGGTGTCGGTCGCCTTGACCTTGCCGTTGATCAGAAGTTCGACCTTCTTGATGCCGTTCTTGTCGGACGCGTTCGCCTTGACGGTGACCGTGCCCTTCACCTTCGCCTTGTTCTTCGGGGCGCTGGTGATGCTCACGCTCGGGGTGATGTTGTCGGCAGTGATCCACTTGGTGGTGGACGTCTGGTTGCCGGCCCGGTCGGTCGCCTTGAGCAGGAACGTGACCTTCCCGTTCTTGCCCTTGGTGTCATAGGTGAACTGGTGCGGCGCGGCGTTGTCGCGGGCGACCCACGTGCCGTTGACGTACAGGTCGACGTACTTGACGCCGGACCAGTCGTCGCCGGTGGTGGCCTTGATCGTGACCTTGCCGTGCATGCGCCAGCCGTTGCCCGGCGACGGGATGCTGATCGTCGGCTTGCCCCGGTCGGTGCCCCGGTTGACGGCGGCACCGGCGTTGACCATGCCGTACTTGTTCCACGTGCCGATCTTGCGAGCGGACGAGAACAGCACCTGCTGCAGTGACCAGCTGTTGTAGTCGGGGTGAGCGGACTTGATCAGCCCGGCCACACCGGCCACGATCGGCGACGAGAACGACGTGCCGCTGTAGTCGCTGTTGTACGTGCCGTTCGTCGCCATGGTGGTGACGTACTCGCCAGGAGCGGCGAGGTCGACCCAGCTGTCGCCGTAGTTGGAGAAGTAGACCCGGCTGTCCGAGCGGTACGAGGTAGCGCCGACCGAGACCACGTCCGGCAGCGCCGCCGGGTACATCTTGGCCCCGGTGTTCTCGTTGCCCGCCGCGGCGACGACAAGAACGCCCTTGGAGTTGGCGTACTTCACCGCGTCGGCGACGACCTGGCTGTAACCGTCGAGGCCGATGGACAGGTTGATGATCTGCGCGCCGACGTTGCTCGCGTAGGTGATGCCCTTGGCGATGTCGCTGGCGTAGCCCATCCCGTCGGCGTTGAGCACCTTGACCGGGATGATCGTGCAGCTCCAGCAGGCACCGGCCATGCCGGCGCCGTTGTTGCCCCGGGCCGCGATGAGCGAGGAGACGGCGGTGCCGTGTCCGTTGTCATCCGTGGTGTTGCCCGTGTTGGCCCAGTAGTTGTAGCCACCGGCAACCGCGCCGGTGAGGTCGCCGACCTTGGCCACGCCGGTGTCGACCACAGCGATCTTGATGGCGGAACCGGTGGTCTTGGACCACGCCGTCGGCCACTTGACCTGGTCGGCCTCGGGCTGGTTGCCGTTGGTGTACTCCGGGTCGTTCGGCACCACGTCGGCCACGTGGGCCTTACCGTCAACCTCGACGTACGCGACGCTCGGGTCGCGCCGCAGCACGGCGGCCACAGCGGCCTGACGCGACGCGGGCACCTCGATGGTCTGGACGCCCAGCGGCGCGAGGGCCGCCTTCGCCTCGGCGGCCAGGTTGGTGAACTTGGCGCCCAGGGCGGACGCAGTGTGTGCCGATGCCGTGGTGTCGGCACCGGCCTTGAAACCGATGATCAGGCGGACCGGCGCTTCGCCCGCCGTTGCCACCGTAGGCGCCACGGCCGAGGCCGCGATGACTCCGATGGACAGCGCTCCGACGACCAGGCGTCGTGCGACATGCTTCTTCAAGCCGTGCCTCCCCGTTGGATCCGCTCGCCCGGCGGATCGCGGCGGTCAGCTTAAGACGGATTTCATGTTTGGCCAGTCCCTGTTCCACCAAGCGAGATCTTGGGTCATTGAGCTGCTTGAAAGTGTCGCCTACTGTTCCATCATGCGGACAAAGACGATCTTGTGGACGGCGGCGGCAGCGGTTGTCGTGCTTCTGCTCGCCGGAGCGGGCATCACCTTCGCCCTCCGCAGCGGCGACGACAAGCCCGCGGCGAACGCGGCGCCCAGCTCCGCGCCGCCCGCGGCGTCCCCGGTCCCGTCCGCCACTCCTTCGCCGTCGCCCGGTTCCGACATCACCGGGCCGCTCGACCTGCTGCTGCTCGGAGTGGACACCCGGGTCTCCGTGCCGGACTGGCAGCCGCACTCGGACTCCATCATGTTGCTGCACGTCGACGCCGGGCTCAAGACCGCATATCTCACGTCACTGCCCCGCGACCTCCGCGTCGATATCCCAGCCTTCGCCAAGAACGGATATCCCGGCGGACGGCACAAACTGACCGAGGCGATGGCGTACGGCGCCCGGGTGAAAGGCACCGACAAGGCCAACGTGCCGCAGGGCTACGAGCTGCTCGCCAACACGATCAGCGCGTACACCGGGATCAAGAAATTCGACGCCGGCGCGGTGCTGACCTTCGGCGGCCTCGCCAAGCTGACCGACGCGCTCGGAGGCGTGACGCTCACCATCGACCAGAAGGTCGTGTCGCACCACCGCAAGCCCGACGGCAGCATGCGGCCGCTCAAGGCGGGCGGCGGCGACTACGTAGGACCACAGGCCGTTTACCTTCCGGGTACGCGCACGCTGGTCGGCTGGCAGGCGATCGACTACGCCCGGCAGCGGTACGGGCTCCCGAACGGCGACTACGACCGCACCCGGCACCAGCGCCAGCTCGTCAGGGCGCTGCTCACCAAGGCTGAGACCTCAGGGCTCGCCACCGATTCGAGCAAACTGCAGGCCGTGATCACCGCGCTCGGCGACTCGCTGCTGCTGACCGGGTCACGATCCGCTGTTGAGTACGCGTACGCGCTGCGCGACCTGACCCCGGCGTCCATCAAGCTCGTCGACCTGCCTGGCGACTCGGTGACCAGTGGCGGCGGTTACGTCGGCGAGCAGCTCGGCGCGGAGGGCCGGGCGTACCTGAAAGCCGTCGCCGCCGGCAGGCCCGGGGCGTTCCTCGCCGACCATCCCAAGCTGATCAATAAGTAGGGCGGTAGCTCCCGGAGAGCCAGACCTCGAAGAACTCGCCGAGCTTCTGACCGGAGATCCGCTCCGCGGCGGCGATGAAGTCCGCAGTGGTGACGTTGCCGTTCGCGTGCGTCCTCGTCCAGGACCGCAGCAGCTTGAAGAACGAGGTGTCGCCGATCCTGGTACGCAGTGCGTGCAGCGCCATCGCACCCCGCTCGTACGGGCCGGACGAGAGCAGCCCGTCCGGCCCCGGATCCTCGGCGGGCAGCACCTGCCAGGGGTAGTTGGTGTACTGCTCGTGGACCGTCTGCTCGACCGTCGGGCCGCCTTCGTGCTCGAGCCACAGCCATTCGGCGTAGGTGGCGAAGCCCTCGCTCAGCCAGAAATCCTGCCAGCGGGTCAGCGACACGCTGTTGCCGAACCACTGGTGGGCCAGCTCGTGCGCGATCACGGCGGTGTTCTGACGCGACGTGCCGTCGAGCGCGTGCCGGCTGTACACCGGCCGGGTCTGGGTCTCCAGGCCCGAGTCGAGCCCGGGGTCGTCGATCACCACCCCGCCGTACGCGTTGAACGGGTACGGCCCGAACCGCTTCTCGAGCCAGTCCGCGATCTCCCCGGTGCGGGCGAGCGCGCGGGCCGCGGGCGCGTTCGGGGACATCGTGGCCGGCACCGCGGTGATCATGGGTTTTCCCTGATGGGAACCGGTCGTGACGCGGTATTTACCGATCGCCACGAAGGCCAGATAGGTCGCCATCGGAGCCGCCTGCGACCAGCGCCACGTGGTCCGGCCGTCCCTGCTGGTCGACCGGCCCGGGATGCCGTTGCTGATCGCGGTGAGCCCCTCCGGAACGGTCATCTCCAGCGCGAACGCCGCCTTGTCGGCCGGGTGGTCGTTCGCGGGGAACCAGGCGCCGGCGGAGAACGGTTCGCCCAGGGCGTACGTTCCCCTGGCGGACCTGTGCCACCCGCCCGGACCGACGACGGGGGTCTTGATCTCCTGCGGTGTGCCGCCGTAGTTGACGACGACGGTGAACTTCTTGCCACGCTTGATGCCGACCGGCGCCGTGACGGCCACTTCGGCGCCGGCCGCACCGGTGACAGCGGCGAGTCCGTTGACGGTGACCTCGCGGACGGTCAGGCCGGTGAGGTCGAGGTGGAAGCTCGACAGGTTCTGCGTGGCGGTGGCGGTGATGGTCGCGGTGCCGTCGAGTCGGCCGGATCGCGGTTCGTAACGCAGCTTCAGGTCGTATCTGCCCACGTCATAGCCGCCGTTGCCGGCCGACGGGAAGTAGGGGTCACCGATGCCCGGACTTCCCGGGGAGAAAACGACGGGTTGCGGGCTGGCGGGCATGACCGGCACCGGTGCGTCGCCGGCTGAACAGCCGGCGAGCATCAGGACCAGGGCACCCGCCACCACGACTCGCACATAGAAATAGACGCCGCTAGGGGCGCGCTGGTTGAGTACGACTTTCCAGCCAGGCCCGGAAAAAGGACGTCAGGTCCTTCCCGGATGCCCTTTCGGCCGCCGCGATGAAATCCGCGGTCGTGGCGTTGCCGTCGCGGTGCTCGGCCGGCCACGACTTCAGGAGAGCGAAGAACGCCTGGTCACCAATGGTTTTGCGGAGCGCGTGCACGGCCATCGCCCCGCGCTGGTAGACGGCGTCGCCGAAGATCTTGTCCGCGCCGGGATCGCCCGTCGGCGTCTTCCAGTCGAAGTCCCGATATGCCCGATCGAACGCCTGCTGCGTAGTTTCCTCACCCTTGTGCTCCTGCCAGAGCCATTCCGCGTACGTTGCGAAGCCCTCGTTCAGCCAGATGTCCTGCCAGCGTTCGAGGGCCACGCTGTCGCCGTACCACTGGTGGGCCAGTTCGTGCGCGACGACCGTCGGGTTGCTCCGCTCCCGGAAGAAGACGTTGCCGTAGACGGGGCGGGACTGGGTCTCGAGGGCGTAGCCGACGCGGTTGTCGTCGATCACCACGCCGCCGTACGCGTCGAACGGATAGGGCCCGAAGAGAGTGACCAGATAGTCGGCGATCTCCCCGGTCAGAGCCATGGACTGCGCGGCCGGGCCGTCCGCCGGCAGCGAGTCGGGAATCGCGATCACCATCGGCTTGCCGTCATGGGTCGAGCTCTGCACCCGGTACTGTCCGATGACGACGGTCGCCAGATAGCTGGCCATCGGCTTGTTCTCGCTCCATCGCCAGGTGGTCCAGCCGGCCGCGGAGCTGCGCTCGCCCGCGACCCCGTTGCTGATCGCCTCCACCCCGTCGGGCACGGCCATGGCCAGGGCAAACGTCGCCTTGTCACTGGGGTGGTCGTTCACCGGGAACCACGTGCTCGCCGATTCCGGCTGCCCCAATGCAAAAGCGCCATCCTTGGTACGCAGCCAGCCGCCCACGCCGAGCGCATCGTTGGTCAGAGGTGCGGGCTTGCCCCCGTAATCGACGACCACGGTGAAGCCGGTCCCCTTGACGATCCCGGCGGCCGGAGTCACCACGAGTTCGTTCCCGTCAGCCTTGCTCGTCGCCGGCTGCCCACCAACGGTCACCTTGCTCGCGACGAGCGTCGCCAGGTCGAAGTGGAAACTCGACAGGTCCTGCGTGGCGGTGGCCGTGATCGTGGCAGTGCCGTCGAGCTGCCCCGACGCGGGGTCGTAGCGCAGGTTCAGGTCGTACCCGGCGACGTCGTACCCGCCGTTGCCGTAGGTCGGGAAGTACGGGTCACCGGCACCCTCGGCGCCCGGCGTGAAGCTCGCCGCTGCTGTCGGCGCTTTCGCTGATTCGCTCGAAGTCGCCGCCGGCTTGTCCTGCGACGCCGTGCACCCGCCGATCGCAAGCACGACGATGCTCGCCGCCGCGATTCCTGCCCGCATGTAACCGCTCCCCCGCTCGTCACGTCCGTACGAGGCTACGTCGCCCTGACTCAGCCCTTCCCTTCCGGAGGCGGTCGATGTCAGTATCCTGACACCTATGACCGATCACCAGGCCACCATCGAGCCCCGGGGCGAGTTCGAGCTCTCCCGCGCGATCACCTTCCTCGAGGAATGGCCGGCCACCCAGCTGCCGGCAAACGGCAGTGACCTGCGCTTCTCCTACTGCTCGGAGAGCGACTGGCAGCCCGTCGACATCCGCGTCTCACAATCCGGCCGCAAGGTCGACCTGACGATGACCGCCCCGGTCGAGGACGAGGTAGCCAGAATCCTCTCGCTGGACATCGACGGCACACCCCTCACCGACATCGCCGGCCGCGACCCGGTCGTGGCCCGCCTGCTCGCCGCGGCCCCGGGACTGCGACCGGTCTGCTTCTGGACCCCGTGGGAGGCGGCCTGCTGGGCGGTCCTGTCCCAGCGCACGTCGAGGCGCACGGCAACAGCCCACAAACAACGCATCACCAGCGAGCTCGGTACGCGCTCCGCGTTCCCATCACCCCAGGTGATCCTGGAGGCGCAGGCCCTGCCCGGCGTCAACCCCGTCAAACTGGAACGCCTGCACGCCCTGGCCGCAGCGGCGCTCGACGGAACACTCACCACCAAGGCACTACGCGCGGTCCCCGCAGACGTTGCCCTGGCCACCCTGCAGGAGCTCCCCGGAATCGGCCCCTTCTCCGCGGACCTGATCCTCATCCGCGGAGCCGGCTCCCCCGACATCGCCCCCACGACCGAGCCCCGCCTGCTCACCGCGATCCAGCACGCCTACGAGCTCGCGGAACCCCCGACGCCCGCCGAGTTCCGGGCCATCACCGACGCCTGGCAGCCCCTCCGCTCCTGGGTCTCCTTCTTCTTCCGCGCGATCCCGCTCCCGGCTTGACAGCACAGATAATCTGATCCTCCGTATCTCCGGCCAGCCGTGAGTCGCGAGGGGGCCCCTGCCCTCTCGACACTCAGGAGCCGTCATGCGCCGGGCGCCCGCCCTCTCCTTCCTGCTCGTCACCGTCTTTCTCGACCTGCTCAGCCTGGGCCTGATCGTGCCGATCGTCCCGGCCCTGCTGACCGCGGTCACCGGGGACGCCTCCGACGCGGTCCGCTGGTCCGGCCTGCTCGGCTCGACGTACGGCCTGCTGCAATTCGTCGTCGCACCGCTGCTGGGACAACTCTCCGACCGGTACGGCCGCCGACCGGTCCTGCTCACCTCGCTGACCTGCCTCGGCGTCGACTGGCTGGCCCACGCGATCTCCCCGGACCCGTGGACGCTGCTGATCTTCCACGCCCTGGCCGGCGCCTGCGCGGGCACGAACACCGTGGTCAACGCGTACGTCGCGGACGTCACCGGACCCCGTGGCCGGGCTCGTGCGTACGCATTGATCGGTGCCGCCTTCAGCTGCGGCTTCGTAGCCGGCCCCACCATCGGCGGCCTGCTGGGAGCGGTGGACGTACGCCTGCCGTTCTTCGCCGCAGCCGCCCTGTGCTTCACCAACGTCGCGTACGGCTGGTTCGTCCTCCCCGAATCCCGCCCCGGCGACCGGACAACCCCACTGACCCTGCGAACGGCCAACCCCGTCGCGGCCCTCACGGCAGTCCTACGCCGCCCCACCCTCGGCCGCCTGGCCCACGCCCGCCTCTACAGCGATATCGCCCGCATGATCCACCAGTCAACCTGGGCCTTCTACCTGACCACCCAATTCACCTGGTCCACCACCCACATAGGCCTGGTAATGGCCACCGCCGCCCTGTCCGGCGCCCTCTACCAATCCACAGCGGTCGCCCCGATCATCAACCGCCTGGGCACAAAAAAAGCCGCTGTAAGCGGCGCCCTGCTGACCGCAGCCTCCCTGGCCGGCACGGCATTCACCACCACCCCGGCCCAGCTCTACACCATGCAGGCAGTAGCCATCCTCAGCTCATTCGGCACCGCGGCATCCCAATCCTGGATCTCCGCCACAGCCCGCCCCTCCGAACAAGGCACCACTCAAGGCGCCCTGACCGCGATAGGCGCAATAGCTGAAACCCTGGTCCCGATCACCGCCGCCGCGGCCTTCGCCTGGTCCCTGACCCACGCAACCCCGGGCCTACCCTTCGCCGCCGCGGCAGCCCTGACCGCCGCGTCAGCCCTCCTACTGTCCACAACCGACCGAGTCCCGGCCCATAAGTAAACGCGAAAGGCGGGGAATGCCTCAGGCATTCCCCGCCCCCGAACCAAGAATCTACTTATCCAGAACGAGCGCCACTTTCTGGAACTCTTTAACGTCGCTGTATCCACACTTGGCCATGGCCCGCTTGAGACCGCCGAACAGGTTCAGCTGCCCATCAGCCCGAGACGCCGGCCCGTAGAGCAGCTCCTCCATCGTCCCGTCCGGCTCGCCGGCGATGCAGAATCCGCCGCGGGGAAGGCTCGGGTGAGAAGCGGCCGAGTGCCACCAGGCTCCGCCGGCCGGGGCGCCCTCAGCCAAGGAGAGGGGCTCGCCGAGCATGACGGCGTCAGCGCCGCAGCCGATTGCCTTCGCGATGTCGCCGGAGGTGGAGATGCCTCCGTCGGCGATGAGGTGGACGTAGCGGCCGCCGGTTTCGTCGAGGTAGTCGCGACGGGCCGCGGCGGCGTCGGCGATCGCGGTTGCCATCGGGACCCGGATGCCGAGGACGGTGTCCGTTGTGGACCACTCGTCCGCGCCGATGCCGACGATGACGCCTGCCGCGCCGGTGCGCATGAGGTGCAGGGCGGTCTTGTAGTCGGTGCAGCCGCCGACGATGACGGGGAGGTCGAGGTCGGCGATGAATTCTTTGAGGTTGAGGGGCTCGTCGGTGGTGGAGACGTGCTCCGCGCTGACCAGCGTGCCCTGGATGACGAGCAGGTCGACGCCCGCGTCGAGGATCACCGGGGCGAGCTGGAGGGTGTGCTGCGGGGAGACGCGGACCGCGACGGTGATGCCGCCCTCGCGCATGGTGCGGACGCGCTCGGCGATCAGCTCGGGGCGGATCGGCTCGGCGTAGACCTCTTGGAGGCGCTTGGTGGCGTCGGCTTCCTCATCGAGGGAGGCGAGCTCTTCGAGGATCTTGCTCGGGTCCTCGTAGCGGGTCCAGAGGCCTTCGGCGTTGAGCACGCCCAGGCCACCGAGGCGACCGAGGGCGATGGCCGAGGCCGGGCTCATGGTCGCGTCCGACGGGTGCGCGACGCAGGGGATCCGGAACGGGTAGGCGTCCACCTTCCAGTCGGTGGAAACGTCTTCCACGTCCCGGGTGCGGCGGCTGGGGACGATCGCGATGTCGTCCAGGTGATACCCGCGCTGGGCCGTCTTGCCCAAGCCGATCTCCACCACGTCGCGCATGTCAGTGACCTCTTTGTTTTTTTAGCGGGAGTGGTAGTTGGGGGCTTCGACCGTCATCTGGATGTCGTGCGGGTGGCTCTCCTTCAGACCCGCAGCGGTAATCCTGATGAGCTGACCCTTCTGCTGCAAGTCGGGGATCGTCTCGGCGCCCGCGTATCCCATGGCGAGCCGGAGCCCGCCGACGAGCTGCTGCGCGACCCGGGACAGCGGGCCCCGGTAGGGCACCTGGCCCTCGACACCCTCGGGGACCAGCTTCTCCTCAGCCACGTCGTGCTGGAAGTAGCGGTCCTTGGAGTACGACTTGGCCTGGCCGCGCGACTGCATGGCACCGAGCGAGCCCATGCCGCGGTAGGACTTGTACTGCTTGCCGTTGACGAAGATCAGGTCGCCGGGGCTCTCCTCGGAGCCGGCCAGCAGGCCGCCGAGCATGATCGAGTCGGCACCGGCCACGATCGCCTTGGCGATGTCGCCGGAATACTGGATGCCGCCGTCCGCGATGACCGGGACACCGGCGGGCTTGCAGGCGCGGGCGGCCTCCATCACAGCCGTGATCTGCGGCACGCCGACACCGGCGACGATGCGGGTGGTGCAGATCGCACCGGGCCCGACGCCGACCTTGACCGCGTCGGCACCGGCCTCGACCATCGCCTTGGCACCGGCGTAGGTCGCGACGTTACCGCCCACGATGTCGATCGTGGCGTCCTTCTTCAGCCGGGCGATCATGTCGAGCACCTGGCGCTGGTGGCCGTGCGAGGTGTCCACGATGAGCACATCGACGCCGGCCTCGATCAGGCCGCGCGCGCGCTTGTAGGACTCGTCACCGACACCGATCGCGGCGGCGACCCGGAGCCGGCCCTGCGCGTCCTTGGTGGCGTTGGGGTGCTGCTCGGTCTTGACGAAGTCCTTGACCGTGATCAGCCCGCGCAGGTGACCGCCACCGTCGACCAGCGGAAGCTTCTCGACCTTGTGCTGCTGGAGCAGTGCCAGGGCCGCTTCCTTGCTGACGCCGACCTCGGCGGTGACCAGCGGCATCTTCGTCATGACGTCGCGCACCTTGGCGGAGTCGTCGGTGACGAAGCGCATGTCGCGGTTGGTGACGATGCCCACGAGCACGCCCTCACCGTCGACCACGGGCACACCGGAGATGCGGTAACGACCACAGAGCTGGTCGACCTCACGCAGGGTGTCGTCGGGGCTGCACGTGACCGGGTTGGTGATCATCCCGGACTCGGAGCGCTTGACCAGGTCGACCTGGGCCGCCTGGTCCTCGGGCGAAAGGTTGCGGTGCAGCACGCCGATGCCGCCCTCGCGGGCCATGGCGATCGCCATCTTCGCCTCGGTCACCGTGTCCATCGCGGCGGACAGCAACGGGATCGAAAGCTCGATGTTGCGAGACATCCGGGTGACCGTGTTGACCCGGCTCGGCACGATGTCCGATTCGCCTGGCTGGAGCAGGACGTCGTCGAACGTGAGACCGAGAGGAACCGTGCGCGCGGAGTCGTTTTCCACAGATCATCCCTACAGGAGAGGCCGAGTGTTACATCCTACCCATCGTCAAGTCGTTACCCGTGGGGACGGACAGCAGGTGCGGGCCAGCACACATTGCCCTCAGGTGGGTACGGTAGACATCGTGCAGGAAGAGCCGATCGACCCGTTCAACGGCGACCCCGCCGACCCGGCCGCGGGACTCGACGACCTCTCGGAGGACGCCGAGCAGGAACCGCTGACCGAGGCCGAGCGGCAGGACGTCCTCGAGGACCTCTCCGACCTGGAGATTTACCAGGCGTTGCTCAGTCCTACAGGCATCCGCGGGCTGGTGATCGAGTGCGAGGACTGCCACGAGCCGCACTACTTCGACTGGGATCTGCTCCGGGGCAACCTGCGGCATCTGCTCTCGTCGGGGCGGCCGCGCGTCCACGAGCCCGCCTACGACCCGGATCCGGACCATTACGTCACGTGGGAATATGCGCGCGGTTACGCAGATGGCGTCCACGACACCCTCACCGAGGGCACGGACGACGACGCCAGCTAGGTCCGGTCGCTCCGCAAGAGCACGCAGGCACGGCTCGGTGGTCTGCAGAATCGAGCGCAACTCGGCTCGGCGGCCTGTGAGACCCGGCGCAACACGGCTCGGCGGTCTGTAAGACCCGGCGCAACTCGGCTCCGTGGCCTGCAAGACCGACCATCACACAGCTCCGTGGTCTGTTAGACCCAGCGCAACACAGCTCCGTGGCCTGCAAAACCGTGCGCAACACAGCTCCGTGGCCCGTAAGACACAGCGCAACACAGCTCGGTGGGCTGTGAAACCGAGCGCAACACAGCTCCGTGGGTCTGTGGGGCAACCATCCACCGCGTTGGATCCTGAACGCCGTGAGTGACAAACCGAGCGCGAGCTGAGCTGGGTGGGTTTGTAGAAACCACGCGAAGCGGGGTGGATCTGTGGATAAGCGAGCGGAGCTGGGCTGGGTGGGTTTGTAACTGGTCTCCCTGAGTTGCTGGCCTCGCTTCGCTCGGCGGGCACTTCGCCCCTGGGAGTCGATGTCGAGGGTGCCAAAAAGCAGACCACGGAAAAGGCGCCGTGGTCTGCTTTTTGGCACCCTCGACATCGACGGGCGAAGTGCGGTGCCGGTCAACTGGGTGGATCTGT
>NZ_BOQP01000075.1 GCF_018332715.1 Winogradskya consettensis | reverse complement strand
CCAGCCGAAACTAACCCCCAAAAATTGAGTTACACCGTTCTCTTTACAGACCCCCAGCTCGGCCCAGGCACGGTACGGCCACGAGGCGGTGCAGGCACGAGGCGGTCCAGGCACGAGGCGGTCCAGGCACGAGGCGGTCCAGCACGGCTATCGGTCGGCACGGCTACGGGTCAGGGCAGGTGCGGATGGGCACGGTCGCGGGTCGGAGCAGGTGAGGGTCCGAGCAGGTGCGGATCGGCAGGTCGCGGGTCGGAGCAGGAGAGGGTCCGAGCAGGTGCGGATCGGCAGGTCGCGGGTCGGAGCAGGAGAGGATCGGAGCAGGTGCGGATCGGCACGGTTCCGGATCGGAGCGGGTGCGGGTCTGAGCAGGTGCGGATCGGCACGGTCGCGGGTCCGGGCAGGTGCGGATCTACGGAAGTGGGATCGGCGCAGGTGCGGCCCAGTTTGGCGGCGGGCTGGCGTAAGCGGCTCGGCTCGGCTCCGGCTGCGGGTCGGCATGAGGCGATCCAGCACGGGGTGCGGGCCGGTACGGGTGCGGGTCAGCGTGAGGCGGGTCAGCGCGGGTGCGGGTCAGCGCGGGTGCGGGTCAGCGCGGGTGCGGCACAGCGCGGGTGCGACATAACGGCGGTGCGGGTCAGCGCGGGTGCGGGTCAGCGCGGGTGCGGGTCAGCGCGGGTGCGGGTCAGCGCGGGTGCGGCACAGCGCGGGTGCGGCACAGCGCGGGTGCGACATAACGGCGGTGCGGGTCAGCGCGGGTGCGGGTCAGCGCGGGTGCGGGTCAGCGCGGGCGTGGGTCAGCGTGGGCGTGGGTCAGCGTGGGCGTGGGTGGGGTTGATCTTTGGGGTGAGGTCGGCCATTTACGTACGTGGCAGGGGGCGCGGGGCCGGTTTGGCGCCGCTGGGCGCCTGGTCGCGTGGCCCCGGTCTCTCGCGGGAGGAGCGGTCGGGACCACGACGGACCCGAGCAGGTGTGAATTTGATCGTGCCCTGGCCAAAAGCCGGGAGAAGCGGCCCGGACCCACAACTCACCCGAGCAGGCGTGGGTTTGATCGTGGCTGAGCAAAAAGGAGGGCCCGCCATGATCGGCAGGCCCTCCCCTTGGTGAAAAATTACAGCGCGTGGACGACATCTCGCGGTTCGGCGAAGTGGCAGGCGCTGGGGTGGTCGGAGCGTTCGCGGATGGAGAGGACCGGGTCCTGCTGGGAGCAGATGTCCTGGGCTTTCCAGCAGCGGGTGCGGAAGCGGCAGCCCGAGGGAGGGTTGGCCGGGGATGGGACGTCGCCCTCCAGGACGATCTGGTCGCGGTGGCCGCGTAGGCGCGGGTCCGGGACCGGGACGGCGGAGAGGAGGGCCTGGGTGTACGGGTGGGTCGGGTTCTCGTAGATCTGCTCGTCGCCGCCGGTTTCGACTACGCGGCCGAGGTACATGACCGCGACCCGGTCGGCGATGTGGCGCACCACCGAGAGGTCGTGGGCGATGAAGATGTACGAGAGGCCGAACTCGCGTTGGAGCGATTCCAGGAGGTTGATGACCTGGGCCTGGATCGAGACGTCGAGGGCGGAGACCGGTTCGTCGCAGACGATGATCTCGGGCTTGAGGGCCAGGGCTCGGGCGATGCCGATGCGCTGGCGCTGGCCGCCGGAGAACTGGTGCGGGTAGCGGTTGACGTGTTCGGGGTTGAGGCCGACCGTGTCGAGGAGGTCCTGGACCGCTTTGGTGCGGCCCTTGCGCGGGGTGACCTCGGGGTGGATCTCGAAGGGTTCCCCGATGATGTCGCCGACCGTCATGCGCGGGTTGAGCGAGGTGTACGGGTCCTGGAGCACCATCTGGATGTTGCGCCGGGCCCGGCGCATCGCGCCGCCCTTGAGTCTCGTCATGTCCTGGCCGCGGACGTTGATCGAGCCCGCGGTGGGGGTCTCGAGCCCGACCAGCAGCTTGGCCAGGGTCGACTTGCCACAGCCGGACTCGCCCACGACGCCGAGGGTCTCGCCGCGGCGCAGTTGGAGGTCGACGCCGTCGACGGCGCGGACGGCGCCGACCTTCGTCTTGAACAGGATGCCCTGTGAGATCGGGAAGTGCTTCACGAGGCCCTTGGTCTCGAGCACTACATCGTTGCGGTCGCTCATTCCCCGACCACGTCCCTCCAGAAGTGGCACCGGGATGTACGGCCCGGTGCGACGATGTACGACGGCGGCGCCGGGTCCTGGCGGCACACGTCCTGGGCGTAGGCGCAGCGCGGGTTGAACGCGCAGCCCTGCGGGATGGCCGTCAGCGCCGGCGGCAGGCCCTTGATGACGTTGAGCTGCTGACCCTTCATGTCGAGCCGCGGGATCGACTCGAGCAGGGCCTTGGCGTACGGGTGGGCCGGGCGCGCGTAGATGTCGTAGACGCCCGCCTCCTCGACCACCTTGCCGGCGTACATGACCGAGATGCGGTCAGCGACGTCGGCGACGACACCCATGTCGTGGGTGATCAGGATGAGGCCCATGTTGCGCTGCTGCTGCAGTTCGGCGAGCAGGCCCATGATCTGCGCCTGCACGGTCACGTCGAGCGCCGTGGTGGGCTCGTCGGCGATGAGCACCTCGGGGTCCAGTGCCAGCGCCATCGCGATCATCACGCGCTGGCGCATACCGCCGGAGAACTGGTGCGGGTAGTCGCCGATCCGGGCCCGGGCGGCCGGGATCTTGACCTGGTCGAGCAGTTCGATCGAGCGCTTCTTGGCGTCACCGCGGGACATGCCGCGGTGCACCCGGAAGAGCTCGGCGAGCTGGTAGCCGACCGTGAAAACTGGGTTGAGAGCGGAGAGCGCGTCCTGGAAGATCATGGCGATCTGGTTGGCGCGCACCTTGCGGCGCTCTTTTTCCGGCAGCTTCAGCAGATCGACGCCGCGGTACTTCACCTCGCCCTTGGTGATGAACCCGGGAGGGGAATCGAGAATGCCCATGATCGCCTGCGCGGTCACGGACTTGCCACAGCCGGACTCGCCGAGGATCGCCAGCGTCTCGCCGGGCGCCAGCGTGAAGTTGGCGCCGTTGACGGCCCGCGAGATGCCGTACTGGGTGCGGAACTCGACGTGCAGGTCGTTGACCTCGAGGAGCGGGGCTCGGGGGTCGAGTCCGGGGAGGACGTCGATCTTCGCCTTGATATCGGTCATAACGGGGTCACCGCAGCTTCGGGTCGAAGGCGTCGCGGACAGCGTCGCCGAGCATGATGAAGGCCAGCACCGTCGCGGCAAGGAACACCGAGGGCCAGATCAGCGGGGCCGGGGCCACGCGGACGTACGACCCGGCGTCGGAGATCGCGATGCCCCACGAGATGGCATCACCCTTGAGGCCGATACCCAGGAAGGACAGCGTCGCCTCACTGGCGATGTTGGCGCCCAGCAGGATCGTCAGCACCACGATGAACGAGGCGATCGAGTTGGGCAGGATGTGGCGCAGCATCAACCGGCCGGGGCCGGCACCGAGCATCCGGGCTGCCGCGACGTAGTCCTGGTTCTTGGCCGAGATCACCGAGGACCGCATGATGCGGGCCGCCGTGGTCCAGCCGAGAATGCCGAGCGTGATCGTCACCGCGACCACACCGTTGCTGTTCGAGTCCGACGAGAAACGCTTGGCGAGCACGATCGCGGCGAGCAGGAACGGGATGCCGAGAATGATGTCGATGAAGCGGGACAGCACCGCGTCGATCCAGCCGCCGAAGTAGCCGGTGGCGAGGCCGAAGAGCAGCCCGATGATGCCGGACAGCAGCGTTGCGAGCACGCCGACCTCGATCGACGCGCGGGCGCCGTAGATCGTGCGGGCGTAGACGTCGCAGCCCTGGAAGTCGTAGCCGAACAGGGCCGATCCGCTCGCGCCGCCGTGCTGACGGGCCAGGATGCAGTCGCGCGGGTCCGCCGAGGTGAACAGCTTCGGGAAGACCGCCATCGCCAGGATGAGGACCACGAGGGTCGCGGCGAACCAGAAGATCTTGTTGCGGCGCAGGTCGACCCAGGCGTCGCCGGCGAGGCTGCGCGGCTTGTCGCGCTTGTCCGCGTGCTTCGGCTCCATCATCGGGGCGCCGGAGGGACCGGCCGCAGCCGTGATTGATTCACTCATAACGAATCCTCGGGTCGAGGGCGGCGTACAGCAGGTCGACCAGAAGGTTCACGACCAGGAAGACGATGACCAGGATGCTGACGAAACCGACCACCAGCGGGCCGTCCTCGGTACGGATACCGCGGAACAGGTTGAACCCTACGCCGGGGACATTGAAGATTCGTTCCGTCACGATCGCACCCGACATCAGGCCACCGATGTCGACGCCGATGAGGGTGACCACGGGGATGAGCGAGTTGCGGAGCACGTGCACGCCGATCACCCGCTTGCGGGACAGACCTTTCGCACGAGCTGTGCGAACGTAGTCCGAGCGGAGGTTCTCGGCGACCGACGACCGGGTGACGCGCAGCTCGGTCGCGATCACGAGGCTGCCCAGCACCAGTGCCGGAAGCAGGAGGGCCCAGAACGTCGGAGTCGCGCCGGCGGTGGGCGGGAACCACCCGAGCTTGATGCCGAAGATCAGCTGCGCCAGCGGGGCGAGCACGACGATCGGCAGCGACAGGATGATCAGGGTGATGACCAGCGTGACGTTGTCGAAGATGCTGCCGCGGCGAATGCCGGCGATGACGCCTGAGGTGACGGCGACGGCGGCGGCGATGACGATGGCGATCAGTCCGAGCTTGATGGTCACCGGCCAGGCGACCTCCATCATGTCGGAGATCTTGCGACCGGTCAGCGACGTGCCGAAGTCACCGGTGAGCATGCCCTTCATGTAGTACCAGTACTGCAGAAGGAACGGGTCGTCGAGGTGATAACGCTCGGTGAGTGCCTGCCGGACGCTTTCAGTGATGGGTCGTTCGCCCGCCAACGCCTGGATGGGGTCGTCCTGGTTGGCGAACATCAGCGCGTATACGAAGAAGGTGGCCCCGAAGAACGTCAGGACCATCTGCAGTAAGCGCCGCACGATATAGCGGAACATACGGTTTAGCCTCTTCCGCGGAAGATGCGCCGCCGGGCGTCGTGGGCGCGGCGGCTGAAGTAGGGGGAATACACAGCGGTGGCGCCACGGTGTCACAAGATCCGTGGCGCCACCACCGCACGAGCGGTTTAAATTACTACTTGACTTCGATGTTGTAGAGGTCAACGCGGGTCTGAGTGTCGACCTTCACGTTGGAGACCTTCTCCGAGAAGCCGTAGACGTTCTGGCCGAACCGCAGCGGGATGACCGGCATGTCCGTGGCGAGGATGTCCTCGGCGGCCTGCCACTTGGTGATGGCTTCCTCCGGGGTCGCAGCCTTGGAACCCTCGGCGACGAGGTCGTCGAACTTCTTGTTGCTGTAGCCGTAGTAGTTCGAGGAACCACCGGTGCCGTACAGCGGGCCGAGGTAGTTCTCCATCAGCGGGTAGTCCATGACCCAGCCGAGGCGGATGAGGCCGACCGGGCTCTTCTTCTCGACCTTGGTGAGCAGGTCGGCGAACTTGGGCTCGCCGACGCCGGTGCACTCGATCGCGAGGGACTGCTTGATCTGGTTGCACATCGCGTCGACCCAGGCCTTGTGGCCACCGTCAGCGTTGTACGTGATCTGGATCTTCTTCGGGGCGGTGGGGGCAGCGGCCCACAGCGCCTTCGCCTCGGCGGCGTTGTAGGTGCAGTTCTCGCCACAGACGTTGTCGCGGTAACCGGCAACGGCCGGGGACACGAAGCCGGTGGCCGGCGACTGCGAACCGAGGAAGATCTGGTCGGTCATCTCCTGGCGGTTGATCGCCATGGAGAGCGCCCGGCGGACGTTGACGTCCTGGAACTCCTTCTGGAACGTCGGGAAGCCGACGAACTGGAAGGACGAGCTCGGGCTCTTCTGGAAGCGGTCACCCAGGTCACCGGGGGCGGCGGCGAGGCTCTCGATCGGGATCGAGCTCTGCACGTCGAGGTTACCGGCGGTCAGGTCGGCGTACTCCGCCTTCTGGTCCTGGTAGATCTTGAAGTTGATGCCGTCGATCTTCGGGACGGTGCCCTTGAAGCCGTCGACCTTCTCGACCTCGATCTGCGAGTCGTGCTGCCACGTGCCCTTCATCTTGAAGGGGCCGTTGCCGACGATCGCGTCCTCGAAGCCGTCCGCGATCACGCCGGGGGCGGAGAAGGCGGCGTTGGGCAGCGGGTAGAACGCGCTGTAGCCCATGACCGATTCCCAGCCGGTGAACGGCGCGGTGAGGGAGACGGTGAAGGTGGTGTCGTCAACCTTCTTGAGGCCGGTGAGCGACTTCGCCTTGGGCTCGGGAGCCTTCTGCGGGCCGTCCTCGCCGTCGGGGTCGACCGACTGCAGGTCGGCGTAGCCCTCGATGCGCTCGAAGAAGTAGGAAGCGCCCTGGCCGTTGGGGCCGTACGCGCCGTAGTTCCAGGCCTGGATGTAGCTGTCCGACGTCACGGCTTCGCCGTTGCTGAAGGTGAAGCCCGGCTTCAGCTTGACGGTCCAGACCTTGTTGTCGTCCGAGCTGATCGACTCGGCGGCAACGAGCTCCGGCTTGTTCTGGTCGTCGAAGTCGACGAGCGGGTAGAACAGCGCGGCGAGAACCTGCGCGCCACTGGTCTCCGTCGTGTTGCTCGGGATCAGGTGCTGAGGCTCGCTGATACCGATGATGACGGAGTTGGAGCTGGCGTCGGTGTCATCCGACCCGCCTCCAGAACAACCAGAGGCCAACAGGGCGATGGCGGTCGCGCCGACCGCCATCTTCCATGGGCGATTCCCAAACATGGGAGTGTCTCCTTCAGAGGGCGCTCACGAGGGGTTGTGTGAGTAGGAGCAACCCTTACACAGAGCCCCTAGCCCCCGACGCTGCCGTTATCAACCCGATATTAGCCCGATACGGGTCAGCCGCTTACCAGAGATCATACTTTCGGTCAGTCGCACCCCGCTGACCAGCGGTTTTGCGAAAGCCGTAACAAGCTCACAACATAAGATCAACATGGTGTCCAGTTTGGGCGACGGCGCGGCGAAAAAGGCCTTGCCGTACGGTTAACGGCTTTCATACGAGACGTCGATCGGCGGCCCAACGTGACAGCTCGTAACGGTTACTCATTTGGAGTTTCCGGAGGACGTTCGACACGTGTGTCTCGACCGTCTTGATCGAGATGAAGAGCTCCTTGGCGATCTCCTTGTACGCGTACCCGCGGGCCAGCAACCGCAGCACCTCGCGCTCCCGGTTGGTGAGCTGATCGAGCTCGGGATCGGCGACCGGCACGTCGGGCCGCGAGGCGAACGCGTCGAGCACGAAGCCGGCCAGCCGCGGGCTGAACACCGCGTCGCCGTCGGCCACCCGGCGGATCGCCGCGGCCAGCTCGTCCGGGGAGATGGTCTTGGTGACATAGCCCCGCGCACCGGCCCGGATCAGGCCGATCACGTCCTCGGCGGCGTCGGAGACCGAGAGCGCCAGAAACTTCACCTGCGGATGGGTACGCCGCATGGCCTCGAGCACGGCCCGGCCCCCGCCGTCCGGCATGTGCACGTCGAGCAGCACGACGTCCGGGGTGGTCTCGGCGATCCGGGCCACCGCCTCGGCGACCGACCCGGCCTCCCCCACCACGTCCACGTGGACCCCCAGCTCGGCGCGGACCCCCGCCCGGAACATGGCGTGGTCGTCGACGAGGAAGACGGTGAGGCGGCGGTCCTGAACGGGCTCGGTCATCGTGCGTTCTCCTTTGTCGCGGCGACGCCCTCGCGTGCGGCGGGCAGCGTCAGTCGTACCTCCGTGCCGTCACCGGGCGCACTGCGGATCACGGCCTTGCCGCCGTGCCGCCGCATCCGCCCGATGATCGAGCCACGGACACCATGCCGCGTATCTTCCACCTTGTCCGGGTCGAAACCAGCGCCGCGGTCGCGAACGAAGACGCTCAGCTCGCTCTCCTCGACCTCGGCGTAGAGCGACACGGTCTGCACGCCGGCGTGCCGGGCGGCATTCACGAGGGCCTCACGGGCGGCGGCGACCAGCGCTGCCACCCTTTCGTCACACTGAGTGTCGCCGACGACGACGGTCTCGACCGAGATCGCGTACGTGTCCTCGACCTCCGCCGAGGCCTGTTCCAGCGCCGCGGCGAACCGCTCGGTCGGCGAGGCGGAGGGTTTGTAGAGCCAGTTGCGCAGTGAGCGCTCCTGGCCGCGGGCGAGGCGCTGAACCTCTTTGATGTCGGCGGAGTTGCGCTGGATCAGCGCGAGCGTGTGCAGCACCTGATCGTGGATCATGGCCGCGACCTCGGCTCTTTCCTGCTCCCGGATGCGGCCCTCACGCTCGCTGCGCAGCTGACTGAACGTACGCCAGAGCAGCGGCGCGACCACGACACCGACCCCGAGCAGCCCCAGCAACGCGAAGATCACGCCGTTGAAGATCGCGGTCAGATTGCCGGCCGGGGAGTAGACGGCGATCACGCCGATGACGCCGACCGCGACCAGGACACCGCCGCCGATGAACCGGAACAGGAACGACCGGCGGTCACTTTCCGCAACCACGGCGGCCAGCCACGGGGTCTGCGAGGCCTGATCCGCCCAGTGCCCGCGCCGGGCCGGGTCGGACTGGTGCCAGATCACCCCGGCACCGACCGCGATCAGCGCGATCAGCCAGCCGGCCGTGCCGGCCACCCCGTTGCCGCCGAAGAGCAGCCCCTGCGCCAGCACGACGCCGAGCCCGATCGCTCCGAACGGCAGCAGCAGGACCAGGTCACGGCGGGCCTGCGGGGCACCGCTCGGCGCCTGCTGCGGCAGCACGGCCCAGAAGACCGCGTAGAGCAGCAGACCGAGGCCGCTGAAACCGAGCATGACGACCAGTGCGATCCGTACGCCGGTGACGGGCACCCGAAGATGCGCCGCGATCCCGGAGGCGACCCCGGCGATCACGCGATGGTCGCGCGGCCGGTTCAGGCGGCGCGACGGCGGGGACATGGCGGCGGCGGTGATCGGAGCTCCTCGGGTCGGCGGGGTCTGCTTCGATCGTCACACGTCTGCCACGCCCGGGCTACGGGGTAAGACCCCCATGCCGCAGGGTGCGGGATCTCAGGGTGGGGTCAGGGTCGGCGCCTGAGGCGTTTCGGGTGTGCCTACCGTCAGGATCGATCCATGACCGAAGAAGCTGTTCCGCCGCCTCCGCCACCGCCGGTGACGGACGGCCCCGTGTGGTCCCGTGAGAACCTGATCCGCCCCCGGCAGGGCCGCTATGTCGCCGGCGTGAGCGGGGCGATCGCCCGGGCCACCAACACCGACCCCGTGCTCTGGCGCGTCGTGCTCGCCGTACTCGGCGTGTTCGGCGGCGTCGGCGTGCTGATCTACCTGCTCGGCTGGCTGCTGATCCCCGCCGAGGGCGACACCGGCTCGCCGATCGAGTCGCTGCTCGGCCGGGGCCGCTCCGGGATGCAGCCGATCTCGGTGGTGCTGCTCGGCGCCGGCACGGTGATCGTCTTCGCGTTCGTGGTCAACGACGGGTTCCGGGCCGCTCTGCTGGCCGCCGCCGTCCTCGTCTGCGCCGCCCTGGTCCTCAAACGCAACAACAAGACGGTTCCGACCGCCGGGTTTCCTCCTGCACCGCCGCCGACCCCCGCGGACGCTCCCGATGTCATCGCAGAACCGGCATCGCCCGCGGAGCCCGCATCGCCCGCGGCGCCGGTTGAGGAGCCTACGGTCGCGTTCGCGGCTGCGGGCGGTCCGGCGGCCGCCACTGCACCGCCCGGCGAACCGGTGAGCCCGCCCCGATTCGCTCCGCCGACGAGTGAATCCCGGCCGCCGTTCGCGCCGCACGGCCCGTGGGCCCAGAGCGCGAGCCAGCCGCCCTACGCGCCGCCGCTGCCCCCGCGGCCGCCGAAACCCCCGAAGCCCCCTCGCGAGCGCTCCAAGCTCGGCCGCATCACGTTCTTCGGGATCGTGGTCGTGATGGGCGTACTCGCGGCGCTGGACGTGGCCGGGATGAGCGTGCCGATCTCCGCGTACTTCGCGGCGGCTCTGGTCACGATCGCCCTGGGACTCATCGTCGGCGCCTGGTTCGGCCGGGCCCGCGGGCTCATCGCCCTCGCGGTGCTGGCCGCGCTCGGCCTGGGTGTCTCCTCCGGGGTCGAGAGCTACGGCGGGCAGGTCGCCAACAACACCTACCGCCCGCAGACGCTCGCCGCGGTGGCCGACCGGTACGACTTCACCATCGGCAACGCGACCATCGACCTACGCTCGCTCGACTTCGCCGGTCAGGACCAGACGGTGACCATCGCGATGCGGCTGGGACAGGTCCAGGTCCTGCTGCCGCCGACCGTGGACACCTCGGTCACCGCCGACGTGCAGGACGGCCGGGTCAACCTGTTCGGCCAGGATCACGACGCCAAGGAGCTCGGCGCCCAGGAGATCACCGATCTCGGTACCGACGGCAAGGGCGGCGGCACCCTGCGCCTCGCCATTCAGATGAACGCGGGTAACGTGGAGGTCAAACGATGAGGCCGCATCGCACCGACGGGGTCTCCCTGACCTTCGGCCTGGCATTCCTTCTCATCGCCCTGTGGTGGGCCGTGGGGCAGGTCGTCTCCGTGCACCTGCCCGCCCCGGGCTGGCTGGTCGCCGGCGCCCTGATCTTCTTCGGGGTCGTGGGGCTGATGGGCGCGATCCGGTCCGGGCGCCGCGCCGAGACTGCGGCTGCCGTCGCCGCACCGGCCGATGTCGCCCTGGAGACGCCGGGTGACCTGCCGCCGGAGGTCCACGCCGATATCGTCCGCGAGCTCCTGCAGGACCCTTCGGAGCGCTCTGATCTGCAGACCGCCTATCCAGTGCCGCCGCAGGATCGGCGGGAGTGAGCGAATATGCTCCTTCCATGACGCCGTTTCCCACCGTGTCCACCGCTCCCGTGACCGGCGTCGGCCCTCGTGCCGCTCGCACCCTCACCGCCGAGTTCGCCCGTCACAACGCGGCGACCACGGCACTGGTGATCGGCGCCGATCACTCCTCCGCCGTGGTCGAGGCGGCCGTCGAGGCGCTGCTGCCCGGCGACACGCTGACCCTCGTCGCCGGCGAGCGCAGCACCGCCGACCTGCTCCGCGATCACATCACCGGCCTCGGCAGCTGGATCGCCGACCGGGTCCGGATCGTCGAGACCCTGACCGAGGCGGAGCCGGCGGACGTGCTCATCCTGGGTGAGCCGCTCACCGGCACCGCCGAGGAGACCCGCGCGACGCTCGACAGCCTCAGCAAGTTCCAGAAGGAGGGCGCTGTCGTCTCCGTGGCGACCCCCGCCGTCCCCGGGCAGACCGGCGGGGCCGCGGCCGAGCTCTTCCGCCAGAGCGCGCTCTTCGGCGTCGGCTCGGACCTCGTGGCCCGCAACCAGCCACCGCTGCGGGTGCACAAGCTGCGGTTCACCCAGGCCGACACCGCCAAGGCCGCGACCCTCGCCCCGGCCTACCGGCCCTCCAGCGTGCCGGTGACCCGCACGATGCACATCGACTCCAACGGTGTGGCGGCTGCCGGGATCGCGCTCGGGCTCGCGGCGATGGCGCGCTCGGCCCGCCCCAAGTCGAAGCTCTGGCTGATCCCCGCGCTGGCCGCGGCCCCGGTCGCCGCGTTCTTCCGCGACCCGGAGCGCGAGGTCCCCACCGACTCCGACGCCGTGGTCGCCGCCAGCGACGGCAAGGTGCTGTCGGTCGAGCGGCTGAGCGACCCGCGGCTCGGTGACGGCGAGTTCCTGCGCATCGCCGTTTTCCTGTCGGTCCTCGACGTGCACGTCAACCGCACGCCGGTTGCCGGCCGGGTGACCGACTACTTCATCATCGACGGCGGCTACGCCAACGCCATGACGGCGGCCGCGGAGCACAACGTCGCCGCCTACACCCTGCTGGACACCGATCACGGCTCGGTGGCGGTCGTGCAGCGCACCGGCCTGATCGCCCGCCGCATCGTGCAGCGCGCGCCGGTCGGCACACTGCTGGCCCGTGGCGAGCGCTTCGGCCTGATCCGCTTCGGCTCACGCACCGACGTCTACCTGCCCGCCGACAAGGCCGAGGCCGTGGTCGCGGTCGGCGACAAGGTGATCGGAGCGAGCTCGGTCATCGCCCGCTGGAAGTGAAAAAACGCCCGCCCGGAGCGATTCCGGGCGGGCGTTCTCTTTTGCTTGCTAAATGCGCTTGGCCTTCAGCCACATGACCGGACCGCTGAAGAGGTACGCGGCGACGACCAGGACGAACGTCAGGCGGGCGTCAACGAGGCAGCCCACGATCGGGAGCAGCCAGAGCCACATCGGGAGCTTCACGATCCGCGCGAGCTTCGCGTAGGGGAAGCTGGAGACCATCGCGAAGGCCAGCACGGCAACCCCGCCGAGGACCGCGATCCCCGGCAACGGCAGCCCGATGAGCACCGTCAGGGCCAGGACGGCGGCGGCCATCGTGGTGGGAACGCCGGAGAAGAACTTGCCGTCCTTGGGCGACACGTTGAACCGCGCGAGGCGGATCGCGGCGCACCCGGCGACGAGCATGCAGGCGACAGCCGCGGCCGCGGTCGGCACCCGGTCGGCCAGCGAGGCGTAGACGACCACCGGAGCTGCCAGGCCGAAGGAGCACATGTCGGCCAGCGAGTCCATCTGGGCGCCGAACGGGCTCGACACACCGAGCTTGCGGGCCAGGGCGCCGTCGAGGCCGTCGAAGCCGACACAGCCGACCAGGAAGGCCGCGGCGAGGCGGGGATCGCCGTGCATCGCCAGGAAGATGGCGGTGAGGCCCAGCGCGAGGCTCGCCAGCGTGCACGCGTTCACGAGGGCGAAGCTGATCCGGCGGCGCATCGTGTGCTCGCCGGGAAGCAGTGCGTCCGAGTCGTCCTCGACGGTCAGCGGCCCCTGCTCCGCGATGAGAGGGAGAGCCATCGCGACCGGGCCGTGGCTGCCGGAGGTGGCGAGCTTGCGGCCCCGGCCGGCGAGCGGCGCGAGGGGAACCAGATCCGTGCCGGTGTAGATCACTTCGGCCCGGGTGGCGGTGGCCGCGCGTCCGGTGGCCTCACCCGGGCGGCGCCCCACGCGCACCAACAGGGCCTGCCGGGCGAGACTTCCGCCCCGGCGCAGCCGGCCTGCCCAACGACGTCCGGCGGGACGGGGACTATCCGTCGTACGACGCCGGCGCCAAGGGGTTCTCGGCACGTGCTCCTCCATCTTGGGGTCTAGATACCCGCCGGCTGTGGCCGTCGCGGGGTGCTGCTGCTACCCGGAACCTGTCGGGTACCTGATGCCCGTTCCCAGGGCCCATATGTCTACGGACCGTGATTAAGGCGGGTTACACGATCGCACAGCCGCGCGCTCTTGGCGAGAGACGAATCGACCGTCGTGTGCAACGTGGTGCTGTGGAGTTTTTATCCTCCGTGCCGGACCGGGAGGCGCGGTCACTGCCAGGCCCTGTGATGAGTCTAACCGAGGCCCCGCAAGCGGATCACTGATGAGCGCTTTCCCGCTCGAGGCGCCGCAGCACATCCGCCGCGACCTCCGTCAATGCCAGCTCACGCGCGGTGACCTGGTCGAACCACCCCACGGCGCTCGTGGAGCCACCCTCCTCCTCCAGCACCACGGCGGCTGTCGGCTCATCGACATGCACCCGGTAGAGCACCCGGACGACGTGCCAATTCACCGGCACCCCCTCGGGGCCCACCGCCGCGGGATCGTGGCGGTGCGACGTGCCCAGCAGGGTGGTCACCCGTCCATGCTGACCGGCCTCTTCCAGCAGCTCACGGGTCAGGGCGACCTCCGGGATCTCGCCGTGATCGGTGCCGCCGCCGGGCAGGTGCCAGCGCCCGGCCCCGGGATAGCCCGGGGCGATCTGGGTGAGCAGCACCCGGCCGTCGGGATCGGTGACCATCCCGTACGCCCCGAAGCGCTGATTCGACCGCACCGGCGCCTCGCCGGGATCGTCCGGCACATCCGACGGCGTGACCGGCAGCCCGAGAACACCCGCAGTGAACGGCATGAGTGCAACGTCACTCGGAGTCACCCATGCGACGCGATCGGTCGTGCCGGCCACTTCGTCCCGTAGCTGCCCGCCGAGGTACTCGACGTCATAGATAATTCGATCGGTGTGTTCCCACATGTCGGTATGAGGCAGTCGGAAGACGTCTGCGGTCGCGGAGTGCAGACCAGTTATGCGTACGCGCAGACCGGTCTCCTCCTCGAACTCCCGCACGACCGCGTCATCGGGGTTCTCACCCTGCTCGACACCGCCGCCGGGCAGGGTCCACAGCCCCGGAAACGCGGACAGCTCCGAGTTGTGGGCGAGGAGCACCCGCCCGGTCTCGTCCCGGCACAGCCCGTACGCCCCGATCCGCCTGACCTTCACGCTCCAAAAGTAGCGTGCCGTCAGATCAACTTGGCGCCCCGGAGAGCTTCGGCCGTCACCTCGGTCAGTAGGTCGTCGGTCAGCGCGGCAACCTCGGTGAGCGGCATCCAGCATGCCTCGGAGGTCGAGCCGCCGACATCCTTGACGATCACCTCGGTGGGTGCGTCGACGATCACGCGGTAGAACGCCCGGACGCCGTGCCAGTCGATCGGGTAGCCCTCCGGCCCGAGCGACGCCGCGTCGCGGTGGCTGGCGACCCCGAGCAGCTCGATCAGCCGGCCCTCCTGCCCGGTCTCCTCGATCAGCTCCCGCATGAGCGCGATGCCGGGCTGCTCGCCGTAGTCGGTGCCGCCGCCGGGCAGATGCCAGCGCCCCGCACCCGGATAGCCCGGGGCGATCCGGGTGAGCAGCAGTCGCTCGTGCGGGTCGGTGGCGATGGCGTACGCGGCGAAGCGCTGCGAGCGGTGCAGCCCGTCCGGACCCGGGTAGGCGTAGAACGACGGAAAGTCGGGCGCCTCCTCGGGCCGCAGGTCGGCTGACGCGGCGCTGAGCCCGAGCGCGGCCGCCGTGAAGGGGCGTAGCCGCAGTTTCTCGGCCTCCTCCATGGTGTGCCAGCGCGCGAGGTCGGTCGGCTGCCCGACGCGGTCGAAGATGTTGCCGCCTCGGATCGACACCTCGTAGATCAGCCGATCGGTGTGGATCGTGACGCCACGGTGCGGCAGCGATCGCATGTCGGCGAGAACGTCACGGAGCCCGGAGACAGCGACGGACAGGCCGGTCTCGGCCGCCGTCTCCCGGACAACGGTGTGGTTCGGGTCCTCGCCATGATCGACGGCGCCACCCGGCAGGGACCACACGCCGGGTGTGCCCGACCGGGTCGAGGCGCGGACCAGTAGGACGCGGCCGTGGGGGTCGGTCGCGACTGCGTATGCCGCGATCTTGCGCAGCGGCTCCAGTGCGGGGGTCACGGGCGGCATCTTGCCCGGTTTATGTTAACTACAGTCAACGTCTGTCGGATTCCTGACAGGGCGATAGCCGAGAGTAATCGCAGCTCAGGGCGATTCTCCGCACCAATCGCAGTCAGCATGTAACACACAGCAACCCATACACATCACCCCAAGATCACCGAATCCACCGATCGCATCGAAGCTCGCGAATCGGGCACCCCGAGACCCGAAATCAGGGTCGGCATCCGGGCACTCACCGAGGTCCCGAGACGGCGGAGCGCCCACTCTTGGGTCATGACCACACCGACCGTCGCCCCGTACAAGCAACTCCGCCGCCCGCTCGACGACCGCATCGTCGCCGGCGTCTGCAGCGGCATCGGCCGCTACCTGAGCGTCGACCCGGTCCTGATCCGCGTCGGCTTCGCCATCCTCGCGGTCCTCACCTGGGGAGTCGCCCTCATCGCCTACCCGCTGATCTGGTTCCTGATCCCCGAGGAGACCCCGCCCCCGCCGGCACCGCTGCTCTCCCCCGACGATCCCTCCTGGGGCCTGCCGCCCACGCTATGACGGCGCAGCGGGCCGCCCGCCACCTCCTGACTCCGGCGCACGGCACAGTTGGGCCGACCCGCCGCGCTCTGACCCCGACACACGACAAAGCGGGGTCGTCCACCCACGCTCCGACTCCAGCGCAGGGCACAGCGGGCCGCGGCGCACCCGCACAGCAAAGCGGGGCACCCGCACAGCAAAGCGGGGCACCCGCACAGCAAAGCGGGGTCGTGGCTGCCCGCTC
>NZ_BOQP01000074.1 GCF_018332715.1 Winogradskya consettensis | reverse complement strand
GGACCGCCGCGTCGTCACCGATTTGCTGCACCTGGACCAACATGAGCACGATTATCGAACACACGTACGACACTTTCCGCCCCGTGAAGCCTGCCAGAAAGATCGACATCCACTATTTGAAACCGAGGAGCGGATGCACGGCCTCGCGCCCCGGTCACTGCAGCTGCAGACCCATCAAGATCCGCTGTGCCCGCCGCGACGGGCGGGCTAAGAACACGGCGTCCCCGCTAAACAGACAACGCCGAGAGTGACAGTCACGCCAACCCGGCGTTAATCCGTGACGGTGAGGCCAGGCAAGAACAAGGCGACGCGAGGTGAGGACAAAGCGAGGCGAGGCGAGGCGAGGACAAGGCGAGGCGGCGCGAAAGGAGCCCGGGACAAGGCCAGGCGGCGCGAAAGGAGCCCGGGACAAGGCAATGGGGCGCGAAAGGAGCCAGGGGACGAGGCGAGGCGAACGCAGATACACCGGAGCGGGCCGGGCGAGGCAGACACATCGAAGCGGGCCCGGGCCAGCGCAGACACATCAAAGCGAGGCGGCAGGGAGGCGCGCAGATGCGCTTGCCGGTCTTCCGCCGACCTGGTCGGCCAGGAAACGGTACGACCGTCACGCCACCGGGAGAGACCGGCCGGTCCGGGCGGTGGGGTCAGGCTGGGATTTCGGTGAAGAGGGTGCCCAGGAAGGCGGGGTCGACGCCGACGAGGGTGTCGCGGAGGTGGACGCCGGTGGTGGGAGGGAGCTCGAGCTCGGCGGGGATGGCGAGGACTGCTGCGCCGGAGGCCAGGGCGCTGGTCATGCCGGTGAGGGAGTCCTCGATGGCGACGCATTCGGCGATTTTCACGCCGAGGAGGTCGGCTGCTCTGCGGTACGGGGCGGGGTCGGGTTTGGGGGCGGAGACCTCGTCGCCGCAGACGATGACGTCGAAGTTCTCGCGGCCGAGGGTGTTGAGGGCAACTTCGACGAGGCGGCGGCCGGTGGAGGTCACCAGGGCGGTGGGCAGGCCTGCGGCGCGGACGGCGAGGAGGAGCTCGAGGGCTCCCGGGCGCCAGATGAGGCCGTCGGCGAAGAGCTCCTCAACGCGGTGTTCGAGCCAGGCGACGTCGGCGGCCTCGTCGCGGTCGGGCTGGCCCAGGTCGTCGCGGAGGATGCGCATGGTGGTGGCCATGGCGCTGCCGATCATGGCGAGGCGGGCGGACTCCGAGAGCGTGCCGCCGGCGTGGGTGGCCAGCTCGTACAGGGCTATGTCCCAGACCTTCTCGCTGTCGACGAGCGTGCCGTCCATGTCGAAGAGCACCGCGGCGGGTTGTCGTGATGACAGGGCGAGCCTCCTGAGCGCGTACCGGAAAGAGCGTGCACCGAAAGCCATTCTTCCCTGCCGGGACCACCCACGAGGCCCGGTGTGACCCGCCTCCCCCTGTGAAATTGCTCAGCCGAGGTCGCAGGGCGTGAGGGAATCCTCGTAGCCGTTCTTGAACGCCTTGGTGCGCTGGCGGGCGGTGCCGTGGGCGCCCTCGGCGAACCAGGGCTGGCCGGGGTCGTCGCCGACCGCTTCGAGACCGGCGGCGAGTTCGTCCAGGTCGCCGTCCTCGAGGCGCAGGCGGCCCGCTTTCTCCTCGTCGCCGATATAGGCGCCGGCCATGCAGTCGGCCTGCAGTTCCTGCTCGATCGTGAATTCTTTCTGGATGTTGAGGCGGCGCTGGATGGCGTGCGCGTACTCGTGGCCCAGGAGGTAGAAGATGAAGGCGTCGCCGATCTGGCGGAAGGCGGCGAAGGACCAGTTCACGTCGTACGCGATGAAGTCGCCGGCGGAGCAGTAGGCGGCGTTGTTGAGTCCCAGTGCCTGACTGCCACAATCAACTTCACCTTCCTTGTCGTACGGAATCAGCTCGGCGATCGGTTGAAAGTCGATTCCTGACTTGTCGAACTGCGCCTTCCAGTACTCCTCGGCGATCGAGCGCGCGTCCCCGACGTCGGACTGGAATTCCTCCACGGTGTCCGTACCGTCGACGTCAGGGTCGAGGGGTTCAGGTTTGGTCGTCGTCGTGGCGGCGCGGGGGCGTTGCCCGGCCGGTTCGTCGGCCTGCGGCACCGAGACGCAGCCGAGGGCGATGAGGGCCGCGCCGGCCAGGGCCGGAATCATGAGGCGGTTGCGGTGCGGCACCGGCATGCGGTTCCTCCGAGGGGCTGGCGTGACCGGGGTGACATCCACGATACGGAAACGGCCCCACCCGCGGATGAGGGTGTGTGGCGCTGGCCACTGCGAGCGCCCGGGCGAGTCGCGATGGCCGGGCGTACCTTTCGAAGCGGTTCCTCCCCGGGCAGGCCCACGAAGGAGACGCTCCATGAAGCAGGTGTCGCTGGCAGGTCTCGACGTGTCCCGCATCGGGCTGGGCTGCATGGGCATGTCCGCCTTCTACACAGGTAAGAACACCGACGAGGCCGAGTCGATCCGCACCATCCACCGTGCGATCGAGCTCGGTGTGACACTCTTTGACACGGCCGAACGCTACGGACCGTTCACCAATGAGGAACTGGTCGGGCGTGCGCTCGCCGGGCACCGCGACGACGTCGTGATCGCGTCGAAATTCGGGCTGATGTCTCACCGTACGGGTGACAGCGGCCGCAGCATCGACGGTCACCCGGACACCCTGCGCATCGCGCTGGACGGTTCCCTCAAGCGTCTCGGCGTCGACCACATCGACCTGTATTACCAGCACCGCATGGACCCGGCCGTCCCGATCGAGGACACCGTCGGCGCCCTCGCCGACCTCGTGCAGGCCGGCAAGATCCGCCACATCGGCCTGTCGGAGGCCGCGCCGGAGACCATTCGCCGCGCCCACGCCGTCCACCCGATCACCGCGGTCCAATCCGAATACTCACTGTGGACCCGCGACCCGGAGGCCGAGGTCCTGCCGACCCTGCGCGCCCTGGGCATCGGGTTCGTGCCCTACTCCCCGCTCGGCCGCGGCTTCCTGACCGGCGCGATCACCACGCCGGCCGACTTCGACGACAACGACTCCCGCAAGGGGCAGCCCCGTTTCCAGGGTGACAACTTCACGGCCAACCTGCGCATCGTCGACGAGGTGAGAACGGTCGCCACCGAGGCGGGAGCCACCCCCGCCCAGGTGGCGCTGGCCTGGGTGCTGACCCGGGGAGACGACATAGCCCCGATCCCGGGGACCAAACGCGTGAGCCGCCTCGAGGAGAACCTCGCCGCCGACACGCTGACCCTGACCGAGACCCAGCTGGCCCGCCTGACCGCGATCGAGCCCCCGACCGGCGCCCGCTACGCGGACATGTCCGTCATCGGCCGCTGAGCTTCGCCGGCATCGGGAGAGCGGCGCATGATGGGCGGTGTGCGAATCGAGGACGTGACACCGGAGACGGTCCGGCCGGTGCGACGGTCGTGGCTGGTGCAGAGCTGGCGTGACCTGGCTTTCCTGCACTGGGCCGTGCCACCGGCCGTCGTGGCGCCGTTGCTGCCCCGCGGCACCGAGCCGGACACGTTCGACGGGATGACCTATGTCGGGCTGATCGGGTTCCGCATGGTGGGGCTCGGTCCGTTGCGCGGTCCCGGCCTTCCCTACCTCGGCACGTTCTGCGAGACGAATGTGCGGCTCTACAGCGTGGACGACCAGGGTCGCCGCGCTGTCGTGTTCCGCTCGCTGGACGCCGAGCGGCTCATCCCGGTGCTGACGGCGCAGGCAACGCTGCGGCTGCCGTACAAATGGTCCCGGATGCGGCTGGAGAAAGACGGCGACCTGGTGCGCTACACGAGCCACCGGCGCCCGTCAGGCCCGTCATCGTCCTTTTCAGTACGGGTGGGAGCACCGCACCCCACCCCCACGCCCCTCGAACACTTCCTGACCGCGCGCTGGGGACTGCACACCCGCGCCTGGGGCCGCACGATCCACCTCCCCAACGAGCACCCCCAATGGCCGCTGCACCACGCCGACCTGGTCGACCTCGACGACGGCCTGATCGAAGCAGCGGGCCTGCCCCGCCAGACCCGCCCGCCGGACAGCGTCCTCTACTCCCCCGGCGTCCCCGTGACCTTCGGCGGACCGGCGGTCGCCGCACCCTGAGCGACAGGGGCGGCCTCCCACGCCGCGGCGATCATCACGAAGACCTCGTCGACGGCGGCCTGCGGGTCGGGAGCCTCGCGGGCGACGGCGAAGGCGTCGATGGTGAACCGCGCGATCGCGCGGCAGGCCGTGCTGGGCGGTGACAGGCCGAGGTCAGCGGCCATGGCGGTGGCAAGGGACTCCGCGTGGCGCAGTCGCATGGACTCCTCGTAGTCCCGCAGGGCCGGCGAGTCGTAGATCATGCGCCAGGTCGGGGCGGTGCTGTCCGCCGTGCAATGACGCACCAGGGCGTGGATCTCGTGGCGCAGTGCGGGGATCAACGGCTCGTGCGGCGCCCGGCCCGTGACCGCGAGGACGAGCCGCTGCTCGAAGTCCTCGTCCAGCTCGAACACCAGCGCCTCTTTCGAGGCGAAGTGGGTGAAGACCGTGGCGACGGCCACGTCGGCCTCGGCTGCTACGTCACGGATGCCGACCGCGTCGTAACCGCGCGCCAGGAAGAGGCGCATCGCAGTGTCGGCGATCCTCTGACGGGTGGCGGCCTTCTTGCGCTCGCGGCGTCCGGTCGGCGCGGTCATCGCCCGATCCTAGCAAGTCTCGCGCTAGCACCTCCAAAATTAGAGATGTTGTAAAAATAGAACTGTTCTGGTTATGGTCACGGCATGAAGAGGATCAGCTTCGCCGAGTTCGGCGGTCCGGACGTCCTGCGACTCGAGGACGCCGAGGAACCCCACGCGGGACCGGGCCAGATTCGCATCGCGGCGCGCGCAGCGGGCGTCAACCCCGCCGACTGGCGCAACCGCGAGGGCCAGCTGGCACCGATCGCCCTGCCCTCCGGCATCGGACAGGACGCCGCTGGAGTGGTCGACGAAATCGGCCCAGCCGTCGATGCCGGGTCCGACGTCGATGCCGGCCCCGGCGTCGCTGGCGGCCCCGGCGTCGCAAAGGTCGCGGTCGGCGATCACGTGTTCGGGCGCGGGTCGGACACGTACGCGCAGTTCGCCCTGTTGTCGGCCTGGGCGCGGATGCCCGAGGGGCTGACGTTCGAAGAGGCGGCCGGATACCCGTCCGTGGTGGAGACCGCGTTGCGGATCATCGGCGAGACCGGGGTGCAGCCGGGGCAGACGCTGCTGGTCAGCGGAGCGTCCGGCGGGGTCGGGTCGGCGGTGCTGCAGATCGCCCGCGAGCGGGGCGTCACGGTGATCGGGACGGCCGGCGCCGCGAACCAGGACTACCTGCGCAGCCTGGGCGCGGCCGCCACGACGTACGGCGCGGGATGGACCGAGCGGGTGCGGGAGCTCGGCCGGGTCGATGCGGCTCTCGACCTGGCCGGCTCGGGCGTGATCCGCGAACTTGTCGAGCTGACCGGTGATCCGCGGCGGGTGATCTCGATAGCGGACCTGGGCGCGCCGGAGCTCGGGGTGCGGTTTTCCGGGGTGACCGGGGACGTGCCGGCGGCGCTCGCCGAGGCTGCCCGGCTCATCGCGCGCGGAGCGCTGCACATCCCGGTCGAGAAGGCGTACCCGCTCACCGAGGCCGCCGCCGCACAGATCGACAGCCGCGCCGGCCACACCCGAGGCCGCCGGGTGATCGTCATGTGAACCCACCCGTTCACCGCAGCGGGCCGCCACAGCGCGACGGGTGGTCAGATCTCCGGCTGGTCCAGGGCGAAGGAGCCGGGCACGATCTCGCCGGCGGGAACGTACGTACTGAAGGTCACCCCGGTGGACATCGTCTCGGAGCGGGTCAGGCGCAGGCCCCCCGGAACTGTCCCCTCAGCGAACAGGCGTTTGCCCGAGCCGAGCAGCACCGGGAAGGTCCACAGCCCGAACTCGTCGATCAGTCCGTGACGCAGCAGGGTCTGGATCAGGTCGCCGCTGCCGTGCACCTGCAGATCCGGCCCGTTACCGGCCTTGAGTTCCGCGACGGCCGCCGGCACATCAGCGCCGAGCAGAACCGACTTGTCCCAGCTGAGGGTCGGCGTGCCGCGCGACGCCACGTACTTGGTGGCGTTGTTGAGCGGGCCCGAGCCCAGCTCCTCCGAGGTGTGCGGCCAGTGGGCGGCGAAAATGTCGTACGTGCGGCGACCGAGGAGCAGGTCGAACGGTTCCGTCATCACCGCGGACATCAGCTCGTTCATCCGGTCGTCCCAATAATTGACCGACCACCCGCCGTACGCGAAGCCCGCGTCTTTGTCTTCCTCGGAAGCTCCGGGGGCCTGCATGATGCCGTCCAGGCTCAGGAAGGTGTTGATCAGCAGCTTGCGCATCAGCGATCCCCGCCGACGAGCGCGAGCACCCGATCGAGCTTGGTGAAGGAGCTGTTCCACCCCGCGCTCGACTCGGTCGCCCAATCACCCGGGTAGGGCCCATGAGTAAGAATCATCCGGGTACGCCCGCCCGGCTCATCATGGAACTCGACGCGCAGGTGCAGCAGGTCCCCGGGAAAATCAGTCATCGCGGTCATGTCCTCCTCCGCGACGATCAACTCGTTCTCGACGAGCTCGGTGAAGTGCGCATCGACCAGCGCCGTCTGGGCCGGATCGGCATCATTGACCATGGTGAAGCGCTGGTGTCCGCCCGGCCGGTTGTCCACATCAACGCCGTCGCGGGGCACGGACCAGCCGACCGGGCCGAACCACTGGGCGAGCTGGTCGGGGTCGGTGAACGCCCGGTAGACCAGATGCCGGGGCGCGTCGAAGATCCGGGTGATCACAAGATCGCGGTCGCTCATGGTTTCTCCTCCTCGGATTGAATACGCCGCAGGTGCACATCGAGCCGGCTGAAGCTCTCATCCCAGAACTGCCGATAGCGGTCCATCCACGCCGTCGCCTCACGCAGAGGCTCGGCCTGCAGACTGCTGGAACGCCACTGCGCCGTACGGCTACGGGTGATCAGGCCGGCGTGCTCGAGGACCTTCAGGTGACGGGAGATCGCCGGGAGACTGATCGAGAACGGCTCAGCGAGCTGGTTCACGGTCGCATCCCCCTCCGCCAGGCGCGCCAGGATCGCCCGGCGCGTCGGATCGGCCAGCGCCGCGAAGATCGTGCTCAGCCGGTCGTCGGTCACTGCTTGCTGCCGGTCACTGCTGTTGCCGGTTCCTGCTGTTGCCGGTCACTGATTTGTTGCCAGCCTTTGTTTAACATTCTCGTTAATTAACGTACGCGTTAAACATAAGGCGCGCACCAACACCGGTCAAGCAGCCGGGGCCAGACATCCGGGCTTGGACCGGGCCGCGAGGTTGGGCCGCGCGGTTGAACTGAGCGGTTGAACTGAGTGGGTCGACCGAGCGGGTCGACCGAGCGGGTCGACCGAGCGGGTCGACCGAGCGGGTCGACCGAGCGGGTCGACCGAGCGATTGGGGCCGAACGCTTGGGCCAAGCGCTTGGGGCCGAGCGACCGGGCCGAGCGACAGGGTCAAGCGATTGGGCCGAGCGACCGGGTCAAGGGGCCAGACGAAGAGGTCGGGTTAGCCAGCGGGTAACACGGCCGAGGCCAGCCGGCCGCAGCCAGACGGCGGGCCAGACGGCGGGCCAGACGAAACGGGGCCAGACGGCAGCAGCCAGACCGGCACTAAAGAGATGCCCACTACGGCCACGACAGCGGGTGACAGGGGCGGGTGGGGTCAGACGCGGGAGGGGATGCGGCGGTGTAGTTCGGCGAGGAGGGTGGTGGGGCCGGGGGACATGAGGCCGACGTCGAGCAGGAAGGCCGGGCCGGATTCTCGGCGGAGGGTGCGGGGGCGGCGGCCGGGGCCGGGGAGTTCGGTGACTGCGGTCATTGTGGTCGGGGTGATGACGAGTTCGGTGAAGGGGCCCCAGCGGCGCAGGCCCACCGAGGCGATGGCGGACCAGGGCAGGTGGACGCCGCGGCGGCCGGTGGCGCCGAACTCGAGGCCTTTCATGGAGCTTTTGAGCCAGCCGAAGCGGTTCCAGGCGACCAGGACGATTAGTCCGGCCGCTACCACGGGTACGACGAGCAGGCTCTCGGCGATCGTGACGATGTCGGCTGCCGTGGGCCGGATGCCGAGCGCGAGCAGGAGCAGGACGTAGAGGCCGCGGCACAGCAGCCAGACCAGGGCGATCACCCAGAGCATCGTGACGAAGACCATGCCCCGGGGCTGGAAGAAGGTGGTCGCATCCTCGCCGACCTCCAGTGGATGATCATGCACCCCACCAGTGTGCCCGAAATGTCCCCCCGGCACCCCTGGAACGAAGCGGGAGAAGCGGCGAAGGGACGAGGAACGGGCGGAGAAGCGAAGCAGGCGAAGGAGCGAGACAGGCGGAGCGAAGAGGCGGGAGGAGGAGAGAGGCGGGCGGAGAGAAGAAGGCGAGGACGGAGTGAAGGAACAGGCGGGAGGAACGAGCAAACGAAGGAGAAGGCAGCCGCGCAAGGAGAAGGCACTCGCGCAAGGAGAAGGCAGTCGCGCGTGGGAAGAACGAGCACTCTGGCGGGCGGGACAAAAACAGCCGCCCGGCGCAGGTGCGCCGGGCGGCTGGAGAGCAGGACAGGTGGCTCAGTTGCGGGTGGCGCCGACCGTGTTGGCGTCGAGTTGTTCGAGGTCGACGACCTGTTCGACTTCTTCGTGGCCGGCGGCGACGGCGCCGGCTTCGGCCTGGGCTTCGCTGGTGACGCCGATTTTGGCCATCGTGCGGGCGTAGCTCTTGGTGGCGGTGTAGAGCTTGTAGATCAGCAGGAGCTCGAAGGCGGCGAGGAGGACCGCGGAGAGGATCGTGAAGAACATGATCTGGTTGGTGAGCGGGCCGAGGATGAAGACGAACATCTGGAATTCGATGCCGCTGAAGAGGTGGGCGCGGATGCGCTGGCGGACGAGGGCGTTGCGGACCTTGACCAGCGGGCCGAGCTTGGCGCGGAAGTCGCCGTAGACGTCGACGACCGGGCGTTCCGCGCCCTTGCTGTCGACTGCGGTGGTGAGGGTGCTCGCGCCGACGGGCTGCTCCATGTCCGTCTCTTCGACGAACATGGGGGGCGCTACGCCGTCGCCCTGGGCCGCTTCGAGGCGGCGGCGCATGTCGTTCTTGACCTTGCCCATCTGCAGGGCGTTGAGGTAGCGGAACATGTCGAGGAAGATCACGACGCCGGCGAGCCACAGGTAGTGGATGTTGTCGGTCTTCGCGTACTGGCCGCCCATGAGGGCGACGGCGCAGACGACCACGCGCAGGCGGTCGAAGACGTAGTCGAGCCAGGCGCCGAAGACCGAGCCGGTGCCCTTGAGCCGGGCGATCTTGCCGTCCATGCAGTCGAGCACGAAGCTCAGGTGGAACACGACCGCGCCCGCGATCAGCCAGGGGTAGTCACCCTGCGCGAAGCAGTACGCCGAGACGAAGCCGAGCAGGAACGCGCCCATGGTCAGCAGGTTCGGGGTGATCCACCGGACCGGGGCGACGAGCCAGACCAGGCGCGAGGCGAGCGGGTCGACCAGCCAGACGGTCCACCAGGCGTCGCGATCCTTGTATGTGCGAGTGCGGATCTCGCCGAGCGTGAACCGTTGTGCCATGCCCAACTCCACCAAGTGATGAATACATGAATAGAAAGACGCGCGGACCTTACCGGAATACGACAGGAAGCATAAAGGGCAGGGCAAGCATGTGGACAAAAGGTTAAATCTTCGACCTATCGGTCCAGATGATCATGAACACCGAGATAACAAAAGGCCTAGATCATCGTGTGTACGGCGGCCACGGCGAGCGCCACCGGCAGGCAGAACCCCACCCCGAAGGCCCGCGTCGACGGCCAGCCGAGGACGACCACCGCACCCAGTACGACACCGAGGCTCGCGAGGGCCGGCAGGCCGGAAGCCCCGGCACCGACAGCGAAGCCCCAGCTGTCCGTCGAGTTCACGAGGCCCAGAACGAGAACCGCCCCGGCGACCATTACGCCGGCGACCACCCCCGCGGTGAACCGCAGCTGCAGGCGCGGCGGCGAGAGGACCTGCAGCACCGTCTCACCGAAGTGGCCGGGAGCCGGCTCGATGAGCAGCTCGTACCCCTGAGCGTCGAACGCACGCAGCGCCGGCGGGTCGGTCCGCTCCTGGACCCGCAGCCCGGCAACCTGCCAGTGCTCGCGGTAGACACCGGCCAGCTCGGGGAACGCCAGCGGCACGTCACGCAGGAGCAGGCTGCGCTCGATCCGGCCGCGTACCGGCCCGGCCGGAACCGTGCCGTGGCTGCGGAGCATGGGGGTCACCGGAAGCCGGCTGGAGGTCAGCGCGACGCTGAGCCGCTGCTCGACCGCGGCCTCGGCGGACCGGGCCGGGTCCGTCAACCGCACCAGAGCGATCAGGATCACGTTGACCACCGCGGCCACGGGATAGGCCAGCTCCACGGGCAGCTCAGGCCCCAGCGAGAACCACACCGCAAGCCCGGCCGGCAGCGTCAGCACGACGTTCAGGACACCCGCGACGTCACCGGCGCTGTCGTGGCCGGGGAGCAGTCGGCCGGCGAACGTGACGAGCGTGACCAACCCCACATACCCGACTACCAGCGCCGCCCGCCTCGGCTTGACCACCCCCGCAGTTTGCCCTGGTCAGGACGGCATTTCCCGGACATCGACCCGATTGGTACGAGAGCCGGGCGCCGCGGAACTCACAGGGGAGCGTGGCAAAATTTCCGGTAGGGCGTGAGGGGGACCGGGTGGACGCTGGGCACGTGGCGGACGATCTCGCATCGGTGCTGCTGAGCGAGGAGACGATCCTCGCGCGGGTGGGCGAGCTGGCGCGTGAGATCGGCAAGGACTACGCGGGGCGTGACCTCGTGCTGATCGGCGTCCTGGGCGGGGCCGCGACCTTCACTGTCGACCTTGCCCGCGCGCTGGAGACCCCGGTCGAGATCGGCTGGATGGCGATGCGGTCGTACACCACGAGCAAACGCAGCTCCGGCTCCGTACGGTTGCTGAAGGACCTTGATCTGGACATCGAGGGCCGCGACGTCATCATCGTCGAGGCCGTCGTCGACACCGGCCTCACCGCGTCCTGGCTGATCAACAACCTGACCATCCGGCGCCCGGCCTCCCTCGCCGTCTGTGCGCTGCTGCGAAAACCGGAGGGCGCGGCGTTCGACGTCCCGGCGTACACAGGCTTCGACGTCCCCACGGGCCTGATCGTCGGCTACGGCCTGGACTACCGCGGCCGCTACCGCAACCTCCGCTGCGCCGCCATCCTCGCCGACAACGTCGTCCGCGACCACGGCCGCTGATGAGCACGGCCATCCGATGAGCAAGGCCGTTGATGGGCAGGGCCATCCGATGAGCAGGGCCGTCCGATGAGCAGGGCCGTTTGATGAGCAGGGCCGTTTGATGAGCAGGGCCGTCCGATGAGGGCGGTCGTTCTCGACTTCTTCGGCACCCTCACCGACCCGTCAGCCGAGTCTGGACGGCGCGCGTCGTTCGCCGCCACGGCGGCACAGCTCGCCGTCGACCCCGGCGCGTTCTGGGCGGAGATGTCCGGGTCGTTCGGGGCGCGGGCCTGCGGAGATCTCGGCGGTACGCGCGAGACCCTCGCCGCCGTGGCAACCCGCTGCGGCGCGACCCCGTCCCCGGCGATGCTGGACGACGCTGTTCGCGTGCACCTGGCCGGCGCGGCGGGCATGCGGGTCCCCCGGCCGGACACGCTGACCACCCTCGCCGCGCTGCGCGCCAGGGGCTTCCGGATCGGCCTGATCAGCGACTGCAGCAGCGAGCTGGTCGAGAGCTGGCACTCCACGCCGTACGCCCCACTGGTCGACGAGCCCGTCTTCTCCTGGCAGGAGCGTTGCCGCAAACCGGACCCGCACCTGTACGCCACCGCCGCCCGCCGCCTCGGTGTGCCGCCGGCGCAGTGCTGGTATGTCGGCGACGGCGGCAGCCGCGAGCACCGGGGTGCGCTCCGGGCCGGGATGCGACCGGTGCTGGTGACCAACGCCGGGCACCCCGGCGCGGCGGCGCTGCGGGTGGAGCCGGACGACTTCCGGCCGGACGACGTCATCGATGAGCTCGGCGACCTGCTCGCGCTCGTCGGTGCACCGGATGCCATGATCGTCCATGCCTGTGACGAATCCGTGGCTCGCCGGTCCCTCGCCGACGGAGCAGCTTCCGCGTGAGCGGCTCGACGAGCGCATCCTGAACCTGCTGTCCTCGCAGAACATGTGCGTGATCGCGACGACCGGGCCGTCCGGTGCCCTGGCCACTCCGGTCCGCTACTTCCATGTGGACTTCACGCTGGTGTTCACCGCTGCTCCGCGTACGCCCAAATTGCGCAACATCGCCGCCGACCCGCGCGTGTCGGCCGGGGTTTTCGCGCCGTTGGTGGGGCAGGCCAGCAGCCGGGGCGCGCAGGTGTTCGGACGGGCCCGGGTGCTGGAGCCCGGGGACGACGGGTACGACCGCTGGTGGCCCGCCGTACGCTGGCAGTCCGATCATGTCGAGCGGTCCCGTGACCTGGGAGAACCGCCGCACGGACCGCTGGTGGTCATCCCCGCGGACCGGATCGTCTACACCGAGCACTGGCTGCGCCGCGACGGGTACGCACCCCGGCAGTTCTGGACGCGTCCGGGCAGCTCGTGACGCTCGCGGGCGGGTCGGCGGGTGCGGGTGAGGGGCCGCTCACGGCGCGGCCGGTCGGTGCGGTGCGGCCGCGGGACGTAGGCTCTTGGAGTATCGAGGTACGAAAGGTTGGCACCGTGACAGAGTTCGACGGCCTTCCCCTGCTGCGCTCCCCCGTGGCGATCGCCGCCTTCGAAGGGTGGAACGACGCGGCCGACGCGTCGACAGCCGCGGTGGAGCACCTCGAGCAGGTGTGGCAGGCACGCGAGATCACCACCATCGACCCGGAGGAGTTCTACGACTTCCAGGTCAGCAGGCCGACCACCACCATGGCGGACGGCGAGACGCGGCGCATCGAGTGGCCGACCACGCGATTCAGCGTGGCGAGCCCGCCCGGGACCGACCGTGACGTCGTCCTGATCCGCGGCATCGAGCCGAGCATGAAGTGGCGCACCTTCTGCGAGCAGATCCTCGAGGTCTGCCACAGCCTGGAGGTCGACCGGATCATGCTGCTCGGCGCGCTGCTCGCGGACGTCCCCTACACGCGGCCCCTGCCGATCAGCGGGAGCGCGTCGGAGGAGGGCATGGCGGAGAAGTACAAGGTCGCCCCCACCCGCTACGAGGGGCCCACCGGCATCGTCGGGGTCCTGCAGGAGGCCGCCGGACGCGCCGACCTGGAGGCTCTGTCGTTCTGGGTGCACGTCCCGCACTACGCGAACAACCCGCCCTGCCCGAAGGCGACGCTGGCGCTGCTCAGCCGGCTCGAGGACGTCCTCGACCTGCCGGTGCCCCTGGCCGACCTGGCCGAGGAGTCCGACGAGTGGGAGAAGCGCGTGCGCGCCGCCGCCGAGCAGGACTCGGAGCTCGGCGAATACGTGCGGGAGCTGGAGGAGCGGGTCGGCGACGAGGGCATCAAGCCGCTGACCGGTGACGAGATCGCCAGCGAGTTCGAGAAGTACCTGCGCCGCCGGGGCGGTTCCGCGGGGCCGACAGCCGGCTCCTGGTAGTAACGCTGTGCCCCGGGTCCACGCCCGGGGCAGAGCGGTCCCGTCACGCTCGGGGCAGAGCAGGCCCGTCACGCCCGGGGCAGAGCAGGCCCGTCACGCCCGGGGCAGAGCAGGCCCGTCACGCTCGGAGCAGGGCGGGCCCGCGGATCGAGCGCCTGGTCGTGCCGAGGGTCGCGGTTGCTGTCAGCAGCACGGCGATCGCCGCGATCACCGCGTACGGTGCGATTGTTGCACTCGGCCAGATCTCGCCAGTGCGGGCCGAGCCGAACGGCAGGATCGTGAAGAGCGAGGCGGCGGAGCCGGCGAGGATCCCGGTCACCGTGACCCGCAGCGCCTCGCCCGCGACCATCGTCGTGACCTGACCCCGGGTCGCGCCCGCCAGCCGCAGCTGCGCGAATTCTCGCCGCCGGTGCACGGTCGCCGCGATGAGCGTGTTCACCAGCATGATCGCCACGAACACCGTGATCATCCCGACGACGACGTAGTTGAGCGTCTGGATGTCGCGGGCGTAGTCCGGCCGGATCTGCCCGGCCGCCGCGTCGTCCTCGATGCCCTGCATGTAGACCGTGCCGGTCGCGATCCCGCTGAACAACGTCACCGGCATCACCGCGCTCGCCAGCTGCCCGCCGCTCCCGGTCAGTCTCAGCAGCTCCGGCGCTAGCAGCGCTAACCCGATCGAGCCCCAGATCCCGGCCTGGCCCGCCGTCTGCATCGCGTCGATGCCCTTGCCGTCCATCACGGTCGCCGTCAGCACCGCGCAACCCGCCGCGGCCCCCAGGAACAACCCCGCGGCGATCCGCCGGGCCCGTGGCCGCTCCCTCTTCACCCCCATTCGCGAGGTACGCCGTGACGTGGCGAATCCCGCGATCACCGCCCCGACGAGGGTCACCCCGAACCCGGCAGCAAGCGCGACCGGCCCGAACGCATAGCCCACGCCCTCCGCGACCTGCCCGGTGTCCTTGAGCAACCCCAGCAGCACCCGCCCACTGGCCAGCCCGACGGGCACGGCCACCGCCGCCGCTAGCACCGCTACTGCCACGGCCTCCCCCACGATCATCCGGCGCAGCTGCGGCCCGGTGGCACCCGCCCGGCGCAGCACCGCGAACTGTTCACCGCGCTGCCGGACGGCCAGGCTCAGCGTCGACGTCACCGCGAACACCACGATCACCAGGCACCAGCCGCCCGCCACACTCGCCGTGGTGCCGAGCGACTCCGCACTGGCCTCGTCGGCGCCGGCCGCGGTGTCCAGCAGCGACGCGAACGCCATCAGCAGCGACGCGCCCAGGAAAGCCGACAGGAACGTGGCGGCGAACCCGCCCGGACGGTGCCGCAGGGTGCGCAGCGCGATGGCGATCATGCCGCCACCAGCTCGGTGAGGTGCGCGGCGACGGCTTCCGGGGTGGGCGCGCTCAGCTGCCCGGCGAGGCGTCCGTCGGCGAGGAAGAGCACCGTGTCCGCGTACGCCGCGGCCATCGGATCGTGCGTGACCATGATGACCGTACGCCCGAAGTCCCGAACCGCCGTCCGCAGCAGCGCCAGCACCTCCCGTGCACTACGCAGGTCCAGGGCACCGGTCGGCTCGTCGGCGAAGATCACCGCGGGCTCGCCGACCAGCGCCCGCGCCACCGCCACCCGCTGCCGCTGCCCGCCGGACAGCCGCTCGGGCAACTCCCCCGCCCGCTCCGTCAGCCCCAGCGTCCCGAGCACCGCGCGGACCCTGCCCCGGTCCGGCCGCCGCCCCGCCAGCCGTAGGGGCAGCACGACGTTCTGCTCCACGGTCAGCGCCGACAGCAGGTTGTAGTCCTGGAACACGAACCCGGCCCGCTCGCGCCGGAACTTCGTCATCGCGGTGTCCCCGGTCGCGGTCAGCTCCACCCCGCCGAGGAACACCCTCCCCGCGCTCGGCCGGTCCAGCCCCGCCGCACACTGCAGCAACGTGGACTTCCCGGACCCGGAAGGCCCCATCACCGCGGTGAACGTCCCCGCCGCGAAGGCCGCGCTCACCCCGTCGAGCGCGGTGACGGGAGTGCCGGCGTCATAGGTCCTGTAGAGCGATTCCACCCGTACGGCGTCAGTCATTGGTACACCGTACGAGCGCACTATATGCTGGGTCGGTGGTGCTAACACCCCTCTCTTCCCAGCTCAGTGCACTAGTGCGGAGGTAGCTTGTGGACACCTCGCCGTCCGCCCGCATCGCCGACGAGATCGCCGCGCGCATCGCCACGGGTGAGCTCGCCCCGGGCGACCGCGTCCCCTCGACCCGCCAGCTCATCACCACCCACGGCATCGCCATGGCCACCGCCACCAAGGTCCTCACCACCCTGCGCGACCGAGGCCTGGTGCGCGCCGTCCCCGGCGTCGGCACCGTGGTCGCCTCCGCCCTCCCCGACCGCGCCAACCCCGACCTGTCCGAGGTGATCGAGGCCGCCATCAAGGTCGCCGACCGCGAAGGCCTGGCCGGGCTGTCGATGCGCCGCCTCGCGGGCGAGGTGAGCCTCCCGACGATGTCGCTCTACCGCTACGTCGCCGACAAGGAGGAGCTGCTCCTCGTCATGATGGACACGGTCTTCGCAGCAAACCCGCCACCGTCGTTGTCCCCCGGCGTCCACGGCTGGCGCGCCTGCCTGGAAGCCGGCGCCCGCCTGCAATGGACGATGTACCAGCGCCAGCCCTGGCTCGCCCAGGCGATCTCGTTCACCCGCCCCCTGCTCGCCCCGAACGCCATGGCCCACACCGAATACTCGATGCGAGCCCTGTCCACGCTCGACCCGGACAGCCAGTTCCGGGCCGCCGTCATGCTCGCCAACCACGTACGCGGCACAGCGGTCAACATCGAAGCCGAGATCCAGGCCCGCCAGGACACCGGCCTCACCGAAGAGGAATGGCTTGGCTCCCAGGAACAACGCTTCACCCAGATCCTCAGCCGCGGCACCCTCCCGGTCATGGCCCGCTACCTCGCCCGGCCAGACGTCGAGTTCGACCTCGGCATCCTCTTCGACTTCGGCCTGCAACGCCTCCTCGACGGCCTCGCCCCGCTCATGTCACCCCCCGCCGGCCACACATAGAGCCGACCGGGTTCAGCGCCGACCGCATTCGGCGCCGCCCAGGACGACTGGGACGCGATGCCAGCCAGGCCTGACGCCGACCGGGTTTGGTGTCGCTTAGGCCTGACGCCGGGCGGGGTCCGATGCCAGCCAGGTCCGATGCCAGCCAAGTCCAATGCCGGACTGGGTCCGATGCCGGGCGGGGTCCGATGCCGGGCGGGGTCCGATGCCAGCCAGGTCTGAAGCCGGGCGGGGTCTGTGCGCGCTGGGGTCTAGTGCCAGAAGGTGGCGACGGCGGCGTTGATCAGGGTGAGGGCGATGATGCCGATGAAGTGGCCGCGGTTGACGTTCTCGCGCTTCCTACGCCACGGGATGAACACCATCACAAAAATCATGATGGCGATGACCAGCTTCACGGCAAGCTTCACCGGACTCGGCTCGTCGTCCCCACCGCCCCGCAGCGGCGCGGAGAGCGCCAGCCCCGTCAGCACCTGAATGATCGAGCCCCACAACATAGCCGGATTGATCCTCAGCTTCCCCGACACGAACTGCACGATCGCGCCGCCCAGCAGCATCGCGAACCCGATCAGATGCACATAACGCAAGATCAACCGCAGAGCCTCCATGGCAGAGCAGCCTAACGGCCCCCACCCTGCCCCTCCCGCCGCCCATTCGGCGTGTCAGACCCCGCGGCCGGGTCGGCGAATCATCCGTTGTCGGTGTATCAGACCCCGCCGCCGGGTCGGCGAATCATCGGTTGTCGGCGTGTCAGGGTGACGGCGGGCGGGGATTGCCGCATCCTAGGAACCTAGGGTTAGGAGGTCGGCGTATGACGATCAACCCCGGCGCCGCGGAGTTTCCCCATCGGCAGATCGCCGCGCAGCTCAAGGAGCGGATCAGGCGCGGTGACTGGCAGCCCGGCGAGCGGCTTCCCTCGATTCCGGCGATGGCGGAGATGTTCGGGGTCGCCAAGCAGACCGTGCAGCGGACCGTCGACCAGCTCCGGGTCGAGGGCATCCTGATCACCAAACCGGGTTCCGGCACGTATGTCCGGGGCACCCGCCGCCGGCTGAACCGGCTGTCCCGTGGCCGTTACGGCGTGCACCGCGGCTACCACGCGGATCTCGCGGCACGGTACCGCCAGCAGTTGACCGCGGTCGGGCGGGAGGCCGCACCTTCCGAGGTCGCGGATGCGTTCGGGGTCCGGGACGGCACGGAGATGCTGGTTCGCCGGCACATCGTCCGCACCGATGATGCGACCGTGGAGATCGGCGCCTCCTGGTTCCGCGTCACCGATGCTTCCGGCACGTCCCTGGAGCGCCGCGAGTCGTACGGGCGGCCGCTCTACCAGGAGGCCGAGGAAGCCATCGGCCGTCGCTACACCTCGGCCACGGACACGATCAGTGCCCGGCAGCCGAGCCGGGACGAGGCGGAAACCCTCCAGATCCGCCCGGACACACCGGTCCTGCATCTGCTGCACGTCGCCTTCGACGAGACCCGCAAGCCGATCGAGGTCGCTCAGGCCACCTGGCCGGGCCCGATGACCACCCTCACGGAGGAATACCGGATCCCCGCGCCCACCCCGGACCCCGACCCCGACCCGGGCCTCACCCTGGCATAGCACCCGAGCACCCAAGCGGCCCGAGCAGCCCGAGCGGCCGAGCACCCGAGCGGCGAGAACCCGGGCGGCCCGAGAACCCGAGCACCCGAGCGGCCGAAAGGCCCAGCGTCGAGCGGCCAAACCCAAGCGGCCGACGTGAATCAGCCGCCGGAACGGAAAATGTCGACGGTTCCGATCACCGTGAGCGCAGAGCACACCACGACCGCGATGCCGGCGAACGCCACCGTTCCCCGCCGCAGACCGGTCACGACACCAGAGCCGGGATCGGGATCCTCGGCACGCACCTCGCTCAGCATCGCCACGATCCGCGCGACAGTGCGGACCTGGCAGCGGGAGTTCAGGCGGTGTCGATCGGCGCCGCTCAGGCCCCACAGCGGGGAGTCGACGCTCAGGTCGTAGAAATCGCCGTTCGTGAGCTGGAGCCGGACCTCCAGCTGCGACCGGACGAATTCCCCGAGCAGCCGCCGCGGCACCCGGATCCGGTAGAACGCCGTGTCGATGGTCAGGTGCGCCGGCGTGACGACGAACCGCGCAGCCGGTCCCGCCAACCAGCATCCCGCTATCACGGCCAGGCCGAAACCCGTGAAGGCGAGCCCCTCGAGCCGGTCACCCGGGCTCACCACCGCGGCGAGGATCATCAATACGCCGAGTACGCCCCCCACGTACGCAATCCCGCTCGCTGGCACGCGTGCCAGCCGCCGCCGGGAACTGTGGTGGGTGTTGTGCGGTGGCTGAGCCAGCGGCCTGTCCTCGTAACGGGACTCGCAGAGATAGGCGCACCGGCCGGTCACCGCCACGAAGAGCCCGACGCCGCCGGCCGCAAGTAGCCACTGGGACGAATCGTGTCCCACCCAGAGACCGCCGGCGGCGAGCAGGATCACGCTCCCGGTCGTGACCAGGAGCGTGATCGGCAGCTCCCACTTCAACGCGCCGTTGTCGTGGAAGTCGACGGGCAGGTTCAGAGGCGTACGCCCAGGAGCGCGTCCACCGTGGTGCTCATCAGGACGGGGGCGAGGGTGTCGTCGCCCGTGCCGGCGAGGGCGGCGTCGGCCCAGGCGTCGACGACGGCGATGGCGGCGGGGGTGTCGAGGTCGTGGTGCAGGGCCTCGCGGACCGCGGCGAGCAGGCCCTCGCCCGACGGGCCGGCCGGGGCCTCCGCGGCGGAGCGCCAGCGGGCGAGGCGTTCCTGGCCGGTCTTGAGGGTGTCGTCGGTCCACTGGCGGTCGGTGCGGTAGTGGCCGGTGAGAAGGGCGAGGCGCACGGCCATGGGGTCGACGCCGTCGCCGCGCAGGCGGGAGACGAAGACCAGGTTGCCCTTGGACTTGGACATCTTCTCGCCGTCGAGGCCGATCATGCCCGCGTGGACGTAGTGGGCGGCGAAGGGTGCCTCGCCGGTGAGGCGTTCGGCGTGGGCGGCCGAGCACTCGTGGTGGGGGTAGAGCAGGTCGTTGCCGCCGCCCTGGACGTCGATGCGGTTACCGAGCAGGCCGAGGGCGATGGTGGCGCACTCGATGTGCCAGCCGGGGCGGCCGGGGCCGAGGTCGCCGCCGTCCCAGGCCGGCTCGCCGTCGCGGGCGCCGCGCCAGAGCAGCGGGTCGAGGGGGTCGCGTTTGCCGGGGCGTTCCGGGTCGCCGCCGCGCTCCGCGGAGAGCTTCAGCATCTCGTCGCGGGAGAGGTTGGACTCGTAGCCGAAATTCGGGGACGCCGCGATCGTGTAGTAGACGTCGCCGGTGCCGTCGTCGAGGGTGTAGGCCGCGCCGCCGGCGACGAGCTCGCGCACGTGGGCGGCGATCGCGGGGATGGACTCGACCGCGCCGACGTAGTGCGCCGGCGGGATCATCCGCAGGGCTTCCATGTCCTCGCGGAACAGGGCCGTCTCACGCATGGCCAGGACGATCCAGTCCTCGCCGTCGCGGGTGGCGCGCTCGAGGAGCGGGTCGTCGATGTCGGTGACGTTCTGCACGTAGGTCACGTCGTGGCCGGCGTCGCGCCAGAGCCGCTGCACCAGGTCGAAGGTGATCATCGTGGCGGCGTGCCCGAGGTGGGTCGCGTCGTACGGGGTGATGCCGCAGACGTACATGGTGGCCGTCTGCCCGGGGGATGTCGGGGCGACCTCCCGGCGGGCCGAGTCGTACAAATCCGGCGGGGTGGAAGTCCCCGGCAGTTTCGGCACCTCGTGCCCGGTCCAAGCGTCCATGCCCTTGAGCCTATCGAGACCCCCCGACAGAATCGCGGGGCACGTGAGTAAAGCCTCAGACGGGCGGCCAGGGCACGGCGGGCCAGTCCTGGGGCGGGCTGGGGAAGCGTCCCTTGCGCAGCAGGCGCCGCACCCGCACCCGGGTCTGCTGCACCTCGGTGATCGTCAGGTGCTCCTCGAGCTGCTCCCCGAGCGTGCCGTCGAGGGCCTCCGCGAGCTGTTTCAGCACCTCGATCGACTCGGCGGGGATCGGCTTGCCCGTCCAGCCCCAGAGCACCGTGCGGAGCTTGTTCTCGACGTGGAAGCTGATGCCGTGGTCGACGCCGTGGATGCGGCCGTCCGTGGCGTAGAGGACGTGGCCGCCCTTGCGGTCGGCGTTGTTGATCACCGCGTCGAGGACGGCCAGCCGGTTGAGGCGGGGGTCGTCGGCGTGGGCCAGGGCGTACGCGTCGCCGTCCTCGTCGCGCGCGTTGGCGACCGGGAACCAGCCCTGCGGCACGTCGTAGGCCGGGACGAAGCCGATCAGCGTCTGCGCGTCCTCGGGCTCGTCGATCCAGAGCTGGCACGCGCCGGTCCCCATCGGGCCGTCGCGCAGGATCGTGGGCGGCACGATCCCCCAGCCGCTGGCCTGGGAGACGAGGAACGCCGAAACCTCGCGCCCGGCGAGCGTGCCGTCGGGAAAGTCCCAGAGCGGCCGCTCACCCTGCACCGGCTTGTAGACGCAGCGCCGGGTCAGGCCGTCGAGCGTGATCTCGGCGCGCAGCGTCGTGTTGGAGGCGTCGACCAGCCGGCCCTCGAGCTCCATCGTCCCGCGGCTGAGCAGCTGCAGGGCGTCGTCCTCGGCGAGCACCGACGACTGCTCCGTGGTCACCGGTGGTAACCGTTGTGCCGGGGGCAGAGGTGACCGGCCGGGTCGAGCGGCTGGCCGCACAGCGGGCACGGTGGCCGCCCGGCCGCGACCACGCGTTTGGCTCGGGCGATGAACGCCCTGGTCGCCTCGGGGGTCAGCCGGACCCGGAGCCGGTCGAGGTCGTCGTCGGGCTCCTCGTCCTCGTCGTCGTCGCCGATCGGGACGTCGTCGTCGTCCTCGTCGCCCACGAGCTCGACCTCGGCGTCGTTCTCACCCGCTTCGATCGCCTCGATGACGACCGTGGTGGTGTCGACGTCGAAGGCGAGGCCGAGCGTGCCGACCCGGAATTCCTCGTCGACGGGGGTGTCGAGCGGCTCGTTGTCGTTGACGGCCAGCGGGGAGGTCTGCGGCAGGTCGACGCCGAAACGCCGGCCTGCCTCGGTGAGCAGCTCCTCGAGCTTCTCAGCGAGCAACGACACCTGGACCTTCTCCAGCGCAACGCTGACCACCCGGCCGCCACCGCGCGCCTGGAGGAAGAATGTCCGGTCGCCCGGCTCGCCCACCGTCCCGGCGACGAACCGCTCCGGCGGCTCGAAAGCATGCACCTGGTGGGTCATGACAACGACCCTATCCGCCGCCGTGCACGAGCGCGCGGCGCACCGGGCGGGGTTCGCCGAGGGCGCAACGCGAGCTACACAGCGGTAACACAACGGTCACTGTCAGCACTCAAACGCCCGCTTGAGCGCCACCGCCCACGGCGGCGTCGGACGAGGACGCCGACGTAGCAGGCGGTGGAACGAGCGCAGCGAGGTCCGCGGTGTCGTTGAGCCGCACCAGAAACGGACGGGTGGGCGTATAGCGGATCACGCTGACCGAGGCCGGATCGGCGACGAGACGCTGGAACTGGTCGAGGTGCAGCCCCATGGCGTCGGCGATGATGGCTTTGATCACATCACCGTGGCTGCAGGCGAGCCAGAGCGCGTCCGGCCCGTGTTCCCGCGTCACGAACTCGTCCCAGCGCCGGATCGTGGCGACCGCCCGCGCCGACATCGCCGCCATGGCCTCGCCGTTGGGGAAGACCGCCGCGCTGGGGTGCTGCTGCACGACCGGCCAGAGCGGGTCCTTGGCCAGCTCCGCGAGCGGCCGGCCCTCCCAGTCGCCGTACCCGCACTCGATCAGCCCGTCGTCGACCTGCGGTGCCACACCCGGCAGGGCGAGCTCCAGGGTCTGCCGGCAGCGGATCAGCGGGCTGGACACGACCACCGCGAGCGGCAGCTCCCGGAGCCGTTCACCGACCCGTTTCGCCTGGTCACGGCCGGTGTCGTCGAGCTCAACGGGCAACCGGCCGGCGAGCCCGCCGCTGGCGTTGGCCGTGGTCCGCCCATGGCGGAGCAGAAGTACGGTCGCCACGTTACTCGGCCACCCCGGACTCCTCGTACGCCTCGGCGACCGCCCGCAGCGTGGCGATGCCGCTCTCCCGGTCGCCCACGTACAGCGCGATCGAGAGCGTGCCGACACCCGCGGCGGCGTACTCCCGGATGCGCTCGACGATCCGCGGCTTGGGGCCGATCAGCGACGTACGCTCGATGAACTCCTGCGGGATCGCGGCGGCCGCATCGCGTACCTTGCGGTCGAGGTAGAGGTCCTGGACCTCCTTGGCCGCATCCGCGTAACCCATCCGGACGGCCAGCTGGTTGTAGAAGTTCTGCTCGCGGCTGCCCATGCCGCCGACGTAGAGGGCCGCGTAGGGCCGGATCAGGTCGGCGCAGGCCGCGATGTCGTCACCGATCGCCACCGGGACGGTCGGGCAGACGTCGAACCCGGCCAGGCCGTTGCCGCTCTTGGCCCGCCCGCGCTCGATGTGCTGCAGCGACTCGGCCGCGGCGTCCGGTGCGAAGAAGATGGCCAGCCAGCCGTCGGAGATCTCCCCGGCCAGCTCCAGGTTCTTCGGTCCGACAGCCGCAAGATAGATGGGTACGCTCGGACGTGGCGGATGAAAGCCCAGCCGCAGAGCCTTGCCCGCGCCGTCGGGCAGCGGCAACTGGTAGTGCTCCCCGTCATACGCGACAGGCTTGCGGGCGATCGCCAGCTTGACGATGTCGACGTATTCCCGCGTGCGGCCCAGCGGCTTCGCGAAGCGCACGCCGTGCCACCCCTCGGAGACCTGCGGGCCCGACACACCCAGCCCGAGCCGGAACCGGCCGCCGGACAGCGTGTCGATGGTCGCCGCCGTCATAGCCGTCATCGCGGGGCTGCGTGCGGGGATCTGCATCACCGCCGCGCCCACGTCGATCCGCTCGGTCTGCCCGGCGATCCACGCGAGCATGCTGGGCGAATCCGAACCGTACGCCTCCGCCGCCCACACCACGGAATACCCGAGCCGGTCGGCCTCCTGGGCCATGGCGAGGTGGTCGGCGGGCGTGGTCCACGCTGTCTGGTATCCGAGGCTGAATCCGAGCCGCACGGGTCCTCCCGATCTGCGCGCGGAGCTCCGATGTTCCGCGATTGCCACCCTAGCCCGCCACTCAGAGTGATCTCCGGGTACTTGCGTCGCGTACCCGACGGATCTGCGGCGTGATCGGGCCGCACAGAGCGTTCCGCAGGTTGTCAAGGCTGAATAAGGTTCATGCATGCAACAGCGACCGCTCGGCCGGAGCGGGCTGGCGGTCACGCGGCTCGGTCTCGGCACCATGACGTGGGGCCGGGACACCGACCCCGACGACGCGGCCGCGCAACTCAAGCTCTTCCTCGACGCCGGCGGCACGCTGGTCGACACGGCCGACGTCTACGGTGACGGCGACGCCGAGGCGGTGATCGGGTCGCTGCTCGATCATCTGGTGCCGCGCGACGAGGTGGTAATCGCGACCAAGGCGGGTCTCGGCCACGCGGGTTACCGCCGGCGTGACAGCTCCAGAGGCCACCTTCTGCGTACGCTCGACGCCTCCCTGCGCCGCCTCGGCACCGACTATGTCGACCTGTGGCAGCTGCACGGCTCCGACCCGCACACACCGATGGAGGAGACGCTGTCCGCGCTCGACCACGCGGTGTCCAGCGGCCGGGTCCGCTACGTCGGCGTCTCCAACTTCGCCGGCTGGCAGACCGCCCAGTACGCCACCTGGCAGCGCTCCTACCCCGGCCGCGCGCCCATCGTCGCCACCCAGGTCGAGTATTCGCTGCTGGAACGGGGCATCGAACGCGAGGTGATGCCCGCCGCATCGGCCCTGGGAATCGGCATCCTGCCCTGGTCCCCACTGGGCCGCGGCGTACTCACGGGCAAATACCGCAACGGCCGCCCGCTCGACTCCCGCGCTGCCACCGATCACCTGGCACCGTTCGTGCAGCCCTACCTCGAGCCGCGCAGCTCCAGCATCGTCGAAGCGGTCGTGACGGCCGCCGCGGGGCTGGGCGTGGAACCGCTCGAGGTCGCGCTCGCCTGGATCCGCGACCGGCCCGGCGTCGCCGCCCCGATCCTCGGTGCCCGCACGGCCGGGCAACTCCAGGGAGCTCTGCTCAGCGAGGACCTGACGCTGCCGTCGGAGATCGCCCTCGCCCTCGACGACGTGTCCGCGATCACCATGGGATATCCGGAGAGAGAGGGCCTGACCGGCCCGGGGACTGGTCACTCGCCCGAGCCTGGCGCATATTAGAGGCCATGGACTACGAGTACGCCCCGCTCCGGCTGCCTTCGAACGTCGATCGCCTCACCGCCGCGGCCCAACTGGCGATCCAAGCCGAATTCTCCGGCTGGGAACTCGCCCGCGTGCAGCTCTACCGCGACGGCAGCCGCAAAGTCATGCTCCGCCGCCGAGTCCGCGACACCCCCCAGCCCGGCCTCTCCACGTAAAAGCGCCCCGCCCCACCGGCCAGGCCACTTCCCCAACGCCACACCCCCGGTTTGGCCGCCCTCCCCACACCCCGCGGGCGAGCTACACCCATCACCGCCCACCCCACACCCAGCGGGGTCAGCCGCAACCCATCGCCGCCCACCCCACACCCCGCGGGCTGATCGCGCCCATCGCCGCCCACCCCACACCCCGCGGGCTGATCGCGCCCATCGCCGCCCACCCCACACCCCGCGGGTTGACCGCACCCAAAGTCGCATTGCGCCCGCTGCTGTCGAGGGTGCAAAAACGGACTAGTACGGCAGCCGCCGTTC
>NZ_BOQP01000073.1 GCF_018332715.1 Winogradskya consettensis | reverse complement strand
CGGCCTCAGGTGTCGCATCCCAGCCGGTTGCGGCCCAGCCGGTTGCGGCCCAGCCGGTTGCGGCGCGACTTCGTGCCCCGTGGCCAGATCCTGCCGCCCTCGCCACCTACTGCAACCGGATCATTCCGACAGTTGCAAAATCTGACTCCGCCAGCGCTTGTGGGTGGCGTTGAGAAACCGTCTCGCCTCCGGGCCGCTCCGTGAGGGATCGGGTGCGGGGTTCCGGCGGCATGTGCGGCTACATCGTGCGGGGCCAGGTGGCGAGGCGTTCACGCAGGCGGGTGACGTCGGGTTCGGAGAGGCCGTAGACGGCGAAGCGGGCGTTGTCGAGGCGGTCGAGGTAGCGGCCGGCGTCCGCGATGTCCTCGGGGTCGAGGGTGTCGTCGAGGGCGTGGGCCAGCTCCAGGACCCGCTCCAGTGGGTAGCGTTCGAGCGCGGCGGCGACGTCGATGTAGTCGCGGACCTCGCGACGGTTGACCAGGGCCGCGACCTTGGAGGCGACGAGGTCGTCGAGGTGCATGACCGGGCCGACCTCCATCACCACGGGCGCGCGGCGGCGGTCGAGGCGGGTCAGGGTCAGGCGCAGGGCTCTGGTGCCGTCGGCGACGTGATACTCCCGCAGGTCCTCGTCCATGCCTTCGAACATCTCGTCGGCCACCTCGCGGAACACCTGGTAACCCGCCGCGGTGAGGGCCCCGGTCACATCGGCCGCGGCGGCCTCGACCGCGCCCGCCGTGTCGGTGAACAGGTCGATGTCCTCGGTGGGGCGGCGGACGAGGCCGTTCACCAGCCACGCGACACCCCCGCCCAGCACGAACCGGTGCTTCTCCCCCACGGCCAGGGCGATGGTGGCGACGTCACGGTAGAAGTCGTCGATGTTCGAACTCACGACGAGAACCTAGCGCCCGGGTACGACAGAAACGATCCGCCCCGCACCCTTGCGCCGCTCGATCCGCGGGAGTTCGAGGCGCACCAGCGGCCCGTACACCGAAGGGTGGGTGGCGAGCAGGGTGCTCAGCGCTGTGAAGGCACGCTCGCGGACGGGTGGCACCCAGTCGAGGGACCGTTCGACCAGGAACGGCACGAATTCGGGGCGGGGGCGGGCTGCCATCGCGGTGACGGCGGCCTCCCGGACGTACCCGTCGGTGTCGAGGCTGGCGAGGGCCCAGGCGAGGGGGTCGCGCCGGCGGCGTACCCGAATGCTGAAGGGTTTGATCTCGGGTCTCAGCCGGCCGAGGCGGGCGTGACGGATCAGGTCGTGGGCCAGTGCGGGGTGCCACCCGAGCTGGGTGAGGGTGGTGCGGTCCCGGGTGACCAGCATCGCGGCGAGCAACTCCCGGTAGCCGTCGAGGCTGGGGTAACTGGCCACCGCACCCATCAGGCCCCACGGGAACGTACGCCGGTCCACGATCCGGTCCATGATCAGCGATTTACCCAGCGCGCCGAGGGCCACCATCGCGACGGCGGCGGCCAGCGAGAGGGAGCCCAGGAGCGGGTTACGCACGACGAGCGAAACCATCGCCGTCACCGGCCAGAGCAAAAGCAGCCAGACCAGCGCCACGACGAGGCTGGCCCATGATCTTCGGGACACGACCCGGACCGTACGCGGCCGGCGCGCACCCCGTCGACGTGGTTTCCCAGGGCCGGGCGCCGGTGCGATGGCCGAAACCTGGCGCCCGGGTGTGACAGAAACGCCATCGGAGACCGCCCTCGTGCGACAGTGATCCCAATGGCAAGCAAGGAACCCCCGGTCATGACCGCGGACGGCCACTTCGTCGTCATCAACGGCCGCCGCTGGCGCGCAACCGATCCCACCATCCCGGAAGACATCAACGCCACCCTGCGGCGGGCCCTCATGGCGGCCCGGCGAGATGTCGGCGCGGCAACGCGGTCGGGCCAGGACCCTGCGCCCGCACGCGCCCGGGTGCAGGCGGCGAAGGTCGCGCTCGGTGAACGCGGCACCCCCTGGTGGGAGCAGGACCCTGAGCAGCGGCAACAACGCTGGGAACAGGGTCTGCGCGACCTGGCCGAGTAAGCGACCTGGCCGAGTAAGCGACCTGGCCGAGCGAGCGACCTGGCCGAGCGAGCGACCTGGCCGAGCGAGCGACCTGGCCGAGCGAGCAGCCGGGGCGGAAGTTTGACGGATACCGCGCGCGTCCGGGTTGTCGGGGCCTTTGTGCAGGTAGGCGGGACGGCGCCGGCGAGGGGCAACCCTCGGGCCGTCATGATGGACCGGCCAGGTGCATGAAGGCCACGGCCGCACCGGGTGCTCGGGTGTCCGCAGCCCCGGCCGCCTCATCCCGGTTCCACTACCGCATGTCGCATCCATCGACCGTGGTATCGCGGCAGCCGAGGCAAACGGCCGCGACAGGAAGCCTCTCGCAATGTCACCGCACGGTAACTGAATGCGCGGTTCTCTGCGCTCTTACATTGATGTTCTCGTTAAATTGCCCCTCTCCTCAACTTGGTGCTCTCAATAGATCCCCGGTCTCGTTGATTCACTGCGGAAGCTACCAATCAACCTACCCGAGCCACCCCGTTCCCTGCCGCCCCTGTTGCCCAGATCACGTCTTCATACGGCTTATCAAATTGGCATGATCAACTCTGCTCCGGAGTGGAAACGATCATGATTGGCGGAGGATTATTGGCGCATGGGACAGTTGCAGATATTCGATGCGGCACAGGTAGCGGCAATGCGCGACAGGACGCGGTCGCGCAACTATTCCGCAGCCCGCGACGAGTTCCGCCGCGAGCACGAGTACCGCCGCGCGTGGGGCAAATACCGCCTGCACACCGAACGCCTACGCCAGCAACGCGCTGCCGAAGGAAACCCCTACCTTCACAGAAGCGGCATCCCCTGGGATGAGATCGCACGAGTGCCCCGCCCGCCACAAACCCCACACCCCCGCACTACCCCGGCAACCGCCACCGTCCCCCGGCAGCCCATGCCCACGCCAACCGCACCAGCCCCCACCCAGACGCCCCACTCCGCCACCGTCGCAGGACCCCGACCGGCCCCAGCGCGACAACCTCCCACGGGTAGTTCCACGCGGCCCGCACCAGCGTCAACGCCACAGCCCCGCGCAGCCAACGGCACAGAACCCGGACCGGCGGCACCGCCACGGACCCCTGCGGCCAAGGCCACAGCACCCGAGCCAGGTTCGGCGCCACAAATCCGCGCAGCCAGCACAGCCAGCACAGCCACTGCGGCAACCGCGGCAACCGCGGCAACATCCGGATTAGCTTCGGCACCACAGACCCGCGCGGCGAAGGCCACAGCATCCGGACCAGCTTCGGCGCGGCGAACCCGCGCGGTCAGCACAGCCAATGCGGCCAGCGCCACAACACCCGGACCAGCTTCGACGCCGCGAACCCGCGCGGTCAGCACAGCCAATGCGGCCAGCGCCACAGCACCCGGACCAGCTTCGGCGTCACAGGCTCGCGTGGCCAAAATTGCACCAGCCGAAGTGGGGCACACTCGCGCAGCTAGCCCGCCGTCCCGATCACCGTCAACGCAGAGTGCCCGTCCAGCCCGCCTCGAGAAAGTCGGACCGGCGCCGGCTCGACGGCCGCACCCCACCGGGCGAGCCGACGCGATCCCGGTGGCGTCACGTCCGGAGCAGCCGGACCCGCAGCTCCGGCGGCAGCCAACACCGAAGCGTGCACCCAGGCCCGCAGGGGAAAGGCAGCAGCCACATCAACCGAGCGCCGACAGACCAGGTCGAAGCCCGCAGGGGCCACCCCTGAGTAGAGCCTCGGTGGAGACGTTGTCACTTGCGGCTACTGCTGCGGCGAGCCCGGAGGCAGCGCGGCCTCCGCCTGAGGCGTCGGCGTCGGCGTCGGCGTCGGCCAGGGTTTATCGGGCGCGACATGTTGAGCGCTGCTCGATGGCCCGGCGCGAGCTGCGACACGGATACGGGTTTCAGGTTGATCGGCTCGGAGTAATGCGACCGTATTCAGATCGGGACAGTAATCGCATCTTTGGCTGGGTGCGAGACGCCAGACCTGCGATAAGGGCGAACGCTGATATTTCTCATAGACGCTTTATCTACCGCCGAGGTGCTCATGGAGTTCGGGGAGTGCTGGAAGATAGGTAAAGAATTAATCTGGGCACACATTTTTGTGCGGCTTGAGACAGTTGAGCGCGGGCCGGGGAGTATTCGTGGAAGTTCGTGAGGGAGATTGAGTGAGGTGCGCCTGGTTCCACGGGTAAAGGGCATTCGCGGGTGGTTGGTCGTGGCGGGTCACTCTGGTGGGGTTGATGGTTTGGGTTATGGGGGCGACAACGGTAGGTGGACGGTGAAGGTGGTGCCGAGGTGGGGTTTGCTGGTTACCTCGATGCGGCCGCCGTGGTCGGTGACGATGCGGTGGGCGATGGTGAGGCCGAGGCCGGTGCCGCCGGTGGCTCGTTGGCGGGCGGGGTCGGCTCGCCAGAAGCGGTCGAAGACTCGGGTGAGGTCGGAGGCGGTCATGCCTACGCCGGTGTCCTGGACGGTGAGGATTGCTTCTGTGTCGTGGGCTCGGACGCGGACCAGGACGTGGCCTTCGCGGTCGGTGTAGCGGATGGCGTTGGTGAGGAGGTTGCCGAGGACCTGGCGGAGGCGGTCGGCGTCGGCCTCGACGATGACGGGGGCTGGGGTGTCGACGGTGAAGGCGACGCCTGCTTCGGCGGCTACCGCTCGGTGGGCGGTGACGCCGCCGGCGGCCAGGTCGGCGAGGTCGACCGGGGATTTGGTGTATTTGAGGTCGCCGGCTTCGGCCAGGGCGAGGACCTGGAGGTCGTCGAGGATGCGGCGTTGGAGCAGGGTTTCCTCGTGGAGGGAGGCGAAGAGTTCCTTGCTCGGTTCGACGACGCCGTCCTGGAGGCCTTCGAGGTAGCCGCGCAGGTTCGACAGCGGGGTGCGTAGTTCGTGGGCGACGTCGGCTACGAGGCGGCGCTGGCGTTCCTCGCTGCGTTGGACGGCTTCGGCCATGGCGTTGAAGGAGGCTGAGAGGCGGGCGAGTTCGCTGGTGCCGCGGGCGGGGACGCGGACGTCGAGGCGGCCGTCGGCGAGCTGGCGGGAGGCTTCGGTGATGCGGGCGACCGGGCGGCTGACGCGGCGGGCGATCAGGGCGGTGCCGACGAGGGCGACGACGACCAGGCCGAAGAGGCCGAGGGCTGCGGGGCGGCCGAGCTGGGTGATGTCGGTGCCGGGTTTGGCGCCGAGATAGAGCTGCAGGGGTACGGCGGAGGACGTGGTGACGCCGTACGTGAACGTGGAGTAGAGGCAACCGGGGCGGCGTTCGGCCTGGACCTCGCCGTCGCGGGTGCAGTTGTGGTACTGGTCCCAGATGTCGAGGAGCCAGTAGGAGTCGTTGAGGACCTTGGCCTCGGCCTGTTTGCGGCACGCCGGGTATCTGGCGAGCTCGGCGGGGGTGATGTACGGCGTCTCGGCCAGAGGCAGGGCTGCGTCCTGGGAGGGGTCGTCGGCGGCGACGCAGCGGACCATGACCAGGGCGGCGCGGTACTGGGCGACCTTGCGGACCATCATCGCCGCGGGCGAGCCGTTGACCCGGTCGGTGGGGTCCGGGCCGAACAGGTCGGTGGGCATGATCGTCCGGAACTTCGTCTCGATGCCCGCGTCGATCTTGCCGGGCCTCGGGAGCACGGGGCGCGGGTCGACGCCGACGGCGGCGGCCTGGACGACACCCGAGACGCGGCTCTCTATGGTGTCGGAGTCGACGACGATGTCGCCGGTCTCGGTGCGCAGCTGGATGTGCAGGCCGGTCCGCTGCGACAGGTCGGCGACGACGACGTCGAGACCGGGCCAGGCGCCGTGGAGCAGGCCGAACCTCTGCACCGCGTCGATGATCTCGGTGCGGCGCTTGTTGGCGTCGAGCTGGGAATTCTCGTACTGACGGGAGGCGAGGCTGAGCGTCAGCCACGCGGTGGCGCCGATGGCGGTGACGGCGACGCCGATGACCAGCATGAAGATGCGCAGCCGGAAACTCACTGCTCCGCCATACGGTAGCCGCGGCCGTAGACGGTCTGCACGTAACGCGGCTCGGCGGGGTTCGCCTCGATCTTGCGGCGCAGGTTGACGACGTGCGCGTCGACCGTACGTTCCGAGACCTCCTGTTCGAAGCCGAACGTCTTGTCGATGATCTGCCCGCGGGTGAAGACCCGGCCCGGTTCGCGGGCGAGCAGCTCGACGATGCCGAACTCCTTGGCGGTGAGGATGACGGGTTCGCCGTTCACGCGTACCTCAAAACGACCTGCATCGACCTCGAGGCCACCGACTGTCAGGACCGACGACGGCCCGTCGGTGGCGCCGGTGCGGCGCAGCAGTGCCCGGATGCGGGCGGTGAGCTCGCGCGGGCTGACCGGCTTGGTGAGGTAGTCGTCGGCGCCGATGTCGAGACCCAGGAGCATGTCGTTCTCCGACGAGCGGGCGGTGACGAGCAGGATCGCGACGTTCGACTCGGCGCGCAGGATGCGGCACACGTCGAGACCGTCGACCAGCGGCATCATGACGTCCAGCACGACCAGGTCGGGGCGGCGGGCACGGGCCTGTTCCAGCGCCGCGCGGCCGTCACCGACAGTGAGGACCTGATGGCCGTCCCGTTCGAGGTAGAGGCGGATGAGCTGGGAGTGCTTCGGGTCGTCGTCCGCCACGAGAATGCGAGCTGTCACGGCTGACGATTGTCGTCCACCCCGGCAACAATGTTGGGTTCTCGTGAAGATCCATTCGACTTTCCATCAGATCGCGGATCCGCAAAGCTTCCTCACAAGTTCCTCACAGCCCGATTCCTAGTGTTCCGGCCACGTAACCGCCGCGACGACAGGAGTACGCGATGTGTGGTCTTGCCGTATTCATCAGCAGCCGCCCCCGAGCCGGAGTCCCCGACCCGGGCACTGCTGCGGCGTTCCAGAGCGCGCTGGAGACGATGCACCACCGCGGGCCCGACGACACGAAGGTGGAGTTCGGTGACGGGCTGGCCTTCGGTTTCAAGCGTCTCGCCATCATCGACCGCGAGGAGGCCGCGCAGCCGGTGCACTACCCGTGCGACGGGCCGCAGGCCGGGCGCTGGACCGTGGTGTTCAACGGCGAGATCTACAACTACCGGGAGCTGCGCGCCGACCTGGTCCGCGAGCACCAGGCCACGTTCGCCACGCACGGTGACAGCGAGGTGCTGGCGGCGGCGTTCCACTACTGGGGTGCCGCGGCGCTGCCCCGGCTGCGCGGCATGTTCGCGTTCGTCGCGTACGACCACTGGACCGGCACCACGCATGCGGCCCGCGACCCGTTCGGGATCAAGCCGCTGTACGTGCTGGAGACCTCCGACGGGCTGTTCATGGCCAGCGAGCGCAAGGCGCTGCTGGAGTTCAGCGGCAACTCGGGGGCGGCGCTCGACACCGACGCGCTGGCGCACTACCTGACGTTCCAGTACGTGCCGGAGCCGATGACCCTGCACCGGCAGGTACGCCGGCTCGCCCCGGGGCACAAGCTGACCTGGACCCCCGGCGGCGGCATGCGCCAGGAACGGTACTTCCGCCCGTCGCTGCGGCCGTTGAACGTCCGGCCCGAGGCCGCGTACCAGGCGATCCAGGATGCCCTGCGCGACAGCGTCCGCAAGCACATGCACGCCGAGGTGCCGGTCGGCACGTTCCTGTCCAGCGGCGTCGACTCGTCCGCGATCGTGGCGCTCGCGAAGGAGGTCAAGCCGGACCTGCACGCGTTCACGGCGGGCTTCGACGACGCGGCGTACTCCGAGATCGAGATCGCCCAGGACACCGCGAACCAGCTGGGCGTACGGCTGACCCCGACGATCATCACCGAGGACGACGTCATCCGCGAGCTGCCCCGCATCGTGCAGCTGCTCGACGACCCGGTGGCCGACCCGTCGCTGGTGCCGCTCTACTTCCTGGCCCGCACGGCGTCGCAGTACGTCACCGTGGTGCTGTCGGGCGAGGGCTCCGACGAGTTGTTCGGCGGCTACACGATCTACCGCGAGCCGATGTCGCTGGCGGGCATCGGCAAGCTGCCCGCCGGGATGAAGCGGGGCCTGCGCAACCTGTCCCACGTGATGCCCGAGGGGATGAAGGGCCGCAGCTTCCTGGAGCGCGGCACCACCCCGATCGAGGAACGCTACTGGGGCAACGCGCGGATCTTCTCCCCGGAGGAGAAGGCCAACCTGATGCGGTTCACAGCCGAACCCCACACCGCCATCACGTCTCATCTGTACGCGGAAACAGCCGACGTGGACGACGTAGCCTCGATGCAGTACGTCGACCTGCACACCTGGCTGCCCGGCGACATCCTCGCGAAGGCGGACCGGATGTCGATGGCCCACTCCCTCGAACTGCGCGTGCCGTTCCTCGACCAGGCGGTCTACGCCGCCGCCGCGGGCCTGCCCACCGAGCTGAAACTCCCGCACGGCAGCCAGGGCACCAAGATGGCGTTCCGCGAGGCGATGCGCGGCATCGTCCCCGAGTCGGTGCGCGACCGCCGCAAGCTGGGCTTCCCCACCCCGACCCGGGTGTGGCTCAAGGGCCAGATCGGCGACTGGATCGGCTCGCTGCTCGACGGCTCCCAGGCGGGTCACCTGCTCGACCTCGGGTACGCTCAGCGCCTGCTCGCCGAGCACCGCGCCGGCGAGGCGGACAACTCCCGCAAGGTCTGGACGGTGGCCATGTTCTGCCTCTGGCACGCGATCACCGTCGAGAAGTCGATCATCCCGCACGTGCCCCGCACCGCGACGATGCTGCGCCCGGCGTACCCGGCTGCCCCGGTGGCTGCGTGAGGCACAGCTCAGCCCATCGGCGCCCCAGCCGATGGAACAGTGTGGGAGTTACGCGCGTCGCCACGGCGGCGCTGACCACCGCGGTGGCGGGCGGCCTGGGCCTGGCGGCGTGCGGCGCCCTGCCCCAGATCACGTCGGCGATGCCGGCGGTGAGCCACACGGCGAAGCCCCCGGCCCAGGCCCCGGCCCCGGCCCCGGCCAAGCAGGTCCGGCCCCGGCCCGAGACGATCACCTACCCCGCGCAGGGCGAGGCGAGGTGGCGCACGGCCCCGGCCGCCGCGAACACCGGTGGTGACAAGGGCACGCTGCTCCGCTACCGGGTGGTGGTCGAATCGGACATCAAGGGCCTGAACGTACGCGGGTTCGCCGACGCCGTCGCCACGACGCTCAACGACCCGCGAGGCTGGACGGCGGGTGGCACCCTGCGCCTGCGGCGGGTCGGCCCCGGTGACGCGTACGACTTCACGATCTACCTCGCCACCCCGCTGACCCGCGACCGGCTGTGCGAGAGCGGCCTGGACTCGTACACGTCCTGCCGCAACGGCGACAAGGTCGTCCTGAACGTCGCCCGCTGGGTGAAGGGCGTCCCGGACTTCGGGGCATCGCTGGCCACGTACCGGCAGTACATGGTCAACCACGAGGTCGGCCACCGCCTCGGCCACGGCCACGAACTGTGCGGGGGCCGCGGCGACCCGGCCCCGGTCATGCAGCAGCAGACCCTCGGACTGCACGGCTGCAAACCGAACCCCTGGCCCTATGTCGACGGCGAGCGGTACGCGGGCAAGCCCGGCGCCTACGACGACAAGATCCCCGCCGCGGATCGCGGTGTCTCCTGAGGACGGTCGTCAACGGGGTTGCGCCGCAGCGGGCGATGGTCCAGACTTCCGCGCATGATTGACGTTATGCGAAAGGGCGTGCGCGCCCCCGGTCGATGACCGCCCCGGTGCGGCGCAAGGTCGCCGCTCTGGATCACTGGCATCAGGCAACCGCCGTCCGGCAGGAATGGCTCGAGGTGGGACTCTCCACCGAGCCGTCGGATCGTCCCGCAGCCGAAGCCGTTGTCTCCCACTTGTACGCCCGCCACGGCCGTCCCCGCCCGCAGTTCCTCTGGGCCGACTCGCCGAAGCAGGCCTTCGCCCACGTCACGGGCGTTCCCGGCCACCATGACCTGCGGCGCTGGCTGCAGCCCAAGGAGCCCCCGGGCCGCCCACCGATCGCCGTCGACATCGCGACCGGCTGGTCGGCGATGATGGCAGCCCTCGACGACGCGGCCGACCACCCGGACCTCGACGCACCCCGGCGCAGCAAGCCCGCGACGGCCGACAAGGTGCCGAAGACCGGCCGTGACTGGCCCGATCTGCCACCCGAACAGGCCCTCCAAGCCGGGGTGCCGCTGCGGGTCGTGCTGCGCCGCGGCGTACGCGAATCGCTCTGGCAGGCCCTGATCGCCGAGATAGCAGTGCCGGTCCGGGCCGCACTGGGCCGCCCGGACCACGTCCCGGTCTGCTGGTACGGCCAGCAGGACGCCTCCTGGCTCGCCTACTACGACACCCTGCGCCGCCTCGGCCTCGCCGCCTATCCGCCCCGCGCCGCCACCCGTCTCGACGAGTGGGCCACCCTGGCCCGCTCCACCGGCTGGTGGTGGCCCGGCGAAGAGATCTGCGTCCTGACCGAACGCCCCGCCGGGCACTCCCCCACCGTCACCTACCGCGACGGCTGGTCCCCCCGCTGATCCCCGGCCGGGCACCACACACGGGGGTGGTGCCCGGCCGCCCTACCCCACCGGCCCGTTCCCGGCCCCACGCCCGGTGACAGCCATGCCCAGTGCGATCGGCTCACAGTGGGCCGTGCACGCCGGTGCTCTCAAGAACCCGTGGCGGGGGCGGAGCCGGGCGGGCACCCGCGCGGGAGGCGCCGACGCCGGCGGTGACGACCAGGGCGATGCCCGCGACCGCCGCCGCGCCCGGGACCTGGCCCAGGACGAGCAGACCGATGATCAGCGCGTACGCGGGTTCGAGGCTCATCAGGGTTCCGAAGGCGGCCGTGGTCAGGCGGCGCAGGGCGAGGAACTCCAGCAGGAACGGGACGACCGGGAGCAGCACGGCCAGGCCGAGACCGGCGAGCAGCAGTTTCCAGGTCAGCAGCGGTGCCACCGTGGGCGCGGCGATCAGCGTCGCGGTCAGGCCCGCCACGGCCATGGAGACGCCCAGCCCGGCGAGGCCTTCGACCTGGTCGCCGACGCGCTGGGTGAGCAGGATGTACGCCGCCCAGCACAGCGCCGCGGCCAGGGCGAACGCCGCACCCGCCGGGTCGATCCCGCCGTGCCACGGCTCGGTGAGCAGCACGACGCCACCCGCCGCGACCATGGGCCAGACGCGCGAGCCCGAGCCGGCCCGGGCCACCGCGACGCCGAGCGGGCCGAGGAACTCCAGGGCGCTGGCCGTGCCGAGCGGCAGCCTGGCCACCGCCTGCATGAACAGCATCGTCGTCCCGGCGGTGACCACGCCCAGGACAACCGCACCGAGCAGGCCGGAGCGGGTGAAGTCGCGCGGGCGGGGGCGGAACAGCACGAGCATGATCACGCCGCCCCAGGCCAGCCGGAGCCAGGCCGCGCCGAGCGCGCCGACGGCGTCGATGAGGTGCACGGCGACGGCGAGGCCGAGCTGGACGAACAGCATCGAGGCCAGGGCCAGGGCTGTTCCGGTACGGGCATCGCTACGCATGGGCCCAGTACACGACCCGGGAACCGTTCGCGTCCACGTGAGATTCGTGGACATACCGTTCGGGTTTGTCGAACAATGGGGCATGGACACGCGTCGGCTGCGGCTACTGCTGGAACTGTCCCGGCTCGGGTCGATGCGCGAGGTCGCCGACGAGATGCACATCACCACGTCCACCGTGTCGCAGCAGCTCGCCGTGCTGACGCGGGAGGCGGGGACGGCGCTGACCGAGCCGGACGGGCGGCGGGTGCGGCTCACGCCGGCGGGGCGGCGGCTGGCGGCGCACGCGGTCACGATCCTGTCCGCGGTCGAGGCCGCCCGGCTCGATCTCGACCCCGGTGGGGAGCCCGCCGGGCAGCTGCGGGTGGCGGGGTTCGCGTCCGCCGTCCGTCGCGCGCTGATCCCGATCACCGCCGTGCTGGCCCGTGACCATCCCCGGGTGCGGCTGCTGATCGCGGAGCACGAGCCGTTCGAGGCGTACGAACTGCTCGCCGCGGACGCAGTCGACCTCGCGCTGGTCTACGACTACAACCTTGCGCCCGTGACGCCCGACCCGTCGCTGGACGTGGTGCCGCTGTGGCAGAAGAGGTGGGCTCTGGGCGTACCCACCGAATCCGATGTTGACGTGTTCTCCGCGGCCCGGGACGCCGACTGGATCGTCAATTCGCGCAACACCGCCGACGCGGACGTCGTGCGCGCGGTCGCCGGCCTGGACGGGTTCAGCCCGCGTTTCGTGCACAAGGCGGACAGCCTGAGTCTGGTGCAGGACCTGATCGTGGCCGGGCTGGGCGTGGCGTTGCTGCCGGAGGGGCTCGCGCTGCAGCCGGGCGTACGTATGGTGCCGCTCACCGACCCGGCGATCGTCCTGCGTTGTTACGCGGTGACCCGGCGTGGCAGGGCGACCTGGCCCGCGCTCGCCCTGCTGCTCAGGCTTCTGCGCGCAGCACCGTGAGCACGACGTCGTCCTCCGTGGCCCCCAGGAAATGGGAGAGCAGCAGGTCGCACAGCTCCTCGGCGTCCAGGTGCCCGTTGCCTTCGAGGACCGCGGTCAGCTCCGCGAGCCCGTCGTCGAGGCTCCCGCCGCGCCGCTCGATCAGCCCGTCGGTGTAGAACACGACGCTCGCGCCCGGCTCCAGCTCGACCTCGTGATCGGTACGTGTGATCTTGAGCCGGGTGCCCAGCAGTGTCTCGCCGCGGACCTCCAGCAGCCGCACCGAGCCGTCCAGCAACAGCAGCACCGGCGGCGGGTGACCCGCGTTCGACCACCGCAGCACCCGGTCCTGGCCGAGCTGCGCGATCACGGCGGTGGCGAACACGCCGACGTCGAACCCGCCCATCGCGTCGTCGAGTGCGGTCAGCACCTCGGCGGGCCGGCGCGGCACGGTGTAGGAGATGCCGCGCAGCAGGTTGCGGATCTGGCTCATCGCGGCGGCCGCGAACCGGTCGTGACCGGTGACGTCGCCGACGACCACGGTGAAGCGGCCGTCGGGCAGGACGAACGAGTCGTACCAGTCGCCGCCGATCCGGGCGCCCTCGGCCGCAGGCTGATAGCGCACCGCGACGCGTACGCCGTCGCGGTGCGCCGGTGGCACGAGCAGGCTGCGCTGCAACGCCTCGGCCAGCTCACGCTGGGTGGTGCTGACCCGGCGTTCCGCCTGCCGGGCCCGGGCCCGGTTGAGCCCCTGCGCCAGCGCGGTGCCGATCAGGCGGAAGAATCCCCGGTACGCGGGGTCGACGGCCAGATGCGGGCTGAGCCGCGCGAAGAGCACCGCCGCCGCCTGCGTCTCGTCGACCCCGGTCAGCCGCACCCACGCCCGAGCGCCGTCAGCGCCCTGCTCGACGAGCACGGCACGGTCCAGCAGCTCGGGCACCTCGGGCGCCGTGCCGGGCAGGATGTCGACGTCCAGCAGGTCGTCGGGGTCCGAGCGCAGCACCGGCAGGGCGTGCTCGATCAGCTCGGCGACGGTCTCGACATCCGCGAGCGTGTCGTTGAGCCGGCTCAGCAGCTCGAGGCGACGCCTGCCGATCACCTGACCGGTGGTCTCGGCGGCGATGTCGATCGCGCCCTCGGTGACGCCGTCCGGGCCCCGCACCGGGGAGTAGGAGAACGTGAAATACGTTTCCTCGAGGAAGCCCTGCCGGTCCATCAGCAGGAGCAGGTCCTCGGCCCAGGTGGCACCCTTCCCCGCGAAGACCGACTCCAGCATCGGCCCGATCGTGTCCCAGATCTCGGCGAAGACCTCCGCGGTGGGCGCGCCGAGCGCGTGCGGGTGCTTCTCCCCGATCATCGGGACGTACGCCTCGTTGTAGAGCATCGTGTACTCCGTGCCCCAGAACAGGGTCACCGGGGAACGCGTGTTGAGCGCGAGGTCCAGCGCGCCGCGTAACGCCGGGCTCCACGTGTGCGGCGCACCGAGCGGGGTGCCCGCCCAGTCGACCCGCCGGTACGCCTCCCGCAGCGAGCCGGCGGCCTCGAACGGATCAGTCACCCCCAGAATTTACCGTGCGGCGCCGGAGCTTGATCGTGCTGTCCGTCCGGTGCGCCGGCTCGCCGTCCGGGCCGGTCTGGATCCGGTCGTGCACCGCGTTGGTCAGCACCGCCCAGCCTCCCGGTTCGAGCTGCAGCTCCTCGATCACCTCGTCCGGCGACGCGAACCGCACGGGCGGGTGACCGTCGCCGTCGTGCGCGTACGGGCCGTGGTCCTGGTGGCCCTCGATGAGCAGCACACCGCCCGGGGTGACCGCGGCGGCGGCGAGCCGCAGGACGTGCTCGCGCGGGAAGTCGCCGTACGAGTAGAGGAACTGCGCCGACACCAGGTCGAAGCTGCCCTCGGGGAAGGTCCGCGCCAGGTCGTGGCGCTGGAAGTCGACCTTCACGCCGGCGGCCTCGGCGTGCTCACGCGCTTTGCCGATCGCGACGCCGGAGATGTCGGCGGCGGTCACCGTCCAGCCCTGGGTCGCCAGCCAGACCGCGTCGGCGCCCTCGCCGCACCCGAGGTCCAGGGCGGTTCCCGGGGTCAGGCCGTCGACCTCGCGCACCAGCACGACGTTCGGCTCACCGCTCCAGACCCGCTCGGACTCGGCGTAACGGGCATCCCACGATCTCTCATCGCTCATGCCACCAGCCTGCACCGGCGCCGGCACGACCGCAAAAAACTGTTGCTGGTCCGGCAAAAAGGTCAGCCGGCGCGGCGGCGGGCGCGGCGGGCGGCCAGCTCGTCACCGGCGGCGGGCTCGGCCTCGACGGCGGTTCCGGTGCCCGTGCCGACGGGTTGCGGGGCGGCGGCGGGCTCGGCGGGCAGGTGGGACAGGGAACCCTGGATCTCCTTGAAGGCGCCGCCGATCGCGATGCCGAAGACGCCCTGACCGCCCTGGAGCAGATCGACGACCTCCTCCGGCGAGCGGCACTCGTAGACCGTGGTGCCGTCGGAGATGAGCGTGATGCCGGCCAGGTCGTCGACGCCGCGTGAGCGCAGCGTCTCGATGGCCTTGCGGATGTTCTGCAGCGAGACCCCGGCGTCGAGGAGCCGCTTCACGACCTTCAGCACCACCAGGTCACGGAACGAGTAGAGCCGCTGCGTGCCGGAGCCGGACGCGTCACGGACGCTGGGGACCACGAGCGTGGTCCGGGCCCAGTAGTCGAGCTGGCGGTAGCTGATGCCGACCGCCTGGCACGCGGTGACCCCGCGATACCCGACCTCGCCGTCCTCGCCGACGAGTGGACCCTCCTGAGGATCTGCGTCGTGCACGCGACTACCTCCCCGCTGCGCGGTGCCGCTTCACTGTGACTCGCCGAGCCTATAACTCAGGGTCGCCTGAAACAGGGAGGTAATGGCGCGACACGCCGCGTACGGACGACCGGGGCCCCGACCCGCACGCCTCGGTACACCGACAAAAACATCCCGCCGGACCCGCCGACGGGATGTTTTTCGATGATCAACCGTAGGTGTGACAGGTCAGCTGGCGAAGTCCTCCGGGCTGACCTGGTCGAGGAACTCGCGGAACTTCTCGACCTCGTCCTCCTGCTCGTCCGGGATCACGATGCCCGCCTCCGTCAGCACCTGATCGGCACACCGGATCGGGGCACCCACCCGCAACGCCAGAGCGATCGAGTCGCTCGGGCGCGCCGACACGCGCAGGTTGTCACCGATCAGCAGATCGGCGTAAAACACGTTCTCCTTGAGCTCCGTGATCTCCACAGCCTTCAACGGCGCCTGCAGCGCCGCGAGGATGTCCCGGAGCAGATCATGGGTCAACGGGCGGGCGGGTTTGACACCCTGCTGCTCGTACGCGATGGCGGTAGCCTCCACCGCGCCGATCCAGATCGGCAGGTACCGATCGCCGTCGACCTCCCTGAGCAGGACGATCGGCTGGTTGCTGGGCAGCTCCACCCGAACCCCGACCACGCTCAGCTCGCGCACCGCTGCCTCCGTGTCGCACGTCGTTACCGCCCCGTCGATCATCGTTGACGATGATCGTCAGGCTTCGTTACCGCCCTCGTCCTCACCGTACACGGACGCCGGGGGGCGAGCGCCACACGAGGTCCGTGTCCGATACCACTGGCACATGCCCCCTAAAGCGAAGATCCCCCTGGTGGCAGGCCCACGCCCCCAGGAAGATCAGCTTTGTGGCCCGATGTTCAGCGCTCGGCGTAACTATCCGCGACCGAAATTTCCGCCCGAACGTGCACTAGCGGCCCAGTGTGTCGCGCAGCCCGGCCCGTACCAGTGCGGAATGGAGCCGTTGCGACAACGCCTGCAGCTCCCGGGCCGTCTCTGCCGCCCGCGCCTGCGCCGCCGGGTCCTGCTGGCGCACCAGCGGCGCCAGCAGCTGCGTGAACAACCCCAGCTCCCGGTCGGCCCCGGTGCGGAACGCCCGCAGGTGCCGGACCTCCAGGCCGTAGCGCGTCAGGCCCACCACCGCCTCGACGATCACCACCGCGTCGCCGTCGTACCAGCCGGGCGGGCGCGACGTGACCAGGCCGATCTGCTCCAGCTCGGAGAGCAGCCGCTCCTCCGCACCCGTGCGCTCGATCAGGTCGTCACGCGACACCCTGCTGTCGGTGGTCTCCGGTGCGGCCGCCTCCGGTTCGGAGCCGACCGCCACCAGCGACGGCCGCTGGCGGGCCAGCGGATCGTCGCCCCGCTCCAGGGCCTCCAACTGCTCGCGGATGACCCGCAACGGCAGATACTGATCGCGCTGGGCGGTCAGGACGAACCGCAGCCGGGCCACGTCGTTCCACGAGTACTTCCGGTAGCCGGAGGCGGTGCGCTGCGGATCGACCAGCCCCTCCGCCTCGAGGAACCGGAGCTTCGAGATCGTCGTGTCGGGGAACTCCGTGCGCAGCTGGGCCAGCACCTCCCCGATACTCATCAGCGCAGCGTCACGACCCGGGCGGCTGCCCGGGTCGTGTGCGGCCGCCCCCGCCGGGTTCACGCCTGGCCGCCCTCGCCCTCCGGCCTCGGGCCGGCGATGAAGACGAGGCGGAACTTGCCGATCTGAACCTCGTCACCGTTGCTCAGGGTCGCGGACTCGACCCGCTCCCGGTTGACGTACGTCCCGTTGAGCGACCCGACGTCGCGGACCGTGAAGGTCCCGCCGTCGCGGTGGAACTCGGCGTGCCGGCGCGAAACCGTCACGTCGTCGAGGAAGATGTCACTGTCGGGATGCCGCCCGCTCGTGGTCACGTCGTGGTCCAGCAGGAAGCGCGCACCCGCGTTGGGACCGCGGCGCACCACCAGAAGGGCCATGCCGGGCGGCAGCGAACCGGACATCCGGCTCGGTACCACGTCGGTGTCGGGTCCCTCGAGCACCTCGTCGAGCGCTCCGAGGTTCAGCGTGGACGTGACGTCGAGCGGGGGGAACTCGTCGTCTGGGCGCGTCATGGACCACCTCACGGATCTTTTTCGGTCGTCGCCCGGCAACGGCGGGCCCGCACCACCGGACGTTCGGGTCCGGACGTGCCATGCCCTCCGCCGCCGTTGCCCGTGAAGGCCCGGCCGCACGACTATCGGTTTCGAAGTAATAACGGTTCTACAGGTGCCCCGCGAGCCTAGTCAGACCGGAAAAGCCGGGCAACCGGACGCGCGGGGAGTTCAGGCCCGGAAGATCAGCCCTCGGTCAATGCCTGGTACGCCGCGGCGTCCAGCAGCGCGTCCAGCGCCGACGGGTCCGCCGGGGCGATCTCCACGAGCCACCCCGCGGCATACGGCTCGGCATTGATCAGCTCGGGCTCGTCACCCAGCGTGGCGTTACGCGCCACGATCGTGCCGGCGATCGGCGCGTAGATCTCCGAGACGCTCTTGGTCGACTCGATCTCGCCGAGACTGTCACCGGCCTGCACCTCGGTGCCCTCGTCGGGCAGCTGCACGTAGACGATGTCACCGAGCGCGTCCTGCGCGAAGTGGGTGATGCCCACCCGCACGGGGCCGGTTCCGTCGCCGGACACCCATTCGTGCTCGGCGGTGTACCGCAGATCCTCGGGAATCACTCGTTCCTCCGTTGAGAAGCGCGCCCGGTCAGGAGACGGGACGCGCGTACTGCAGGCTGGCTGGCTGACGCACGGCGGTCACTTCGACCGACGTACGTTGCTCCATGGTCACGTTACCGCCGGCCTGCTTCACCGACGCCACCACCCCACCGGGGATCTCCAGCGCCGTCTGCATGGTCGACGGCACCCCGATGACCCGGAGCGTGTAAGGGCCCGCGAGCCGCTTACCGTCGACGACGATCTCCCCGCCCTCGGCGTCGACGAAGTACGACGAGGCGACGATCCGCACGGCGACACCGTTGTCCCCGACGAGCTCCATCACCTCACCCCCGGCACCGCGCAGCTCCTGCACGGCGTTGAGGATCTGCGACGCCTTGATCGGCTGCCCGGCCGGGTCGACCGAGATCTCCAGCCCCGGACCCCGCGCCGGCAGGGTACCGGACAGCAACCCGAGATCATCGGCCCGCTTGTCGGCCTCGGCGAGCGCCGCCTGCCGCCCCGCGACCCCGGACGTCAGCTGCCGCTGGCTCTCCTCGAGACCGTTGATCTCCTGCTGCAGCCGCTGGTCCCGGGCCTCCAGGTCGGACAGGATCCGCACGAGATCCTCCTGGCGGGCCGAGGCCAGCCCGGAATCCGCGTCGTTGCTGCGCAGCTGCACCACCAGGGTGAAACCGAAAAGAGCCAGCAACACCCCGATCAGGGCACCCGCGGATGACAACTTCCGCTTGCTGTCCGTCACCGGTTCAGGTGACTCTCCGGGTACGCCCGGAGCGGCCGTGCCTTCCGCGCCGGCGTCCCCGGTCACCGGGGTCTCCGGCGTCACCGGGGTCTCAGGCTTCTCCGGGGTCTCCGGTGGCGTGAGCCGCGTGGTGACCTCGTCGTCCGGTGGCGTGAGCCGCGCCGTGACCTCGTCGTCGGGCTGGTGATCTTTGTCGGTCATCCGCGTCACGCCCGGAACAGATGCCGGCGGATCGCCGCGACGTTGCCGAAGATCCGCACGCCGAGCACGACCACGACACCGGTGGACAGCTGCCCGCCGACCCCCAGCTGGTCACCCAGATAGACGATCACGCCGGCGACCAGGACGTTCGCGATGAACGACACCACGAACTGCTTGTCGTCGAAAATGCCGTCGAGTTTTGCCCGCACGCCGCCGAAGACGGCGTCCAGCGCCGCCACGACCGCGATCGGCAGATAGGGCTGCAACGCGGGCGGCACGGTGGGATGGAACACGATGCCGAGAACGACACCGGCGATCAGGGCGACTACCGGAATCATCTGCCGCCTTCCGACGGGGAGGTTGTGATCGTGGGACTCTGACTCTTCGCCGGCGACGGCGTAACAGGACTGGCCTGCCGGAAGTTCGGCTCCGTGGCCGCCTCCAGCGTGACGTCCCCCACCGGCGCGACGTCGTACGACATGCCGTACCGCGAATTCAGCGCCTTGAAGAACTGCCCGCCCGCACCCTTACGGAAGTCGGCGGCCAGCTCGTCCGGCCCGATCGCGACAATCTGATAGGGCGTGGTCACCGGCCGGAAGTCCACCAGGATCGCCTCGCCCGCCTGCCGGATCGTGGACGTCGCGGTCAGCCGCTGACCGTTGATCGCGATCGCCTCCGCCCCCGCCGCCCACAACGCGTTCGTCGCCCGCTGCAGGTCGGTGTCACGCACCCGGGCATCACTGCTGCGCACCCCGGTCACCGGATCGATCGGCGTAGGACCGTCACCGACCGTCACCCGGGCCCCGGACCCCCGCACCGCGGCAAGCCCGGTCTCCGCCTCCAGCTCCTGCATGCGGGCCACCGCGGCCCCACCCAGCTGCTGCTCCCGAAGATCAGCGACCTCACTGCGCAACCGGTCCGCCCGCGCCTGCAACTGCGAGGTCCCCGACCGCCGGCTCTGCACCTGCCCGATCAGCTCATCCCGCGCCTGCGTCCGCGCCGGCTCATCCGCCACCGTCTGCCGATAAGCCACCACCAGCAGAAACCCGAGCGCCACGAGCGTCAACGCACTGATCCCACTCAGCATGCGCTTGCGCACACCGGTCGGACCGTCACCGCGGGCCCTGCGAGCGGCGGCGTCCGCGTAGCCGGGGTCCAGCGGGTTCCGGAACAGCTCGGTGAGAAAGTCGGGAGTGAACGTCCGCTGCGGCTTCTCATCACCCTCGACCGAAGCCGGGGCCGGGACACCGTCGGGGTTGGGCGCCGAGACCCGCACGCCCTCATCAGCGGGGCTCGCCGCGACCGCGGGCTGTTCCGCCGGACGGTTGCCGGTGCGGGGTTTCGGCGGCTGCTCGGCGTCGGGCGGCGGCGCAACGGCTGGAGAGATGGCTCCGGCGGGCGGGGCGACCTCGGTGGCGGCTTCGGGGAGTCCGGGCTCGATCGCGTCGACACGGTCGTCGGAGCCAGGGGCCTGGTCTGCCGTCGTCGCACCAGGGGACGGCAGGGGTTCATCGGGTCGCGGCTCGGGCTGCTGCGTTCCGGGCGCGAACCAATCCGCGGCCTGGTCCGCCTCGGCGTCCCCCGCCGGAGCAACGGGCGCGGGGGGCGCGGGCGCTGGAGGCTCTGCCTGCGGGGTCACCGCGGGGATGACTGCCGGGGCCTGGTCGTCCCGGGCGCGGTCGTCCCGGGCGCGGTCCTCCGAGACATGGTCGTCCCGGGCGCGGTCCTCCGAGACATGGTCGTCCGGGGCGTGGTCGTCCGGGGTGCGGTCCTCCGAGACATGGTCGTCCGGGGCGTGGTCGTCCGGGGTGCGGTCCTCCGAGACACGGTCGTCCGGGGCGTGGTCGTCCGGGGTGGGCTTCGGCGCCGGTTGGGCGGCCGGGGCCTCGGGAACGTCCTGGGTCCCGTTCGGCGGCTGTGCTGCGTCCGGAGCGGCCGGGGGGTCGGTGGGTGGGGGTTGCTGACTGCGGTTGGCGGGGCCGCCGTGGGGCGAGGTCATCCTGCGACAGCCTCGCGGGGCGGCGGGATGGCGGCGTCGGCGCGGAGCAGGGCGCGGGTCTGGGCGAGGTAGAGGGCTGCTGCGGCCCAGTAGAGGCCGAGGGCCCACCAGGCCAGGGCCCAGCCGATCGGGAGGGTGACCGCGTCGATCGAGGGGACCGCTTCGGCGAGCAGGAGGACCGGGAACGCCGCGAGGAGAACGAACGTGCCGGTCTTGCCGACGTAGTGCACGGGCGGCGGGCCGTAGCCGTGGCGGCGCAGGATCAGCAGGGCGATGCCGAGGACCAGCTCGCGCAGCAGCAGAGCGGTGGTCAGCCACCAGGGGACGACCTCGCGCAGGGTGAAGCCGACCAGGGTGGCCAGGATGTAGAGGCGGTCCGCGAACGGGTCGAGGAGCTCGCCGAGGCGGCTGACGGAATTCATCCGGCGGGCGATGTAACCGTCGACCCAGTCGGTGCTGCCACCCACGGCCAGGACGATCACCGCTGCGACGTCGTGGTGCGGGCCGAGAAGAAGATAGAGGAACAGCGGTACGCCCAGCAGGCGCAGAAAGCTGATCACGTTCGGAATCGTCCAGATGCGGTTCGTGGCCGTTCCGGGCGCAGCCTCGTGCGTCATGGCGCCCCCTCTCCCCCGCACCCGCCACGGGACCCCACCCGCGGCTATCCCTGCCCGGCCCGGATCGCCTGGTCCGCCGCCTTCCCCCCGGAAGGCCGGCCGGACACGCCCGGGCCGCTCACTCGCCGGGCCACTATATCCAGCGGCACGCCACACCCCCATCACCCCGTGCCGGTCTGTCCGCTACTCGTTACGCGCCGCACATCCCTTAGGCATCCTAGGAGGATAGGTTGGCAGTTCCGGGCGCTGGGACGTGCGGAAACGGGACGGCCGACGTGACGCAGATCGCTGAGTGCCAACGAATAGGGCGAGTCCGGCAGATGCCGGACTCGCCCTGACAAACAGAGACCTGACAGAACAGGGACCTGGCCAACAAGGACCTGGCCAACAAGGACCGGGCCAACAAGGACCGGGCGAACAGGGACCGGGCCGAACAAGAACCTGGCGAACAGGGACCGGGCCGAACAAGAACCTGGCGAACAGGGACCGAGCTGAACAGGGACCTGGCAGACCAAGGACCGGGCCGAACGCCCGGTCCAGCCAGCCGGAAGGCCGGCCGGACCGGACCCGTCAGCGTTTGCCGCGCCGGCTGCGGACGTAGTCGTCGACGACGTACGCGCCCAGCTCCTCGACCTCGGGGCTGAACACCCGCCCACCACTGCGGCGGGCGACCGCGTCGACGAAGCGGCGCAGGCCCTCGTTCTCGCCGAGCATGAAGAGGTTGAGCGTGGCGCCGTAGCGGGTCAGCTGATCGACCTCGTGCACCGTGAGCTGGACCGTTTCCGGCAGGGTCGGCCAGTTGAAGTAGGCCTCGCCGTCCGGCTCGAGGTGGGCTGTGGGCTCGCCGTCGGTGACGACGAGGACGACCGGTTCCGCGCCGGGGTGGCGGCGCAGGTGGCGGCCGGCGAGTTTCAGGGCGTGCTGCAGGTTGGTGCCCTGGACCATGTCGGGTTCGATCGCGGCCAGCTCGCCCTGGGAGAGCGGCATGGCGTAGCGGCCGAAGCCGATGATCTGCAGCGAGTCCTGCGGGAACTGGGTGGCCACGAGGTGGGACAGCGCGAGCGCCGTCTGTTTCATGGGGCCCCAGCGACCGTCGGCGAACATCGAGTAGGACAGGTCGACGCAGAGGGCCACCACGGCGGAGGCCCTCCGTTCGGTCTCGGCGACCTCGAAGTCGTCGGGCTCGAGACGGACGGGCAGGGTGCCCGCTCCCCCGCGCCGGACGGCGTTGCCGATGGTGCGGACGACGTCGAGGGGCTGGGAGTCGCCGAACTGCCAGCGGCGGGACGAGCCGATGAGGTCACCGGCGGCACCCGCGTCGCGCAGGTCGTGGTTGCCGCGCTGCTTGCTGGTCAGGTCCTTGAAGACCTGGGCCAGGGCGGTGCGGCCGAGCCTGCGCAGGGCCTTGGGTGACAGGGTGAGGCCGTCGTCGTCGCGGGTGACCCAGCCCTGGCGGCGCAGTTCGCGTTCCAGGTCGCGCAGGCGGCGTACGTCGTCGGCGGCGCCCCGGCCGAGCTGCCGCTCGACCGCCTCCACGTCGATGTCGTCGAGGGTGGCGCCGGGGTGGTCCTGGTCGAGCTGTTCCATCAGCTCGTCCAGCTCGCCGATCTCGCCGAGCGCCTGGGTGGCGTCGCCGTACCCGAGGTCCTCGCTGCCCTTCATGCGCTCGCCGCGGCCCCAGTTCAGGTTGGGCCGCAGCGCCCGCAGGTTGTCGGTCAGCTCGCCGAGCTGCCCGCGCAACGGGCCGTCGCCGAGTGCCTGGTCCATCAGGCTCGCCAGCTCGTCACGCTGCTGGGGGCTGAGGGACCGCATGAGGCGTTCGGCGGCGGCGGCCCGGCGGGCCAGGGAGTCGATGAGCTCCTCGACGTTGCCGGGCTTCTCCGGGAAGAAGTCGCCGTGCTTGGCCATGAACTGCTGGAACGCGTCGCCGGTGTCCTCGCCGCGGTTGTGCTTGCCGAGCAGGTCGTTGAGATCGCCGACCATCTCGGCGACCGCGGCGTCGGAGGCCGGATCGCGGCCCTGCAGCGCCTCCTTCATACCGGCGAAGCGCTGCTCGACGACCTCGCGGCGCAGGCCGTCGAGGATCTGCTGGTAGGTGGCGCGGGCCTCGTCGCTGGCCCAGTTGTAGTCGCTGAGCTCCTCGACCGCACGGGACGTCGAGCGCGGCAGGTTGTCGAGGACGGCCTCGTTGAAGCGGGCGTCGTCATCGTCGGGGCGGTTGCGCAGCTCGTCGCGTTCGGCGGCGACGGCCTGGTCGAGCAGTTGCTGGGCCCGGGTGACCGCGCCGTCGAGGTTGCCGCGGCGCAGGGCGTCGCGGCGCATCCGGCGGGCGCGGGCCCGCAGCTCGTCCAGGCCGCGGCCCTCGCGCGGGCCCTGCCGGAGCAGCTCGCGCAGGGCGTCGCGCAGGTTCTCCCCGGCCAGGACACGCTCGCCGACCTCGTCGACGGCGGCGCGGACGTCGTAGGGCGGGGCGAGCGGGTCGGGCCCGTCCCGCCACGCCCCGTACCGGAATCGGTTTCCCGCCATGTCAGCTCCCGTAGAGGGTGCGTCCGTCGTCGGTCAGCTCCTTGGCCAGCCGGCGGGTGAGGTGCAGGCCCTCGAGGACGAACTCGATCGCCGAGGCGGCCTGCCCGGGGCTCGGCGCGTCGCCAAGACCGAGCCGGTCGAGGACCTTGGCCAGCCCGGGGACCGTACCTATCTGGGTCAGGAGCTCGTCGGCCGAGACCAGATCGCCGGTCTCGATGATCGCGCCCTCGGCGACGAGCTCGGTGAAGCCGGACAGGTCGAGACCGGCGAGCCGGGCCCGGAACGTCTCGGCGGTGGCCAGGCGCAGCAGGTGCGCGAGGACCTCGACCTCGCGGCCCTCCTCGCCGCTGTCGAACTCGACCTTGCCGCGCAGGGTGCTGGTCACCGAGACGGTGTCGCAGACCCGGGCGACGGCCTCGCGCTCGTTGCGCAGCCCCGAGCGGCGCAGCGCGGACGCGGCGACGGTCTCGGTGGCGGCGATCGCGAACCGGGCCGAGATGCCGGAGCGCTGGTCGACGGCCGGGGACTCGCGGACCGCCCGGGTGTAGCGGGCGATGACCTCGATGAGGTGCTCGGGCACCGACGCGGAGAGGTTGGCCTCCTGCCGGATCAGCTCCGACTCCAGGTCGACTTCCAGCGGGTAGTGGGTGCGGATCTCGGCGCCGAACCGGTCCTTGAGCGGGGTGATGATCCGCCCGCGGTTGGTGTAGTCCTCCGGGTTGGCGGACGCGACGAGCAGGATGTCGAGCGGGAGCCGCAGCTGGTAGCCACGGACCTGGATGTCGCGCTCCTCGAGCACGTTGAGCAGCGACACCTGGATGCGCTCGGCGAGGTCGGGCAGCTCGTTGACGGCGAAGATGCCCCGGTTGGTACGCGGCACGAGCCCGAAGTGGATCGTCTCGGGGTCGCCGAGCGCGCGGCCCTCGGCCACCTTGATCGGGTCGACGTCGCCGATGAGGTCGCCGACGCTGGTGTCCGGGGTGGCGAGCTTCTCGCCGTAACGCTCGGAGCGGTGCAGCCAGGACACGGGCAGCAGGTCGCCGGTCTCGCCGGCCAGCCGCCGCATCGCCGGGGTCAGCGGCTGGTAGGGGTGTTCCCGCAGCTCGGAACCGGTGATGTAGGGCGTCCACTCGTCGAGCAGGTCGATCAGGCCGCGGATGAGCCGGGTCTTGCCCTGACCGCGCTCGCCGAGCAGGACCATGTCGTGACCGGCGAGCAGCGCCCGCTCGACCTCGGGCAGGACGGTGTCGTCGTAACCGACGATGCCGGGGAACCGGGGCGCACCGGTGCGCAGCCGGTCGAGGAGGTTGTCGCGCAGCTCCTCCTTCACGGTGCGGAACTCGTGCCCGGAGGCACGGAGCTCACCGAGGGTGCGCGGGAGATCGGTGGGTGGGGTGGGTACGAGCGTGGAAGCCTCTGGCACGTTGGGAACGCTACTCCGCGCCTGTGAACAACGACCATGACAAAACGCCGGAGCCAGATCGTGACGATTGGCGCTGGCCGCACGGAGGCGGGCGGGGGCAGGCTCGTGCCATGACAGACGTCGAGATCCTCCGGTACGCGGCCTTCAGCACCGATCCCGCGGGCGGCAACCCGGCCGGCGTGGTGCTCGACGCGAGCGCCCTGACCGATGCCGAGATGCTGGGCATCGCGGCGGAGCTGGGATATTCCGAGACGGCGTTCCTGGCCGGCGACCGGCTGCGCTTCTTCAGTCCCCTGGCCGAGGTCCCGTTCTGCGGGCACGCGACCGTCGCCACCTCCGTGGCGCTGGGCGACCGGCAGGGGCCCGGCACCTACACGTTCGTCACCAACGCCGGTGAGATCCCGGTCACCGTCGACGACCGGGGCCGCGCGACGCTGACCAGCGTCCCGGCGGCGGTCGGCGAGATCGGCGACGTGGCCCTGGTCGCCCTGCTCGCGGCGTTGCGCTGGGACGCGGACGACCTCGACCCGGTGCTGCGGCCCCGGATCGCGTACGCGGGGGCGTACCACCCGGTCATCGCGGTGAAGAACCGCAAGCGGCTCGCCGACCTGGACTACGACGTGGCTGTCCTCAAGGCCCTGATGGAGGCGAACGACTGGACCACCGTGCAGCTCGTGTGGCGCGAGGGCCCGCTGAGCTTCCACGTGCGCAACCCGTTCCCGGTCGGCGGCATCTACGAGGACCCGGCGACGGGTGCCGCGGCGGCCGCGTTCGGCGGTTACCTGCGCGGGCTCGGCCTGGTCCCGGACGACGCGATCATCGAGCTGTCGCAGGGCACCGACATGGGCCGGCCGGGGAGACTGACGGTGACGCTCACCCCCGGCGAGGCGGGCGTACGCGTCAGCGGCAACGCGGTGCCGATAACCGGTTGAACCGCCACGTAGAGTCAGCTCCCGATGAGCGCCACGATGATCGCCCGGGAACTCGCCGCGGGGCACGGCGACCGCATGCTGTTCCAAGCCCTGGACCTGGTTGTCGCCCCCGGCGACGTGATCGGGCTCGTGGGGGTGAACGGCGCGGGGAAGACGACGCTGCTGCGTACCCTCGCGGGTCTGCTGCCCCCGGAGGCCGGGACCGTCACGCTGAGCCCGCCCACCGCCAATGTCGGCTATCTGCCGCAGGAGCGGGAGCGGCGGGCTGACGAGACGGTGAGGGACTTCCTGGCCCGCCGAACGGGCGTCGGCCCGGCGCAGGTGGCGATGGACGAGGCGGCGGAGGCCCTGGCCGTGGGTGGTGACGGTGCCGATGACCGGTACGCGGCCGCGCTCGAACGCTGGCTGGATCTGGGCGGCGCCGACCTGGACGAACGCGCCGAACAGGTCACCGGGGAACTGGGGCTGGCCGTCGCGCTGGACCACCCGATGACTGCGCTCTCCGGCGGCCAGGCGGCCCGCGCGCAGATGGCGTCGCTGCTGCTCAGCCGGTACGACATCTTCCTGCTCGACGAGCCCACGAACGACCTGGACCTGGAAGGGCTGGGCCGGCTCGAGGAGTTCGTCACCGGGCTGCGGGCGGGCACGGTGCTGGTCAGCCACGACCGGGAGTTCCTGACGCGTACGGCGACCGCTGTGCTGGAGCTGGACCTCGCCCAGCAGCAGGTCAACCTGTACGGCGGCGGCTACGAGGCGTACCTGGACGAGCGGGCGACGGCCCGGCGGCACGCCCGCGAGGACTACGAGGAGTTCGCCGACAAGAAGGGCGCCCTCGAGAGCCGCGCGCAGATGCAGCGGGGCTGGATGGAGACGGGCGTGCGCAACGCCCGGCGCAAGGCCAAGGACAACGACAAGATCGGCAAGGCGATGCGCGCCGAGTCGACCGAGAAGCAGGCGGCGAAGGCCCGCCAGACCCAGCGGATGATCGAGCGCCTCGAGGTCGTCGAGGAGCCCCGCAAGGAGTGGGAACTCCACATGGAGATCGCCGTCGCCCCCCGGGCCGGTGCGGTGGTCGCCACGCTGCGCGAGGCCGTCGTACGCCGCGGCGGTTTCACGCTCGGCCCGGTCACCCTGCAGATCGACTGGGCGGACAAGGTCGCGATCACGGGCGCGAACGGCTCGGGCAAGTCGACGCTGCTCGCCGCGCTGCTGGGCCGGCTCCCCGTCGACGAGGGCCAGGCGCACCTCGGTCCCGGCGTCGTCGTCGGCGAGGTCGACCAGGCCCGCGGGCTGTTCCTCGGCGACGAACCGCTGATGACGGCGTTCGGCGCGGCGGTCCCGGACTTCAACGACCCGGACGTCCGCACGCTGCTCGCGAAGTTCGGCCTGAAGGCGGATCACGTACGCCGCCCCGCCGCGACCCTGTCCCCCGGCGAACGCACCCGCGCGGCCCTGGCCCTCCTGCAGGCCCGCGGCGTCAACCTGCTGGTCCTCGACGAGCCCACCAACCACCTCGACCTGCCCGCGATCGAGCAACTCGAATCCGCGCTGGCCGAATACCCGGGCACCCTGCTGCTGGTCACCCACGACCGCCGCATGCTCGACGCCGTCCAGACCAACCGCCACCTGGAGGTCGCGGGCGGCAAGGTCACGGGCTGACGGACACCGGGCTGCTGAGGGGGCTCTCGTTGCCGGAGCGGTCCAGGCCGCTCAGGCAGTACGTCGCCTCGGCGGCCGGGGGCGTGGGGTCCACCACGTCCTGGGAGCCGCGCCGGCCCGTGGCGACCAGGGCCGCCTTCTGCGGGGTGGCGGTGTCGACGCGGTACAGCGCCCAGGACACCGGCTCCGGGCCCGCGCCGGCCTGCCACTCGATGGTCACCGTGCTGCCGGTGCGGCGGGCAGCGGTGGCGCGCGGGGTGCCAGGCGGTTCCAGGGGGAGCTTCTTCATGGTCGGCAGCAGCGCCGGGCCCGCGTAGTGGTTCGTGGTGTAGCGGGTGACCGAGCCGAGCTTGTCGGCCTGGACCTGCTTGGCGCTGAAGTGGACGCTGCCCTGGACGCCGTACCTGTCGTTCAGGGCGAGCTGGCGGTCGAGCTGGTCGGGCTGTTTCCACGGGCCCTTCTCACCGACACGGTAGTCGCCCTGGCCGACGTACAGCTGGACCTCGGTGCCCTTGACCGTCTGCACCCACCACGGCAGCACCTTGGCGTAGTCGGCCTTGTCGAAGCCGATCGCCCAGTAGAGCTGCGGGACGACGTAGTCGAGCCAGCCCTGTCTGACCCACTTGCGGGTGTCGGCGAACTGCGCGTCGTAGCTCTCCAGGCCGTGCGAGTCCGAGCCGGACGGGTCCGTCGTCTTGTTGCGCCAGATGCCGAACGGGCTGATCCCGAACTTGACCCACGGCTTGAGCTGCTTGATGCGCTCGCTCATCTCGTGCACGAGAGTGTCGACGTTCGCGCGGCGCCAGGCGGCACGGCTCAGGCTCTTGTCCGTACGCTTGGCAAAGCTCGCGTCGTCCTTGAACGTGCTCCCGCCACCCTCGGGGTACGGGTAGAAGAAGTCGTCGAAGTGCACGCCGTCGATGTCGTACTTCGCGACCGCCTCGAGCATGGCGTCCTCGACGAACTTGCGGGCCGCCGGGTTGCCCGGGTCGAAGTAGAGCCGCGCCGTCTTGCCGTCGGGGTAGGCGATCGCCCAGTCGCGATGCTTGAGCAGAGGATGGTTCGGGGCGAGCTTGCTGAAGTCGGCACCCGGCCCGTCGGGACCCGGCTGCGTCCCGCGGTACGGGTTGAACCACGCGTGGAACTCCAGGTTGCGCGCGTGCGCCTCGGCGACCATGAATTCCATGGGGTCCCAGCCCGGCGACCTGCCGTCCCGCTTGCCGGTCAGCCATTCCGACCACGGCGCGTACGCCGAGGGCCAGAACGCGTCCCCCGACGGCCGCACGTGCACGAAGATCGCGTTGTGCCGGCGCGCGACGGCCAGGTCGAGCCACTTCAGGTATTCGGCCTTGACCTGCGCCTCGGGCAGCCCCGGCCGGCTCGGCCAGTCGATGTTCATCACCGTGGTGAGCCACATCCCGCGCAGCTCCCGCTCGGCCTGCACCGGCGCGCCCGCGCAGCTGCCCGTGGTGCCGTCCGCGGGGACGAGCTTCTGGTCCGAGGGCACCACGATCGGCCCGGCGGACGGCTCGGAGTAGGTCGCGGCACGGACGAGCCCGACGCCCATCACCGAGACCCCCAGCATCGCGGCGGCCAGCACCAGGGTCAGTCGCATGGGGGGTCGGCGCATCGCCCCAGTCTGCCCGACGCCCGCACGCGGGCCCGGACGGGCGCACGCGCTTGCACATTCGCGCGGTTAGGTTGTGCACAATTAAA
>NZ_BOQP01000072.1 GCF_018332715.1 Winogradskya consettensis | reverse complement strand
CCCTGTCTGTCAGGGTGAGTTGAGGCCGGCGGTTCATAGCAAGTCCGTCTGACGGGGCGAGTTCAGGAACGGGATGCGTTGAATACTGCTGTAGACGTTGTGACGGCCCAGGATGGGGTCATGAGTCGCAAGAAGGGGCCTCGTGCTGGTGGGCCACGGCCGCGTCGGACGTTCTCGCCGGGGCAGAAGCTGGATTTCCTGGACCGGTATGAGCAGGCCGTCGGGGCTGGTGAGGGCGGGGTGTTCCTGCGCCGTGAGGGTTTGTATTCATCGTTGATGACGCAGTGGCGCCGGGACCGTGACGCCGGCCTGTTGCAGGGTAAACCGGCTGGACAGACGGTCGGGCGGCCATCGGCGGAACAAGCGGAGATCGCCCGGTTGCGTCGTGAGTTGGACCAGGCGCAGGCGAAGTTGGCGCGTACGGAGACGGCGTTGACGATTATGGGAAAAGCGCGCGAGCTCTTGGAGGACATCTCCAGGAGCGAGCCGGACGGTCCGGACGTGTTCGGGCTCGGCAGACGCTGATGGACGCCTTCGCGCAGCTGACCGGGACAGGCACGACCACCCGGCAGGCAGCGGCGATGACGGGGATCGCCCGCGCGTCAGCGGATCGTGATCGGCGCCGGGCGAGTCCGTCACGCCGGACACCGCGGGTGCCGGCGAACGCGCTGAGCCCGGTCGAGCGGGATCAGGTTCTGGCCGTGCTGGACAGTCCGGAGTTCGTCGACGCGGCCCCGGCACAGATCTATGCCACCCTGTTGGATCAGGGCGTGTATGTGGCCTCGATCGCGACGATGTATCGCATTCTGCGTGCCGACAGGCAGGTGGCCGAACGCCGGCGGCTGGCCCGGCATCCCACTCGCACCCGTCCGGAGTTGGTCGCCGACGGGCCGCGGCAGGTCTACTCGTGGGACATCACCAAACTCGCCGGCCCGGCCAAAGGCGTCTACTACAACGCCTACGTCATGGTCGACATCTACTCCCGGTTCATCGTCGGTGCCCGCGTGCACGCCCGCGAGTCCGGGCCTCTCGCGAAGTCGATGATGCGGGAGGTGTTCGACACCCACGGTGTCCCGCATGTCGTGCACGCCGACCGAGGCACGTCGATGACCTCGAAATCGGTGGCCGAACTCCTCGAGGACCTGACCGTGACACGGTCGCATTCGAGGCCGAAAGTCAGTAACGACAACCCTTACAGCGAAGCATGGTTCAAGACGTTGAAGTACGCACCGGTCTTCCCGGACCGGTTCGCCACCCTCGCCGAAGCGCGCAGATTCATGACCGAATTCGTGATCTGGTACAACCACGCCCACCGGCATTCCGGGATCGGCCTGCATACCCCCGCGGAGGTCCACCACGGCCGGCACCACACCGTTCGTGACACCCGCGAACAGACCCTGACCACAGCCCGGACGGCGAACCCCGAACGGTTCACCACCGCCAACGTCCTGCCCAAAATCCTCGACCTGCCCGACCACGCCTGGATCAACCGACCACAGGCCGCTTAACTCCCGCCGGCCTCAATTCCTTGACACGTTCCG
>NZ_BOQP01000071.1 GCF_018332715.1 Winogradskya consettensis | reverse complement strand
AGCAGGCACGGGAGCAACCACCCGTCCCTGGGCTGGCCCAGCGCCGCAGCCCGTCGGTGAACCGGCACGAGAAGCCGCCACCTGGCAATGAGCTGGCCCAAGCCGTGGGCTCCGTCGTCCCTATGGACAGCTGCACCGTGCCCCGGACGGAGCGCTCTAAAAAGCGCCGCCCAGGTCCGGGCGCGGACTCGTTCGGGTGCCGGAAGTGAGTCGGCTTATGGCTGGTGGGTGGTGTGATCTGGCCCGCAGTCGTTATCTGGAAGGGGCCGGTCGTGGATGGCGATCCGCCTGGGTTGGCCTTGCGGGCGACCGTCGGGTTCAGCAGGTGCTCGCGGACCTCGGGATGGGTACGCGGTTGTGGGGGTCACTGTCTGTTGGGGCAGGGGTGGGATTTTGTGGATGAAGTTCAGTGTTTGACGTGTAGGTCCAGCTAGTGGGGGACATCGCATCGACGGATGTGGGTCACCCGAACGGGTGGCGTTGGGCGACGAGGGTCTGTCGAATTTCGCTGAGTGGGCGGGGTTTCCCAGTGGACGGGCACATGTGTCATGCAGGCTTCGGTGTCGGTGCGTACTCGTTCGATGACCTTCGTTGTCTGGGGGGTGGGGCGTCGTGGTGGGTTCAAGGGCTTTGAGCTGCGTCTATGCGAGGTCTGAACCGGTTCATCCGGGTGATTCAGTTAACATTATTTCCTGTAAGGATCTGGTTTAGGCGTGCGTCAATAGTTCCTTTCCGCCCTGCCAGGGCAGAACGTTCCAGTTTCGAGGTAGCCAGTACTCTCGATGTCATGGAAGCCCACCACGACCTGCGTAAATTCATCACTGAATTGCCCGTCGCGCAGCGTTGTGTCGTGCTTTCATCGGGTCGTGATGCTGACTGTGACACCGCCTCGCACCGGGTGACGGTGTGGGACAAGGACGTTCCGGCGACCGGGCGGGCGCCGGGTGGAGACCGTACTGATCGTGAAATCGAAATGTGGGGCTGCTCACTCCAGGGGCGGGGATCGAGCAGCTCGACGGCGATGGGCAGCGACCAGACGGCGCCTGAGGCGTTGCAGGAGGCAGAGACCGAAGTCGGTGTAGCCGGAATGGTGGATCGGGATGCGGGCGCTGCCGTGCGGGGTGCCGGACAGACGTGCCGATCGGCCTACCGTTCGATCGACTTCGGCCTTACGGCCTGAAAGTCAGCCGGTTCGTTCCTGCGCACATGCAGGAGAATCGATGCAGTTGGTGGAAGGATGGAGATCGTGGGAACTGCGTTGGCGGAAATGACAATGCCTCAGATCTCGCCGCTGGCCGGCGAGCCTATTGAACGTGCGGATGCGGAGCGACTGGCCGGGGTGCTCAAGGCACTCGCGGATCCTGCTCGGCTTCGACTGCTGAGCCTTATTCAGTCCGCAACGGACGGCGAGGCGTGCGTTTGCGACCTCACCGCACCGTTGGGTCTGTCGCAGCCGACCGTGAGCCACCACCTCCGGATCTTGACGGAGGCCGGCCTGCTCGAGCGCGAAAAGCGTGGAGTGTGGGCCTACTACCGGCTGGTGCCGTCCGCGATCGCAACCATCGCGGATCTGCTCACCCCGCCGCGTAAGCGAGCCACCAAAAAGGCTCGCTGAGACTCGCGCGGGTCTCCCAAGGACCCGCGCGGGCCAGGATTTGCACGGAACGGAACGGAAAGGCACGAGCCCGCTCACCGCATCTGGGCGGGTCAGGTCGGAGCACACGCGACGGACGGGGTCGCGCGGCGCCGGCCACAGGCCTCGACGCGGGGCCAGGTCTGAAGGAAGTGGCCGGTCCATGGTGGGACCGGGCGCGATCGGAGACCGGGTCCGGCAACGAGACCGGGTCTCGGCTTCCGGCAAGAGGCGAATTGGCCTCAGCGCGGGAAGCAGGTCCAGCCCGAGCAAGAGCGAAAGCACGGGCGCAAGTCCAGCCTGAGCAGGAGCAAGAGCAAGGGTCAGGACGAGACTGGTACGGGTTGGGCAACGCTCACGCGGCTGGCGGGCCGCGCGGAGCAGCCCCGCTCGGAATGGCTGGAACCGCTCCCTAGCGGGCGGGTAGTGGCCTGGCGTCACGCATGGGAAGTTCGGTGACGCCAGGCGGGAACCCCTCCTCCATGTGGATCCACCCCCAGGACCCCGAGGAGTTGACGGGTGAATTACGTGCCCGGTGATCTGCGCGATCAGCTCGCGCATGTGGGCTACGACGTCGTCCAGGCCGGTCTGGCCTGTGGCGCGGGTGGCAACCTTTCCGCTCGTATCGCCTGCGAGGACGTCAGCGAGGACGTCTGCGAGGACGTCTGCGAGGACGTCAGCGCGGAAGTCGCCTACGTCGGCGACGGCGACGGTATTACTGAGGATGGCGACGGCGGCGCTTGCTGGGTGACGGGTCGCGGTAGCTGGCTCGAGAGGCTGAGCCGCAGCACCTTCACCGCTGTACGCATCTTTGACGGTTCGCCGGCCACGCTCCGGAAAGTGACCCCGCCGCGGCTCCAACCGAGTGGCGAGCTGGCTCTGCATCTGGCGTTGTACCGGACCCGGCCCGACGTTCAGGCGATTGTGCACGTGCACGCGCCGATCACGCTGCTGCTGGACGCCCTGGGCGAACGTATCCGGTTGATGACCACCGATCATGCCGACCATCTGCGGCGGATCGTGACCGTGCCGTTCCGGCAGCCCGGCGGCACCGAAGTCGCGGCTATGGCGGCGGCTATGGCGGCGGACGGCACCAACTGCCTGGTGCTCAGTCAGCACGGTTTTGTGGTGCTGGCCGACAGTGTGGAACTGGCTCACAAACGGGCGCGCAGCCTCGAGGAAGCGGCCCGGCTCACCTATCAGGCGTTGACCGTCGGGCGGCTCGGCAGTGTTCGCGAGGTGTCCGAGGAATTCCTGGACCGGCTCGCGGAGAAAACGCCGATAGCGGTCTGAGAAGCGTTCGGGAAAAACCTCGGCGGGCCACCCGTGGGTGTGAAAAGGGTGACCACTTATGCACAAAGAAGGGCGCAGGGAGCCGTTCTGAGCCGCCAGGCTCTTGGCTCGCTGCGCCCGGCCTCGACGGGAGTTGCGGTCTGCACCACCCGCCGGGCTACGACATGAAGATTTTGATTTCAGGCTGAGTGGCGCGGCCGATGATTGCGCGGCTCATCCTCATCCTGCTGACCGTACGGCCGCGGCTCGCCATTCTGCTGCTGCGGATCCTGCTGCGGGTAGCGACCGTAGCTGTCCGGCCCATAACCGCTCTGATCGCGTTCTTGCTGACCGTAGTCCTGCTGACCCTGGCCCTGCTGGCCATAGCCCTGCGAACCCTGATCCTGTGGACCGTAACCCTGCTGCTGCCCATACCCAGGCTGCGGTTGACCCTGCTGCCCATACCCAGGCTGCGCGTCATACCCCTGCTGCCCATACCCCGACTGCGCGTCATACCCCGACTGCGCGTCATACCCCGGCTGCGCGTGGCCCGGCTGCGCGTCATACCCCGGCTGCGCGTGGCCCGGCTGCGCGTCATAACCGGGCTGCGCGTGGCCCGGCTGGCTGAACCCCTGGTCGCCATAACCCTGCTGCCCGAATCCCTGGCGGGACTCCGGCTGGTTGAAGTCCTGCCGCCCCTGCCCCGCACCGCCGTGGTGGTCGGTGAACTCCTCGGCCAGGCCGGCGACGGTGGCCGCGGCGACAACGCCGATTGCGGCGGCGGGAGTTGCCTCGTCGGCCGGCACACCCTCGGCGGCGGCGCGCTTCTTGGCCTTACGTTCGCGAAGCATCTCGATGAGGATCGGGAGGATCGAGATGAGGACGATGATGAAGACGACCGGCAGGATGTAGTGGTCGATCTTGTCGCCGATGGCGTCGTAGATCTGCTGGGCGAGCAGGTAACCGATCAGGATGACGCCGTCGCACCAGAGGATGGCGCCGACGACGTTCCAGATGAAGAACTGGCGGGCGGGCATGCCCAGGGTGCCGGCGACCGGGTTGAGGAACGTCCGGACGATCGGGATGAAGCGGGCCAGCACGACTGCCTTGGCGGGGCCGAATTTCTCGAAGTAGTACTCGGCCTTTTCGACGTATTCGCGCTTGAAGAGCTTGCTGTCCTTCTTCTCGAACATGCGCTTGCCGTATTTGGCACCGAGCAGATGCCCGAGCTGGGCGCCGATGATGGCGCAGAGCGGCGCGCCGATCAGCAGGCCGATCAGGCTGATCTGGATGTCGCCGCCGAAGATCGCGCTCGCGACCGGCGACGCGGCCACACCTGCCAGGAACAGCAGGGAGTCTCCGGGGAAGAAGAACCCGACGAGCAGGCCCGTTTCCGCGAAGAGAATCGCCCAGACGCCGATCAACCCGAAGGTCTGCAAGAGATCCTTCGGGTCCATCGGGTTGAACGCGAGCTGTTCGGTCAGCGCATGAAGCTCCACGGGAGGAAGGGTACCGGTCCTTCCCCAAGCGGCAGCTGTATGAATGCTGTGGATTACAACCGTGGGTCGACCGGCTCCGACTCCGCGGCGAGGATGGCGAAGACCAGCTCATGCACCTTCCAGAGCGGCGCCTGCTCGGCGACCCGGTCGAGGGCGGCGAGGCCCAGACCGTGTTCGCGAAGGGCCAGCCCTCGTTTGCGGCCCAGGTTCCGGGCGCGCAGACGTTCGAGCTGTTCGGGACGGGTGTATTCGGGTCCGTAGATGATCCGCAGGTATTCCCGGCCACGGCATTTGACGCCCGGCTGGATCAGCCGCCCGCGGGTGTCGGTCGCGCCGAGACCCGCCCACGGCTTGACGACCATCCCCTCGCCGCCCGCTCCGGTCAGCTCGAGCCACCAGTCGGTGGCCGCCCGTTCGGATTCGGGGTCGCTCAGGTCGATCACCATCCGGCGGGTGGGCGTGAACAGTGCCGGGTCGGCGGCGACCAGTTTGTCAGCGATGTCCAGGTGCCAGCCGTGGTCCTTGTCACTGTGGCTGACGCCCTGGGCAGCGAGAACGGCGAACGGCGCGAGCGTCACCCCGTCCAGGCCGGCGGTGGGCCGCACATACGCCCGATAGGCAGCGGAATACCCCGCGACCTCCTCGGCCCGCAGCTCCATCCGCTGCCGCAATGCCGTGACGTCCAGTCCGCGCGCCGCCACCCGGTCCAGCACCGCCAGCGCAGCCGGCAACGCCGCGCGTCCGGCCGCGCCGACCCCGGCGTACCGCTCGCGGATCAGCCCACCGGCCTTCGCCGACCACGGCAGCAGCTCGGTGTCGAACAGCAACCAGCCGTCGTCGAGCACTCCCGCCTCGATCGCGGCGGCCCGGACCCGGGTGAGCAGGGCCGCGTTGCGCTCGGCGTCGAAGAAGGGCCGGCCGGTACGCGTCCAGATCGCATCCCCCGACCCCTCCCGCGAGATCCGCACAACGGCACGCGACCCCATGTGCTTCTCCTCGCACACCACGGTGCCGGCGCCCGCCGACCGCATGTCCGCGAACGCCGTCGACGGGTGCTCGAGATACCCCTCGACCGTCGCCGTCGAGCACGGTGCCATCGTCGGCGGCAGCCAGATCAGGGTCTCGGGCGCGAGCGCGAACCTGCTCATGACCTCCAGGGCCGCGGCGGCGTTCTCCGCGGGGATGGTGGTGCGGCCGTAGCCGTAGTCGAGGTGCCGGCGGCCGGTCACGTCCTGCAGGTCGAGTCCTGTATCCGGGCGCGCCACAACCAACGGCCTGGCCGGTTCGTAGTACTCCCGCGCGGCCGGCACGGAGACCAGCTCACGAGAAGGCCAGCGCAGCGCCGTCAGTTTCCCGCCGAAGACACACCCCGTGTCGAGGCAGATCGTGTTGTTGATCCACTCCGGCGTAGGTGTCGGCGTGTGGCCGTAGACGACCGCCGCCGAGCCCCGGTAGTCGCGCGCCCACGGGTAGCGCACCGGGAGCCCGTACTCGTCGGTCTCGCCGGTGGTCTCGCCGTAGAGCGCGAACGATCGCACCCGCCCGGACGCCCGTCCCTGGTATTCCTCCTTGAGTCCCGCGTGCGCGACCACGAGCTTGCCGCCGTCGAGCACGTAATGGCTGACCAGCCCCTCGATGAATGTCCGGACCTCCTGGACGAACTCCGGCGGCTCCTGCTCGAGCTGCGCGAGCGTCTCCGGCAGCCCATGGGTGAGCTGCACCTGACGGCCGTTGAGCTTGCGGGCCAGCTTCTGCTCATGATTTCCGGGTACGCAGATCGCGCTCCCGGCACCCACCATGGCCATGACACGCCGCAGCACCCCGGGGGAGTCCGGGCCGCGGTCCACCAGGTCACCGACGAAGACGGCCGTACGCCCCTCGGGATGTACGCCCTCCGCGGGGTACCCGAGCTTCTCGAGCAGCAGATCGAGCTCAGCGCGGCAGCCGTGCACGTCGCCGATGATGTCGAACGGCCCGGTGAGCTCACGCCGGTCGTTGTAGAGCTTCTCGTAGCGGATCGTGGCCCCGGCGATCTCTTCGGCGCCCCGCAGCATGTGCACCTTGCGGAATCCCTCGCGGGCGAGCTGCCCGAGCGAGCGGCGCAGGTCGCGGTGCATGCGGGTGAGGACCTGCTTGCCGAACGTACGGTCGGGGCGGCTCTGCGTACGCTCCCACGCCACCGACTCCGACACGTCGAGCACCACGGCGACGGGCAGCACGTCGTGTTCGCGGGCGACCTTGACCAGGCCGGCGCGGGCGTGCGACTGCAGGTTCGTGGCGTCGACGACGGTGAGCCGACCGGCCTTGAGCCGCTTGGCGGCGACGTAGTGCAGCACGTCGAACGCGTCGGCGGAGGAGGACTGGTCGTTCTCGTCGTCGGCGATCAGGCCCCGGAAGTAGTCCGAGGAGAGCACCTGGGTCGGGGCGAAGTTGGCGCGGGCGAAGGTGGATTTGCCGGATCCGGAGATGCCGACGAGGGCCACGAGGGCGAGCTCGGGGATGTCGATCTCGGTCACGACTCGTCCTTCCTGGGCAGCGTGAAGATGGCCATCTGGGTGGACCCGCCGACCGATTTGTCCACATTGCCCACGAAGCTCAGTGCGGCGTTGTAGCCGTAAGTCGTACAAATCCGATCTGTCCAAGCGGCGAAGGATGAACGCCCCCACTCGAAGCGATGGTCACTGTGCCGCATCCCGCTCAACCCCTCGTACAGCACGTTGTACTCAGCATTGGGAGTGGTCACGACAACAGTCGTAGGCCGCGCATGACCGAAGACCGAAGCTTCCAGCGCGGGCAGTCGAGCCGGGTCCAGATGCTCGATGACCTCCATCAGCACCGCCGCGTCGAACCCCTTCAGGCGATCATCGCGATATGTCAGCGCCGACTGCCACAACGTCACCCGCCCCGCCTGCCGCGAAGGAACGTTGTCCAGATGCAGCCGCTTGTGAGCCAGGTCGAGCGCCTTTGACGACACGTCGGTCCCGACGATCTCCGTGTAGCGCATGTCCTTGATCAGGCCGGCGAGCAGCGCCCCGCCGCCGCACCCGAGATCGAGCACCCGACTGGCGCCCGAGGAGGCCAGCGCCGCGAGCACTGCGTCCCGCCGCAAATCCGCGAGCGAGGGATCGCGGGGTTTCATAACCACCGGGGGCAGATCAGGCGAAAGCCTCTCCAGCGCGGTAAGCGCGAAGGCCCGCCGATGCGCCAGATACCGCCGAGCGATCAGCTCCTTCAAGGGATGCGCGGCAAGCCACCCCTCACCCGACCGCAGCAGCTTGTCGATCTCGTCCGGCGCCACCCAGTAGTGCTTCGCGTCGTCCAGCACCGGCAGCAGCACGTAAAGTTGGTTGAGCGCGTCGGCAAGCCGCAGCGTCCCGGTGAGATTGAGATCCACATACGCGCTGTCCCCGGCGAGCGGATGCCCCTCCGGCACATCGTCGAGCGGAATCGCCCGCGCGGTGACCGTCCACCCCAGCGGCTCGAAGAGCGCAACCGGATCACCCTTGCACCGCAGCACCGGCACATGGATCTCCAGCGGGATCGGCGTAGCGGCCAGCGAAGGCCGGTCCTTCGACTCGCCGCGCAGCGCACTGCGGAAGACCTTGGCGAGCGCGCTGGCCAGCAGGCTCGACGCGGCGTACGGCCGATCGTTGACAAATTGCCCGAGCGTGAACGAATCCGGCGACGCCTGCTGCTTACGACCGCCCCCGAGGCGCTGAGGATCGACGTCGAGCAGGAGGGCGACGGTGCACCTGTCCTCGGTCGCCTCCGGGTAGAGGACATGCGCCGTGCCGGTGGGCACGTCGAAGGCATGCGTCCGGTCCGGATGCTTGACCAGCAGGTAACCGAGGTCGGTCGCCGGCCGGTGGGTGGTTGTCACGGTGAGCAGCACGCGCTGATGATCCCAGCGGCCAGGAATGTGAGCGAATGATTTGCGCGCCACCGCAATGATCCGGGGGTCCGATCCCGTCGTAGGAGCGGAGGTGCCCGTGACCTACGAGGAGTTCGCCGACAGCCGGCTGAGCGCGTTGCTGCGCTACGCCACCATGCTGACCGGTGATCCGCACAGCGCCGAGGATCTCGTCCAGGAGACGATGGTCAAGGTCCAGCTGAACTGGAAACGCGTCCAGCGCAGCGACTCGCCCGACGGCTACGTGCGCAGGATGCTCACCAACCAGTTCATCGAGCTGCGCCGCGGTTCCTGGTGGCGCCGTGTCCTGCTGCGGGCCGAGCCCGATCCGAGCGTCCCGGTCCCCTCCGACCACGCCGACCGGTCCGCCGAGCGAGACCGGGTCTGGAGCATGCTCTCCGGTCTCCCGCGTCGCCAGCGTGCGGCCCTGGTGCTGCGTTACTACGAGGACCTTCCCGACCAGGAGATCGCCGACGTGCTCGGCTGCGCGGTCGGGACGGTCCGCTCGTCCATCTCGCGGGCGCTCGCCACGCTCCGCACCGAGCTGGTGGAGGCCAGATGAGCAGGATCGAGGAGGAGCTCCGGGCAACCTTCGAGCGGCACGAGGATCAGACGCCGGCCACCGGCCCGGTGCGGGACAAGATCAATATCGCGTGGGTACGAGCAAAGCGCCGTCGACTGCTCCTGCGAACAACCGGGGCGGCCGCCGCGGTGGTGATCGCGGGCGCCGCCCTGCCCATCGTCTTCCAGCAGTGGCAGCAGAGCGCGCAACAACCAACGAACGTCACGGTGCTCAGCAGCATCGGGCCGTCCGAGCCCGCGGTGGCAGGTCCGCTCGACGTCCTGGTGATCGGTAGCGAGAACCGTCTGACTGCGGCATCGGGGGATCCGCATGCAGACACGGTGGCGATGATCCACATCTCGGCCGATCGTTCCCGGGCCTACGTGGTGGGCCTGCCCCGCGCTGAAGGTTCGCTGCGCAACAGCGTGGCCCGCGGTGGCCCGGAGATGACCACGGGCATCGTCTCCGCGTTCACCGGCGTGGACTTCACCGCCACGGCGACCGTCGACTACCGGGCGTTCCGCGCGATCACGGACGCGGTGAACGGCATCGAGGTGTGCCGGTCGAAGCAGTGCGAACAACTCGACGCCGACACCGTGACGCCGGTGCTGCGAACCGATCCCGAGCGGGTGCTGCAGGCACTCGCCACCCGGGTGATCACCGACGGCACGGTCACCGACCCCGGCCGGATCGCCGAGCTGGTCCGGGCGGGCGGCAACGGCGTCACCATGGACGGCGACACCCGGACGTTGCTCGGGGCCGCGGCCACCCTGGCCGACGCCAAGATAGTCGCAGTCAGCGCCCCGAAGGACCCCGAGGATCTCTACGCGGCGATCCGCTCCGACGGGCTCGCCGAGTGGGTGCTGGCCAACCCCGGCCACGTGCTGAGATAACCAGCAGCGCGCCGACCGCGACCAGCAGGCCGCCGGGCCACACCGCGGGACCCGTGATCGGCAGCCCGGCAGGGACGGTCAACCGCAGCGTCGCCCTGGCGCTCGACAACGTGCCGACCCAGGCGCCGGTCGACGCGGTGCCCGTCCCACCCGCGAACCTCCGGCCCGCGGTGACGGTGAACGCGAAGCTGACCGCCTCGCCGGGAGCGACCGTGCCCTCGCTCGTCCAGCAGGTGAACGAGCCGGTGGTGCCGTATTCCGCCAGGCACCGCCGGTCCCCGGTGACGGCTTTTACTCCCTTGGGAAGCTTGATCCGGGTCATCAGCCAGTTGTTGTCGAAGAGACTGCGTAGCGTGCCCGGGCCGTCGTTACGCACCCTCACCCGGACCATCGCCTTCTTACCGGGCCGGATCGTCACCGCGGGAGCCGTCACCACCAGCTTCGGCGGGTGCTTGCCGGCGACCGTCAGCACGACTCCGGCGTACTGATCGGAATTGACGTCGACCTGCGGCAGAGCTGCCGCCGCAACCGACGGCACGAGGGTGATCGGATCGCCGGTCCCCGGTCTGCCGGGCAGCCCGTCGAACATCGCCTGCCAGTCCTCCCACGCCGCCGTGGTGAGCCACTGCATCATCAACTCGGCCCGGCTCCCCTGCGCGGAGTCCGCCGGCGGTCGCAACTCGATCGGCTCCGACAGCGCATAGGACCTGCCGGGCACCAGCTCCCGGTCGAATACGCAGTAGACCTGTTCCTCGTAGTAACAATTGCTCGCGTCCGTAGCTATCAGCTCGCGCGGCATCTGCAGGGCCAGAACCGTGCCCGTCACGGTGACTCTGCCGGCGTTGCGAACCCCAGGGCTGATCCTCGCCGTACGCCCCGGAGCTGCGGACACCCGCAGGTCCCACGTCGAAGCCAGGTCCACTGTCTCCCCGATGCGGACCAGGGAAGTGCTGACCGTCGTGGGCCCGTCGTCCACCCGCGCGGTGACCTTGACGGTGCCGGAGTCGCCCGCGACAGCCGTGTCCGACGACGTCACCTCGAAGAAACCGAGTTCGAAGACGAAACCCGCCGATGGGCGTACGCCGGAACGGGCGCACCTGAGGACGGAGCCCTCGAGAGCACAGGGCGACGGTCCGGAAGCGACGATGATGTCGTCCGCGTACCCGCCGAACGTGAGCGTGACCAGGTCATCCACATCGCTCATGTCGATCGTGTAGCTGATCCGGTGTGCCCGGACGGGATCGTCGTGCTCGGCCAGCACGCCGGCGAGGTTGGTCGTGACGTCCTCGGTGCCGGGCGCGATCGTGATCGGACCGAGCAAGGTCTTCATCCGAGGCAGGGCTGGCGCGGCCGACGCCGGGCCGGCGGACAGTGGGCCGGCGATCCCGCTCACGGCCACCACCAGCAGCACGAACACCATCCGGTACAGGCGCATGTCCGGAGCGTAAGTGCACTATCGATCTAGCACTTGGGTAACGGGGCGATTACCGTGACGATCCAGCCCTGCGGGATACTTTCTAACCGGAGGACAGCCCGGTCCCGTCCCGAAGATCAAGGAGCGCTCCCGATGCCCATCGCTTCCCCTGAGGTCTATGCCGAGATGCTCGACCGCGCCAAGTCAGGCGCGTTCGCGTATCCAGCGATCAACGTAACGTCCTCGCAGACCCTCAACGCGGCCCTGCAGGGGTTCACCGAAGCGGGCAGCGACGGCATCGTCCAGATCTCCACGGGCGGCGCGGAGTACGCCTCCGGCCCGACCGTGAAGAACATGATCACCGGTGCGGTGGCCCTGGCCGAGTTCGCCACCGAGGTCGCCAAGAACTACCCGATCAACATCGCGCTGCACACCGACCATTGCCCGAAGAACAAGCTCGACGGGTACGTCCGCCCGCTGCTCGCGATCAGCAAGGAGCGCGTCGGCAAGGGGCTCGCCCCGCTGTTCCAGTCGCACATGTGGGACGGCTCGGCCGTGCCGGTCGACGAGAACCTGCAGATCGCCGAGGAGCTGCTGGCCCAGGCCGCGGCCGCGCACATCATCCTCGAGATCGAGGTCGGTGTGGTCGGTGGCGAGGAGGACGGCGTCTCGGCCGACATCGACGACAAGCTCTACTCGACCGTCGAGGACGGGCTCGCCACCGCCGCCGCGCTGGGCTTGGGCGAGAAGGGCCGCTACATGACGGCCCTGACCTTCGGCAACGTGCACGGCGTCTACAAGCCGGGCAACGTCCAGCTGCGTCCCGAGATCCTCAAGGAGATCCAGGACGCTGTCGGCGCCAAGTACGGCAAGGAGAAGCCGTTCGACCTCGTCTTCCACGGTGGCTCGGGCTCGCTGCTCTCCGAGATCCAGGGCGCCCTGGACTTCGGCGTGGTCAAGATGAACATCGACACCGACACGCAGTACGCCTTCACGCGCCCGGTCGTCGATCATGTGATGAAGAACTACGACGGCGTCCTGAAGATCGACGGCGAGGTCGGCAACAAGAAGGCGTACGACCCCCGGGCCTGGGGCAAGCTGGCCGAGAACGGCCTCGCGCAGCGCGTCGTCGAGGCCTGCGAGCACCTGCGCTCGACGGGCACGAGCCTCTCGAAGTGACTCTGCGGTAACGACACGACAGCGGCCGGTTCCCATCGATGGGGATCGGCCGCTGTTCCGTTGCAGGATCACACTACGCAATGGGTACGATCATCGTCTTCTGTTCCCCGGAGGCGGTGATCTTGCTCGGCATCGAGGGTTACGATCCCGAATGGCAGCACGACGCCGTGGCCCTCGCCGCAGTCCACAGAGCACGGTTCTCGCGGCTCATCGGCAAGAAGATGGTCTCCGGCTGGCTCATGTGGGACCTCGCGGCGCGCGGCTGGTTCGCCGACGGCCCGGTGATCCTCGGCTTCGGTGAGACGAACGTCGAGATAACGCACCGCAAGTTCGACGAGTGCTCCATCTCCTGGGACCAGGTCGACATGAGCGCCCCCGTCGACTGGTACGGCACCGGCATCGAGCTCGACTGGCGCGCCGACCCGCACCCCGCCCTGCGCAAGGTCCGCGGCAAGGCCCTGCGCGAGGTCAACATCATCGAACGCACCACCAACGCGCAATGGCGCCCCCGGATCCTGCACGCCGTCGAATTCCTCTTCGACCGCGGCCGCCTCGCGATCTACAACGCCATGGACGAGAACGGCATCGCCGACATCCCCGAACGCGACCTCCCCATCAACAGCTGGCGCCGCGTCCACGTGGCCTAAGACCCGCCGCCACCCCCGCCGTCCCCGCCGCCCGACGAACCGCCGCCCGACGATCCGCCGCCGTAGTCCGGGGACGGCGAGCCGCCGTACCAGCCCGGTGTCGGATTGTCAGTCCCCATCGACGGCGGCAATGACCGGGACGGCGGCAGGTGGACCGGGCGGTCGCGCACGGCCAGCCACACCGCCACAGCGACCGCCACCAGGAAACCCGCGCCGAAAAGAATCGTCCCCATGCCGACAGTGTGCGACGACCGCGCTACCCGGTTACGCCTCGAGCGCCGCCATCGCCTCGTCGATCGAGTCGGTCACCACGATCAGGTCCGACTGGTCGCCGTGCGGGGAACGGGCCAGCAGCGGCTTGAGCAGGTCCACCACGGGCAGCTTCGCCCAGTGCGCCACACCCAGGAAGACGAACGCGCCCGAGGGCCCGTCGGTCCGGTAGAAGGTCTTCGTCGCTGCCTGGAAAACCTCCTGCACCGTGCCCGCCCACCCCGGCGCGAACACGATGCCGCCCCGGGCCAGCCTCAGGATCGAGTCCTCGCGTACGGCGTTGGAGAAGTACTTGCCGATCTGACCCGCGAACAGGTTGGCCGGCTCGTGCCCGTACAGCCAGGTCGGCAACGCCAGACCGCCATGCGTGAGCTGCGCGACCACATCGCGTGAGTCCGTGGTCGGCGGTGGGAATTCCGCGCGCACCGCGAGCGCCGCCGCCGTGAACGGGTCATGGTCCATGAAGGCCGGTGCGGGCGCGAGCAGATCGATCGCACGATCCAGCTCGGCCTTGGCCCGGGTCGCGAAATACGCACCGAGGTTCGCCGCTTCCATCACCCCGGGCCCGCCGCCGGTCACGATCAGACGTCCGGCCGCGGCCAGCCGATGGGCAAGATCAGCAGCCATCCGGTACGCGTCGGAGCCCCGCGATTCCGCGTGCCCGCCCATGATCCCGACCGCCCCGCGCGGCCCGTGCGCCTCGAACCAGGCTGCCAGCGCCTTGCCGAGCGCGTTGTCGATCCCGGCGTCGTGCAGCCGTTGCGCGATCGCCTCCCGCAGGTCCGGGGCGGCACCGCCGTGCTCGAGGTAGTGCTGGTAGACGCGGGTGTCGTACATGCCCGCGAAGCCGTCCTGGGCGAACCCGAACGACAGGTCCTCCGGCGTGTAGAGATGCGCCGGATGGGTCGGGAACGGCCGCGCGTCGAACGGCGGGATCAGATGCGCGCCGCGCCGGATGAGATCGATCTCCACCTCGGCGTTCGCCAGCTCGCAGCCGACGAAGAACGTGCCGGTGACGTCGACGCCCGTAAAGTCGGGCGGGTCCTGGTCCAGCCGTAGCCCCAGGACGATCAGGTCGGCGAGCGAACGTTTGGCCAGATGGACCTCGAACTCGGCCCGTGACTCGACCTCGAACTCGGTGGCATCAAAAGGTTGCTGAGGATCCCCGAACATCCCCGTAGGGTAGCCATCGTGCGAAATGCGTCGGGATCGCTGTACGGGCTGGCCTACGGGGACTCACTCGGCAAGCCGACCGAGTTCCAGAACTACGCGACCATCGTCGCCAGGTATGGCCCGGGCGGCCCCCGGGAGCTGTCGGGGGATCCGGCGCTCGTCACCGACGACACCCAGATGGCGCTGGCGGTCGGCGAGGCCATGCTCGCGGGCCCGGTGCTGCCCGACGTCTTCGCGGAGAATCTGCGCCAGGGCTTCCTCGCCTGGGCCATCAGCCCCGACAACAACCGCGCACCCGGCATGACCTGCCTGCGCGCGTGCGGCGAGCTGTCCGACGGCAAGCCGTGGCAGCTCGCGTCGCAGATCAACTCGAAGGGGTGCGGCGCGAACATGCGCGTCACCCCGCTGGGCCTGGACCCGGGGCTGACCGAGGACCAGCTGGCCGGAGGTGCGCAGTTGCAGGCGGGGCTCACGCATGGGCATCCGACCGGCTTGGCGGCGAGTGAGTTGACTGCTCTGGGCGTACGGTGGCTGGCCGATGGTCTTGATCCTCAGGATCTTCTTGCCCGGCTGCGTGCGCGTTGTGCCGCCGAGCGCACCAACTACCGCGGCGATTGGCTCGGCGACCTGTGGCAGCGGTCCACGGCCGGCGGCCCTGCGGAGTTCATCGCGCTCGGCTGGGACGAAACGGATGCCGCCCTGGCCCGGGTGGAGACGGCACTGCGCCGCGGTGACTTCGCCGGCGACCCGTGCCTGGCCACCGGCGCGGGCTGGATCGCCGAGGAGGCGCTGGCCACCGCGCTGTACTGCTACCTGATCTCGCCCGACGAGCCGATCGCCGTCCTCGGCCGGGGCGCCGCATCCTCCGGCGATTCCGACTCGATTGCCTGCCTGGCGGGTGCCTTCGCGGGTGCCGCACTCGGCATGGACGCCTGGCCGGAGCCGTGGTCGGCACGGATCGAATACACCGACCGGCTGCACAAACTGGGCTCGGAGTGGGATAACAGCGGACCCTCAGGAATGTAGGGGCCCGGTCCGGGTTGAATAGGAACATGCAGAATCTCCTTCCCGAACCCCCGGCCACCCGCCTGCCCGCCGACGAGGCCGCCGACGGTGCACTCGTCGAGGCGGCGAAGACCGGCACCGACGAGGCATACAAGGAGGTGGCGGCCCGCTTCCCGGCGTTCAGCGGCGGATGGGCGGCGCTCGCCGAGAACGCCCTCGCCGAGAAGCAGCCGGTGACGGCATACGCGTACGCCCGCACCGGCTACCACCGCGGCCTCGACGCCCTGCGCCGCAACGGCTGGAAGGGCCACGGTCCGGTGCCGTGGTCGCACGTGCCCAACCAGGGCTTCCTGCGCGCGCTGCACGCCCTGTCCCAGGCCGCCGCCCAGATCGGCGAGTCCGACGAGGCGGCCCGCTGCGCCCAGTTCCTCCGCGACAGCGACCCGGCCGCGGCCGACGCCCTGTCCTGACCGCTTTCCCGGCCGGTCCCCCGTGGCCGGCCCGCCGGTCCTGAACGGCGAGAAGGCCAGGCCGTTTTCGGCCTGGCCTTCTTCTCCCTGCGTGCGACTGCCCGGAGCGGTCAGAACCCCTCGGCGCGACCGCTGCGTGTGATCAGAATTCCTCGCAATCGCTGCGTGCGATCAGAGCCCTTCGGCGACCGCGGCCGCGATCTTGAGCCAGGAGTCGCGCGTGTTGGTGGAGAGCTGCCCGTACCGCAGCGGCTCACCCGAGTCGATCAACTTCTCGTAGGGCGCGAGCAACACCGCCCGGGTCCGCGCCGCGAAGTGCCGCTGGATCGCGGGCAGGTCGATGTCCTTACGCGTCGACGGGATCGACACGACGGTCACCGCCTGCCGCACCAGCCGCTGCCGCCCACTCTGCTCCAGGTGGTCCAGCATCCGCGCCGCGGTCTCCGCCGAGTCGTTACGCGCCGACATGGTGATCACGAGCTGGTCGGTGGCATCCATAGCCGCCTGCCAGTTCTGCGCTCGCACGTTGTTACCGGTGTCCACGAAAATCAGCTTGTAGAACCGGCTGACGATCTCCCGGATCTCCGCGAACGTGGTCGCCGTGAGCATCTCACCCGCCGTCGCGGACTCGTCGGACGCGAGCACGTCGAACATGCCCTCACCCTGCGCCCGCACATACTGCGACAGATCACCGACGCGCCCGTGCGATCCCCGGAACAGATGCAGATCCCGCATCATGTCGCGGACCGTACGAGCATGGAAGTCCTGCTGCGCCCGCATCCCCAGCGTGCCCTGGGTCTCGTTGTTGTCCCAGGCCAGCACGTACCCACCGCGCTTCTGCCCGAACGTCATGGCGAGCAGCAGCACCGCGACGGTCTTACCGGCGCCGCCCTTCGGGTTGACCACGGTCACCTGCCGCAGCCCACCGAAGTTCCGCCGGACCATCTCGACGTCCTGCTTGTATTCCTGCTCCCGCTTACCGGGCGCGAGCCGCACCAGACCCATCGTGGTCTTCTGCAACATCGCCCGCGGCCCCATGGTCGCGGTCGGATCAACCGGCTTCGCCAACCGTCGCCGTGCGAACTCCTCCGCCGTCGGCGTCCCATCCGAAACCCAGGGCAGCTGCTGGTACGGGTCGACGGGCGGCGTGCTCGGCTGCTGATGATCCTGCGGACGCGGCCCGACAGCCCGCGGGTCCACCTGCGGCGGGTAGGGCCCGGGCGGTGCCGGCGGCTGCTGCGGCCCGTTCTGCGGCCACTGCTGGTACGGCCCTGGCTGCTGCGGATAGGCCTGCTGCGGCCCTGGCTGTTGTGGCCCTGCTTGTTGCGGACCCGGCTGTTGTGGCCCTGGCTGTTGTGACCCTGTTTGTGGCCCAGTCTGGTGCGGACCGGGATGCTGCGGGTGCGGCTGAGGCGGCATCTGCTGCGGGCCGGACTGTTGCGGTCCAGGCTGCGGCGGCATCGGCCCGGGCTGTCCCGCAATTCCCTCGGTACGCCCATCCTGCGCAACCGGCGCCGCCCGGTAAACAGCCCCCGAGTCGTTCGGCTCCGCAACGGGACGCCCCTCGGCCCCGGCCTGCGGCGTCGCAGTCGGGTGGTACGTCGGCCCGCCATTCTCCTGAACAGTGGCACTTGCCCCGGACCGGGACGGGTCAGCACTCGGCGGCACCGGCACAGCAGCCTCTTCCACCACCGGCGCGGTAGCCCGCTGCGGCGGCTGCGACCAGGGCGTGGCCCCGGACCCGTGCCCCTGCCCGCCGTCCTCGTCCTCTTCTCCGGCATCACTCGCCGGGTTCAGCCCGGGCGGCGGATTGTTCCCACCCCGGAAAAGCCGAGAATCCGGCGCAGCCGAAACCGAAGCAGCCGGACTCGCCCACGGCCTCCCGGCACCACCCTGCGAAGCGCCTTCCTGCGGCGTCACATCCTGCCCACCCGGCGCCCCACCATCCCCCGGAGCCCCACCGCTCGCGGCCGCACTCGCACCGCTCCCGGTCACACCCCCACCGCTCTGGCCCGCACTCATGCCATTCGCAGTCACGCCACCATTCACGGACGCACCACCGCCACCAACCACGGGCGCAGTCACGCCCCCGACCACGGAGGCAGCACCGCCCCCAACCACGGGCGCAGTTACGCCACCAACCACGGGCGCAGGCGCGCCACCAACTACGGGCGCAGGCGCGCCATCAACTACGGGCGCAGCACCGCCACCGTGCATCGGCGCAGCACCGCCACCGACCACGGGCGCACCGCCATGAACAGGCGCACCCCCATGAACGGGGGCACCGCCCTGAACTGGCGAACCACCGTGAACAGGCGCACCACCATGCACAGCGCCACCACCAAAAACGGGAGCACCGCCATGGACAGGCGGCCCACCATGCATCGGCGCAGCGCCGTCAGCCCCGGTGCCATCCGTGCCGAACACCGGCCCAGGAGCCGGAGCGCCAAAACTCGGCCCGGGCTGCTGCCCATAAGCAGGGCCCGGCGGCTGCGCGTAGGGGTCCGACGGCTGTGCCCCGCGGTCCATGGGCCGATACACGCCGGAATCGCCCGTTCCCGGAAGGGGCGGGCGTGCCTGCGTCGGGTCCTGCTGCGCCGGCCGGCCGCCGTGGGGCGCGACCGGGGCGCTCAGCTCCTCAGGCGGCCAGAACGGTTCGACGTCCCGGTCGGGTGGCGAGCCGTTGGTACCCGGGACGTAGACGCGTTCGGCGTTCTCGTCCTCCACGGATGCGACCTCCCCGTAAAACAGTTTTCGAACCTACGTGCCAGTACCAACCAGCGTCGCACAAACGGTCATGCTGCGTACACCGCCCATGCCCCGGGCTCGGTCCACCAGGAGCGTTTGCGGGTAGTGCTTCCTGCCACACCGTCGTCCAGGAACTGGAGTTCGCCGTCGCGGGGGAGCACCGAGACGGCTCTGCCGCGGGCGCGACGCACCTCGATGCGTACCCGTGGCTTCTTGAACCGTTCTTTGACCACGACCGGGACCGCAACGGCGACCTCGACCCGGCCGTCGGTGGGATCGCCGTCAGCGAGTAGTTGGATGCCGTCGAACTCCGCATATGCCCCGCCGTTGCCGATCGCACACGCGATGACGTGATCGCTGCCGTCGGAGAGCACCGCGTCGTCGACCTCGACCCGTCCCCGCCACGGCACCGCACGCCCGGCTTCGTCGACGCCACCCACCAGCGCGCCGTCCACTGTGACCGAGCCGCCATCGTTGCGCAGCAGGTCAAGGCGGCGAACCGTGCCGTTGAGCACCGCGGCCGCGACCTTTGCCGGGTCGCGGGGCAGCCCGAGCTGGGCGGCCAGGTCGCCGGTGTTGGCCGGGTCGAGGGGCAGGATCGCGATCGGCGGCAGGTCGGGAACCGTACGATTCGCGGCCAGATCGGCGGGCCGCTTACTGGGCGGCGGCGCATATCTCCGGACGAGCCGGCGCACGACCGCCCTCAATTGCCCATCGGTCGCGACCGCCACAACCAGCCGAATCTTGCTGTCCGGGTCGGGCCAGACCAATCCGTCGGTACGCGCCGGAGCATCGAACCGCGCGATAACCGCATCGATCTCCGCGTCGGACCCGGCCACCACGGTCTCGACCCGCGCCCCAGCCTCGGTGAACGCCTCAGCACACCGCAACACCGGCACCCGAGGAGCCGCGCACGACGCACACCGCTCCCCCTCACTGTGCTCATGCCCACACCCAGCCGAAGCGCCGCCGCCAGCCGCGCCGCCGCCAGCAGCACCGCCGTTTCCAGCCGCCGAGGCCGCCGCCGCGTCGCCGCCAGAGTTTTCCGGGACGCCACAGGCTCCGCACGCACCGCCGCAGCCACCCGCGCCGGCGCCCCCACCCTCGGCGAGGCTCAGCAGGATCACGTCGTACATGTCAGGCCGCGCTCAGGACCGAGTGACGCTCGATGACCTCTTCGCGACCGGGGCCGACGCCGACGACCGAGATGCGGGCGCCGATGCGGGCCTCGACGTACTCGACGAAGCGCTGAGCGTTCTCGGGCAGCTCGTCGAAGCTGCGGCAGCCGCTGATGTCCTTCTTCCAGCCGGGCAGCGTCTCGTAGACCGGGACGGCGTGGTGGAAGTCGGTCTGGCTCACCGGCATCTCGTCGTGGCGCACGCCGTTGACCTCGTAGGCGACGCAGACCGGGATCTCGTCGAGCCCGTCGTAGTTGTCGAGCTTGGTCAGGACGAAGTCGGTGACGCCGTTGATGCGCTGCGCGTAGCGGCCCATCACCAGGTCGAGCCAGCCGATGCGGCGGGGCCGCCCGGTGGTGGTGCCGTATTCGTGACCGACCTCACGGATGTAGTCGCCGATCTCGTCGTGCAGCTCGGTCGGGAACGGGCCTTCGCCCACCCGACTGGTGAACGCCTTGAGGACCGCCACGACCCGGTCGACCCGGGTCGGCGGGATGCCGGAGCCGGTGCAGGCGCCGCCGGAGGTCGCGTTGGAGCTGGTCACGAACGGGTAGGTGCCGTGATCGACGTCGAGCAGGGTCGCCTGGCCGGCCTCGCAGAGCACGACCTTGCCCTCGTCGAGGGCCTGGGACAGCTCGAGCGCGGTGTCGCCGACCATCGGGCGCAGCCGCTCGGTGTAGGAGAGGAGCTCCTGGATGACCTCTTCGGCCTTGATCGCGTTCCGGTTGTAGATCTTCGACAGCACCTGGTTCTTGAACGACAGGGCCGCCTCGACCTTCTGCCGCAGGATCGACTCGTCGAAGAGGTCCTGGATGCGTACGCCGAGCCTGTTCATCTTGTCGGCGTAGGTCGGGCCGATGCCACGGCCGGTGGTGCCGATCCGCCGGGCGCCGAGGAACCGCTCGCTGACCTTGTCGAGGGAGCGGTTGTAGGACGCGATGACGTGCGCGTTGGCGCTGATCCGCAGGCGGGAGGTGTCGATGCCGCGGGCCTCGAGACCGTCGAGCTCCTGGAAGAGCACGGCGAGGTCGACCACGACGCCGTTGCCGATCACGGGGGTCACGCCGGGGGTGAGGATGCCGCTGGGCAGCAGGTGCAGGGCGTACTTCTCACCCTTGATCACCACGGTGTGGCCGGCGTTGTTGCCGCCGTTGAACTTGACCACGTAGTCCAGCCGGTCGCCCAGCAGGTCCGTCGCCTTGCCCTTGCCCTCGTCGCCCCATTGGGCGCCGACCAAAACGATCACCGGCACTTCTGACGCCTTCCGTTGAAACACGTCGTACACGGAGAGGCCCGGGTACTGCCGAAGTTTACGCGACTCCCCAGCTCACCGCCTCCGGGTTGTCCACAGGTCGGACCAGTTATCCACAGGCCGCCCTACTTATCCACAGGGTGTCATCCGGTTGTCGCACCGCGTGCACTGTGGACCATGTGGACGACCTCGAAGGTGATCACCGGCGGCCCGTAGGATCGGCGGCGTGCGCGTACTTCTGATCGGATCCGGTGGCCGCGAGCACGCTCTCGCGGTCGGCCTCGCTGCCGACCCCTCGGTGGAGCAACTCATCGCGGCTCCCGGCAACCCCGGCATCGCCGCGGTCGCAACGCTGCGTGATGTCAACGCTACCGATCCTGCGGCGGTCGCCGCCCTGGCCGTCGAGGTCGGTGCCGACCTGGTGGTGATCGGGCCCGAGGCGCCCCTGGTCGCGGGTGTCGCCGACGCCGTGCGCGCCAAGGGCATCGCCTGCTTCGGCCCCAGCGCCGCCGCGGCCCAGCTGGAGGGCTCCAAGGCATTCGCCAAGGGCGTCATGGCCGCCGCCGGCGTGCCGACCGGCAGATCCTTCGCGTGCACGACGGCCGAGGAGGCCGACGCCGCCCTGACCGAGTTCGGCGCGCCCTACGTCGTGAAGAACGACGGGCTCGCGGCCGGCAAGGGTGTGGTGGTCACCGACTCGCTCGCCGTGGCGAAGCAGCACGCCGACGAGTGCGGCCAGGTCGTCATCGAGGAGTTCCTGGACGGCCCCGAGGTCTCGCTCTTCGTGGTGACCGATGGCACTGCCGCGGTGCCGCTCATGCCCGCGCAGGACTTCAAACGGGCGCTCGACAACGACGAGGGCCCCAACACCGGCGGCATGGGTGCCTACGCGCCGCTGCCGTGGGCGCCTGCCGACCTGGTCGAGCGGGTGATGGCCGAGACGGTCGAGCCGACGCTGGCCGAGATGCGCAAGCGCGGCACCCCGTTCGCGGGCCTGCTCTACGTCGGGCTGGCGCTGACGAAGTCCGGCCCCAAGGTCATCGAGTTCAACGCCCGCTTCGGCGACCCGGAGACCCAGGTCGTGCTCGCCATGCTGGCCTCGCCGCTCGGCGAGCTGCTGCACGCGGCAGCCATGGGCACGTTGGCCGACTTCCCGCCGCTGCGCTGGCGTGACGGCTCAGCGGTCACGATCGTGGTCGCCAGCCACAACTACCCCGGAACCCCTCGCACGGGTGACGTCATCGAGGGTGGCGAGCTCGACGGTGTGATCCACGCCGGCACCGTCCGCCGCGACGACGGCGCCCTGGTCTCCGCCGGTGGCCGGGTGCTCAGCGCCACCGCGACCGGCTCGGACCTGGCGGCGGCCCGCGCGGCCGCATACGAGCTGGTCGGCCGCATCACCCTCGACGGCTCACACCACCGCTCGGACATCGCTCTCGCCGCGGTCGAGGGGCGCATCGCGCTGTAACGGGAGACGCCGGCCTTCCCCGAGGGGAAAGCCGGCGTAACCGGATCAGTTCTTCGGGATGTCGAAGAGCTTCGCGACCTGCGCGGCAAGGCCCAGGTCACCCTTCGCCTTGATCTTGCCGGTCATGAACATCATCATCGGGTTGCCATCGCCCGAGACGACCTTCAGGAACGTCAGCGGGTCCATGGTCATCGCCAGCTTGGGCTCGCGCACCGGCTGGTTGGTCACCGTGCAGGCACCGTTCTCGATCACCGTCTCGTAGGTGTCGGAGGTGCCGCCGGCGCCGCCCGTGATGATCCAGTGGATGACGGCCTGGGTGCTGCCGGCCCGGTCGGCGCGGAAGAGCGTGGGCATCCGGCCGAATACCTCGTCCAGGATCTTGCCGCGGGTGTCGGAGGACATCACCTCGGCGAGCTTGGCGTCCGGCGTGGACTTCACCAGCTGCGAGAACTCCTTGGGGCCGATCGTCGCGAGAGCTTCGGGGCTGAAATCAGTCATCGGTGGACCTTTCGGGATGAGCGCCAGACCTACTCACGAGTAACCCTAGCGAGAACCTCGTCGTCCTGCAGTCTCTCAACCCCCAAGCAAGTGTTGGACAGTGAGCCCCGCCTCGCCCTACACTCCCCAACATGTCTTTGGGAGAAGAGCCCGGGCATCGTCAGGCGCGGCTGCGGGCGATGTCCCATCCGGTTCGGTTGCGGATGATGTCCCTGCTCACCGGTGCCGGGATGACCGCCGCCGAGCTCGCCCGGGAGCTCGGCCTGACCCATGCGAACGCCAGCTACCACCTGCGCAACCTGCACGCCGTCGGGCTGATCGTCCAGGAGGGCGAGGAGCGGATCCGGGGTGGCGTGGCCAAGCGCTACCGGTACGTGTCGTCGGCCCGCGATCACGAGCGTCCCGCAGAGGGCTTCGATCCCGGCTGGGCAGAGACCCAGCGCGGCCTGTTCTCCGCCGTCGCCGACGAGCTGATCCGGCGCACGAACGAGGGCGACTGGACGGTCGGCGCCTCCATGACCGATGCCGAGCTGTGGGTCGACCCGGATCTCTACAGAAGCATCCGCGACCGCCTCGCCCAACTGAGTCGTGAGCTCCACTCGGCGGCGCAGGCCCCGCGCACCCCCGGCACCGTCCGGACCAGCACCACCTTCGCCATGTTCCGGATGGAGGAGTCGTGAGCATGCTCGGCCCGCTGCGCCACGTCCCGTTCCGGTTCCTGGTCGCGGGTCGCACGATCAACGCCCTGGGCAACGCCATCGCCCCGGTCGCGCTGGCGTTCGCGGTGCTCGACCTCACCGGCTCCGCGACCGACCTCGGCCTGGTCGTCGGTGCGCGGATGCTCGCCAACGTGCTCTTCCTGTTGTTCGGCGGGGCGCTCGCTGATCGCGTACCGAAAAACCTGCTGATGGTGGGCTCGAGCATCGCGGCAGCGGTCACCCAGGCTGCCGTGGCAGCCATGATTCTTTCCGGTACGGCCACAGTGCCGTTCCTGATCGTCCTGTCCTCGATCAACGGGATGGTCGCCGCGCTGGCCCTGCCCGCCTCGTCGGCGATCCTGCCCCAGCTCCTCCCGGCCGACCTGCGCCAGCAGGCGAACGCCATCAGCCGGCTTTCGTTCAACGGCGCCATGATCATGGGTGCCCCGGTCGGCGGCATCATCGTGGCCGCCATCAGCCCCGGCTGGGGCATCGCCATCGACGCGGTGGCCTTCCTCTGCTCCGCCGCCTGTTTCGCCCTGCTGCGGATCCCACCCGCTCCCGCCGTCCCGGCCGAGCGGGCCGGCATCGTCGCCGAGTTGCGAACCGGGTGGACCGAGTTCCGGTCGAGAACGTGGCTGTGGGTGGTGGTCGCGGCGTTCTCCGTGATCAACGCGTGTATCAGCGGCGGCATCAACGTGCTCGGGCCGCTGGTCGCGGACGAGACGGTCGGCCGCAGGGCCTGGGGCTTCGTGCTGGCCGCGCAGACCCTCGGGATGCTGCTCGGCGCGCTGATCGCTATGCGTCTGCGGGTCCGCCGGCTGCTCTTCGTCGGCGTGCTCTGCACCGCGTTCGAGGTGCTGCCGGTCCTGACCCTCGGGGTGGCGCCGCACCTCGGCCTGCTGATGGCGGCGACGTTCCTGGCCGGCCTCACCATCGAGGAGTTCGGCATCGCGTGGGAGACCACCATGCAGGAGCACGTGCCGGCGGACAAGCTCGCACGCGTCTACTCGTACGACATGGTCGGCTCCTACCTCGCCATCCCCGTCGGTCAGGTCGCCACCGGGCCGATCGCGGAGGCCATAGGGGTGCGGCCGACGTTGATCGGCGCCGCGGGGCTGATCGCCCTCGCCGTCGTGGCCATGACCGCCAGCAGTGACGTACGCAACTTGCGCCATGAGTTGTCCACAGGGTCACCGACGGAGGAAAAGGCACCCGCGCGGCCCATGGGAGAATCGACCCCGTGAGCATCCCGAACGTCCTCGCCAGCCGCTATGCCTCCGCCGACCTCGTCGACCTGTGGTCGCCCGAGGAGAAGATCCGGATGGAGCGCCGGCTGTGGCTCGCGGTCCTGCGCGCCCAGCGCGATCTCGGCATCGCCCTGCCCGACGGCGTGGTCGAGGCCTACGAGCGGGTCGTGGACGACGTCGACCTGGCGAGCATCGCGGCGCGCGAGCGGGTCACCCGCCACGACGTCAAGGCGCGGATCGAGGAGTTCAGCGCGCTCGCGGGTCACGAGCACATCCACAAGGGCATGACCTCTCGCGATCTCACCGAGAACGTCGAGCAGCTGCAGATCCGCGCGTCGCTCGAGCTGATCCGGGGTCGCATCGTGACGACCCTGGCCCGGCTGACCGAGCGGGCCGTCGAATACAGCGACCTGGTGCTGACCGGCCGTTCGCACAACGTCGCGGCCCAGGCCACAACGCTGGGCAAGCGGTTCGCGAGCGCTGCCGAGGAGCTGCTCATCGCCTATGACCGCCTCGACGACCTGATCCGCCGCTACCCGCTGCGTGGCATCAAGGGCCCGGTCGGCACGGCCGCCGACCAGCTCGACCTGCTCGACGGCGACGCCGGCAAGCTCGCCGAGCTCGAGCGCAAGGTCTCCGACCACCTCGGCTTCGAGCGCGTCCTGACCAGCGTCGGCCAGGTCTACCCGCGCTCGCTCGACTTCGACGTGGTCTCCGCGCTGGCCCAGGTCACCGCGGCCCCGTCCTCGCTGGCCACCACGATCCGTCTGATGGTCGGTCAGGAGCTGGTGACCGAGGGCTTCAAGGCGGGCCAGGTCGGTTCGTCGGCGATGCCCCACAAGATGAACACCCGCTCCTCGGAGCGCGTCAACGGCCTTGCCGTGATCGTCCGCGGCTACCTCTCCATGGTGGGTGAGCTGGCCGGCGACCAGTGGAACGAGGGTGACGTCTCCTGCTCCGTGGTCCGCCGGGTGGCCCTGCCCGACGCCTTCTTCGCCACCGACGGCCTCTTCCAGACGTTCCTCACCGTCCTGGACGAATTCGGCGCATACCCGGCGGTGATCGCCCGCGAGCTCGACCGGTTCCTGCCCTTCCTCGCGACCACGAAGATCCTGGTCGCCGCGGTCCGCAAGGGTGTCGGCCGCGAGGTCGCGCACGAGGTCATCAAGGAGCACGCGGTCGGCGTGGCCCTGGCCATGCGCGAGAAGGGCATCGCCGACAACGACCTGTTCGACCGGCTCGCCGCCGACTCCCGCCTGGGTCTCAGCCGTGCCGAGATCGATACCCTGGTCGCTGATCGCGCGGCGTTTGTCGGCGCCGCCCCCTCCCAGGTGCAGGCCGTGGCCGACCGGGTCGCCGAAATCGTGGCCGCGCATCCCGAGGCTGCCAAGTATTCCCCGGCCCCCATTCTCTAGATATCGACGCACATCACTGTCCGGCGTCTGAGCGTGGCTGAGAGTGATCATTCGGTGCCGCCACTCTGGGGGTGGTGGCTGAGATCACGGTCGAGATGCCCTGCTCAGCGCCGGTTGCGTCGTTCTGCCGACACCGGCCGATGGGTCGACCGGGGGTCGCGCAAGGTAGGCTTTGGCCGCTCGCCCCTTAGAGGGCCACCCAACTGCGAACCTTCAGTCAGGAGTGCCCGTGGCTCGCGTCGTCGTCGACGTCATGCTCAAGCCGGAGATTCTCGATCCGCAGGGCCAGGCGGTGGCAAATGCGCTGCCACGGCTCGGCGTGAGTGCCATCTCCTCCGTACGCATCGGACGCCGGATCGAGATCGAGTTCGACGGTGAACCCGACCTGGAAACCGCTCGTGAGATCGCCGACAAGCTGCTCGCCAACCCGGTCATCGAGGACTTCTCGATCCGGGTCGACGAGCAGGCCGGTGACTCCGCCCAAGTGAGCGCGTGACCATGCGGATCGGTGTCGTCACCTTCCCCGGATCCCTCGACGACGGTGACGCCGCTCGCGCGGTGCGCATCGCCGGCGGCGAGGCTGTTCGTCTCTGGCACGGAGACGCCGACATCCACGGCGTCGACGCCGTGGTGCTGCCCGGCGGCTTCTCGTATGGCGACGCGCTGCGCTGCGGCGCGATCGCCCGGTTCGCGCCGGTGATGGAGACCATCATCGACGCCGCCCGCGGGGGTCTGCCCGTGCTCGGCATCTGCAACGGCTTCCAGATTCTCTGCGAGGCCCACCTGCTGCCCGGCGCGCTCACCCGCAACCAGCACCTCCATTTCCGCAACCGCGACCAGCACCTGCGGATCGGCGCGACCAACACGGCCTGGACCAACACCTTCACCGAGGGCGAGGAGATCCTCATCCCGGTGAAGAACGGTGAGGGCTGCTTCGTCGCCGACACGCACACGCTCGACGAGCTCGAGGCCGAGGGCCGGGTCGTCGCCCGTTACACCCGGGGCAACCCGAACGGTTCGCAGCGTGACATCGCCGCGATCACCAACGCGGCGGGCAACGTGGTCGGCATCATGCCGCACCCGGAGCACGCCGTGGAGGCGCTGACCGGTCCGTCGCTCGACGGCCTCGGCTTCTTCACCTCCGCCCTGCGACACCTCGCCGGGGTCGCTGGCGGTCAGCTCACAGGGGGAGCGACGCGATGACCACCCAGCCCGATACCGCTCCCGTCTCCAAGACGCCCGAGCAGCCGGCGGCCAAGCTGTCCGCCTCGGCGTTCGCCGCGACCGACGTGCTGGCCAGCGAGTTCGGCTCGGTGGACACCGTCGAGCGCGCTCTCGAGACACCGGACGACCTGCAGCCGCACGCCGAGCTCGGCCTCAAGGACGACGAATACGAGCGGATCAAGCAGATCCTCGGCCGTCGTCCGACCGCCTCCGAGCTCGCGATGTATTCGATCATGTGGAGCGAGCACTGCTCCTACAAGTCGAGCAAGGTGCACCTGCGCCAGTTCGGCGAGAAGGCACCGAAGAACACCCGGATGCTCGCCGGCATCGGTGAGAACGCCGGCGTGGTGCAGATCTCCGACGAGCTCGCGGTCACCTTCAAGGTCGAGTCGCACAACCACCCCAGCTACGTCGAGCCCTACCAGGGCGCGGCGACCGGCGTCGGCGGCATCGTGCGCGACATCCTCGCCATGGGTGCCCGCCCGATCGCGGTGATGGACCCGCTGCGCTTCGGTGCCGCGGACCACCCCGACACCGCGCGGGTGCTGCCCGGCGTCGTGGCCGGCATCGGTGGCTACGGCAACTGCCTGGGCCTGCCCAACATCGGTGGCGAGATCGTTTTCGACCCCTGTTACCAGGGCAACCCGCTGGTCAACGCGCTGAGCATCGGCGTGCTGCCGGTCGAGCGGCTGCAGCACAAGGAAGCCGCCGGCGAGGGCAACATCGTCGTGCTGCTCGGTGCGCGCACCGGCCGTGACGGCATCGGCGGTGTCTCGGTGCTGGCGTCGGCGACCTTCGACGAGGGCGCCGAGCAGCGCCGCCCGTCGGTCCAGGTCGGCGACCCCTTCATGGAAAAGCTGCTCATCGAGAGCTGCCTCGAGATGTACGACGCGGGCCTCGTCGCCGGCATCCAGGACCTCGGCGGCGCCGGCCTGACCTGCGCGCTCACCGAGACCGCGGCGGCTGCCGGCACCGGCATGCGGGTGTGGCTCGAGCGGGTGCCGCTGCGTGAGGCGTCGATGTCGCCCACCGAGATCCTCGCCAGCGAGTCGCAGGAGCGCATGCTCCTGATCGTCACGCCGGAGAAGCTCGACCAGGTGCTCGCCGTCGCCGAGAAGTGGGGCGTGTGGGCCACCGCGATCGGTGAGGTCACCGCGAGCGATGCCGCCGGCCACCCCGGGCGGCTGCTGATCAGCTGGAACGACCACGTCGTCGTCGACGTGCCGCCCGGCTCGCTCGCCGACGACGGCCCGGTCTACGCCCGGCCGATAAGGGAGCCCGCCGACCTGATCCTGCTTCAGGCCGACCGCGCCGAGACCCTGCCGCGGCCGACCACGCCCGAGGAGCTCCGCGAGACGGTGCTGCGGATGATCGCGTCGCCCAACCTCTGCGACAAGAGCTGGGTGACCGAGCAGTACGACCGCTACGTCCTCGGCAACACCGTGCTGGCGCAGCCCGAGGACTCCGGTGTGCTGCGCATCGACGAGAAGACCGGCCTGGGTGTCGCGCTCTCCGTCGACGGCAACGGGCGCTACGCGCGGCTCGACCCCTACGAGGGCGCCAAGCTGGCCCTCGCGGAGTCCTACCGCAACGTCGCGATCAGCGGCGCCGAGCCGATCGCCGTCAGCGACTGCCTCAACTTCGGCTCGCCCGAGGACCCGGCCGTCATGTGGCAGTTCGCCGAGGCCGTCCGCGGCATCGCCGACGGCTGCCAGCAGCTGAACATCCCGGTGACCGGCGGCAACGTCAGCTTCTACAACCAGACCGGCGCCGCGGCGATCCACCCGACCCCGGTCATCGGTGTGCTCGGTGTCCTGGAGAACGTCGCCACCCGGGTGCCGATGGGCTTCCCGCCGCCGCCGACCGCGGAGGGCGACCTGCTCTTCCTGCTCGGCAACACCGACTGCGAGCTGTCCGGCTCGGAGTGGGCGTGGGTGACCCACAACCACCTCGGTGGCAAGCCGCCCAAGGTCGACCTCGCCCACGAGGAGCGACTCGGCCGGCTCATGCGTCAGGCCGCGGAGCGCGAGCACGTCGTCGCGGCTCACGACCTCTCCGACGGAGGCCTCTCCCAGGTCCTCGTCGAGTCCTGTCTGCGCCGTAACGTCGGTGCCCGGGTCACGCTGCCGGAGCACGAGGCGGCCACCACGCCGTTCGTCTGGCTCTTCAGCGAGTCGGCCGGCCGCGCCGTGGTCGCCGTCCCGCGCGGCCACGACAAGGCATTCACCGCTCTCGCCGCCGAGCACGGCGTGCCCTGCACCCCGATCGGTGTCACCACCGAAGAGCCCGTCCTGGAGATCCACAACCAGTTCTCGCTCGGCCTGGACGAGCTGCGCGAAGCTTTCAGCTCCACCATGCGCAACCTGTTCGGCAGCCCGGCCGAGGTCGCGGCCAAGTAGTCAGCAGAACCGAGATGAGGCGTCACGGCTCCGGCCGTGGCGCCTCGTTCTTTTGGCAGGATCACCGGGATGGCACCCACTGAGGACTGGTTGGACTGGCACCTGCCCTACGCCGACGAGCAGTCACCCCTCTCCCGGCGACTGCGGCTCATCCAGCATCACCTCACCGAGTGGCTCGATTCGAAGCCTGACGGCGGCACCATCGTCAGCGTCTGCGCCGGTCAGGGCCACGACCTGATCGGCGTGCTGACCGCCCGTCCGGTTCGAGCCCATCTGATCGAGTTCGACCCCCGCAACGTGGCGGCGGCCCGTGAACGCATCAGCAAGGCGGGACTCCACAACGTCACCGTGATCTGTGCCGACGCGGGCGATCTCACGACCTACCAGGACCTGGGCCGGGCGGATCTGGTGCTGCTGGCCGGCGTGCTGGGCAACATCAGCGATGCCGACGTACGCCGAACGATCGAAACGGTGCCGCAGCTGTGCACGCCAGGCGCCACGGTCATCTGGACCCGAGCCCGCCGCGCGCCCGACCTCACCCCGGCAATCCGCGCCTGGTTCGCCGAGACGGGCTTCACCGAGCGGGCATTTCACGCGCCGGCGGACGTGTTGTTCACCGTCGGCGTGCACGAGTTCCACGGCGTGCCCCAGCCGCTCGAACCCGCCGGCACGGTCTTCCGGTTTCGGTAAAAGCAATGGCCGGTCCCGCCGTAGTGGCGGAACCGGCCATTGCCTACTTCACGAACTCAGTTTTCCCACTGCCGGGTGGCTTCCGGCGGCTGCTGACGCGGGGCGCCGCGCCGGCCGCCCTGCTGCTCGGGCCCGTAGCCGTTGCCGCGCTGGTCATAGCCGCCGCCCTGCTCCGCATACCCGTCCTGCTCGCCGTACCCGCCGCCCTGCTGCGGGGCCCCACCGTACTGGCCGCCGTACTGCCCGCCACCCTGAGGCGCCGCGGGTGCGCCACCATAGCCGCCGCCGTGCTGACCGCCCTGGTCGTAGCCCTGGTCGCCGTAGCCACCCTGGTCGCCATAATCGCCGCGCGCAGCGCCGTAGGCACCACCGCTCTGCGGGGCAGCACCAGCGCCATAAGCGCCACCACTCTGCGGAGCGGCACCGCCGCCGTAGGCACCACCGCTCTGCGGGGCAGCGCCGCCGTACTGGCCACCACCCTGCGGTGCGCCACCGCCATACGTGCCGGCGCCACCGTAGTTGCCGCCGTAGCCACCCTGATCGTCCTGATCGGCCCCGTAGCCGCCGTTCTGGTACGACCCGGCGGGCTGGCCGTAGCCGCCGTCATACGCGGGCTCAGCCTCGGGCCGGTACATGCCGGTGGGCTCGTCGAAACGCTGCTGCTGTTCCGGAGCGACATAGCCGGCGGGCTCGCCGTACCCGTTGTGGTCGTCGTACCCGTCGTAACCGTTCTGGCCCTGCTCGTCGTACCCGTCGTAGCCGTTCTGAGCCGCCGCCGGGGCACCGCCGAACTGCGTGGTGCCGCCGTAAGCGCCGGCCGCACCCGCACCCGCAGCGCCGGCTGCGCCTGCCGCCGCGGTGCCCCAGCCGCCCGGAGCGTTGTACGCACCGTTCTGTGGCAGCGGCGCTCCGTAGGGGTCAGGGAATTCCTCGTCGACCGGGGGCGCGACAGGCGTGCGGTGGATCATCGTCGGGGCGTCCGCGATGGACGGTGCTCCGGAGCGCGGCGCGATCATCGTCGCGTCGCTGACCCGGCCGCCACCGACAGGAGCCGACAGGCGGGTCTCGTCGGCACCGGCATAGCGACCTGCGCCGACAGGCACGGGGCCACCGCCCGGGCCGCCACCGTTGGGCCCGTTGGGGTCGTCCGGGTCGTCGTCGGCTGCGGCGCTCTTGCGGCGCATCATGACCAGCACGATGGCGCCGATGCCCGCGGCGACGAGCAGGCCGCCCAGGATGATGAACAGCGTCGAGCCGGAGCCGTCGCTGTTGTTGGCGGCGTTGGTCGGGGCCGGAGCCGCCTCGTCGCTGGCAGCGTCGGTCTCGTCCTCGGTGGCCTCGTCGGTGGCCTCGTCGGTCGGTTCCGTGCTGGTCGTGGCCGAGGGTGACGGCGTCGGTGAGGTGGTCGCCGCGATGAGCGTGAGCGTCAGCGGCACGTTGATCGACTTGCCGTCCGCGCCGGAGGCGTTGACCGGGTCGCCCTTGTAGCCGTCCTTGATCGCCCCGACGGAGAGCGAGCCGACCGCGATCGGCTTGGCGTCCGTGGAGCGGAAGGAGTAGGCGCCGTTGCTGCCGGATGCGATCTGGAAAGTCGCGCCGTTGCTGTCGCGCATGCCGACGGTCGCGCCGGCGATCCCCTTGCCGTCCTGGTCCTTGACCTTGCCGCTGACCTGGCGGATCGACTGGGGCTTGTCAGCGCCACGAACCTTGATGGTCCGGTTGGCACTGCCGTCCTGGCCGCCGATCGTCGCGGTGATCACGACGGTGTAGTTGTCGGTCTCTCCAGCGTCGACACTGCCCGCGGTGAGCGTCACCGAGAACTCACGCGATGTCTGTCCCTGCGCGATCGTCTCGTCGAAGTCGCAGTTACCGCTGCACTTCAGGCCGTTGCCGCCCTCAATGCTGACGACGACGCTCGCCGACGTCTCGGGGTGCTGAACGTCGCCGAGCTTGTTCTCGTTCTTGACCGTGAACTTCAGCGTGCTCGTGCCACCGGAGGGGATGTCCCCTGACGACAGGCTACTGATAGATACTGTTGGAGAGTCCGCGAGTGCTGCCATCGGGGCGGCGAAGATCGCGGCACCCACCAGCGCCAAGAACGCACCGGCCTGGACAGCCCGGGCTCGTAGGTGCGTTGTCACGTCCACCGCCTTCCGGTCGCTCGGTCCCCGGGCCGCCTGATGAAAAGGCCCATGGATCCCGCGCTGAATACACACCGTCGGCCACTATGCCCTGTCGAAGGACGTCCGCGCGACCCAGGGCCGCCGGGTTGTAGCCGAATGCCGGGTCGTATTGTCCCGACGTGTCTGCTGCGCACAATAAATCCGAGTCGGTCGACCAGGCGTTGGACGCGCTGGACGGCGGCGGTGAACCTACCCGCGAAGTTCTTCGTGACGCTGTGCGAGCACTGCTCGCGGAGCTTGCGCGGACAGTCCCCGGCCGATCGGTGGAGGTCCGTATTCCACCTTTCGGTGCGATTCAGTGTGTCGAAGGTCCCCGGCACACCCGTGGCACTCCGCCCAATGTGGTCGAGACCGATCCGATGACCTGGCTGCTGGTTGCCACAGGCCGACTGAGCTGGGGCGATGCGGTCGATTCGGGGCGGATTCGGGCCAGCGGTATACGCACCGATCTCACTCCGTACCTCCCTGTGCACCAGGGCTGATACCCCGGCGGCTCGCGTACACTGGCTGCTCGGAACAGCCCAGCATTTCCGAGCAGATCAGCATGAGGGAGCAAGCGCGTGCCCCGAGGCGACGGCCGGTTGACCGACGATCTCGACCCCCAGGACCGCGGACCCCAGGATGCCTGCGGCGTCTTCGGTGTCTGGGCCCCGGAGGAAGAGGTCGCCAAACTCACCTATTTCGGCCTCTTCGCATTGCAGCACCGCGGTCAGGAAGCCGCTGGCATCGCTGTCAGTGACGGTTCCGGCGTGGTGGTCTACAAGGATCTCGGCCTGGTCTCCCAGGTCTTCGACGAGCCGACACTGGCGAGCCTGCGCGGTCACCTCGCGATCGGCCACACCCGTTACTCCACCACCGGTGGATCCAACTGGGAAAACGCGCAGCCGACGATCCGGGCCACGACGGCCGGCACCACGATCGCCCTGGCGCACAACGGCAACCTCGTCAACACCGCCGACCTGGCCCGCGAGATCGCCGAGCGCGGTCTCGACGTCGGTGACGCCACCTCCGACACCGCCATGGTGACCACCCTGCTGGCCAGTCGTCCGGACCTCTCGGTCGAGGCCGCGGCCATGGAGGTGCTCCCGCGGCTGCGTGGCGCGTTCAGCTTCGTCTTCATGGACGAGAGCACGCTGTACGCAGCTCGCGACGCCCAGGGGGTGCGCCCGCTCGTGCTGGGCCGCATGGAGCGTGGCTGGGCCGTGGCGAGCGAGACCGCCGCGCTCGACATCGTGGGTGCCAGCTTCGTCCGCGAGGTGGAGCCGGGCGAGATCCTCGCGATCGACGAGCACGGCCTGCGCTCGACCCGCTTCGCGACACCCGAGCCCAAGGGCTGTCTCTTCGAGTACGTCTACCTGGCCCGCCCCGACACGACGATCTCCGGTCGCAACGTCTACGCGGCCCGCGTCGAGGTCGGCCGGCGGCTCGCCAAGGAGCACCCGGTCGAGGCAGACCTGGTGATCGGTGTCCCGGAGTCCGGCATTCCGGCCGCCATCGGCTACGCGGAGGCCTCCGGCATCCCCTACAGCGCCGGCTTCATGAAGAACGCGTACGTCGGCCGCACCTTCATCCAGCCCTCGCAGACGATCCGGCAGCTCGGCATCCGGCTCAAGCTCAACCCGCTGCGCGAGGTCGTCCGGGGCAAGCGGATCGTGGTGATCGACGACTCGATCGTGCGCGGCAACACACAGCGCGCCCAGATCCGGATGCTGCGCGAGGCCGGTGCCCTGGAGATCCACGTGCGCATCTCGTCCCCGCCGGTGAAGTGGCCCTGTTTCTACGGCATCGACTTCGCCACCCGGGCCGAGCTGATCGCCAACGGCCTGGAGATCGACGGCATCCGCCGCTCGATCGGCGCCGACAGCCTCGGCTACGTCTCGCTGGACGGCCTGATCGGCGCTACGGAGCAGCCCAAGACGCGGCTCTGCATGGCCTGCTTCGACGGGCAGTATCCGATCGAGCTGCCTGCCGGGCACCTGATCGGCAAGCATCTGCTGGAGAGCGTCGGCAAGCGGGCCGCGATGCCGGCCTCGACGCCGGCGGCTACCAGCGCCGCGGTGGCCGGCCTCGAGCAGCAGTACGAGGACGAGCAGTACACCGAGGGCGAGCGCGGGACGGTCAAGCCGCTCGTGGGCAGCCCGGGCGGCGTTGACGCCCTGCACCGCCCGTAAACGGCGATCGTGCGTACCTAACCGGTGGCCCACCGTAGTGTCGGCAGGCCACCGGTCTTGGGGTCCGAGGGCCCCCGGCCTTAGGGTCGACGAGGCGGTCATCCGCGCCGTCACCGAAAAGCCGGTTACCGAGAAAAGCTCAGCACCACCATCAAAGGGGAGAACCGTGACGCACGTGTCCGAGCGCAACAGTGCCGGATCCAACGGCGCCGAGGGCGCCGACCGCCAGCCATGGTCGGCTGGCGCGGCCCGTCCCGGACGCAAGCGCACGGCGACGTACGCGGACGCGGGCGTCTCCATCGAAGCCGGCGACCGGGCGGTCGAGCTGCTCAAGTCGAAGGTGAAGCGGGCGAACCGTCCCGAGGTCATGGGTGACCTGGGCGGCTTCGCGGGCCTGTTCAAGCTGAACGCGGCGAAGTACAAGAGCCCGATCCTCGCGTCGTCGACCGACGGTGTCGGCACCAAGCTGGTGATCGCGCAGCAGCTCAACATCCACGACACGATCGGCATCGACCTGGTCGCCATGGTCGTGGACGACCTCGTGGCGTGTGGCGCCGAGCCGCTCTTCATGCTCGACTACATCGCCTGTGGCGAGGTCGTGCCGGACAAGGTGGCCGAGATCGTCGCCGGCATCGCCGACGGCTGCCGTTACGCGGGCTGCTCGCTGCTGGGCGGCGAGACGGCCGAGCACCCCGGCGTCATGCGCCCGGATGAGTACGACGTCTCCGCGACCGGTGTCGGCGTGGTGGAGGAGAGCGAGATCCTCGGCCCGCACAAGGTCGAGCTCGGCGACGCCGTGATCGCGATGCGCTCCTCGGGGCTGCACTCCAACGGCTACTCGCTGGTGCGGCACGTGCTGCTGGGAGCGGGCCGGATGCGCCTCGACACGGTGGTCGACGACTTCGGCGGCCAGCGCACGCTCGGCGAGGAGCTGCTGACCCCCACCAAGATCTACGCCAAGGACTGCCTCGGCCTGATCGAGGAGACCGACGTCCGGGCGTTCTGCCACGTGACCGGCGGCGGCATCCCCGGCAACCTGAACAGGGTCCTCCCCGCGCACCTTGACGCCGTCGTGGACCGTTCCTCGTGGCGCCCGCAGCCGATCTTCGACCTGATCCAGGCGAAGGGCCGCATCGAGGGTGCCGACATGGAGGCCACGTTCAACATGGGCGTCGGCATGTTCGCCATCGTGTCGGCCGATGACGCCGACCGGGCGATGGCCTACCTGACCGGCCGTGGTGTCGAAGCATGGCAGGTCGGCGAGGTCATCGAGGGCTCCGGCCAGGTGCACATGGTCGGTCAGTACACCCGGGGCTGATCCGTTCAAAGCGTTCCGCCGGCCCGGCCGGTCCGTCACGCTGCGCGATGTACGCGTAGAAAGTCGGACCGGGCGGGCCGGATTGTTTTCCCGTTGTGCAATGATTTGCGAACATCGATGTCTTGGGAGATCTGCGCGCGGTTGAACAGGGGTGGACGCCGGGACTTAGCCTGGCCTCAGGTGACAACGGGGAGGTGGCCGTGGGGGAGCGCTGGAGTGGGATGCGCGGAATCTCCGAAATTCCCACCTACGTCGTCATGCAGCCCACTACGCTGTGCAATCTAGACTGCTCTTATTGTTACCTGCCGCTGCGCAAGCTGGACAAGAAGATGCCGGTCGAGGTGGCGACCGCGGTTGCTGCGTCTGTGAACCCCTGGTCGCGTACGGGCCGGTTCTCGGTCGTCTGGCATGGGGGTGAGCCCCTCGCAGCCGGTCGTGAGCACTTCGCTGAGCTGCTGAAACCGTTCGCTGAAGGCGTCGAGCACCACGTGCAGACCAACGCCACCCTGATCGACGACGCCTGGTGCGAGTTCTTCACCGAGCGGGACATCCGGGTGAGTGTGAGCGTGGACGGACCCGAGGCGCGTAACGGCGAACGAGTCACCCGAGGTGACAAGCCGGCCTACGCGCGGATCATGCGTGGGGTGGAGGCGCTGCGCCGCCACGACATCCCGTTCTCGGCGCTCTGCGTGGTCGGCCGCCCGGTCCCGGGCCTGGCCACGGAGCTCTACGGATACTTCCTCGAGCTGGGCTGCGAGGTGCTCGGCATCAACGTCGAAGAGCTCGAAGGCGTCAACACCCGCACCAATCGGCATCCTGAGCAGGACGTCAAGGCCTTCTGGGCCGAGCTGGTCACCGCCTGGCGCAAAAATCCCAGCATCCACCTGCGAGAGATCGAATGGTCCCTCCGGTACGCCGCCGCGGTCCTGGACGGCACGGCCGACGAGCTACTGCCCCGCCGACTCGACCCGATCCCCACCGTGGCCCAGGACGGCAGTGTGGTCTTGCTCTCACCCGAGCTGGCCGGCTTCTCCGACCCCCGCTACGGCGACTTCAGCAGCGGCAACGTGCTGACAACCCCGCTGGCGGAGATCCTGACCCGGGCCACCGGCACCCCCTGGATCCGCGAATTCCTGGACGGGGTCGAAGCCTGCCGCACGCAATGCCCCTACTTCGGCTTCTGCGGCGGCGCCCACGCGGCCAACCGCTACTTCGAGCACGGGCGGTTCGACGTGACAACGACGGACCACTGCCGCAACAGCAAGATTCGCCTACTCGAGGGAGTGCTGGACCATGCCCGAGACCACCAGCCCACGGCCGTCTGACACCGACCCGGTCACGGCACGGGTCCGCGAGACCAGCGAGGGTCTGGCCAGCCTGCTGGCAGAGGCGGAAGAGGCTCGCAAACAGCGCGCGGAAACACCGGCCGACGGCTCAGCGGTCTGCGCCTGGAACCACTTCGAGAACATCCCGACGTTCTACAACTGGAACAACCGCCCCCGCTGAAGCACCGGAACCAGCCGGCCCGCCAAGCAGCTCGAACAGCCGGCCCCGCTGAAAGCACCTGAACCAGCCGCCCCCGCTGAAGCGCCTCGAACGACCGGCCCCGCCGAAGCGACGGGAGCGGGACGCAAAACGAGCAGGGCACAGCACTAAGCGCACCGTGAGTAATTCACGGTGCGCTTAGTGCGCATGGCAACAAAGCTCATCACCTTGCGCACGCGAACAGCCGAGCATCCCGATAACTCGGCGGAGTCATCAAGATGTGCGTCGGGGAAGTGGGACCGCCGCGGTCAGTCCATGACACCCACGAGGTCTCCCCTGTGGGCATCATGGTCATTCCGGAGCGACCGCGACAAACGAGAGCATGCGGCGTGCCACATGCTCTGCGTCGTCGGGGTCGCGCGGGTCAACGCCTTGGTGAAGGCGACCAGCGGTCCTGCTCGTCGTCAGCGTCATCCTCATCATCGTCATCGACCAACTCATCGTTGTCGTCGTCGAAACGGTGATCGGGATTACTACCGGCACCCGCTAGTTCGCGCTGCAAGGCGGTGAGGTCGGTGTTCGGGGAGTGGTACTTCAACTCCCGGGCCACCTTTGTCTGCTTGGCCTTAGCACGGCCGCGCCCCATGGCTCGACCCCCTCGCACAGAATTCGGGGCAGCCCGAAGGCGGGCCCCGATGACGTCAGGCATCTCTCGTGGGTCTTACGGTACATGGACGATGCCGCCTTCGGCACCTCGGGTTACGTGTACCACCGTCGCGCGTCGTGGCCGGCCCGCTGCGGGACGCGCGACGGCGTACAAAAGCCTCAACCCAGGTAGATGCTGCGGAGTCGGCCCACTTCGGCCATCCGGCGCTCCGCGAGGCGATCGGCAGCGACCGCGGGCGGCACTCCGTCGTCATCCGCGAGCCGCAGGATCTGGCCCGTGGTGTCGAAGATCTTCGTGGCGCGCAGCTTGGCCCGCTCGAAGTTGAAGCCCTCGATCTCGTCGGCCACCTGGATCACGCCGCCCGCGTTCACCACGTAGTCGGGCGTGTAGAGGATGCCCCGCTCCTCCAGCAGCTTCTCGATGCCCGGGTGGGCGAGCTGGTTGTTCGCGGCACCGGTGACGATCTTGGCGCGCAGGACGGCGACCGTGTCGTCGTTCAGGGCGCCACCGAGGGCGCAGGGGGCGTACACGTCGAGGTCGCTCGTGATGAGTGCCTGGGCGTCGTCGACGAGGTCGATCTGCGGGTGGGTGGTGCGGGCCCATTCCTGGGCCGCCGGGCTGACGTCGGTGGCGACCACCGCGGCGCCGTCCTCGATCAGGTGACCCGCGAGGTACTTGCCGACCTTGCCGAGCCCGGCGATGCCGACCCTGCGGCCGGAGAGGGTCGGACGGCCCCACGTGTGCTCGGCCGCGGCGCGCATCCCCTGGAAGACGCCCCAGGCGGTGAGGACCGAGGAGTCGCCGGCGCCGCCGTGCTCCACGCTGCGGCCGGTCACGTAGCGGGTCTCGCGGGCGATCACGTCCATGTCGGGCACGTAGGTGCCGACGTCACACGCGGTGTAGTAGCGCCCGTTCAGGGACTCGACGAAGCGGCCGTACGCCCGCAGCAGCGCCTCGGACTTGTCCAGCGCCGGGTCGCCCCAGATCACTGCCTTGCCGCCGCCCAGGTCAAGCCCCGCAAGTGCGTTCTTGTAGGCCATCCCGCGAGACAGGTTCAGCGCGTCGGTGACGGCCGCTTCCTCGCTCTCGTACGGGTAGAACCGGGTGCCGCCCAGCGCGGGCCCCAGGGCCGTCGAGTAGATGCTGATGATCGCCTTCAGGCCGGTGTGCCGGTCCTGGCAGAAGACGACCTGCTCGTGCCCGGCGGCCTCGATGCCGTCGCTGCTTACGAACACGCCCATTGCTGCTCTCCTGAGTGTCGGTGGTGTGGCCCTTGTGGGGCGCTCTCAACCTGTCCGGCGGGGTATGCCAGACATCACGAAGAGCTTAGGGCCCCAGCGTGGGCGCCGATTGACGCAGCGGGGGAAGTCAATCGGCGGCGATTTCGTGAAAGGATCGCGCCGTGCCGTCACTGTTCGCGTCGTACCTGCGGGTTTACGAGCCACTGACCGCCTTCGACCGTGAGCGCCAGATATTTTGGCGGCGCTACGCGCGTGAGGGCCGCGCCCTCGGACCGGTCGAGGGCCCGGTCCGGCAGCGCACCGCGGTGCTGGAGGCGCTGGGGGCCGGCTGGACCCGGCTGCCCGATCTGCCCGACGAGGCGTATGTCATGGAGTGGGGTGACACGCTGCTCGTCTGCCCCTGGAATCTGCGCCTGCGGGTCGCCGAGGCCGCATTGAACGCCCGGGACGGCGTGCCCAGCGTGCTGGCCGACGCGTTCGTGCCGCCGGTGCTGGCCGGGCAGGCCAAGGCCGTCGTGGACGACTGGCGCAGCGGCGCGAAGGTGCTGGAGCACGGCGTTCCCCGGGTGCACGAGCAGGTCGCCACGTGGGGCGTGCCGCTGCGGTGGTTCGTCTTCGTCGACCTGGACGAGCGGGAGATCAATCTGTCCGGGGGCCGGCGCACGTTGCGCTACCGCACGGAGATCTCCAAGGCTCGCCGCCGGGCGCACCGGGGGGTCTCGGTGCTGCGCAAGTCGCTGGGGGACGCGCCGATCACCGAGGCGGTGGAGGAGGGCACCCGCTGGCTCGAGGAGTTCCACCCGCGTTCGATCGTCGAGCTGGACTACGGCGGTCTGACGGGGTTGCTCAAGGACGATGACCTGCAGGCCGACGACTCACCCGGGCTGGTGGCGGCCGGGCTCTCCGCGCTGTCGCGGGGCGATGCCGACGCCGCCACGGAGGCGTACGAGAAGATCGTCGACCGGTGGCGGGCCGTGCAGCTGCTGGAGCGCTGTAACTGAGTGCCATTCATGCCGCTCTGACCAGCTGAAATAGGACGGAACGGCGCAGATGGAAGCGCTCCCAAGGTGAACACTCTTCGTAACGGCCATCCCCCGAAGCGTGATTTTAGGTCCAAACAAGACACTTTCTGGCGTAGAAAACCAGCATAAATCGGTCATGCTTCAACCGTCTATCTAGGGACCTTCGGCCGTTCGGCCCATGTCGGACATCGGGGACTAGCCGGACCATGAAACACACACCGGCCGGCGGGACCCCGGCCGATGTCTTTAGGTACCTGTGGAGGAGTGACCGATGGCATCGCGTACGCACGATCCTGAGCCGCTACTAACGCCGGCCGAGGTGGCGTCGATGTTCCGAGTCGACCCGAAGACCGTCACCCGGTGGGCCAAGGCGGGCAAGCTCAGCGCAATTCGCACACTGGGCGGGCACCGTCGCTACCGGGAGTCGGAGGTTCGTGCCCTGCTGCAGGGACAGATTCCCTCGCAGCGTCAGGGCGACTGACGAACCATACAGTCGAGTCGGGCTGGGACCGATAAAAGGGGCGAGCGCCGGGGAAGGCGATCGCCCCTTGATCGTTTCCAGGCGGCAGAGTAGTGCCAATGGAACAACCCCCGATCGGTGACGTCTTCGGCGAGCTGGTCCGCGACGCGTACGCCGTACGGTCCGGTATCGGCCCCCGCCCCCTGGCCGGCGGCCGCGTGCCCCGCCCGGTCATCGAGATCATCGAGCGCGACGACGGCCTGATCAACGGCGCTCCCGCCGACCAGTACGTAGCCGAGCCGGACGAGTGGCAGCCACACGATCACCGGGCGCTGCGCATGTGCCGTGGCGCGGTGCTCGACATCGGCTGCGGTGCCGGCCGCACGGCGCTGGAGCTCCAGCGCCGCAGCATGGCCGTGACCGGTCTGGACATCTCTCCCGGAGCGATCGAGATCGCCCGCAAGCGTGGCCTGCGTGACACCGTCATCGCCCCGGTCGACCAATACGCCCGCACGACCACCCGCTACGACACGTTCCTGCTGCTGGGCAACAACCTGGGACTGCTCGAGGGCCGCGATCGCGCACCGGTCTTCCTCGCCGCGCTCGCCGCCCTGGCCCGTCCCGGCGCCAGGATCATCGCGCAGGGCACCGACCCCTACGGCACGACCGACCCGGTCCACGTGGGTTATCACGAGCGCAACCGCGAGCGCGGCCGGTTCGGCGGCCAACTGCGACTCCGGTTGCGTTACCGGCTGCATGCCACGACCTGGTTCGACTACTTGTTCTGCTCGGTGGAGGAGCTGGAAGAGCTGCTCCAGGGCACCCCGTGGCGCCTGAAATCGATCGACCGGCAGGACCATCCCTACTACCTTGCGGTCATGGAGCTACATACATGACCGAACTCACCAGGGAGCAGGTCAAGACGAGCCGCCGCATCTCGATGGTGCTGCGGCACCGGCCCGAGTCGGCCGGCCTCACCCTCGACGCCGGTGGGTGGGTCCCGGTGGCCGACCTGCTGGCGGCGCTCAGAATCAACCGCGTACAGCTCGACACGATCGTCGCCGGTAACAACAAATCCCGCTTCGCCGTGACGACCGGGCCGGACGGCGTCGAACGGATCCGGGCCAACCAGGGGCACTCCCGCCGGGTGGACATCGACCTCGGGCTCGCGCCGGCCGACCCTCCCACGATGCTCTTCCACGGTACGGCGCGGCAGAACCTGGCCTCGATCATGCGGGACGGTCTGCGGCCGGGGAGCCGGCACCACATGCACCTGTCGCTCGACCGGCGAACCGCGCTGGCTGTCGGTCGCCGGCACTCCCCGGACGTCGTGATCTTCGCGGTCGACACCGCCGCCATGGCCGCCGCGGGGCACGTCTTTCACCGCAGCGAGAACGGTGTCTGGCTGATCGCGGCGGTGCCTTCTTCCTATCTCCGCGAACATTCGGAATAAAAGGACAAATCGTTCTCCATCGAGAGGTGGCCGCCACGGGCGGTTAGCGTATGGGGGATGAGGAGGGTTACTCGGCGTCAGCTGACGAATCTCCTCGGTGCATGTGGGGTGGTCGCCGCGCTCGGCGGTCTCGCCTTCGGGCTCCCCGCGCTGAACCACGCGCTGCCCTCCGAACGTCCTGTGCGGTCCGATCGCCCTTTAGAGATCGGGGGTGGGGTGTTCGTGACACCGCCACCCGGCGCCAGCATCGATCTCACCGTGACCCGGCCCGCGGAGGACACCGGGAAGGTGCTCTTCCGGCTCGGGACGGTCCGCTACCTGATCACCGTCGAGCCCTACGACGGGTCGCTGTCGGCCGCGGTGGCCCGGCTCCGCCAGCGCATCATCGGAAACTCCGGATATCAGGTCACCGGCCCCGACCTCATGGTCGCGACCATCGGCGGCCTGCAAGGTCTGCAGGGCGGATACAGCGGTCCCGGTCGCGGCGGCCGCTACGCCGTCTTCGTCGCCGACGGCCACACCATCGAGGTCACCGTGAGCGGCGCCGATCTGGATCTGGGACCCACCCTGTCGGCGATCGAGAAGAGCACCCGCACGCTGGAGTACCACGCGGAGCCGCCCGGATGACCGCGGAACCGAGGCTGCGCAGCGAACGCACCGCCCCCGTCCAGCCCGGGGCCGAACCGGGTCTGGGACTGATCCGCCGCCCCGCGTTCTGGATCGTGCTCGCGCTGCTGGCCGCCGGCGGCGTACGCATGGCATTGATCGCAGCGCACTATGCCGCGACCTTCCCGATCGCACTGCTCACCGCGACCCTGCTCTTCGCCCTGCTCGCCGTGCCGTTCTCGTTCGTGGTCGCCGAGCTCGACTTCCTCGAACGGGAGCCCCCGGTGCTCCTGGCCGTGGCGTTCGCGTGGGGTGGCCTGGTCGCCACCTCCGTCTCGATCCCCGGCAGCGGCGCCCTCGACGACATCATCGCCAAGCTCGGTTCACCCGGCCTGGCCGCCGACTGGGGTGCCGCGCTGGCCGGCCCGACGGTGGAGGAAATCGCCAAGACCCTCGGCGTGGTCGCGATCGTGCTGATCGCCCGCGCCCAGGTCAACAGCGTGCTCGACGGCGTTGTCTATGGCGCGGTGGTCGGCTTGGGCTTCCAGATCATCGAAGACATCGTGTATGCGATGAGCGCAGTCGCCCTGGCCGGCCGCGGCGACACCGTGGAACCGGTGTTCACGACGTTCCTGCTGCGCGGCTTCCTCTCCGGCGTCTGGAGTCACACGCTGTTCGGCGCGCTCGCCGGCGCGGGCATCGGCTACCTGGTCGTTCGTGGAGAGCGCCCCCGGCGTACCCGGATAGGGGCCGCAACCCTGGCGGTCCTCGGAGCCTGGGCGTCGCACGTCCTGTGGAATTCCCCGCTCCTGCGCGACGGCCTCGGCAACGGCGCGGTGGCCCTGCTCGCGGTCCTGGTGCTCAAGGGCCTGCCGCCGCTCGTGCTGATCTGGCTGCTCGTGCGTTCGGCCCACGACCGCGAGGCTGACTACTACGCAGCGATTCTGGTCGAGCTGAACGACCCCGAGTTGATCACTCCGGCGGAGGTGGAGGCGCTCAGGACCGGTTCGCGCCGGGCCAGCGCCCGTTCCCACGCCCGCGCCCGGGCCGGCTGGCGCGCCCGCGGAGCAGTCCGCAGGTTGCAGCACGCCCAGGCCCGCCTCGCGGTCGAGCTGAGCCGCGGCACGACGGACCTGACCCGCCGGCACCTCGAGGTACGCCGGCAGCGTCACCTGCTCGTGAGCCTGGGCCACCCGGAAGCGCTCGTACCCGAAGGAAAAGGACCGTGGCGACGCACCGCATCGGCGGTGTTCTCCACGGCCCTCGCCGTAGCAGTCCTCTGGGCCCTGATCAGCAGCCTCGGCGGCGCCTGAGCAGAAGGTCAGACAAAAAACCCGAGCGGAAGGTCAGACAACGGGCGGGTGCCCACCGTCGCCGTCCACGATCGTGTCCGGGGTGCCGTCCTCATCGAGGTCGACCATCGTGATGTCGACCTTGCCGTCGCCGTCCGTGTCGAACTGGAACAGATCGGGCTTGCCGTCGCCATCGGTGTCGGACACCCACACGTCGGGCTTGCCGTCACCGTTGGTGTCGCTAGCGAGCAGATCGACGCGGTCGTCCCCGCGGGTCTCCACGATCTCCTGGGGGTCGCTCATTGCTGTCTCCTCGCTGGGGGTCGCCTTGGGTCGCTCCCAACCTAGGTGCCCGCTTCCACTACTGCACCCCTGAGTTGTGACAGAAGTCGCTGGAATCCACGAAACTCACCGGTAACGTAGGCCGACGTGAATACCGCGGCGGACGGCATGCAGGCCCTTTTCGGTAGTGGGAGCGTCGGCTCTCTCGCCGAGCGGATGGGCATCGACATCAGCGAGGCGACCGCCGAGAGAGTGGTCGCGACGATGCCGGTGGAGGGCAACACCCAGCCGTACGGCCTGCTGCACGGCGGCGCCTCCTGCGTGCTGGCCGAGACCCTGGGGTCCGTGGGCGCAGTCCTGCACGGCGCCACGGTCGACCGCCCGTTCGCGGTGGGCGTGGACATCAACGCCACCCACCACAAGGGCGTCCGCTCCGGCACCGTCACGGGGGTCGCCGCACCGGTGCACCGGGGCCGCACGGCGGTCACGTACGAGATCGTCATCACCGACGAGGACGGCGACCGCGTCTGCACAGCCCGTCTCACCTGCCTGCTCCGCGGCGCGTAGTCGCCCTGGCCCGGCGTTTCTTGACGGTTCCGCGTACCTTTCTTGACGTGACCGATGTACCACAGCACGCATTCGACGACGCTGCGCAGGTGCTGGACTGCGCGCTCAGCGGCGACAGCGACGCGGTGGTCGGCACCTTCGACGCGGTCGTCGACCGTTCGGGCGTCGTCGGTGCCTGGGACGTCGCCTGGTGCCTCGCAGCAACCATGGTCGGCCAGAACATCCCCATGGGCGGCGGCTGGACCCTCGACTTCCCCGGAATCGACGACGCCCGCTACGACAAACGCTGGGTAGCCCGCTTCGTCAGCGCCTACGTCAACGGCGACGTCCCCACCGGCGAAGCCCTCTTCGGCGCCGCCATCGCCGACGGCCAACTCCCCGACTGCCTCCTCGCCCTCGCCGGCTCCACGGTCGCCACCCTCCGCCACCGCGCGGCCTGAGCGATGCTCCTGCTCGTCGATCTGGACAACACCCTCATCGACCGTACGGAGTCGTTCCGCGCCTGGGCAGCCCAGTGGATCCCGGCCCATGGCGGCTCGGCGAACGATGTCACCTGGGTCATCGAGGCAGACCTCGACGGATACGAGCCCCGGCCCCGGCTGGCGGCCAAGATCCAAGCCAGGCTCAATCTGCCGGTTTCGGCCGACGACGTTCTCACCCAACTGCGGTCGGGCGTTGTGGCTCACGTGCGCTTCGACCCGGCGGTGGGCGCGGCGCTGATCTCGGCGGTCGCGGCGGGCTGGTCGCCGGTCGTCGTCACCAATGGTTCAGTACGCCAGCAGCAGTCAAAACTGCGCCACACCGGGCTCGACAAGCTCGTGGCAGGCTGGGTCATCTCCGAAGGCGCAGGCGTCCGCAAGCCCGACCGCCGCATCTTCGAGCTCGGCGCCGATGCAGCGGGCCGTTCCCTGGCTGACGGCGGCTGGATGATCGGCGACCACCCGGAATACGACATCGCCGGGGGAGCCGCAGCCGGGCTCCGGACGGTGTGGCTGCACCGCGGCCGCCCGTGGCCGGAGTCGCTGCCGATTCGCCCCACCCGTACGGCCGACGATTGTGCGACCGCGATCCTGGATCTGCTCTGAGAACACCCGCACCTTGATCACAACTCACGGCTACCAAGTGGTGATCGTCCGCCCCTGCTCCGGGCCGAACTTCAGAACGTCTGAGGTGATCGGAGGGGGCTTGTTGTGGGAGTTCGTGAGCAGGGAAAGACCGGCGTACGGCGGCTGGGTCTGCTGGCACTGACCGGCGTACTGGCGACCGGCGCGGCGGCTTTCGCCGGCGCTCCCCAGATCGCCGCGGCCGTTGCGGCGCCGGCGGTGACTCCGGCCGTGGCGGCGACGTCCGCGCCGGCCACCCCGTGGATGGCAGCGGCTCAGTCGTACGAGGCCACCCGGGTCATGCCGCTCGGCGACTCGATCACCCGCGGGACAGGTTCGCCGACGCGTTCCTCGTACCGGATGGATCTCGCCGACCGTCTCATCAAGGGCGGCATGGAGATCAACTACGTGGGTTCGCAGAGCGACGGCACCGGCAGCAACATCAGCCACGAGGGGCACGGCGGCTGGACGATCGACGAGCTCTCCGAGAACCTGGACTCCTGGCTGAGCTCCTACCGCCCGGACGTCGTCCTGGTGCACGCCGGCACCAACAACATCACCCAGGGCGATGGCCCCTACACGACAGCCCGCAAGCTGTCCGCGATGATCGACCAGATCCGCGCCGACCGGCCCGAGGCCCAGCTGTTCGTCGCTCAGATCATCATGTCCCGGGTGCCCCGCGAGGCAGCCCAGGACCGCATCTACAACAGCCTCATCCCGGGGGTCGTCGCGAGCAAGCACGACAACCGGATCACGGTGGTCGACCAGTCCTCGGTCGGCGGCATCGACCTGCACGACCTGCACCACCCGAACGACTTCGGCTACTCCAAGATGGCGTGGAACTGGTACCAGGCGATGTCCCGGGTCTTCGGCACCTCCGGCAACACCGGCGCCAACCCGTACCGGATGAGCATCACGAACCGCTGCCTCGCCACGAAGGTCGACGGCTCCCACCGCACCGACTGCCGCACCTGGGTCCTGCGTCCCACGGGCAGCGGCAGCCGGACATGGCAGACTCTTCGAGAGACAAAGCGGACTTATCGCGTACGCGTAAACGGCAAGCTCCACACCCGCCAGCGCATCGTCCGCCGCTGGACCGGCCCCGGCAACCTGCTGAACGTCTAGGGATCAGTCGAAAAGCTCGAGCACCCCGGACACGTCAAGCACCCGCAGCACGATGCCATGTGCGTTCACGATCGACATCTTCACCCCGGCGTCCCGGCCGGCGTTGAACCCGTCGATCAGCGCGCCCAGAGCCTCACTGTCCATGAACTCGGCCGCCGCGAAGTCAACGACGACTTCCGCGGCGCCGTCTTCCCGGACGGCTCCCTCAAGCGCTTCCCGCAGGTCATCGCGGGCATTGATGTCAAAATCGCCGGAGAGCCGGACACGGCTCGCCTCCCTGGCAATCTGGTAGCTGGACTCAGTCACGAACACCTCTGAAGTGGTCAACTTCCGCGATCCTAAATCAGCCCGGCAGCGGGAACTCAGCCCAGACATGCTTCGTATCTGATTCGACATACCAACCGATATCAAGCGCGAACTGCTTCGCCAACTGCAGCCCCAACCCCCCGGCCCCGAGCGCCCGCCCCTCGCTGTACTCGGGCACAACCTCCGGAGCATGATCGGTCACATCCAACACGAACCGATCCCCGCTCCGCCCCAGCCGCGTAGTGGTCGGCGGCAACCCGTGCCGCAAAGCATTGGTCGCCAGCTCCGTAGCAACCAGCACCATCTTCTCGGGAATCTCGTCCAGCACCGCCCCCACCGGCAGCACCTGCCCGGTAATAGCCTCATGCAACGCAGCCCGCAAAATCTTCAACTGCGCGGGACTGTCAAGCACCCACCGCCGAATCTCAGTCATGGCGGGAGGACTCTGCGCTTTCAAGTAGGCCATACCCCACTACTGCCCGTTAACCAGGCCGTTCACGCTCCCTGGGTTGGGAATAAGGTCAGCCAGCCCCGTTCGCGAGGCGGCTTGCCACGAGACCCCGCAGTGGGTAGCCAACACATCCAACGCAGAACTCCGAGTGATCCACTCATGGTGATCGGCGGCGCGCCGCTGGCGATGTCGGTCGAGGAAGCCGGCCCGAGACCAGACGTCTGATATGGACTCTTGTGCTCACCGGAGGGCGGGTGACGGTGGTGTTGCAGGTGGGATCCATGGGGCGCGGTGCAGTTATCGCAATCGCTCCCGAGTGCTGTCGGCCGGAGACGCTGGCTGGCTGGGCCCGCGATGACTACACCGAGCCTGTAACCACCGCCCGAGTCGCCGGCGTTGGTGTCGTGCGTCAGGCCGCGAACAGATCCACAGCTTCGGCGGTCGGCGCCGGCACCGGCTCGCCGGCCTCCCGTAAACCGTCCAGGTGGAAAGCGATGGCATCCCGCATCTCGGCCAACGCGTCCTCGCGAGAGTCGCCCAGCGCGACACAACCGGGAAGGTCTGGCGACCAGGCACCGAACCCGCCGTCCTCGGCACGCTCGACGACCACTGCGTAAGCGCTCACCAATTGCCCCCTGACAGACCATCTTGTCTCAGGATGCTTCGCTCTCGGCCGGTAACAAGTCCCTGCTTGGTTTCCGGCGATGGTGACTCGTCCCCGTTTGATCGGGCGTTTGTACTGCCGATGGCTTCCCCGCATGCCGACCACTCCCAGCCGTCTGTTTCGATCGCTCGGATGATCCCGCGCACCCTCAACGGCATACCGTCTCGACCCTTCACCGGAGAACCAACGGGCAAGACGTGCACCGTGAGCACGCGTCGCCGACCTAGACGGGGCTGAACAGCCCTCTGGCCGCAGCGATCCACGGTGTGTAAATGTCTGTCGGCAGTAAAGAAGCGAACCGTTCAAGACCGGTTGCTTTGGAGCGCACGCATGTTCTCATGTCATCTGGTCCCATGACAACCTATGAACTCGGGTCTGTGTAAGCCGAAGATGTCGCGGATTGTAGGGCTGCCTTTGAGGACCTTGCTTCATCCCGGCCAACGATCGAGGCTTCTGGCGTCCTCGTGCCCAGGATCTTTCTGCGACGGCGGCCGCGACTGCGACCCGGCCGCGACTGCGACGGCGACTGCGACTGCGACGGCGTCCGCGACTGCAACGGCGTCCGCGTCCGCCGTCGCGGCGCTGAGTTGTCTGACGAGGAGTTGACGGCGGCCGGCTAGAAACGTGACCACAGGAGAGAGATGACCACAGGAGAGACGTGCCGGCAGGAAATGCGATCGGAGGCCGGGACAGCAAAACGCCCACCCGGCGTTTCCGCAGGTGGGCGATGCTCAAAGCCCGGCGAGAGGCTTGGTGGCCAGGGGCGGGGTCGAACCGCCGACCTTCCGATTTTCAGGGTGCGAGTCTCGGTGTCATCGTACGCCGACCTTAACTCTTTCGAGGGGCTCTGTGCAGGTCAAGCGCGGGAGGGCTAACGCACGATCCTGTGCAATCTCATCCGCTGTCGTTGCGTGTGTGAGCAACCGGTGAGCAGCTAGCCGCGAGCTGTCGCGCGCCACCTCTCGGTGAGAAGACCAGCAGCGGCAAGGCTCAGCAGCTGGTCATCCATGCCTGAAACGGTGTGATCGTTTCCTTGATCGAGTAGTCCGGACCCCGTAGGTTGGCGGCATGCCAAACCATCCTTCCGCTATGACACGCGGGATGGTGGCTTCCTCTTTTCGCGCCTCAAATGAGGTACCGTTTCGGGAAGTCGCCATCTGGAAGGACGGTGTTCGTGCAACCCCTACCCCAGCCCGGACGCAGGCGCGTCTGGCTGCCTCACGAGGCCCCCACCCGCTTGGCCCAATTCGGCTTGGAGACCCAGTACTTCCACGACGCTCTTGCTGTCGGCGATGGGAAAAGCAAGCAGGTCGGCGGCGGTGGACCCCGACGGCTCCGTCGGGACAACGTCCGTGGGGCACCACCTGCGGTGGGAACCGGGGTCTATCCGGCCAACTACCCCGGGATCGTGATGTGGGCGGAGTCGCTCGCCGCGCTGCGTTCGATCCTGATCCGGCTGCCAGGAGCGGACTGGGCGATCGGCCGCAGCGGCAACTACGAGACGGTGTACTCCGTTCAGCGGGGCATTGGCATCGCCTTGCACAGCGGCGATCGTTGGGCAGGCGTCGAGGCCGGCCACGAACCTCGCCTCAAGCGCCGACGTGGCCGGATGGCCATCGAACGTGGTGCGCAGAACGTCATCTACGAGCAGCTGGAGTTGGCTTTCTTCCCGGCGGAATCCGGCGTGCCGGACCGGGCCGAAGACGAATCCGTCAAGACCTACTTCCTACTATCCAACCCACGCAGTGACGACATTGCTCTCGAGCTCTCCCTCCCGACGGCCTTCGGTCCTGACGGCCAGGTGGAAGAGTGGAGAGAGCGGATCTTGATAGCACCTGTTCCGATTAGCAACGCGGTACAACTCTCGCCGCCGGATGAGGACGACGATGATGACGACACCGGAAGGATTGTGGACCGACCAGATTGATGAGTCCTTTAATCCCAGTCGCCTCAAACTTGCTCGCGAACGACGCGGGCTGACGAAGCAACAACTAGCCGACTTGTGCGGCGTCTCCCGTCGCACAGTCACGTCCTGGGAGACGGGCGACACGGAAAGTCCGCCCGCGGAAGCAATCAGTGATGTTCTCGGCTTCCCGAGGGCGTTCTTCTTTGAGGACGACATCTCTGCGGTCGACAAGGCGGCCGTCAGTTTTCGTGCCTTGTCGACTGTCTCCGCATACAAGGTCGAGCGGGTATTGGCCATGGCTAAGCTGGCCAGCCTGATTAGCCGGTGGATGGATCGGCATTACAAGACTCCTGCTCCGCAGGTACCCGACTTCACCGAGGCAGAGCCACGCGAGCGGGACCGTGTGGCCTGGCCCGTTGCCGCAGCCGAGAGTCTTCGGGCCGAATGGGCGCTAGGTCCCAAGCCTGTCAAGAACATGCTGGGCCTGGTTGAACGCCATGGCGTAAGAGTGTTCTCCTTGCCGGGCTCCGACCGGGAGGTGGATGCATTCTCCTATTGGGAGGCTGGACGGCCGTTCATCTTCCTCAACGTCGATCGTTCCGCCGAACGCATGCGTTTTGACCTAGCTCACGAGCTAGGACACCTCGTTCTGCATCGTGGAGTCTTCACCAAGCGGGAGCGGCGCTTCGAGCTTGAAGCGAACGACTTTGCCTCAGCCTTCCTCGTGCCAGAAGACAGCCTGAGGATGCAGGTCGTCGGCCGACCGTCCCTGGATGACCTGTTCACGCTCAAGAGCCACTGGCGCGTCTCAGCCGTGGCGATGGCGTACAGACTGCACCAACTTGGCTTTGTCTCAGAGTGGATCTACCGCACCTGGATGATCGAGCTGACCCAGCGCGGTTACCGGGCAGGTGAGCCCGCTGGCCGCGACCCTGAATCTTCGGTCCTCCTCAAGCAGCTTTTCGAGTTGGCCCGCGAGGATGGGTGGACGCCACGCAAAATAGCTGCCGACCTCTGCCTTCCGGAGGACGAACTGGGCTCTATCGTCTTCGGTCTCACCATGCGGGTCGTAGACGGTGGGGGAGAGACCGGGCCGGCTGTTACTGGGCATCTCCATGCGGTTGATGGCGCGGCGGCTGGACGCGGGGCACATGGAAAGCTACGAGCCGTGCGATAGCTGAGGGCCTTGACTGAAGGATGCTCGTAGGGTCCGGCCTGACGTGACGACAAGCCGGACCCCGTGCGATCAGTTCTTAGCGAGCACTTGATGCAGGAACGTGGCGACGGCTAGGCCGATCGTGGCGCCTACGGTCGGGTCTGCTGCTGCGCCCGAGGCAAGGCCGCAGGCCAGTCCGCCTACCGCGATAACCCCCAACGGAGGGGCAACGCAGTCTCGCGACGAGGGTCTTGTGGCTGATCGACTTCACTTCGCCGCCGCCGAACTAGTCTTGTCACTGTCTGGTAGTTCCTTGTCTTGTCATCGCTGCGGGATGGGGCGTTGCTGGATCGGCCTTCGAGTGGTGCCTGCCACTCGAAGGCCACCCTACTGTCACACGACAAGTAGTCGCACGACACTAAGCCTTGATGTCGAAGACGCTCTCGGCGGCCTGGGCCGTACCCCTGAGAAAGAGCGTGTACTCGTCTTGGGCTTGCGCGGCAGGTTTCTGCGAGCTGGTCGGACGGCTTGGAAGTGGGCCGGCTACGCCTGCGATGCTTGAACGGACGTTGCAACGTGTAGTGGTTCTCGGCCGTCCAGCCCGCGGGTGCGTTGGGCGCCTTACGGCCCAACTTCTTGCGGACTAGAAGATCGTGCACCTCGAGTTCGTCGAAGCCGCGTTCCGCGCTGTCAGGAGACCACCCGTACCAGTCAGGCATGCGGTTCGTGGGCAGGGCGACCCCGCCGAACTCGGCAGAGAGCACCAACGCCATGGCGGTCGCGGTCGAGCTCAGCCTTTGGTCCCACTGGTCGTACCAGTAACCAAAGGGCAGATTGATGAAGGCGTCGCTATTGCCTCGTCCTGGCCGCGTGTACGGACCTTGCAGGGCTCTGGGCGAAGCCCCGGCCGCAGGCTAGCCAGCACCCAGGACGCGGCGGTCACCGCTGAAGGTACTCCGCGGCGCTTCGCCGAACACGAGCGACAAGGGGATGACATGCCATGAGGAGCCCGCCCCCCAGGGCGATATAGCAAAACCAGCGGAGGAACCCGGGCATGCTGGGGAAGCAGTACAGCGCCAAGCTGTAGAAGGCCACGCCGTACAGAGCCATCGCCTCTAAGACCCACGGTGGTGTCCGAACCTTGCGCGACTCGATGACCCAGAAGTAGCTCCCGCCTAGGAGTGTCCCCGTGATCACGAAGGCGATAAACAGGGCTGGGCCCGACCGAGGTAGCAGCCCCACCGCTACGCCGAGTATGTACAGAATCGCAGCTGCGAGAAGGTTGGCCAGCACGTTGACGACCACGTCGCGAGCGAACCTCTGCCGCTCGCCTATGAAGCTCTCGATCGGCCCAACCAAGCCGTCACGATTCTGGTCTTTGATGGACATGGCCCGAACCTACGACGTTTGCAGCCAACCTGCGCACCTCCAAGCTCGGTCGTTCCTTCGGCGGTCAGCCCGGCAGGGCAGTCCAGCTGGATGCGAGGGCTAGGGCAGTCTGAGTGACCGGCTTCTGTTCTCTGCGGTGAGGGTCCGTCCAGGGCCTGGCGAAGGTCGGCGGTCGGCGCGACGCCGGACTGCAAGAGGCCCTTCTCTGGCCGCTAGGCGGATGAGGGGACTTTCGCGCTTCTGGGCCGGGTAGAGGACTCGACCCCTGCCACTCGAGACGCATTTACAGTCCGTAGGCCCCGCCACGCATGACCTGCGCGAGCGACTGCTGAGGACCCGTTCTTACCGCATATTTGCCGGAGCAGCATTGACCGTCGGGCCGATGCCCTGTGACACACACCCGGCCCTTGCCAGGACCACGTCGTCCACAGGCGCCTACAGGCCCACCCGGAAGCAGTGGCGCGAAACCCTGATTGCGCCTCCCTCAGACGCCGCTGCGATGGCACGATGTAGGACGTGATGGCCTGTGTCGCACATGTTGGCGATGAGGCTAGCGGGAGCGGTCAGCCTAGTCAGGAGCAGATGTGTCGCTGCCAAAATTCGATGACATACCTATTGAACGGCTGCGATTCGACCCTGAGAACCCGCGGTTCCCGCGATCGGTAAACGGGGCGAATGAGGTAGAAGTTCTAAGTTTCATGCTTGCGGACGCCGGGTTACTCGACCTCATGGGCTCGATCGCTGCACAAGGCTTCTTTCCAGGAGAACCCTTACTGGTATATCCGCACCCCGGCGACATCGCTCTTAATATTGTGGTCGAGGGGAACCGTCGGCTGGCCGCGTCGAAGCTTCTGGTGAACCCTTCCGAGGCTCCAATAAAAGCGGCCGCTGTCGGTGCGGAGGCCGAGAAGGCAACCGCCGTGCCTACGCTATTACCGTGCCTCATATTCGAGAGCCGGCAAGAGATCCTTAAGCATCTGGGCTATCGCCACGTCACAGGTATCAGGGAATGGGACCCGCTCGCGAAGGCCAGGTTTCTACGGCAAAGGATTGAAGATGTCGAGGGAGAGGATAATCGCGAAAAGTTCAAAGAGCTGGCTCGGACGATTGGGAGCCGGGCAGACTATGTAGGAAGGCTTTTGGCTGCTCTCCGACTCTATGAGATTGCGGAGGAGAACGCGTACTTCGGAATAGTTGGCCTGTCCGAGGAGACAGTCGACTTCTCGTTGATATCGTCAGTTCTAGCGTACAGTAATATAGTCGCCTATCTGGGGCTATCAAGTTCGCAGGACGTAGCGGCTGAAAACCTCGTCATCAATCATTTGAGTGATATCGTCAAATGGGTATTTGAGCGAGTTGACGGGGTCACTGTACTGGGTGAGTCGCGTAATATCAAGAAGCTCGCGGAGGTCGTTGGGAACGAAGAGTCCGTGGCGGCATTGAGAAATGGAGAGGCACTAGACAACGCTCTTTCCCTGGCAAGTGGAGACGGCCATGCTTTCCGACAATATGTTCTCCTTGCCAGCAGGAACCTTCAGTCTGCTGCGGGAAGCCTTGAAGGTCACCCGGTTTCGGAGGAGGATGTTGCTGCCATCGAGGAAGTGCGTCGACTAGCCCTTGATCTGCGGAAGGCCGTTCAGGCTCTGCTGGACGAGGAAGAGTAGCGTGGCATCTCTAATAGACGATCTCTCCGATCCGCCCGGCGATAGTGATTTACATTACTGGGCAGATTGGGCTGAGCTGCTTTGCATTACGGCGTCGGCTGGAATGCTGTCGGACTCTGATCTTGCTGAGGAAATCGAACGGCAGCGCTCGACTGGTAGCGGTAATCAAGCGTCCCAGAATGACAAATTCCAGCGTCACGCCCGAGAGGTGTTCAACTACTTGGCCGGACGAGCTCTCCGGTATGACGATACCTACCCTTTTGAGCTGTCGGCCAATGGTCGTATTCTAACGAAACGTTCACTGACGGACCCTCGCATCGTCTATCTATTTCTCCTCGTGTGTTCGTCGTTCAAATATGTCCCACGCTCCGCCATGGTATCCCTCGCTGGCCGGTTCGAATGGCTATGCCTGGCTGCGGCCAAGCTTTCCCTGCCATCAGAGGCTGAGGTGCACCTGTTTGGAAAGAATCCACTTGGGGTGCCCTCGCGATATGTTGGCAGCTTGGTAAACAAGCTGAACCAGCTTGCCGATGACTTATGCGAAGTGGCGGTTTTTAAGCCGGCCAAATTTAAGGCGGGAAATACTGGCGACTGGGGCCTTGACATCGTGGCATGGCTGCCTTCGGGGGATAGGGCAGTCGGTAGAATGATTCTTTTCGGACAATGCGCGTGCACGGCAGAGTGGGTCACGAAACAACAAACCGTCGGTGACAACCGCTGGAACAAAATTATCAGCATAACGGTTCCTCCAGTCGCCGTGTGCTACATTCCGTTTGACTTTCGGGATCCAAGTGGTGATTGGTACAATGAGCACCAGATATTTAGAAGCTATATCGTAGACCGCTGGCGATTAATGTACGCGCTAGGGTTTTTCCCCCCTGCCGGCAGGCCAACGATAAGCGCGGCCGACCTAGCTGCGATATTGCCAGTGCAGGACTTGAAGGATCTGGTCGATGTCGGCAGTTCATGACTACGTCGCGCGAAAGCACATGAGCCGTCAGCGAGCAGCGGGGGCCGCGCCATACAACCTCGCGGCCCTGTCCCATTGGGGCCCGACGCGAGGTTCTCGGCCCGGGCCCCAATGAGATCAACGCCTGGCTAGTATGCGATGCAGGAAGGCGGCGACGGTCAGGCCGCGAGTGTGCTTGCCGTAAGGTGTCGTCCAGTGCTCACCGTCTAGCGCCAACACAGCTCAGGGCGGTTCTGAGTGACCAGCTTCTACTACGAGCGGTGGCCCGCACCGCCATGGTGCGGGCCATAGTTCTGTCGCACCAGCGTCGTATCGTCCTGCCATGGACCTCGCCGCCGTCACTCGTCGCAGCGTTCTGGATGCCCTCGCAGAGGTCGACCGGCTCGGCCGCCGACCCTTCCTGAAGACGTACGGGTTCGGGCCTGCTCGCACCTGGTTCATCGACTACGAGCAGCGCTTGTACGACTCTAAAGCGATCATGGGATACGCCCACGGTCTCAGCGTCGGTACACGGCTTACCTCGGCCGACTTCAAAGGCGGCGAGCAGCCTGTTGCCCGGCGGCTCGAAATACTCGGCTTCGAGGTGCTGTCACTCGCTAACCCTGACTGGACGCGAGAGGAGATCATCCTCGCCGGTGAACTAGTAGCTGACAACGGGTGGCGCCAGCTCGAGGCATCCCACCCGGACGTCAAGGCCTTGTCCCAGCTCCTGCAAAGCCCAACTATCCACGCCGGACGCCGGCACCCAGACTTCCGCAACCCAGCTGGCGTCGCGCGGAAAACCTGGAACATCGTCAACCACAGCAGCAATGGCAACCGGCTCGATCGCACTGTCTTCGACGACTACCAGACCAGACCAGGCGAGATGCGGAGGGAAGCTGCGAGCATCGCGCAAGGACTGCGCGCCGGCGCCTCGCTCGGCGACGCCGTAGTTCCGTCGAATCTCGGCTTCGACCGTCGGTACCGCGGCAAACCTGCAGAAGGCACCTATCCCGACACGCAGGCGACAAGCCCTCAAGCAAAGGAGGCAGCCGTTCGCGAACATGATCGTATCTGTCGGCAGCTCATCGCCTACCTGGACCGCCGAGGCATTCCCGCGGGTGAGCTGGTGGAGCCACCTGTCGATGTGGCCTGGTGGGGCCCGACAGGTACGCAGATGATTGCCGAAGTCAAGAGCTGCGTCGAGCGCAACGACACCGCCCAGCTCAGGCTCGGCCTTGGTCAGGTACTTGAGTACCGTCATCGGCTACGTTCCACCCGGGGATTGACGGAAGCCATCCTTCTAGTCAGCCGCATTGCTGACCCCATCTGGCTGGATATCTGCCGCAGCGTTGGCGTGCACCTACTCGCAGCCGACGATGAATCGAGTTGGTCCTCAGTGCTGGACGCATCGGCGGTGGCACGCAGTCCTCGGAGTGGGGCTTAGTCATCGCCTCCGGAGGGCCAAGATATGTGCCGCCTTTTGGGGGCGTTGGATTGGGAAAACGTCTCGCCGACCCTCCAACCGACCAGCGTTTCGGTACGCATCCGGTACGCCGCGCTGTCGGCGCCAGGCTGACACTCCCTCGCGCTGTCGACCGGTTTACGCGCCCGTCTGGACATCCGGCGGTCCGTCGACAGGCCCTTCTTGTCGTACCCGACACGTATCGTGATCGGATGCGTACGAGCGTGCTCCTGGTGGAATTCGGCACCGTGCTGGACCTGTCCCGGGAGGATCTTGGCGTTCCGGAACTGCCCGGGCTGTGGGAGCAACTGCACGGGAAGTGCAAGTCGGGCACCCTCCAGTGCATCGATCCGCAGCACCCGGCAGACGCCCCGCCGTGGCTGTACCTGCGGCAGAATGAGGACGGTACGCGCGAGGCCCGGCACATCAGCGGCGCTGAGCACGCCACTTCGGGCGAGAGCGACGAGCACAAGGCGCTCAAGGAGCGGATCGCCAAGGCCGCGGAGGCAGGCGGTTTCGACGCAGTGATTGAGGACAGCTCAAAGAACCGGCGCCGCCGTACCGACGTGCTGGTCCGCGGCGACGGTGTCCAGATCGGGTTCGAGCCGCAGCTCTCGCCCATCACCGCGGCGACGGTGCGGCGGCGGTCGAAGCTGGCTACCGATGACGGGATCACCCCCGCGTGGATGACGAACAGCCGTACGTCGAAGGTGATCGACCAGGCGCCGTGGGCTCGGATCGACCGGAAGATGTGGCATGAGTACCTGTCCGACACTGAGCTGCCAGTACGGGGTGGCGTCCGAGGCCTGGTGATTGAGGAATGCTCGCGAATGGGCACGGTGTGCCCTGACAAGAAGGCGGGTCGGCCCTGCTCGGGCTGGCACGCATCCTGGTCGGACGCGCGCGCCCTGGAACGTTTCGATGACCTGGTGATCAAGGCCGCGGCCCGCGAGTTGGTCGCGGTGAACGTTCAGCGGACGGCGACCCGGTCGGTGTGGTTCTGGGTGCCGGCATCCGACCTGGAGAAGGTGGACTCGACTACGACGGGCGCGGACGATTCGCCACTGGGCGGGATCATTACCCGCGTCGACAGCCGCCCGCGGCTCCGCGACCAGTCGTGCCGGTACGGGCAGGACAGCGGCCATCGGCCCCCCGCCTCGCCTGACGCCGACCGGGAACCGGTCTCGGTCAAGCTGGCAGAGCCGATGGCGCCGCCCACGATCGGCTTCCTGGACTGGAGCGGTGCCGCGCACTGGGCGAAACAGGCGTTGCCTTGCCGGATCTGCAAGAAGGTGACACAGGTACGGGACGACCAGATGCGCCCCTGCCACAAGACGTGCGCCGAGAGTGAACTCTGGCGCGGCTGAGTCAGCGAATAACCGCCGGCGGGTACGGCTCCGTATGGGTGACAGCGGGTGAAATCAAGCGGCATCGAGTGAGACCACCAAACAGGCCCCGACCGGCGTCTCTGCTGTTCGGGGGCCTGTTCGTGTATCCCGTGGCGGTAGAGGATTCGAACCTCTGAAGGTTCCCCGACGGATTTTCAGTGTGCTAGCGATCCTGTTGAGGACTCGCGTCGGGTTCACCACTAGCAGCGTTGACGTGTCTCGACACCACCTTGATCTATCGTTCGTTGTCACTCGGATTCGTCAGATGTCGGCGGCCGTGTGAGCAGCCGGTGAGCAACTGACGTGCCGTCACCGCCCAGGTGGGCTCAGGATTCCGCCCCCTGTCCGGATCCCGGGTCGCACATTCAACGCCCCTTTGTAGCCGGGGTAGGGAATCATATTTACCTCAAGCGCCGAGGCAAACCGAAGTGTGGATGGCTTAGTCTCATTAAACTCAACATGCGCTTTCGCATTTACCGTCAAAAAGCCAGCTAGGTACGGCTTCCTGGATTCTTTTTTGGAACCAAGTTCTCGGAGTAGATCGCGAGCAGCTTGGTTCAGAACGGCAAAATCTTTGTCGGTGATACCGAATGCGCCCACTGCCACCATTCCAGAGTTAGCGGCGTCAAGTTGCTTGCGGCTACCGGATGTCGCTGCCCCTAAGACCTTTTTAAGAATCTTCTGGGCCTCTCCGCTACTCAGACTTTGAACTCTTGGTGATTGCAGTGCCGTAGGGGTTTTTAGTTCTATAAGGAGTTCTTCGTGCAGTACAGGCCTGGTCACAAGGTCGGCAGAGCGGCCGAGAGCCGTGGCCTCTTTTAGTTCTACAGGTAGCACTTCATCCACTATGTAGCTAGCTAATCCAAGCAACATGACCGAGTGGCGAACCTCCGTACCTTTAGCAATTTTTCGGGTCAAGTCTGAGATGGCCGGATGATGCCGCCACCTGTGAAACATTGATGAAGCCAGTAAAAATTCTGACAATCGGTTGAGATCAAGGTCAACGTTGACTAAGTCGTCAGTTGCACTCAAACAATCTGACAGTTCTCTAACATATACCAGTAGCTCAACAAGGCGATGTGGATCTTTGGGTGGTGTTCTAGTAGAGGTGGCCTTTCGGTGCCTGTCCAGGATGCTGGGCAGGTCAGTGCCGAAGATATTCTCTAGAACCTTCACCTTATCAAGCAGGTATTTACTGTCTAGAATGAGCTCTTGTTGCGAATCCGTCTGACCCCTTCCGCACTCCCGATCGTATGCATCAACAGTTGACTGTGCGACGATACTCATACCTTTGCCAGAGAAATACATGCTCTCGTCAAGGTGGCACCCTCTCCCAGGGAGGGAAATTGCTCCCTGGGTATAGCATTCCCCGGGCAGGCGAGAAGGGAAAGCGAGTAAAATATTACATCGAGGGCAACATGTAAGGATATCCAGGATGCGTCTAGGATGACATTTTTCCCCGATTAGCGCATTGCATTGGGGGCAGTGCCAGTCGACTCCGTCTGAGTGCTCATCTACCCAGACTGGCCACTTGGACGGGTAGATAATGGACGATCTATCTACTGAGGTTGTCCATCGTGGAAGGTTTTGCTGGATGGTCACCCGATCATTATGGTGCTACCTAGGGTACTGAACCAACGGATACACCCTTCGAGTGATGCGTGTGTTCACATAAAATATCGGCACGGCGGGCAGAGCGAAGATGCGCGCGCTAGTGATTGGCGATTTCACAGATACTCGGTCGAGTCGTGGTCCTTGACGGGCTGATCGACACGCAGTCGTTCGCCACCAGCAACGTCGACAGGTGGCGTACCTGTGGAGATAAGCCCCAACGTCCGAACGGCGTTTACGCGCTGCAACGCTATGTGACGGCCGACCGCGCTCTGTGCGCGCCAGCTGGCGGTACGCGTTACCTGGCCTGCGTGCTGCCGGTAGAGCCACGTCACCGATGGATCGTTGTATCCGTCGCAGATCTCCGACAACGCCGAAAACAAGATGATGTCTTCGTCGTTCGGGGTGCCCGCCCAGCCGCCTAATGCGCGCACCATGTCGGTTCGGAGCATGAGTCCGGCACAATGGATCGGCCAGTTGCCTCCATGCTCAATTGCGTAGTTGTTGACCGCGCCGGCCGGTACGGGACCTGTAGGGATTAAGGGATCCCATGATACGCGACTTCCATCAGTCATGAGGTCGTCGGCCTGGCCCACCGCCCATTGCGTCGACCCACCGAGGAAGTGCGGGATCAGCGATTCGAGAGCGTTTGGCAAGAGCAGATCATCGGAATCAAGGACGCGCAGTAGACCACCGGACGCGCGCTCAAGCGCTAGATTTCGAGTACCTGCGATCCCGAGTTGCCGGCCGTTGGCTGCGTAGCTGACGTTTGACACACCGGCAAACATTTCCGCCAGGAACGGTTCGGCGCCATCCTCCTGTACGACCCATTCAATATCCCATCCGGCGGGCATTTTCTGCGCTGCCACGCTGGCGATGGTCTCCGGCAGGAACTCGGCGCTCGGGGCGTATGCGGCCGTGATGATAGAAACGGTCGGCATCTAGTCACGTTCTCCAGTTCAGGTGTTGTAGGCAGGGGTCACCACTTTTGGAGTGGCGTGGTGAAGCTGAGTTCGGTGCGGTCGGCGGGGAAGTCTGCATCGGACAGCTCAACGATCCGGTTGTCAGCGTCGTACGAAATGCGTCGGACGTGCAGCATCGGCACGCCGTCGTCAAGGCGCCACTCGTGGGCTGCTGCGGTGGTGGGCATGGAGGCCGAAACCTGATCGACAATCCGCATGACCTCGATGCCGACCGTGTGAAGCTGGTGCTGGGTGCCACCGGGCCACGGTTCATTAGCGGAGTCGAGTAGGCGTGCGTTCGATTCGATCAGCGGCAGGGGAATATACGAAACGCTCCAAGAGAGCCGGCGCCCGTCCTTGCGGTCGCGCATCTCATAGGTGCGGCGCAACACGTTAATGTCCTCGGCGATGCCGAGGTCCGCGGCGAGGCGCGGCGAGGGTTCGATCTGTTCATATCGGGTGGAGAACGAGAGATCTTTGATCTTGCTACCCATGTCGGTCTCCGCAACGCCGGTCGACGCTCTGACTGACTGCGGCTTAAGCACAAGATCTTTCTCTTCCTGGTGACGCTCAGACGAGCGGCAAACCCGTTGGGCCGGCGTCCGTACGCGCGCCGCCTTGCCTCTCCCGCCGGTGATCAGGCCCTGTTGCTTCAGAAGGCCGATAGCCGCGCGCGCCGAGTTGATGGAGCAGTCGTACTCGTCGCAGATCTCTTGCAGCGTTGGTAGGGGGTCTCCAGCTGCAAGGTCGCCCCGCTCGATCTTCATGCGTAGGTCATCGGCAATGCGAAGTTGGATCGGCGGGGCGACCCCCGTGGGCTGCGGTTCCATGCGCTAACGGTAGCGCGGTTTGAAGGTTTGTGGGCAAACCCTTGCGCCGACTGACGACTATGCCTTACGTTCAGTCAAGCAAAGTTTGCGGGCAAACCCTCAAACCAGCTAACTAAATCTATAGAGACGGTGTAGACCGAACCGTGTACCGCAAACCGGTCAGGCGTCCTGACTCCCGCTGGGAAGCGGGGAACGGCTAAGAAGACGCCAGCAGTAAGCGACAGGTCTAGGCCCCGCTCAGCGGCCAGAAAAGCACTGGCTGTCCCGTATCCGTCGGCATCGGCGGTGGACATGCGATGAGGCGACCGGCGTACATCCCCGCGACGCACTGCGGATGGTGAGCGACGGCGTGAGCGCGTGACGGCGGACAAGTAGACCTAGCTCGACTCGAACGGCCTGCCCGAAGGCCGAGTTTGACGCGTTCCGAGTGGGCCGGCCGCCGTAGCGGTGCGCCGGTCCACCGGGCGTCCTTCGCACCCATTCCCTAGTTTTCCGATCGAGCTAGGAGGCGTAATCACCATGGCCGCACTTTTTTCGATCGTCAGCATCACTGCACGTCAGAGCACCGTGTGGCGCACGTGCAAGACCTGTACGGCCCTGGCGCCGCTTACGCCGGACGAGACCAAGTGCGCGACCTGCCGGGCCGAGCCCGCGCGACGCTCCGGGCGTCGCCGGCTGCCGCGGGCCGCCTGACCGGAAGGACTTCCCGACTCATGTCGATCGACTTCGAGACCGAGACCGGCGGCCCGTCGCCGAGTGACCTGGCTGCGATCGAGGCCGAGTGGCCCCGGATCGAGTCCGACCTCGCCGAGCTGGACGCCGAGATCGAGGCCCTGTACGCCGCGGACCGGCGCCCGGACGAGCTGGACTGGCGGCGCAAGCGCCGCAGCGAGGCCCGGCTCACCCGCACCGCCGTCCGTCCGACCCTGTCGGGTTCCGAGCTGCGGCCCGCGGCCTGATGTCGCGGATACGCGCCGCGTTCTGGGATCCCGAGGGCACTCGGCACGGCATCCCCACCTTCTGGTGGGAAGGCGCCCCGGACGGTTACGCCACCCGTCGTCAACTGCGCAAACAGGGTCTCTGCCCGGGTGGCCACGAGCCTGCCGCGCAGATCCTGTGGGCCGGTGTGGGCGGTACACGCGTGGCGTACCTGTACCGGCTCGACCTGGCCCGCCCGAAGCGCACCGCGACCCCGGCCGTCCGTACGGCCCTGGCCGCGGCGATGCGCGCTCGCCGGACCTGCTCGACCTGCCGCCACGTGCGGCCCTACTTCATCCCGCGCTCGCTCGGCGAGTGCTTGACCTGCGCGTCCCCGGAGGTTGCCGCATGACCGACTACCTGTACGAGGCTGCCGCGCTGCTGCGCAAGGCATCCGAGATGAACGAGAAGAAGAACCACGACGACAGCTACCACTCGACGCGGGCCGCCCTGATCGAGGGCCGGGAGCGGATCGCGATGAAGTTCGCCCAGCTCGCCGCGATCGAGCGCGGTCTCATCCCGGCCGACATGGTGGGCGACCTCCTCACCCAGCTTGCCCGGTCGGAGGCCCCGCGATGACCGACCCCTACGCCGAGATCGCCGCCGAGCTGCGGCGCATTGCGGACGACTTCGAGACCCTGGCCGGCAAGGACATAGCGGCGCCCGCGCTCTCGCTCGCCGTCCAGCCCCGCGGCACCACGGACAACGGGATCGTGGCCGCCGTCGACGCGATCGCCGGCGTACTGCTGGGCAAACCTGGCATCACGCGCCACATGTCGGGCGGTGTCTACCACCACGACGCCGGCGGCTACCGGGGCGCGCTGCGCATCGACGTCTTCCAGCAGGTGTCCGACCCGGTAGCACGGGAACAGGCGGCCGAGCTGGCCCGGCTGCGTGCCGAGCTGGCCGCGCTGACCGGCACCACGGCGGTGACCGGATGACGACCGCGACGCTCGCCCCGCCCGACCCCACCACGGTCGAGGTCGACCCGGTCCACACGGCCGCGCTCGACGCGCTGACCACGATCACCGACCGGGTCCGGTACGCCTGCGAGCACGGCCCCGGCCCGCGCACCGACGCGGTCCGGCAGTGGCTCGCCGCGTACGGCATCGAGACCCGCCGCCCGTACGTGTCCACTCTGGTCAATGGCTACCGAGCCAACCAGGGCATGTCCGACACTGGCGAAGTCCCCGCCCTCACCGACGACGCGCTCACCGACCTCGACCCGGATCCCGAGCCCGCCGAGCCGGACCCGGTCGAGGTTGTCGCCACGGATGAACAACCCGAGCCGGAACCGATGCCGCGTCACGACACGGACCCCGTACCCGTCGCGACACCGGCTTCGGCACCCGAGCCCGACCCGCCCGCGACGCTCACCGAGCCCGACCCGGTTCCGGCGAGCGTCGCGACGCCGGAACCCGCACCGGAGCCCACATCCAGCCCCGTCGCGACGACCCCGCCGCCGGACGTTCACCGGGCACCGAAGCCGGGCGCCGTGGTCGCCCTGACGCTGTCGAGCGCTATCACGGCCGCGGCGATCCTGGTTACGGTCCGCACCCCGCTGAGCGTCGTACAGGCGTTGCCCGGATCGATGATCCTGGCCGGCGGGTTCGTGGTCGTCGCCGTGCTGCTCATGCTCACGTGGTCCGCCGGATCCGTGATCGGCAGCCTCGTTGCCGGGCGTACCGGCCGGGACCTGCTGTTGGATGTGGCGTCGTGGACGGTGGCGGGTATCGCCGGATTCCTGGCCGCATACGGGCAGGTCAAGTTCGGGGAGTGGGCCGGCATGACCGGCTTCACCCGGTTCTTGGTTCCGGGGATGCTCGAACCGTCCGTGGTGGTCCTGCTGCTGCTGGCGAACCGGCGGGTCCGGCGGCGTCTGGCCGGGCTCGCCGCCAAGCCGATCGGGAAGATCCTCGCGCTGGCCGCGCTGCTCGGTGCTTTCGCGGTCTACACCAACGTCGCGCACACCGGCGACAAGCTCGGCCTGGTGTTTGGCGCGGCGACCGTGGTCGGTCTGATCCTGTGGTGGGTCAAGCTCCAAGACGACGCCGCCCCGGACACGTGGGACGACGCCCCGCAATCCAAGCGGCTATCACGACGCACCTCGAAATACCGGCTACTGCGCTGGATCATCCTGTTCCCGCAGACCCGCCGGGCCTGGCTGATCAGCCTCGATCACTCCATCAGTGACGCGGAGGCCGGTCTCGACCTGGCCCGCCGATGGGCTCGCGCCTACGACGCCAACCGCGCCGCCGACGTCCCCCGCCGGATCGCCCGCCGGATCGCGTCGCAGCACATCGACGAGTACCTGAACCCCGGCCGGTAGATACGCCCGGCGGCACAGCCCCAAGCCTGCAAGCAATGTGCTGTGCCGCCGGTCTCCCACCCCATCAACCCCCACGAGGGGAACCTCTGAGGGAGGCCCTGATTATGTCCGATCAGCAGCTCAACCAACAGCACGCCGACGTTCAGGCCCGCACCCGCAACACCCGGCTCGCCGCGCAGCGCATGGCACAAGACCTCGCCGACGCCCGCCGCGCGGCCCAGGCCGCGAAGCCGGCCGGGCAGTGACCGCCGAACAGGCCGCCCCGCCGCCCCCGCCGCCGAACCTGGCGCTACGGCTGGCCACCCGGGAGGCCGCCCGGCGGGTCCTGCACGAGCAGGCCGCAGCCCGGATCCGGGCACGTCAGGCCGCGGCCTGACGGCTTCCGCCGAAACCAACCGGCCCGGCACTCGGGTGGGTTGGTTTCGTGCGGTGGCCGCCAGCATCCGAGCTGGCGCCGTTTGTGAAGGAGGGCCACATCGTGGCCGGTGAAACCACCGTCACCATCGTCGGAAACCTCACCGACGACCCCGAACTGCGCTACACCCCCTCCGGGGCCGCGGTCGCGAAATTCCGGATCGCCTCCACCCCACGCACACTCGACCGGACCACCGGTGAGTGGCGTGACGGCGACCCGCTGTTCCTGGCCTGCAACATCTGGCGCGAAGCGGCCGAGCACGTCCACGAGTCGCTGAAGCGCGGGACACGGGTCATCGTGCAAGGCAGGCTGCGGCAGCGCTCGTACGAGACCCGTGAAGGCGAGAAACGCACCGTCTACGAACTCGAAGTGGACGAGATCGGCCCCTCGCTGCGCTACGCGTTCGCCGCGGTCACAAAGGCGACCCGCTCTAGCGGCCGCGGGGGCATCTCGAATCCTGCCCCGCAGGCCCGCGAGGACGACCCGTGGTCAACCCCCGCCACGTCCGCGGCGCCCGTACCGGCAACGGTCGGCGCCGCGTCCGATGACGAACCGCCGTTCTGACCCCCACTTCGCCGACCGTGGCAACGGATCTGCGGCCGGCCCTACCCCTCACCTGTCCGGCCACACGGAATCGGAGAGTGCACCCCTGATGACAACCCTCGAACCCGAACAGTGGCGCGTCCTGGGCCGCCTCAAGTACCTGTGCGGCGAACGAGCCCAGCTGCACAGCATGCTGAAGGCGCAGGACGTCAGTCCCGAATCGGTGTGCGACCTCGCCGAACGTGGCCTGATCGTCGCCAAGCTCGACGGTGAGCAGATCGACCTCACCCCCGGTCTGATCAAGACCTACCGCAGGAAAATGTTCCTGTACCTGTCCCCGGCCGGTGAGGCCTACTACTGGAACGACCCGCACCGCGTGCTGCGGGTGGTCGGCCGTTTCCGTCACGGCGTGACTTTGCCCCACCTGCTCGGCATGGTCCTGTTCGACGACGTTGCCAAGCTCGCCCGCGAGGGCATGATCCACGCACTGACCGAGGACGACCCGATCGACCTCGGCGACGCTCATCAACGCTGGGCCAACAGCGCGAAACTCGTGCTGCCCGGCGGCGCCGAACTGTGGATCAACGCCGTCACCGTCCGCGCCACCCGGGCCGGGCAGCTCTACTGCGAGCGCAACTGATCGTTCGCAGGAAGGCCCGCCCGGCGGCGGTGTGTTCTCGTGTTCCATCCGACCCGCTGACCTCATCTGAGGGGCGGTCGGCACACAGCAGTATCCGTGTGCCGACCGCCCCTTTTTTCGTTGTCCTGCAAGGGAGTTGGTCCATGACCATGGAGCCGTCGCCGGTCGGCGACGCGACCCAGACCGTGCGGGCCGAGCTGGCCCGCGTGGACGCCAAGGCCGGGACGCTGCTGGCCTTGGCCGGTACCGCCTTCACCGTCGCCCTGGCCGTCTTCACCCGTGCCCATCTGCCCGGCCCGGCGGTCGCCACCGGGTGGATCAGTACGGGGCTGATCGCCGCGGCAGTGGCGGTCCTGGCGCTGGCGATCCGCCCGAACCTCGACGGTGACCACGGGTTCGTGCACTACGCCCAACTCGCCCCCGCCGATCTCGGCGCGGAGTTCGCCGCCCTCACCGAGCACCAACACACGGCACTACTGCTCGACGCGCTCGCGGGGCTGTCGCGGGCGGCGTTCGGCAAGTACCGGCGGGTGCAGCTCGCCGTCGATCTGCTGCTCGCCGCGCTTGCCGGCGTAACCCTGACCGCGGCCCTCGCCGCCCTGCTCTGACCGAAAGGACTGCCTGATGGCGCGTTTGTTTCCCGACCTTGACATCAAGGACGACGCCGACCTGCTCGACCTGCTCGAAGGCATCCGCAACGTCGGGATCGCCGGACACGACGAGATCGACGAACTGGCCGGCCTGATCCGTATGAAGATCGAGCGTTACGGGCGCCGGCAGGGCCTGTCCCGGATGCGCGCGAAGTTCTGGGGTCGGCAGGTCGCCCGGCCGCTGATCCGCTCCGCTGACGAGATGCTGGCCGTCGCCGCGTACGCCCGGGTCTGCCGCAACCGGTTCGAGGCGTTCCTGATCGCCCTCGACGACGAGCAGCCCGGCGCCACGGACTTCAACATCCGCGGCCGTAAGCCCGGCAAGGCCGCCTGATGGCCCGCCAGACCCGCTCCCGAGGCGGGATGGACGCCGCCCGGGGCGCCTCCTACGAAGTCCGCGGCAACCCGCTGCCGTATGTCATCCCGCCTGCCGCCGCGATCGGCAACCTCATCCTCGCCGGCGTCCTGTCGCGGATGTGGGGCGCCTACGCCAACCCCACCGTGTGGGAGGCCGCCTGGCGCGCCGGGCTGATCGTGCTGTGCTCCGCGCTGATCGTATGGTGCACCTGGGGTGTCGGCCGCGCCCGCAAGATCGAGCTAAGGGTCGCGTCGCTGCTGATGTCGGCCTGTTCGTGCGGCGGGCTGTTCGTGCTCACCTTCCGCCCCTGGTCGTTCGACGCCGTGATGGTCTACCTGATCGTCATGGTCACCACGTCACTGCTGCTCGCGGTGACCAAGCTGCTGCGCGGCGACGGCACCGACCAACGGGCCGGCGTGTTCGGCGAACTCGGCGACCGGGTGCGCGAATTGCAGGACATCGGCAAGACCGGCAAGCCGAAGATGATCGACGGCCGGATCGTCACCCACACCGAGATGGTCCACGGCGCCAACTTCGGCGATCTGCAGAAGAAGGAAGTCCGCACCGCCATCGCCTCCGCCATGGACGTACCGGTCGGTGGCGTGCGGATGGTCCCGAACCGCGACACCCCGCGGGTAGGGCGGATGGAGATCTCCCCGGTGGACATGCTGGAGAACCCGCCCGTGTGGCCTGGCCTGTCCGCCCCGGGCCGCTCGATCGCCGAGCCGATCCGGCTCGCCGTCTATCAGACCGGCTCGATCGTGCCGCTGATCCTGCCAGGCGACCCGAAGGCCGAACGCAACGCGATCGGCGTGCTGGTCCTGCTCGGCGCCTCCGGATCTGGCAAGACCGCATTGCAGCTCGAACTGGCCTGCGAGGCCCGCTCGCGCGTCGATGCCGAGGTCGTCTACATCGACGGCCGCAAGGGACTCCAGTTGCCGAAGGCGTTCCGCGACGCCATGCACGTCATGATCCACGACCAGGCCGAAGGCGAGCGGTACCTCGACGGCATGGTCGCCGAGGTCGCCCGCCGGGCCGCGCAGATCGGCGGCCACGGCCACGACCAGTGGATCGCCGGGTGCACCAAGTGCCCGAAGTTCCGGGTCGTGATCGTGGACGAGGCGTCGAAGTTCATCGAGAGTGAGGACACCATGGTCGAGCTGGCCGAGTCGGTCCGCTCCGTCGGGATCTTCGTGCTGCTCGGCCAGCAGCGCGCCACCGGTGACCGGCTGCCCACCTCGGTGCGCTCCACCATCGGCGGCGTGATCGTCATGGGCGTGCGTGACATCGCCGAGGCCGCCCGGCTGCTGTCCGAGGAGACCATCGAGGCCGGCGCCGACCCGTCGTGGAAGAACCGCAAGCCCGGCGCCCTGTACGCCGAGCTGCCCGGCACCGACCCCGAGGACTGGTCGCTTCCCGGCCGCACCTTCAAGATCGACCGGGACGAGCTGGTCGCCGAACTGATCGCCTACCTCGCCTCGATCGGCGAGGCACCGCACGGCGCCACCGTCGCCACCCCGCCGCCTGCCGCCGTACGGGAGCCCGCGGCGGCCTCCACCAGTGTGGTCACGCCGGGCAAGGACGAGGGCGACGACCCGGAAGCCGACAAGGACACCGAGTGCGCGCCCCCGGCACGTGACCCGGAGTGCCTGCCGGACGAGGGCGGCGACCCGTACGAGCCGATCACCATCCCGAGCCGGACCCGGATCCCCCTGGACCTGGAACCGCAAGGCGGGCGGCAGTACAGCCCGTCCGAGGTCCGGGCGATGGTCCGGCGGATGATCCTGTCCGCCGCCGAGCAGGGGCACCGCACCTGTCGGCACTCGCAGTTCGCCCCGCTGGTCGGGGTGGTCGGCGAGACCGGGCTCAAGCCGCCCACCCTGAGCAAAATCCTCAAGGAGCTCTGCCAGGGACCCGAGGCGCTGCTCTCGCGCACCGGGGACAAGGGCGTCTACGACATCCTCGTTCCCGGTCCGGACGCCGAGCCCGCGCTCGCCGGGGCCGCCGCATGACCGCCCTCGCCGGGCTCGGCGCCCGGGTCCGGCAGGCCGCCGCCTGGCGGCCCGCGTCCCGCACCCCGCGGGTCTTGGCGATTCGCTGCCCGTACTGCCGGGTACACCGCAAACCGCGCCACTTCCGGCCGGGCGCCCGCGGCTGCCGCCGCTGCGTCGGCGACTGACCGCACCCTCCACACGCGCCCGTACCCGTCACGATGCGTTACGGGTGCGGGCGCGTACTTCACGCACTTCACGGACTTCACGCGCTTCACGCGGACGCCCGTCAGGTGCGTCTATGCGTGCGCGTGCGCGCGCACAAGCCTCCGTGAAGTCCGTGAAGTGAAATCCGTGAAATCCCCGGACGCTTCACAGAAAGTGACCTCACGCCATGTCATGGTTCCGCCTGGCCCGCCGCGGCGCGGCCTACGAATTCGGCCGCCGCCTCTGGCGCTGGTTCGCCGCCTTCGAGATCATCAACTGGTTTGTCCGCCGGGTCCTGCCGACCCTGCTCATCCTCGTCGCCGTCGCCGTCGCCGTCTGGGTCACGATCCGGACCGCCGTCTGGTGGCTGCCCCGGCTGACCGCCCTCGCCGTCATCGCCGCCGTTCTGACCGTCGCGATCTGGCTCGCCCGCCGCTATCGGTGGGAGATCCGCGCCGGGCTGCCCCGCACCGCGGTCGCCGCCGCGGTGGTCGCTCTGGCCGGGCTGCTGGGCACGGCCGTCTGGTGGCTGCGATGACCATCCCCGGACAGCCGCAGCCCGGGACCCCGGTCAGCGTCCACATCACCGTGCAGGTCGGCGACGACACCCGCGAGTTCGACGCGGTCGCGGCCACCGACACCAACGGATTCAAGGTTGCCGAGGGGCTGCTGACCGGGCTCCGTGAGGAGGCCAAGGAATGGCTCTGGGCAAGTCAGGACCGCCGTCGATGACCGGGCCGGGCAGGCCCCGGGCGCTGGATCTGTACTGCTGCCAGGGCGGCGCCTCGGCCGGCCTGACCGCGGCCGGGTACGACGTCACCGGCGTCGACAAAGACCCGCAACCCCGCTACCCGTTCCGGTTCGTGCAGGCCGATGCCCTGGCCTACCTGCGGCACCTCATCGTCTCCGGCGAGATTCACGAGTACGTGCTGGTCACGGCGTCGCCGCCGTGCCAGCGCCGGACCAGGTGCCAGAAGATCCGCGGCCGGGTACACCCCGCTTTGATCGCTCCCACCCGGGTGCTGTTGCAGGCCACCGGTCTGCCGTACGTGATCGAGAACGTGCCGCCCGAGGGCGAGGACGACGACCCGCTGATCAACCCGGTCGAGCTGTGCGGCGCCATGTTCCCCGGCCTGCATACCTACCGGCACCGGCATTTCGAGAGCAACCTGCCGATCGCCGTTCCGGCCCACCCGGTCCATGAGAAGCCCACCATCAAGATGGGGCGCCCTGTGCAGCCGGGCCAGTGGTACCACGCGGTCGGCAACTTCTCCGGCGTCAGCTACATCCGCGACGACCTTGGCGTGCCGTGGATGAACCGGGACGGGCTGCGCGAGTGCATCCCGCCCGTCTTCGCCGAGTACATCGGCCGGCAGCTCTGCGACCGAGTAACCAACCGCCCGGCGCCGGCAGCCCTGCGGGCCGCGTGATGGCCAATTCGCCGTGTTCAACGTCGATCGCACCTCGCCTCCCAGCAATCCTGAGTGGATTGGAGTCCCGAACCCATGACGATCATGAACACTCGTCTCATCACCGGCCCGTTGAGCACCTTCACTGCAGACCCGGACCGGATCCACACCGCGTTGGATCGGCAGTCGATCCTGCGCGCCTGCGCGCAGGTTGTCGTCGGTCTGGGATCGGCTATCGCTACGGTCGACGACAAGGTCAACCCGCCCGCGTCGATCGCCGGTCGCCGCAACCGGGCTGAGCGTCGTTGGGCTGTCGCGTCGGTCGACCTCGACGACGCCGCCCGGACCGCCGGCACCCTCGGCTTCCACCTGTTCGACGCGGCCGGTCAGGCCGGTGACCTGATCACCGAGGGCGAACCCGTCCAGTACGCGGGCGGCTTGACCGAATACCACGGCCGCTACGTGCTGCTCAGCGACTGCTCGTGTGACCCGGATTGCGTCGGCTTCGAGATTTATCGCGGGCCGCGCGGGACCGCACTGCAATGTGTCAACGGCTCCAGCCTGTACCCCGAGCAGGGCAACGGGGTGGGCTGGGGAGCGTCCGATGCCGCCTATCGTGTCGGGCGGCTGCTCGATACCGAACCCCGCAAGCTGCCCGACATCCTCGACGCCGAGCAAGCCGTCACGATCGTGCGTGGGCTGAACCACATCACCGGCCGCGTCATACCCGTGCTCGCCGGCTGGCACGACGCGTTCGCTAAGCGCCTCGACCGGCGCTGCCTGCTGCACCTCAACACCTTCGACTACGGCGGCGTCGCCCGCCGGCGTCTGCTCGCTGACCTCGATCGAATCACCCCCGACCTCTCGGCGGTGCGGCGCCACCTGCGTAACGCCATGAGCACGCTCGCCGAGATCGAGGCCACCGCGCGCCCCGGACGGCAGGTCGCCTGATGACCACGCTGACCACGGCCTGCGCTGGCTGTATCGGCCGGGGCACCACGGGCGTCTGCCGCGTGTGTGGCCTGCCTATCCCGGCGCATCTGCGCCTCGGGCCAGACATGCCCGGTCCGCAGCCAAATCCGGCGCTCGATGGCTGGGCGTTCAACCTGGTTCTCGACCTGCTCGATCAGGCGCGTGGCGGCACAGCGAGCCGCATCGAGGCGGTGCCCGGGGACACCGCATGAGCAGCGCGGTCGAAGTCCTGGCGCTGTTCGAACTGCCCGAGCCCGAACCGCAACGGCCACCAGAGGACGCAGTCGTCGCCGCCCTGCGCGACACCGGACCGGTTAATGAGGCGGTAGCCGGCGCAATGGGCTGGCTGACTGGCCTGCTCGCCCCAACGGTGCCGCCGGTGTGCGTGCGGTGCGGCACCGAGCACGTGTACCGGGCGCCGGCCGGGTTCGTGATGGCCTGCCCCGCCTGCTTCCCGGGCGAGGTGACGGCGTGAGCAACATCTACGTCCGGCAGGTGTGCGGCCGGCCGGTGCGGGTCGTAGCCGATCCGGACCCGGCCGAGTTCGCCCGGTTCGCCGCCTCGGCGACGCTGTTCGGTCTCGATGTGGAGACCACGCCGATCGACGAGGGCGGCCCGCGGTTCTTTGGCCCGGCCTTCGGGGTGAGGCTTGTGCAGGTCGCCACCGCCGATCAGGCGATGGTGCTGCGCGCCGCCGACCCCGAACAGCGCCGGATGATCGAGGGTCTGCTCGGCGACCCGCGGTGCCGGTTCGTCTCGCACACGAACTTCGACGTCCTCGCCGTGTGGGCCGCCTTCGGTATCCCGCTCGGCCTCCGGGCGATCGACACCCACGTGCTGGCCTGCCTGCTCGAACCGGGCGTGACCGCTGATCACGGGCTCAAGTCGCTGACCGAGCGGCACCTCGACGACGGCCTCAAACGCGCCGAGGACGACCTGTACGCCCTGTTCCGTGCGCTCGCCCCGGTCGGGCAGCGCGCGGGCGGCCGGCCGACGCTCTACGGCTGGTCGCACGTGCCGATCGACGCCGAACCGTACGTCGTGTACGCCGGCCTCGACGCCATCTACGTGCGGCGACTGCTCGACGTGCTGCTCGGGCAGCTCGGCGACCTCGGGTATCTACCCGCGGCCGAGCTGTGGCTGGCCGCACAGACCACGGCATTGCAGATCCGCGGGATCCGGCTCGACCTCGACTACACCCATGCGCTGCGTGAGGAGTTCGAGCAGGCCAACTCGGCGGCCCGCGCCGAGCTTGAGGCGCTGATGGGGTGCAAGGCCACCAGCCCAAAACGCCTGGACTGGCTCGCCGAACGGGGCGTGGAGTTCCGGCACTTCACCGACGCCGGACGGCCGTCGCTGTCCAGCAAGGATGCCCTGCCGGACCTGCTCGTCCGCTACCCGGGCGGGGACGTCGGCCGGATGCTCACGCTCACGACGCGGATGGCCGAGACGGGGAACTTCGCCACGAACCTGGCCCGGTTCCCCGGCTTCGCCGACGCCGACGGCCGGGTGCATCCGGACTGCCGCACCCTGGCCGCGCATACCGGCCGCATGTCGGTGAAGTGGCCGGCCATGCAGACGTTCAAGAAGGACGACCCGCGGCTACGGGGCTGTTTCGTGGCCGAGCCGGGCATGGTGCTGGTGGGCTGCGACTTCAAGGCCGTCGAGGTCCGCGTCGCCGCAGCCCTGGCCAACGAACCCCGGCTGATTGAGGTCATCCGGGCCGGGACCGACATCCACGACAACACCGCCCGGCTGATGTTCGGCCCCGGATGGACCAAGGCCCAACGCACGCTCGGCAAGCGGGCCACGTTTGGCACGATCTACGGTGGCGGCGCCCCGGGCCTGGCCAAACAGACCGGGGTCTCGGTCGACACGGCCCGCGACGTCGTGCAGCGGTTCAAACGGGCCTACCCACGGATCACCGCATTCGGTACGGCGATGGCCGAGCGCGACCCGGTCCGCAACGCCGCCCGCCGGCGGATCCCCGCCGACCCGACACGGACGTACGCGAACAGCAACTACGCCATCCAGTCCACCGCCCGGGACCTGCTCGTCGAGTCCCTGTACCGGCTGTGCGCGCTCGACGGCTGGCACCCGTACCTATGGGCGATCATCCACGACGAAATCGTCCTACAGGTCCCCGCCGAGCTGGCCGAGGACGCCCGCCGCGCGCTACTCGCGGCCATGACGACCTCCTTTCGCGGCGTGCCGATCGAGGCTGATCCCGAGATTATCGGCCCGCGCTGGGGCGGACAGGTCGCCGACGTCGTTCCTCTTCCCACCAGCGGCGACCGGCTTGCGGCTGCCGCCTGATCAACCCTGTAAACGATCTTTGAAAGGTCTGGTTCATGAGCCACGCAAACGACGAGAAGACGATCGAGCAGATGACCGCCGAGATCCGCGCGGTCAACATCGAGAAGGGTTGGCGGACCGCCGATGGCGGCCTCGGCGCCACCAGCTTCGGCGATTACGTCGCGCTGCTGCACAGCGAGCTGTCCGAGGCGCTGGAGGCGTACCGAGACCACCGGCTCGATGACGCCACCGGCAAGCGCGAGGAGATCTGGACGCACGCGGCGATGTGCGAGGCGCCGATCTTCCAGGGCTACCGGCCGGCCAAGCCCGAGGGGGTTGGTAGCGAGTTCGCCGACGTCCTGATCCGGCTGCTCGACACCTGCGACGTGTGCGGTGTCCGGCCGTTCGAGCGTGATCTGACCCTGGCCGATGTCTTCCCGGTCGACGGGCCTTACTTGATCTCTTTCGGCGACTGGATTGCGTGGCTGCACCTGCTGACCGCGCACCTCGGGTCGACCAAGCTCGCCGACGACGCCGCGTATCTGCTGCGCGCCCTGATCGCGACCTGCGAGCACTTCGGCCTCGACCTGACCGCCGAATACGAACGGAAGATCACCTACAACCGCACCCGGCCCTACCAGCACGGCGGCCGCACCCTGGCCGACCACTGAGCCCGTGACCGCCGACGAACTACGCAGCGAGCTGGCCGAAATCCTGCCCAAGTCACAGCACAAGAAGATCGACACGATCGTTGCCGTGATCGAGCCCGAGCCCTGGTCGATCTACGCCGTGGACGTCGCCATGTCCCACGTCGGGATCGAGACCGTCGAGGCATACGGGCTGGTCATCAAGCTCGACGCCACCGGTGACGCCGCAAGCGTCGAGTTTCCGTACGGCGCTGACATCGCCGCCTGATCGCTGCACGCCGGCGGCGTCGAGCTGCACGCGATGCCGCCGGCGTGTCCACAAGTGCGAAGAGGACGGCGTTCCGCCGCCTGAAAACCCTTCCTTGAAAACCGAGAGGACCTGCGCATGCCTGATACCGGCCCACTGTTGTCCGCCGCCGTCGCGCTCGCCGACGAAGGCCTTCCCGTGTTCCTGCTCGGGCGTACGAAACGCCCGGTCGCGAACTGCCCGGCCTGCCCGAAAGGCGACGCCAGCCACGACCCGCAGGGCTGCGGTCATCTGACCTGTCACGGCTTCTACGCCGCCACCCTCGACCCCGACCGGATCCGGGCCATGCTCGCCGCGGTCCCGACCGGGTTGCTCGCGATCCGCACCGGCACCGCAGCGCGGATCGCCGTGGTGGACATCGACCCGCGCAACGGCGGCCGGATCCTGCCCGAACTGATGCCCGCCACCCGATGCGTACTCACCGGGGCCAACGGCTGGCACCTCTACTACCGCCATCCCGGCGTCCCGCTCGGCGCCAAACTCCGCGGCCACCTCGGGATCGACGTGAAGGCCGATGGCGGGTACGTGGTCGCGCCACCCTCGATCCACCCGATCACCCGGCGCCCGTACCGGCAGGTCGGGGATCGAGGTGTGGTTGAGATGCCCCCGCCGCTGCTCGCCGCGTGCCAGCCGATCGAGGCGCCCCCGGCTATGACCCGCACCGGCCCCACCCCGCCGACGCCGATGTCCGCGGGCGGGGGCATCTCATCACCTGATGCCCTGCTTAGCGCGCACCTGACCGCGGTCGCGAACGCCCCCGAAGGCCGCCGCCGCACCACCCTCTACGGCGCTGCCCGCGGGGTAGCCCGGATGGTCGCCGTGGGCGCCCTCGCCCCCGCCGCCGCGTATGAAGCGCTTTACGACGCCGGTGTGAGCGCACAGCAGATCCACCGGGACATCCAAGCCGCGATCCTTGGCGGGTTCCGGGCGGAACACGTTGCCACAGAAGGGATCGCGGCGTGACCGACCCTGAGGTATCCAACGGTGTGGCCGTCCTCGACCGCCTCCACGCCGTGCTGAAAAAGTACTTGATCCTGCCCAGCACCGAGACGACCGACGCGATCGTGTTGTGGATCGCCGCTACCCATGCACAGCAGGCATGGACCCATGCCCCCCGGCTGGTCATCAAGGCCCCGGAAAAGCGGTGCGGCAAGTCCCGACTGCTCGACGTCGTGGACGGCACCTGCTATCGGCCGTTCATGACGGTCAACTCCTCTACCGCCGCGATTTGCCGCTCGATCGGCGATGTCGACCCGCCCACGATCTTGCTCGACGAAGCCGACACCGTGTTCGGCGGTAAGGCAGCCGAAGCCAACGAGGAACTCCGCGGCCTACTCAACGCGGGTCACCAGCGCAACCGGCCGATGACCCGCTGGGACCACCAGAAGAAGGAACTCGAACGGATCCCCACCTTCGCCATGGCAGCACTGGCCGGTATCGGGTCGATGCCCGACACCATCGAGGACCGCGCCGTGATCGTCAAAATGCGTCGCCGCACCAAATCGGAGGAGGTCGAGCCGTTCCGGTCGCGCCGGGACGGTCCCGCTCTGCGGCAGCTCGCAGAAGACCTGTCTTCGTGGCTACGACCGAACCTGACCGAACTGGAGAATGCCGAACCCGCCATGCCGCTCGAAGACCGAGCCGCCGACACCTGGGAACCCCTGATCGCCGTCGCCGACCTCGCCGGCGGGAACTGGCCCGAACGCGCTCGCCGCGCCGCACAGGCTCTCAACGCCGCCCGCGAAGGCGACGCTGAGTACTCGGACCGGCTGCGGCTGCTGATTGACTGCCGGACCGCCTTCGCCGACCTCGAAGCCATCCCCAGCACGGTGCTGCTGGAACGACTCAAAGGCCTGACCGAGTCGCCGTGGGCCGAGTACAACAACGGCGCCGGCCTGACCCCCATGAAACTCGGCGTGCTGCTCAAGGAATACGAGATCGGCTCCGAGAACATTACGTTTTTGCAGCCGACCGGCCGCGTAAAGGGCTTCCAGCGGGACTGGTTCACCGACGCGTGGCAGCGCTACTGCCCGCCGGAAGATGTTCCCGCCACCGAGCCGTACAAGCCGTACAAGCCGTACGCAGACCCACAAAACCCCAGCTCAGACAACGTACGGCTTTTCCAGACGCGTACGGCTTAAGCCGTACACCAACCACCGCCGCTCCTGTGCGTACGGCTAAGCCGTACGCGATCTCTACAAGCCGTACGCACCCTGAACTGCGAAAACGGAGATCCCGTACGGCTTGTACGGCTTGACCCCTCCACCAGCACCCCTGCAAGCCGTACGCGCAGCAAGCCGTACGCGACCTTCGCAGAGCTACGTTTCCGCAGGTCATTGGCACTCTTCGACCGGTAGGTCCGGCGGTGCAAGCCGTACGGGGTAGACCGTGTGTACGGCTAAGCCGTACGCGACCCCAAAAGCCGTACGCACCCTGAGCTGCAAAAACGTAGATCGCGTACGGCTTGTACGGCTTGGCGCCCAAACCAGCCACCCGCCAAGCCGTACGCGATCAACCTGCATCGAACCCGCATCGACACGGGCGCGCTGAGACACCCGACGAACCACCGCCATGCGCAGAACGGGCGCGTAGGGCCGTTCTGCGGCCCACCGCACGATTCGCACGGGAGGCAACACAGGTGACCAACGTCATCGAACTCACTCAAGCTGCCGTCGAGGTACCCGCAGATGTGTCACCCCGCTCGACCGGGCCTGCGGTCTACACCGTCAAACAGGTCGCTGCACTGCTCCAGCTCAACCTCGGCGGCACTTACGCGTTGATCCGAGCCGGCGACATCCCCGCGAAGAAGCTCGGCGCCCGCTGGGTCATCCCGATCCATCGGTTCCATGCCTGGCTCGATGCGCAGGCTGATCCGGCCCCCGCCGCGAAGTCAGCCTGACCCCGTCATTCACCAGCAGGCCGCCCCGAAACGCCGCGACGCTCGGGGTGGCCTGCTGCCTGATCAGAGAGGAAACCGATTGCGAGGCTCCGTCTACAAGCGCTGCCAGTGCCGTGACGCTGGGGGTAAGCGCGTCAAGAACTGTCGGAAGCCGCACGGGTCGTGGGGCTTCACCGTGGACGCTGGCACCGATCCGGCGACCGGGAAGCGCCGGCAGATTCCGCGGTCAGGGTTCAAGACGAAGGCCGAGGCTGAGGAAGCCCTGACGGCTGAGTTGGCGAAGCTCGACGCGGGAACCTGGGTCGACGACCGGAACATGACGCTTGGCACGTGGCTCGATCAATGGCTTGGTGAGCTGATCGCTGCGCAGCGATCCGTCAACACGGTCAAGAACTACCGCGGCCACGTCCGCGACGCCTGGAAACCGCTACTCGGGCACGTTCTGCTTCGCGACATCCGACGCAGCCACATCGAGCGGGTGCTGGCTTTGCTGTCCGCCCCGCTGGACAGCGAACGGCCAATAGGGAATGTGGGCCGGTGGGTGACTCAGCGGTCACCCAGCACCGTTGAGGGGTATCGCCGGACGATCCGTGCTGCCCTCTCCGCGGCTCAGCGACGAGAACTGATCGCCATCAACCCTGCGGTCGGTCGCATGGACGCCATAGCCCTGTCGACGGGCGAAGAGGACGAAGAACCCACCGTGTGGCAGCCCGAGGAAACCGCGCGGTTCCTGGAACACGTCTACGACGACAGGCTCTCGGCGCTCTATGAGCTGGCGGCGTACGCGGGCATGCGCCGGGCCGAGCTGTGCGGCCTGCGATGGGCAGACATCGACCCCGACGGCGCCGGTCTACGAGTCCGGCAGACCATCGTGTCCGTCACCCGCTCGCAGGTGACCCCGACCCAGGTGCGATGCCCGGTGTGCGGCGTCGAGCACGTCGGCCGGTTGTTCAAGTCTCCGAAGTCCCGCAAGGGCCGGAGGTGGGTGCCGCTCGCCCCGCCCGCGCAGGAAGCCCTGGTGCGGCACCGTGCCGCGCAGCGTCTCGAGCGCGAGTTTCTCGGTATCGACTATGACGATCATGATCTCGTGTTCTGCCGGCCGGACGGTCTACCTCTCAGGCCCGACCGGGTGACGGTCGCCTTCGAGCAGCATGTGTCAGCCTGTGGGCTCCCCATGGTGCGGCTCCACGACACCCGGCACGGCGCCTGCTCGCTCATGCTGGCAGGCGGGGTGCCGATCGAGATCGTGCAGATGATCCTCGGTCATTCGTCGCCCGAGGTCACGCGACGGGTCTACGCGCACTTGATGCGAAGGGATGCAGCCGAACAGGTGGGGAAAGCGGCGGACCTCGTGACGCGTCACAGGCCTCGCCGAGACGCCGTGTGAGCAATCCGTGAGCAACGCCCCGGTGGGATAGTCGTTCTGCCGGGGCGAAGCATTCGGGAAAGCAAAACGCCCACCCGGCGTTTCCGCAGGTGGGCGATGCTCAAAGCCCGGCGAGAGGCTTGGTGGCCAGGGGCGGGGTCGAACCGCCGACCTTCCGATTTTCAGTCGGACGCTCGTACCAACTGAGCTACCTGGCCGTTGCCGCTCGGTGGTGATTGCGGCTGGCTTTGTGGCGGTCCTGACGGGACTTGAACCCGCGACCTCCGCCTTGACAGGGCGGCGAGCACTCCAACTGCTCCACAGGACCTTGCTACTACTTTTTACTGCTCGGTGTTGCTGGTACTCATTCTTGCACATGCTGACCGTTGCCGGTCCGTACCCCCAACGGGATTCGAACCCGTGCTACCGCCTTGAAAGGGCGGCGTCCTAGGCCACTAGACGATGAGGGCAACTTCGCCATCATTGCACATTCGCAACTGCTGCGGCGTAAGCCCCAACCGGGCGGCCCCGCTTGAGGCTCCAAAAGCATACGTGATGGCCGCCCCGTCATCCAAACCGGTATCGCGGACCCCAATAAAAGCGCGCTGACCTGCGTGAACGCCAGCACCCCGACGTCCCCACCGAGATCAACTGTGGTCGGCGCCACAGAAAGCCGTAGAAAGCGCACCAGAAAGCACCAGAAAGCAGCCGCAGGAGGCGGTGGCAGGCAGCAAGAAGCGGCTCAGCGCGAGATAGCGGCCGCAGAGACCATCCGCACGCCCTCAGCCAGCGAGCCCAGCCGCACCACCCCAGCAGGAAGCTCGGCAGGCCACCCGGGCCCAGCAGCCGCCACCAGCAGCGGACTGTGCCTGCCGGTGAGAAGGTGATCCCACTGGGACACGTCACCCGTCCGCGGCAGCTGCGACCAGAGAACAACGGCAACGGGTCCTGTCCGGGCCACCGCCTCGGCCAGCGCCCGTGGAGGCACCCGCGGCCCCAGGAACCGGGTCGGCACCCCCGTCTCAGCAAGAGCGGCAGCGAGCGCCTCCAACGGCAACGTGTGCTGTTCCTCGTCGGCTGCCGCGAGCATCACGCGGGGTACGACGTTGCTCGCGGGCCGGCTCACCATGGTCAGAACCTCGGTGACGGTACGTGAGATCAGGTGCTCGACTTCGATGTAGCGGTCGGTTGCCTCGTAGCGTTCGCCGACGCCGACCAGGATCGGTGTGATGACCTCGTCCCAGGTGGCGATGACGCCGTGGTTGGCCACGTTCATCTCGAGGATGTCGCGCAGGGCCGGGGCGTCGAGGCGCATGACGGCGCGGGCAGCTCCACGGGCGACCGGCCCCGCTCTGCCCGTACGAATGGTATGCCCGCCGCCATCACGGGCAGTGACCCTGAGTCCATCAGCAACCTCAGGCCAAGCGACCTCAGAAGAAGCCGGAGTAAGGACCGGAGGGGGCACCACGGGGCCGGGGTCCAGGGGTATGGGAACGCGCCTGGCCCAGGCAGCAGCCTCAGCCGGAGCCACGCCCTGTCCGGTGAGCCGCCGCATCACCTGGAGGCGTTCAAGGTCCTCGGGGGTGTAGCGCCGGTGCTGGCCCGGGACGTGATGGCTCGGGCCCAGGCCGTAGCGCTGGTGCCAGGTACGCAGAGTGGTGACGGCGACGCCCAGGCGGCGGGCGACTGCTCCGGCCGTCAGGGCCTCATCGGCCACCTGACCACTCCGCGGTGTCGTCGGCTTCGAGGAAGCGTTGGAGCCGCTCGGTGACGCCGGGCAGCCAGGGGGCGTGGGCCCGGGGGTCGTTCATGATCGCTGTGGTGAGCTCGTCGAGGGAGACCCAGCGCAGGCTTGCCACCTCGTCGGGGTCGGGGACGACGCCGTCGTCGAAGGCGGCGGGGACATGGCCGAGCAGGACGTGGTCGTACTCGTACTCCACCCGGCCTGTTGTCGGATCCTCCGCGTAATAGGAGTAGACGCCGACCTCGGAGAGTGAGACACCCGCAAGTCCGATCTCCTCGTGCAGGCGACGTTCCGCGGCGACCGGGAGGGCCTCGCCGGGCAGCGGATGGCCGCAGCACGTGTTGGCCCAGCGCAGCGGGAAGCGGGTCTTGGTCGCCGCCCGCTGCTGGATCAGGACGCGGCCCTCGGGGTCGAGCAGGAAGACGGAGAACGCCCGGTGCAGCCGCCCCGGGGCGCGGTGCGCCTCGTCGACGGTGGTCTGTCCGACGGCGAGACCGTCCGGGTCGACGAGTTCGACGAGGTGCCCCTCCCGAGCGAGCGGGACACTCACAGCCGTACCCCTTCCCCTTGCAGTGGACCGGCCACGCGGCTCGCTGCCAGCTTTCCAGAGATCAATACCATGGGTACGCCCACACCCGGCTGCGTTCCCGAACCCGTGAACACCACATTGGGCAGTGTCGGGTGCAGGTTGCCGGGGCGGAACGGTCCGGTCTGCGCGAACGTGTGTGACGAGGCGAACGGTGTGCCCGCCGCCATGCCCTGCTCGGCCCAGTCGTCCGGGGTGACGATCCGTTCGACCTCGACACCGTCCCGGAAGCCGATGTAGCCGCGCTGTTCGAGGACGCCCAGCAGCTCATCCGCGTACCGCCGGCCGAGCCCGCCCTTCCAGTCGAAGGGTGCCCTGTCGAGGTTGGGGGTGGGTGCCAGCACGTAGTAGGTCTGCCGGCCTTCCGGGGCGACGCCGGGGTCGGTGCGGCTCGGGTTGGTGACCAGCAGGGACGGGTCGCTCATGAGCAGCCCCTTGTGGATGACCTCGTCGAACGTGCCCTTCCACGCGGATCCGAAGTGGATGTTGTGGTGGGCGATCTTCGAGTAGGTGCGGTCCGACCCGATGTGCAGCACCACGCACGACGGCGAGTAGACGAGCTTGCGCGTCCGCTTCGTCTCCGGGAGCAGATCGCGGTAGGCGATCGGGAGGTCCGGGTTGAGCACGACGACGTCGGCCGGGATGCGCTCGCCCGTGTTGGTGATCACACCCGTGGCGCGCCCGTTGGCGATGTCGACGCGAGCCACGGTGGTGTCGTAACGGAACTGCACGCCGTGCTTCTCGGCCGCGCCCGCCAGTGCCCGGGGCACCGCGTGCATGCCGCCCTTCGGGAAGTACACCCCGGCGACGGAGTCGAGATACGCGATGACCGCGTAGATCGCGAGGGCGTCGTGCGGCGCCAGGCCTGCGTACATGGCCTGGAAGGAGAAGATCCGTTGGGTACGCGGATCGCGGAAGTACTGGTTGATCTTCGGCTGGAGCCGCCGGAACGCCCCCATGCCGAGGAGCTTGACGACGTTGAGGTTCATCAGGTCGACGGGGCTGTCGAGGTTCCGGTCGATGAAGTTGTCCCGTTCGAGCTTCCAAAGCTGCCGGGCGAACTCCACGAACCGCAGGTATCCGTCGGCCTCGCGGGGTCCGCAGACGCGGGAGATCTCGGCGGCCATCCGGACGGTGTCGGTGAGCACATCCAGCGTGGATCCGTCGGGGTAGTACGCGCGGTACGCGGGGTCGACCGGCGTCAGCTCCAGCCAGTCCGACAGCTTCTCGCCGACGGCGGCCAGCGGCTCCTCGATCAACTCCGGCATGGTCAGCACCGTGGGTCCGGTGTCGAACTGATAGCCGTCGACGGCGAGCCGCCCGTTGCGGCCGCCCGGGACGGACTCGCGTTCGACGACGGTCACCTGTCGTCCGGCCGCGGCCAGGTGCAGCGCGCACGCCAGTCCGCCGAGTCCGGCCCCGACCACGACCACGTGATCGGTAGCTCCGGTTACTTTTCGCACGTCAACAGCTCCAGGGGGTCATGCCGGTCGGTGGGTTGCCGTGACGGCGAGTTCGGTGAGCGCGGCCCGCGCGTCGTCGTGGATGGGAGCGCCGGCCAGCGCGGCGACCCCCTGCTCGACACGTTGCAGGATCAGTGATTCGACCTGGGCGACGGCCCCGGTCTCGACGATGATCTCGGCCTGATGCTCGAGTTGATCAGCCGTCGCCGGTGTTTCCAGGTCGAAGGAGGCGCCCAGTTGCTGAGCGATCATCAGAAGAGCGGTGGGCTTCCCGGTACGCAGATCGTCGCTGGCCGGTTTGCCGGTCACTGCCGGGTCGCCGTAGACCCCGAGCAGGTCGTCGCGGAGCTGGAACGCCTCCCCGACCGCGATCCCGTAGCGGTGGTAGGCCTCGTCGATCGCGCCGGTCTCGTCGCGGGACCGCCCGGCGAGCGCGAGGCCGAACTGCAGGGGACGCTGCACCGTGTAGCTCGCGGTCTTGTAGCGGGCCACGAGCAGCGCCTGGTCGAGGGACCACTGCGCGGGCTGGTTCTCGCCGAGCACATCGAGATACTGCCCCGCGACGGCTTCGATGCGCATCCGGTCGTAGCAGGCACGGACCGCGAACAGCGTCGCCGTGGTCAGGGCGGTCTGGGCGAGCAGTTGGTCGGCCCAGACGAGGCAGAGGTCACCGACGAGGATCGCCGAGGAGGCCCCGAAGCGCTTCGCGTCGCCGATCCGTCCGGCGTCGCGGTGCTGCGCGGCGAAGAGCCGATGCGCGGTGGGCCGGCCGCGGCGGGTCGCCGACTCGTCCATCACGTCGTCGTGGACCAGGGCGAAGGTGTGCATCAGCTCAAGGGCGCCGAGGGCAGGCAGAACCGGGCCGATGGGCTCGTGGGTGCCGATCACACCGCGCCAGCCCCAGTAGGCGAACGTCGGCCTGAGTCGTTTGCCGCCGGCGAGCACGAGATCCCGGGTGGTGCGCGCGAACCCGCCCAGGTCGAGGTCGACCTCGTCGAGCGCCGTGACCTGGTGGGCGAGGAAGTCCTCCAGCGTGGCTTCGACAGCCTTCAGCAACCCCTCCGCGGCGAGTGCCGGGAGCGGTTGACGAGGTATTCCACCCCGGGACTTTCCGGAGAGGATGTCGTTGGCCACGCGCCGAGATTACCGTAGGCTGCCTGTTGCGTCGATTGCTGAGTCGATTTAATTGAGGGTGGGAACGTGGAGACGGATCTTGAAGCCGCCTACGAGCGGTGCCGCGAGCTGCACCGCAGCCACGGCCGCACCTACTACCTGGCCACCCGCCTACTACCCGCGTGGAAGCGCCGTCATGTCCACGCGCTCTACGGATTCACCCGCTACGCCGACGAGATCGTCGACCGCACCGAGGAGCTGCCGCCCGCCGAGCGGGCCGCCCTGCTGACCGAGTGGTCCGACCGGTTCGTGGCCGGCCTGCGTGGTGAGCGCGGCGACGACCCGCTGCTGCCCGCGGTGCTGCACACGATCGCGGTCTTCGACCTGAGCGTCGACGACTTCGACTCGTTCCTGCACAGCATGGCGATGGATCTCACAGTGACGTCCTATGCCACCTACGACGACCTGCTCGAATACATGGAGGGCTCAGCCGCTGTCATCGGCACGATGATGCTGCCGATCCTCGGCTCGAGCGACCCGGGCGCGGCCCGTGAGCCCGCCCGGCAGCTCGGCATCGCGTTCCAGCTGACCAACTTCATCCGCGACGTCGGCGAGGACCTCGACCGTGGTCGCACCTACCTGCCCGACGAGCACCTCGCCGAGTTCGGGGTGACGCGCGACGACCTGCTCGCCGCCCGCGCCGCCGGCCGCTCGACCCCAGCGATCAAGGCCCTGATCAAGGCCGAAGTGGCCCGCGCCGACGGGCACTACGCGGCCGCGGCACCGGGCATCCCGCTGCTCCTGCCCGGGTCGCAGGCCTGCATGCGGACGGCGTACCAGCTCTATGCGGGCATCCTCGACGAGGTTGTCGCCGCCGACTACGACGTCTTCGTGCGCCGCGCCACGGTGCCCAACCAGACCCGGGTCCGGGTGGCGGCCCGCTCACTGCTGACCAGGTCCGGGACCCCGCTGCCGGCTCTGGTGCGAGGCTGAGAGGCAGATATGCGTACGGCAATCGTGCTCTTCACCCGTGACCTGCGTACCCACGACAACCCGGCACTCGCCTCCGCCTGCGCCAACGCCGAAACCGTCGTGCCGCTGTTCGTGCTGGACCCGAAGCTGCAGCAGCTCTCACCCAACCGGGCCCGTTTCCTGCACCAGAGCCTGGCCGATCTGCGCGAGAGCCTCCGGGCGCGCGGCGGTGACCTGGTCGTCCGCGAGGGTGACCCGGTCGCCGAGACGATCCGCCTGGCCGGCGAGGTCGAGGCGGACGGTGTCGCGCTCACCCAGGACGTCAGCGCCTACGCGCGACGTCGCGAGCAGCAGTTACAGGAGGAGTGCGAGCGTCACCGCATCTCGCTCAAGCTCTTCCCGGGCACCAACATCCTGTCGCCCGGCGACGTCCGCCCCGGCGGCGGTGGCGCCTACTACAAAGTCTTCTCGCCGTACTACCGCTCCTGGGAGTCGGCGAAGTGGCGCGACGAGGTGGCGACCCCGCGCAAGATCACGTTGCCACCCGACGTGAACGTCGGGAACCTGCCCGCACCGCCGGCGGGGGAGTCGCCGGACGCGGTCGACGGCGGTGAGACCGAGGGCCGTCGACGGCTCAAGACCTGGCTGGGGCATCTCGGGCCGTATGACGAGCTGCACGACGACATGCCCGCGGACGGAACTTCGCGGCTCAGCGCGTACCTCCGCTTCGGTTGTCTCTCTCCACTGGCCGTGGCGAACGCCGCGCGGGAGAAGAACGGTCCCGGATCCGCTGCCTTTGTCCGGCAGCTCTGCTGGCGTGATTTCTACTACCAGGTGACCTACTCGTTCCCCCGGATCTCCACGACCGCCTACCGCGAGTCGGGCGATCGCGAGTGGCGCAACGACCCGGACGCCTTGCAGCACTGGAAGGACGGGCTGACCGGGGTGCCCGTGGTCGATGCCGGGATGCGCCAGCTGATGGCCGAGGGCTGGATGCACAACCGCGCCCGGCTGATCACGGCCGCGTTCCTGACCAAGCACCTCGACCTCGACTGGCGCGAGGGCGTGAAATGGTTCTTCCGCTGGCTCAACGACGGCGACGTGGCCAACAATTCGGGCAACTGGCAGTGGGTCGCCGGCACCGGCAACGACACCAAGCCCTACCGGCGGTTCAATCCCATCCGTCAGGGGGAGCGCTTCGACCCTGACGGCGAGTACGTTCGTCGCTACGTGCCGGAGTTGAAGTCGGTTCGGGGCAAGGCTGTGCACCAACCCTGGCGTCTGCCCGATACGGTGCGTTCAGGCCTCGACTACCCGGGACCGCTGGAATCGCATCGCGATGAGGCGGTCTGGTTGCGGCCGTGAGGTTTCCACTCCGGTTCGCCGGAGCGGGAAGCGGGTCCTGCCGACTTGTTGCGTTCGTCCGTTGATGGCCGGTAGGACCCGCGACAACCTGCCCGCCCGAGGGCGGTCGAAAACCTCTCCCGGCGAAATTCGGGAGCGCTTCCACGGACGTGTATATCAGGCCGGGAGCGCCCGCCAGGTTCCATATCGGTGTACGGCGATTCCCGCGAACGCCGCCGTCCTGCGCGTCGCCGCATCCACCTTGGCCAGCTCTTCCTGCAACCGGCCGGCACCCTCCTCGGCGAACGTGCAGTGCGGGCAGTCCGGAAGCGATTCGGTCTCCGCGCCCAGCCGCACGCGCTTACCCGCCGCCTTACCGCGGGTCAGCCAGTCCTGACTGATCTCCACGATCGAGTTCGGGCCGGTGCCGGTGTCGCGATAACTCATCACGGTCACCGCGTTCACCCGTTTCAGCACCTCATCGGCGAGGTTCCTGTTCCCGACCTTGTACTCACCGAACCAGAAAGGCACATCCGCCTCGAGCGGAAGAGTGCTCGCCGCCCGCATTCTTGCCAGCAATTTGAGGTACGCCGTGAGCGTCCCGTTCAGATCGCTGGTCCAACCATCCGCGAGGTACGGCTCCACATCCAGGTGAACGCCGGCGAAGAGCCCGGTCGACACGACGGTTCGCTGCCAGGACAGCGCGGCCGCGTGATTGCTGACCCAGGCGGGGTCGCCACCGAGCGCCCGAAGCTTGATCCGCAACGGGTCGGCCCGCTCCTTCATCTCCTGCATGCGCTCGAGATCGCCGTTGGTGAGCACATCGGGCGCCACATAGACGAAGATCTCCGACACCCGCTGGGCCGCCGCCCACTGCACGATCTCGGCCGACGGCTGATTCCCCCAGACCCACATGGCACGGGTACCGGCCGGCGCTGCGGTAAGACCGGCGCTGCCCGCGGACGAAGCCCCGGGCAGCGCCAGAGCAGCGGCCATGAGGATGGCAGCCACCAGCCCTGTCTGCCATCGCCCCCTCATGACCGCCCCCTTTACCTTGGTGATTCCTCTTCCGCGGGGGTTCAGAATCGGTCAGGTGGCGGGCCAGATGAGAAGTCACAACGACTGGATCGCGGCCTCGATCGCGTCAACCCGGGCGAAGTCGTCCAGACACCGGGTCACGAAGCCGACCGCCAGGCCACGGCCCGGGTCCGCCCACGCCGCACTGCCACCGAGACCGCCCATGCCCCAGGTGCCGTCGCTCTCGATCTGCACCCCGAGACCCCAGGTCGTCTCGCGGCCGATGTAGCGGTCCACCCCCCGGAACTGGGGCGAGACCATCTCGTCGACGAGGGAGCTGCTGAGCAGACGATGACCGTCGAGGATGCCGCCGGCGAGCAGACCCGCGTACATGCGGGCCACGGACTCCGCGGTCGCATGCAGATTCACCGCGGGTACGACAGCCGCGCGCCACCTCGCGCTGTTGACCACGCCCAGGTCGCGGGCACCGGCCGGATTGGACACCGCCCGCGCGCGCACCGAACCCGGCTCGTCCTCGGCCCGGTGTTCACCCCACACCAGTTCAGCGCACCGATCCGAATCGGCCGCACCGAGCCCGAAGCCGAAATCGAGCCGCCACGGCCGGGCGATCTCCGCGCTGACGAACTCGCCGGGGCCGCGTCCGGTGACCCGGCGCACGAGCTCGCCGAGCAGATGCCCGTACGTCAGCGCGTGCTCCGCGGCGACCGTCCCCGGTGGCCACTCCGGCTCGGCGTCGGCAAGATCGGCGCAGAGCAGCTCCCAGTCACTCCACGCGGACGAATCCCGCCTCACGGGGAACGTCACCAGGCCGGACGTGTGGGTCAGCACCTGGCGTACCGAAACCTCGGTCTTGAAATCCGGCCAGTGCCGCGCCATCGGATCGTCCAGACCGATCAGGCCGCGTTCCACCAGCAACAGAACCGCCAGGGCGATCACCGGCTTGCCCACGGAGTAGACGTTGACCAGCGTCCGCGCATCCCACGGCCGGGTGCGCGCGACATCGCGCCGGCCCTCGTGCAGATCCACGACGACCTCGCCGTCCCGGAGAACGCACAACGCCGAACCGTCACTCGGATGCGCCGCGAACGCCTCGCCCACCGCGCCGAACCCCGTCACCGCAGCGCGACCGTCACTACAGCGCGACCGTCGCCGTGACGGTGGTGCCGGAATCATCCGAGACGATGCGCAGATCCGACATCTTGCGCGCGATCCACAACCCGCGGCCCCCGGGCAGCGACGGCGCCGGCAGGGCCTGCCCCACCAACCCCGGCTGCGCGAACCCCGGACCACTGTCGCTGATCTCGCAGTGCAGCGCGCCACCGGCAACCCAGACCTGCAGCCGCCCGGTGCCACCACCGTGCCGGACAGCGTTACTGCACAGCTCATGGACGATCAGAACGACATCCTCGGCCGTACGCTCGTCCGCGACCTGGGTCACGTGGGCGCTGACCCCGCTGCGCAGGGCGTACAGATCATTGCGGTTGAAGGTCTGGTCGATCAGCCGGCGCGGCACCTCGGAGCGGGACCGGGCGCGGGGCTGGGCCGCCCTCGGCGGTGGATTCGGTATGTTCCGGCCCGGTACGGAGCCGGTGCGCTCAGTGTTCACCATGTCGGACCAACATCCGTAGCGCAGGGACTTCGGCGGCTCCGGCGATCGTCAGCGTCCGCTCGATCGGCTCACCGCAGACCACCACCATCCGGCGCTGGTCGGGGAGCCCGGCTGCGGTGCGCAGGATGACCGCGGCAGCGCCGGCGTCGATGAACCCCAGCTGGTTGAGGTTCAGATGGATGTCACGGTCAAGGCGGACCGCTTCGGCCAGAGCATCGGTCAGCGCCTGCGCCCGCGTGTAGTCCAGCTCTCCAGCCACACGTACGCCCGGCGGCACGTGCTGTCTGCAGATCCGCAACACCGCGTCCTCGTGATAAACCGTCGCCGCCACCGTCCGCGGATGCACACGTGCCGCGTATCCCAGGGTGACCGGGTCGAAGCTCTCCCGGTCGTACTCGCAGATCGCCGTGAACCGGCCGTCCTCGAAAAGCCCCCCGACCGCGGACTCGAAGACGAGCAGCTGTTCGGCGTTCGCCTGTGGTCGCGACGCCCAGCACATGTCCGCGGAGATGCTCAGCCCCCGGTGCCCGTCACGGATCGCCGCCCGGAGCTCCCGCGCGAGCAGCTCGACCATCGTCTCGGCGTCCGGGGCCTTACGCGCTCCCCAGAGCTGATCCACCGGAGTGACGGCGAACCCCTCGTCCACCCCGCGGTCCAGCAGAGCGGCCCGGAGGTCGTCGGCCTTCTCCGAGAAGCAGATCGTACGGTCGCCACGTGCTCTGGCAGCGGTGATGAAAGCGGCGAGGATGTCCAGCCGCTCCTCGGTATCGGAGTAGGTCAGGCACGCATGATCGCCCGGTGCGAGCCGATCCACCGGTGTGGTGGCAACCATGAGTCCTCCCTCGTCACAGGTACGTACTTCCTACCCCCTGGCCACAACGCTCACGCACCGGCCTGGTTCGGCGCTCACGCTGCGTACCCGTATTTGAGACGCCGCGTCGCCGCCCACGTCGACCCGATTCACGTTTTCGCAGGTCAAAACCCTGCAGCTGGGAACCCGGGGGGCCGATTTGGAGCCCAGGAAACCAACGGGTAATGTTTTGCGAGCCGGAAGGGAAACGGGCGAGGCAAGCGAAGCGAACTGGGAACGGGAAACGGGTAACCGGAAACCGGGCCAGGGAGATCAGCTACCGGCCGTCCTTCCAAATCCTTTGAACTTCGGGATCGTAGCGATGCTGCCCTGCGCAGTCCGTGACGAGTCCGGGACGAAGGGTGCGCTAGGTACGAACGGCACCAACCGGGAGAAACCGGTTGACACGGCCAGGAAGACCTAGTAAAGTTGAACGAGTGCCCCGAGAGCGGGTCGCCTAGCTAGGCGGCAGGTTTTCGGTGTGTGGTTGTTCTTTGA
>NZ_BOQP01000070.1 GCF_018332715.1 Winogradskya consettensis | reverse complement strand
GCCAGAACGATGCCGGCCCAGGACGGCGCCGGCCTAATCCGTTAGGGCGGATCGGACGGCGAGGACGAGCTGCGCGAATCCGATCAGGCCGAGTACCAGCCAGACGATGACGGCGGCGGTGACGACCAGGGAGGACCAGGGGAAGAGGATGGCGGCGATGATGAGGCCGCTGATGGCTATGGAGACGCGGGTGGGGCGTTCGCCCACGGTGACGGTGCCGATCTCGGTCATGCCGGTGGCGGCGGCGCGGGCTCGTAGGTATTCGTGGAGCCAGCTCACGGCGAGGGCGGCGACGACCAGCCAGCCGGGGGCTCCGGCGACCCAGAAGGCGGCCAGCCAGGCCAGCTCGCCGAGGCGGTCGGCTACCGAGTCGTAGACGTAGCCGGAGCGGGAGACGCGGCCGGTCACCACGGCGACCGCGCCGTCGAAAGAGTCGGCGAAGGCGGCCAGGAGGACCAGGAGGGCTCCGGCCCAGAGCGGCACGAAGGGGACGCCGAGGCAGAGCAGCAGGCCGGCGGTGGTGACTGTGGACGGGCCGATGCCGAGGCGGGCGAGGAGGCTGCCGGCGCGCCAGGCCAGGCGGATCCAGCCGCGGACTACCGGGGAGGCGTCGCGCGGGTCGAAGCCGCCGTGCAGGGCCGACCAGGCCGTGACGTAAGCGTCCCAGGTCAAAGTGAGCCGTCAGGCGGCGATGGCGGGGGTGGCGGCGAGGTTCTGCCAGACCTCGCGCGTCGCCGTGGAGCGGTTCATGGTGATGAAGTGGATGCCGGGGACGCCTTCGTCGAGGAGGCGCTGGCACATCTCGCTGCACAGGTCGATGCCGAGCTGGCGGACTGCGGCGGCGTCGTCCTGGACGCGCTCGAAGCGGGCGAGGAGCTCGGGGGGGAACGGGGCGCCGGAGAGCTGGGCCGAGCGGGCGATCGTTGCCATGCGCAGGACGGGCATGACGCCGGGGACGATCGGGGTGTCGCAGCCGGCGGCGGCGACGCGGTCGCGCAGGCGCAGGTATTCGTCCGCTTGGAAGAACATCTGGGTGATGGCGAAGTCGGCGCCGGCGCGGCACTTGCGGATGAAGTTGCGGGTGTCGCTCTCGATGTCGGCGGAGCGGGGGTGCTTGTAGGGGAATGCGGCGACGCCGACGCTGAAGTCGCCGGCCTCGCGCAGGAGGCGGACGAGGTCTGCGGCGTAGAGGACGCCGTCGGGGTGCTGGACCCACTCGCCGTTGGGGTCGCCGGGCGGGTCGCCGCGGACGGCGAGGACGTTGCGGACGCCTGCTCCGGCGAGGCGGCCGATGACGTTGCGCAGCTCGGCGACCGAGTGGTTGACCGCGGTGAGGTGGGCCATGGGGAGCAGGGTGGTCTCCGTGGCGACCCGTTCGGTGACCGAGACGGTGGTGTCACGGGAGCTGCCGCCGGCGCCGTAGGTGATCGAGACGAAGTCGGGGCGCAGGGGCTCGAGCTCGCGGATCGTCTTCCAGAGCAGCTGCTCGGCCTCGCGGTTCTTGGGCGGCATGAACTCGAACGAGAACGTCGGCCGGTCCCGCTTGATCAGCGAGCCGATCGCGGGGATTGCCGGGAGACGAGAGGGAAGTCCGAGAGCCACACGACGATCGTACCGGCTCGCCCGCTAGGTTGGGCCCCGTGACCTCCCCGCTGGACCGGGCCGGCCTGCGGCCCCGCGTCGATCAGGCCCTTTCCGTCTTTCTCGCCGGGCAGCGTGCCCGGCTGCTGAGCATCGACGACGCGCTCGCCGACGTGGCTGACGCGCTCGAGGCGTTCGTGCTGCGCGGTGGTAAACGGCTGCGCCCGGCGTTCGCCTACTGGGGCTTCCGGGGCGCGGGCGGTGCCGACTCGGAGCAGGTCGTGACGGCGGTGGCGGCGCTGGAGTGGGTGCAGGCGGCCGCGCTGATCCATGACGACCTGATGGACCGGTCCGACACCCGCCGCGGGGAGCCGTCGGTGCACCGGCGGTTCGCGGGCAGGCACAAGACCGCGGGTTGGCACGGTGACGGTGATCACTTCGGCGACAATGCCGCCGTACTCCTCGGAGATCTGGCTCTGGTCTGGTCCGACGAGATGCTGCACGGCTCGGGTGCGGGGCTGGAGGCGCTGGCCCGGGCGCGGACGGTTTTCGACGAGATGCGCACGGAGGTGACGGTCGGGCAGTACCTCGACGTGCTGACGCCGGTGACCCGGGACACATCGCTGGAGCGGGCCGCGAAGGTTGCCCGTTACAAGGCGGCGAAATACACGATCGAGCGGCCGTTGCTGCTCGGCGCGGCGCTCGCGGGGGCATCGGAGCAGGTCACAAGCGTCTATTCGGGGTACGGGCTCCCGCTCGGCGAGGCGTTCCAGTTCCGCGACGACGTGCTGGGTGTCTTCGGCGATCCGGGGCAGACTGGTAAACCCGCCGGCGACGACCTGCGCGAGGGCAAGCGTACGTATCTGATCGCGGCGGCGTACGAAAAGGCGAACGCGACCGATCGCACCGAGCTGGACCGGGGCCTCGGCGACCCGGAGCTGGACGAAACGGCCGTGCAGCGGCTGCGGGACATCATCGTGGAGACCGGGGCGCTGGACCGCACAGAGGCGCACATCAAGGCGCTCTACGAGGCGGCGCTGACGGCTCTGGAGAAGGGCGACGTCGCGGACGAGGCCCGCACGGTGCTCGAGGAGCTGGCCGACGCGGCTACCCGTCGAGCCGTCTGAACCGGCCGAGCCACACCCAGACGGAGAGGGTCAGCAGCACCATCGCGAACCCGAAGAAGAGGTCCTCGACCGGCGCGTAGACGATGCGCAGGCCGAGGATGGCGGCCGGGTCGTAGATCACGATCCGGCGCCCGGTGAGGATGCCGTTGCTGAGCAGCTGGAAGAAGATGATGATCGGGTAGGTGGCCCAGAACACCACCCGCAGGATCAGCCTGGTACGCAGGACGAACAGGTCCACCAGCACCGCCCCGAGCACGCCGAGCAGCGCCGCCGCCGTGTAACTCATTTCTTCAGCACCTTGCGGACCGCCTCGAACCCCAGCACCGCGCAGATCGGCACCACGAGGAAGAACAGCACCTCGTCCAGCGGCAGCCCGCCGGGGAAGACGATCCCGGTCGTCTGCGCGGGGTCGAAGGTCCAGTGCCCCGCCGCGATCGCCGCGAGGTCCCAGAGCACGAAGATCACGAGCACCGGCACGAGCGTGAGCAGCAGCCGCCGCCACCGGCGCAGCACGCCGACCTTGAGGAACGGCTCCAGCCACAGGGCGCCGATCAGACAGCCGGCGAGCACCGCAACATACGTGAGGTGCCGCATCGGCGGATCAGAACCCGAGCGCCTGCGCGCGCCGTTTGACCTCGCGCGCCCAGTCGCCGCCGAGTGCCTTCGCGGCGTTGCCACCCAGGCTCTCGTCGGGCTCGTAGAGCCACTTGATCGCTTCTTCGTCGTTGTACCCGGCGTCGCGCAGCAACGTGAGGATGCCGGGGAGGTGCTTGAGCGCAATGTCGTTGGCGACCAGCTCAGCGGGCACCAGGCGGACGCCGTCGCGACGAACCGCGAGCAACTGCCCGTCGCGGATCATCTGGTGCACCTTGCTGATCGACACCCCGAGCTGCTCGGCGATATCAGGCAGGTTGGCCCACTCGGTGGGGCCGGCGGAAGTCTGGCCCGCAGTTACGGATTCGGTCACCTGACCAGCGTGCCATGCCCGGCTCCTCATCCCAAAAACGCGGAGCCTTCACGAAGAAGGAGAGATGTCGCGATGACCCTGTGGCGGACCACCCGCAACGAAGTGGCCGGCGCGTGGCGCTCACTGCAGTACGACCTCGGCATGCCCGGCCGGCACCGCCGTCCCCCGCAGCCGCGGCGTTTCGTCACGGCCACCGCGCTGGGCACGCTGGCCGTGGCCGGTGCCGCGGGCAGCTACCTGGCGGTGGCCAACGGGACCGGCGCGCTGGCCGGCGACGAGGCGGGCGCGGAGCCGTACCCGCTGGCGGTGGCCCCGGGTGATCCCCGGGAAGGACTGGGCCGCGTGCCCATCCCCCAGCCCGCCGCCGTGCAGACCCAGATCCTGGTGCTGCCGACGGTGACCACACCACCGCCGACGGTCACGGCGCAGCCCACATCGGAGCCGGCCCCAGCGCCGTGCGACTGCCAGAGCGAGACCCAGCCCCCGCTGCGGACCCCGCCGGTACCGACACCGACGGCGCCCACCCCCAGCGAGAGCCCCACCGAGGGCGACTGGGAGGAGCCGGCCACGCCCGCGCCGAGCCCGTCCGGGGAGCCCGAAACGAGCGCCGAGCCGACCCCGGGGATCACCACGCCGCCCATTCCCGCGCCGACGATGCCCGCACCGACACCCACCGAGTCAACAGATACGACAAATCCGTTTTTGCCCCGCTGATCCGACGTATCGCACGAAGACGGTCCGCGACGCTCCGGCACCGCGGGCCGATTTCTTCCAAATGCGCAGGTGAGCACGTTGTGCTGTACCCGTTCGGTCTCAGGTGTCACATCCTGGTCCACCGCACTGGAAAGGCCACATACACTTCACGCCGATGGACACGACTGTCGCCGACACGTTGATCGGCACGACGATTGACGGGCGCTACCGGATCACCGGTCGCGTGGCCCGTGGTGGCATGGCGACCGTATACACCGCCGTGGACGACCGGCTCGAGCGCACTGTCGCATTGAAGATCATTCACCCGTCGCAGGCGACGAACGTGCACTTCGTCGATCGCTTCACCGACGAGGCCAAGACGATCGCCCGGCTGACCCACCCCAACGTGGTCGCCGTCTACGACCAGGGCCGCCACCAGGGCCTGCCCTACCTGATCATGGAGTACGTCCAGGGCCGCACCCTGCGCGATCTGCTCACCCAGCGCCGCCGGGTCAACCCGGTCGAGGCACTGGCCATCCTGGAGCAGATGCTCGCCGCGATCGCCGCCGCGCACCGCGCCGGCCTGGTGCACCGCGACGTCAAGCCCGAGAACGTCCTGGTGGCCGAGGCGCCCAGCGGCGGCATCGCCAACCTGGTCGACAGCGTGGTCAAGGTGGCCGACTTCGGCCTGGCCCGCGCCGTCGAGGCCAGCTCCTCCGACGACTCCGGCCAGCTCATGGCCACCGTCGCCTACGTGGCGCCGGAGCTGGTCACCGACGGGCGCTCGGACGCCCGCTCCGACGTCTACTCCGCCGGCATCGTGCTGTTCGAGATGCTCACCGGCCGGGTCCCCTACGACGGCGGCGAGCCGGTCGAGATCGCCTGGCGGCACGTGGACAACGACGTGCCCCCACCGTCCAGCATCGTCAAGGGCCTGCCGAAGGCGCTCGACGACCTGGTCGCCCGAGCCACCCGCCGCGACCCCGGCGCCCGCCCCACCGACGCCGGCGCACTGCTGGCCGAGGTTCAGGTGGTCCGCGACGATTTGGGCGCGGCGAACGTCGAGACCGCGCTGCTGCGCCAGGTCCCCGCCCGCCCACCGGCCGCCGACGCGACCACGATCGTCCCGGCGATCACGTCCACGTTCCCCCAGAGCGGCGGCCCCGCAGGCGCGGGCCCCAACCGCCCCGGCTGGGCGCGCCTGCCCGAGCAGGGCCCGCGCACCTACGGCGGTGGCGGTGGCGGTCAGCGCCGACGCGGCGCCCAGGACGACGACCACGCCCACCACCCGAACGACCGCCGCCGGCTGATCATCCTGGCCGCGGTGGCCCTGGTCGTGCTGCTCGTCGCGGGCACGACCTACTACCTGACGCTGGGCCGCTACACCAACGCGCCCCAGCTGGTGAATTCCACCCAGCAGATCGCGGAGCAGGAGGGCAGGACCCGCGGCTTCGAGGTGCGCTTCGACGCGGGCCGCTACGACGAGAGCGTCCCCAAGGGCGTGGTCATCTCCCAGGACCCGCCCGCCGGCAAGAAGGTCGCCAAGGACGGCACGCTGACGCTGACCCTGTCGCTCGGCCCCGAGCGCGTCACGGTGCCCGACCTGGTCAACCAGGAGAAGGCCGCGGCGAAGGGCCTGCTCGAGCAGAACCACCTCGTCTACAAGGAGGGCACCGCCCAGTACAGCGACGACGTCGCCGAGGGCGTGGTCATCTCCAGCGACCCCAAGGCCGACGAGTCGCTCAAACCCGGCGAGACCGTCACCGTCGTCCTGAGCAAGGGCGAGGCCCCGATCAGCGTCCCGAACGTCGTCGGTCAGAACATCAACGACGCCCGCGGTCAGCTCCAGGGCCTCGGCCTGCAGGTCGTCGAGCAGCTCAAGGAGAGCGACCAGCCGGCCGGCACGATCCTGGGCCAGACCCCCAAGGCCGGTGTCGGCGTGGAGAAGGACGCCGAGATCAAGCTCGAGGTCAGCCAGGGCCCGCCGCTGATCAGCGTCCCGGACCTCAGCAACCAGCCGTGCCAGCAGGCCCAGCAGACACTGCAGGGCATGAACCTGCGAGCCAAGATCCAGTTCAACCCGAACGGCCTGGTCCGCCAGCAGAGCCCCGGCGGCGGCACCCAGGTCCCGGCCCAGACCGAGGTAACGCTGAATTGTCTGTGACCCGCCCCGTCGGATCCCACACCAAGACCTCCGGCGGGCTGGCCAAGGCGGCGCTCCCCTACGCCGACGCGGCCGGCTCGGAGGCTGTGCAGGTCTACGTCTCCAACTCCCGTGGCTGGGCGCTCCCTGCCGGTGACCCCAAGCAGGACACGCTGTTCCGCGACGGGTGCGGGGAACGCGGGCTCCCGGCGTACATCCATGCCTCACTGCTGGTGAATCTGGGTTCTCCGACCGAGCTGACCGTCGAACGCTCCGTCGACACGCTCACCCACGCCCTGCGCCGTGGCAAGGCCATCGGCGCCACCGCGGTGGTCTACCACGCGGGCAGCTCGGTCGACCCGGCCCACGACGACAAGGCCTTCCACCAGCTCCACGAGGCACTGCTCCCCCTCCTCGACCTGGCGGCCGCCGAGGACCTCCCGAAACTCCTGGTCGAGCCGAGCGCGGGCGGCGGCCGCAGCCTGGCCTCCAAGGTCGAGGACCTGGGCCCCTACCTCCAGGCCGTCGAAAATCACCCCTGGATGGGCGTCTGCTTCGACACCTGCCACGCCTGGGCCGCCGGCCACGACCTCGCCACCCCCGGCGGCATGACGGCCACCCTGGATTCCCTGATCGCCACGATCGGCCCGGACCGCCTCCAGCTGATGCACGCCAACGACTCCAAGGACGCCTGCGGCTCCACCCGCGACCGCCACGAGACAATCGGCGCAGGCACCATCGGCGCCGCACCCTTCGCCGAGCTCATGGCTCACCCCGCCACCGCCGGCATCCCGGTCATCGTCGAGACGCCCAGCAAGGAACACGAAGGCCACGCAGCCGACATCGCACTCTTGAAAGAGCTCAGAGTCAAAGGCTGACGCCGCAGCTCACAGCGGCAAATCGAAGTAGTGCACCTCTTCACGGATGATCTCGCCCCCGGTCACCGTGTAGAGGCTGATCTTCGCGGTGGTGGCCCGGCGTCCGGTCGGGACGTGGGTCTGGTCGACGACGAAACGGACCGCGAACCGGCCCTCGTCGCCGATCAGCGGGCCCTGCACCGCGACACCATGGATCTGCAGGTCACGGGTCAGCCGCTCGCCGTTCGCCAGGATCTCGGCGAGCCCGTGCAGTTCGGTGCCCTCGACCGGCGCGACCCGCACCAGGCCCGGCGCGGCCAGCTGATAGGCAAGGTCCATCCGCCCGGCCCGGAACGCGCGCACGAACCGCTCGGCGACCACCGCGGTGGACGACGGGCGGAAGTCGGCGGCATGGTCCTGTGCCCACTGCGCGAACGACAGCGCGGGCTCGCCCGTCAGCTCGGCGACGGTCTGCGTCACGGGTTCGGGGGTGTCGACGAGGGAGGCCCAGTAGTCGAGGGCGCCGTCGGCGAACGCGGGATCGGCCCACTGCAGCATTTCCGCGCGGGCCTCGTCACGGGACGCCTCCTCCACCGGGACCGGCGCCCCCGCGGCCGCTCCGATGAGGTGGGCCTGCTCGCGCTGGGTGATAGCCGCCGGGCCGGTCAGCGCGTACGCCGTACCCTCATGACCCGGCTCTGTCAGCACTCGCACCGCGACCGCGGCGATGTCCCGTTCGTGGATCAGTGACCGCGCCGCCTCCGGATACGGGATCCGGACCGGCTGACCCACGCTGATCGCCCGCGCCCAGGCGAGCGTGTTGGTGGCGAACCCGCTCGCCCGCAGGAACGTCCACGATGCTCCGCCCCGCCGGACGGCGTCCTCGACCTGCCCCCACACGCCGTTCTGCACCACCGGCAGGTCGTCACGCACACTCATCGCGGACACGTAGACCACCCGCCGGGCCGGTTCCGACCCGAGAATCGCAGCGACCTCGTCGATCCCGTCAGCGCTCATGAACGGCCAGAGCAGAAAGACCGCGTCCGTGCCCTCGACCGCCACCCGCAGAGAGTCGAGATCCCGCACGTCGGCGCGGACAGCCGTGACACCCTCCGGAAGGCCGGCCGGATCACGGGCCAGAGCCCGCACCGAGACACCGCGCTCCGCCAGCATCGCCACCACATGCGCACCGATGTTCCCGGTCGCGCCGATCACGAGGGCCTGCTTGATGTCGCTCATCCGTCCATGCTGGAACCTCAACCGCACCTGAGGTCAAGCACCGTAAACTCCGGCCCATGAACGGCACCCGCAGCAAGCTCCTCGACCACCTGACCAGGGCTGTCGAGGGCGTCACGGCCCCGCACCCGGTGCGGGTCGCCATCGACGGAGCTCCCGCCGTGGGCAAGACCACGCTGGCCGACGAGCTCGCCGTCATCCTGCGCGCGCGGGGCCGCGAGGTCATCCGCGCCTGCATCGACGACTTCCTGCGTCCGCGATCCGAGCGCTACCGGAACGGCAAGTTCTCGGCCGAAGCCAACTATCACGACGGTTTCGACTTCGACGCGCTCTTCGGGGTGCTGCTCGATCCCCTGGGCCCGGGCGGCGATCGCAAGGTCCGCACGGCTGTCCGGGACCGCCTCACGGACGCCGAGCTGACCCCGCCGGTCATCGCCGCCTCCGCCGACGCCGTGCTGCTCTTCGACGGCGTCTTCCTGATGCGCCCCGAACTGGTCGACCGATGGGACCTGCGCGTGCTCGTGTCAGCGGACTTCGAGGAGACCCTCTCGCGCGCCCGGACCCGGGACCTCGCGGCGTACGGCTCCGTCGACGAGGTCGAGCAGCGGTTCCGCCGGCGCTACGGGCCTTCACAGGAGCTCTACCGGGCAAGGGTCCACCCGGCCGGCCACGCCGACATCATCATCCACAACGACGACCCGCAGCGGCCGGTCTGGGACGGTCAGGACACTCCGGCGAGGTCGTAGTCGAAGACGTACGTGTGATCGCCGCCGGTGTTGTCGATCTGGAACGTGCCGCTGAGTCCGAGCAGCTCGTCGGTCCCCGAATCCGGCACCACCTGGACGGTGAGCGTGCCGGCGCCACGGTCCATCAGCCCGAAATGCTGCAGGACGAACGTGCCCCGCCGCCCGTGCAGCGTCCCGGTGATCCGGTCAATGGCCACGTAGCCCGCGGATCCGTCGACCGCGGTGCCGACCGAGAGCATCTGAGCACGGCCCGAGCCCGTCAGGCCGCCCTCGATGGTCTTCTCGACGATCATCCGGCCGAGCGCCGGATCGCCGGAGTCGAGCGGCTCGAACGTGGTGGTGAACGTACCGGTGGCGCGCTGGCCCATGTGGAACTCCCCGTGAAGCGTTTAGAAAAGCAGGTCGAGCTGGGCGTCGAGGGCCTTCAGCGCCTGTTCGGCGGTGTACTGGCCACCCAGAACGTACATGCCGAGGCCTTCCATGAGGGCCAGCACGCCGACGGCAGCGTCCGGGTCCGGCAGCAGGCTCGCGATGAAACCGAGCATCTGCGCGGTGTCGTCGCTCTTCACACCAGCAGGCCGCACCGCTGTGTACGCGAGGAACGCCAGCGCCACCAGCCCGTCGGCGCGGGACTGCTCGTCGAGGGGCAGGACCGTGACGAGCAGCGTCCGCAGCATCGCACGCGGCTGCGGGTCGGGACCCAGCGCGGACAGCGCGGCCGTGACCCGGGCCTGATTGCGGTCGCGCACCACATCCAGCGCGAACACCATCATCTCGTCCCTGGTACGGAAGTAGTGCTGCACCATCCCCACCGAAACCCCGGCCGCGGCGGCGACATGCCGGACACTGACGGCCTCGAGCCCCTGCGCGGCGGCGACCCGCATGAGCGCATCGGCGATGAGCGTGCGCCGTTCCCGGACGTCGACCCGCTTAGGCATACGCCCTGGCCTCCTTACGCATTCCATCGGCGTCGTCGGCATAGACGCGTACCTCGTCGACCGGTTCCGTGCGCCCCTTGGGCACCTCGAAGGACATCGGCGCGCAGAGCCGGATGTCGATGCTGGTCTGGCTGCCGACCACGACGTGCAGCACCCGCCGCCCGGCCTCCTCCTCGATCTGCACCGACTTGGAGCTCGGCATGGAACGGTAGCGCTTGCTCACGCTTTCGACGTTCTCCCACGGCACGATGAAGTCGAGACCCGATCCCATGCGTACGCGAATGCCCCCGCGACCGACCACATGCGGATTCTGACTGAGCCCCGCCGCGAACCCGATCATCCACAGCACCCCCCACACACTCAGCACCAGCATGATCCACCGAGCCGGCTCCCACGGCACCACCTTGCGCACGATCAGGTCGAAGATCGGCGTCTCGACCACCGACAGCCCGATGAACACCCCGAGAATCGGCTTCACCACCCCCAGATAGCCGAACGCCGTCTCCCCGTCTGCAAGCACGAGCGGCCTGCGCCGCAGCCAGCGGTAAAGGCTGCGCCACATGAGGCCCTCGGTCCGGAGCAATCCCATCGCTTGACAATACGATCGTATTGCAAAAACGACAACAACTGGTCGCCCGCAAAGTTGGCACCCCGCAGGGATAGTCAGTGCGCAAGATGACTACTAACATCTTGTCCAGTGAGTACGGTGCCGCCGATCCTCGGCGGCCCCTGTCTAACTGGGGAGCATGCGATGCTTGTGGAGCTTGTCCGTCCAGCCGTAAGAGGTGATCACATGCCCGAGGCCAACGACGTGGCCGCGGTGATCAGCTCGCGCCTGGGCCGCCCCTGGCTCGACGCGATGAGCCTGCAGAAGTTTCTGTACTACGTGCAGGCCTGGCACCTGGCCATCAAGGGCAAGCCCCTCTTCGAGGGCCGCTTCGAAGCCTGGCCGGAGGGCCCCGTCCTCCCCGAGGTCCTCCACGCCCGCCAGCCCCGCATAGCCCGTCGAGCAATCCGCCGCGAAGCAGCCCAGGTCGACCTCGACGACGAAATCATCAGCCTCATCGAGCTGGTCGTCCGCACCTACGGCTCCCTCGGCGACGACGAACTCGCCGCCCTGACCAGGGTCGAGATGCCCTGGCGAGAAGCCCGCGGCAACCTCCCCGAATTCGCCCCGAGCACCACCCTGATCAGCGAAGACTCAATGGCCGACTTCTTCCGCAACCACCGCCGGCTCCAGGGCCACGAAGCGGGGTACCTGAGTATTGTCGGCATCCACGCCCGGGCTTACTACACCCCGGAGCCCATGGATGTCGACAGCGTCCTCGCATCACTCGGCCCTGAATTTGATGACCCGGGTGACGACCGGTGGCCCAGCGCCAACCTCGATTTCAACGGCGAATTTTACCGACCAGACGACAGAAAAGAGGACCGTCGTCCGACTGATGCCGGAGCCTGACCGTTGAACATCGATGGTGAGATCACCCGGAATGTAGTTGTGTTCGACTGCAACATTTATCTCGATGCGGCACGGCTTTTCGATGAGCCCTTTGCCTGGAGTAAAGTGCAAGCTGTTCTAGCGGATCTGGCGCATGGAAAATCGCCTCATCCGCGCGATCGCGCCCTCGACTCCCTGCAGGCCATGAACTACGCGCGTTTTGGCGAGTTCGGCGCTGGGGTACTTGAGGTCTGGACCTCCCGCCACATCGACGAGACCGTTCGGAACATGGCGGAACGAGCCGCGATCCCTGAACGACCTGGTGACTATTCCGGCCTTGGCTGGAGCAGACAGGCGGCGCAGGGAATCGTCGACGACCTCATTCATGAACTGGTCATCGAGTCTGGTGGCGGAATCGTTGAAGGATACCGTCCCGATGGAAACCCACCGCTCGACCATGAGGATGGAATGGTCTACGGGGCTTGCCGAGTTCTAGCCGGCGACGACCCGTTGGCGAAAGTTTATTGCGTCACCCGTGACCGCGGATTCCTGGCCGCCTACGAAAATGGCGGGCTGGGCGGCCACAGCCGCGTAATGCCGCCTGGAAAGTTTGTGGATTTGGGCAGGAAGGAATACAGGATGAATGCGCTCGACAGGATTCCCAAGCCGCGCGGTTAGGTGAGCAGGCTGCGCAGGACGGTGATGGTGTGGTCGATGTCGTCGTCGGTGAGGTCGAGGTGGGTGACCAGGCGGGCGGTGCGGGGCAGCATCGCTGAGATCAGGACGCCGTGTTCCTTGGCCGCTGCGGCGAGCGAGGGGGCGTCGAGGCGGGATTTGGTCAGGTCGAGCGGCACGAGGTTCGTCCGGACGGCGCCGACTTCGACGACGCCGAAGGGTTCCAGGGCTTCGGCCAGGCGGCGGGCTCGGGTGTGGTCCTGGGAGAGGCGTTTGACGTGGTGGTCGAGGGCGTAGCGGCCGGCTGCGGCGAGGATGCCGGCCTGGCGCATGCCGCCGCCGAGGCGTTTGCGGATGGTGCGGGCCTGGGCGATGCGGTCGCGGGAGCCCACGACCAGGGAGCCGACCGGGGCGCCGAGGCCCTTGGAGAGGCAGACCGAGAGGGTGTCGAAGAGCTGCCCGTAGGTGAACAGTGGCACGCCGTCGGCGACGTGGGCGTGCCAGATGCGGGCGCCGTCGCAGTGCAGGGCGACGTCCGCGAACGTCGCCTCGCGCAGGCGGTGCAGGGCTGCGAGGGGGATCACGCCGCCGCCGCCCAGGTTGTGGGTCTGTTCGACGGCGATCGCCCTGGTGGGGACCGACGGATAGCCCGGCGGGCGGATCATGGCGAGGATCGCGTCGGTGTCCAGGGCGGCGCCCCAGGACGGCCAGGTGCGGGTGGAGATGCCGCCGAGCGCGGCGGCTGCGCCCAGCTCGTACGTGACGACGTGTGCGTCCGAACCGGCCAGGAGTTCGCCGCCGGGCGGGACCACGAGCTGCAGGGCGATCTGGTTGGCCATCGTGCCGGAGGGGCAGAACAGCGCGGCCTCGTGCCCGAACAGCTCGGCGACATGGGCTTCGAGGGCGTTGACCGTCGGGTCGTCGCCGAAGACGTCGTCGCCCACCTCGGCGGAGGCCATCGCCTCGCGCATCCCGGGGGTGGGCTTGGTGACGGTGTCGGAACGCAGGTCAGCCACGGAGCATCTCCGCTACGAGGAAGGCGAGCTCGAGGCTCTGCTGGGTGTTGAGGCGCGGGTCGCAGGCGGTCTCGTAGCGGCCCGGCAGGTCGAGGTCCTCGATGTTCTGCGCGCCGCCGAGGCACTCGGTGACGTCCTCGCCGGTGAGCTCGATGTGGATGCCGCCCGGGTGGGTGCCGAGCCCGCGGTGCACCTCGAAGTAGCCGAGCACCTCGTCGACGATGCGGTCGAAGTGGCGGGTCTTGTAGCCGTTGGACGACTCGTGGGTGTTGCCGTGCATGGGGTCGCACTGCCACACGACCTTGGCGCCGGCGGCGGTGACCTTCTCGACGATGGCCGGCAGCGCGTCGCGTACCTTCCCATTGCCCATGCGGCTGATCAGGGTGAGCCGGCCGGGGATGTTGTCCGGGTTGAGCTTCTCGCACAGTTCGATCGCGGTCTCCGGGGAGGTGCCGGGGCCGAGCTTGACGCCGATCGGGTTGGCGATGCGGCTGATGAAGTCGATGTGCGCGTGGTCGAGCTGGCGGGTCCGTTCGCCGATCCAGAGGAAGTGGCCGGAGAGCCCGTACGCCTTGCCGTCGGAGACCCGGGTCAGCGAGCGGTCGTACTCCAGCGCCAGCGCCTCGTGCGAGCAGTACAGGCTGACCGTACGCAGCGCCTCGTCGTCGGTCATCCCGCACGCGCGGATGAAGTCGAGGGCCCGGTCGATCTCGCGGGCGATGGCCTCGTAACGCTCGCCGGCGGGTGAGGTGCGCACGAAGTCCTTGTTCCAGGTGTGCAGGCCGGAAAGATCGGCAAGGCCACCCGCCAGGTACGCGCGGAGCATGTTCATCGCGGCCGCACTGTTCGCGTAAGCCCGGATCATGCGCTGCGGGTCCGCCACCCGCGCGGCCTCGTTGGGCTCGAGAGAGTTGATCAGATCCCCACGGTACGCGGGGAGCCCCAGCGAGTCCTTCGCCGACGACCGTGGCTTCGTGTACTGACCGGCGACCCGGGCGACCTTGACCACCGGCATCGACGCGCCGTACGTGAGCACGACCGCCATCTGCAGCAGCGTCCGCGCGTTGGCGAGCAGGTGGCTCTCGGTGTTGTCGGCGAACGTCTCGGCGCAGTCGCCGCCCTGCAGCAGGAACGCCCGGCCCTCGCACACCTCGGCGAGCCGGTGCCGCAGCTGGTCGACCTCGTAGGGCGCCACGATCGACGGCACGACGTCGAGCACCTTGCAGACCTCGGCGACCTCGCCCATGTCCTCCCACGGCGGCATCTGCAGCCGCGGCAGCTCGCGCCAGCGGTCCAGGCCGAGCGCCGCGTCCTCGGCGGAGTCGGTGGACGGGCGGGAGGTCTGCAGTGCCGTTGCGCCGAGACCGGGATGACTGAGCTGATGCCACTCACGCTGCATGACAGGAAGCCTATCCAGAGTCACGAAAGGGGCGCCGGGAGGATACCCGGCGCCCCGATCAGTGGGAAAAGATCAACGGGAAAAGATCAGTTGAGGCCGTTCTTGATGGCCGTGATCAGTTCGCCGTTGCTGGTGTCGCCGGAGAACTCCCAGAAGAAGGCGCCGCCGAGACCCTGGTTCTTGGCGTACGTCATCTTCGTGCCGATCGTGGCGGGGGTGTCGTAGCCCCACCAGTTGTTGCCGCACTTGGCGTACGCGGTGCCGCCGACGGTGCCGGTGGCCGGGCAGCTGGTCTTGAGGACCTTGTAGTCCTCGATGCCCGCCTCGTACGTGCCGGGCGCCGCGCCGGTCGCGCTGCCACCCGGTGCGGTCTGCGTGACGCCGGTCCAGCCGCGGCCGTAGAAGCCGATGCCGAGCAGCATCTTGCTGGCCGGTACGCCCTTGCTCTTCAGCTTCTGGATCGCCGCGTCGGACCAGAACCCCTGGGTCGGGATGCCGTCGTACGAGGTGAGCGGCGAGTGCGGAGCCGTCGGGCCCTGCGCGGCGAAGGCGCCGTAGTAGTCGTACGTCATCGGGAAGACCAGGTTCAGCTTCGAGATGCCGGACGCGTAGTCGGCGACGTCCAGCTTGCCACCGTTGGAGCCGTCAGCGGAGATCGCCGAGGTGACCAGGAAGCTCGAGCCGAACTTGTTGCGCAGCGCGGTGATGACGTTGTTGTACGAGGCCGGCCCGCTCGCGTCGCAGGACAGGCCACAGGCGTTCGGGTACTCCCAGTCGACGTCGATGCCGTCGAACACGTCCGACCAGCGGGAGTCCTTGACCAGGTTGTAGCAGGAGTTCGCGAACGCCGTCGGGTTCGCGGCGGCCTGGGTGAAGCCACCGGACCAGGTCCAGCCGCCGAACGACCAGATCACCTTGAGGTTCGGGTACTGCTTCTTGAGCTTGCGCAGCTGGTTGAACGAGCCACGCAGCGCGCCGGTGTCCCAGGTGTCGGCGACGCCGTCCACGCTCTCGGCAGCGGTGTACGCGCGGTCGTAGTCGGCGTACGAGTCACCGATCGAGCACTGGCCGTTCGACGTGTTGCCGAACGCATACAGGATGTGGGTGAGCTTGCTGGCCGAGCCGCTCGTCACGAGGTTCTTGACGTGGTAGTTGCGGCCGTAGACGCCCCACTCCGCGAAGTAACCGACGACGTTCTTGCCACCGGTGCCGGGGGGAGTGGTGGTCGGCGGGGTCGTGGTCGGCGGCGTGGTGGTGGGGGGTGTCGTGGTCGGCGGGGTCGTCGTCGGCGGGGCGGTGGTCGGCGGGGTCGTGCCGCCACCGTCACAGGCGCCCTGGTCGGCCCAGACGTCCCATTGACCGCTGTGGGTCGCCGGGCTCTCGTTCTGGGTCCACCACTTGGCGTTGTAGTTGTGACCGGACTGCGACGACGACATGCCACCGGTGTAGACCGCCGTGGCGCTCCACGGGGACGCACACGCGACGGCGGCGGACGCCTGGACCACGGGCAGCGACGCGGTGGTGACCGCGACGATCGCCCCGGCCCACAGGACGCGGCGGAGGGATTTCTTCACGCAGGCTCCTCAACGGGGATAGAGGACCAATACAGAGGGGGGATAGTTAGGAAACTTTCCAAAGGGAAGTTGTGGAGACCGTAGTCACATCAATGAAGGTGAGTCAAGAAAGTCACGCCGGTTTACCCAGGGTTGTAACTTGTCCAGAGTCGGCGCCACGGCGTGCACTCAACTACGCACAGCGCGTAGTCTGCCGTCATGACCATCTACGACGTCGACATCGACACCCTTACCGGCGGTTCCGCCGACCTGGCGCGCTACCGCGAAAACGTCGTCCTGGTGGTCAATGTGGCCTCCAAATGTGGCCTCACCCCCCAGTACGAAGGCCTGGAAGCGCTCTACGGCAAGTACGCCGACCGCGGCCTCGTCGTCCTCGGTGTCCCGTGCAACCAGTTCGCCGGCCAGGAACCGGGAACGGCCGCCGAGATCGAGGAGTTCTGCCAGGTCAACTATGGCGTGACCTTCCCCATCACGGCGAAGGCCGACGTCAACGGTCCCGGCCGGCACCCGCTCTACCGTGAACTCATCGGCGACGGCGAGGACATCCAGTGGAACTTCGAGAAGTTCATCGTCGCCCCGGGCGGCGCCGTGCAGGCACGGTTCAGCCCCCGGACCGAGCCGCAGGACGAACAGATCCTCGCCGCCATCGAGAAGCTGCTGCCCCGCTGAGCCGACGGCGATGAGCATCCATGTGATCGGCGTCGACGCGTACGCCCTCGGCTGGGTGGGCGTCGAGCTGCGCGACGGGCAGTTCGGGCGGGCGATGCTCGCCTCCACCCTCTACGAGATCGTCGCCGGCAGCTCCGGCGCCGCCGTCATCGGTGTCGACATCCCGCTCGGCATGCTCCCCGACCGCTGGCGGGCCGCCGACTCCCTCGCCGCCGACCAGCTCGGCCCGCGGCGCAGCAGCGTCTTCCGGGTCCCACCCCGCGCCGTCTGGCAGGAGGCCGACTTCGCCGCGGCCAACCGCGTCTGCCGCGAGATGACCGGGGCCGGGCTCAGCCGCCAGTCGTGGGCGCTGCGCCCGAAACTGCTCGAGGCCAACGCCATCTGGGAAAGACACCCGGGGCTGCTCTTCGAGGCCCACCCCGAGGTGTCGTTCCGCGAGATGTCCGGCGAGCCCCTCGCGTACGCGAAAAAGACCTGGACCGGCCAGGCCCGCCGCCGCGAACTCCTCGCCCGGCACGGCATCGTCCTGCCCGACCACCTCGGCCCCGCCGGCCAGGCCCCACCCGACGACATCCTCGACGCCGCCGCGGTGGCGTGGAGCGCCCACCGCATGGCCACCGGCACCGCCCACAGCCACCCCAGCCCCCCGGAAGAGAACGACGGTGCCGCCATCGCGATCTGGTACTAGTTAGGCGCTCTGGGCGGCGATCTCGCGGGCGCGGTCGCGGGCGGCTTCGAGGGCGGCGAGCAGCGCGGCGCGGACGCCGTGGTTCTCGAGCTCGCGGATCGCGGAGATGGTCGTGCCCGCCGGGCTGGTGACGGCTTCGCGGAGTTTGACCGGGTGTTCGCCGGAGTCGCGGAGCATGACCGCCGAGCCGATGGCCGTCTGCACGATCAGCTCGTGGGCGACCTGGCGGGGCAGGCCGAGCAGGATGCCGGCGTCGATCATCGCCTCGACGAGCAGGTAGAAGTACGCGGGACCCGAGCCGGACAGTGCCGTGACGGCGTCCTGTTGCGACTCGGGGACCCGGATCGTCGAGCCGAGCGGCTTGAACATCTCCTCCGCGATCGCCAGGTGCTCGGCGGTGGCGTGCGGGCCGGCGGAGATGGCGGTCATGGCCTCGTCGACCAGGGCCGGGGTGTTCGTCATGACGCGGACGACGGGGGCGCCCTCGGGCAGCCGGGCCGCGAAGAAGCTCGTGGGCAGGCCCGCGCAGAGCGAGACGATCAGCTTGTCGGCCGGGACCTTGGCGCGGATCTCGTCGAGCAGCGTGCCGGCGTCCTGCGGTTTGACCGCGATCGCCAGGATGTCCGCCTCGGTGACGGCGGTGATGTTGTCGACCGACCGCACGCCGTAGCGCTCCGCCAGCTCGGCGCCGCGTTCCGGGCGGCGGGCCGTCACGAGGATCTGGCCGGCCGGGCGGCCCGCGCGCAGCAGTCCGGAGACGACCAGTTCACCGATCTTGCCGGTGCCGATGACGGCGACGACGGACATGCACAACTCCCGGGCTCAAAGAAATCAGGACAGGCCCTGCTCCGCCGACTGATAGTCCGGCTTGGGTAGCAGCAGAGCCTGTCCTGACAATACGGCGGTGGTTCAGCTGCCGAAGAAGACCTCGGCCTCTTCATAACGCTCGAGGGGTACGGTCTTGAGCTCGGCGGTCCCGTCAGCGAGCGGCACGCGGACGATGTCGGTGCCGCGCAGAGCCATCATCTTGCCGAAGTCGCCCTCGTTGACGGCGTCGATGGCCTGCAGCCCGAACCGGGTCGCCAGGACGCGGTCGAACGCGGTCGGGGTGCCGCCGCGCTGGATGTGACCGAGGACGACCGTGCGGGCCTCCTTGCCGGTCTTCTCCTCGAGGGTCTCGGCGAGCCACTGGCCGATGCCGCCGAGGCGGACGTGGCCGAACGCGTCGAGCTCCTTGTTCTGGGTGACCATCTGGCCTTCCAGGGGCTCGGCGCCCTCGGCGACGACCACGATCGGGGCGTACTCGACCTGGAAGCGCTTGGTGACGTACGTGGCGACCTGCTCCACGTCGAATTTGCGCTCGGGCAGCAGGATGACGTTGGCGCCGCCGGCGAGCCCGGCGTGCAGCGCGATCCAGCCGGCGTGCCGGCCCATGACCTCGACGACCAGGGTGCGGTGGTGCGACTCGGCGGTGGTGTGCAGCCGGTCGATGGCCTCCATCGCGATGTTGACCGCGGTGTCGAAGCCGAACGTGTAGTCGGTGGCGTTGAGATCGTTGTCGATCGTCTTCGGCACCCCGACGACCTTGACGCCGAGATCGGTGAGCTGGGTGGCGACGCCGAGGGTGTCCTCGCCGCCGATCGCGACCAGCGCGTCGACGCCCTGCTCGGCGAGGTTCGCCTTGATCCGCTCGACCCCGCCGTCGATCTTGAACGGGTTGGTGCGGGACGAGCCGAGGATGGTGCCGCCGCGCGGCAGGATCCCCCGGACCTCGGCGATACCGAGCGGCTTCGTCAGGCCCTCCAGGGGGCCCTTCCAGCCGTCGCGGAACCCGACGAACTCGTGTCCGTAGGTGGCTACGCCCTTGCGGACCACCGCCCGGATCACCGCGTTCAGTCCGGGGCAGTCGCCGCCGCCGGTGAGCACACCGATACGCATATTTGCTCGTCCTCCCTGTCGGGTTTCGCTGCGCACTGTAGTCGTCCCACAGCGGACGGACCAGCGCGCCTCGCTACAAAACGACGGTTTCGTTCTCCCCCGCGTCCGGCGTCTTTCCCGTTACGGCGGCCTTCACGGCCCCGAGCAGGGTGACCACCTTGGAGCTGTGCGCGGCCTCCCAGTACTCGGCTGTCTCGGCGTTCACCTTGACCAGCGTGAGCGTGGGCGTCTCGAGCCCCTCCGGGAACCACGCCTTGAGCATCGGGTTCCACAGCTGCTCGGCTTTGGCCCGGTCGTCGACCTGCACGGCGGTGCCGGAGACCGAGGTCCACGAGTGCTGCTTGTCGTCGCTGAACGAGACGTTCACCTGCGGGTTGACCTTGATCTGGGCGACCAGGTCGGCGTCGGAGTAGGTGAAGAACCAGAGGTCGCCGTCGAACTCGACCTCCTGCAGCCCCATCGGGCGGCTCACGTGCCGGCCGTCCACGGTCATCGTGGTCAGCATGCCGATCCGCGCGGCCTTCACCAGCTCCTTGAGCGTCTCGCGCTTCTCCTGCTCGGTCTTCTGCTCGGACATGGCAGTTCCTTTCGTCGGTGGTCCCCCTCGACTTCCCGGGAAACCACCGACGAAACAGCCCGTCAGCGATCAGCCATGCCCGCCCGGCGGCGGAGCGCTCCCACGTCGGTGACGACTATGCGGCGGCCCTCGGTGCGCAGCCAGCCCCGGGTCGCGAAGGACCCGATGGCCTGGTTGACGCTCTGCCGGGAACCGCCGGCCATCTCCGCGAGCTGGCTCTGGTTCAGCTCGATGGTGATCATCGGCGCCTGGCTGTCACCCGCGAGCCGCACGAGGGTCTTGGCGACCCGGCCCGGCAGGTCGAGGAAGACGTGGTCGGCGTTCTGCTCGGTGAGGCGGCGGATGAGGCCGCCGACAGAGCGCATCACCGCGTCGAGGATGCGCGGGTTGGAGTGCACGAGGTCCATGAAGGCCACCCGGGACAGCGCCAGCGCCTGACAGTCCTCGATAGCCTCCGCGCTCGCCGATCGGGTGGAAGCGTCCAGGAGGGACACTTCACCCAGAACGTCGGGCGGGCGGACGACGGTCAGGACCGCACGTTCACCCGTCGGTGCGGTGCGGAAGACCGCGATGGCACCGCGGCGCAGGACGATGAGGGAATCCCCGGGGTCATGCTCCACAAACAGAATCTGGCCCTTGCGGTAGGTGCGGGGCACCGCCGCGGCGATGACACGTTGGCGCACGTCAGGCTCCAGCCCAGCGAACATTTCCACACCTGTCAGCGCGTCACCCGGCTCCGGCAGCCGATGATCCACGGTCAGTCCTTCCCCCGGTCGGGACCACCGTCGGCACTGCTGTCCGGCGTCGGCCCCTCGACGCGAACGATCACTCTTAGCATGAAGAGCGTCATCAACGCCATTTGATACCTCCCGCGCATGCCGTTCGATCATTTCGCGGATGTTGCTTTCTGTAAACCCTCCAATCGCCCCCTGTGACTGTCGCCCACGGTGTCCGTTGTCGTCACCCTCAGTACCGAGATAATCGCCGCCGTGCCGGATGACGACCTCCTTCGATCGACGCTGCGCGACCAGTGGCACCTGCTGCCCGCCGAGATCTCGGCGCTGCCCGGAGGCCTGCTCTCGCACGGCTGGGACGTGACCGCGGGCGGCGAACGCTTCGTGGCCCGCCTCGCCGCCCCTACCGCACGCCAGCCGGTCGAGGCCGGTCTCGCCGCGGCCGAGCATCTGCGGACCACAGGCATAGAAGCCGGACAACCTGTCCGTACGCTCGGCGGCGCGCTCACCGCCGAGACACGCTGCGGGCCCATGGCGGTGCTGCGCCGCGCCCCCGGCCGTACGCTCGACGGCCGCGACCCCGTCGACCAGCAGTTCTGGGGTGACCGGCTCGGCGCCGTGCACCGCGCCCTGCAACGCTTCCACCATCCGGGGCTGGGCCGCTGGAACCAGCTCGACGCGGACGCCGCCCACCTGGCCCTCGAGCCGTGGCTGCGGACGGCGGTGACCGGGGCTATCACCGCGATGACCCGGCTCACCGTCACCGACCGGCTCACCTACGGCGTCCTGCACGGCGACCCGGCGCCGGAAATCTTCCTGGTAGACCCCGCCACCGGCCGGGCCGGACTGCTCGACTGCGGCGCCAGCGGGACCGGTCCGCTGCTCTACGACGTGGCGGCCGCCGTCGTCTACGCGGGCGGGGAGGAAACCTCCGCGGAACTGCTCGACGGATATCTCGCCGCCGCGCCGGTCAACGAGGACGAGCTGCACGCCGCACTGCCGGTGATGCTGCGTTTCCGGTGGGCGGTGCAGGCGGACTGGGCGGCCCGGCGCGGCGACCACGACGCGCTGCGCCACGCCCGGGAGGCCCTGACCGAACATGCTCCGGAGGAGTAGGCAAGGATGGTCCGCGATGGTCTACCGCTATTTCTACGACTGCGAGTTCATCGAGGACGGCCTGACGGTCGACCTGGTGTCCATCGGCATGGTCGACGAGTTCGGGCGCGAGTTCTACGCCGTTTCCACCCAGTTCGACGAGTCGAAGGCGATCCCCTGGGTCCGCCGCAACGTGCTCGACAAACTGCCGTCCCCCGCCGACCCGGCCTGGCGCTCACGGGAACGCATCCGTGACGACCTGCACGCGTTCCTCACGGAACCGGTCAAGGGCCGCGACGAGCAGATCGAGCTCTGGGCCTGGTATGCGGCCTACGACCACGTCGCCCTTGCCCAGCTCTGGGGTGCCATGCCGGCGCTGCCCCGCGAGATCCCCCGCTTCACCAAGGACCTGCGCCAGCTCTGGGACGACAAGGGCAAACCACCCCTGCCGACCGCCCAGGGCCGCCACGACGCCCTGGTCGACGCGAAGCACAACCTGGCCCGATGGAAGGCCATGGGCGGCTGACCCTTGTGGACACCCGTCGCTACCCTGCCCCCATGGCAAGGGACCGGCGGGTGCACCATCAGAACGACCTGCAGGCCCGAGCGCTCCTGGTGCTCACAGTCGCCTGCGAGGTCTTCCTGGCCTGGTTCTCCCCCTTCCCCGGCAGCGTCGGTTTCGCCCCGGTGGTGGTCGTCGTCTACCTGATGGGGCCGTGCACCAGCATCGTGGTCACCCCGGACAAGCTCGTCGTCCGCAATAGTTTCCACAGCTGGCACGTCGCCCGCAGCTTGATCACGTACCCGGATGCGAACTCCTGGTCGAAGGACGAACTGACCGTGCGGGGCCGGCGGCCGATCAGCATCTCCGCCTTCGAGCCGTCCGGGCTCAGCTTCGGGATGGCTGCCCTCGCAGGTGGCCCGCGGTGGCTCATCGACACCCTCGGCGAGATCGGTCCCCGCCCCGACGACGGGCTCGTCGCCTGGCGGATCCGCTGGGTCAACGTCGCCCTGGCCGTGGCGATCGCCGGCACCTGGGCCTGGGCCTACCACCGCTGGTAAACCGGATGCACCGGCGGCGGCCCCGGACCTACGGTGTCGAGATGTCCGCTGATGCCGCCCAGGCTGCCGAAATCCTGACCCAGCTCGCCGTTCCCGTCCGGCTGCGGGTCTTCGCCGACCTCGTCCGCCGGGGCGCGGAGGGTGCCACGATGGCCGAGCTGGCGTACCCCCTCGACCTGTCGATCCCCGAGGTCGGCGACGCCTGCGCACGCCTGGTGGCTGCCGGGATCGTCACGGGTACGGGCAACGGTGTCTACCGAGCCCATCCGGGTCAGCTCCGCGACGCAGCCGCCGCCGTCGATACGCTGCAGCCGATCAGTGCGCTGCTCACGGCGTACCCCAAGCTTCGATCTTGTTTTTCGCACGGTCGCGTGACCAGTCTCCCGCCGACGCTGAGCGACCGCTACCCGCTGATGGGTGAGTTACTGGCCCGCTACCTGGCCCTCGACGAGCTCTGCGACGAGGACACGATCAACCGCCGGCTCGCCGTGGTGACCGACGACGTCGCCGGCGCCCGCCGCCTGCTCGTCGAGTCGGGCTGGCTGGAACGCGACCGCGCCGGCACCACGTACGGTCCCGGGCGGCCGTTGCCCGTCGCCTAGGGCCTGAGCGCGACCATGAGGTCAATGCGGCCCTCCTGGACGACCGTGCCGTGCTGGTCGGTCAGGGTGAACCAGCGGTCGAGGATGCCGCTGGTGCCCTTGCTGGTGAGCCGGGTCGCGCGGATCTCGACCTGGCAGGTGAGGGTGTCGCCGATCAGGACCGGCGCGAGGAAGCGCCAGTCCGTGACGCCGAGCAGGGCGATCGAGCTGCCCTCGAAGACCCCGAGCCGGCTCGCCAGGCCCAGGACGAAGGATGCCCCGAGCATGCCGTGCGCGATCCGCTGCCCGAACCGCCCGGCGGCCCCGAACTCCGCGTCGGTGTGCACCGGGTTGGTGTCCCACGTGAGGTTCGCGAAGGCGGTTACGTCTGCCTCGGTGATCGTGCGGCCCTGCGTACGGAAGATCTGACCGGGCTGGAAGTCCTCGAACCACATCGTCGTCACCCCTCCACCTTCTCAGGCCCGATCGTCGCGAGGTCGTAGCCGTCGGGGTAGGTGCGGCCGACAACGCCGTCTTCCAGCCAGGTGCGGGTGCGTGGTCCGGCGGCGTGGCGCAGCCAGGTGTTGCGGGCGGTGAGGGTCGTGCTCAGGAGCGCGCGGGCCCACCTCGGGGGTTCCGCGATGCCGGTGGCCTCCCGGAGCGGGCGGTCGAGGAGGGCGGCGGTGAGCCGGGGGTCGAGCGGGAGGAGGCTCCGCGTCGCGGTCATCAGTTGTTCCGCTGCCGGGGTGTACGCGAAGTGCTCCGCCTCGTACGCGTCGTAGAAGTGTTCGAAGCTCTCCCAGGTCGCCGGGATGCCGGTGATGTTCATGCGGCGCCCGAGCGTGGAGTAGAAGGTCAGCATCGCCGTGCGTTCGTGGCAGCAGAGCTCGCGCCAGCCGTGGGCGTCGATCCAGCGGGCCGGCGAGAAGATGAACGTGCCGAGGACGTAGAGGTAGTCGTCGTTGCTGATCGTGAAGCGGCGGTGGAGCTGGTTGAGGCGGCGGGTGGCCGTCCGGCCCTCGGGGCTGTCCAGGCCGTGGGCGATCAGCGTGTACATCAGGATGCCGGTGTCGTCGGTGCGGCGCTCGGTGCGCTCGGTGGTCTCGCCGGTGGCGACGAGCAGGGTGGCGATCGACGGGACCGCGAACGTACGCCAGAACGCCAGCACCAGCCCCAGGCGCAGGTCGAGGGGGAACTCGTACGCCGCGGTCGTGCGGTAGATCCGGTGGTGGTCGGCGACCGGGTCGAGCCCGCGGAGCTCGGCGAGGCGGTCGTAGCGGGTGCGCATCACGGGGCCGGGTTCTTGAGGCTGGCGGCGTAGACGTCGACGTATTCGCGGCCGGAGAGGGTCATGAGTTCGTACATGATCTCGTCGGTGACCGCTCGTTCGACGAAGCGGTCGCCTGCGGCGGGGGTGCCGGCGATCTCGTAGCGGGAGAAGTCCAGGGGGCGGCCGATGCGCATCCGGACGCGCTTGATCGCGCGGATGAGGGTGCCGGTCGGCTGGATCTCGTCGGTGTTGAGCAGGGCGACCGGGACGACGACCGCGCCGCTCTCCAGGGCCAGGCGGGCCACGCCGGTCTTGCCACGGTAGAGCCGGCCGTCCGGGGAGCGGGTGCCCTCCGGGTAGATGCCGGCGACGTTTCCGGCGTTGAGGACGCGCAGCTGGGTGTCGAGGGCCGCGCGGGCGGCCTTCCCGCCGGAACGGTCGACCGGGATCGTCCCGGTGCCGACGAAGAACTGGCGCATGAGCCAGCCTTTGACCCCCTTCCCGGTGAAGTACTCCGCTTTGGCGACGAACGTCACCCTGCGTTTCAGCACCAGGGGTGTGAAGATCGAATCGGAGAAGGACAGGTGATTACAGGCGATAATCACCGGACCTGTCTCCGGAATATGGTCCAGACCCCGCACATCGGGGCGGAAGAGGCATTTCAGGACAGGTCCTAGAAACACGTACTTCAGTAGCCAGTAGAACACCGGTGTCCTTTCCCACGCACCCGGGCCGGGGGCAGGAAAAGAGTACGAAGCGGGAGCGGCACGCCACAACGCACTCCCGCAAGCGGCACCTGGCGTGTCACCATTCAAGGCACGCGCGCGAGGAGCGCGGGGGCGAGGAGCGTAAAAGGGTGTCTGCGGGTGGCGCCCGTCGAGGGCGGCGGGACAACGGGCTCGACGCGGCCGATTATGCGGCTGCGGGCGACGTGGATCCACGCGTGGGCGAGCACCTGCTCGACGTGCTGGCGGCCGGTGGCATAGCTGCCTACCTGCAACCTTCCGCCGACCTCAATCCGGTCCTGCGGGCCACGACGCTGCCGGCGCGCCCGACGGACCGGCTGTTCGTCGACCGCGAGCACCTCGACACCGCCAAGGAGCACCTGCAGAAGCTGACCGGCGGTCTCGGCCCCACACCGGCCCCGGCCAAGACGGAGGCACCGCCGGCCCAGAGCTCAGGTGCCCAGAGCTCGGCCGCCCAGAGCGACGTCGACGCCGAGTGGGCCAAAATCGTTGCGGGCTTCCACACCGCCGTCGATCCGCTTGCCGAGCCGTGGCCCAAGGCCGAGGGGCTCGACCCCAACAGCAACCCGCAGCCGGGCCCGGTGACGCTGCCCACGGACGAGCCGGCCCCGCACAACCGGCGCCGCACCGACCGCCCGGAGCCCACCGGCCCCACCGGCGAGTCCTCGCTGCTGGACGGGCTCGACACGTTCGGCGCCGGCCTGCCGGACGACGAGGACGAGGACCGGTATGTGCCGCCGCCCCCGCCGCCGCTGCCGCACATCTCGAAGTACGCGGTCGCCGGGGTGCTCGGGGTGGTGCTGGGCTTCGTGCTCTTCCTCTTCCCGTGGCTGCTGCCGATCCAGCGCAACTTCGTGACCCTGATCGGCTTCACCGCGATCGTGGCCGGCGCGGTGACCCTGGTCTGGCGGCTGCGCTCGGGCGACGATGACGACGACTTCGACGACGGGGCCGTGGTCTGAGCACGACGGGGCCGTGGTCTGAGAACATAGACCTGTACCTCTGGGTAGCCATCCGATAACCTCTCGTGAATGCGCCAGAGCTCGCTCGTGGTCGTGTCCAACCGTCTCCCGATCGACGACAGCGTCGCTCCCGACGGCGCGTGTGAATGGCGGCGCAGCCCCGGCGGGCTGGCCGGTGCCCTGCACGCGATCCTCGACCGGACCCCGGCCACCTGGGTCGGCTGGGGCGGGAAGGTCGGGGACGCGCCGGCCCTGCCCGACATCGGCAGCCTGCGGATGCGACCGATGGGGCTGACGAGCGAGGAGCACAGCGGCTACTACGAGGGGTTCGCCAACTCGACGCTGTGGCCGCTCTACCACGACGCCGTCCTGCCGCCCGTGTTCGACCGGGGCTGGTGGGAGACGTACAGAGCGGTGAACCAGCGCTTCGCCCGGGCCGCGGCCGAGGCTGTCGAGCCCGGCGGCACGGTCTGGGTGCAGGACTACCACCTGCAACTCGTGCCCCAGATGATCCGCGAGCTGCGGCCCGACGTGCTCATCGGCTTCTTCCTGCACGTGCCGTTCCCCCCGCCGGAGCTGTTCATGCAGCTGCCGCGGCGGCTCGACCTGCTGCGCGGGATGCTCGGCGCGGACCTGGTCGGGTTCCAGCGCCCGCAGGCCGCGCACAACATCGCGCAGCTCGCGGTGAAGCTGCTCGGCGCGCGGGTCACCGGCGACGACCAGATCACCCTCGACGGGCGGGCCATCCGCACCGGCGCGTTCCCGATGTCGATCGACGTCGCCGAGATGCAGGCGCTCGCCGCTCGCCGCGACGTCCGGGAGCGGGCCGCGCAGCTCCGCTCCGACCTGGGCCGGCCGCGGCGGGTGCTGCTCAGCGTCGACCGGCTCGACTACATCAAGGGGATCGAGCACCGGTTGACCGCGTACAGCGAACTGCTGCGTGACGGCCGGGTCAAGGTCCGCGACACCGTGATGGTGCAGGTGGCGGTCCCCAGCCGGGAGCGCGTGGACAGCTACCGGGCGCTGCGGCACCGCATCGAGGGCGAGGTCGGGCGGATCAACGGCGAGCACGGCCGGGTCGGCGAGCCCGCCATCCACTACCTGATCCAGCCGTTCGACCGCGCCGAGCTGGCGGCGCTCTACCAGACCGCGGACGTCATGGTGGTCACCCCGCTGCGGGACGGGATGAACCTGGTGGCCAAGGAGTACGTGGCCGCGCGGGCCGACGCCTCGGGTGCGCTCGTGCTCAGCGAGTTCGCCGGGGCGGCCGACGAGCTCGAGGACGCGTTCCTGGTCAATCCGCACGACGTCGACGGGCTCAAGGAGACGCTGCTGCGCGCCATGGAGGCCGACCCGGCGGACCTGGAACGCCGGATGACCGCCATGCGTTCGCATCTCGTCGGCCACGACATCGTCGCGTGGGCCCGCGCCTACCTCACGACGCTGGACCGCACCGGCCGGGTAGCCGCGGGGCTGAGAAAATAACGGCTGCGCCTAGGCGAGCAGCTCCTTCTCCAGCCAGTCGATGACGGCGTCGATCGGCTCCTGCCAGTCGGTGTCGAGCATCAGGTCGTGACCCATCCCCGGAAACAGCAGCGGGGCGCCACCGAAGCGGGCCGCCGTACGGTCCAGGGCCTTGCGGGTGACGATCTTGTCGTCGGGGCTGCCCACCACCAGCATCGGAGGCGAGCCCACCGGGGCTGCCGGGCGGGAGGCGGTCAGCACCGAGCGGTAGACGGCCGTCGGCTCGCGGGTGAGTTTCCGTTCGTACGTGCAGCCGGGGCTGTAGAGCTGCTTACGGCTCAGCCCGAGACCGCCGCCGAAGAACGCGGGCAGGGTGCCGAACGGATTGGTACGCAGGGCCGCGCCGAGCGCCGGCCAGCCGTCCAGCACCGGGGCGGCAAGAACCGCCGCCTTCGCGGGGTAGCGGGCGAGGGCATGCGAGACGACGAGTGCGCCGACCCCGTGACCGATGAGGACGGTCTGCCGCGGGAGACCGGCGGCGACCTGGACCACGTCGTGCACGTACGCCCGTAACGATCCGGCGGCGCGGGGGCTCAGGGCGTACGCGGAGAAACCCCGGGAGGCCGCATGGCCGAGCCAGTGCTCCCGGAAGGCCCACGCGCCGTGACCGAGCCCCGGGACGAAGAGCAGCGGCGGGTTCTTCTCGTCGGGATGGGGCAGGGCGCTCAGCACCTCGCGGCGCACCGCCGGAACCGGCGCGGTCCAGTCCTCGAACCGCAGCAGCTGCGAACTCATGACGCGGGCTCCATGTGCTTGAGCAGGTCCTCGACCGCACGCAGGTAATCGGTGTGGCCGACCTCGAACCAGTGCCGCGACGACGGCACCACCCGCAGCCGGCTCCAGCTGCGCACCGGCCGCACCGACTCCTTCTGCTGCACCGCGGCGGCCTTCGCCGGGTCGTCGATGCGCAGCCGCAGCCAGCGGGCCACGGCGACGCTCTGCCAGTGGGCCAGCGGGAGGAGCCCGGCGTCGGGCTGCAGCAACCCGATCACGGCGAGCGTCGGGTGCCGCCGGGCGAACGCGTGCAGGTGCAGATCGGGACGGCCGTCCTCGTCGACGTCGAGCAGCTCCGGAGCCAGGAACTCGAAGCGCGGCAGGTAGCCGGTCGCCGTGATGACCAGGTCGGGCTCGATGCGCTTGCCGTCGCTGAGCTCCACGGTGGAACCCTCCATGCTCGCGACGTCGCCAACGGCGGTGATGCGGCCGTGGCCCAGGTAGTAGGCGAGCTGGCTGTTGACGACCGGGTGGCTCTCGTACGGCCGGTGGTCGGGTGCGGGGAGTCCGTAACGGGTCAGATCGCCGGCTGTCAGCCGTACCATCCATCGGTAGAGCTTCTGCCTGAAGCGCAGGGGAAGTCGCGGCGGGAGCATCTGATCGGCGGGACGGCCGAAGAGGTATTTCGGGGCGAACCAGTAGCCGCGGCGGGTCGAGTGCCACACCTTCTCGGCCTGCTGGGCGGCCTCGACCGCGATGTCGCAGCCCGTGTTGCCGCCGCCGATCACCAGGACCTTACGGCCCCGCAACTGCGCCGGATCCTTGTACGCCGAAGCGTGCATCACCCGCCCCCGGAACTCCGACGTGTCGACGGTGAACGGCTTCGGCGCCCAGTTGTGCCCGTTCGCGGCGATGACGGCCGCGTAGCGCTGCACCCGCTCGGCACCGCCGCCGACGCTGCGCGTGGTCACGTCCCACCGCCCGTCACCGGCCGGCGTCACCGAGACAACCTCGGTGCCGAACCAGATGTCGTCCCGCAGGCCGAAGTGCTCGCTGTAGCGCTCGAGATAGCCGAGCAGCTGGCTGTGATGGGGGTAGTCGGGCCAGTCGTCGGGCATCGGGAAGTCTGGGAACTCCGTCAATGGCCGCGACGAGACGAGATGCGCGGTGGAGTAGACCGGGCTGCGGTCGTGACGCCAGTTCCAGGCGCCGCCGACCGAGGTCTCGCGCTCGTAGCAGTCGACGGAGAATCCCTGCTCACGCAGGCTCTTGATGGTGGCGAGGCCGCTGGCCCCGGCACCGATCACACAGACCGCGTCGTGACGGTCGGCGATGTCCGGGGTGTCTTGCACCCGGGAATCCTCGCAGACGTGACGCTTACTCGGAAGGTAGGAGAATATCCGCGAGAACGGGAAGATGATCACTGGCTCGGCGGGCCGCGTCGTTGTCCACGACCTCGTAGCGCGCGACCTCCACACCGGGCGAGACGAACAGCGCGTCGAGCTCCATCCGGGGCAGCGTCGCCGGGAAGGTGAGCACCCTGCTCCCGCCCTGCTGGAAGCCGTCGGCGACCGTGCGCCAGGCACCGCCGCCGGGCCCCTCGTTCAGGTCGCAGCCCGCCACCAGCGTGCCCTCGATGTCGCCGAGCGCCTCTTTCCAGAGGGCCGCCTGCGCCGGTCGCTCCGCCGGATCGGTCGCCAGGTGCGACCCGGAGATCGTGAACCGGGCGCCCTTCACCGAACATCGCGCGAACGCCGCCCCGCGCAGATGCCGCCCCGGCGTCAGCGGATAACGCAGGCACCACGTCTCGTGCACCCGGACCCGCATGCTGACCAGCAGCAGGTTGCCGAGGGCGGGCAGCCCGCCCTCGGCCACGACCATGCCGAAATCGTCCGCCAGCGCGGCGCACTTGTGCCGCCACCGGAACCGCCGCGGCGCCTCCTGCACGATGACGACGTCCGGGGCGAGATCGCGGACCAGGCCGGTCAGCGCCGCCCGATCGTCACGCAGGCCGTGCACGTTGTAGCTGAGCACCCGCAGCGGAACCCCGGACACGTCGTCCCCCTCAGATCCGGCGGGCCAGGTCGGCCGCGCCGAGCACACCCGCGGTGTTACCGGTCTCCGCGGCCCGGATCTCCGCGACCGGGAACCGCCCGCGGTTGGTGAGCTCCTTGCGGTAGGTCGCCTCGACCGGACCCATCAGCAGGTCACCCGCGTCGATGACCCCGCCGCCGAGCACGAACACCTGCGGGTCGAAGGCCTGCGCCAGGTCGGTCAGCGCCACCCCGAGCCAGTAGCCGATCTGCGCGAACGCATCCCGCGCCACGCCGTCCCCGGACCGCGCCGCCTCGGTGATCTGCCGCCCGGTGATCTCCAGCGGGTCCCCGCCGGCCAGCTCCAGCAGCAGCGCCGCCCGATCCGGCTCCTGCCGCGCCCCCGCCCGCGCGAACCGCACCAGCGCCTTACCGCTCGCGTACTGCTCGAGACACCCGAGCCGCCCGCAGCCGCACGGATGCCCGTTGTTGACCGACTGGATATGCCCCAGCTCACCGGCGATCCCGTTCGCCCCGCGCCACAGCCCCCCGTTGATCACGATGCCGCCACCGATCCCCGTCCCCACGGTGATCATCACCATGGAGTCATCGGCCTGCCGCCCCGCCCCGAACCGGAACTCCGCCCACGCGGCCACGTTCGCATCGTTCTCCAGCACGGTCGGCAACCCGACCGCCTTCGCCACGATGTCCCGCACGGGCTCGTCCCGCCACGCCAGGTTCGGCGCGAACAGCACCGTCGACCCAGCGGCGTCGATCCAGGCAGCCGCGCCGATACCGACCGCGTTCGCCTCGGGATACTGCGCCGCCAACTCGGTCGCCACGGCAACGATCGTGTCCCGCGTGCCGGCCGGATCGTCCGCCGGGGTCTCCCGCCGCGTCTGCGCGACAACGGTCCCCTTCTCGTCGACCACCCCGCCGGCCACCTTCGTGCCACCGACGTCGATCCCGATGGTCAGCGCCACGCTGCCCGTCCCCTCATGTTCGTGTCACTCCGCCCCCGCTGGGTCCCAACCCGGACTGATCAGTCGGCGGAGCTGTCGCTTGTGTCGCTCGGTGCCGCCACATCATGATCTACGCCGACGCTTCCCGCCACGCCGGTTTCAGGCGGTGAGTCATCATTTGCGTAGTTCGCGACCGCCGCAGCCCAGGGGTCCGTGGGGCGCGTCACGCCCTTTTCCCATTTTTCAGTACGCGTTTCGGCACCCACAACCGCACCAGGCCCTGACCCGCTTCGAGCGGCCGCGGCCTCTCCATCGTCGCCCGGCCCTGTGCCGCGCGCCGCGGTCAGGTCCACAGCGACCTGGCGGGCCTCCTTGGCTCGGCCGGCATTAGCCGGGCCGGACTCCTCGGCTCGGTCCGCGGCGGCCGGGCCGGCCTCTCCCGCGGCGGCACGGCTGGCCTCTTCGGCTCGGTCCGCGGCGGCACGGCGGCTCTGCTCGGCCTCCTCGGCGGCGGCCCGGCGGGTCTGTGCGGCCTGGCGGGCCTGCTCGACCTTCTCGGCGGCGGCCTGGCGGGCCTGCTCTGCCTTTGCCGCGGCCTCTCGGCGGGCGGCACGGCCGTCCTCGCGGGTCGCTGCTGTCCACGGGTCGGAGCTTTCCTCGATCGTGGGCTCATCCAGCTCTTCGGACTTTTCCGTCCTGCCAGATTTTTCCGTTTTAGCGGGCGCACGTGTCGCAGCGGACCACGACTGATCGGGGGTCGGCTCAGGCCGCGCCGTCGAGCCGGTCGCCGTTGAGCTTCTTGTCGTCGAGCCGGTCGCGGCCGGGCGGGTGCGGGTGGCCTCGCTGGCGGCCATGGAGGCGGCGCGCAGCACGCTGGCCACGCCGGTGGCGATGTCGCCGACGCCCGATGCGAGGTGGGCGGCGGCGCTCTTCTCGTCCTTCTTACCGAGGACCGAGCCGACGACCCCGCCGAGGAGCCCGCCCAGAGCACCCAGCCCACCAGGGCCGGACGAGCCCCCCGCGGCCTGTGAAGCCCTGGCCAGCACCGTGGCGACGAGGCGCTCGGCCTCTTCGCGTGCCGATCCCGTGGTCCCTGTCATCGTGTGCCCCCTGTGCCCGCAAGCGGAAGAACCGTTACGCCTTGGCGAGACTCTCGACGCGGCGCTTGAGCTCCTTCAGGGCCGTGTCCATGATCATTTTCTCGGCCTTGCGTTTGAACATGCCCAGCATCCCGACGGTGAGCTCCACCTCAAGGGTGTACGTGACGGTCGTGTTTCCGCCACCGTCCTCGACGAGGTCATACGAGCCGTTCAACACTTTTTGCATCTTCGAGGGCGCGGCCAGGTGCCACTCGACCCGGGACGCATCATCCGAATACGCGTATTCGAGCTGATAGTCGTCGGCGAGAGGGCCGGCATCGAGCACGAAACGCACCAGCGCGGCGTACCCGTCCTCGTACGCCTCGACGACCTCGGCGAGTTTCACCGCATCCGCCCACTCGGGATATCGGGGAAAATCGCAGATCACCGCGGCTACCTCGGCGAGAGGCGCCTGCACCAGGATCGACTGAGTCGAGCTGTCCGCCATGGCAGGCAGGCTACCGTGCGCCTGCCCGCCCGCCCGCGACGCCCAGCCGCACCACGGGCCCGCCCGCCGCGACGCCCAGCCGCACCACGGGCCCGGCGGCGCCCGCACGGCCGCACGCCAACGCCCGGCCGCACCACTGGGCCGGATCGGGGCGCTACGGCTACCATCCGTCACGTGCCCGCCTCAGCCAGCGTTCCTGTGCGCATCCATCCGCTCGTGGTTGCCGCGCGTCTCGTCATGCTCGCTCTCGTGGCCGCGCTGACCCTGATCGCGACGCGGGAGCCGGCCGAGCTGCGGTGGATCGCGTTGCTGCTGGTAGCGGCCCTGCCCTCGTTCTTCGCGCCGGACCACCGCATCGCCGCGCCGCTGGGCCGGCTGGCCGAGGTCGCCGTCACCGGGCTGGCCGCCGGTTCCGTCGCCGCCGCCGCGAACAGCCTCGGCACCGTCGATGCCGGGTTCGGGGCCGAGGCAGTGCTCCCCTACCTGGCCGTTCCCCTGCTCACGGCGGCACTGCGGCGGCGGCCCACCGAGGGTGCCGCGCTGCTGGGCGTCGCGGCGGTCGCGATGGTCATCGGCGGGGTGATCGTCGAGGAGGGCACCGCGGTCATCACCCAGCCGGGTTATCTCGCCGCGGGCGGGCAGTGGCTGGTGCTGGGCGCGATCGTCACGTTCGCCGCCGACACTATGCGCCAGCTGATGACGCCGACGGAGGTCACGCCGCAGCCGTACGCGGAGGCAACTCGGCTGTTGACCCAGCTGCGGAGCGTCGCCCGCTCGCTGCCCGGTGCGACGCTCGACCCGGGTGGCATTTCTGAGCACCTGCTGGAGGAGCTGCGTACGGTGGCCCCCGCCGAACGGACCGCGGTGCTCTCGGCCAGTGGCGGCGGGCGGCTCGTGGTGCTCGCCCAGTCGGGCGCCGAGCGGGTCGACTGGGAGGTCACCCTCGACAACGACTCCGCGATCGCCGACGCCTGGGCGACGCAGCAGGCGCAGACGGCCTCGCGGTCCCAGGCCCGCACGCCCGTCGGTGGGGACACGTCTTCGCTGGTCGTACCGCTGGTCGCGGGTGTGCGTACGATCGGGCTGGTGATCCTGGAAGCCGACGTCTCCAGCGCGTACCCGTCGGCAGTGATCTCGAGGGTGACCGAGGTGACCGGCCCTGCCGCCCTCCGGCTGGAAGCCGCCCTGCTCTTCGACGAGGTGCGCTCGCTCGCGACCAATGAGGAGCGTCAGCGACTCGCCCGCGAGATCCACGACGGGGTCGCGCAGGAGCTCGTCATGGTCGGCTACGGCATCGACAACGCGCAGGCCACCCTCCCCGAGGGCGCCGAAGAGACCGCCGAGGAGCTGCGTACGCTGCGCGGCGAGGTCACCCGCGTCATCACCGAGCTGCGGCTGAGCCTGTTCGAGCTGCGTTCCGAGGTGGACCGCAACGGCGGGCTGGCGGCGGCGATCGCGGAGTACGCGCGGACCCTCGGCACCTCCGCCGGGCTGCGCGTGCACTTCACGTTCGACGAGTCCACCGCCCGGCTGCCCGCGGCAACCGAGGCGGAGCTCCTGCGCATCGCCCAGGAGGCGATCACCAACGCCCGCAAGCACGCCGGTGCGTCCAACCTGTGGGTCACGTGCACCGTCGACCCTCCGTACGCGGAGATCGAGGTCTCGGACGACGGGAAGGGATTCGCCGACGACCGCCCGGACGGACGCTACGGCCTTGCGATCATGGCCGAGAGAGCGGAACGTATCCGGGGCCGTCTGGAGATCCGGCCGCGACACCCCAGCGGGACAACCGTTGCGGTAGTGCTCGGAACCTCCGCCCGGCGCGATAGCGTGCGGGATAGCGTTTCCGCACCAGAAGGGGAGTAACCCGAGCATGTCGACCAGTCCGATGCCGACGACCCGCACCAAGGTGCTTCTCGTCGACGATCACGACCTGATCCGTAAGGGGCTGCGGCACGCGTTCGAGCGGGACCGGCAGTTCGAGGTGGTCGGCGAGGCTGCCACCGCCGCCGAGGCCGTCCGCCAGGCCGGTGCGCTCCAGCCCGACGTGGTCATCATGGACCTGCGCCTGCCCGACGGCAGTGGCCTCGAAGCCACCCGCGCGCTGCGCAAGAACAACGCCAACATGGGCATCGTGGTGCTCACGATGTACGCCGGCGATGACCAGCTGTTCGGTGCTCTCGAGGCCGGGGCCAGCGCATTCGTGCCCAAGACCGCCCCCGCCGACGAGGTCGTGGCGGCTGCCCGGCACGCCGCCTCGGCACCCAGCGCCTTCACCGCGGCCGACCTGGCCGAGGCCATGAAGCGCCGCCTGGCACCCTCGGGCCCCCAGCTCTCCCCGCGCGAGGGCCAGGTCCTGCGCCTGCTCGCCGACGGCATGAGCGTGGCCGGAATCGCCAAGCAACTGTTCGTGTCGGAGTCCACCGCCAAGACCCACATCTCGAAGCTCTACGAGAAGCTGGGCGCCGCCAACCGTGCCCAGGCGCTGATGACAGCCCTGCGCCTCGGCCTCCTCGAAGCCCCGGACGCACCCAAGTTCTGACCGCTCACCCCACCGCCCGCACCGTCCCCGTCACAGGGAACGGATGCGGGCGGTGGCGTTTGTGAAACCCTCCGTCAGCACACAGGACGGACATTTTCGGCGCGTCCCGACTTTAGCTGCCACTTCGCCGGTGACGGGCCGCGCCGGCCTGAAGCTGAGGCACCATCGGATAAAGACTCGACTGCACCTGCCACGACGGCGTCTCCTCCGGCTTCGGCGCCACCGCCCGCTCGAAAGCGTGGAACATGTCGCGCATTGCCTGATGCAACCTCGCGTCGGCAATCAGCCCGTCCGCCCCGACCGCCTCCTTACCCATCGGCAGCCGGATGATCGCCGACCGCAGCACCCGCGCATTCCCGTGCCCCAGCACCGTCTCCAACGTCGAAAGTGCACCGTGGTCATCCCCCGGGTTCGCGACGGAAACCCAGGCCACCGGCTTGTCCCAGAGCTCGGCACCCTCCACGAGCCAGTCCAGCAGATTCTTCAGACTCCCCGGCAGCGACCCCGCGATCTCCGGCGTACTGAACACAATGCCCTGCGCCGTCCCGGCCATATGCCGCAACAAGGTCACTGCATCATGCTGCTCCCCCGGCGCGTACGCGGGAAGCCCCCGCAGCCCGTCGTAAAGCCCCGCGATCACGCTCCCGGGCGCGACCATCGCCGCCGTCCGCAGCGCAGCAGTGTGGAGGGAGGCCTCGCGGGTGCTCCCCGAGATCAGCAGGATGCGAGTCATGCCCGCGACTTTAAAGCTCAGCGCGCGCCATCCCGTGCAACCAGCGCCCCGCTTCTTCCATCCCCAGCCCACCCGGCGAGGCGGGCGAGGCGGGCGGGCGAGACGGGCGGGCGAGACGGGCGGGCGAGACGGGCGGGCGAGACGGGCGGGCGAGGCGTGGCGAGGCGAGGCGAGGCGGGCAAGTCCGCGAGACGGGCGGTAGCCAGGGCAACGCGACCGAGACAGGCAGCACGGGGCGGCGGACAGCAAGGCCTGGGAAATCGGACGGCGTCCGGAGGTCAGGCGGCCCGGGTGGTGAGACGGCGGAAGGCCAGGTAGGCCTCGCAGCCGAGGCAGAGGCCGAACGCCGCGTTGAGGAAGGCGGCGAGCAAGCCGAACGCCGCGAAGATCAGGCCCAGCGTCGTGGCGCCGGACAGATAGCCGATGGAGGCGACGGCGAGGAAGACGAAGCCGACCACTTGCGCGAACCGGACCGGCGCCGCGTCCTCGCGCTCCGCCGTCGGGCCGAGCCGGGGCGCGATCAGGTAGCGGTAGATCAGCGCGTAGGGGCCGCTTCGCGGAGAGGCTGCTGTGATCGCGAAGACGATGGTCTGGGCGAGCGCGAGCCATCCCGAGCCGGTCGCCAGGACGATGACGAGGACGACGGTGGTCAGTGCCGCGGCGAACCGGGGACCGCGGGGGTCGAGCTGCATCCCAGGACTGTCGCACAACCCGGCGCCATGGTTACGGTGAGTCGCATCACCGCGCTCTAGGTGAAGAATTCCCAGCTCAGGCTGTCTGCATGGGGGTGTCGGCCGGGGCGGAGAGTTGCGCCATCAGGCCCGTGAAGTCTTCGAGGTGCCAAGTCGGGACGATGCGGTCGTTCCGGATCTCGTGGATGTCCATCGTGCGCATGTCGATCCGCCGGCCGGTGGGCGCGTGTCCCCTGACGGCACACTTGCGAGTGCCGCTGGCCGTGTTTCTGACCGGGTGCGAGCGGAACCTTGCGCCAGTCCTCGGCTGCGTTGTCCAGCAGCGCCAGAAACGTGATCAACGTCAGCATGTCGTCGACAGCTTGGCTAGCGGCGCTAGGAACAAGGGTGCAGCAGCTCAGGCGATCCCAGCAAGGGCGGCGCTCAGCGGGACGGCAGGACGTTTCCGAGGGCGGCGATCAGCTGTGGTTTTGAGGGCACGCCGGTGGCGCGTTTGGTGACCCGGCCTTCGCCGTCGAGGACCAGCAGCGTCGGGGTGCGCCAGATGTCGAGGGCGCGCACGGCGTCCAGGTGGCTCTCGGCGTCGACCTCGACGTGGCGCACGCCCGGCAGCAGCTCCGCGACCTCCGCGCTTACCCGCCGAACAGCCCGGCACGGCGAACAGAACGCCGTCGAGAACTGCAACAGCGTCGCGTCAGCCGGCCCCACCCCGAGCTCAGCCAGCAACCCCGCATCGATCCGCTCGCCGTCCCCACCCATCGAACCCCCCTCGCCCGAACCGGACCCAGCCAAACCAGAGCCAGCCAGCCCAGAGCCAGCCAGCCCAGAGCCAGCCAGCCCAGACCCAGCCAGCCCAGAGCCAGCCAGCCCAGAGCCCGCCAGCCCAGAGCCAGCCGGCCCAGAGCCAGCCGGCCCAGACCCGGCCGAGCCGGACCGGGCGGGAGCAGGGCGGGCACCGACAGACCGCAGCCGGCCGTCGGTGCGACGCCGCCACAGCCCGGCGGCCACGCCGACGAGCAGCACCGCCACCACCACGATCAGCCCGGTCACATCCACCCGCCAACAATCCCACGCCCCACCCCCAACCGCCCTGTGAGCTGCACCGCGCCCCACGGGTACAGGTTCACGAAGCCAGGCCGGGCACAGCCTCACGCAGACTGATATGCCTCGGCCTGCAGCGAGAACATCTGCGCGTACGTCCCCCCGCGAGCCATCAGCTCCGCGTGATCCCCCTGCTCGATCACCGAGCCATGGTCGAGCACATAGATCCGGTCGGCCTCCCGCACACTGGCCATCCGATGCGTGATCAGCACGACCGTCCGCCCAGCCGCCAACTCCCGCAGCCTGGTGTAGACATCATGCTCAGCCCGCGCGTCGAGATTCGCCGTAGGTTCGTCGCAGATCAACAGCGGGGCGTCGCGATAGAAGGCCCGGCTGACCGCAAGCCGCTGCCACTGCCCGCCCGACAGATCAGCGCCATCGGTGAAGTGCCGCGACAGCAGCGTGTCGTACTGCCGGGGCAGCTCCATGACGAAGTCGTGCGCGTCACCGGCCCGGGCGGCGCGCTCGACTTCGGGCATTCGGGCGCGGCGTTCGTACCGTCCGATGGAGATGGTGGCTCGGGCCGGGAGTGGCCATCGGGTTGGTTCCTGCATGACGACCGCGACGCGGCGACGGACCGATTCCGGGTCGATGGTGGCGAGGTCGCGGCCGTCCCAGCGGATGAGCCCGGACTGCGGGCGGTAGAGCCCCGCGAGCACGCTGGCCAGCGTCGATTTGCCCGAACCGTTCTCGCCGACGAGGGCGACGATCTCGCCTCGGCGCAGTTTCATGGTGACGTCGCGGACGGCGGGGCGTTCGGCGTCGGGGTAGCTGAACGTCACGTTGTCGAGGCGGATCTCGGTGAAGCTCTCCGGGGCGTCGCGGCCGGTGACCGGTTCGGTGCGGGCCAGGGACAGGTCGCAGAAGCCCTGGAAGTCCGAGAAGTACAGGCCCTGTTCGAAGACGCGGTTGGCGCTGTAGGCGAGTTCGGTCAGCTTGCCGATGCCCATGCCGATCGCGTACGCGGCCGCCCCACCCGCCGCCAGCTCCATCCGCCCGGTCCAGAGCAGCCAGAGCAGCAGCAGGTACGTGAGACCGGTGACGATGCCGCTGAGCGTGTTCCCGATCAGCGCGGTCCGGACCTGCCGCGTCGACAGCAGAACCTCCTCCCGTGTGGCCGCCGCGAGCAGCCGTTCGATCTCCGCGAGCAGATATTTGCGTACGGTGAAGGCCCGAACCTCCGCCGCCGGTTCGCGAGCGGCGAGCAGTTCCGCGAGCATCCGCTGTCGCCGCCACACGGCGATGTACCGCAGCCGCTGGCGGTAGCCGAGCCGGGCCGAGCGCACCGCCGACCAGGCGATCGGCACGACGGCGAGCACCAGCAACGGCAGCAGCAGCGGGTGCAGCACGGCGAGCACACCCGCGGCCGCGACCAGCCCGATCAGGTTGGTGCCGAACTCGATGGCCCGGTCGACGAGGTTCTGGGCGGCGAAGATCCCCCGGTCCCGGGCCCGTTCCATGGCGTCGCGCCAGCTCGGGTCGTCGAACGTGGCCAGGTCGACGCCGGTGGTCAGGTCGAGCAGGCGCATCTCGGCGGCCTGGTAGACCTGCGGCGACAGCCTCCCGTTGGCAGCTGCGGCCGCGGAGGTCAGCGCACCGCGTACGACCATCGCGCCCACGAGCAGCAGCAGTGACGGGACCGCGGCCCGGACCCTGTCCGGAGTCGGCACTTCACGCAGCAGCCCGTCGAAGACGCCGACGACGCTGATCAGCCCGACGGCGCTGGCAACACCGCCGAGCAGGTGCAGGACGACCACCGACAGCGTGGTTCCGGGGCTCGCCTGCCACGCCAGCGCCCACGCGGAGCTGAGCAGTCGCGGCAGCCGCCGGAACATCCGCAGGAAACTGGTGTTGGCGGCCTCTTCGGTGCTGGTGAGCCAGTAGGGAAGAACCAGTTCGTCTTCCGCGTCGTCCTGCTCAGGGGCGTCTTCCATCACGGCTCCCGTCCCATGGGGTCAAGGCCGTGTCCCGCCGATAACGGCGACCGGACACGGCCTACGCCGTTCCTACCTCTGACTACGAAGCGTGTCTATATATATTCCGGGAGTGATGGCGATTTCAGGCCGATGTGGCACGAAGCAGGTCAGTCAGCCGCGCCGCCTTGGTCTCCCAGCGCCACTCCTTCTCGACCCACGCCCGCCCCGCGGCACCCATCTGCCTGGCTCGCCCGGGATCGCCGAGCAGCCCCGCGACCCGGTCCGCGATCGCCGCCACGTCACGCCCGCCGACGACATAGCCGGTCTCGCCCTCGAGGACGGCGTCGGGCGCTCCCCCGGAGTCGCCGGCGACGACAGGCAGCCCGATCGCCGACGCCTCCAGGTAGACGATGCCGAGGCCCTCGACGTCGAGGCCGGCGCTGCGGGTGCGGCACGGCATGGCGTAAACGTCGCCCGCGGCGTAATGGGCGGGAAGGTCCGCCCAGGGCACTGTCCCGGTGAAGACCACATCGGATTCGACACCCTGGTCGCGGGCCAGGGCCGTGAGTTTCTTGCGGTACGGCCCCCCGCCGACCACGAGCAACGCCGCGCCCGGCACCCGACGCCGGATCTCAGGCAGCGCCCGGATCAGCATGTCCTGCCCCTTGCGCGAAACCAGCCGCGAGACGCAGACGACAACCGGGCGGTCGCTCAGCCCGTGCCGCGCGCGGACCTCGGCGCCGTCCACGCCGGGGTGGTAGACGTCCACGTCGACGCCGGGCGTGAGGCGTTCGAGCTCGGTGCGGCCGTGCAGCGCGCGCTCCAGCCGTACCCGCTGAAATTCGGTCAGAAAGGTGACCACGTCATTGCCGGTGGCGATCCGCTGAAGCAGTTGCCGCGCGCCCGGCAGGGCGGCCCAGCCGATCTCGTGACCATGGGTGAGCGAGACGGCGCGCTCGATGCCGGCGTGCCTGCGCAACCCGTCGGCGAGCAACCCGAGCGGCGCGGCGGCCCCGAACCACACGCTGTCGCAGCCGTGCGCCCTGGCGATCTCCGCGGCCCGCCTGGCGACCGCCGGGGTGGGCAGCAGCACGCCGGTGCGCTCGCGGATCACCTCGAACGGCTGCTCGGCGTCGAACTGCTCGGACCCGCGCCAGGTCGACGCGTAGACGACCACGGACCCTTCCGGCTGGCGTACGGCCAGATTGTGCACGAACTGCTGAATCCCCCCGGGCCGCGGGGGAAAGTCGTTGGTGACCAGCAACGTCCGGCCCATCAGCGCTCTCCCCTGGCATAGGCGCGCGCCGCGGCGATGCGCTCCACGGTGGACGGGTGCGAGGCGGACATCACGTACTCCCAGGCCGGCGGGTCGGGGTCGGAGAGGTTGACCGTGCCGAGCCGGCGCTGCATCGCCTCGAACGTCGCCGCGTCGCCGGTCAGCTCCAGGGCGTGCGCGTCCGCGCGGGACTCGATGCGGCGCGACACCAGGGCCTGCACCGGACCGCCGGCCAGCCCGGCGATCGTGACCAGGGCGATCAGCAGCGCGATGGCCCGCGGATCCCCCATGGAATCGGTGCCGGCCCAGCGCAGCAGCCACCCCAGCGAGCCGAGCAGATAGAGCGCGATCACCGCGGCGGCCGCCCCCAGCGCGCCGATTATCGTGCCGGTGAGCACGTCGCCGCGCTCGGCGTGCCCCAGCTCGTGCGCTGCCACGGACACCACCTCGTCGGGCGTGGCCTCGGTCAGCATCGTGTCGTAGACCACGATCCGCCGTGTCGGCCCGAACCCCGAGACGTAGGCATTGACCGCCCGGGTCCGCCGCGAGGCGTCAGCAACCAGAACATCCTTGACCGGCACGCCGTCCCGCGCCGCCAACTGCATCAGCTCGGTCCGCAGCGGCCCGTCGGCCATCGGCGTGAACTTGTTGAAGATCGGCTCGACGACCACGGGCAGCACGAACGACAGCAGCACGACCACGAGCGCCGCCCCCGCGGCCCCGAACGCCCACCACCATCGCGGCGCCGCCCTCGTCACCGCGAAGAAGCCGAGCAGGGCCAGACCACCGATCACGGCACCCACGGCGTACGACTTGACGAGATCGACAGCCCAGGCCCCCCACGTCTGCGTGGAGATGCCGTACTCGACGACCACCCGGTGCCGCCACGCCGCCAGCGGCAGCGTGACCACCTCGACCACCAGCACCACGATCAGCCCGCCGAGCACGGCCTGCGCGATCCAGTGCCCGCCGAACGGCCGCCCGGCCAGCGTCACGAGCCGCGCCCCGAGCGGCGTCAGCCCGAGCAGGAGCGCCCCGACGAGCCCGATCGCCATCGAGGCGTACCCCGCGGGCCGCAGCGCCTCGTGGAACGCCCGCGCCCGCGCCAACTGACCGGCCGGGAATTCCTTCAGCGCGGCGATCTGGTCGGCGCGTGGCGCCGGCGGCCGGTGCCAGGGCACCACGACGGCGGCGTACACAACCAGCCCGGCCACGAGCACCGCCAGCGTGCCCGCAGCCCACATCCGAGGCGTCACCGGGCCCATCCTAGGGTGGGCCTCTTTTTGATCACGCCACGTGGCCGCGTGGCTGACGGTAGAGCGGCACCGAGACCGGCGGCTCCGGGGTCTCGAGAAGCTCCACGTCAAAGCCGGCCAGCTCGAACATCTCGATGGCGCGCAGCTCGCCCGGGGTCAGGTCGCCGATCTCCTCGGGGGTCTCGGCGAGCGTCTTGATCAGGCATCCCTCACATCCGCGCCCCCATCCGGGGCAGCGGCCGCAGTCGATGAGCATCGCTTCCTCCTCGTGCGGGAGGTGGGCCGGGCCGGGATCCGGGGGAAGTGCGTGTCGCGGAACGGCCACCATCCGTGACAGTCACGCTAAGCAGGGGGTGTGACAAAAATCAGCCGCGGGCGAGCCGGCGCAGCAGTGAATCCGCTCCCATCGGGTACGCACCGTGCCGCCGGACCCCGTCGGCGACCTCCCGATCCGACGAGATGACCACCAGCGGACGGCCACTGGGCTCGGCCCTGACCAGCTGACGGATCAGCTCGTCGGCGGTGTCGCCCTTGTGCGAGAAGAGCACCCGCACGCCACGGGGAGCCGGCGGCAACCCGTGGACCCGCTCGGCGCCGTCGAAGACCACCGTGACCTCGTCGCCGGTCTGGGCAGCGATGCCGCCGAGCCCCGTGACCAGGCGTTTGCGCTGCTGCTCCAGCGACATCTCGGCGAAGCCGCGCTTCGTGACGTTGTATCCGTCCACGATCAGATGGGCGCGGGGCAGCGCGAGCAGCTGGTCGAGGCGGCCCGGGTCATCGGTGTCCTGCGCGCGGGGGCGGGAGCGCTCGAGCGCTCCCGGCCGGTCGGCGGAGACGTCGGCCACAAAATCGGCGGGCAGCTTGTCGGTGGGGCCGATGGACAGTTCGCGGCGCAGACCGCTCGCCGCCTGCCCGATGGTTTCCAGCAGGAGCCAGAGCCGGGCATCGCCGGCGGCCCGGGCGTCCTTGACGCTCTGTTTGCCGGTCGCGGCGAGGGCCTCGGCCTCGGCCAGGCGGGTGCGCAGGCGGCGCACCTCGGCGTCGTGGTCCGCGGCGACCTTGGCCGTGCGCCCCTTCTCGGTGGCCAGCAGGTCACTGGCCCGCTTGCCCGCGGCCTGCGCCTCACGCAGGGCCCGGGAGCTGGAGCGGGCCTCCTCGCGCAGCTGACCGAGCTCCTCACGGACCCGGGCGAGCTCGTCGCGGAGCTTGTCCGCCTCGACCTTCGCGACCGCGCGATCGTGCTCGGCGCGGGCGGCACGCTGCTCGGCCTCGTGGACGAGGTTGGCGACGGCGGCGCTGTCGGCCTCGGCGCGCACGGACTCGCCGGCGGCCTCGATCAGCTCGCGCCAGCCGTCGGGCCGGGCCAGGTAGGCGAGCGCGGCGACCTCGACCGGGTCGGCGGCGGCCGGGGCCATCCCGCCGGCGACGGCCGCGCCCAGGTCACCGGTCTCGGTGACGACTCGGGCGCCGATGCGCTGCCGGAAGAGCGGGTCCGAGGCCAACTGCGCCGCGAGGGCCTGGCCACCGAGCTTGGCGCGCCGGTTGGGGGCGAACCGCGCGACCCTCCGCAGCGGGAAAGGGATCTCCTCGTTGGGCAGCCCCGGCAGCGCGGCAGCCGTCAGCGTGGTGATCCGCTGCCGCACCTGCTCCGGCAGCGAAGGCTCGAGATCGTCCAAGGAGGGGACGTTCAGCGATAATTCGGGCGGATAAGCCCCGTCCGCAGCCACCGGCGCTGTCTCCTCGGCAGGCCGGTCGTCGTACTCGTGCGGCGCGGACATCTTTTCATTCTCCCACCGTGGGCAGCCTAAAAGCTTGCGGTAGCAAGTGATGTTTTCAGTCCCCGCCCACGGGAATGTCGTACCCCCGCTCTAATCTGCCCGCCGTGGCACAACCGGCATATGTGCAGGGCACTCTGGACACCCTCCTGAGCGCGGACGGCACCGTGGATCCCGCGGCGCTGTCCCTGCGCGACACGACATTCGTGGTCCTCGACCTGGAGACCGCCGGCGGGGCTCCGGACGGCGGCGGGATCACCGAGATCGGCGCGGTCAAGGTCCGCGCCGGGGAGCAGCTGGGCGAGTTCGGCACCCTGGTCAACCCGGGTGAGCGGCTGCCGCCGTTCATCACCGTGCTGACCGGCATCACCGAGGCGATGCTGGCCCCGGCGCCGCCGATCGAGCAGGTGCTGCCCACGCTGCTCGAGTTCCTGCGCGGCGCGGTGCTGGTCGCCCACAACGCGCCCTACGACGTGGGCTTCCTCAAGGCCGCGTGCGCCCGGCACGGCTACGCCTGGCCGCAGCTGCGGGTGGTGGACACCGCCGCACTGGCCCGGCGGGCGCTGACCCGCGACGAGGTGCCCAACCGCAAGCTGGGCACGCTCGCCCAGTTCTTCGGCGCCACGGTCCAGCCGACGCACCGCGCGCTCGACGACGCGAAGGCCACCGTCGACGTGCTGCACGGGCTGATCGAGCGGCTGGGCAGCTTCAAGGTCTACTCGCTGGGCGACGCGATCGAGTTCGGCAAGGCGGTCACCCCGGCCCAGCGGCGCAAACGGCACCTGGCCGACGACCTGCCGCACGCACCGGGCGTCTACGTGTTCCGGGCCGCCGACGACCGCCCGCTCTACGTGGGCACCTCGGTCGACATCGCGAAACGGGTGCGCAGCTACTTCACGGCGAGCGAGAAACGCGCCCGGATGTCCGAGATGATCAACGCCGCGACCCGGGTGGAGGCCGTCGAGTGCGCGCATTCGCTCGAGGCCGAGGTGCGGGAGCTGCGGTTGATCGCGGCGCACGCCCCGCCGTACAACCGCAGGTCGAAATATCCGGAACGGGTCGTCTGGCTGAAGCTGACCGCCGAGGCCTACCCCAGACTCTCGGTGGTCAGGCAGCTGGCGGAGGACGACGCGGCCTATCTCGGCCCGTTCTCCTCGCGCCGGACCGCCGAACTGGCCGCGGCCGCGGTCTACGACGCCGTCCCGTTGCGCCAGTGCACGCACAAGCTGTCGATCAAGACCAAGACGCCGGCCTGCGCGCTGGCTGAGCTGGGGAAATGCCCGGCACCCTGCGAGCACCACATCACCCCTGATCAGTACGCCGTGAGCGCCGCCGATCCCTTCCGCACCGCCACGTACGGCGACCCGGAGCCCCTCGTCGAGGCCCTGCTGACCCGGATCGAGTCGTTCTCGCAGCGCGAGCGCTACGAGGAGGCCGCGGTGGTCCGGTCCCGGCTCGTGGCGCTGCTGCGGGCGATCGTCCGCATGCAGAAGCTGCGGGCTGTGACGAGCATCGCCGAGCTGGTCGCCGCGCGCCGCAACGACGAGTACGGCTGGGAGATCATCGTCGTCCGCCACGGCCGGTTGGCGGCCGCCGCGACCTCGCCGCCGCGGCTGCATCCCCGCCCGACCCTCGACCTGGCGATGGCGACCGCCGAGACGGTCCTACCCGGACCGGGACCGATTCCGGCCGCGACGGCGGAGGAGACCGAGCGGATTCTGGCGTGGCTCGACCGGCCCGACACCCGGCTGGTGGAAACTTCCGGCGACTGGGTGTCACCGGCGCGTGGCGCTGCGCGGTTCACTACCCTCCTCACCAGGGCCGAAGCGGCCGGGTCCCGTCGAGAGTCACCCGTTCGCTCATCGGTAACTGACCGTTCGGATGACGCTCGCTCGCTTAGGCTGTAAGGCACGCCGCGAATCCGGAATGGAAGAAGTTCGGGTGCGGCGGGTTACTGTGGTCTTTGCCGATCGGTGAGGGGGTGTCCGAGTGGATGTCGACGCCGGCCACGGCGCCGCATTGGGGCGTGCCCTGCCCATGCCGCTGGCTAAGCGGTTGCGATCCCTCCTGAGCTTTCAGGGCAACGACGACGACCCCGTCACCACTCTGACCCGGACCCATCGGGCGATCCATCCCTCGGCCGACGCCGGCGTCCTGCGCCGCAGCTACGCGGTCGCGGAGAACATGCACCGCGGTCAGTTCCGCAAGAGCGGCGATCCGTACATCAGCCACCCGCTCGCGGTCGCGCAGATCTGCGCCGAGCTGGGCATGGACACGACGACTCTGGTCGCGGCGCTGCTGCACGACACTGTCGAGGACACCAGCTACACGCTGGAGACGCTCAACGGCGACTTCGGCCCCGAGGTGACCCACCTGGTCGACGGCGTGACCAAGTTCGACAAGGCGTTCTACGGCAAGGTCGCCGAGGCCGAGACCATCCGCAAGATGATCGTCGCCGCCGGCAAGGACGTCCGGGTCCTGGTGATCAAGCTCGCCGACCGGCTGCACAACATGCGGACCCTCGGCGCCCGCTCCCCCGCCTCCCGCGCCCGCATCGCCACGGCCACGCTCGACGTGCTCGTCCCGCTCTGCGACCGGCTCGGCATCCAGGCCCTCAAGCGCGACCTCGACGACGTGGTGCTCTACCACCTCGAGCCGGACTCCTTCGCCCGCATCGAGGAGCACGTCAAGAACCGCCCCGGCTGGAACGAATACCTCAACGAGGTCGTCGGCAAGGCCCGCGGGGCACTGCGCCGCACGAAGGTCTACGGCGACGTGCAACCCCGGCCCCGGCACTACTACTCCATCTGGAAAGACACCGTCGCCGGCGGCCATCAGGTCCCGTTCGACCTGCCCCGGATCGTGGTCGTGGTCGACGGCCCCGAGACCGACTGTTACGCCGCGCTCGGCGCGATCCACGGCCAGTGGCGCCCGGTGGCCGGCCGCTTCAAGGACTTCATCGCCTCTCCCAAGAACAACCTCTACCGTTCCCTGCACACGACGGTCACCGGCCCGGAAGGCCGCCTGGTCGAGGTGCTCATCCGGACGGTCTCCATGCACCGGTGCGCCGAGTTCGGCGTCGCGACCGGCTACCGCTACCCCAAGTCCGAGGCGGAATCCCCCGGCCAGGACCAGCTGACCTGGCTCAAGCGGGTGCTCGACTGGCAGGAGGACGCCACCGACGCCGGCCAGTTCCTCGCCTCGCTGCGCTGCGACCTCGCCGAGGCCCAGATCACCGTCTTCGCCAAGGGCCAGACGTTCGAGCTCCCCGCCGCGTCCACCCCGGTCGACCTCGCGTACGAGCTGAACCCCGGCAAGGGCGACCAGACGCTCGCCGCGACCATCAACGGCCGGCTGGCCCCCCTCGGCTCCGAGCTCCGCGACGGCGACGTCGTCGAGATCTTCACCGAGAGCGACGGCCCGATCGACCCGGAAGAATCCACCGCCCCGCGTGGCCCCCGCAAGGAATGGCTCGGCTTCGTCAAGTCGACCCAGGCCCAGATGCAGATCAACCGCTACTTCGCCGAGGACAACGCGCCCGGCATCAGCATCCAGGACAAGGTACGCCTCGGGCGCGCGACCATCGGCCTCACGTTGCGTAAGCACGACCGCGGCCTGGCCAGCGAGGTGCCCCTGCGCCGCCTCGCCGAGGAGCTCGGCTACCCCGACCTCGAAACCATGCTCGTAGCGGTCACCGAGCGCAACCTCGAGCCCGACCAGGTCGTCGAACAGCTCATCGCCCTCGTCGACCACCCGGACTGAGCCCCCGATAGCCTTGAGGGCGTGAAAATTCCTCGGCGGATCCGCGGTGCCGCGTACAAGGCTTTCTACCGGATGCCGCACGCGATGCGCCGCCGCGCCGTCCGGCTCATCGTCCCCAAATATCTCGTCGGGGCGGTCTGCATCATCAGCGACGCCGAAGCCGAGGACCCCGGCAGACTCCTCCTCCTGCGCCAGCCCGGCCGCCCCGGCTGGGGCCTCCCCGCAGGCCTGCTGAAGAAGGCCGAGCCTCCGCACGTCGGCGCCGCCCGCGAGCTCCACGAGGAATCCGGCGTCCGCCTCGACCCCGACGACCTCGTCCCCGCGGTCCCCAACGCGATCGTCCACACCAAGGGCTGGGTCGACATGATGTTCATGGGCAAGGTCCCCGCCTCCACCACGGAACTGATCGTCGACGGCGGCGAAGTCCTCGAAGCGGCCTGGTTCCCCTACGACGACCTCCCCCTGCTCTCGGTGAACACCGCCCGCGTCCTTGCCGTCTACGGCATCGGCCCCGACGCGACCCGATGACCGAGATCTGCGCCCTCATCCTCGCCGCAGGCGAAGGCCGGCGCCTGCGACCCCTCACAAACCTGCTCCCCAAGGCCCTGTGCCCGGTCGGCAACATCGCCCTGCTCGACCGCGCCCTCCAGCGCGTGTCCGCCCTGGGCTTCCGCGATCCGTCCACGGTGGCCGTCAACGCCGCCTACCTCGCCGACCAGATCGTGTCCCACGTAGGCACCCGAGCCCACCTCTCCGTCGAACCGGGCGGCCCTCTCGGCACCTCCGGCGGCGTCGCCAACCTGCGCGACTGGATCAGCGGCCGCGGCGTCCTCGTCGGCAACGCGGACGCCTACCTGTCCGACCCCGACCGCGAGCCCGGCAAGGACATCGCCGCCCTCCTGGACGGCTGGGACGGCACCACGGTCCGCATGCTCACCACTGCCCCGACCCCCACCCGCCGCGGCGAATTCAGCGACGCCTGCTTCGCCGGCCTCTCGCTGCTCCCCTGGCACTACGTCAAAGACCTGACGCCCACCTTCTCCGACCTGGTCCGCACCGTCTGGCGCCCCGCCGAGGCCGCCGGCCACCTGACCCTCATCCCGTACGCCGGCACCTACATCGACACCGGCACCCCCCGTGACTACCTGTCCGCCAACCTCCACGCCGCGGCCTCTCCGGCCCCCGCCTCCCTGGCCACCAACCTCCACACCGCAGCCTCTCCGACCCCCGCCTCCCTGACCGGCGCCGACTCTCCGGTCAGCGCTGGGTCTCTCGTCGGCGCTGGGTCTCCGGTCAGCGCTGGGTCTCCGGTCAGCGCTGGGTCTCCGGTCAGCGCTGGGTCTCCGGTCAGCGCTGGGTCTCTGATCGGCGCGGGGGCGACCGTTACGGGCAGCGTTACCGAGTCAGTGATCGGCGCGGGCGCAACGGTGTCCGGGGACGTGACACGCTGCGTCATCTGGCCCGGCGCAACCGTGACGGCAGGCGAAACCCTGACCGACGTCATCCGCGCGGGCAAAGACCTGACGGTTGCCGCCTGACCCGAACCACCCCCTGATTAGCATGAACCGCGACGCCGACCAGAGGAGCCCCCGAGTGAACACCGCAATCGTGCACATCGACTGCGCCACCGACTCGATCCCAGAGGTAGCGGAAGCCCTCGCAGCCCTCCCCGGCGTCAGCGAGGTCTACTCCGTAGCGGGCAACGTCGACCTCATCGCCATCATCCGAGTCCCCCACTTCGACGACATCGCCGAAGTCATCGCCGGCCGCATCTCCAAAACCCCCGGCGTCCTCAACACCGAATCCCACATCGCCTTCCGCGCCTACTCCCGCCACGACCTCGAAGACGCCTTCGCCATCGGCCTCCCCGACGCCGACTGACCCACCCCGACTCCCTGCGGGCAGCCGCAGGCACCGTCAGCCCCCGGCCGCAACCGCGGGCAGTCGGGACGACAACGCCAGCCCCGGCCGCAACCGCGGGCAGTCGCGACGGCGACGCCAGCCCCCGGCCGTAAGCGCGCGCAATCGAAGGCAGCGCCAACCCCGGCCGTGACCGCGGCCAGTCGCGACGACAACGCCAGCCCCGGCCGCAACCGCGGGCAGTCGCGACGGCGACGCCAGCCCCCGGCCGTAAGCGCGCGCAATCGAAGGCAGCGCCAACCCCGGCCGTGACCGCGGCCAGTCGGAACGGCACCACCAGTCCCCCGGCCATAAGCGCGCGCAATCGAAGGCAGCGCCAACCCCGGCCGTGACCGATGGCAGGCGGAATCGCCCCAGGTCCCCGGGTTGTGAGCGCGGGCAGCCTCGCTGCGGCGGCAACCCGTGCGTCGCTGTCGCTGGTCAGCCTTCCCGCTCGCCTGCTGCGGTGACCGGCGGCCGATAGCGCCCGCGCACGCCCCACCCGGCCAGCCACCCCACCAGGTATCCCAGCAACCCCGGCGGACTACCGCCCATGAGAAGCAGCACCGGCCAGGACGACCCCGGCGCGACCAACCGCCGCCGCGCACCGTCCACCACGCCGAGCAGTGCCATCACGGCCGCACTGGCCAGCGCGACGATCAGGATGAGCCGCTCCCCGGTGGCGATGGTCGCGGAGTAGTCGTCGCAGGTGAGTTCTTCCTCGGGTGTCTGGACGTCGTAGCAGGTCCCGTATCGGAAGAACCGCTGGATGAGCACGAACACGACCGACCCGATGAAGGCAGCGGACAGGAGCATTCCCAGCGCAGCCCATCGCAGGATCGTCGTGTCTCGTGCTCCCTCGGGTGTCTGCACGGCCGCGAACGTACTACCCGGCCACCAGCGAGGGAGATATCAGCGCACGAAAAAGGGAGCCCCGGGCGGGACTCCCTTTTTCGTGGTTCTGGGTCAGCGGCCGGAGGTGATTTCCTCGCGGGCGCTGGGGCCGGTCACCGACGGGACGGCTGGGGAGACCGGGGCCTCCGGCAGGGTCTCGACGGGGAAGAAGAAGCCCTTGATGGCCGGGGCGAGAGCGCCGACCCTGTTCATCTTCTTCGGGACCACCCAGCCGATGTAGTCGAGCGGGATGGGGTGGCCGTGGTCGTCGACCGGGCCGAGGGGCTGGTGGACCTCTTCGAAACGGCCGTCCGGGTTGCGCCGGATGATGCCCGTCTCGACGCCATGGGCCAGGACCTCGCGGTCGTGCTGCTGCAGGCCGAGGCAGACGCGGACCGAGATGTAGTAGGCCAGCGGCGGGAGGACCAGCAGACCGATGCGGCCCGCCCAGGTCATCGCGTTGAGGCTGATGTGGAACTTGTCGGCGATCACGTCGTTGGCACCGGACAGCGTCGCGATGGTGAAGAACGTGAAGGCCATGGCGCCGACACCCGTACGCTCAGGCGCGTCCCGCGGGCGCTGGAGCAGGTGATGAGAGCCCTTGTCCTTGGTGCGCCGGGCTTCGATCGTCGGGTAGAGCATCGGCAGCGTGAACAGCGCGCCGAGGCCGACCACCGCGGGCCAGAACAGCGGCGGCAGCACGTAGCCGTCGCCGATCGGGAAGTCGATCTGCCAGGCCGGCATGAGGCGGACCAGGCCGTCCATGAACATGACGTACCAGTCGGGCTGGCTCGCGGAGGAGACCGCCGAGGCGAGGTACGGGCCGAAGAGCCAGATCGGGTTGATCTGGAACAGGCCGGCGAGCAGCGCGATCGTGCCGAAGACGGCCATGAAGAAGCCGCCCTGCTTGAGGGCGTACCGCGGGAACATGCGCTCGCCCACGACGTTGTCGTTGGTCCGCAGCGGGCCGGGCCACTGGGTGTGCTTCTGCGCGAAGACCAGGCCCAGGTGGACGCTGATCAGGGCGAGCAGGCCACCGGGGATGAGCAGCACGTGCGCGATGTAGAAGCGCCCGATGATGAACTCGCCCGGGTACTCGCCGCCGAAGACCGCCGCGGACATCCAGGTGCCGATGACCGGGATGGAGAGCATGATCGCCGAGGCGATCCGCAGGCCGGTGCCGGAGAGTCCGTCGTCGGGGAGCGAGTAGCCGGTGAAGCCGGCGAAGAACCCGAGCAGGAACAGGATGATGCCGATGGTCCAGTTGGCCTCACGCGGCTTGCGGAACGCGCCGGTGAAGAAGATCCGCGCCATGTGGATGACGATTGATGCCATGAACAGCAGCGCTGCCCAGTGGTGCATCTGGCGCATGAACAGACCACCGCGCACCTCGAACGAGATGTGCAGCGAGGACGCGTACGCCGCCGACATGTCCACGCCGCGCAGGGCGGTGTAGGGGCCGTCGTAGGTGACTTCCTTCATCGACGGGTCGAAGAACAGCGTCAGGAAGACGCCGCTCAGCAGCAGCACGACGAAGGAGAAGAGCGCGATCTCACCGAGCAGGAACGACCAGTGATCAGGGAAAACCTTGTTCAGCAGGCCGCGCAGCGGAGTGGCGACCTTGTAACGGTCGTCCACACCCTTACCGACGTTAGCGGGGACCTGAGCGAGGTCCAGCCTTCGACGTTTCATGGCCGCTCCCAGAAGTCGGGTCCGATTACCTCGGGATAGTCAGACGCTGCCACGAAGAAGCCCTCGTCGTCCACCTCGAGAGGCAGAAGGGGCAGGCGGCGGCTGGCCGGTCCGAAGATCGGGCGCGCGTTATCGGTGATCAGGAACTGCGACTGGTGACACGGGCAGAGCAGCCGGTTGGTCTGCTGCTCGTACAGGCTGGCCGGGCAGCCGGCGTGCGTGCAGATCTTCGAGTACGCCACGTAGTTGCCCCACATGCCGCCCTTGTTGATCTTGTCCGCCTCGGTCGCCTCGCGGGCGTCCTGGGCGTCCTGGGCACGCAGGTGCACCAGCAGCGTGGGCGAGTCGGCGTACTTGTTGGTCGCACCCTCGGGGATGCCGGGGAAGACGGTGATCTGACCGCCGACACTGACGTCCTCGGGCCGCACCGGGCTGCCGTCCTCACGGGTGAGGCGGACCAGCTGGCCGTTGTTGGGCACCGGGTCGAAGCCGGTGTGGTACATGAACGGCTCGGAGTCCTTGTGCGGGTTCTCGATCAGGCCACCGAGCAGCGGCGCGGCCGCGGCCACCCCGAGCGGAGCCAGGCCGAGCGCGATCGCACCCTTGAGCAGCGGCCGGCGCTGCACGCCGAGCTCGTCCACCAGGTAGGCCATGGTCTGACCGGTGATGAGCCGGTCCTCGTCGCTGGACGGCTTGTTGTGCCGGTCCTGGATCGAGACCTCGTGCGGCAGCAGCTTCTTGGCCCAGGCCAGGATCGCGATGCCGAGCGCGAAGAGCGAGATGCCGAGCGAGATGCCCAGGATCGGCGTGTAGTAGTCGCTCATCGTGTGGCCGAGCTCGAACTCCCACGGCCAGACGATGAAGAACACCACGAACGCCGCCGCCGCGACACCCGAGATCATGAAGAGCAGGGCGATGTTGCGGACGACCCGCTTCTCCGCCTTGGAGTTCGTGCCCTGGAACTGCGACTCGTACGTGACGATCTCGATGTCGTCACGCCGCGCGCCCTCACGGACGATGTCGAAGCGGGAGAGCTTGGGGTCGTTCACGTCGACCGGCTCGGTGCCGGCCCCGTGCGCCCCGTCCTGCGTAACGGTCATGACTTCCCCGCAATCCACAGCGACGTGAACACCAGGATGGTGATGCCGACCACGAAGATCGCGAGACCCTCGGTCGCCGGACCGTAGCCACCCAGGTTGAAGATGCCGCCCGGGTCCTTGTCGTTCTGGATCTGAGTGTTGATGTACGTGATGATCTCGGTCTTCTGCTCCGGCGTCAGCTCGTTGTCGCCGAACACCGGCATGTTCTGCGGGCCGGTGAGCATGGCGCCGTAGATCTGCGAGGGTGTCGCGTCGTGCAGGCTGGGCGCGAACTTGCCGGAGGAGAGCGCGCCACCGGCGCCGACGTTGCCGTGGCACTGGGCGCAGTTGAGCCGGAAGAGCTCACCGCCCTTGGCCAGCGCCTCCGGGTTGGTCTTCACGTTGTCCGTGAGGTCGCCGGCCGGGATCTGCGGGCCGCCGCCGAGCTCCTGGATGTACTGACCCAGCTGCTTGGTCTGCGTCTCGTCGAAGACCGGGCGCTTCTGCTCGGCCTGGGCTTCCTGGCGCGTCATGGGCATGCGGCCCGTGCCGACCTGGAACTCGACCGAGGCGGAGCCGACGCCGATCAGGCTCGGTCCGCGTCCCTCGACACCCTCAGCGTTGAGGCCGTGGCAGGTGACGCAGCTGTTGTTGAAGAGTGCCTGGCCCTCCTGCGCCGCCGTGGACAACTGTGTGTCGTCCTCGGCGAACGCACCCGGGGCGAAGGCGGTGTAGATGCCTCCGGCGAGGGCGAGCGCGGCAAGCATGCGGGCCGCGGCGCCGAGGCGCCTGCGCACCCGGCTCGGCGCGGACCGACGCCGGTTGAACACCCGGAAGCGCCGTCCGGCGGGGGTGTCAGAAGTCATGGGTTGTGTCCCTCTGGGTCGTGACCTTCGAACTCACGGACGGCGGCGGATCTACTGAAGCCAATAGATCATGGCGAACAGCGCGATCCACACCACATCGACGAAGTGCCAGTAGTACGACACGACGATCGCCGACGTGGCCTGAGCCGGCGTGAACCGGCCCATGGTCGTGCGGATCATGTAGACGATGAAGGCGATCAGACCGCCGGTCACGTGCAGGCCGTGGAACCCCGTCGTGAGGTAGAACATCGAGCCGTAACCGTCGCCGTTGAGCTTGACGCCCTCGTGGACGAGGTTGCGGTATTCGTTCGCCTGGCCGAGCACGAAGATCAGGCCCATGACGAAGGTGATGGTGAACCAGCGCCGGAGCGCGTGCACATCACCCTTCTCCGCCGCGAACACGCCGAGCTGGCAGGTCACCGACGAGAGCACGAGGATCACCGTGAACGTCGTCGCGTAGGGGACGTCGAGCTCTTTGGTGTGCTCTTCCCACATGCTGTAATCCGCCGCGCGGATCGCGAAGTACATGGCGAACAAAGCCGCGAAGAACATGAGCTCACTGGAGAGCCACACGATGGTTCCCACGCTGACCATGTTGGGTCTGGTCAGCGAGTGGATCCGGCTCTTGTCGATGGCTGGGGCCGCTGTCACCGGCTCATTATTGCCCCGCGATCACCTCAACGTGTGGCGGGGGGTCGAATCCGGTACGTGTCGGGTCCCGGTAGAACGCGCAAGCAGCTCATAGGCCTAGCCTCGGGGGGTGCAACACGTTGAAACGGCCGCCCGCGTCCTGGCGGCGGAGGATACTGTCCCCCCGCCGTTCAGCCCGGCCGAGATCTTCACGCAGATCCGTCTGACCAGCCTGATCGCACTCTTCCTGCTGATCGCGGCGGCCCTTTACCTGTACGGCGTGCACCGCCTGAAGCAGCGTGGTGACCACTGGCCGCGGGGCCGGACTGTGGCCTTCGTCGCCGGTGGCCTCGGTTCGATCGCCCTGGTGACCGTGACCGGCATCGAGGCGTACGACACAACCCTGCTCAGCGTGCACATGGTGCAACACATGGTTCTTGCCATGGTGGGCCCGATCTTCCTGGCGCTCGGCGCCCCGGTGACCCTGGCACTGCGAACACTGCCGAAGCAGAGCCGCAAGGTGGTGCTCGCGATCGTGCACAGCGGCCCGGCCCGGCTGCTGACGTTTCCGCTGGTCGCGTTTGGCATCTTCATCGCGAACCCGTTCGTCCTCTACTTCACGGGTCTCTACCGGGAGACGCTCGCGCATGCCTGGCTGCACGAGTTCATCCACATCCACTTCATCGTCACCGGATGCCTGTTCTTCTGGCCGCTGCTGGGGCTCGACCCGTTGCCGAACAGGTGGCCGTACCCTGCTCGTGCCCTGCTCATGGTCCTGTCGGTGCCGTTCCACACGGTCCTGGGCCTGACGATCATGCAGAGCAAGACCCTGCTCGGCGGCGACTGGTACCCGAACCTGCACCTGACCTGGGTCACCCCGGAATCCGACCAGGTCACGGCGGGCGGCATCCTCTGGGCCGGCGGCGAACTGGTCAGCGTCACCATGCTCGGCATCCTGGTGCTGCAGTGGATCCGTCAGTCGGAACGCGAGGCCAAACGGATCGACCGTGCACTGGACCGTCAGGAGGCGGAGGAGGCAGCTGCCGCGGCGGCCACAGCGACACCCCCGCCCGGAGACATGACCGACAGTGACGCCGGTAACAATGGTGACGCCGAGGACGCGGCGACCAAGATCACAACGGAGGTCGCGTCGGCACGACCGCGGACCGACGCCGAATGACCGGTTCGGTAGCATCAGCGGGCACCTACGAGCTGGGAAAGCCGGGGCAGATCATGAGCGACAGCACCAAGCCCGAGCCGGACACCTACACGGTCCTGCTCTACAGCGACGACGTCGCGGTCCGCGACAAGATCAGGCTCGCGATCGGCGTACGCCCCGCGGCCGACCTGAAGGTCGAGTTCACCGACGCCTCCACCTGGGAGGAGTGCCGTCGCCTGCTCGACGACTACGAGATCGACCTGATGGTCCTCGACGGCGAGGCATCCCCGGCCGGCGGCCTGGGCATCGCCCGCCAGACCAAGGACGAGTACGCCGACCCGCCGCCCACCTGCGTCGTGATCGCCCGCGCGGCGGACCGGTGGCTGGCCGCGTTCGCCCAGGTCGACGAGACGCTGATCTACCCCCTCGACCCGGTGACCACGGGCCAGACGATCGCCGGCATGCTCCGCGCCCGCCGCGGCGGCGCCGTCGCACTGGGCACCATGGGCACCCTGGGCTGATGATCCCCCCGGGCCGGCCTCAGCGGGGGCCGGCCCACCTCATCCCGGCAAGCGACAACGGAGGCCCCCATGGGCGCACGCACCTGGCCCAAACTGCTCAGCGCCCTGCTGCGCACCGAGGAGCTCTCGGCGCAGGACACGGCCTGGGCGATGGGCGAGATCATGGCGGGCAACGCCACCCCCGTACAGGTAGCCGGTTTCGCCGTCGCCCTGCGCGCCAAGGGTGAGACACCCGGTGAGCTCTCCGGCCTGGTCGAGGCCATGCTCGCCAACGCGACCGTCGTCGACCTGCCCGAGCGGATCCGCGAGGACGCCGTCGACGTCGTGGGCACCGGCGGCGACCAGGCTCACACCGTGAACATCTCCACGATGGCCGCGATCGTCACCGCGGCGGCCGGGGTCAAGGTCGTCAAGCACGGCAACCGCGCGGCATCCTCCGCGTGCGGCACCGCCGACCTGCTCGAACACTTCGGCATTCCGCTCGACCTGGGCCCCGCCGGCGTGGCCGCCACGGTCGCCGAGGCGGGCATCGCGTTCTGCTTCGCGGCCCGCTACCACCCCGGCATGCGGCACGCGGCGATCACCCGCCGCGAGCTCGGCCACCCCACGTTCTTCAACTTCCTCGGCCCCCTCACCAACCCGGCCCGCCCCCGTAACGCCGCGGTCGGCTGCTTCGACCTGCGCATGGCCCCGGTCATGGCCGAGGTCTTCGCCCGCCGAGGCGACTCCGCCCTGGTCATGCGGGGTGAGGACGGCCTCGACGAGTTCACCACCGCCGCACCCACCCGCGTCTGGCTCGTGTCGGACGGCACAGTCACCGAATCCGTCGTGGACGCCGTCGACCTGGGCCTGCCCCGCAGCGCCCCCGGCGACCTCCGCGGCGGCGACGCCCCCTTCAACGCCGCAGCCGCCCTCGACATGTTCGCCGGCGCCAAAGGCCCGATCCGCGACGCGGTCCTGCTCAACGCAGCCGCCGCCTTCGCCGCCCACGCGGGCTTCCCCGGCACCTTCGCCGACACCATGCGCGCCGGCATCGCCCGCGCCGCCGAAACAGTGGACTCAGGAGCAGCAACAACCCTGCTCAACCGCTGGGTCGAAGCCGCCAGGACCGCCAAGGCCGCCGAGCTCCCCTGACCCCCGGCCCCACCCGGAAACCCGGCACAACACGCCGACGCACCTCCAACGCTCCTCGCGTCCGTCATGACAACGTTTGAATGACATTCGGGTAATTCCACCTTCCGACGAAGAGGAGCCACCCGTGAAGGAACGCGATTTGCGCTGCGTCCTCTGCGATACGGAACTCCCGTTCTTGACGCCTCCGTGCGACGACGGGCATGAGGACGAGTGCCCCGAGCTGTTGTGTACCCGGTGTGGTGCGGCTGAGATTCTTGCGCCGTTGGAGATTCGGGTTTGGCTTCGTCCTGGTGGTGGGCGGGTGGCTCCTTTGCAGCGACGGGCCGCTTGATTCTTGCGGTGGACGGGTGGAGGCCTGGGTGTCTA
>NZ_BOQP01000069.1 GCF_018332715.1 Winogradskya consettensis | reverse complement strand
GCGGTCGACCAGATCGCGGCCGACCCAACCGCGGCCGACCAGATCGCGGCCGACCCAACCGCGGCCGACCAGATCGCGGCCGACCCAACCGCGGCCGACCAGACCGGGACCCCGTCGCGGATGCAGGTCAGTCGTCGGAGAGGCGGTGGCGGTTGGTTTCGATCCAGGCGTCGATGGCTTCCGGGTCGTTGGGGTCGACGCCCTCGGAGATGAGCTGGGCGACCGCGGCGGTGGCGGGACTTCGTTTCTCGCCCGTGGCGTAGAGCCGCGCGAACTCCGGGATCATCTCCTCGACCAGCGTGTCCGTCTGCGAGGAGGCGGCATCCGGAAGCCCCCGCTTCCGCATCGCATACGCAGACCAGGCCCGCGTGACCCGAGGCAGCATCGCGGCGTCGTCCATGTCGAGGACCGCGCGGCGGTGCACCCAGTCGAGCAGGAAGAGCCCAGCAACAGCCGGACTCCACCGCAGCGGATCCGGGTCGGGAAGGCTGGCGGCGTGATCCAGCAGCAGGCTCAGACAAAAATGCAGGGACGCGAGCTCGTCATCGGCCGAGATCTTCTCGAGCCCGAAGCGTGACGCCTCCGCCGAGGAGAGGAAGTCGCGCAGAAGCCGCTCGCGATCGGGCCCGCTGAGCTCCGGCGGCTCAACCAACGCGGGCACGACCGACTTGGGGAGCAGCCCGAGACGTGCGGTGGCCAGGGCGCGGTCGGTGGAGAGGTTGCCGTCCTGCGGGAGGTCGCTGAGGTCGTCGGTGATCTCGAGGTGGCGGCTGACTTCGCTGCGCAGGCGTGCGGGGTCTTCCTCGCGGAACCAGGTGAGCTCGTCGCCGGCGCACATTTCGCGGACCTGGCTGAGGATGCGTTCGGCGGGGCTGCCGACGAAGACGTCCTTGGTGATGCCGATGTTGTGGTCGACCAGGGCGACGATGGCGTGTTCGGGGCCGCCGTCCTCGAGATCGTCGTAGGCGAAGGTGACCAGGTAGGACGTTTGGTCTCCGTAGACATCGCCGTACGCGTAGCAGCCGGTGGGACGCACCCGGCCGAGCTGGTCGGCCCAGGCCGGGGTCAGCGAGCCGCGTTTCACCTCGCCGGCGCCGGTCGCTTCCGGGACGAGTGCCGCGAAGACTTCGCGGATGGTGGTCGCGGAGGCTGTGCGTCGCCTGATGGTCGCGCTGAGGAACTCGCCGACGAAGTCGCGCACCGCCTGGGCGCGGTCGGTCGTGGCGACCGAATACACGCTGCCCAGCAGGGCGGTGCCCAGCATTTCGGCGTCCAGGGCGCAGCCGAGCTTCGCCACGTCGCGGGCCGCGTGGAGGACCGCGTCGTACGGATTCTGAGGTGCTGCTGCCATGCCGCGAGCCTACCGGCAGAGCAGGCCGCAGGCTCTATTCCGAACGGACGACCGTGAGCGCTTCGCGTGCCTGGGCGTACGCGTTGAGCACCTCGCGCACCGGCGCGACCACATGCTCGCGCCCCACTTCGGTGACCGACTGGCGCAGCTTCTGCTCAGCTCTGCGCTGGGCGCGTCTGGCCCCGGCGTTGACGATCGGGCGCAGCAACAGTGCCAGCAGCAGGCCGACCAGCAGGCCTCCGAGCAGCAACAACGTCGGCAGTGGCACCGAGCCGACCATCGGGTAGTCGAGCTTGGGAAGGCCGAGCGCGCGGACGGCGTACCCGGCGAGAAGCCAGCCCAGACCGCCCACCGCGGCGATCGTCAGTAGCCATTGCAGTGTGCCGACAGCTGTCCACCAGAGCGGTTTGCGGTCCATGCCCAGATCGGTCTTCGCAACTGCGCGGTCGAGCGCGTCGGGCAGGTCGCCGAGCTTGGATCGGGCCGCCGCGTTGAGGGCGGGGGCCCAGATCTCGGGGATCGGTGCTGCTGCCCGGTCGGCGACCGCCCGCACGGAGAGACCGACCGCGGACTTCTGCGCGGCATCGGCTTCAGGCACGGAGGTACGTGGAACCGGCGCGAGAGATTCCTCGGTGGGGATACCGACGTCGTCCCACGAGGAGGACCCCGTCGACGGTCGGATGTGGAGTCGTTTGAGCGGGTCGGGCCGGAGTTTGCGCACACCGCGGACCAGCGGCCACCCGGTGTTGGCGAGCGCCCGGTGCCGGTAGGAGCCCGCGGTCGCCGCCGCCACAGCCGGCACTCCCGCGGAGTTGGCAAGGGCTTCGGTCAGCTGGCGTACGGTCGCCCGGTCGACCTCGTCCTCCGCGGCAGGCGGTCCGATCGTGGCCGCGAGCTGGTCGCCCACCGTGTCCACGTCACCCGAGAGGCGGCGCAGCGCGGCCTGCCGTTCGGCGACCGTCTTCTCCAGAGCCTCGCGGAGCTCGGTGAGCATGCCCGGCTGTTTCGCCGAGGTGGCCATCGCCGGCACGCCGCCGAGCCCGTCCTCGTCGAGCAGCCGCTTGAGGTCGGTGAGCACGAGGTCGGTGTCGGTGGGGTTCAGCCGATCGGCCTGGTTGAGCACCACGATCGTCACGTCGGCGTGCGACTTGAACTGCTTGAGGTACGCGTTGTGCAGGATGCGGTCGCCGTACTTCTGCGGGTCGACCACCCAGACCACCTGGTCGACGAGCCCGAGCAGGCGGTCCACCTCCATGCGGTGGCTCTGCTCGACGGAGTCGAAGTCGGGCAGGTCGAGCAGGACCAGCCCGCGCAGGGCGGCCTCGTCGTCGCCGTCGAGCGCGCTCTCCCGGATGAAACGCTGCCGGGGCAGCACCCCGACCCAGTCCAGCAGCCGGTTGGCGGGTTCGAGCGGGCCCCACACGACCGCGTGCGCCAGGCCGGTGGTCGGCCGCCGCACGCCGACCGGCGACAACTTGAGCCGCGCGAGCGCGTTGAACAGGCTGGACTTGCCGCTGCCCGTACTGCCCGCGAGCGCCACAACCGTGTGGTCCTGGGAGAGGGCGAGCCGGCCGCCCGCGCGCTCGACCAGCGTGTGCGCGGCGCCCAGGTCGTTGTCGGGCAGATAGGGGTCGGTGACCCGGAGGAACCGTTGCAGGGCCTCCAGCCGCTCGACCAGCTGCCGGGCATCCACCCGGTCATCGTTGGTCAGCGCACGCTTGACCCGGTCGACGATGCTGCTCATGACGCCGTCCCGGTCAACGCGAGTTCCTTCCTGGCACGCTCTACCTCGGCCGCGGCCTGCCGCAGCGTGGCTCCCGGCTCGATCTCGAGACCCACGGCGGCGGTGCGATCCGTGAACCGGGCCGCCTCCGCGTCGAGCAGCACGTTAACGCGTGTCAGAAGTTCCGCGCGAGCCCGGGCGGCAAGGCTGCGGATCATCTGGTCACCGAAGACCGCTTCGAGCACTTTCTGCGCCGCGACGGTGGTGCCCGCCCCGACCGCGACCTCGGCACCGGTCGGGATGAACGCCGTCGCCGTGAAGACCGTGATCATGACAGCCAGCCCGACACCGTTGACCGCGTAGGCGGCCCCTCGGGCCACGATCCGCTTGTCCCCGGCCTCCTTGCGCACCAGGTCCAAAACCCAGTGCTGCCAATCCCGGACCATGCGTTCGGCGCGCTGTGGCAGGTCGGTCGCCGGCTTCTGCAACGCGGGCTCCAGAAGATCCACACCCGCCGGGTATGCCTGCCACGACGCGTACGCCTGCTCGGTCGCATCCGAGACAACGCCCCGGACCAGCGTGATCATCTGCGACTCGAGCGCGTTCTGCAGATTGCGCCCGGGCGCGGGCCGGCCGGTGAACGCCGACACGAGCCGATCGCGCAGATGCCCGACCTTCGACTCCAGCGACTTGAAGAACTCCCCGGTCCCCACGAACTCCTGCCACCGCGCCAGCACCTCGCCACGCAGCAGCCGCCCGTCCCGCAGGCCGTCCTCGATGTTGCGCCGTCCCGTACGGAAAGCCGCATTGACCCGCTCATCCAGCGCCTTCGCGATCACCGACTGCTCATCAGCGGCCACCGCGAGTCCTTCAACCGCGGGCCCGAGCGCCCCGAGCGCCCCGTCGAGGGTCTGGCGAACCACGGCCGCCCGAGCACCGGAATCCGCCGCGAGCTGCGCGAACCAGTCATGCAGCTGCCGCGTGACATCCTCCGACAGCAGCCCCTGACCGTCCAGAGTGGTCTCGGGCAGCACGAACAGCGGCGCCGCACCCATGTGATGCTCGGTCAGCATCTCCGCCAGGTGCGTGGAGACCTCCACGGCAGCATCAGCAGGCGCGCGATCCAGCACCAGCGCGATCACAGTCCCGCGCAACCGCGCCGTCTTCAACAATTCCCACGGTACGGCGTCCGCGTACCGAGCAGCGGTAGTCACGAACAACCACAGGTCCGCCGCGGCCAGCAACTGCGCGGCCAACTGCCTGTTCCGATCGACTACCGAGTCGATGTCAGGAGCGTCGAGGAAAGCCAACCCCGGCCCGAGCGCCGGCGCGGACACCAGCTGCAAGGTATGCGGATCAGCACTCGACTCGACCGTGCGCGTCAGCCCCGGCAGCAGCTCCCCCTTGCGGAACCACGACGAGTCATTCGGGTGGCTCACCAGCACAGGAGAACGAGTAGTAGGACGCAGCACCCCAGCAGTGCTCACCGGAGCCCGCACCAGGCTGTTCACCAGCGTCGACTTCCCCGCCCCCGTCGACCCGCCCACCACCACGAGCAACGGGGCATCAAGCCGAGCCAGCCGTGGCAGAAGATAGTCGTCAAGCTGCGAAACCAGCGACGCCCCGACCTTCCGAGCCTCCTCAGCAGAGGGAACAGCCAGCGGATACGTGGTCCCGCCGATCGCCGCCCGCAGCCGAGAAAGAGCAGTCGCCAGATAACCGAGCGCAGCAGGCGGCTCAGCCGGAACCGCAGGCTGCGCAACACTCCTGGCAGCAGCCTTCACCGGCTCCTTCCGAGCAGACTTCCCCCGACCCGCTTTCCCCCGCTCCGGCGACGCCATCGTAGGCGCAGCCGCCGCACTCGGCACCACCTTGGGCAACGGCGCAAGGTCATCAAGCGTCGCCGGCCGCCGCTGCGTAGTCACGGTATTCCCCGCGCTGGGAGCACTGGGCGGAGGCCATTCCGGAACCCCCGCCGACCCCTCCGAAACAGCCTTCTCAGCCTCGCGAGCCCCGGCTCCCTCAGCCTTGACCTCGACGGTCCCAGGCTCGCCACCAACCCCAGGCTCCCCGGCCGTCCCAGACTCAGCGACGGTCCCAAGCTCAGCGGCGGTCCCAGACTCGGGGGCCGTTACAGGCTCGGCGACGGTCTCAGGCTCCGCGGCGGTTACAGGCTCGTCGGATTCAGACTCCGCCGCCTTGACCTCGGCAGTTTTCTCCGCCGGCGCGACTTCCGCCTCGGCCTTGGCCCTGAGTTCCTCGGCCCTGATTTCCTCTGCCTTGGTTTTCCCCGTCTTGGCTTCCTCAGCCTCAGGCCCCTTGGCTTTCGGTTCCTCTGCCTTGGTGCCCTCAGGCTCACTCGGCATGGTGCCTTCGGGCTCGACCCGCGCTATGACCTCGGGCTCAGCCGACGTGGCGACCTCTGGCTCTGCCCGCGCGGTGACCTTGAGCTCAGCCGGCGTGGAGACCTCTGGCTCAGCGCCTTCCGCAACGTTGGCCTCGGTCTTCGCGACGTCGGGCCCGGCGGCGACAGCAGCGGGCTTGGCCTCGGCGTGAGCTGCCGGCTTGGCCTCGGCCTCGGCTGCCGGCTCGGACGCCTTCTTGACCGCAGGCACCGGCTTCGGCGCGGGCTTGGCCTTGGGCGACGGCTTCGGCCGAGGCTTGGGCTCGGCGGCCTTCAGCTCTTCGGCCTCCGGCTCGGCGACCTTGCTTTCCTCAGCCTTGGGTTCCTCAGCCTTGATTTCCTTGGCCTTGGGCTCCCTGACCTGGGGTTCCCCAGGCTTTGCCTCGTCTACCCGGGACTCAGCCTTGAACTTGTCCGCCGGGGCGGAATCTGCCGGGACAGAACCCGGCCGAGCCGAATCTACCGAGGCGGAATCCGCGGAAGCTGAATCTGCAGGGGCAGAATCTGCCGGAATCGGTGCTGCCGGAGTCGGGTCTGCCGGGGTCGGGTCTGCCGGGGTGGGATCTGATGGGGCCACGTCTTGATCAGCCACGTCTGCCTGGGCGTCGGGCATCGGCGCCGGCGTCTCCGCGGGGAGCGGAGAGGGCGCTGCGATGCCGGGTTCCTCTGATTTGCCTGTCTCTGTCATTGAATTCGAGTCAGCTGGTGATGCGGTGGGGGACGCTTGGGGCGTACCTGAAGGCTTAGCAGGAGCGGCAGACCTGGCCGGGCCACCGTTGGTTTGGATCTTTCTCGTGGGTGTGTCGGTTACGGCAGGCGTGGCCGATGGTCCGACCGCGTCACCGTGTGTCGTCACGGGTAAAGCGTGCCCGATCGATGCATGACAGACAACAGCAACCCCACCGGTCGTGACCGGACAGGAACCTTCGGCAGGCAGGTTGCGCCGGGTCGGCTCAACTTCGACTTGCGGTCTGGTGATCCCGTGGCATCATTGAGTCCGGTCCACTCAACTTGTGGCGACAAGCTTTCGGTACGGGCTCTTGGGCCCGAGCTTAAAGAAACAGAGAAGCGAGGAAGCGAACATGGCACGAGCGGTCGGCATCGACCTCGGCACCACGAACTCCTGCGTCAGCGTTCTGGAAGGAGGCGAGCCCACCGTCATCGCCAACGCGGAGGGCTCTCGGACGACTCCGTCGCTGGTCGCCTTCGCCCGCAACGGCGAGGTGCTCGTCGGTGAGGTCGCCAAGCGTCAGGCGGTGACCAACCCTGACCGGACCATCCGTTCGGTCAAGCGTGAGGTGGGCACCAACTGGTCCATCGACATCGACGGTAAGAAGTACACCCCGCAGGAGATCTCCGCGCGGGTGCTCATGAAGCTCAAGCGTGACTCCGAGGCCTACCTCGGCGAGACGGTGACCGACGCGGTCATCACCGTGCCGGCCTACTTCAACGACGCGCAGCGCCAGGCCACCAAGGAGGCCGGTGAGATCGCGGGCTTCAACGTCCTGCGCATCGTCAACGAGCCCACCGCGGCCGCCCTGGCCTACGGGCTGGACAAGGGCACCAAGGAGCAGACCGTTCTGGTCTTCGACCTCGGTGGTGGCACGTTCGACGTCTCCCTGCTGGAGCTGGGCGAGGGCGTCATCGAGGTCAAGTCGACCTCCGGTGACAACCACCTCGGCGGCGACGACTGGGACCAGCGGGTCATCGACCACCTGGTCAAGACGTTCCGCGGCGAGCACGGCATCGACCTGGGCGCCGACAAGATGGCGCTGCAGCGGCTGCGCGAGGCCGCCGAGAAGGCGAAGATCGAGCTCTCGGCCGCCAGCACGACCAGCATCAACCTGCCCTACATCACGGCCGGCCCCGCGGGCCCGCTGCACCTCGACATGACCCTGAGCCGGGCCGAGTTCCAGCGGATGACGCAGGACCTGCTCGACCGCACCAAGGGCCCGTTCGAGCAGGCCATCAAGGACGCCGGCGTCAAGGTCTCCGACGTCGACCACGTGATCCTGGTCGGCGGCTCGACCCGGATGCCCGCCGTCACCGACCTCGTGAAGTCGATGACCGGCCGCGACCCGAACAAGGGCGTCAACCCGGACGAGGTCGTCGCCGTCGGCGCCGCCCTGCAGGCCGGTGTGCTCAAGGGTGAGGTCAAGGACGTCCTCCTGCTCGACGTGACCCCGCTGTCGCTGGGCATCGAGACCAAGGGCGGCATCTTCACCAAGCTGATCGAGCGCAACACCACGATCCCGACGAAGCGCTCCGAGGTCTTCACCACGGCTGACGACAACCAGCCGTCCGTGCTGATCCAGGTCTTCCAGGGTGAGCGCGAGATCGCTTCGTACAACAAGAAGCTCGGCACCTTCGAGCTGACCGGTCTCCCGCCGGCGCCGCGCAACGTGCCGCAGATCGAGGTCACGTTCGACATCGACGCCAACGGCCTCGTGAACGTGCACGCGAAGGACCTGGGCACCGGCAAGGAGCAGAAGATGACGATCACCGGCGGCTCCGCGCTGCCGAAGGACGACATCGAGCGCATGATGCGCGACGCTCAGGACCACGCGGACGACGACAAGAAGCGCAAGGAGGACGCGGAGACGCGCAACCTCGCCGAGCAGCTTCAGTGGCAGACCGAGAAGTTCCTCGCCGAGAGCGGCGACAAGCTTCCCGAGGAGTCGCGCAACCAGATCGGCGAGGCGCTGGGCGACCTGCGCGGCGCGCTGGGTGGCAGCGACATCGAGAAGATCAAGACCGCGCACGAGAAGCTGGCCTCGGTCTCCCAGGCCGCCGGCTCGCTGCTCTACTCGCAGCAGGGTGCCGAGGGCGCTCCGGGTCCCGACGGTGAGCCCGGCCCGGCCGGTGCCGCGGGTGGCGCGGGTGCTCCGAACGCAGGCCCGACCGGCCCGCAGGCCGGTGGCGCTGACGACGTGGTCGACGCCGAGATCGTCGAGGACGACAAGAAGTGAGCCGGGCGGACGACGAAAACGACGGTCAGGCGACCGAGCGCGTCGTCATCCGCGATCGCCGCAAGATCGATGTGAAGGGTAAGGACACCACGGTGACCAAGGAGGCCGACGAGGCCATCCAGCCCGAGGAGCCGACCGAGCTCAAGGGCGGTGCCCACCGCGCCGCCGAGGACCCGGAGGCCGGCGTGCCCGCGACTCCGGGCCTCGGCGCGGAGCTCGAGGCACTGCGTTCCGAGCTGGAGGATCGCACCCGCGACCTGCAGCGCGTGACCGCCGAGTATGCGAACTACCGCAAGCGGGTCGACCGTGACCGCAGTGCCGCGGCCGAGCTGACCACCGGCACCGTGCTCACCGCCCTGGTGCCGGTGCTCGACGACATCGACCGGGCGCGGGAGCATGGCGACCTGGTGGGTCCGTTCGCCAGCGTCGCCGAGGCGCTCGGCACGGTGGTCGGCAAGCTCGGTCTCGTCGCGTTCGGCGAGAAGGGTGACCCGTTCGACCCCACCCGGCACGAGGCGGTCGCCCACCTGACGTCGGCCGACGTCACGGAGTCGACCTGCGTCGAGGTCATGCGCCGCGGCTACAGCCTGGGCGAGCGACTGCTGCGTCCCGCGCTGGTCGCGGTCGCCGACCCCGAGTGACAACCACATGTCCCGCCCGCCGCACCGGCGGGCGGGACCTGTCACACCCGAGTGAGGAGGTGTGGGCTGAATGAGTCAGAAGGACTGGCTGGAGAAAGACTTCTATGCCGTTCTCGGGGTGGGTAAGTCCGCCTCCGCCGACGAGATCAAGAAGGCGTACCGGAAACTGGCCCGGGAGAACCACCCGGACCACAACCCCGGCAACGCGGAGGCCGAGGAGCGGTTCAAGGCCGCCTCCGAGGCGTACGACGTCCTCTCCGACGACCGCAAGCGCAAAGAGTACGACGAGATGCGCTCGCTGTTCGGCTCGGGCGCGTTCCGCCGCGGTGCTCGCGCGGGTGGCGGTTCCCAGTTCGACCCCTCCGACCTGTTCGGCGGGTTCAGCGGGGCCAACGCGGGTGCCGGCGCCGGTGGCGCGGGCGACCGCCGCTTCGGCGGGGCCGGCTTCTCCGACATATTCAGCTCGATCTTCTCGGGTGGCACGGGCGGTGCCGGGCCGCGGCGCGGGCCGCAGCGTGGCCGCGACGTCGAGGCCGAGGTGACCCTCGACTTCTCGCACGCGGTGCAGGGCACCACCCTGCCGTTGACGCTGCGCTCGCCGGGGGTCTGCGACACCTGCCACGGCAACGGTGCCAAGCCCGGCACCCAGCCGCGGACCTGTCCGCAGTGCCAGGGCTCCGGCCTGATCTCCCGTAACCAGGGGTCGTTCAGCTTCTCCGAGCCGTGCCGGGAGTGTCAGGGCGCGGGCACCATCGTGGAGGAGAAGTGCCCGGAGTGCCGGGGCACGGGCGGGGTCACCAAGAACCGCACGATCAACGTCCGCTTCCCCGCCGGTGTGGCCGACGGGCAGCGGATCCGGCTCAGCGGCCGTGGCGAGCCGGGTGACAAGGGCGGCCCGGCCGGCGACCTGTATGTGCAGGTCCGGGTGCGCGCCGACGACCTGTTCGGGCGCAACGGCGACGACATCACGCTGACCGTGCCGATCACCATCGCGGAGGCGGTGCTCGGCACCGACCTGCGGGTGCCCACTCTGGACAGCCCGGTGACCCTCAGGGTGCCGCCGGGCACCCCCAGCGGGCGCACCCTGCGGGCCCGGGGCAAGGGCGTGCAGCGCCGCGACGGCAAGGTCGGCGACCTGCTCGTCACCCTCGAGGTGCAGGTTCCGACTGAGATCACCGACGAGGCACGCGACGCACTGGAGCAATTCTCCAAGCTCACCCCCATTGCGGAGCGAGCAAAGCTTGACGCCCGGCTTCGCCGGGCATAAAAGAGAAATCAGTCCCTTCGGGAGGTGGCATATGTACGAAGAGATCAGCATCTCGATGGAGCAGGCCTCCGACGCGAAGGTACTGATCATCTCAGTCGCTGCGAAGCTGGCCGGGATGCATCCGCAGACCCTGCGCCAGTACGACCGGCTCGGCCTGGTGCAGCCCGGCCGGGCCGGCGGCGGCGGCCGCCGCTACAGCGTGCGCGACGTGGCGCTCCTGCGCGAGGTGCAGAAGCTCAGCCAGGAGGAAGGCGTCAACCTGGCGGGCATCAAACGGATCATCGGTCTCGAGCAGCTCGCCGGCGATCTCCAGGAACGCACCGCGGAGCTCCAGGCCCAGCTCGAGGCCGCTTATCAGCGGATCGCGGAGCTGGAGACCCTGGCGGCATACCCAGGCCGTGATCTCGTACGCCGTGAGCGCCCCTCCACCGCCCTGGTGGTCTGGCGTCCCCGCCGGCCGGGCGAGAACTAGCTCTTCGGCGCGATCGTGTCCGAGGGCGTGGGTGCCTTGCCGACGTTGTACTTCACGGACCGGCGGAAGGCGTAATCCAGCTCGGTGGCGGGCCAGCGCAGCCACTTCCGCTCATCGTCGGCGATCACCCGGCCGTCGGCGTGCCGCACCGTCGAGATCACCAGCCAGCGGTTGGTCACGTTCTTGACCCGCAGACTCGCCGGGTCTCCGGTGTCGTCCGCCAGGTCGTCCGCAGCGCCCTGGGCTCGCCACTCGTCGATGAACTGCACCACCTGGAAGTGCACGACGGCATCGCTGTCGGTGGTGGTGAAGTCGAACTCGAGCGCTCGCAGGCAGGTCCGGAACTCGTCCCGACAGCCGTCGAAGTCGAGGTCGGTCGCCGATTCCCAGGTGAGAACGTCGTCCCCGACGCGCACCTGCTGCTCCGGGAAGAGGTGGGTCGTCGTCAGCTCGTTGCCGTCGACGTCGGCGACCGAGCCCACGGCGATGCCGCTGACCAGGACCGTGATGAAGGCGACGAATCCCAGAACGGCGTCAGCGCGTTCCGATATCTGGAGCAGGGTCAGGCCCCGGCCGACGCCGATCAGGATCACTGCGGCCACCGCGGTCCAAGCACCCCAGAACATGCCGTCCGCGAAATGTACGCCGTTGGGCGCGTCGATCGTGGCCGTGAAATCGGGTCCGCCGGGGCTGGAGAAGAACGGAACCGCGGCCAGGACAAGCAGAAACCCGCCCGCGAGCCAGCAGACCCGGGTCAGCGCCGACCAGTGGCGCAGCCCCAGCCAGAGGGTGATCGCGTAACCGAGCAGAATTATCGGGAGCAGCCAGCCCACGAACGCCATCGCGCCGGGTCCGCAACCGGTGACCGTGCAGGTCGCGCGGGCCGTACCGTTGCGGAATCCCTCGTCGAAGTCCGACCCACGGATCAGGACGGCCAGGGCGGCGAAGGCCAGAACCGCCACGAGGCCGAGACCGAGCCCGACGCCGGCCCGCACCGACAACGCGACCCCGAAGTGCCGACCAGGCTCCGGCGGCGCAACCGGCCCCGGGTCGACAGGCAACCGCGGGTCGGCAGCAAAGCGAGGGTCGGCAGCAAAGCGGGGGTCAGCAGCGACGCCAGGGTCAGCAGCAAAGCTGGGCGCGGCAGCAAAGCTGGGCGCGGCAGCAGAGCGTGGACCGGCAGCAGAGCCGGGCGCGACAGAAGGCCGCAAGGTGACAGGCGGCGGCTGGGCTGCAGCCGGCGGCTGGGCGCTGCGGTTGCGTCGGTTGCGGCGTTCCCTGCGTGACGACATCGCCTAGCAGGATAGTGACCGTGATCAAAGACTGAAGGGCCGCGGCTAGGCCACGACCCTTCGCAAAGTGCCTATTTGCGCCCGAAGAGCGCCAATCGCCGCGGATAGCGGGTGAGGCCACCCTCGATCCAGTCCTGGTAGTCGAAGAGCTCCGGCCGGGTCATCAGCACCCGGCAGTTGTGCGCCCAGATGGCCATCGGCTCGTCACCGACCTCCTCGGCGCGCTCCACGTACTTCTTCAGCCTGCGCTTACGCTGCGACGACGCGTTCGGTCGTACGCCGTCCGCCGCGTAGATGTACATGCAGTGCAGAGCGAAACGGCGGGCCGGGCACTGCCGGTCCATCGCGAGCTCGAAGAGCGTAGGGGCCAGCACATCGCCTGAGATCAGCAGATCCCAGTCGTGTGGCATGGCGTCGACGGGTACGGCTTCCGGGTGGTACGCCCACGCTTGCAATTCGTCCGGCCGTGGGTCGACCGGGTTGGTGAACCCGAAGAACGCCGACTCTTGCACGGTCACGATGCCGCCTTGTCCTGCTTGATCATTATCCGCCGTCCTCCCCGGCAGTGGGCCCCGCGCCTGCTCCCGAAGCCCCTCATCTCCGAGTGCGTCGCTGGCGGCCCTGATAACGCGATGTGTGCGGCGACACGTTAGCGCGTTACGAACACCTGATGGAAGTGACCCACGCTCACTTTCGGATACTGATCAGTAGCTCCTAGCTGCCGGAATGCGCCCTGAGGTCAGTCAACGGCAGCGATCGGGTCGGGTGTGGGGCGCGGGGTGTTGGCCCGGCGGAGCAGTTTCTTGAACCAGGCGTAGTCGGGCAAGCGGGCGAGCATCGGGCCGCTGACCACGGTGATCAGGACGTACGCGGTGGCGAGCGGCGCCAGCTCGGGTTCGACGCCGGACGCGACGGCCAGCCCCGCGATGACGATGGAGAATTCTCCGCGGGGCATCAGGGCGAGCCCAGCGCGTACCTGTCCCGGAAGGGCGATCCCACCGCGCCGGGCCGCCAGCACGCCGGTCAGCACCTTGGTCGCCATGGTCAGGATCGCCAGTCCGAAGGCCGGCAGCAGCACCGGAGGCATCGCGGCAGGGTCGGTGGAGAGGCCGAAGAACACGAAGAAGACCGCGGCGAAGAGATCCCGCAGCGGTGACAGCTGCACCACGGCGGTGTGCGCGACCTGGCCGGACAGCGCGATGCCCACCAGGAACGCCCCGACGGCGGCCGACACGTTGAGCTCGGCGGCGACGCCGGCCACGAACAGGGTCAGGCCGAGCACGCTGAGCAGCAGGGCCTCGGCGTCCTTGACCGACATGAACCGGGAGATGGCGTGCCCGTAGCGGATCGCCACCACGAGGACCGCGATCACGGTGATCACCGCGACGGCCAGCGCTTTTGCTCCGCCGACGAGCCCGGCGCCGGCCAGCACGGCGGTGACCAGTGGCAGGTAGAACGCCATCGCCAGGTCCTCGATGACCAGCACCGACAGGATCACCGGGGTCTCGCGGTTACCGAGCCGGCCCAGGTCGCCGAGCACCTTGGCGATCACGCCGGACGACGAGACCCAGGTGATGCCGGCGAGGACCAGCGCGGCGTCCCAGCCCCAGCCCAGCAGGAACGCGAACCCGGCCCCGGGTAGCGCGTTGAGCAGGGCATCGATCAGCCCCGCGGGCGCGGCGGAGCGCAGGTTGCCGACCAGCTCGGTCGCCGAATACTCCAGGCCGAGCATGACCAGCAGCAGGATGACACCGATCTCGGCGCCGACCTCGATGAACTCCTCGCTCGCCGAGAGCGGGATGAAGCCGCCGTGGCCGAACGCCAGCCCGGCGAGCAGGTAGAGCGGGATCGGGGAGAGGCCGATGCGCCGGCCGATGCGGCCGAGCATGCCCAGCGCGAACAGGAGCGCGCCGACCTCGATGAGCAGGATCGTCGTGCTGTGCACCCGTAGTTACCCTCAGTCGTCGTCGTTGCCGGCGAAGATGGCGCTCACGCCGTCCAGACCCTGGCGGGTCCCGACGGCCACCACCACGTCGTTCGCCTCGAAGACGAAGGACGGGCCGGGGGAGGCGATCACCTCGCGGTCGCGCAGCACGGCGACGATGGAGGCGCTGGTGCGGGTGCGGGCCCTGGTGTCGCCCAGCTGGCGGCCGACGAAGTGCGAGCCCGCGGGGAGCTGGATCTGCTCGGTGAGCAGGCCGGCGGCCTGCTGGCGCAGCCCGGAGAGCTGCCCGAGCATCAGTGACGCGCCGAGGACGTCGGCCAGGGCCTCCGCCTCGTCGTCGGTCAACGGTATCGAGGCCAGGCAGGCGTCGGGGTCATCCACGTCATAAAGGACCAGGTCGCGACGGCCGTTGCGGTGCGAGACCACGCCGACCGTACGCCCGGACGACGTCACCAGGTCGTGACGGACACCGATACCAGGGAGTGGAGTCTGCTCTACCCGTACGCGCACACCCCCACGTTAACGTGCGCGGCGTACCAGGAGGAGCACCACCAGCCCCGCAAAGCAGAGGAAAGCGCAGAGTACGTACGCCAACCGGTAGCCGAACTGCTGGGAAATCCCCAGTAACGGCCCGGCGAGCATGGCGCCGAGCGGGAACGAGTTGCTGAACAGCGTCGTCGCCCGGCCGGGGTGCCGGGGCAGCATCTCCTGCATGTACGAGATTCCCAGCCCGGAGATGGCCGAGATGAACACCGCGTTGAGGAGCTGACCGCCGAAGAGGGTCGCGATGTTGGTCGAGACGGCGATCAGGGCGTAGTACGCCACCCCGGACAGCGCCCCCGCGAACAGCAGGCGCCCCAGGCGTACCCGGGTGGAGAGCGCTCCCAGAGCGAGCATGAGCGGGATTTCCAGGGCGGCGCACAGCCCCAGAACCAGGCCCGCGGTGTTGACCCGGCCGTGCAGCTCGTCGGTGATGAAGAACGGCATCGCCTGTACGGACAGCGTCAGCGGTGCCTGCATGAGCGTGAACGCGCCGGCCGTCAGCAACAGCACCCACCTGGGCGTTTCGAGCTCGTCGAGCGGCACCGGATCGCCGGCTGACCGTTGCGGGACCGCGGGCGCGGGCACCTCGTCGAGCCAGAAGAGGCCGATCAGGGCGGCGATGCCGTACATCAGCGCCGCGGTGGCGTAGATCCAGGTGAAGCCGCCGGCTCCGAGGATCACCGCGGCGAGGGCGGGGCCCGCCACCCAGGCCAGTGAGAAGACGGTACGCAGTCCGCTGATCCCGAGCGCGACTTTGTCCGGAGCGTCGCGTTCGAGCACCTGGCGGGCGTACGCGAAGGATTGTGGGAAGAGGGAGCCGGCCACGGCGACTGCGGTGACCGAGAGCCCCAGCAGGATCCAGTAATCCCGGACGACGGCCGTGAGACCGGTGCCGATGAGCCCTGCCGTCCCACCCGCGATCAGCAGGAGGCGCCGGATGGGCCGCCGGTCGGAGAAGCGCCCGATCACGGTCGAGCCGAGCACGGAGGCGACGGGTGAGGCGACCAGGAAGGCGGCCACCATGACGGGGCTCGCATCGACCTCGGTGCTCAGGAAGAGCGACAGGAACGGGCCGACCAGGGCCGTCGAGATGCCGACGGAGAGAAACAGCAGGCCGAGGGGGATGAGGGCACGAGCGAGCCGCGGCGTGCGCCGCGTTGTCTCCTGGGCCATTACCCGCACGTTACGGCGCGCCTCGGAAGTTGCCCATCGTGTTTTTCCTCGCTTGGGGTCGCCGATCCAGAGTTGAGTGGAATAGGCTCAAGTCTCGGAGTGCTTCATCTGAAGGATCTGCCGTCTCCGAAGCAGGGGAGCTCATGAACGCCGAACGCCTGACCACCAAGAGCCGCGACGTCATCACCGGTGCGGTTGCCGACGCCAATCAGCGTGGGCACGCGACCGTTGAGCCCTGGCATCTGCTGCTCTCGTTGCTCGACACCGGCGGTTCCACCGCGTCGGCGCTGCTGCGCGCGGTCGGTGCCAACCCGGCTGACGTGCGCCGCGCCGCCGTGCGCGCCGTCGAGCAGCAGCCGTCCGCCCGTGGTTCCAGCACCGCCGACCCGAGCCTGTCCCGCGAGTTCGTCAACGCCATCGGCGAGGCCGAGCTGCTCGCGAAGCCGCTCGGCGACGAGTACATCTCCACCGAGCACCTGCTGGCCGGCCTGGCCCGCGTCGGCGGCGCGGTCGCCAAGGTGCTGCGCGACGCCGGCGCCACCGAGGAGACCCTGGTCGCGGCGTTCCCGACCGTGCGGGGCGGAGACCGGCGAGTGACCAGCCAGGACCCCGAGCAGACCTACAAGGCCCTCGAGAAGTACGGCGTCGACCTCACCTCGCTGGCCCGCGACGGCAAGATCGACCCGGTTATCGGGCGCGATGCGGAGATCCGCCGGGTGATTCAGGTGCTGTCACGGCGTACCAAGAACAACCCGGTCCTGATCGGTGAGCCCGGCGTCGGCAAGACCGCGATCGTCGAGGGCCTCGCGCAGCGCATCGTGGCCGGTGACGTCCCCGAGTCCCTGCGCGACAAGAAGCTCGTCTCGCTCGACCTCGGCGCGATGGTGGCCGGCGCGCAGTACCGCGGCCAGTTCGAGGAGCGGCTCAAGAGCGTCCTGGAGGAGATCCGCAACTCCAACGGCCAGGTCGTCACGTTCCTCGACGAGTTGCACACCATCGTCGGCGCCGGCAAGGGCGAGGGCTCGATGGACGCCGGCAACATGCTCAAGCCCATGCTGGCCCGCGGCGAGCTCCGCATGGTCGGCGCGACCACGCTCGACGAATACCGCGAGCACATCGAGAAGGACCCCGCCCTCGAGCGCCGCTTCCAGCCGGTCGTCGTCGGCGAGCCCACGGTCGAGGACACGATCGGCATCCTGCGCGGGCTCAAGGGCCGCTACGAGGCCCACCACCGGGTCCAGATCACCGACGCCGCCCTGGTCGCGGCGGCGGCGCTCTCCGACCGCTACATCAGCGACCGGTTCCTGCCGGACAAGGCCATCGACCTGATCGACGAGGCCGCCTCCCGGTTGCGCATGGAGATCGACTCCAGCCCGGTCGAGCTCGACCAGCTCCAGCGGCAGGTCGACCGGATGCGCATCGAGAAGCTGGCCCTCGAGAAGGAGACCGACCCCGCGTCGATCGCCCGCCTCGAGCGCATCGAGCGCGACCTCGCCGATCGCGAGGAGGAGCTGACCGCCCTCAACGCGCGATGGGAGCGCGAGCGCGGCGGCCTCAACCGGGTCGGTGAGCTGAAGAAGAAGCTCGACGAGACCAAGGCCGAGCTCGAGCGCGCGCAGCGCGACGCGGAATGGGAGAAGGCTTCCCGCCTGCAGTACCAGGAGATCCCGGCGCTCGAAGCCGAGATCGAGACGGCAGCCGCGGCGGAGGACGACGAGCACACCGAGCCGCCGATGGTGAAGGAAGAGGTCGGCGGGGACGACATCGCCGAGGTCATCGCGTCCTGGACCGGCATCCCGGCCGGCCGGATGATGGAGGGCGAGACCGCCAAGCTGCTCCGCATGGAGGAGTCGCTGCAGGCCAAGGTCGTCGGTCAGGCCCAGGCCGTGACGGCGGTCTCCGGAGCCGTGCGGCGTGCGCGCGCCGGCGTCGCCGACCCCGATCGGCCCACCGGCAGCTTCCTCTTCCTCGGTCCCACCGGCGTCGGCAAGACCGAGCTGGCCAAGGCGCTCGCGGGCTTCCTCTTCGACGACGAGCGCGCGATGGTCCGCATCGACATGAGTGAGTACGGCGAGAAGCACTCCGTCGCCCGTCTCGTCGGCGCCCCGCCCGGATACGTCGGCTACGAGGAGGGCGGCCAGCTCACCGAGGCCGTGCGACGCCGCCCCTACAGCGTGGTGCTGCTCGACGAGGTCGAGAAGGCCCACCCCGACGTCTTCGACGTGCTGCTGCAGGTCCTCGACGACGGCCGGCTCACCGACGGCCAGGGCCGCACGGTCGACTTCCGCAACGCCATCCTGGTGCTCACCTCGAACCTGGGCTCGTCGATCATCTCCGACTTCACCCTCAGCGAGGACGAGCGGCGCGAGGAGGTCATGGCGACCGTCCGCGGCCACTTCAAGCCGGAATTCCTCAACCGCCTCGACGACATCGTGGTGTTCCAGTCGCTGACCGCGGGTGACCTCTCCGCGATCGTCGACATCCAGCTCCAGCGGCTGCGCGACCGCCTCGCCGACCGCCGCCTCCGCCTCGACGTCACCGAGCCCGCCGTGCAGTGGCTGGGCGAGCACGGCTACGACCCGATCTACGGCGCCCGCCCGCTGCGCCGCCTCGTGCAGTCGGCGATCGGTGACTCGCTCGCCAAGGCGCTGCTGGCCGGCGAGATCGTCGACGGCGACACCGTCGTGGTCGAGATCAACGAGGGCAAGGACGGGCTGCGGGTGTCACGCGGCTGATTTTCAGTACGCAGAACGGGGCCCCGGATTTTCCCGGAGCCCCGTTCAGCGTTGCTGCCTCTTAGCTGGCCTTCGCCTCCCGTTGCCGGTAGGCGTGGGTCATGAGGATGTCCGTGAAGGCATACTCGCCGTCCTCGGACCAGATCCTGATCCCGCCGCGGTGCAGCTGATAACGCACGTCGGTGTATCTGGTTCTCGTGTCGTCATGGTGAACGACGGTCAGGGTGTCTGCGTGTTGCATGGGACTCACCGGTCCTTAAAAGGTCAGGGGCGGCTGCGGCGTAGTCACGCGGCCTGCGCAATCGGGACGGGCCCCGGATCCGGTCTGCCTCGGCCCCGGCGATCAGTGAGCGGGGGCGGCGACTCGGACGGGCACAGGGCGACGCCGAGGGAGTCACTTGCCTGCGGCGCGCCACGGACTGGAGTCTATGGGGCGGGATCGACTCCTGTCGCCCCCTGATCGAGCGATGTATTTCATCCGAAGACGCCTTATTTAGTGATTCAAAATCACATGTCGTGACAGAACGGTCGGGCATCGTACGGTCTGGCGGCCGCGGGATACCGTGAGCGCACCTAGGAGGGGAGCCCCGATGCAACCGGCAGCGCCGGCACCGACAGCACGCCCGACGGTGGTCACCGTCTCGTCCTACCTGCTCTACGTCACCGCGGCCGGATCCCTGATCGGCGCAGTCCTCGCCCTCAGCGTCGTCTCCCGCATCTCCGACGTCTACAACGACCTCTACGCGTCAACGCCGGAAGGCTCAGCGGGTGCCACGGCAGCCGTCGCCATCGAAGTGGTCAGCGTGGCGATCAGCATCCTCATCGCCGCCGGCCTGGTCATCCTCGCGATCTTCAACAACCGGGGCCGCCGCGGCTCCCGCATCACCACCTGGGTGATCGGCGGCATCTACCTCTGCTGCAACGGCTTCAGCCTGGCCGCCACCTCGGTCGCCGGCAGCCTCGACCTCGAAGCCGACACCACCTCCGGCCCCACCCAGCAACAGGTCAAGGACAGCCTCGAGGCCGCACTCCCCTCCTGGTACACCCCGGCGACCATGACGCTGGCGGTGGTGGCGATCGTGGCACTGCTCGGCGCGGTCATCCTGCTGATGCTCCCGGCGGCCAACGCCTACTTCCGCAAGCCGCAGCCGGCCTGGGACCCGTCGCTGCCCTACCCGCCCTACCCCGGCCAGCCCGGCTACGGCCAGCCCGGCTCTGTCCCACCGCCCGGCTCTGTCCCACCACCTGGCTACGGCCCGCCGCCCGCCTCCGGCCCGCCGCCCGGTTATGGGCAGCCGCCCGCCTCCGGTGGCCACCCGCACACCGGAAGCCTCCCGGCGACCGACCCGTGGGGACAGCCACCCGCATCGCCCCCACCCTCGTCGGACCCGCCGTCTTCAGGCCCGTCCTCCGCACCCCCGTCATCGCCACCCGGGGAACACCGGCCGCCCACCGATCCGGCCCTGTAAAGAACGCCTCCGTCACGCGCCGCCGGGTAAGTCCGGCGGCGCGTTGCGCGTCCAGGTAGGTTCGTCCGCAACGGATCACCCGGGAGACGTCAATGTCGTACGCAGTCCAGCCCCCCGCCGCAGCCGCCCCCGCGCCTGCCCCGGAGGCAGCACCCCGGCCCACAACGGTCGGCCTCGCCACCCTGCTGCTCATCGTGATGGCGGTGGCGGGACTCGCGTACGCGGTCGCCGCCCTGGTGATCGCGCCCGGCACGGTGGACCGCTTCCAGACCACGTCAGGCGGCGGCACCGACACCGACAACTACGTCATGGTCATCTGGATCGGCGCCACGGTCGGAGCAATCCTCGCGGTCCTGCTCTTCGCGCTCTACGTCGCCCTCGCGATAGGCCTGCGCAAGGGCAGCAACCCCACCCGCATCGCCACCCTCGTGATCTGCGGCCTGGGCCTCCTGGCCGGCTGCGCCTCCACCACCACGGTCGGCATCCAGCGAAACGGCGACTCCACCCCCGGCACCCTGGGCGCACTCCTCACCGACGCCTACCCCGGCGCCTGGATCCCCTTGAACCTGAGCCTCTCCATCGCCCAGATCCTCGCCTACGCCCTCCTCGCCACCCTCATCCTCCTGTCCCCCCGAGCATTCTTCGGCCGCGCCCCCAAACCCACCCAGCCAGACCCCTTCGCAACCCCAGGCACCCAGCCTGCGTACGGCAACCCCGGCTTCCCCCAGCCCGGCTACGGCCAGCCCGCCTACGGCCAGCCTGCGTACGGACAGCCCGGCTACGGCGCCACCCAGCCCGGCTACGGCCAGCCCGGGGCCACCCAGCCCGGCTACGGCCAGCCCGGGTCGCCTCAGCCCGGCTACGGCCAGCTTGAGTACGGTCAGCCCGGCGCCACCCAGCCCGGATATGCGCAGCCCGGGTATGCACAGCCTGGATACGGCCAGCCCGGCGCGACTCAACCCGGTTACGCCCAGCCCACCGGCTACGAGCCACCCCCGGGGTACGACCAGCAGGCCCACGACCAGCAGGCCCACGACCAGCAGGCATACGGCCAGCCGACGTACGGCGCGCCGTACCCATCGCCGTCACCCGCACCCACCCAGGCCGCCACTCCCGCGGAGCAAAGCCCCTGGGCAGCACCCCAGCCGACGCCCCCCTCTGCCCCAGAACCTCCCTCGGCCCGAACAGAGCCCCCGGCACCCTCCACCGCCCCGCCCGCACCGACAACGCCGCAGCCGCAGCCGCAGCCGCAGTTCATTGCCCCGCAGCCGGCCGACGGGGTTGTCCCGCAGTCGCAGCCCCCGACCTCCCCTGGCGAATCCGGCCCGCAGCCGCCGAACTCGACCGGCACGGCCGGCCCGCAACCGCCGAACTCGACCAACACGGCCGGCCCGCGACCGCCGGCCTCAGCCGTCGCGGAACCATCCACCTCGCCGACCTCGACCGAGCACACCGGCTCCGAACCGGCTTCTCAGGCCGAGCCGCCCACGGAGTTCGTCACCGAACACCCGGAGCCCCGAGTCGCCGCGATTCACGAGACCTCCATCCACGACGCCTCGATCAATGAGACCTCGATCAACCCGGGCCACGAAACGCCGGCTGACGAGACATCAACCGACAAACCCAAACCGCCCACAGCCCCCCTCGCCAACCCGGAACCGCCCGCCCCCACGGCGTAACTCGCCGAGTCATGCGTCCCCCAAGAGGACCGTTCTGAGCGGCGCAATGCGAGTCCGCCCGTCTCGAGCCGGGCACGGGTAATCGCCTGTCTCCGAGCTGGTAGGGGCTAGAGCCGAGTCTGGGCCGGCACGGGGCCCCAGCCGTGTCTTAGCTGGCGCGGGGCCTCCAGCCGTGTCTGAGCCTGACCACAGGGCCCCGCAGTCTGTCTCTGAGCGGATCCACGGAGCAGTCACCCGTCTCTGTGCAGGCACGGGAGCAGTCACTCGTCTCTGAGCAGGCAC
>NZ_BOQP01000068.1 GCF_018332715.1 Winogradskya consettensis | reverse complement strand
CGGCACGGTCCGGCTGCTGACACAGGCACGCGACTGGCCGGCCACCGGTCCGTCGCGGCGCTCCGCGGTGTCGTCGTTCGGCATCAGCGGCACCAACGCCCACGTGATTCTCGAAGAACCGCCCGCCCCGGACCCGCAACCGGCGGCGACCCCGCGGGTCGTGCCGTGGATCCTGTCGGCCCGATCGGCGGGCGCGTTGTCGGCCCAGGCCGGCCGGCTGAGGGAATTCGTCACCCGGCATCCGGACCTCGACCCGGCGGACGTCGCCTGGACCCTCGCGTTCGGCCGCTCACGGCTGACCCACACCACCGCTGTCGTCGGTGCCACCCGCGGCGAACTGATCGACGCCCTGGACACGGTCTCCGGTGGCTCGGACACGACCGTCCCGAGGGGCCGCACTGCAGTGCTGTTCACGGGTCAGGGCAGCCAGCGCCTCGGCATGGGCCGCGGACTGTACGAGGCGTTCCCGGTCTTCCGGGCGGCGTTCGACGCGGTGTGTGACCTTGTCGACGGTGAGCTGGATCGTCCGTTGGCGTCGGTGGTGTTCGCGCCGGTGGATTCGGCCGAGGCGGCGCTGATTGATCAGACGGTGTTCACGCAGGTGGGTTTGTTCGCCCTGGAAACGGCGTTGTTCCGGCTGGTGGAGAGCTTCGGCGTGGTCCCGGACATGCTGTTGGGTCATTCGATCGGTGAGGTTGTGGCCGCGCACGCCGCCGGGGTGCTGGATCTGCCGGATGCGTGCCGGCTGGTGGTGGCCCGGGGCAGGCTGATGCAGTCGGCGCCGGACGGTGGGGCGATGGTCGCGGTCGAGGCCACCGAGGAGGAGATCCTCGCCGGGCTGCCTGCGGGGGTGTCGATCGCGGGGGTGAATGGACCGCGTTCGGTGGTGGTGTCGGGTGACGCGGACGCTGTGCTCGGGGTCGAACAGCAGTGGCGGGCGCAGAGCCGTCGTACGAAGCGGCTCGTGGTCAGCCATGCGTTCCATTCGGCGCACATGGACGGTGTCCTGGACGAATTCCGGGCCGTACTGGCCGGGCTGACGTTCCACGAGCCCCGGATCCCCGTGGTGTCGAACGTGACCGGGGTGACGGCCGGCGCCGAACAGCTGCGGTCACCGGAATACTGGGCACGGCACATCCGCGCCACGGTGCGTTTCCACGACGGGGTGCGTCACCTCGAAGGCTACGGCGTCACCGACTTCCTGGAGCTCGGCCCGGACGGCGTCCTCACCGCCCAGGTACCGGGCTGTCTCATCGGGGACCCCGGGCTGAGCGTCGCGGGGCTGAGGGCCGGCCGGCCGGAACCGGAAACCCTGATCACGGCGCTGACCCGGATGGACGCCCGCGGCACGGCAGTGGACTGGACCGCGTTGCTGCCCGCGGCGCGCCGGATCGCCCTGCCGGGCTATCCGTTCCAGGGCGATCGGTACTGGCTCACCGAGGCGAAGGTCGCCCGCGACGCCGGAGGCCTGGGCCTCAGCACCACCCACCATCCGCTGCTCGGTGCCGCCGTCCGGCTCGCGGACCGCGACGGGTACGTATTCGTCGGGCAGCTGTCCCGCCGCACCCAGCCGTGGCTCGGTGATCACGTCGTCGCGGATGCCGCGCTGGTGCCGGGAACCGCGCTGCTGGAGCTCGCGACGTACACCGCTGAGCAACTCGGCGCGTACGTGGAGGAACTGACGCTCGCGAGCCCGCTGGTTCTGCCAGAGCAGGACGAGACCGCCGTGCAGGTGGTCGTGGGACAGGCCGGCGGCGACGGCCGGCGCCTGCTCGAGGTGTTCGCCCGCCCCTCCGGTGGCACGGTCGACGAATCCGACTGGATCCGGTACGCCTCCGGCACGCTGGCCACCGGTCCCGCCGCAGGTCCGGATCCGGTGCGAACCGCGGTATGGCCGCCTGCCGGCGCCGTCGTGGTCGACCTGGACGGCGTGTACGAGCGCCTCGTCAACGACGGGTACACGTACGGGCCCGCCTTCCAGGGGCTGCGGCGGTTGTGGCGCGGCGGCGGCGGCGAGGTCCTCGCCGAGGTGGGGCTGGCCGAGGATGAGCAGGGGGACGCCCGCTGGTACGGCGTACACCCGGCTCTGCTCGACGCGGCCCTGCACCCCGTCCTGCCGGGGGTGACGGAGACCGGTGGTACGGCCTGGCTGCCGTTCTCGTGGTCCGGGGTACGCATCCACCAGCCGGGAGTCACCGCGGCACGGGTCGCGATGACCACGATGTCGCTCGACGAGGGATCCCGGGTCGTGTCGCTCGAACTCAGCGATGCCACCGGTGCGCCGGTCGTGTCGGTGGCATCGCTGGTCCTGCGGTCCCTGCCGGCGGACGCGGTCCGCAGGGCGTCGACCGGCACGGATGGGCTGTGGGGCGTCGAGTGGATTCCCGTGCCGGAGTCCGCGTCGTCCGGCGCCGCGGAGCCGTCGATCCTGCGGCTCCCGGAGCCCGACCCGCGGATCCCCGTTCCCGTACGCACCCGCGAGCTCACCGCCTACGTGCTGCACCAGATCCAGGAGTGGCTGGCGGGCGAGCGCGACACCGCGGCGAAGCTGGTGGTGGTGACCCGTGGGGCGATCGGCGTCGACGGCGCCGACGTACCGGACCTCGCCGCCGCGGCGGTCTGGGGCCTGGTCCGGTCCACGCAGACCGAGCAGCCGGGCCGCTTCGTCCTCGCCGATCTCGACGACGACCCGCGTTCGTCCGCCGCGCTGACGGCAGCCGTCGCCGGCGACGAGACCCAGCTGGCGATCCGCCACGGCGCCGTCCGCGCACCCCGGCTCATCCGCGCACCGGCCGTCCCGGAAACCGCGCCCGCACCCCGCTGGGACCAGGGAACCGTCGTGGTGACCGGTGCGACGGGCGCGCTCGGCGGCGTTCTGGCCCGGCACCTGGTCACCCGGCACGGTGCGGCGCGGCTGCTGCTCCTGAGCCGGCGGGGACCACAGGCGCCCGGCGCGGATGAGCTGCGTGACGAGCTCACCGCTCTCGGCGCGGCCGTCGACATCGTCGCGTGCGACGTCACCGACCGCGGGGACCTCGCCAGGGTGTTGGCGGGGCTCCCCGCCGGGCACCCGGTGACCGCCGTCGTCCACACCGCCGGGGTTCTCGACGACGGGCTGGTCACCGCGCTCGATGCCGACCGCCTGCATGCCGTCATGCGCCCGAAGACCGATGCCGCATGGCTGTTGCACGACCTCACCCGGGACCTCGACCTGACCGCGTTCGTCGTCTACTCGTCGATCGCCGGCCTGCTCGGCACCGCCGGACAGGCCAACTACGCGGCGGGTAACACGTTCCTCGACGCGCTGGCGCAGCACCGCCGGGCGCACGGACTGCCCGGCGTCTCCCTCGCCTGGGGGCTCTGGGAGCAGTCCAGCGACATCACCGGGCATCTCGCGGACGTGGACCGGATGCGGATGGCCCGCTCGGGGCTCGTGCCGCTGCGTTCGGTGGCGGCCATGGAGCTGTTCGACCGGGCCGTACGCGGCAATGAGGCGGTGCTGGCGGTGACCCCGCTGGACCTGGCGGCACTGCGGTCGTCGGCCGAACCGGCGCCGCTGCTGCTGCGCAAGCTCGTCCCGGCACCACGCCTGCGCCGGGCGGACGGCTCGGCGCCGGCCACGACCCTCGCCGACCGGCTGACCGGGCTCTCGCGCAGCGAGCGGGAGCAGGTCCTGGTGGACCTCGTCCGGGCCCAGGTGGCCGCTGTGCTCGGGCACACCGGTGCGGCGGCGGTGCCGGCGGACCGGTCGTTCCAGGAATTGGGCTTCGACTCGCTCACCGCGGTCGAACTGCGCAATCAGCTCAACGCCGCGACCGGGCTGCGGCTGCCCACGACACTAGTGTTCGACTACCCGACCCCGCTCGCCCTCGCCGGTCTGCTGCACGCCGAGACCGGCGGCGACGAGCCCGCCGCGGGCGCCGCGCTGACCGGACTGACCGCTGTCGAGGCGGCCCTGCGTTCTGGCGGCACCCCCGGGGCGGACCGCGAGCTCATCGCGTCGAGGCTGCGTGCCCTGCTCGACCTGCACCGCGAGGTGACCGGGCACGACGACGGCGACACCGACCTCGACAACGCGAGCAACGACGAACTGTTCGCCCTCGTCGACGACCTCGACTGATTAGGCCGGCGGGTCACCACGCCGCCGGGCCGTCCCACGACAACCACGATGCTGGGGAGCTGAACGACGTGCCGGAAGAGGAAAAGCTCCGCGAGTACCTCAAGCGGGCGATCGCCGATGCGCGCGAGGCGCGCAAGCGGCTTCGCGAGGTCGAGGAGAAGAACCAGGAGCCCATCGCCATCGTGGGGATGGCCTGCCGGTTCCCGGGCGGGGTCACCTCGCCCGAGGCATTGTGGGAGCTGGTCGCGTCCGGCCGTGACGCCGTGGGTGACTTCCCGGGCGACCGGGGATGGGACGCCGGCGAGCTGTTCGATCCGGACCCGGACCGGGTGGGGCGTTCGTACTGCCGCGAAGGGGGATTCCTCTATGAGGCGGCCGGGTTCGACCCCGAGCTCTTCGGTATGTCGCCGCGGGAGGCCACGGCCACCGACCCGCAGCAGCGGTTGCTGCTGGAGACCGCGTGGGAGACGTTCGAACGCGCCGGGATCGACCCGGCCGGGCTCAAGGGCAGCCGCACCGGGGTCTACACCGGAGTGATGTACAGCGACTACGGCTCCCGCCCCGACCTGCCGCTGGAAGGCTTCGAGGGCTACCTCTTCAACGGCAGCGCGGGGAGCATCGCCTCGGGCCGGGTGGCGTACACGTTCGGGCTGGAGGGCCCGGCGGTGACCGTGGACACCGCGTGCTCGTCGTCGCTGGTCGCCCTGCACCTGGCCGCGAACGCGTTGCGGTCGGGGGAGTGTGATCTGGCCCTCGCCGGCGGCGCCACCGTCATGTCGACCCCCATCGCGTTCCTCGAGTTCGCCCGCCAGCGGGGC
>NZ_BOQP01000067.1 GCF_018332715.1 Winogradskya consettensis | reverse complement strand
TGGGCCTTACTTGTATGGATCTGCAGCGCTAGGAGCTGGGACATCGCTCGCGGCGTGATTGCGGTCACCGGCCATGCGTTGGTTCCGCGTCCGTCTCGACCTGCAGCTGAATTCCGCCGGTGAACCACGCCAGAGGCCTGGCGGTAAACATCGCCGCCATGGGATCCGCGGCAGCAAGAGGATGCGGTTCGCCGGTCAGTGACTGAAGTGCGTAGGCAACTTCTTGAAGGGTGGCTTTCAGGTACGTCGCGGTCGTGTCGTCACCGCTGGCGTCGCGATGGCCGGCGTAGGCGTGGGCGACGGCTCCGGAGATGTTGCGATCGACCCAGGTGAGGGTGGTGTGGCGTATCCAGTGGATGGTGATCTGCTGGACCGCGACCCAGGGTAGATATTTGCCGATGCGCTGCCACAGGTAGTCGTAGCGGCGGCGGCCGACGGGGCGGCCGCCACGGTAGCGCAGCAATTGGCCGTCGGGGCTGCCGTCGGAGCGTTCGTCGTTGTGGGCGATGAGCGCCGCAGCCAGCGTCGGGGAGATCGGCTGCCAGCGTTTGGTCTGGCCCTTCTCGTGAAGTAGGACCAGGCAGTGGTCGGGATCGAGGTCTTTGCGGTTGATGGCGAGCGCTGCGCCGCGGCGGCAGGCGGTCTCGATGTGCAGGCGCAGGATCAGCAGGTCGAGCTCCGGGTCGTTGCCGGTTTCGCCGGCAACGGTGACAATCGCGCAGAGGGCGTGTTCGGGCAGCGCATGACGCAGACTTGGTTGACGGTGTGGCTTGTCGACACGGGTCGCGGGGTTGTCGCCCGCGTCGATGAGGCGGTCGCCGACGGCGTATTGGTAGATGCAGCGGAACGCTGCGATGAGGTGCTCAGCGGCGCTGGCTCCGCCGCGGTTGTTGCGGCGGACGACGGCGCCTTCGCGAACCTCTTCGGCGAATTGTTTGATCTCCAACGGTGTGGGTTCGTCGAGGCGACGCTGCCCCCACTTCTGCCGAATCCGCCGCCAGTAGGTGGCGTAGGCGCGGCGTGTTCCTGCGCTGACCGCTGCGGCGACCTGCGGGATGTACTCGTCGAAGACGGGAATGGTTCGGCCGGCGGGCAAGGCTACGGCGGTGCGGGGAAGCTGGTCGACGGCGATGTTGAGCTGCGCCATCAGGGCGGTGATCAAGGCGATGTTGCCGGCGGTCTGGTCGGTTACACCTTCATCTGGGGCTGTTATGGCTGTCGACCCTGGTCGTTGGTGTAGCGGTGCAGCATCATGGCGACGGCCGTGGGCCGGCGTCCAAGCCGGTGTCGTCGAGGTGTTTGCGTAGCCCGGCGACAATGATCTTTCACTTTCCGTAACGGACATTTCTTGAAGGCGCTGAATCAGCCTTGGGGCATGCCGGACTGAGTCGGTCACTGACGGCCTGCACCTGACATCTGATGATTCACCACGCAAGATCCACTGCGACTGCCGCTGGCCTTGGGGCACGTCCTGGGCTTGACTCGCCGGGATCCGCAAAAAGCGCATGTGTCATCCCGCTCGCCGGCTCAGGTCGCCGCACACTTGCCAAATTTGCAGGTGCCAGCCAGTTCCGGCTGGAGCTGGCCACGGTGTCTCTGATCGAAATCAGTTCCAGCAACCTAGCTGTCGACTGTCCTCTGAGTGATCGCGTGGCTGTCTCCGCTGCTTCGGGCACGAGGCGACCGGGTGTCAGTGCGCTGGCGTGGCATCCGCGTTCAGTTCGATAGTGCCGGATCGGAAGGTAGCGGCGGTGATGCCTGCTCCGACGACGAAGATGCCGATCGCAACCCAGAACACGTTGTGGTAGCTCGAGAGTGCGGCGAGCGCCTGCGTCTGCTGGGTGGGCTGGTCGGCGTTGCCGGAGAGGTATCGGTCGGTCGCGGTTGCGCTGACGTAGGTGAACAGCGCCAGGCCGATCGCGCCTCCTACCTGCTGCATCGTGTTGACCAGGGCTGATGCGACACCTGAGTGGGAGGTTGCGACGCCGGAGGTGGCGACGTTCTGAGTGGATCCGAAGATCAGGCCGGTGCCGAACCCAGCGAAGAGGATGGCGGGGAGCACACCGGTCACGTATTCGGTGTCGAGGTCGATGCGGGTGAGCAGCAGCAGGGACGCGGCGCTGGACAGGCAACCCGCGGGGATGATCGGGCGGGGACCGAAGCGGGGCAGCAGCGCTGATCCGGAGATTCCCGCGCCCACGATCAGTGCTGCGGCGAAGGGCAGGAACGCGAAGCCGGCGGCTGTCGCGGAGAAGCCCAGGGTCTGCTGCAGGAAGTACGACAGGTAGAGGAAGATCGCGAACGAGCCGACACCCGAGATCGCGATGCTCAAGTAGGCCGCGCCGCGGTTGCGATCCAGGATCACCGAGAACGGCAGGAGCGGGTGCTCGGTCCGCATCTCGCGGGCCACGAACGCGACAATGAGCAGGACTCCTGCGAGTACCGGCAGCCAGGTGGCCGGTGCCTGCCATCCGTCGACGGCGGAGTTGCCCAGGCCGAAGACGATGCCACCGAGTCCTCCGGCAACGAGCACGGCGCCGGGGAGGTCGATCGACCTGGACGATGCGTCTCGCGACACACCCTCGCGGTCCCGGACGAACATGAACGTGCCCACGATGGCCACGGCCGCGATGGCGACGTTGATGTACAGGCACCAACGCCAGGACAGTTGGTCGGTGAGCACGCCGCCCGCAGTCAGCCCGATCGCTCCGCCCATTCCGGAGACCGCGCCGAAGACCGCGAACGCTTTGCCACGCTCTGCCGGGTTGTCGGCGAAGGTCACCGAGACCAGGGACAACGCTGCTGGCGCCAGCGCTGCTGCGAACAGGCCCTGACTGATCCGGGCGGCCAGGAGCACCTCGAAGGTGGGGGCCGCGCCACCGATGGCGGAGGACACGGCGAAGCCGACAAGACCGATGTAGAGAAGCTTCCGCCGGCCGAAGCGATCGGCCAGGCGGCCACCGAAGAGCAGGAGGCTGCCGTAGGTGAGGGCGTAGCCGGTGACGAGCCACTCGCGGTTGTCGAGGTTGAACCCCAGGTCTGAGCGCTGGGCAGGGCGATGTTGATGATCGTCCCGTCGAGAACGTCCATGAGCTGGACAAGACTCAGCACGAGCAGTGCCACCCACCGGCTCTTGTCTATCGTACGGCTGCCCGAAGGGCTCAGGACCTTGTTGGGCGGGGCTTTGCCACTCATCTCACACACCTCGGGCTCACGTTTGTCGCTGTCAGGCTGGTCGGGCTGTAAATCAAGAACTCGTGGCAACCTTACACTCGGTGTAATAATATTTCTACACTGAATGTAAGATGTAACTGTCCATGCAGATCAGCCGAAGAGGGTGACGACCGAGCGATGACCGGTGACGAGCGGCGCCCTGCTGGGACTCGTGAGCGCAAGCGCCAGGCGCTACGACGCAGGCTGTCCGACACGGCTACGGCGATGTTCCTGGCGGACGGGTTCGATGCGGTTCGGGTGTCGGACATTGCGAAAGCATGTGGAGTGTCGACCAAGACCGTCTGGAACCACTTCCCCACGAAGGAGTCACTCATCCTCGACAGGGGTGAGCGGCTGGCAACTGAACTCGACGGGGCAGCAGAGGGTCAGCAGGACCTGTCCGGAGGGCTTCATGTCCTCGACGTCGTCGTGTCCTGCATTCAGGGCGAACTCTCACTGCTCGATGACGAGCCGGTCGAAGGCAGCCGCGACAGCGAGGTCATCGGGGCGGTTCGTGCGTTTGTGCTACTCGTAGGGGCGAACCCTGGCCTGCGTGCCGCTACCGCCGAGCGCCAGGAGTCCCTCACGAACTCGGCGATGAAAGCGGTCGCGCATCAGGCTCGCCTACCCGTCGACTCGCCCCACGTCCACATTCTCGCCGGGGCGCTGATCAGCCTCTGGCGACTTCACTTGAGCGGACTGCTGCGGCTGGGCGATGGTATCTGGACGACGCACGACATTCGTGAACACGTACTCCGAGACCTCGAAGTCGGCGCGGGCCTCGTTCGCAGCCTCTTCCGTGCGGCTGCGCGCGCTGACGCGACGGTGCTTGACTCGCACCCCTCCGCCGACTCATGACCGATGCGATCGTCCAGCAGGCCTTTGCACGGCAGTGGCGCCTGCAGACCAGACAAGAACACGGACCCGCCGCCGCGGCCCCGGCCAGCGATCGGACCGGACTCAAGTCACGCCCGGCACGGTGAATACCGCAACTCTGGACTACCGACTCTTCACCAGCAGGCGGTGAAGTCAACGGTCTTCGGCGCTTGCTGCCGAGGCGATGGCGAGCCGGACCAGGACGAGGCCGACGGCGAAGATCAGCGGGGTGACGATGCCGTAGGGGAGGGGCAGCGCCTCAGCGGTGTCGACCGATCTGGCTCTGCTGGGCGGATTCGTCGGCCACGTCGAGTTGCTGGCGTAACGCTTGAACCCCGGTCCTGCGCGGCGATGGGGAACGACGTCAGTCGTCGCCGTGAAGGGGCGTGCTCATCACCGGCGGCCGTCGCGAGCGCGTCGAGGTTGGCCCAGGACTCTACTCCCAGACCTCGTCCAGGTGACCTTTCCAGTTGTTGAGCAACCGGTCAGGTTCTGCGCCGAGCACGTTTCGTAGCAGTCCGGCGTAGACGTCCCGGAAGTCGGTGGTGTATTTCAGGTCGCCGTTGTCGAGGTCGGTCAGGCTCGGTGCCTCGCCGTAGAGGCCGCCTTTGATGTTGTTGCCGAGCAGGAAGACCGACGATGCTGTGCCGTGGTCGGTGCCGTCGGAGGCGTTCGCCGTCACCCGGCGCCCGAACTCGGAGTAGACCGCCACCACGACGTCCTTGCCTTGTTCCGACTTGCTCATGCGGTCCATGAAGGCGGCGAGTGGCTTGTCCAGGCGTTCCAGCTGGCCTTTCTGGGCATTCTTCTCGTCGGCGTGCAGGTCGAAACCGCCGAGCGACACCGAGTAGACCCGGGTCACCGCGCCCGCTTCAACGCACCGGGCGACCAGCTCGAGCTGCTGCTGCAGGGGCCCGGCAGCCGCGCCTGTGGCTGTGGCGCCGCCGTCCTCGGTGCTGTCGTCGGACATCTCGTCCGGCGCCGCCTCGGCCACCTCCGCCATCAGGTTCTGCACGCGGCTCAGGTCGCGGAAGCAGCCCGCGGCCCGGGCCAGCGCCGGGGTGTCGCCGGTCGCGGCGGCGCCGAGGCCCTTTACCAGCTCCGGCGTAACAGACTTTGGCAGCTTCACCGTGCCGCCGGGCACGGTCGCGCCGGCGCTGGTGGCTCCGGCCAGCAGCGGCGGTAGGACCGGTTCGAACGAGACGGCCAGCCGTGGATCGCCGCCGGCCGTGTCCAGCCAGCGTCCGATCCAGCCGGTGGTCTGGGGCCGGACCGGGTCGGCGCTCTGCCAGATGTCCATCGACCGGAAGTGGCTGTGGTCGGGCTTGGGGTAGCCGACCCCGCGGACCACCGCCATCTTCTTGGCGCCGTACAGCTTGTGCAGACCGGCCAGACCGGGGTTCAGGCCGAACTCGTCGTCCAGCTTCAGGACCTGGTCGGCCGGGTAAGCCAGGGTCGGGCGGGCCTTGGCGTACGCCTCGTCGGCGTACGGGATGACGGTGTTCAGGCCGTCGTTGCCGCCGTAGAGGGTCACCAGGACCAATGTCCGGGACCCATGCGGTCGGTCGTCGCCGGAGGCTAGAAGGTCGTGCAGACCGTACGCGGTGCCGCCGGCGACCAGGGCTGCGGCGCCGGTCACGCCACTGGCGAGCAGGAATTTGCGGCGGGTGAGCAGATCCATGATGGTTGCCTTTCAGTGCACGGCGTATTCGGGGGTGGCCAGACCGAGCGCGAGCAGCCTCTTCGGGTCCTTCGCCGCGGGGGTGAGGACCGCGGCGGTACGGTCGGACCACTGGTCGATCACCAGCAGCCGGGCCAGGGCGTCGAGCCGGTCCGTCCGGGCGGCCTGCTCCAGCGAGGCGACGGCCGCCGGGGCCAGCGTGACCAGGTTCGGTGCGCTGCGGAGGCGAACCTGCGCCGATGAGGTGGTCAGCCACGCCGTTCCCGCGGGCCAGCCCCCGACCGACGGCGGCCGCAGCGGCACCTGACCGAGTGCTCGCATCGTGGTCGACATCTGCTTGAGCTGTTTCTCGTCGAGGTCACCGACATCGATACCGAGCTGGCGGATCGCGCCGATCACCCATTCGACGGGTTGCTTGACGAGCTGGTTGCCGGTGCCCGCGAACTCCGGGTCCAGGGCCAAGGCCTGCAGCATCGCGGTCACGCTGCGGCCGGGCCCGAACGCCGCGACCAGCCGCCCGGTCACCGCCGCCGAGGGTGCAGCGCCCGAGCCGTACCGGACCCACAGCCGGGAGGCGAGGAACGGTGCGTGGGCCTCGTGCCGGACCAGCAGGTCGGCGTACGCGTCGGTGTCGTTCACCCCGGTCCGGCCGAGCAGGGTCACCGGTGTCTTGTCGTGCCGTTTCGGCATCAGCTTTGCCGTGCCGGTGCTGCGGTCGATCGTCCAGCCGGTCAGGACCCGGGCGCCGGCTTTGACGTCGTCCTCGGTGTAGTTGCCGACGCCGAGGGTGAACAGTTCCATCAGCTCGCGGGCCAGGTTCTCGTTCGGTGCCTTCGCGGTGTTCTTCTGACCGTCGAGCCAGAGGATCAGTGCCGGGTCGCGCAGCATCGCCCGCACGAACGCTCCGGTGTCACCGGTGCCGTACCGCCGGAAGGTCTGCTGCTGCTGGAACATCATGGCCGCCGATTTGACCTTTTGGATGCTGGTGGCCCAGTGCCCGTGCCAGAAGAAGGTCAGCTTCTCCGCGGCGCTGCTGTCCGCCGCCATCTGCCGCAGCCACCAGCGGCTCAGTTCGGCATTCTGCTCAGCGCGCGCCTTGCGCCGGGCGTCCCGGTCCGTGTCCTGAGGCGGCTCCGACGGCGGGTCGATGTCCGGCTCGGGCGGCGCGGCCCGGCGCGTGAGCGCAGTCGAGACCGTGGTGGTCAGGCCGGCTTTCTCAGCGGCGTCCACTTCGGATGTGGTCGGCCCGAAGGTGAGGCGGCGCAGCACGTGGGAGACACGTTGACGGTCGGTCATGCCCCAAAACGTACGAGGTCAATGTAAGCGGACTGTACGGGCGATGTCAGTCCTCGGCCAGGGCTTCGCTGTAATGTCCGTCAACTGTCGCACTCGCATCCGCTGCTCGAACCGGCTGACGGCGAGCTACCAGGAACACGACGTGTCCCACCGTAGCGGGGCCACTGCTGCGACGGACCAAGTCACCCGGTGATGCTTCGCCCCGGCGTCCGTCAGCAGTCCGTCTCGTCCGGAGCGAGCGATTCGCGTTGCGCGGTCTGCGCCACGCGCGAGAGCAGGGTGCGTAACTTTCCCGCGTCCTGGTCGTCGAGGTCGTCGAGCAGGCGCGCCTCGGCGATGGCGAGACTCTGACGCACTTGCTGGAGTCGGTTGCGGCCGATGTCGGTGATGAGGACCAGGCGTGCGCGCCGGTCCCGGGGGTCAGGGCTGCGGGTCACTAGTGCGTGCGCTTCGAGGTCGTCGAGCAGGTACGTCATCACCGTGCGGTCCGTGCTGCAGGCGCCTCACGCCGACCCGGATCCCGAGGACGCCGGCACCGTTTGGCTGCTCGTCGACGTCGAAGCGGTCGGGCTGGGCGAGCTCGTCCAGGCCCAGCCCCCCGGACACGTAAACCCCTAAAACTCTAGGGGTATTTTGTTCTTCGAATGATGCGGCGTTTCCTCACGCTCGGGGGCGCCGCTTTTCTGTGTCTTATCGGGGAAGTCCGAAGCCGGTTGATCACGTCTGTGAGCTGCTCAACCTTGGCGGCTTCGATGACTGCTGGCGGTAGTGTCCCGTCGATGACAACGGTGCTGCTGGTGCAGCGCACGGTCAGACCGTAGGTCCGCAGATAGGCGGCGATATCCGCTGCGGACCACAATGTTTGGCCTTGGCCGGTGTTGAGGTCGAGCTGTACGGCGATTGCCGATACCAGTCGGTCCTCACGGGCGTGGAAAGGGCCATCACTGTCGAGACTGCGGGCTCCGCGGCGGCCGTGCCGGCACCGGTACGCCGGGCGGTTGTAAGCCCACTGGGATTCCGCGCGGCGCCCGCACCCGTCACAGATCACCAACCCGGTCAGCAGATAGTCGCGAAGTGCGCCGTTCTGCGGGTGTGTCAAACCCCGGGTTTGATGGAGAGTTGGTTAACTGGTTTCCAGAGGTGCGGTAACCGTGCGGGTCATCGCGTGTAGCGCTTCGTGTTCGGCGGGCGGGAAGTGCTGGGCCGCGATCAACCAGATGCTACGACGCGTCGCCCGCGGCAAGCCCGCCGCACGACAGCAACGCCACACCCTGCAACAAGCCCGAGCTACAACCCTCTAAAACACTCACTTAAGCAGCAGCCCGTCCACGAGGCCTCGCAGCTGTGCGCTTTTCCCTGCCACCTGGCCTGAGGACCAGCATCGGCTAAGCCGAGGACCGCCGCCTAGAGCTGTCAGTGGTCGGCGAGGCCGGCTCGCCAGGCCCACGAGGCGACCTCGACCCGGTTGCGTACGCCGATCTTCGCCTGCGCCGCCCCGAGGTGTGTCTTGACCGTGGACACCGCGACGTACAGGTCGGCGGCGATCTCCTGGTTGGTCCAGCCGGCCGCCACGCCCCGGACCACGTCGGCCTCACGTTCGGTCAGCGCGACCGCCGGGGCGGCCGGCCGGCCCGGCGCGCTGGTCCGGAAATGGCGCAGCAGTCGTACGGTGACCTGCGGCGCCACCAGGGAGTCACCGCGGGCGGCGGCTCGGACCGCCTCGACCAGCAATGCCGGGCCGCAGTCCTTGAGCAGGAAACCGCTCGCGCCGTGCTGCAGCGCCGTGTGCACGTATTCGTCGAGGTCGAACATGGTGATCACGACGACCGGGATCGGGTCGCTCACACCGGGACCGGCCAGCCGGCGGGTGGCCTCCAGCCCGTCCAGGCCGGGCATGCGGATGTCGAACAGGCACACGTCGGGCCGCAGCCGCTGGGCGGCCTCGACCGCCTGGGTCCCGTCGGCGACGTCGGCCACCACGGTGATGTCCGGCTGGGCCTCGAGGATCATCTTGAACCCGGCGCGGATCAGTTCCTGATCGTCGGCGATGACTACGCGCACGGTTCTGGAGCTCCTCGAGTCGGGCGTGGCGGCGCGGTGTCTCAACCGTGCAGCGGGATCTCAGCCGTCACCTGCCAGCCGCCGACATCAGCGTCGTGACCTGCTGAGAAGCTGCCGCCGAGCAACTCTACCCGTTCCCGTACGCCGACTAGACCGTAGCCCTCGTCGATCGGTCTCGGCCGCCTGCCGGTCCCGTCGTCGGCGACGTGTACGCGCAGGACGCCGTCGCCGGCCCGGACCGACACCTCGATCCCGTGGGGCTCGGCGGCGTGTCGCCGAGCGTTGGCCGTAGCCTCCCGGACCACGCGGAGCACCGACCCGGCGATCTCGGCCGGTACCGGTTCGGCGAGGTCGGTGGTCAGCCGCACCGGCGGGCCGTCATCGGGTGGGGCCGCCACGGCCGCCCGCAGGTCGGCCAGCAGGTCGGCGGTTTGCGTCGGCGGGCCGCTATGGCCGGTGCCGGACGCCTCGACATCACGCATCGTGGTGACCAGTCGGCGCATCGCGTCCAGAGCTTCCCGGCCGGCGGTCTCGATGGTGGGCAGTGCCCGGCGGCCGGCCCCGGGATCGTCCGCGAGCACCGCCTGGGCCGCCTGGGCCTGAACCACCATCGCGCCGACCTGGTGCGCCACCACGTCGTGCAGTTCCCGGGCCAGGACCAGCCGTTCCCGCTGTCGGGCCGCCAGGTCGGCCTGTTGGGCCGCGCGTACCTGCGCCTGGTCGCGGTGCCGCAAGTAGACACCGACGAGCACGCTCACCACCACGAACACCACGATCTGGGCCAGGCTGTACCACCACACCACGGGGAAAGTGAGCGCGTACGGCAACCGCAGCGACTGTGCCACCGCGACACCGAACAGCAGCGCTCCGATCGGGGCGGCGGCGGACCGCGGGCTCCGCCGGCGAAGGACGGCGACGATCAGGACCGCCGTGGCGCCGCACTCGGCGGCGGTCAGCGTTCCCACCGCGGCCGTGGCCAGGTAGCCGGTCAGCCACAACCCGACCGACCCGGCGGTCAGGACGCCGGCGGCGGCGAGCGCAGCCCGCACCGGCCGGTCATCGGCCAGCACGGCGAGCCCGCCGACCAGCAGTGCGCTGACCAGCACCCATCGACCATGGACCTGGTCCCAGGCTTCGATGGACAGCAGGTCCGTGGCCAACAGGACGGCCAGCATCACAACGCGCGGCCATCGCCGGTCGATCCAGTCCCGCCTCGGCTCGGTCACCGGGTCAGTGTCGGCGACGGGCCCCGCGCTGTCCTCCCCCGAAGGGAGGAAATCATCCGCCGCCGGGGAAATGCGCGGAGACCGTTCAATGCCGCGACAACCACGCGAGGTTGCGCACATGCGCTGGCCTTACCTCGGGGTCTTGTGTCTACTATCACCGGTCAGCCGGTGAGGAGACCCCTTGGAACGCGGACGGGTGTGGCGGTTGCACCGGAGCTGGCTGATCGCGCTGTTGCTGTGCGGGCTGCTGCTGTTCGACCTGCCTCTGGGCTGGGACAGCGCGTACGACGACGAGTGGTGGGTGCTGCCGTGCGCCGCACCGCTGATCGTCACAGCGGTACTGGCACCACGGTCGCCGGTCCGGGCGGGCCTGGCCACGGCTGGTCTGCTGATCGTCTCCTCGGTGGTCGTGCACCTGGCCGGAGCACACATGCCCGGCCCGATTGCGGTGACCGAGGTCGTCGCGGTGGCGGCGATCGTCGTCGAGGTGGTGCGGGCGATCCCGGCCCTCACCGCGGCCGCTCTGGTAAGCCTGCTGACCGTCGCGGAGGGCGCCGCGGAGCTGATCCGGGGTGGATGGCCGAGGCGGGTCCCCTCGCTCCTGGAGACGGCCGTCACCCTCGCCGTCCTCGTCGTCGTCGTGCTCACGCCGGTGGCCGTCGGGCGGTATCTGCGTGGCCGCGACAGCGCGGCGGCCCGCGCCACTCGAAACGCGGTCGCGGCGGCGCGGTACCGGGAACGCGTCGGGCTGGCGCGGGAGTTGCACGACGTGGTCGCCCACCACATCGGCGGGGTAGTCGTGCAGGCGCAGGCCGCCCAGGTGATGCCCGGCCCCGAGGCAGGGGCCCGGCTGCTGGCCCTGGCCGAGGAGGCCGGGACCGACGCGCTGGCCGCGCTGCGCCGGATGGTCTCGGTGCTGCGCGAGGGCGAACCGGACGGCGGCGCACCGGCTCGGCCCATGGACCTCGACGCCGACCTGCGCGCTGCCACGGCGACCCCGCCGGGTGGCACGCCGGTTCGCCTGTCGATCGCCGCGGCCGATTCGATCCCGGCCGTGATCGCGACGTCGGTGCTGAGGCTGGTGCAGGAGTCGGTGACCAACGCCCGCCGGCACGCCGCCGGGGCCCGGGAGATCGCCGTGACGGTGTCGGCGGGAGAGGGGATCGTACGGGTCACCATCCGCAATGACGGCCGGCCCGGCGCGCAACCCCAGCGCTACGGCGGCGGCTTCGGGTTGGTCGGCATGGGTGAGCGGGTGCAGTTGCTGGGCGGGCGGTTCGCCGCCGGACCCGAGCCCGACGGGGGCTGGCAGGTGGTCGCCGACCTGCCCCTGGCGGAGCCGGCCCGGTAGCGGCTCCACCGATCGTTGGAGGACGGCGCCGGTGATCTCCGTCCAGCACCGATCGGTGCCCTTTTCATCCTGCGTAGCCGGGCTCTCGCCGTGGGCGCGCCACAGTTTGGTAGAAATTGTCAAGTTCGAGGGTGGCGTTGGCGCGTTCGACCATGGAGCGGCTGACCTTCTTCTGCCATCGTGTCTGCTTCGGCTGGTAGCGGTGGCATTTGAAGCGGCAGTCAGGACAACATGGCGAGACGCGGGTCGAGCATTTGATCGTGGAATGCCGTCTTACCCGGCGCCTCGCCCCGCGTCCACATCGGATCTCATAGCGCCGTAACCGGCACCGCCACCATGAAGGCAACGGTAACCGCGGGCAGACAGGCATCACCGACGACGCTGGTGAAATCAATGTCGACGTTCCGAGGGATCAGAAGTCTCCCTGCCCGCCACCGAGAGCAGTACGGGGCGGGTGATGATCTCCGCCATTCGGAGGAGACCGCGGCCGAGGATCTCCTCCTGCCGCCGACCCGGCCCGGGCCTGCGGACCGAAGCCACACGGGTCCGCCATCACCATGATCTGAACCATGACATCGACACCCGCCCCCGCGGGCCGCCCCGTACGCCGGCCGTCCCCGCCGGCGGCCCGGCCACCGGTCGGTCTCCGGAGCTCCGGGCGGGGTTCCGCGTTCGTGCTGGCGGCGATGGTTCTGGGCGGAACGATCGGCCCCGCCCAGGTGCTCATCGGCGACACGATCGGGCCCGCGGCGCTGGCCGGTTGGCGCCACCTGATCGGCGGGCTGGCCCTCACCGCGATGGCTCTGCGCGACCTTGAGGCATTCCAATCGCTGCGGGGTCGCCGGGTGTGGACGAACGTGGTCGCGACCGGGGTGCTGAGCGCCGGCTACCAGTTCAGTTTCCTGATGGCGGTATCGCTGACCGGTGGCGCGATGGGCACCGTCGTGGCGGTGGCGACGGTGCCGCTGTTCTCCGGGATCGCGGCGCGACGTGTCGACGGTGAGCCGCTCACCCGCAACTGGATGCTGGGTTCCGGTGTCGCCGTGGCCGGGTCCGTCCTGCTGTTACTGCCCGGCGCCGGCGCCCGGGTCAATCCGGTCGGCCTCCTCTGGGGGGTTCTGGCCGGTGCCATCTTCGCCGGTTACACCGTCCTGTCGAAGCGGTTGTCGACCGACGTCCCGGACGTGCACGTCTCCACCGGTCTGACGATGCTGATCGGGGCGGTCGTGCTCGCGCCCGCCATGCTCACCGATGCCGGGGAGGTCGGTCAGCCGCGTACCGTGCTGCTCATAGCCTGGCTCGGCCTGATCACCACGGGTGCGGTCTACGCCCTGTACACCAAGGGCCTGCAAAGTGTCAGTGCGAACCTTGCCGGCACTCTGAGCCTGGGGGAGCCGCTGGCCGCGACCCTGCTGAGCACCCTCATCCTCGGCGAACGGCTGACCACGACCGCATGGGCGGCCTGCGCCACCATTCTGGGCGGGCTGCTCATCGCCGCCGTAACCGGTCCGGCGCCGGTCGCCGACCTGACCGGGGACGCGCCGCTGTACATCTGGCCGAAGGCGATCGGGATGGTGGCGATGCCGGTCGGCATTCCGGTGCAGACGAGGCAGGTGGGTGTCCGGCCGCCGGCCGTCGGACGAGCCGTGCCGGTCGCTCGGGGCCAGGCCCGAATACCGCATCGGGTCGGCTGATCACCGGAATTGCGGTGAGTCGGCCTGCAGACCGGAGCGGAAGCCCAGGACGCGATCTCGACCCGTTTCCGTACCCCGACCTCGCCATACGCGGCGGGGAGGCTTATTCACTGTGGACACTCTGATTAACAGTTTGTCAGTTGTTAGCCGTCATCGCTGAACACGGCCCGCCGCTGGTCGCCGATTCCGGAAAGGCCCGGGTTGTTGTTGGGCAGCACCCAATAGATGATCTTAAACCGGGCTGATCTCGGGTGAGCGCCGGGAGGCCTGTCGTTGGACGCTGCTGATCATCTCGGTGGTAACACACGCCACCGGGGATCACCGGTCTGACCGGCGGAGGGGTCCGGTGACCCCGAGCCCGGACCTCTTCGTCCCGGGTCACCGCCGCGTAGTGGCCCTAGACGACACCCCGTCAGGAGGCGGCTTCGGTGCCGCCGGGCACGAGGGCGAGGTGCCGTTCTCGCGGTCGACGGTGAACATGATGCCGGGCGGGAAGTTGCCGAGCACCTCGGGCGGCAGCTGGACGGTGCCGTCGCTGGCGACCACGGCGAAGTCCTGACCATCGCGGCCCTCGGCATCGACCCGGCAGACCCGGATGGTCACCGCATAGTCGAGGTGCGCGCCGACCTCGTTGTCGAAGGTGAAGACGATGGTGGTGTGCCGTTCCTGGTCGACGGTTTCGAGGGCGGCCGGCACCTCGTTGCTGCCGACGTGTCGAGGCGGCCCGTGGGCTCGTCGACCGGCAGTACCCCGGGCCGGCGGCGATGCCCCCGGCGAGGGCGGCGTGCTGCCGGCCGCCCGGCGTGAGCTCGTCGAGGCGGGCGCGGCCCCGGCCGGGGAGACCCCACGAGGTCGAGGATGCGGTCCGGGTCATCCAGTTCCACCCCACGTGTACGGACGCTTCGCCGCCACGCGTGAACTCTGAAATAGGCTTCGTCTGGGCAGGGTCACGCCTGCAATGGGGAACGACGCCCAGACGTGCTTGGTGGAGTCGGTGGCATACCAGCCGACGTCCAGCGACAACGACAGCGCCAGCTTCAGGCCGCGCCCGCCAGCATCGACAGGCCGGGTGTCCGCCAGTTCGGGCACGCTGCTCAGATCGTGGTCGGCGACATCGAGGATGAACTGCTCGTCCGTGCAGGACAATCGCACCTCGGTCGGTGGCAGCCCGTGCTTGATCGCATTCGACGCCAACTCGGTCACCACCAGGAGCATCTGTTCGAGCACGTGATCTGTGCACTGGTCAGCTACCGAGGGATGCTTGTGCACCGTCTGATGCAATGCTGCCCGCAGTGCCTTCAGCTCAGTACTCGATTGCAGCACCCAGGCGTGCAGTTCCCGGCCCTGAAGCGGTGGCGGTGACGTACGCAGTTGACCCACGCCACCGGTATGCCCGCTGGACAGCACCTCGACGCATGATCGTCAACCCGAGATCCATACCCAGCCATACGCGCTGTCGGCGTGAGCTGGCCGAGCGCATCACCGCGACCGCCGACCACCTGGACCAGCTGCGATTCGTGTGTAGCGGCACCGAGGCGGTCATGTCCACCATGCGGCTGGCCCGCGCGTACACCGGCCGCACCCGCATCATGCGGTTCAATGGCGGCTACCACGGACACTTCGACCTGGTACAGAACAAGGACGAGGCCCGGATGCTCGGCGCCGGCCTCGACCCGGCCGCCATGCGCTCCACCCTGTTCGCCGACCACAACGACGTCGCCAGCGCCGAGCGGCTGTTCGCCGCCCACCCCGGCGAGATTGCCGCCGTGGTCGTCGAGCCGATCGCCGCCAACATGTCGTTGGTGCTGCCCGAGGACGGTTTCCTGCCCTGGCTGCGCGAGATCTGCGACCGCGTGGGCGCCTTGCTGATCTTCGACGAGGTGATCACCGGCTTCCGGCTCACCTTCGGCCCGAGCAGCAACCTGCTCGGCGTCGCCCCCGACCTCACCGCCTTCGGCAAGATCATCGGCGGGTGCACGCCGGTCGGCGCGTTCGGTGACCGCCGCGACGTGATGCGCCTGCTGGAGGAGCAGAAGGTCCTGCAGGGCGGCACCCTGGCCGGCAACCCGCTGACCATGGCGGCCGGGCTGGCCATCCTCGACGAGCTGGGCACCCCCGGCTTCTACGAGGAACTCGAGCGTAAGGGCGCGTTGCTGGAAGCGGCGGTCGAGAAGCACCGCGCCGCGCACTGGTTGGCCTTAACGTTCGTCTGCACCGGGAGTATTTTCGCGTTCATCTTCCTGCCGCCCGGCACGCCCATCCGCCGGCAGGAGGACGTGGAACGCCAGCCCCGCCAGCCCTACACCGACCTCTACCAGGGCATGCGCGAGGCCGGGTATCACCTGGCTCCCGACATCGAGGACCCGATGTACCTCTCGGCGGCCACCACCGACAAGGCGATCTAGGACTTCGCCAAGCGGGTGTCCGAGATCCTCGCCCGCTCTGCGTAACCGATGACCGACCTCGACGCCCTGCTGCCGCTGCGCGCCCACGGGCCACCGGCGATCAGGCGCCGCCCTCAGCTCTGCTGCTCAGTGCTCCAAAGCTGCCATACCGTCGTACGGACCGAACGCGGCTGCTCGAGCACTACGCGGATCGCGTGTGCGACGTCCTCGGGACGCAGGTAGGCATCCAGGTCCGGGGAGCCTTCGGTGCGGCCCGCGCCGATGGCGAACTCGGTTGCCGTTCCGGCCGGGCAGATCAGGGTGACGCGGGTGCCTTCGGCTCGCAACTCGCGGTCGAGGGAGCCGGCCAGCCCCACCTGGGCGTGCTTGGTGCCGGCGTAGACGGCCTCGTCGGCGCCGCCGCGGAATCCCGCCACCGAGGAGAGGATGATGATGTCACCGCCGCCGTCCTGCGATCGGAACTGTTTGACCGCTGACCGAGCGCTCCAGACCGTGCCCAGGTAGTTGGTCTGCACCATTTCGCTCAGGGTGTCGTTATCAAGGTCAAGGATGCCGCCGTACGCGCCGATGCCCGCGTTGGCGACCATCGTGTCGAGCCGGCCCCACTTGTCGACGGCCGCCTTGACCAGGGCGTCGCTCAGCGCGGGGTCACGGACGTCGCCGACGACGGGTACGACCTTGTCCTCACCGAGGTCACTGACAATCTTGGCGAGACGGTCCTCGCGGCGAGCCGACACGGCGACCCGTGCCCCCGCGTCGACCAGTGAGTAGGCCGAGGCCGCACCGATGCCGGCGCTGGCGCCGGTGATCGCGACGACGGTGCCGTCCAGTGAGCGGGTGGTGGCGTAAGGCATGAGGGCTCTCCCGGTTTGATGTAATGATCTTGTCAAGCCGTGTATACCCACCCTGGGCCAAAGTACGACTGAAGTGCCTCAGCAGAACCAGCTCAGGGCTCTGCCGTTGCCGTTGCCGCTGTCGGCATGCGGAGGCGATTCGACTGAGGAGGGTGTCCAAGCCGACGCAAAACACGTCGTGAAGCCTTCGGAATCAGGAGTCGTTGACAATTAGCCGAACATTTCTTTGCTGCCTCGCTACTCGCTGGCAGCTCTCCTTGCAATTTTGGGGAATCATGCATTGTCCTGGTACGTGTCACCCCAGGTCAGTGACGTTGTAGTCAACAATCCACGACACCCCTTCTTGAACATGGCACACCCCCTGGCATTGCCACGGCTACCGCAACGTCAGTGACGTTCATACCGTCATCTCCGGTGGTGCGGTCGCCCGTTTGATGAGACGCCTCTACCGTTGTTCGATGGGTACCGTTGACCGGCCATTGCAGACTCCGTGCCAATGGTGCGGCAACACGGTCCGGCAGCGGCCGACAGGGCGGCTGGTGCGCTACTGCGATCGATCGTGCCGCCAACGTGCCTATGAAGTACGTGCCGCCAGCCGACGACTGAAGGCAGACGTAGCGGCCGGCGTCGTGCGCACGGAGCCCGCCGAACGGATTGTCGAACGCGTCGTACGAAGGCGGTACCCGCGTACCGCCAGTGGCTGGGAACAAGCGTTGCTTGAGTTGTCGGAGCAGTTGGGCGATGGACGGTTGGCATCGTGGCATGCCGGCCGTATCGAGAAAGCTCTTGCTGTTGTCCAAGGTAAAGCGCGCGACGCGCGAGCCGGCTTGGGTGTCCGGAGCCCGAGTCTGGCGGAGAGTCGTGAGGTGCGCCCGTCGCGGCAGTTCTCTGCCATGACGTTGGCTATCTGGGAGGCAATCGTGCGGCGAGCCAGGGTGGCGGGTGGCACGTTATCGGTGACGTTGGAGGGATTGGCGGACGGAGTCGGCGCGCCCGTCGAGGACGTGCGCGGGGTACTGGTGGAGGCGGAAATGCTGGGTTTCGCCATCGTGCGGCGCCATCAGCTGATTGTTCCCGTCGACGAACTGGCGATACATGCTCGCTGTGACCTGGTGATTGAGTAGGAGGATCATCGGCTCAGCCAGCACTTACAGTAAGTACTGGATCCGCGATGTTCCGGGAAGCGATGGCCCGTTGGCGGCCAGCGAGTCCGAAGACCTGCCTGCGTTGCTTGCACGACCGTGCGCGCCTGCCGTCGGCCTCGCGAGAGCGCCGGCCCGCCATGCGCGGATGCTGGTCGCTTTCCTGGTCCGTTGTCGTGGTGCCGCTGTCCGGCGAACGGATGACGATGTCCGCTGAACTGCCCGGCCGGGCGCCGTGGGCGCCGCTTCGATGACGGACTGGCCGGACTGGCCGGCAGGGCTGGTTGTCTCGACGCAGATGAGAGCGGCTCCCCGTGTCGTCGGCATGGAGCATGGAGATGCGGGCGAGGCCCGCGGATCGGGCAGGTCGTCAGGCGGCCACCTGCGGGACGTTGACAGTGGGCCGGCTGTCGAGCCCGACCGACTTGCCGCCTTCGATGCGCCACCCGAACTTGGTCGCGATCACGACCTGGTCGCGTAGGGGAGCGAGGGCCTCGTGAGCCTGCGCGGCGTTGGCCGGGACCACGAGATCGCCGTCCTGCGCGGGGCGGTCGACCAGGGCATCACTCCTGCTGTCCGCCGATGCGGGAACCCCACGCGACTTCATGGCCCCGAACACGTACGACGAACTGTTTCTCGCCTGTGCCGAAACCCTGAGTCCGGACATCAGCCCCGCCGCCTCACAAGCCCGGGAGCATGCACGAGGAATCCCGGAACCCTCCTGAACCTCGGGGTCACTTTCCGTTGCCGGGCACGCTGAATTGACGCGTTGTTGATCGGGGTTGTGGAGATGGCGGGAGTCAGTCGCTTGCGGATGCACCAGCCGCGGCGACGCGGGGTGCGCCAAAGGCGGCCCGGTTGCGGAGGAGTGCGACGGCGACGGCGAATTGCCAGATGACGATGGTGTAGACGGAGCAGCGTTCAATCGCGCCTGACGGCAGGCCGGCATTGAAGGTGAGGAAGAGAGCGGTTACGGAGGCCAGGCCGAAGGCTCCCAGGACGATGCTGATGAGGCCGATCAGCCGCGTCTGGGGAGTCTTTCGCCAGCGGATGCCCAGGACGAGCGCGAGCACGTTCCCACCGAGGATCGCCAGCGTTGCTCCGGTGAAGTGCAGGGGGAGCGTGCCGTTCTGCTGTGCCTGCAGGGAACCGTGGAAGGTTCCGACCAGGATGTAACCGATCATGGTCACGATCCCCGTCACGGCGGTGAAGGTACGGGGCCGCCCGCTGGTCGTCCGTGAGAGCAACAGTGTGGCGATCCCGAAGAGGACGCCCTGAACGATGAAGCCGGCGTTCATGATGACGTGCAGCGGTGAGTCGAGTTCGCGGCCTTGGAACACGCCGGCTTTTGCGGATCCGAGGTCGCTGATCCAGTTGTCGGCGTAGCTGTAGCGGGGTGTTTTCCAAGCCGCAGCGGTGATCGCTTCGGCGGCGAGGTAAATCACCGGGCCGAGCAGGAAGGTGGCGGCGGTGAAGGGGCGGAGCTTGTTCATGGTGTGGTCCATTTCCGTCGGGGCTATCGATTGGCCAGTCATTGGGGGGACGGTGTGTCTGGAGGACGAGCCACGGCGCGACGGCTGCTTCACGGGAAGAGGTTCATGAGCCGCCCGCTGGGTCGGGCGATGAGTCGGTGGGAGCGGCCTCGATCGGCGTCAGTCGTCGTTCGAACCAGAGGTGGGCCAGGACTATCAGGGTCAGGTAGACCACGAGCATCCGGCCACTGACGGCGGTGGCGAGCAGGCCGAGCAGCAGTGGAGCCGCGATGCCCGTGATGATTCGTGAGATCGTCCTCTGCAGGTCGGAACTGTGGCTGGCGACGCCGGTGACCACGCCGAGGGTGAAGTAGGCCGCAACCGCGCCGCACAGCAGCCAGCGAACATGGTCGGGCAGTGGGTCGGAGCCGTGACTGACCACCAGCGAGAGCGGCACGGCGATGGTGGCGACGACGCCGGTGACCAGGCAGTGCAGGCCGAGGGCGGCGCGGGTGGGGATCCGGCCGGCGCGCAGGTGCGGCAGACCGGCGTATCCGAAGACGACAGACAAGCCGAACAGCCCGGCCAGCAGAATGAAGGACGCGATTGCGGTGGCCAGCAGACCGAGATCGTAGGTCGCCTCGCTGGCGGCGGCGGCGACCTGCACCACCGATTCACCCAGCACGATGATGACGAAGAGTCCCAACCGTTCGGAGAGGTGGGCCGGATCGACCGATACCCCATGGATCGCCGGTCCCGCGCCGTCGGAGCGACCCCATGATCGACGCCGGCGCCGGCTGCGTTCCGGTGAGCTGAGGTACGACTGGACGCGCTGGAGGATCCGGCTGCCGGACAGGACCAGGATCAGCAGCAGGTCGAGGCAGACTCCGGCGGCCCAGAGCGCGAGCTTCCAGTGCTCGTCGGCCCAGAGGGATGCGAACCAGGGCAGCAGTCCGGCCGAGTACTGCACCACGGGGAAGTCCAGCAATACCGCGCCGCGTTGCCACGACTTGGACCCGTAGACGCGCGTCGCGATGTAGGCGATCGCGAAGACGTTGAGCGGCAGGAGGTCACCGCCGTGCTCGAGCACGGTGTGCGCCACGCCTGGCACGGACGCGGCCATGACCCCGAGGCCGAACATGCCGACCATCATTCGCAGCACGCGGGTCTGGCCGGCGGCGACATTGCCGTACAGCATGAACGTGGTCCAGGACAGCCACAGCGCCAGGAACAGCAGCGCGTAGAGACCGAGCGCCGCGGCGTCCAGCTCGGGCCCGAGCACGTGGGCCAGGGCGGCCACACCGGCCACCGCCACGAGGTCGAAGAACAGCTCGGCCCAGCTCGCGTGCCGCTCGATCCTGATGTTTCTGGGCTCTTCGTCGATGTTCACCATCAGTGGCCGCCGGGTGGTGGTGTCCGGGTGGTCGTGGCTGCGGTGGCGGTGGCGGTGATGTCGTGCAGGCCGCGGTCGAGAAAATTGATCATCCAGGTGAAGCTGTTGTCGACGGATGCGTCGATTTGGAACCCGCCTGCCGCTTCCTGGGTCGAGAACCCGTGCAGGGCGCTGCGGAGCATCCGCAGGGCGTGAATCTCCTGACTGGAGTCCAGGTGGTAGCCGCGCAGCATGGCTGCCCAGGAGGCGACGACCCGCTTGACGGCGGGGATGATCGGGTCATCGGGTCCGGTCGCGCGGGCAGCAGCAGCATCGCCGACCGCGTACTGGCCGGGGTGTTCCAGCACATAGGTCCGCATCGCCTGTGCGCCGGTGGCTAAAGCGTCACTGCCGGCCCGGCCCTGGATGGCATCGCGAATGGCGTCAGCAAACTCGGCCATGGCTCGGACAGCGATGCGGTGGACCAGATCGGCCTGGCTGGTGACGTGTTTGTAGAGCGCGGGGGTCTTGACTTCGAGCCGTTCGGCGAGCAGTCCCATGCTGAATTTCTCGAGACCGATCTCGTCGATCAGGGCGGCGCCGGCCTCGGTGACCGACACTGGGGTGAGCCGGGCCCTAGGCACTGGTCAGCGTCCTGTCGAGGAAAGGCCGGGCCAGCGCGAGGACCTGATCCGGTGTCTGGGCGTGCGCGTAGTGACCGGCACTCTCGATGACGGCAAGCTCACCGAGGCCACTGGGCAGGTCGGCGATGATCTTCTCGCCCTCGGCGCGGGGGTCGGCCCAGTCGGGGTCGAGGCTGCCCTCGATGATCAGGACCGGGCAGGTGACGTTGGCCAGCTGCGCGCCGGCGTCGGTCGGGCTGGTCTTGCACATGGCCTGCAGGACCTTCATCCGGCCGGGCTCGCTCAGCTTCGCGTCGATCCGCGTCAGTTCGGCGCCCCAGTCTGCGGGCTTGACCGGATACGCCGCGTCGAGGTACTTCTTCCAGCTCGCCAGACTTCCACGGACCATGACCAGCCCCATCTGGGTGTAACCGCTCCGGAAACGCTTCACCCGCATCAGCCCGCCAAGGTCGAACGGTTGGACGCGGGTGAACGGCGCCAGCTCGATGACCCCGTTGATCAGGCCCGGCGCGGTAGCTGCCGCGATGGTCGCCGCGCCGCCGCTGATCGACTGGCCGATAATCACGGCGGGGCCGCCCAGGTGACGCACGACGGCGACGAGGTCGCCCGCGATGTCGGTGCGGCTGTAGCCGTTCCAGCCGAGGCTGGAGTCGCCGCAGCCGCGGATGTCGACGTTGGCGACCCGGTACCCGGCGTCGGCCAGGGCCGGAGCGAGGAAACGATAGGAGTGCCGGCTGTCGCCGATACCGTGCGCCAGGACGACCAGAGGGCCCTGCCCGGACACCTCATAGGCGAGGGTGTTATCGGCGATGCTCAAGTACTCGGTCATCACGACCTCCACAGGGCTGGTTAACGGCATTAACTGGAGGCTAATGACGTTAACTATGCGCGTCAAGCGATATTTCTCGATGGTTTCTCCCCGCAGCTCGGCGCTCGACCCGTCATCGCCCAGGCCGGTATGTAGACATTCGCGTGAGCGCGACAGGGTGTCGTGGCCGGCAGCCATCAAGGACCGCAACCCACGTCCCGGCAGCGGCGACCGGATCCTGAGACTCCGGGCGCCCGACTCCGACGGGGGCTGGCGGGTCCTGGGGGGACACGACCGAGGGTGCGATGCTGGTCGTGGCGGCCAAGGCCGGCGTGGACGTCAGCGCTGAGCAGGTCGCGGCGCCCCGCATCGAGGAGTTCCCGTTCGATGCCGATCGCAAGATGATGACCACGGTGCACCGCATCGGCGACACGGTCGTCGCGTACGTCAAAGGGTCACCGCAGGAACTGCTCGCCCGGTGCACCACATCGAGCAGGGCGCCGAGGGCGTCGTCGCGATCAGCGACGTGATGCGCGCCCGGGTCACGGCCGTCAACGACGACATGTCCCGCGACGCGCTGCGCGTGCTGGGCGTCGCCTACCGGCCGGTCGCGGCGGACACCGGGCAAACTGAGGCCGAGCAGGGTTTGATCCTGCTCGGCCTGATCGGCATGCTCGACCCACCCCGCCCCGAGGTGTCCGCGGCGATCGCAACCTGTGCCCGCGCCGGGATCAGGATCGTCATGGTCACCGGAGATTCCGCGTTGACCGCGGAAGCCATCGCCCGCAAGGTCGGACTCGTCAGCGGGCCGTCCCCGCGCGCGCTGACCGGCGCCGACCTCGACCACCTCGACGACCAACAGCTACGTGCCCTGCTGGCGGATCCGTCGCCGATTCTGTTCGCCCGGGTCAAACCCGAGCACAAGATGCGCGTCGTATCCGCGTTCAAGGATCTGGGGGAGATCGTCGCCGTCACCGGCGACGGCGCCAACGACGCACCCGCCCTGCGCCGGGCCGACATCGGCGTGGCGATGGGAGCCTCCGGTACGGACGTGGCCCGCGAAGCCGCCGTCATGGTGCTGCTCGACGACTCCTTCGCCTCCATCGCCGCGGCAGTCGAACGCGGACGGTCGGTCTACCAGAACATCCGGACGTTCCTCATCTACGTCTTCACGTCCAACGTCGGCGAGCTCGTCCCCATCTTGGTGGCCACCTTCGCAGGGTTCCCCCTCGTGCCGCTGTCCGCCGTGCAGGTCCTCGCGATCGACCTCGGCTCGGACGTGCTGCCCGCCCTCGCGCTGGGCACGCTGCAGCCCGAGCCCGGCACGATGGACAAGCCGCCACGCAGTCCACGCGAGTCGTTGTTCTCCGGTGCGGTCGTGCGCAGAATCCTGTTCCTGGGCGGCATTCAGGCGGCTGGGGTCACGGCGGTGTTCTTCTGGCACATCCACAGCGCCGGGTTGGCCTTCAGCGCTTTCACCGCGGACAACCCGGTCTATCGGGAGGCGCTGACCATGGCTCAGGCCGGCATCGTGATCAGCCAGGTCTTCGTCGGGCTGACCGTACGCAGCGACCGGGCCAGCATCGTCACCCTGGGCCTGCGCTCCAGCGGCCGGATGCTCGCCGCCCAGAGCCTCAGCCTCGTGGCGATCCTCGCGATCACCTATCTGCCGCTGCTGCACCGCCTGTTCCACACCGCGCCGCTGAATGCGGCCGACTGGGCGATCCTGGTGGCCTACGGTGTCCTGCTGCTGGCTGCGGACGAGTTCCGCAAACTATTGCTGCGTTCCAGAAGACCGGGCGGTTCGATTTCAGCAGCCATGGATGTTGCACCAGCTAGTTGACCGGCCGCTCTCCTGCAACAGGCTCAGGCACGTTCAACTGTCTCGTATCGCCTACCTGCAGTCCTCATCGATACCCGCCTGCAGGGCCTCGCCAGAGGCCGCCGTCGCCGGACTCCAGCACGCGGTGGTGGGGCCGGTCCGGTGCGACGACGTCGAGGGTCCAGCCGTCGATGCTGCATGATCAGGGATCGTCGGCCGGAACAGTGCTGGGCAATGTGTGTCGCGGCATGTGTCCAGCGATGGCGCCGACGGCTGGTGGGTGCGGGGAGGCGGTACGTACGTCACCCGATGGCGTAGCCAGGATCCCGAGTCCCGGCGCCCATTGGACGAAGTGAAGTCGGTTGTCCGCCTTGGTTGATGGCGTTGGTGGGGGCCGCTGCCTTCTTGTGTCGGGCCCAGTGCTCCGGTAATCCTGGCCGGGCTGGGAACCCGGCGCTCGTTGCGTATCAGATGTCAGTCGGGCAGGGTCACGGTGCCGGTGATGATGTCGGCCGCGAGGATTGAGAGTTTGCGGTTGGTGCGGCGGGCGTGGGCGCGCATGCGCTGGAATGCCTCGTGGGAATCGATGCCGTGTCGTTCGGCGAGCAGGCCTTTGGCCTGTTCGATGTCGAGGCGGGTGGTGAAGGCGGTCTGGAGTTGTTCGGCCAGGGTGCGGTGGATGTCGATGGTGCGGTGTTGCAGCAGGGCGATGGTGGCGACGTCGGCGAGGGCCCGGCCGAGTTTCTGTTTCGGCTCGCTGAGCGGATCCGGGTTGCGGCTGAACAGGTCGACTACGCCGATGACTTGTCCACGTAGTCGCATGGGGATGGCGTGGGCGGAGCGGTAGCCGTCGTGATGGGCGCGTTCGGCGAACAGTCGCCACCGGGGGTCGGGGGCGGAGAGCAGGCTGTGCTCGACGGCCTCGCCGGTGCGGTAGGCGGTGAGGCAGGGCCCTTGGTTGCCGTCGATCTCGAACAACTCGAGCAGGCGGGCGGTCTCGTCGGAGGAGGCGAGCAGTCGCATCCGTCCGTCGTCGTCGGCGAGCATCACGCCGGCGCCGTCGGCGTCGAGCAGGTCGGCGCAGTGGTTGGTCAGTTCGTAGAGGAAGTCGGGCAGGTCGAAATCGTCCACCAGGGTGTCGGCAAGGTAGACGAACGCTTCAGCCACTCGCTGCTCGCGCGGTGGTCGTCCGGTGGGGGTGTCGGGGTTGCTCATGAGTCGGGCTGGGGTTCGAAGCGCAGTGTGCCGTCCAGGACGTCGTTGACGACGGTGCCCAGCGGCAGGTGGCGGTCGAAGGCGTGGGCGCGGAGGCGGTGCAGCGCGTCGGTGGCGTCGGTGGCGGCCTGACCCATTACCCTGCCGGTCGCTTCCTGAGTTCGCGCGGCCGGTATCGACACCGCCGCGCCGTCACCGTCGTGTGCCTTGTCCGGGAGGTCGTCGACCAGCAGGACCGCGGCGGCGGCGGCGTACGTCACGGCCCGTTCGTAGGCGTAGCGCGGTAACGGGCCTGCGGTTGCGCGGCACAGGTCGAGGATGGCGACAGGCAGAGTGCCGGTCAGCACCGGGAAAGCGAACACCGCCGCCACACCTCCACGCAGTGCCTCGGGTGCGAACTGTGGCCAGCTCCGGCGGGCTTGCGTATCGGCGAGGTCTTCGACCAGCACCGGTGCCCGCACGGTGAGCGCTTGCAGGCAAGGTCCTTGGTCGAGGCGGATCTGCAGATCTTCGACCTGGTCGATCAGTAGGCCCGAGGTGCCCAGCACGAAACGCCGGCCGCCGGAAGCGAGCACCGTCAATCCCACCCCCGAGAGTGAGGGAATGTCGTGATGGCAGTGACCGCAGAGTGCCGCGGTGCCTCCCTCGGCGCGTAACTGCATCACCAGCGACGCGACCTCACCGATCTCGCCCGGTGGCGACAAGAAATCCATGCGGCCCTTCTCTCCGTCGGACACGACGCGTTCATAGGCGGCCGACATGCGGCCTCACTTCACCCTGACGCGAGCAGGCGGCGGCGGGTAGCAGTTTCGTCACCGCTGCGCGCGCTTCGGACTTGGTGGCGAATACCGGCAGGCGGTGAGCACCGATGCGCCGCAGCCGCTGTGCCAGCACCGCGTCGGCGGGCAGGCACAGAGCCAGGTGTACGGACGGGCGGAGCGCGGCAGCGATTCGGCACGCCGCCAACCACAAGGGCATGCTGGCAGCGTCTTCATCGAGCAGACCGTGCAGATCGACGATGACCGCACCGGGACGGTCTGCGAAACGCCCCCGCAGCTCAGCGGCGATATCCACGCCGAGCCTTCGCGACCACACGCCGTGCACCGACATCTCCACCGACGCGGCGACCGGACCGTCAGTGACGATCACCGCAGTGGTGATGTCGTCACAGGCTGATGAGGGATACGGCCAGCCTGTTCGCATGGGGTCACCTCCCCCTTGGCCGCGACCAGGCCACCTTCGCGGGTTCCGAGGCTGGCGTGGTCATCGAGGCGCACACTCTGGCAGGATGGGGTCGGCGAGAAGCCTGAGCCCGGTGCCCACCGTGAAGTGACAGCACGGTCGGCGCTACCCCGACTGACGGTGTACGCGCGAAGACAATCAATCGGAAATACACTGCTGCTCCCACAAGGCACCTGGCACGGCCCGAAATGCGCTACCGGGGAGCTGGGGCAGCAGAAACGGTGAACAAGTCACCGTCGAATACTCTACTGACAGTCCTACCCGGCTGTATGCCTGATCACCCGTTAGGGGTCTGACCGACCGGACGGTCGCGTGGAGCCGGTGAGCCCGGCACCGGTTCGGCCGGAATCCGTACGCCGTCGACCACAGCACATAGCCGCGGTCAGCGCATCGGGCAGTGCACCAGGCCGGTATGCCGTGGCCTTGTCATGGTTGTCACTGACGACATGCTGCGCCAGCGGGCCGCGGGCGAGTCCGTCAAGAAGATCCGCCTCGACCTGATCATCCCGACCGGCCGCGCCGGGAGCGGACGTATACGGCAGATAGAGGGTCGTCGAGCGGGCGGTGAGCCGCCACGAGGGTTCGACGACCGGTGGGTGAAGCCGTCGCCGGCGGTCAGACCGCCGGTCGCGCCCTCCGGGACGAAGTCGCGAACGCCGACCCGGCGCAGGGTGGGTTGTACAGCGGTCGACGGCGGCACACCGTCGCCACGCCACTGCGGCCGGTTGGTCCACTTGTTGAGCTCCTCGCGGTAGGCGGGGTCGTTGCGTTCCGCGCCGGTGGCCTGCTCGGTGGACACGGCCAGCATCGGGATCTGATCCTGCGGCACCACATGCAGGTACGCGCCCTCGGACTCGACGAAGCGACGCAGGCGGGTGAGGATCGCTTCAGACACGTGCCGGTCGGCGAAGGCTCGCCGGTCGGTGTGTCGGCGCGGGATGACCGCGGCCATCCGCTGCGCCTCCGGGTCGGGTGGTACTGCCTTGCCGAGGTGGACGCGGGTGAGCAGGTCGGGGCGTGCGGGGTCCGGGAACCGATCGACGGTGAGTATCGCCGGTGATGTGACACTTCCACGGCTGGGTGTTGAACACCGACGGCGCGCGCAGCGATGCCCGGGCCGCAGCGTAGAGGACGGCGGTCGTCTCGCGGTTCGTCCGCTCGGTTGATGCGGTCATGAGGGAACCTCCAGAGTTGGGTCTTGTTCCACGGTCGGCTCCCGGCATGTTTCGGTGCAGGGCCGAACGGCCCCACTCGACGGGTCGGATGCAGGGCGTCCACCCGCCCCCCGGTGGGGGCTGAGATGGGGGTGATATGACCGGCGCGGGCGGGACCAAAGCCTCTGCCTCGGGTGCCACTTGCCGAGAGAAAATCCGGCCATGCCCAGAAAGCAGGCTGTCAGAGGGCGGCGCAACCGCACACGTCCTCCGGCGCTGTCACAAGGCACGAAGGAGAACTCATTCATGGACACCCTGGCCGAACCGGTGACGACGGCACTGCACTACACCGACCATGATCGGGAGCTTGATCTGCGGTGGTGGGCTGCCGCGAACTATCTGACCGTCGCCCAGATCTATTTGCAGGGCAACCCGCTGGGCCGTGACCCGCTGAGCGTCGCCGACATCAAGCCCCGCCTGCTCGGGCACTGGGGCACCAGCCCGGGCCTGTCGATGATCTACACCCTGCTCAACCGGCTCATCCGGGACACCGGATCAGACGTCATCTACGTCGCCGGGCCGGGCCACGGCGGGCCCGCGCTACTCGCGAATGTCTACCTCGAGGGCACCTACAGCGAGATCTATCCGAACATCGCCGCAGGACTCGACGGGTTGACTGCCCTGGTGCGACAGTTCTCCACTCCGGGTGGGGGGTGCCCAGCCACGTCAGCGTGCAGATGCCGGGCAGCATCCACGAGGGCGGGGAGCTCGGTTACGCCCTCGCGCACGCGGCCGGCGCCGCCTTCGACCACCCTGATCTGACGGTGGCGTGCCGGTGACACGCCCACCCTGGAAATCCTGGCCGCGGCCAAGCTGCTGCGGGACTGGGTGCCCTACCTGAGGGTCCGGGTCGTCAACGTGGTCGACCTGATGGCGTTGCTGCCCGCCGACGATCACCCGCACGGGTTCAGCGACCAGCAGTTCGAGGCCATGTTCACCACTGACACCGATGTGGTGTTCGCGTTCCACGGCTACCCGCGGGCGATCCACGAGCTGCTGCACGGCCGGGTGCACCCGGGGCGGTTCCACGTGCGTGGCTTCAACGAGCAGGGCACCACGACCACACCGTTCGACATGGTCGTGCTCAATCGGATGAGCCGTTACCACCTGGTCCTCGAGGCGCTTCGCCATTCCCGCCGCGTACCGGAGAAGGGTCTTGATCTGGCTCAACACTGTCAGCAGATGCTGGAGCGGCACCATGCCTACATCCGGGAGAACTTCGAGGACCTGCCCGAGGTCCGCGACTGGACGTGGACGTCGTGAAAAGCGACCCACCACCGGTCGATCGGGAGAATCTTGTGAGCGACCACCGTGATGACGACGACCGGCCGGAACTGCACATCCCGTCGCTCGAAGAGGACTCAGCCCGGCGGGGCGAATGCGGCCGGGTGCATCTGCCCACTGGAGACACCTGCACCTTGCAGCGGCATCATGTCGGTTCTTGTCGGTTCGTGATCCTTCCCGACGTGCCTCGGTAGCTGCTGACAGCGGGCAACGGTGGTAGCAGTGGAACGGGAGGGCCCCGGCGCCGTTAGCGTCGGGGCCCCTCGTGACGAAAGGCTCGCCTACACCATGGGCAGCGCCACCGCCGGCTCGGTGAGGCAAAACCGATCGCCCCGTTCTACTCGGCGGGTGGGCGCCGCCGCTGCCCCCGGCCGCCAGATCTGCCTTGCCGCCCGCGCCCGGGCGAATAGCCCGGTTCGCGTTCTACTTGCCGTGGCGTCGACATGGCTGATCCGGCCCGGGGCCAGCGCCCGGTCGGAGATTGCCGGCACGATGCCGACGTTGAGCGCATGCGCGGTCAGCGTCGCCGTGATCGTCACGTGCTGGTCAGCGAGGCGGGTGGCCGCACCACTTGAGGTGCACCGCCTCCACCTGGATGCGGCGGGTGTCGAGGAACCCGAGCGCCGTCGAGTGGTTCGAGTACTCGCGGCACGGGGCGCCGGCCTCCTTTGCAAATGCGTAAGTCCGGGCTAACGTATTCGAGTGGCCGACGCCCTCTCAGCAGCAGCTGAGCCGACCCGGCGACGCCTGCTGCAGCTGCTGGCGGCAGGTCCACGGACGGTCAGCGAGTTGGCCGAGCAGTTCACGGTGACCCGGCCGGCGATCTCCCAGCACCTTGCGGTGCTGGCCGACGCCGGGCTCGTGACCGCCCGCAAGGACGGTCGGCAGCGCCTCTACAGCGTCGTACCCGCCGGCATCGTCCAGTTGCGCGCCGAGATCGACCGCTTCTGGAGCACCGAGCTCGACCTCTTGGTCGACGACGCCACCAAGAGAGCCACCACGCAACCCGAGGAGCACCGCCCATGACCATCGAGAAGACCGCACTGCTGCCCGTCTCTGCCGACGAGGCCTTCGCTCTCATCACCCAGCCCGACCGTCTGCGCCGCTGGCTCACCGTCTCCGCCCGGGTCGACCTGCGAGCGGGCGGGGAGTTTCGCTGGATCCTCACCCCCATGGCCGTCATGGTCGGCACGGTCACCGAAGTCGACCCCGGCCGCCGGATCGTTTTCAGCTTCGGTGCGGACCTGCCGGCCGAGCCTCGCACGGACACGGTGACCATCACGATCGAGCCCACCGATGGCGGCACCCTCGTGCGCCTGGTCCACGAGGGTCTTCCCGAAGACCAAGGCAAGGACTTCCTCGAAGGCTGGACCCACTTCTTCGAACGGCTGGAACGCGCCGCCGCCGCCGGTGACGCAGGTCCCGACGAGTGGGCCGCCGCCCCGGCGCGCCTCGACCCACTCACGTCTGCCAACGCCACGCTCGCCGTCCTGCAGCACGTGCTGCGCGGCATCGGCGAACACGACCTCAGCAATTCGACGCCGTGCCCGGAGTTCACCGTGGGTCAGCTCGAGGCGCACCTGCTGGGTTCGTTGACATCGCTGACCAGCCTGGCCGGCAGCACGCTCATTCCCGCGTCAGCCGGTGATCTGGAGTCGCGGATCGCCGACGCGGCGCAGCAGGCGGTCGAGACCTGGATGGAGCGAGGTCTTGAGGGCACGGTGAAAGCCGGGCCGCAGGACCTGCCGGCAACCATCGCAGCGAGCATCCTGTCCGTGGAGTTCCTCGTGCACGCGTGGGACTTCGCGTCAGCCACGGAGCAGAAGGTGGCCGTGTCTGATGAGGTCGCCACCTACGTACTTGGGCTCGCGGAAAAGATCGTCACGCCCGAACTGCGCAAGAGCGCGGGCTTCAACCCATCGACCCCGATCAACGACACCGCACCTGCGCTGGACCGCCTCGTCGCGTTCTCAGGCCGCGTCGTCTGAGCGCATCATGACCGGATGAAGACATCATGATTTGCTTCGGCGTTCACTGGGTCGGGCCGCGGGTGCTCCACCAGCGTTGCAGGCGCAGGGAGAGGTAGCTGAGGCTGCCGATCGGGATCGGTGCCCAGAACTCGAACAGCCGCCAGGAGACCACCGCCAGCACTGCGACGGCGGACGGGGCGCCGAAGCCGACCAGGGACGGGACGAGGACACCTTCGATGATACCCAGGCCGCCGGGGCTGACCGGCAGGGTGCCCAGCAGGTTGGCTATGCCGTAGGCGACGAACAGCGTGACGGGGTTGATGCGGTGGCCGTAGGCGGCCAGGAACAGCCACAGCGAGGCAGCGTCGAAGATCCAGTTCCCGGCCGCCCACAGCACCGCTGAGGTCAGGGTCCGATGCGACCGGCACACCTGTGAGCAGGGACGTGGGTGCCCCCGGCAGCGGTGGCAGGGCTGCCCAGTGGGTCACACCCTCCTTCGACACGGCATCTTACGGTTTGCGGACCACCTGGTCGCAGTCCCAGTAACGGCCGCGGATGACCTGGTCGCTGCCCTCGACCGGATGAACCGAGCGGAGGTGCATGGCTATCACCAGCCAGGAATCCTGCCCGGCCGACGAGACCTCGCCCTCGTCGGCCGGGTAACGGCCGGTGACCGCGCCCAGGACCAGCACGCCGTCGGGCGGGTTCTCGATCCGGGCATCGATCCACGCGATGGTGGCGTCCACTTTCTTCTCCATGACAGGCAAGACGATCGGGACATGTCACGGGTTCATGAACGGGTCGTTCACTATCCGCTGGTACGCCGCCTGCGCCGACGAGGACGAGGTGATCTGTCAGTGCATCCGCCAGATGCCGGAACAGACGCCGATCGTCTGGACGTCGGGCCACACCGAGCCGTCCACCTTGCTCGGAAACGTCAGCGAGTGCCCCTGAAGGGAAACGTCGGCCGGGTTGGGTGACACGCCGGACGGGGTTCGCGGCGTCCGACCGGGTCACCCATCCGGCGGGAGGTATTACGCACTCCTTACGACCGGCTCCGACGTTCAACTGGCGCTGCGGTAGTGCCGTACCTGATGACGGAATGCAGCGTTCGTCGACGGAGGTAGGGCAGACATGCGTAGGAGAACTGGTATCGCCGCGGCCGTTGGCCTGTTGGTAACGGCTGGTGGGGTGTCCACGGGAGTCGCATCGGCGCATGAGAACCCGTCCGGCAAGCGATCCAAGGTCGCCGACAACCGCGCTCCGGCGGGACGCGGCGGGATGGTGTTCGTCCAGTCGAACGACCCGGAACGAAACTCGATCCTGGCCTTCCGGCGGGCGGCGGACGGCAAACTGACAGCAGCCGGCGAGTACCCGACCGGGGGCCGCGGCGGTGCTCAGAAGGACAACCCGTTCGATCCCCTTGCATCGCAGGAATCCCTCGTCTTCGACCGCCGGCAACACCTGATGATCGCGGTGAACGCCGGTAGCAACTCGGTCACCACCTTCCGAGAGCAGGACGGCAAGCTCACCAACCCTCGCACAGTGAAATCCGGCGGTGACTTCCCGACGAGCATCGCCGTCTCCGGCAAGACCGTCTACGTCCTCAACGCCGGGGGCACCACGAACGTGACCGGCTTTCGGCTGACTCACGACGGACTGCGTCCGCTTCCCGGCTCGATCCGGAAGCTGGGTGTCACCAACGCCGCCGTGCCGCTGTTCACCGACTCTCCGCCACAAGTCGGCTTCAGCCCCGATGGCCGGCACCTACTGGTCACCACGAAAAGCAAGAACACGATCGAGGTCTTCGCGGCCGCCCACGACGGCATGCTCTCCGCCAAACCGGTGACCACCACATCGGCCGGAGACGTACCGTTCTCGTTCGTCTTCGACCCGTCCGGACATCTACTCGTCACCGAGGCCGCCAAGTCCGGGGTCACCTCGTACGCGCTACGCAGGAACGGCACCCTCGACGTCATCACACCGTCGGTGGAGTCGGGCCAGCAGGTGCTGTGCTGGATCGCCCGGGCCGGAAAGTTCTTCTACGGCACCAACCCGGGCAGCTCCACCATCAGCCTTTACACCGTCGACGGCCGAGGAAAAGTCAGCATCGGTGGTAAGGACGGCGTGATCGCCGCCGCCGGTGGTCCGGAAGCGGTTGCGGAGGTCGCCGCCGCAGCCTCGGCCGCGGCGAAGGACCCGGACGCCGCACCGGCCAAGGCCCCAGGCGCCGGCCCGATCGACCTGGCCGCCACCGCTGACGGCACGCTGCTGTACGTCCAGAACACGCTCGCAGGCACCGTCGAAGGATTCCGAGTCGGCCCGAACGGTGAACTCACCCTCGTGGAAACCGAGAACGAGGGCCTGCCCGCGTTCACCGACGGATCCGGCATGGAAGGCCTCGTCGTCTGGTAACCAGCGCGAAGGCGCCTGCCGCGATCATCAGCGGCCCGATTTCTTACCGACTGCTTACGCGGTCACCGCAGACCCGTCTGCTGCCTCGTTCTCCCCGTACTTGCGAGTGGCGACTTCACACCAGGGCCGGCCACGGAATCCCCAAGAGACCATGAGGAGTAAAGCGTGCGAACTACACCACGCCGAGTAGGGCGAAAGCACATCACCACCCCGAGGATCGCTGTGGCCGTGGCAGTCGTCGCCGCGTCCGGGATCCTCACCGCCACCTTCGTCTCCAGCGGCGGCAAAGGCACTGCGGACGCGTCCACCGAGATCAACCAGTTCGTCGCCATCCAGAACGTCCGGCCCAACGTGCAGAATCCCGCATCCGGTCCGGGAGCGTCCAAAGGTTCCTTCACTGTGGACTGCGGCACCAACGGCAACGGCAAGTTCAGCCCGGACAACCCCGTCGCGCAACCCGGCATCAAGAACGGTGCCGAACACGTCCACGACTTCGTCGGAAACCTCGCCATCACCGCGAACTCGTCCAACGCCGACCTCGACGCCTCCGGCACCACCTGCAAGAACGGCGACAAGTCTTCCTACTTCTGGCCCGTCGTACGCATCGACAAAACCGTCCGGTCCGGAGCCGACACCCAGCGTGCCCTCGCGGCGACAACCCCGATGGTGACATGCCCCAGCGTGCGCAACCGGCTGCCCGCCGTGCCCGCACAGGCCAAACGCGCCGTCGACAACAGGCTGGCCGAACTCGACCGCGGATACGCCGCGGCCAACGAGCGGATGGCGACCGGTAAGGGCCGCATCGATGCCCGCCTGAACTCCTCCGTTCTGGCCGACCTGCGGGATCAGCGCACCACATTGATCAGGGGCATCAGCGACAGTATCGCCGCGGCCGGTGGCGGCCGGACCTCCGGCATGATCTCGCTCGTGGAATGCGACACCAACTACGACGGCATGCATGCCGCCATGCGCCACACCGCCGCCAGCGTGAAAGCCGGTCTGGCTGCCAACCAGCAAGTCCAGTGCCCGACCGTACGCGACAAACTCCCCGGCATACCCACCGCTGCGCTCGACGAGGTCAACCGCAATCTCACCGAACTCGACCGGCAGATCTCCGAGGCCAATGAACGTCTCGTCACCACCCGCGGACAGGGCGGGAAGAACTTCGTCGACAACGCCATCCTCGGGCCGCTGAAGGCCAAGCGCACCGCCGTCCTGGATCGCATCAGCATCGCCATCTCCCGCCGTGCCGCACGCCCGCAAGGCCTGGAGAAGCTGGCCGGCTGCACCGTCACCGATCAAGCCCCCAGCCAGAACGGCCCGGGCAACCAGAACGGTGGAGCGGCGGCGCCCAGCGCTCCTGCCGCCCTGCCCGACCCGCAGGGCCCGAACCTCGAACTGCCGAACAACACCGGCGGCATCGTCCGGCCCGCATCCGTACGCATCGAGTACCGCGGCAACGCCACCAGCAAGGTCGTCCCGATGCCGAAGTTCCTGCGGGCGCTCACCGGTGACGCCAAGCCGATCAGCCGCGGTCCGGCCAACGCCCGCGCCACCTGGGCCTGCTCCGGCTTCACCGACCGCCTCTCCGACAAGTACCCCATCTGCCCGCCGGGTCAGCAGGTCCAACGCGTTCAGGACTTCCCCGGCTGCTGGGACGGCAAGAACATCGACAGCACCAACCACCGCGACCACGTCGCCTTCGCCGATACCAAAACCGGCGCGTGCAAGCAGGGCTTCGCCGCGATCCCGCAGCTACGCATCACCCTCTCCTACGACATCCCCCGCGATGTGCAGACCAAGGGCCAGTACGCGCTGGACTCCTTCCCTGAGGAAGACCACAACCCCTTCTCCGACCACAACGACTTCATCAACGTCAACTCCGCGCAGACCATGCAGAGAATCGCCACCTGTATCAACAAGGGCAAGACCTGCCGCTGACCGCGGATTCCTTCCCAGCAACACTCCGATGGCGCCATCGAGGTCTACCAAACCTCGTCGGCGCCATCGGCGACTCGTGACGCCATCGGGCGGAATTTTTGTCGTAGGGGTGGGCTAGCTTCACTGCGTGCCTTTCGAGATCCCCGAGGACTGGTTGCGCTGCGTCGCCGACCTGCGTCCGATCAACCCTCGCCCCAATGTGCTGAGCCGTTACACCGACTGGCTCTCCCGTACCCCCCGCCTCGGTCTTGACCCGGAGGGTGCCCGGGCTCTGGACTTCCTGACCGGGTCGGGTGGTTCGGCGACACCGCGGGGCGTTGCCGAGGTCGCGATCGCCACCGGCGGTCCGAACGGCACGATCAGCCTGAGCCTCGACATCCTGGTCGACGCCTGGCTCGACCTCGGCGGCCTGCCGTTCGCGGCGGCGGCCGTGGCCGAACTGGCCGGCCTGGGGCCCTTCACGTCCGAGGCGATCTACCTCGCGGAGCACCTGCGCCCGAGACTTGTCCACGCCGGACCCGCGCTGATCGGCCAGGTGATGGCGGAGCTGGCCCCGCGTCGCGACAACCCCGCCGCCCGGCTCGTCGCTTCCTATCTCGTGCCCGAGCGCACGGACTGGATCGACGAGGACTGCCGCGACCTGCCCCACTGGGAACGGACGGAGCTGTCCAGGCTGCTGCTGTTCTCGGTACGCAGTGTCGGGCAATTGCGCCACGTCGGCCGGCACACCCTGGCCGGTGACACCTATCTGTACAGCAGAGAGTTGTTCGGCACGGTGCTGCGCAACGTCGGCCCCGCCGCCGCCGCCGCGCTGATGAGCGAGGACTGCCGGCACCTCTGTTCCGAGCTGCGCAGCGGCTGGCGGGGCTACGACGACGAGACTGTGCGCCTGCTGGAGCTCTGCCCCGACGAGGAGACCGTACGGCTGCTGCTCGAAGCCGCCGTGGGGGAGGGGCATGCGGTCACCCGCTTCGATCTGCTGGTCTCCTCGTCGACCGTGCTGATCCGGCATCCGCTGCTCTGCGCCCGCGTCCTGGCCGATCTGCGGCTCAGCATCCCCGGCCTGGCCACCGACCTCCTCGCCGCCGTCGTGACCAGGAACGGCAGGACCGACTGGTCACCGCTGCCCCCGGCCGCCCGCGACAAGGTCGAGGAGTTGCGGGCCGGCCGGGTGACCACGGTCGGCGCGGGCCTGTCCGGGCTGATAGCCGCGCAGACCAAGGGCGAATGGCCCGCCGTCCGCTCCGCCGTCGAGAGCCGGGCCATCGTGAAGTTCCTCGCCGCGCTGCCTGGTGACCACGCGTTCGCGGTGCTCGCCGAGCAACGGGAACGGGATTACGTCCTACCCGCCCTGCTCACCGCCATCCGGCGTGACCCCGAGCGGGCCGCCCGAGTGCTTCCCGCCGGTGACCCCCTGCTTCCTGTCGACACCATCCCCGAACCCGGCGGCGAGCTTCCCGAGGGCTTCGCCGAGGTGCCGGGCCGCACACCCCGGCTCCCCACCTGGTTGGTCGTGCAACGTCTCCCGGTGCTGGAGACGGCCACCGGAGCGCTGCCCCCGATCGCCGCGCACCGGCTCTGTGCACTCATCGCCCGCTCGACCCCGGACAAGGCGCACCCGGCGCTCCTCACCGCCCGATCCGCGCTCGATCCGGTGTCCGCGGCCCGGTTCGCGTGGGCGATCTTCGAACGGTGGAGGGAATTCCAGTACGCGGACGGCAGCCGCTTCCCGATGACCGCGCTCGGCCACCTCGGCACCGACACCACCGCGGACGACCTCGCCGTGCAGTTGCCGGTCTGGTCCGTCGAGGCCTCTGCCAGGGTGCCCGCCGTCCTCGACGCGCTCGCTTCGATCGGCACGGACACAGCCATCACCCACCTGCACCGCACGGCTACCAAGGCCCGCACCAAGGGCCTGCGCAACCACGCCGGGAAACGCCTGGACAAGGTCGCCGCCGTCCGTGGCCTGAGCCGCGAGCAGCTCGACGACCGGATCGTGCCCGACCTGGGCCTCGACCGTAGGGGCAGCACCACCCTCGAGGCCGGCGACGAGCTCTACACCGTCACCGTCGACGAGTCGCTCAGCCCCGTCCTCCGCAATGCCTCGGGCGTCGTCGTCAACCGGCTGCCCCGCCGCCATCCCGGCTTTGAGCGCCTCAAGAAGGAGCTCACCACGATCGGTGCCGACCGCATCCGGGCCCTGGACGACGCCATGGTCGCCGGCCGGGGCTGGGCACTGCCGGACTTCCTCGCGTTTCTCGTGAGGCATCCGCTGATGGGGGTGCTCACCCGCCGCCTCGTCTGGATCTCGTCCGCCGGGGTGGCCTTCCGGGTGGCCGAGGACGGTTCCCTCGCCGACGTCTCCGATCAGGCGGTAGTGCTCCCCGGCGACGCCGTCATACGGGTGGCGCATCCGCTCGAACTCGATGTTGCCGCCTGGTCGGACATCTTCGCCGATTATGTGATCGTGCAGCCGTTCCAGCAGGTGCAGCGGGAGGTTTACGAGGCCGAGCCGTACGAGCCGTACCTCGATCGGGATTTCCCCCGCCGGCGGCTCTACGCGCTCGCCGCGCGGGGCTGGCGCTTCGGTGAGGGCCACACGAGCCTCAGCCGTGCGGTTCTCGGTGGCGAGACGATCCACCTCGAGCTGTACGACGACTGGGATCCGCTGTCCTCCGAGCCCGATGACCTGGGCCGCCTCCGCGCAGTTCGCGCCGATCCGAGCAACCCGATCGCCGTTTCCGAGACCATCCGCGCAGTCCGCTATCTCACCCGGGAGAACTGACGGTGACCGCCGGCGAATTGACCTCCGGCGTGCGTCCGTCGTGGTGACCGAGAGGCACGAGCCCGATCCGGCGCGCGTCGACTGGCGCGGCGCCGGCACCACCCGGACGGGCAGGGTCCGGGGCGAGCCGCTTGCGCATCAGCATCGCCGACGACGACCCCGGCATTCCCGAGCCGACCGGGAACGGGTCTTCGAATGTTTCACTCGCCTCGGCAACGCCCGCGACCGACACCGGGGCGGCACCTGCGATGCCGGGAAGCCACATTGTCGAGCTCAGGCGTCCGAGTGCTGCAGCCGCCATGCGGCAACACCGCAGCCAGAACGAGGTAGCCCGCGAACGCCGGAGCACCCCGGCCCGGCGACAGCATCTCCGGCAGGCGCGCACCCCAGCCCATCGCCTCGCCGGCCTGTGGTGGCAGGAATTTGCCTGGCGGCGGCGCGAACGTTGGCCACTCGCGGCAGCGTCGCACTGCGATGACCGCGGGCTGTCAGCACCGCTGCAATATACGATGACCCAGCCTCCTAGGATGCTCAAGGCGGTGTGAGCGGTTTCTTCGTCAGGTCCGGAACCCGCCAGCCAGAACACCGGCTTGTAGTGACACCCGCACCTGGGACTTACCCGACAGCGGCGCCGACGAGTTGTCCGATGCCGAACGTGACTGCCATGGCCAGGGCGCCGCCGCCTACCAGGCGGGTGACGGCACGGGTGATACCGGCTGAGCCCAGCCGGGCGCTGACCGCGCCGGTCACGGCGAGGGCGAGGATCACCACGGTGAAGGTGACCGGCACCCTGAGGTGCGGCGGTGGGAGCAGGATCGCGATCAGCGGGAGCAGCGAGCCGATGGTGAAGGCGATCGCTGAGGCGCCGGCTGCGTGCCAGGGGTTGGTGAGGGCGTCGGGGTCGATGCCCAGCTCGGCGTCTGCGTGGGCGGCGAAGGCGTCCTTGGCGGTGAGCTCCTCTGCTACCAGGCGTGCGGTCGCTGCGGTCAGGCCCTTGGCTTCGTAGAGGGCGGTCAGCTCGTCGAGTTCCTGCTCGGGGGACTCAGCGAGCTCGGTGCGTTCCTTGGCGAGCAGGGCGCGTTCGGTGTCGCGCTGGCTGCTGACCGAGACGTACTCGCCCAGGGCCATCGATACGGCACCGGCGACGAGACCGGCGAGCCCGGCGGTCAGGATCGGGCCGGCTGCCAGGGTTGCGCCGGCTACCCCGACGACGAGGCCCGCGGTGGACACGATGCCGTCGTTGGCGCCCAGCACTCCGGCCCGCAGCCAGTTCAACCGGCCGGCCAGCCCGCCGGTGTGTGGTTCGCCGGGATGCGTCATTGTCGCGGTGCCGGGTGGTCGGTCTGCATGATCGCAGTGTGCTCCCGTTCATCCGGTTGACGCCAGAGGAATCCGGCCTGGCGCCGGCCGGGTTCACTCAGTCGCCGTCGGGTCCTCCGGGCGCGGCGGTGGGGCTGAAGTTGCCGGTCCAGGAGGCTTTGGCTCCGGAGTCACCGATGCGGTAGGTGTCGTAGACGGCGGCCGTGCCGGCGACGATCGCGAGGACGGCGACGACCCGGGTGATGGTGACCGACAACGGGGCCAGGTAGGTGCGCCGCTGACCGGTGCCGGCAGTGTCATTAGTGCCGGCTGAGGCGGTGGCTTCCCGCTGCCGCCACCAGATCAGCAGGGCCAGTACGGCTACCGGCAGGGCGACCCAGATGGCGGTGTCGCCGAGCTCGGTGTGGTCGCGCACCAGCTCTGTTTCGGCGACTCGGTGTTCCAGCCATTCCCCGGCGCTGGTGGTGACCGGCACGAGCGCGACGACCAGCACCGACAGTATGGCGTTGGGGCCGGCCAGGCGGCGGCGCATGGCCGGCCAGACGGCGGTCAGCACGAGTAGGAGGGCGGCGAGCGGGAGCAGGACCACGATGGCGTGCACCAGCAGGATGTGCGCCGGCAGTCCGTTGACGGAGCCCATGAATGTCCTTCCAAGACGACAGCGGAGGCGACGCGAACCAGCTGACCCGAGATCGGCCGAGCGTCCGGGGCAGAGGCTATGGACCGAATCTTCGAGTCTTCCCATTTTCGCCGGAGACGCTGGACCGGTCAGCCGAACGAGGAAGGGGCCGTGAACTGCCGTGAGCGTGACCAGAGTGACAGGACGGGTCCGGCTGACCGGCGCGGGCCGGACGAGCCGCCGGCTGCGTGCGCCGCGACGGTGGTGGGCCGAGCTGGCCGGCTCGGCGGCACTGCTCAGCGTGGTCGTCGTGGTGGCGCTCTGGTTGCACAACGGGGGGCTCCGCGGGTTCGCCGCACCGGGTGGTGCGGCGACCTCGATCGGCCGGGTGACCGGTCTGGTCGCGTCCGATCTGCTGCTGCTCCAGGTTCTGCTGATGGCCCGGATCCCGTGGGTCGAGCGCAGCTACGGCCAGGACACCCTGGCCCGCCGTCACCGCCTCGTCGGCTTCTGCTCGTTCTGGCTGATGATCGCCCACGTCGTGCTGATCACCGTGGGCTACGGGCAGGCCGGCGGCATGGGGGTCGTCGCCGAGATCTGGGACCTGGTCGCCACATATCCCGGCATGCTCCTGGCGGCGGCCGGCACCGTACTGCTCGTCCTGGTCGTGGTGTTGTCGATCCGGCTGGCACGGCGCCGGCAACGGTACGAGACGTGGCACCTCATTCACCTGTACGCGTACCTCGGGGTCGGGCTGGCCCTGCCGCATCAGTTGTGGACCGGTGCTGACTTCATCGCCTCAACACCCGCGCGGCTGTACTGGTGGGGGCTGTACGCCGTAGCGCTGGGCGCGGTGGTGGTGTTCCGGGTCGGCCTGCCGCTGTACCGGTCGGCGTATCACCGGCTCCGGGTGCATGCGGTCGTACCGGAGGCTCCGGGTGTGGTGTCGGTGTATCTGAGCGGGCACCGCCTGGACCGGCTCCCCGCCCGCGCCGGCCAGTTCTTCCTCTGGCGCTTCCTCGACGGGCCGGGCTGGACCCGCGCACACCCCTACACGCTGTCGTCCGCACCGTCCGGTGATCTACTGCGGATCACCGTCAAGGACCTCGGCGACGGCAGCTCCCGCGCCGCAACGCTGCGACCGGGCACCCGGGTGCTGGTCGAAGGACCCTACGGCGCCCTGACCGCCGACCGCCGATCCGGTGCGCGGAGGGTGTTGCTGATCGCGGCCGGAGTCGGGATCACCACCATGCGCGCGCTGATCGACGAGTTCGCCGGTTCCGGCGTGAAGGTCACCCTGCTCTACCGGGTCCGGCGGCCCGAGGACGCCGTGTTTCGCACCGAGCTCGACGAGGCAGCCCGCCGCGGCCAGGTCCGGGTGATCTACCTCGACGGCGGCCGGGCCCGGCCCGGCTCCTGGCTGCCCGACCGCTTCGCACAGGTCAGCGACCTGGCCGCGCTGCGGTGGCTGGTGCCCGACGTGGCCCAGCACGACGCGTTCCTCTGTGGGCCGCCGCCCTGGATGGCCGGGGTGCGGGCCACGCTGCGCGAGGCCGGCGTCGGCCCTGATCACATCCATGCCGAGGAGTTCGCATGGTGAACCCACCGCACCGACCGGGGAGACGATGAGAATGCGCCGGATCACCCTGCTGATCGTGTCCACCCTGGCCGCGCTCGTGCTGCTGTTCAGCTACCGCACCAGCACCGGCGGTGGACTGCCGGGCACCACCTCGGCCGCCGCCGCACCCGGGGTCGTCCCCGACGCGTCCGCGGCCCCGCCGGCCGGCTCCCCGTCGCGCAAGCCCGCCGTGCGGACCACGACTGTCAACGGCACGGTGGCGCAGACCCGGTGGGGGCCGGTCCAGATCCAGGCCACGATCGCCGGGACGAAGATCACCCAGGTACGGGTGCTGCAGCACCCGACCGGCAACAGCCACGACGACCAGATCAACGCCTACGCCCTGCCGAAGCTGCGGCAGCAGGTCCTCCAGGCCCAGAGCGCCCGGATCGACGGGGTCAGCGGAGCCACCGTGACCAGCGACGGCTACCGGCAGTCACTGCAAGCAGCGCTCGACGCGGCACACGGCGGATGAGGATGCGAGCCTGCGACAGTGACCCCATGACCGATGCTGCCCTGCCCGCCGCCCGAGTGCTGGTGGTCGAGGACGACCGCGAGCTGGGCCCGCTGCTGCTGCGCCTGTTCCGCGGCGCCGGCTACGAGCCCGACCTCGCCCCGGACGGCCAGGCCGGACTGCACCTGGCCCTGACCCGCCGCTACGACGCCATGATCCTCGACCGCGGGCTGCCCGCCATCGAGGGCCTCGACCTGCTCGGCCGGCTGCGCCGTTCCGGAGTCACCGTCCCGGTCCTCGTGCTGACCGCCCTCGGTACCGTCGCCGACCGGGTGACCGGTCTGGACAGCGGGGCCGAGGACTACCTGGTCAAACCGTTCGAGGTCGATGAGCTGCTGGCCCGTGTCCGGGTACTTTTGCGCGGCCGAACCGGGGCGGGGGAGCGGCTCGCCGTCGGTGCTGCCACCTTCGATCTGATCGCCCGGACGGTGACCGGCCCGGACGGGTCGGTCACGGCCCTGTCGGGCCGCGAGAGTGACCTGCTGCGCCTGCTGGCCCAGCACCCGGCGCAGGCGTTCACCCGCGAGCAGATCGTCACCCAGGTCTTCCCCGACGCCGCGAGCGTCGCCTTGGTCGACACGTACGTGCACTACCTGCGGCGCAAACTTGGAGTAACCGCCATCGCCACCGTACGAGGAGTGGGTTACCGGCTGGGGCACGGATGAACCGGCCCGGTACGGCCAGGAGCGATCCGGACCAGGCCCTGCTGTCGCGGGCCCGGCGCGTCATCGCGGCGCAGACCGCGGCCGCGATCACGGTGAGTCTGCTCGTCCTCGGTGCACTGGCCCTGATCGTGGTGATCCACAGCCAGAACACCGCCGCCGCGACACTGCTGCGGCAGACCGCGGCGACCGCGGAGGACGTGGACGATCCACCACCCGGTGTGTGGATCTTCGTGCGGAACGCTGCTGGTGGGATCGATGCTAGCGACGATGTGCCTGAAGGGCTTCCCGACCGGGAGGCGATCGACCGGGTCCGTGCCGGCGCGCCGACCGCGACGACCCGCATAGATGGCCGCGAGGGCGGTTACCTGGCCTTGACCCGGCAGAGGGGAACCCGGACTGTTCAGGTCGTCATGAGCCGCCACGAGCAGCACGACGAACGCGAACGGCTCCTCGGCGCGCTGCTGGCCGGCGAAGTGGTCGGCCTGGTCATCGCGGTGTTGTCGGCCGCGCTGCTCGCCCGCCGCGCCACCGCCCCCCTCGCCGAAGCCCTGGCCCGGCAGCGGCAGTTCGTCGCTGACGCCAGCCACGAGCTGCGGACTCCGTTGACCCAGCTGCACACCCGGGCACAGTTGCTGCAGATGGATCTGCGCGCCGACGTCGACCTCGAGCAGGTCAGCGCCGACGTCGATCACCTCGTCACCGGCACCCGGCACCTCGGCGAGGTCGTCGAGGATCTCCTGCTGTCCACCCAGCTCGGCCGCCGCGACGACGCCCAGACCCCGATCGACCTGCGAGCCGTGGCATCGGCGGTCATCGCGGAACAGGCCGACCGTGCCCGGAACCAGGACGTGGCCCTGACACTGGACCCCGGAGTCGGCGAGCCGACCAGGGTTCTCGGCCGCCAGGCGGCCCTGCGCCGGGTGCTGACCGCACTGGTCGACAACGCTTTGAGTCACACCGAGACCGGCGGGCACGTGAGTGTCACGCTCGGCCGGGACCGCGCCATGGTCACCGTCGTGGTCCGCGACGACGGCACCGGTTTCGACCCGGCCGACGCCGAACGCCTGTTCGCCCGGTTCGCCCGGGCCGGCGACCACGATCATCGCCGGTTCGGACTCGGGCTTGCGTTGGCCCGGGAAGTGATCACCGGGCACGGCGGCACGATCGAGGCCTGGGGCAGCCCCGGGCAGGGCGCCGCCTTCACGATCAGGCTGCCGCCGGCGTCGGAAGACCTGGTCCGGTAGGGCATTTCGCCACCGCAGCCGGTCGCCGGTGGGATCGTCGGCAAGGTGAGCGTGGTGACTCGTCCGGCCTTCATGCCGTTGTCACGGTTGGTGCCGCCGGCCCGTACCGTCGGGCCTGCCGGCGTAATGGTGCTGGCTGGCGTGTTCGGCGTCGTGTGGTTGGTATGGCGGCCGGCCGGCGTGGGATGGGGGTCGTTCCTGGGTCAGCTGGCCGGGGCCGAGGCGGTGCTGCTGATGGCGGTGGCGATCATGTTGATCTCGGTGCTGCCCGCGGTGGAGACCTGGTTCGACGGCATTGACAAGGCCGCGATCTGGCACCGGCGGCTGTCGATCACCGGCCTGCTGCTGCTCATCCCGCACCTTCTGTTCGCCCAGGGTGATCGCCCGTCCGGCCCGGTGGGCCAGACCGGACCACCTCCGGATGGTCACGGTTCCGGGATGGGTGGTCTGCTCGCGCAGATCGGGATCTGGGGTCTGGCCGCCTTGGCGCTGTGGGCGATCATGCCGCGGTGGCGGTTTCTGCTGTCCTGGCTGCCGCCCGATGTCCTGCGTCGCGTCGACCGGCTCGGCACGACCGCAGTGGCGCGGCGGACGGCCGCGATCGGCCGGCTGGTGCTCGGCGGGTACGAGCGCTGGCGGTCGTTGCACCGGTTGACCGGCCTGCTGCTCGCGGCCGGGTTCGTGCACGGCCTGCTGGATGCCACCACGTTCGGGTCGCCGGTGCTGCGCTGGAGTTACCTCGCCGTCGGCGGGACCGGACTGGTCTTCTACGTCTACCGGGAGACCGCCGCCCGGTTCTTCCTGCCGTTGCACGACTACCAGGTCACCACCGTCACCCCGGTGGCGCAGGGCCTGACCGAAGTGACGCTGACACCGGTCGGACGGCCTCTGCATTTCGTGCCCGGGCAGTTCGCGATGCTGTTCCTGGAGGGCCGCCACGGCTGGCGTCGGCACCCCTTCACCATCTCCGGCGCCCCGAGCGACGGTGAGCTGCGGTTCAGTATCAAGGCACTCGGCGACGACACTCACGCGATCCAGGAATCCGTCGCGCCGGGCATGCCCGCCGTGATCGGCGGCCCGCACGGCCGTTTCGCGCACACCAGGGGCACGGCCCGGCAGCTCTGGATCGCCGGCGGCATCGGCGTGACCCCGTTCCTGAGCTGGCTACGCTCACACGACACCCATCATCTGAACGCCCGCATCGACTTCTTCTACACCACCGCCGGCCCGGCACCGTTCGCGGACGAGATCGCCGCCCTCGCCGCCGGAGTTCCCCACCTGCGGTTACACCTGCACGACAGCACCACCAGCGGCTACCTGAGCGTGGACGCCGCCCTGACCGCCATCGCCGACGACGACCCCCGCCAGGTGTCGGTGTTCCTGTGCGGGCCCGCGCCGATGGTCAACGCCTTCATCCAAAGCCTTCGTGCGGCGGGGATCGCTCGCCGTAACCTGCACCGCGAGCATTTCGACTGGCGATGACCACGGTGAGCGGATCAGCGCGCGGCTACCGCAGCGCGCTGCAGATCCAGCGCGGATGCCGGGGCGGGGCGCCCTGCTCACGCATCAACCGCTCGACGCGTTTACGGCTGATCTGGTGGCCCTGGCGCCGCAGCGTGGCATGAACCCGCGGCGACCCATACATCTGGCCGGACCGCTCATGGATCCGGCCGATATCCTCGACCTGGATCGCGTCCTGCCGGCAGCGATGCGACGGCTCAGCGGCCTGTTTCAGCCAGCCGTAGAACGTCGAGGTCGCGATGCCGAGCACCCGAAGGATGGGCTCGACCCCGAACCATTCACGCAACTCGGCAACGAATGTCATGACCGTCGCCGGGACGGGTCGAGTTCCGATACGAAAAAGCCATGGTCGGCCTGATCCTGCTCGATCCAGTTCGACAGGGCTTCTGGATGCACCCCGAGTCGCTCGGCCAGACGCCGAATCACCGGCTTGGGATCCGACTCCCGATACAACCGCACCGCACGCCGGCGTAGCTCGTCGGGGTATTTCTTCGGTGCTGCCACGAGGACTCCTCCCACGGTCATCAGACCATGCTGGAAACCCTGCGAGCTACCGGGGGAAGCTCAACATCGCCTTGGCCGGCTGATCCGGAACCGGTCACGGGCAACGCCTGCACCGAGTTGCGAGACATCGCTTAGCGAGCAGGGCGCGTTCGGTGTCGCGCTGGCTGCTGACCGAGACGTACTCGCCCAGGGCCATCGACACCGCCGGCGACCCCGGCGGTCAGGATCGGGCCCCCGACGGCGGCGAGCATTCGAGAGGATGCCGAGACCCGCCGGATCGGCCGATCAGTCCTCATTGTCCTCGTCGTCGCGGGCCAGCCAGGTGGCGAACCGCTCGATCGGCGTCTCGAACTCGGGGTTCATGTCGACGAACGTCCGCAGCTGCTCGCCGACCCACTCGAGCGACACGGGCTCCGTGCCGCTCGACGAGTTCCTCGATCCCACGATCCGTGACGTACATGCCCCGGATACTAAAAACGGCAGGGGCGGGGCACGCGGCCCCGCCCCTGCCGATCAGTTCTCGGTGCGGAGGAAGATCTGCGAGAGTGAACCCTTGCACCTCCAGTTGACGATGACGCCGCCCGACATCGCGAGGTAGCCCTCGTAGCGGCACTCCGGCCCGGCCTGGCCCATCACTCCGGTCAGCGGGTCGACCAGGAGCTTCTCGTCCGACACCAGCAGATGGCCGGGCATGATCATTTCCACTCCCGGGTAGGGCACCGGGGTGCGCTCGGAGCCGTCCGGCCGTTGCACGAACTTCGCGGCGTCCCAGGCGACACAGAACGCGGGCGTACATTCCACGGTTTCCTCGCCGCTCGGAGCAGAGCTGGGCTGCGCTCCGGCCGGGGCGGTGGGCCCGGCGCCCGTCGACCTGGCAACGGCGATCTCCTGGCCGGTGACCACGTTGCGGAGCGGCCCGGCGTCACTGAACGCCCACGGTGACTTGTCGAGACGGAACTGATCGAACCCGTCGAGCGGCTCGGCCCGGCCGTCATTGAGCGACATCCGGAAGATGCCCGGCACGGCGTTGAACGAGAGATAGACGTTTGTGTCGTCAGCCCAAAGGCTGTTCGAGTCCTTCTGGTTCACCGTGCCTACGCGGTGATCGTTTCCACCGTCGCGCGTGCTCATCCAGACCTCGGTGTGGTCACCGGCTGCGACGGCCCGGACGATCGCCTTGCCGGTGACCGCCAGGCTCTCCTGGAAGACCGCGCCGCCCGTGTGCGTGAGCAGAGGCCGGTACTTTCGATCCGCGACCGCGTAGCTCCACATCTTTCCCGAATCCGGCTGGCTGACCACCAGCCAGTGAGTGGGATCGAGCACGCCGACGACGAGGGGCGGCCGGCCGGCCGGCGTGTTCGCGATCGCGTCGGCCACCACCGCGTCCGGCCATGCCTGTTTGATCGACGGCACCGTGGCCGGGACGGGCGGCAGGTGGAACCCGGCCGTGGCCGGCGGCCCGGCCGGCTGGGCGGTCTCGGGGGCCGGCCGCAACAAACCGGCACCCGCCGCCACCACGGCCACCGCCGCGCAGGTGGCGACCGCTGCTTGGGCGCGGCGGCGGCGCCGGTGCCTGGTCTCGACCCGCTCCAGCAGATCGATCGGCGGCTGCGGGGCGTCGTCGGCGAACGAGGTCATCGCCGCACTGAGGTCCGTGTTGGTCATCACTTCACCACTTCCAGGTCGGCGACACCGGTCGCACGCAACTTCTCCAGACCACGCAACGCATTGGTGCGGACGGTGACGGGGCTTACGTTGAGTGACACCGCGATCTCGGCGTCGGTCATGTGTTCGTAGTAGCGCAGGACCAGCACGGTCCGCTGGCGGGGCGGCAGCAGGGCCAGCGCGGCCCAGATCCGCCCGGCCCGGCCGGTGTGCTCCGCCCGGTCGATCCCCGGATCGTCGAACGCGTGGTCCAGCGGCTTCGCGGTCGGGACCTCACGTCGTCGCCGTCGCCACACCGACACATGCGACCGCGCCATGGTCGTCCGCACATACCCGGTCGGATCGTCCTTGCGGGACACTCGCGACCAGTGCGACCGCAGCTTGATCAGTGCGTCCTGCACCAGATCGTCAGCGTCGTGATGGTTGCCGGTGAGCAGATACCCATACCGGTAGAGCGCCTGACCTCGCATGCGAACAAAGTCCGCGAAGAGGCTGTCATCAGCCATGTGCTCACACCTCCGACCCAGGACGCAGCCCGGCCCGGAAGCGTTGCATATGCGAAGAAGGGCGGGGCCGCAGTGGCCCCGCCCTTTCAACCTGCCAAACCCTACGGCTTCGGCAGCGCCGCCTCGGTCAGGGCGGCCTGCTCGGCGTCGTGCATCGTGGCCGAGCCCACGGCGGGCGCCGCGGCGGCCGGGCGCGAGATCGGGCGTAGGCGGACGCCTTCGAGGTGCTCGAGCAGGTTCAGCGCGACGAACGACCATGCGCCCTGGTTGGCCGTCTCCTCCTGCACCCACGCGAATTCGCGAACGGGAAGATCGAGAGCACCTGGCACCTGGAGGACTTCTTCTCCCTCCAGGTGCAGCTCTGCGCCGAGTAGAGCGTGACGACCACGCCGGCCATGTCCTGTGCGCCGTTGCCGCCGGCTTGGGCCGGCTGCCGCGCTCACCGAGCATCCACTATCCGCCGGAACTGGGTCTTGGGGGGCGCCGGAAGGCGGGCGCCTCAGCCTCGATGAAGCCCTGTCAATCCACCGGAATTGTGGCGGGCAAGATAATCAGCCAGGCAGGCACCGCGAACTATCCGAGCTGAGGGAACCGTACGCGCAGGTCGGCGAACAGTTGCCGGTCTCGTCCGTTGTCGACTGCGATGGCGGTGGTGAGGGCGTTGCATGCCGCTGACAGCGGGACGGGGTCCGTCGGGTTGTGCAGCAAATTCCAGGCCAGGTGCTGACGCGATCCCCGGTCCAGGCTGCCGTCGGGAAGATATTGCGGAGCCATCGGTAAAGGATCGAGCTGCCGCCGGATCGGGAAGAGCGTCATGTCGTTCCCGGCGTCGGCCAATGCCGTGAGCAGGTTCATGTTCCGGCGGGCGGGCTCTGCACCACTGAATCCGCCCGAGCGTAACCGCTCGCCGGGTAGGTCGATGCCGGTCCACGCCTGAGTCTGCTCGGCTTGCTCGTCGTATTCGTCCTCGTCGTAATCCTCGGCGGGCGGCACGACGAAAGATGTGGGTGCCATCCGGTCGGAGCCCTGCTTGGGTACGGCGACGGCGGTAAAGGCCGTGACGTTCGGTGCTGTTTCGCTCAGGTGGATACCCGTGACGTGCTTGGCCAAGGCGAGGGCACGCTGGGTTGCTGTCTCGTCGTGGACCCAGCCGGGCTCATCGAACCCGGCGGTGCTGACGTTGAGGCCCAGCCGGCGCATCTCGTCCAGCCCCAGCACGCTGCCGCGGCGCCGGACCAGCCGATACCGCTGCCGATCTAGAAATGGGTCCCGGACTCGACCGACCATCACCTCAAGGACCGGCTCATCGGCCTGGGGCTAGTCGTCACCGACTATGAGAAGAAATGCGGCTTTTATGCATTTTCCGCCCTATCTTCTCTAGAGTGAGGTGTTGATGTTGATGGGGTCGGTGGCGACGAGGCCACGCAGCGGTAAAGGACGGCCGAGTGAGTATGTGTCGAAACGTCAGTTCGAGGTTGCGTCGGACCACCGCTGTGCTGGTCAGCGGCGTACTCGCCGGGGGCGGGATGTCCTTGGCGGCGGCAGCACCGGCTTGGGCTGTCACGTCACCTTGTTCTGATGGCTCCACGCCGGCCCTGCTCAGCACGGTCACCTGTTCCTCCAGCGGCAACTACACCTTGACGGTGCCAAACGGCACGACGTCGGTGGATGTGGATGTGGTGGGCGCCGGTGGCGGCGCCGGCTATCCCGCGCGGGCGCACATCGGAGGTAACGCGGCCGAGGTGACTGGGACACTGACACTTCCCGTTGGTACAGCATCTCTGTACGTCCTGGTCGGTTTAGCCGGTACCGGCGACAACCATGGCACGAGCACCGGCGGCGCGGGCTCGGGCATCTTCGCTCTCGACTCGTCGAACGCCGTCCTGGCGAAACTCGTCATCGCCGGTGGTGGTGGCGGCGGCTCGTACAACGGTGACGGCGGCAACGCGGGGTCGGCGGGTACCAGTGACAACGCCCAGGCCGTGTCCGGCCCCGGTAGTCCGGGCGTCGGTTCCACCGGCGGGGCCGGCGGGACAGGCAACTACGCTCCCGGTACGGCCGGAGGTAGCAACAACCCCTCGGCGAAGTCCATCGCGGCCGGCGGAACGGGCGGTGCGGTGCCCGGCGGTGCTCGAGGCGGCGGTGGCGGTGGTGGATACGGTGGCGGTGGTGGCGGAGGCGGTAGCCGGGGTTCCATCCTCAGCTCCAATGTGGCTGGTGGAGGCGGTGGCTCCTCGTTCGCGTCCAGCGCGCTGTCGTCGGCCTCGATCGCGGTGCAGGCCGGCACCGGCGGTGTGCAGTTGCCCGGCTTGGTAGCCAGCGACGGTTCCACCGGTTCGGTCGTCATGACGTTCAACGGTGTGGCAAGCCCGGGCAGTCCGACGGCGGTCTCGGCGACGCCCGGCGATTCCCAGGCGTCCGTGTCGTTCACCGCGCCTGTCAGCGATGGCGGTGAACCGATCACGTCCTACACGGTGACGTCGAACCCGGGGGGTGTGACTCAGTCATGTCCTTCGAGTCCGTGCGTCGTGACAGGCTTGACGAACGGCACGGCGTACACGTTCACCGTCCACGCGACCAACGTCAACGGTGATTCGACCGAGTCGACCGCCTCCGCCGCGGTGACTCCCGCGCTGGCGCCGACGGCTCCGGCGGGGGTCACAGCGACCGCGGGCAACGGTCAGGCCAGTGTGTCGTTCGCCGCGCCGTCGAGCAATGGTGGCTCGGCGATCACGTCCTACACGGTGACGGCGAGTCCGGGTGGTTTCACTGCCTCGTGTCCGTCCAGCCCGTGTGTGGTGACCGGGCTGGATAACGGCACGTCGTACACGTTCACGGTCCACGCGACGAACGCCGTCGGCGACTCGCCCGAGTCCACCGCGTCAAGCGTGACAACGCCCATCGGGCAACCCGGCGTGCCGACCGACGTGACCGCAGCCCCGGGTGACTCTCAGGTGTCGGTGTCGTTCGCCGCGCCGTCGAGCAATGGTGGCTCGGCGATCACGTCCTACACGGTGACGGCGAGTCCGGGCGGTTTCACCGCCTCGTGTCCGTCCAGCCCGTGTGTGGTGACCGGGCTGGGTAACGGCACGTCGTACACATTCACGGTCCACGCAACGAATGCCATCGGCGACTCCACCGATTCCAACGCCTCCTCGGCCGTCACCCCGGCGTCTCTGCCCGGTGCGCCGACCGCCGTGTCGGCGACCGCCGGCCACGCCGGGGCCGGCGTGTCGTTCACCGCTCCGGCAGGCGACGGTGGCTCGGCGATCACGTCCTACACCGTCACGGCGAGTCCGGGTGGCCATACCGCCTCGTGCCCGTCCAGCCCGTGCGCGGTGACGGGACTGAGCAACGGCACCTCGTACACGTTCACCGTTCACGCGACGAATGCGATCGGCGACTCGGCCGAGTCGCCGGCTTCGGCCTCCGTGACACCGGTCGATGTGCCCTCGGCACCCACGATCGCCGTCACACCGGGCGACAGGCAGGTCTCGGTGTCGTTCACGCCACCAGCCGCCCAGGGCTCGGCGATCACCGGCTACGAAGTGTCCCTCGACGGGGGACCGTGGACGACACTGCAGAGCACCACCACCAACGGCATGGTCACCGCCACGGTCGCCGATCTCATCAACGGCACGACCTATGGGATACGGGTACGGGCAGTCAACGACCAAGGCCCCAGCCTCGCCTCGGCCGAGCAATCCGCCACGGCGGCCGCCGTCCCGGGCGTACCGACCGCAGTATCCGCCACCCGCGGGAACGCATCCGCGTCAGTCTCGTTCACCCCGCCGGCAGACAACGGCGGGTCCGCGGTCACCTCCTACACGGTCACGTCGACGCCAGGTGGCATTACCGCCACGTGCCCCTCCAGCCCGTGCGTCATCAACGGACTGTCCAACGGCACGTCGTACACCTTCACGACGCGCGCCACGAACGCCACCGGTAACTCGGCATCGTCGAGTGCATCGGCCGCCGTCACCCCTGCTACCGTCGCGGCAGCTCCGGGGGCCCTGACGGTCCAGCGGGGTGACGGGGCCGCGACCCTCGTGTTCCGTGTCCCGGTCAACACCGGCGGCGAGCCGATCACCGGATACGAGTACAGCCTCGACGACGGCAGTACCTGGAACACACTGACCGTTACCGGCGGCGCCTCGCTGACCGCGACCGTTCCCGGCCTGGCCAACGGCACCACCTACCCGGTGAGAATCCGGGCGCGCAGCTCGGTCGGTGCCGGTGCTGCCACCGCCGCCGTGCAGGTCACCCCGGCCGCTGTACCCGGCGTGCCCACTGCGGCGGTGGTGACCGGCGGAGCGGGCCGTGCGATTGTGTCGTTCTCCACCCCGTCCTCCACCGGCGGGGGGCAGCCATCACCTCCTACACGGTCACCTCGACGCCCGATGGTGTCACCGCAAACTGTTCAGCCTCCCCCTGCACCGTGACCGGGCTGCGGAACGGCACGTCGTACATCTTCACCGTGCACGCCACGAACAGCGTCGGTAGCTCCGGGGAATCCATCGCCACCGCTGCGGTCACACCGATGACCACTCCCGGCGTGCCGAGCGGCATCAGCACCACCGCCGGTCCGGAGGCACTGACCCTGTCGTTCACAGCTCCTGACTCCGGCGGATCACCGATCACGGGCTACCAGATCTCGCTCGACGGCGGGGAGAACTGGACCACGTTCACCCCCAGTGGCTCCCCGCTCACGGGCACGGCTACCGGTCTGCAAAGCGGTGTTCGCTACTCCGTCGCGCTCCGAGCGGTCAACGCGGTCGGCACGGGCACGGCGAGCACAGCCACCTCGGTGACGACGAAACCGGCCACGGTGACCCGCCCGACCGCCACCGCCGGTACGTCATCCACCACAGTCACATGGCCGCAGTCGACGACGGGCGTGGTGACCGGATACACGGTTTACGCGCACCCCGGGCCTGCTACTTGTGCCACCACCTCGATCACGGCGACGTCCTGCGTCATCGGTGCTACCGCGGGGGTTTCCTACACCTACACCGTCGTCGCACACAGTCCGGGCGGCGACTCGCTCGAATCGGACGCGTCAACCTCGACCGTTGCGCAGGAGCCCGCAGTACCGGTCAGCGCCCCCGCAGCCGCGCCTGCCACCCTCACCACCACCGAAGGCGTGCTCAGCACCGTCGACCCGGGCCAGCAGATCACCGTGCTCGGCACCGGCTTCGCGCCCTACTCCACCGCAGTGATCATCGTCTACAGCGCCCCGATCGTGCTGGGCACCGTCGTTGCCGACTCCGACGGGAACTTCACCAGGCAGATCACCGTCCCCGCTTCTCTGGCGATCGGTGAGCACGACCTCGTCGCGTCCGGCGTCGATGCCTCAGGCGAAACGCACATGATCCGCATGGCGGTCACGGTCGAGAAGAGTGCGACCCCGCCCCGCGGCGATTCCGGGGACAGCGGTGGTAGCGGCCAACTGCCCACCACCGGGGCACCGGTTCAAATGCTTGTTGTGTGGGCCACGCTCATCATCGGCGCCGGTATAGCGATGATCGCCTACGCGCGAAGCCGGCCGGCTCATCAGTCGCACGGATGCTGAATCGGTGAAACCGGAGCCCCATCACCGATCATCGGTGATGGGGCGTTCGGCTGAGTGCATCGAAGCGGGCGATTCCCACCGACCACGCCGAAGCGCGCGCCGCTACCTCCGGACGCTGTCGATGATGCACAGTGGTCGGCGGAGATCGGTTGGTGTGCTCGGTGGGGCGACCCTTATGCGGGTGGTGATGGGGTGGCCGTCGATGGTCACCGTGCAATCACGCGCCGATAGAGGACCTATGGTCGACGTTGAGGAACGCCCAGGAGCCGCCGCACGTCCACGACAGTCCGAACGACGAGCCCGGCGACTTGGCGATGTTCTGCAGGCACCGATGATGGCCGCAGGTGGGGACTCCCCGCCGTGCGGGGCCGCGCCCGGGTCGTAGCTGCGTTGGTAGCGGTTTGCGGGCGGGAGCCAGATTTAGTGAAAGACTCAGGTGGGTGCCTCGGCTTCCGATCATCTGAGATATGTCGACAGCAGCTGGCCGGGATGACGCGGCAGGTGTAGGTGGCCGCGTCTCGGATCGAGGCGCGTGGCCGGCTGAGCCGGCGGACGCGCTGGTTACCGGCTTGCTGGCCCGCGGGGAGGGGGTGGACCCGGCGGGCTACGCCGCTTCCGTGGCTACCATGAACAACCCCGGTGAACTCGGGTGCGGCCGCATTCCACATCACCTGCTTCGCAGACCCCTCGGTTCCGTTCTTGGCCTCGCGTAGGAAAGGCAGTGCCGCCATGCGCCCCGGACACGGAAGGCTCCTCGCAGCCCTCTTTCTAGCTGCAGGATGCACGCTGACGTCCGCGTCCGCATCCGCATCGGCACCCGCAGGAGCCGCCGCCTCGGCGCCACCGGCCACCATCCCATCCATCCAGCAATGGACAGCCGCCTCGGGGAACTACATCTTCACGGCGGCATCACGGATCGTGACAAGTACCGTGGCTCTGCAGACCGCCGCGGGGCTGCTCGCCGCGGATCTACGGGCCGTGACCGGCTACCCAGTGCCGATCGCGTCCGGCACCCCAGCCGTCGGTGACGTCGTCCTCACCGCAGGCAGTTTCGGCGACGAGGGCTATCGGCTCGCTCTGGCGGGCACCGCCACGATCAGCGGCAGCACCGCCGGTGTCTTCTACGGAACCCAGACCCTGCTGCAGATGCTCAAGCAGAACCGATCCCTGCCCCAAGGCACCGCCACCGACGCACCGGTCTACCGCGATCGCGGCTTCATGATCGACACCGGCCGCAAGTTCTACACCATCGACTGGCTACACGCTCGGGTACGCGAACTGGCATACCTGAAGTACAACCGGCTGAACCTGCACCTGAGCGACGACCAGGAATTCCGTATCGAGAGCAGCAGCCACCCCGAGGTCGTGTCGGCAACGCACTACACCAAAGCGCAGATCGCCGAACTCGTGGCCTACGCGGCGCAGTACCGGATCACGATCGTTCCCGAGATCGACATGCCTGGACACATGACCCGCATCCTGCGGGACAAACCCAGTCTCAGCCTGGTGCGCAACAACGGCACACGCAGCCTGGACCTGTCCAGCGACCAGGCATGGCCCTTGGCCCGTGATCTGATCACCGAGTACCTACCTCTCTTCACCGGCCCCTACTGGCATCTCGGCGCCGATGAATGGCTCAGCGCCGCGGAAATGTCCCAGTTCCCGCAGCTCGACCAGCGCGCTCACCAGTTGTTCGGCAAGTCCGCTACCGGCCGGGACCTGCAATACGACTTCATCAACAAGATCAACCATCTGGTACGGGCCAACGGTAAGACCCTACGGATCTGGAACGACCAACTCGTCCCGGGAACCGTCGTCAACGTCGCGCCGACCGTCCAGATTGCACACTGGTACGGCTCGACCGACATGACCCCGCAGACTCTTGCCGACCGCGGCCACGACCTCATCAACGCCAACTGGAACCAGCTGTACTACATCGTCGGCATCAGCCGGCCCGACCCGGCTGCCATCTACGAATCGTTCGTTCCCAACCAGTTCGCCTTCGGCACCGGCAACACCACCATCGCAAGGTCGGACCCGCACTTGCTGGGCTCCCAACTCAGCCTCTGGGGCGAGCCCGGCCGTGACGAGCCCGAGAACGACATCGCCACCAACCTGAAGGACCCGCTGCGGGCCCTCATCCAGGGCACCTGGGGCTCGCCAAAACCCGCCTCGACGTACAACACGTACACCGCCATCATCAGAGCTGTCGGAGACGCACCTGCCGGTGGCACCGCGCCGCCGCCCCCGAAGCCGACACCTCCTGCGGTACCGGCACCGACGACAACCGTTCCGGCTGAGGTCCGCGCGTCCGGCACGTCCACGATCAAGGTCCGCACGTCGAAGACCGTCAGGCGGATCTTCACGTTTACGAGCAGCACCAACGGGACACCCATGGCGTCCGCACAGTTCAGCGTGCGGGTCACGCTTCCCGGCGGCAGAACGGTCCACCAAGCGCACACCACCAACAGCAACGGCCAGATAACCGTGCCCATCAAAACCAGCACCAAGGCCGGCGCCGGCAAGGTCGTCATCAGCTACGGCGGGAGCCCGAAAGTGGATGCGGCCATGTTCACCGTCCCGGTCACCGTCACCCGCTGATCCGCACGCGCAGCCGACCGGAACCGGCCCAGTTCACGCGGCCCGCCGTTCGGTCGGGCGTCACAGTGACAACCGACCGAGCGCGTTCATGTCTGGACCTGCTGCACCGATAGGTGACAGCTGAGACGGCTTGCCGTGACGGCGGGCTGGAATATGTTCTGTGCCCAAGCTCTACCCTCGTGAGTTCCTCGACGATGTTGTGCGGGTCGCTCGTGACCGTGAGCCTGGTGAGCCTGGTGAGCCACAGCCAACCGCGAATCTCACCCCAGACTGACATCCGTGAGTGCCGGCCAACTCTTGATCGCGCCCCAGGCGTACGGAACACCGGGCGGTCCGATTACGGTCCGTTGCCGGCTATTCGTTCGCGGATCTCGGCCGCCGAGTGCCCCCAGGAGCTCGACCAGGCTTCCGGGTCGAACTCATCGAAGATCGCCGGAGCCAGGTCGCGCTCCGTGCGGGCGCCGGTACGCCTCTCGAGGATGTGCGGACAGTTTGATGAAGGCGGAAATGAGGGTGACGCGGCTGTGCAACGCCACGAACGGATTGTCTCCGTGGACGAACTGGCGACGAGGGACGGCCCGATCCAGCAGACGTGCTGAATATGATCCACCTCATAGTCTCTGACGAAACCTGGCGGGGGGCTCGGAGCGATCTACAACTATGAGTACCAACGACGCCACCGAGACGCCGATGACTGACGCCGAGTATCCGGCCCGTCGGGCACGGCGGCGAAGCCCCCTCCGCACACCAGCGCTCGCCGGTCTTGGCGGCGCCCTGGCCGCCGTGGCCGCGCTGCTGGTCGCGCCGCACGCCGGCGCGGCGACAGAGCCGTCGCCGACCCCGGGCACGCCCTCGCGGCGGTTCACCGAGCAGCCGGTCACCTGGGCCGCCTGCGACGACGAATCCGAGCTGCAGTGCGCCACCATCGACGCGCCGGTCGACTACCTGCGGCCGGACGCCGGCACCCTGCGGATCACGTTCTCCAAGCTCGCCACCAGCGTCCCCGCCAAGCGCCGCGGTGTCCTCTTCCTCAACCCCGGCGGCCCCGGCGCACCCGGGCTGGACGAGCCACTGTGGCGCGGGGAGGGGCTACCCCAGGAGGTGCGCGAGCAGTACGACCTGATCGGCTTCGACCCGCGCGGTATCGGCCGGAGCAGTGCCCTGACCTGCGGCCTGGTCGGCGACGAGGCGGTGCAGAGCAGGCCCTACCGGCCGCAGCGGTTCACGCGCGATGTGGCGGTGGCCAAAGCGGTGGCCGCCAAGTGTGCGGCGACCCCGACGGCCGGGCAGATCTCGACCCGGAACACCGCACGCGACATGGATCTGATCCGCGCGGTCCTCGGCGAGCCGAAGATCTCCTACTACGGCCTCTCGTACGGCACCTTCCTGGGCGCGGCGTACACCCAGCTTTTCCCCGATCGGACCGACCGCGTCGTGCTGGACAGCAACCTGGACCCGGCACGAATCTGGCGGGGCGTCTACGACGCGATGGCCGATGGCGCCACCGCGTACTTCGACCGGTTCACCCGGTGGACCGCCGAGCGGGACGCCATCTACCATCTCGGCCGCACACCCGGGGCCGTCGAGAAGTCCTTCTGGGATCTGGCCGCGCGGGTCGCGCAGCACCCGATCCAGATCGACGGGAGGTCCTACTCCGCTTTGGAGGCGCGGTCCGACATGGTGAGCGCGACGATCGACGGCCCGGAGGCCGGCGTGGCCTATGTCCGCGAGCTGCGCGGCGCCCTCGACGGCAAGCCGCATGACCTGAGCATCCCCGATGACGGCGGGCAGGACGACGCGTTCACCTCGCCGTTCTGGTCGGTGTTGTGCAACGACAGCTCGACCTGGCCGCTGGGCGAGAAGGCCACCCTCGACGACATCAAGCGAACCATCCGCCGGTATCCGCTGGTCGGCGATTTCCTGGTCAATGCCAACCCGTGCAGCTTCTGGTCGCTGCCGCACACCGAGCCGGACCTCCGGATCGACAACAAGGTCCCGGTGCTGCTCCTGCAGAACGAGTGGGACCTGCAGACGCCCGGCCCGATGGGTGTGGGCATGCACCGTGCGCTGCGAGAATCCCGTCTGGTCATGGTCGAGAAGGCCAAGAACCACGGTGTGTACGACGACGGCAACCCGTGCGCGGTCGCGGTGGCCAACTCATACCTGGCCACCGGTGTCCTCCCGAACCGGGACGTCACCTGTCACGTGGCGCCGGAGCAGCGCCGGACGACGGATGCCCGGCGGTCCGCCGTACCCGAATTGCCCTTCCCCGGAGTCCTCGCCCGCCCCTAATGCTCTCCAAGGTGGATCGTGTTCCGCCGAGCCCGGCCCGGCGGAACACGAGTGATCAGAACGGGCCGTTGCTGTGCGGCAGGTCGGCCACGATCTCCGGGGTGATGTCCCAGTGCTCGACGATCTTGCCGTTGTCGACGCGGAACAGGTCGTAGAACGCCGTCGGCGCCGGGCCGAACGAACCCTCCGACACGGTCAGAACGAAGTTGCCCTCGGCGATGACCTTGTGCACGGTGTCGTAGACCATGGTGACGCCCTGCTCGGCAACACACCTCGGCGCGTCCACCGCCGACCAGAACCTCGAAACCGGCGATACCTTTCAACGGTTCCGGACCGCCCTCGAACGCGACTTCACCCGCATCCATCGGCTCGACGACTACGCCCGTTCAGTCGGCTACTCGGCTTGCACCCTGAGCCGGGCGACCATGGCCACCGCGGGCGTCAACGGCAAGGACTTCATCGATCGACGCATCGTCCTGGAGGCCAAACGAATGCTCGCGCACAGCGACCACAACGCAGCTCAGATCGCGGCCCGCCTCGGGTTCGCCAGCGGCACAAACTTCACCGAATACTTCCGCGCGCGAGCCGGCCTGACGCCGATCGCGTTCCGGACCAGCCTCACCACGACCGGCAGATCGTCGCAACCTGAACGCTGACCCCACTGTCATGGCGTACCGCTCCGCGTTCCCCGGGTTTCGCCGAGATGCTTCTTGTACGCCTCGCCGAGATGGCTCTCATCGGTGAATACCAGCGGCCTGCGAGTTCGGCGATTGGCCAGGAGGTGGATATCAGTTCCGCGGTGATGCGTTCGAGGCGCCGCTGCCGTACGTAAGCTATGACGGTCTGCTGGTCCTGGGCGAAGGTGCGGCAGGGCCCGGACCGAGACGTGCAGGTCAGCCGCCACTGTGGACGGGTCGAGGTTGGGCACCAGCTCCAGGGAGACGTCGAGCGCCTCGTCGGTGCCGGCGCAGTCGACCGCTGCCGTGCCGCCCCGCGGAGCGGCGACCCGGACCCGGCCGGTGAGGCCGGGACGTCGGCGTACGCGGATGATGCGGGGTAGACGACCGACGGGACAGGCCGGGCGGTGCTGAATGCGGGCGTGAGGCGATCAATAGACATTTTCGCCATTCTCCAAGAACCAATGAGCAAAAATTGTTACGCCGTCGAACCGCCAAGAAATAGATAAAAGATTGACGCCCATCACTTGATGGGTCGGAAACAATCTGGCAATCTAGGGATGCCGCTTTTGGGAGCGCTCCCAGCATTGTCCGGCGCCTGACCCTGCTCTTCTTCATGGAAGGGACAACCATGCCTGAGGTGACACGCAGGCGCCTGATCTTCGGGGGTGCGGCCGGCGCGGCGCTTCTGCCTCTGGGATGGACGGCGGTCGCCCGAGCCGACTCTGTTGCGCCCCCGGAGGTGCTGGCGTCCGGCGACCTCGCCTTGTGGTACGACGAGCCGGCCGGCTCCGACTGGCTGAGGGCGCTGCCGATCGGCAACGGACGACTCGGCGCCATGGTGTTCGGCAACGTCGATACCGAACGGCTCCAGCTCAACGAGGACACGATCTGGGCCGGTGGCCCCTACGACTCGAGCAACCCCCGGGGTGCGGCCGCGCTGGCCGAGATCCGGCGGCGGGTATCGGCCGACCAGTGGACGTCGGCGCAGGATCTGATCGACCAGACCATGATGGGTACGCCCAGCGGTCAGCTGGCGTACCAGACGGTCGGTGACCTCCGGCTCGCCCTCGGCTCGGCCGCCGGCGCGACGCAGTACCGCCGGGTGCTCGACCTGACGACCGCCATCGCCACCACGACGTACGTGCTGAACGGTGTACGCCATCAGCGCGAGGTGTTCGCGAGCGCACCGGACCAGGTGCTGGTCGTCCGGCTGACCGCGGACCGGGCCGGCGCGATCTCTTTCAGCGGCACCTTCGCCAGCCCGCAACGCACGACGATGTCCAGCCCGGACGGCGCCACGATCGCCCTCGACGGGATCTCCGGCACCATGGAGGGCGTCACCGGCTCCGTCCGCTTCCTCGCCCTGGCGCAGGCGGTCGTCACCGGCGGTTCGGTCACGAGCTCCGGCGGGACCCTGCGGGTGTCCGGCGCCACCAGCGTGACGCTGCTGGTGTCGATCGGCTCGAGCTACGTCGACTACCGCACCGTCAACGGCGACTACCAAGGCCTCGCCCGCAGCCGGTTGACGGCCGCCCGCGCCGTCGCGTACGACCAGCTCCGGAGCCGGCACATCGCCGACTACCAGGCGTTGTTCGTCCGGGTGACGATCGATCTGGGCCGCACCGCCGCCGCCGACCAGCCGACCGATGTGCGGATCGCGCAACACGCCACCGTCAACGACCCGCAGTTCTCCGCACTGCTGTTCCAGTTCGGCCGGTACCTGCTGATCTCCTCGTCGCGACCGGGCACCCAGCCGGCCAATCTGCAGGGCATCTGGAACGACTCGACGAGTCCGCAATGGGACTCGAAGTACACCCTCAACGCGAACCTGCCGATGAACTACTGGCCGGTCGACACCACCAACCTGGCGGAGTGCTACCAACCGGTCTTCGAGATGATCAAAGATCTGGCGGTCAGCGGCGCCCGTACAGCGCAGGTGCAGTACGGCGCCGGCGGCTGGGTCTCCCACCACAACACCGATGCCTGGCGGGGCACGTCGGTGGTCGACGGGGCGCTGTGGGGCATGTGGCAGACCGGTGGCGCCTGGCTGTCCACCCTGATCTGGGATCATTACCGGTTCACCGGTGACCTCGGCTTCCTGCGGGCCAACTACCCGGCCATGAAGGGCGCCGCCCAGTTCTTCCTGGACACCCTGGTCACCGATCCGGCGCGCGGCTACCTGGTCACCAATCCGTCGAACTCGCCGGAACTCGCCCACCACGCGAACGCCAGCGTGTGCGCCGGCCCCACCATGGACAACCAGATCCTGCGTGACCTGTTCGACGGGGTGGCCCGGGCCGGTGAGGTCCTCGGCGTCGACGACGACTTCCAGATCCGGGTACGGGCGACGAAGGACCGGCTCCCACCGATGCGCGTCGGCTCCCGGGGAAACATCCAGGAATGGCTCGCCGACTGGGTGGAGACCGAACCGAACCACCGGCACGTCTCGCACCTGTACGGGCTGCACCCCAGCAATCAGATCACCAGGCGCGGCACTCCCGAGCTTTACCAGGCCGCGCGCCGGACCCTGGAGTTGCGCGGCGACGACGGGACCGGCTGGTCGCTCGCCTGGAAGATCAATTTCTGGGCGCGGCTGGAGGATGCCGGCCGGGCGCGCAAGCTGCTCGGTGACCTGGTGCGCACGGACCGGCTCGCGCCCAACATGTTCGACCTGCATCCGCCCTTCCAGATCGACGGCAACTTCGGCGCGACCTCCGGCATCGCCGAGATGCTGCTCCAGAGTCACAACAACGAGCTGCACCTGCTGCCGGCGTTGCCGAGCACCTGGCCCACCGGCCGGGTAGCCGGCCTGCGGGGGCGGGGCGGATTCACCGTGAGCATGGCGTGGAGCGCCGGTCAGGCGGACGAGCTGGTGATCAAGGCTGATCGCGACGGCGCCGTGAAGCTCCGCGCCCGGCTGTTCGCGGCGAGCTTCACCCTCGTCGACGTCACCGATGGCACCACCCCGGTCGTTACCCGCCCGGAGTCCGACTGCGTGCAGCTCACCATGCGCGCCGGCCACACCTACCAGGCTCTGCGGCCCGGCGTGACACCGTCGCCGTCGGCAACGGCCTCCACCAGTGTGCCGCCCTCGGCCGAACCGACGATGTCACCCCCGTCGCCAACCGGCGCACGAGCGGCGTACGCGGTGACGAGTTCGTGGTCCGGCGGTTTCCAGGCCGAGGTGACGGTGACCGCCGGTGCAACGGCGATCAAGGGATGGACCGTGTCCTGGACCTTTCCCGGTGGGCAGCACATCAGCCAGGTCTGGAACGGCGCCTGCACCCAGAGCGGCACGACGGTGACGGTGACCAACGCCGCGTACAACGGTGCCCTCGCTCCCGGTGCCGCCACCAGTTTCGGGTTGATCGCCTCGGTGACCGGCGTGAACGACCCGCCCCTCACCGTCTCCGTCACCGTCAGCTGAACTATGAGGAGGACGTAAGGATGAAGGACGTCAACGCACACCGGAAACGCCGTGCCGGCAGCCGCGCCAGGCTGCTTCTCGGCGCTGCCTGCACCGTGGCGATCGCCGTGTCCTCGGTGGCGGTGGCCACTTTTGCCCACGCCGATCTCACGGGCCCACCCGGGGCCACGCTCAAGGCGGCCGCCGAGCGCAGTGGCCGGTATTTCGGTGCCGCCATGGGCGGAGATCGCCTCAGCGACCAGGGTTTCCTCACAATCGCGAACCGCGAGTTCGACATGATGACGGCCGTCAACGAGATGAAGCCCGACGCGACGGAGCCCAACCAGGGCCAGTTCGACTTCCGGGCCGGTGATGCGATCTACAACTGGGCCACCCAGCACGGCATGCGGGTCCGGGGTCACACCCTGGCCTGGCACGGACAGCAGCCGAGGTTCTGGGGGAGCCTCAGCAGCAGCAGCCTGCGAGCCGCGATGATCGAGCACATCAACGGCGTCATGACCCACTACAAGGGCAAACTCGCCTACTGGGACGTGGTCAACGAGGCCTTCGCCGAGAACGGCGGCCGCCGGTCGTCGAACCTGCAGTCCACCGGCAACGACTGGATCGAGGCGGCGTTCCGGGCCGCCCGGGCCGCCGACCCGAGCGTGAAACTGTGTTACAACGACTACAACATCGAGAACTGGACGTACGCCAAGACGCAGGGCGTCTACAACATGATCAGGGACTTCAAGTCCCGCGGCGTACCCGTCGACTGTGTAGGTCTGCAGACACACTTCACCGGTGGCAGTTCGCTGCCGGGCAATTTTCAGCAGACGCTGTCGAGCTTCGCGGACCTCGGGGTGGACGTGGCGTTGACGGAGGCCGACGTCACCAACGCGTCCACCACGCAGTACGCGGGGCTGACCCAGGCGTGCATGAACGTTCCCCGCTGCGTCGGCATCACGACCTGGGGCGTGCGGGACAGCGACTCCTGGCGCGGCAGCGAGAACCCACTGCTGTTCGACCGCAACAGCAACCCCAAGGCCGCGTACACGTCGGTCCTCAACGCCCTCAACGCCGCCTCCACCTCGGTGCCGGGGACGAGCACGCCACCGAGCACCCCTCCCAGCACGCCGCCTGTCACGGGTCAGCCCGGCGGCTGCACCGCGACGTACCGCCTGGTCAACCCGTGGAGCGGCGGCTTCCAGGGGGAAGTCACGGTGGCCAACAACGGGTCCACCGCGCTCAGCGGCTGGACCGTGCTGCTGACGCTCGGCGGTGGGCAGAGCATCGCCAATGTCTGGAACGGCGTCAACACCGGCACCAGCGGCACGGTCAGCGTGCGCAACGCCACCTACAACGGCTCGGTCGGCGCGAACGCCTCGACCACGTTCGGCTTCCTGGCCAACGGGAGCGCCGACACGGCCCCGGGCGCCATCTCCTGCACCAGCCCCTGACCGACGACACGACCCAGCCCCGCCCCATTGCTCGTCAAGTCGCCATCCCCTCGGGGCCCGATGATGCAGCGGCTGTCACTCACCCTCAACGGCAGCACCCTGACCGCCGCCATTGACGGCACCACCCCCCACCGGGGAGATCCGCGGTGGGGGGTGGTGCCGCTATCTGGACGTCAACGGCCAGAGCCAGTTCGACGGGGTGGTCGTTCAGATCTGGGACGGCAACGGCTGCGCGAACCGGAGCTGGACGGCGACCTCAAGCAGTCAGCTGGTTGTGTACGGCAACAAGTGCCTCGATGCCCCGAGCGCCTCCACCGGTGCCCGGGCGCGGATCTGGTCCTGCACCGGCGCGGCCAACCAGCGATGGAACGAGCCGACCGTGGCCGGCTACTGGAACACCTACACCGGGGCGAGGGTAATCGAGAACTCAGGCACCTACGTACGGGTCAGGAACGTGGGCAGCGGGCTCTATCTCGACGGCATGGGCCGCACAGCGAACGGGGCGAGTATCGGCCAGTACAGCGATTCCACCAGTGTCAACCAGCGCTGGAAGATTGTGGCCGCAAGCTGATGCCGGCAAACAGCGTCACCCTCGCCCGGCCCGGACGTGAGCCGGCAGATCACTGGAGACCGGCGTGGCGCCGCTCATGAGCGGCGGCGAGAATGAGGTAGCTGCTCGCCGTCCAGGTGTATGCGCGGTCGCGCAGCCCGGTGCCGGTTTCGGCGTCGAAGTTCTCGGCGAAGCCGGACGTTTCGCACAAGGTCCGGAACCGCCGGCTGATTTCGTCGGCCAGCTCGGTCTGCTCTGCTCGGCGAAGGCCGTCCTCGATCAGCACGGTGGACGGCGCCCAGATCGGACCGCGCCAGTAGCCGTCGGCGGTGTAGTGGGGCGAGCTGACCGGTTCGGTGGCCAGGCCGTGGCCTGTCAAGTGCGACCGCAGCGCGGCGGTGAGCTGGTCGACGATCTCGGCCGGGAGTTCGTCACCGAGCACGAGGGGCAGGAAGGCGAGCAGGCTGGTGCTCGAGAGCGGCTGCCCGGTCACGGCGCTTCGCGCGGTGAAGGCATTGCCGTCCCAGAGTTGCTCGAGCAGAGCAGCGCGCATCCGATCGGCGATGTCGGTCCAGCGCCGGGCCGCGCCCGGTTCGTCAAGGTCGTCGGCGAGCACGGCCAGCTCGCGTGACTGTGTCACCAGGAAGGCGGCGAGGTCGGCGGTCTCGAGGAGCCGTTCGTCGTCGAAGGCGGTGGCGTTGTCCCAGCCGCTGTCGTTGCCGTGCTGGTAGTGCGCGAGTTCATGGCCGGGAACGCGGCGGTGGGTGAGCCAGAACTGCGTCCAGCGGCTGATCCGCTGGTAAGCCTCGCTCAGTTGTTGCCGGTCGAGCGGTGTCTGTTCACGCAGCCGGGCGAGTGCCCAGCCGTGGATGGGTGGCTTGACGAAGTTGTAGAGGACCTCGGAGTGGGTCACCGAGTCCGGCAGCGCCCCGGAGGGATCCTGGTGGTCGAAGGGCAGCTGGAACTGATGCCAGGCCAGCTCTGGGTCGCCCGCTGCGAGGGCGATCGCGTTGAAGCAGTGGTCCCAGCTCCACACCTTGTCCATCCAGTGTTTGGACATCAGTACGGCCGGTCGGGTGACGAAACCCGACGGTGCCACGGTGGCGGACCACACCACGTACGCGGCGAGCTCGGCGGCCGGGGTTCGTTCGCTGCGCCAGGGCGCCACCGCATCGGCGAAGGTGGCGAATCGTGTCCGGGCAGCATGGGCGGCCTGCTCGAAGGTGGCGTCGGCGGAGTACGGCGACCGGCCCGCCTCGTACTCCATGATGGAGATCTCCCAGTCGGCGCCGGCGGGCAGGTCGACGTGGCGCTCTCCCGCGCCCAGCAGCTGTACGCCGGCCGACCCTGCGACGTCGCCGGCGAGCACAGTGATCCGGTAGCGCCGACCGGTCTCGTACGACGTGAAAACGTGCGCTCCGTCGACCGGGTCGTGGTAGAGGTAGGTTCCGCTGAACGGGGTCAGTTCCGCGGCGGCCGCAGCGATACGCAAGCCGAGGTGCTCGCCGCGGATGCGGATCGTGTCGGAGCCCTCGAAGACCAGGTCGATCCGGCCCCCTTCGCCGTGCCACGACAGCATGGCCGGCGTCGCCACGACCGCCGGATCGCCGCGAACCTCGAAACGCAGCACGGGATGCATGCCGGACTGGTGCGAGACCAGGTGCAGATGGTCAGCGTAAGTATCTTGCGCGATGACCGGGGAGATGCCGAACCAGGATCCGCGACAGCTGAACGGGATGTCCTGGATGGAAAATGTCGAGTCGGCGCCCACGGCCCGCCTTTCAGTTCCTGACTGCCGCCGGTGGTCACGTCGGCGGCGGTGAATCGCTGCGCGGCGACGACCGGCACGGATGCCACGACAGCAGCGGCCATGATCGTTTCACGTCTGGATGTTGATCGCCGACCCGGTGCACGATCGGCTGATGGCCGCCACTCTCGTCAAGACTAGAGCCAAGCCCCGCCACCGGTCGGCGCACACGCGGCGCAGCCGTTTTCGATAGCTCGTACCTTGTTGCTCGCATCGTCCCAGGCGGGTCTGCTGCACCGATAGGTGACAGATCAAGTCATGCGGCCTGATTGGCCGGTGAGCCGCGGCCGCTGACGGCTTCTGCCGGGCCGCCGTGCCATGGCTCGTACGTGATCACCGTTCGAGCCTGGGTGTAGTCCTACGCGGCTCACTGAACGAGACCAGTCCTGCCACGATCACGCTGATCGCCAGACAAGGGTCTTGCCGAACGGGCTGGACGCCGCCCCGCCGGCACCTGAGCACCCATCACGCATGACCTACCGCAGCCGGTCGGGCGTCGAGGTCTGCCGCTCGCGGCGGTAAGTCTGGGGAGCGCGGCCGGTTCACCGGCCGAATGCCCGGATGAAGCTGGATGTCTCCGCGTAGCCCAGGCGCTGGGCGACCTGGTCCGTCGTCATGCCGGTCGTGAGCAGTGCCTCGGCTTGTGCCTGCCGGACCTCGTCGGCGAGTGCGCGGAACGACGAATGTTCCGCGTCGAGTCGGCGGGACAGCGTTCGGACGCTCCTGCCCAGGTCTCCGGCGACCTCCGGCAGCGTCGGCAGCGGCCCCGGTCTGCGGCGCAGGGCGTCGCGCACCGCTCCTGTCACGCATCGCCACGTGGTAGCGGCTGCCGGCGTCGATGGCCAGGCCCGGGTGGGCCGCGGCCAGCCTGTGCTGCAAGTTCCGGATCACCTCGAACTCCTGGCCGGCGGTGACCTCGGCCGCCGGGTCATGCAGCACATTCGTGTCAACGCCGGTGCCGTCCAGGCATTCGGTTTCTGCTGCGGTCAAATCCGCAGCCGCGGCACGCAGGCGATGGGCCGTGCCCGCCGTGACGCGACCAGGATTGCGTTCGACGTTGGAGAGCTCTCCACCTGGTCGAGGCCGGCATCTTCGGGTTGCTGCAAGGCGGCTACCACGAAGCGAGCTTTGAACTTGTTAGGTGCCAGCGGCCGACACCATGTAGAACCACTGCCGCGCCGCCTGGCAACTCATTCCTAACGCCTATAGCTGTAGAGCTTTCGCTGGGCGATGACCTCGCCGAGGTTTTTGTTGGGTTCGGTGTCGAACAGGCCTCCGTGATAGGTGATGATGGCCGCGATGTCGTACTCCGTGAGCTTCTCGAGAGCAGAAATGGCATCGTCCGCCACAACGCCGTCCTCGGCCATCGGATCCTCGTTCGGACCGACCAGCTCTCCGTGCAGGATGTTCAGCGCGTCTCCGGCGATGAGGGTCTTGCTTGCGTGGTGGTAGAGGCAGATATGGCCGGCTGTGTGGCCCGGGGTGTGGATCACCGTCACTCGGGCGTTGCCCCCGGATCTTG
>NZ_BOQP01000066.1 GCF_018332715.1 Winogradskya consettensis | reverse complement strand
GGCCTCAAGGCCCGGGGCGGCATTAGCGGCCAGCCCCAACTTCGATTGCCTAGCCCGGCTTTGGCGCCCAGCCCGGACTCAGAGGCCAGCCCCGGCCTCCGTTGCCCAGCTTTAGCATCCAGCCTGGCGTTGGCATCCGGCCCGACCTCAGCGCCTGCCAAGCCCAAGCCCAACCTCAGCCTGGCCTGGCCTGGCCTGGCCTGGCCTGGCCTGGCCGGGCCGGGCCGGGCCGGGCCGGGCCGGGCCGGGCCGGGCCGGGCCGACGACACGGGCGGACCTGAGTTTGGGGGGGCGGGGGGCCTGGGACGAGGCCCCCCGCTGGGAAGGGACGGCAGGCGTCACGCCCACAGACCGCGCCACCCGAGGGGAACCGGTCGGCGCCCGGGACAAGGCAGCCAACCCGGCGGGCAACTCCTCAGGCGTCGCGGCCGTCATCCGTCCTACTGGATAAACGACCAGCGCTACCCCAAGTTACGATGCCTAAACATGCCTTTTGCTGCATTTATGCTGTTCCGCTGAACGTCCCTCGAAACACAACCGCCGGCCCACTCGTCATGAGCGGACCGGCGGTGGAGCGATCGAAAATCAGGCGAGCTTGCGCGCCAGGTTCTCGTCCAGGGCGTTCATGAACTCGTCGGTCGTCAGCCACGGTGCGTCCCGGCCGATGAGCGACGCGAGGTCCTTGGTCATCTGACCGCCCTCGACGGTCTCGACGCAGACCTTCTCGAGCGCGAGCGCGAACTCGGTGACCGCCGGGGTCCCGTCCAGCAGACCGCGGTGCTTGAGGCCGCCGGTCCAGGCGAAGATCGACGCGATCGGGTTGGTCGACGTCTTCTCGCCCTTCTGCCACTGGCGGTAGTGGCGGGTCACGGTGCCGTGGGCCGCCTCGGCCTCGACAGTCTTGCCGTCCGGGGTCATCAGCACGGAGGTCATCAGGCCCAGCGAGCCGAAGCCCTGCGCCACCGTGTCGGACTGCACGTCACCGTCGTAGTTCTTGCAGGCCCAGACGTAGCCGCCCTCCCACTTGAGCGCGGCGGCGACCATGTCGTCGATCAGGCGGTGCTCGTAGGTCAGCCCGGCCTTCTTGAAGTCCTCGGCGAACTCGGACTCGAAGATCTCCGCGAACAGGTCCTTGAACCGGCCGTCGTAGGCCTTCAGGATCGTGTTCTTGGTCGACAGGTAGACCGGGTAGTTACGAGCCAGGCCGTAGCGGAACGACGCACGCGCGAAGTCCCGGATCGACTCGTCGTAGTTGTACATACCCATGGCCACGCCACCGGCCGGGAAGTCCGAAACCAGGAACTCCATCGGCGCCGAGCCGTCCGTCGGCGTGAACGTCATCGTCAGCTTGCCGGCACCCGGCGCGACGAAGTCGGTCGCCTTGTACTGGTCACCGTGCGCGTGCCGGCCGATGATGATCGGCTTGGTCCAGCCCGGTACGAGCCGGGGCACGTTCTCCATGATGATCGGCTCGCGGAACACAACGCCGCCGAGAATGTTACGGATCGTGCCGTTCGGCGAGCGCCACATCTTCTTGAGGCCGAACTCCTCGACGCGCGCCTCGTCCGGGGTGATCGTCGCGCACTTCACGCCGACGCCGTGGCGCTTGATGGCGTTGGCCGAGTCGATGGTCACCTGGTCATCGGTCTCGTCGCGATACTGGATCGACAGGTCGTAGTACTCGAGGTCGACGTCGAGGTAGGGCAGGATCAGCTGCTCCCGGATCTGCTTCCAGATGATCCGGGTCATCTCGTCGCCGTCGAGCTCCACGACCGGGTTGTTGACCTTGATTTTCGCCATCGGCCGGCGCTCCTCTCACGGGACACGTGCTTTAGCAGTACGAGCGTACTGCATGAAGCATGAAGATCGCTGCCGGGCCGCCATGACCGGCGGCACAGACAGCACTGGCATCAGCGCTCTACCCTTATCAACGATGTCCGCAACCCAGCATCCCGGCGAAAGCCCCCAGCGCCCCCGGCGCCCGGGGCTGACGTTCGGCACGCTCGACCCCCGGGCACGCCGAGCCAAGCGCACCCGCACCGGCGCGATCCTGGTCATGGCAGCCCTGGTCGCGGTCCTGCTCGCCGTCTTCACCAGCAACCTCTGGCTGGTCGGCGCGGCCATCGTCCCGGTCGCCGCATTCGTCCTGCGCGAGCAGTCTCCCGAGCTCGCCGCCAAATCAACAGCAACCACCCTGGCCGCCGCAGTCAGCCTGATCCTCCTCGGCCTCGGCATCGCCCACGCCTGACCACGCCGCAGGGACTTGCAACCGCACACGACCCTGCCAGCCCGCACAACCCCGCCAGCCCGCACGACCCTGCCGCCATCCTGCGCAGGCACTTCCTGCGCGGTGGAGAAACCTTCTGGCCGCAGGACGCGATCGGGTCGCCGTAACCTCGACCCGATCGCATTTGAAGCATGTCTCTGACCGCCTTCCACGCCTCCCAAGATCCGATCATGGCGGAGAGCCCGCACTGGCGTTACATCGACAACCAGCGCGGATGTCGTCTGCGACGTCACCAAGGACCGCATGGCGAGCAGCCTGCGCCTGGTCGACACGGCCTGGGCCACCTCCCCGACTGTGCGCCGGCCCCGGAATTCGTGGTCGAGGCAGGCCGGCCCGGCATCGCAGCCGTGCAGAAGGAGCCGGCGAGGGCACGGGTCGCCGCCCGGTGGGATGGTCCGATCTTCGACGTTCACGACGACGAGAATGCTTTTCCGCTGAGGTCGCAGCAACGCCCCCTGTGGACAACCGTGCATTGTGGATAACTCCCGATCTTGTCGGTCAGGCTGGCTAAAGTCCTGCCCATGACCGACGCAATCCGCAAGATCGGGTCCGTCACCGTCGTCGCGCTCGACGACGCCGACGGGCCACACTTCGACCTGAGAGAAGACGCGTTCCCGGCGGCGACCCCGCAGGACTGGGCCGCCGCCGACGCGCTCGACCCCGATTCACTGACCCTCGACGGCCGGTGGTGGCTTCGCTTCCGCAGCTTCGCCCTGATCGGCCCGGACGGCCGCGTCACCCTGGTCGACGCCGGCATCGGCCCGGCCGGTTCCCTGGCTGCACAGTGGGCACCCGTGCCCGGGCGGCTGCCGGACGCGCTCGCCGAGGCCGGCATCGCCGCCACCGACGTCGAGACGATCGTCCTGACCCACCTGCACACCGATCACATCGGCTGGGCGGTGCCGGCCGACTCGCCCTTCGTCAACGCGCGGGTGGTCGTGCAGCGAGCCGAGGTCACGGCGTTCCGCGCGGCACGCGACGTGACTCAGCAGGAGGAGGTCCTCCTGACGCCGCTGCACGAGCAGGGCCGGCTGCACGTCATCGAGGGCGACACGCAGCTGACCACCGAGGTGCGCGTCGTCGCCACGCCCGGTCACACCCCCGGCCACCAGTCGGTGCTCGTGGAGTCGGGCGACGAGTCGTTGCTGGTCACCGGCGATCTGCTGGTCCACGCCGTCCAACTCGTCCGCCCCGAGCTCGCCTACGGCCACGACATGGATGCCGAGCTGGCCCGCAAAACGCGACTGTCCATGCTGGAGCACGCCGCCGGCCGCAAATCGTTGCTGGCCGTGTCACACCTGTCCACGTTATGGAGCCAGGCATGACCGGCCCCAGCGCCCCTGCCGCGCAGAGACCCCTGCACGAGGTTCCAGCCGCGCAGAGACCTCGGAGTGAAGAAGCGGCCGCACAGAGGCCCTTGCACGAAAGCGCTGCTGGCCAGAGATCTCTGTGGGAAACGCCGGTCGCACGGAGACCTCTGCGGGAAATGCAGAAAGCCGGGCCAAACCGGCCCGGCTTCCACAACACGCGACCCGGGCCGCGGGGGCCCGGGTCGTGCAACGGTTCGTCAGAGCTCGGTGATGTCCGCCTGCTTCGCGCGGACAGCCTCGGCGGCCTCCTTGAGACCTGCCAGCTCGGTTTCGGTGAGGTCGGTCTCGACGACCTTCCGCACACCGGTGGCGCCGATCTCGGCCTCGACACCCAGGTAGACACCGGAGATGCCGTATTCGCCGTCGACCCAGGCGCAGACCGGCATGACCGCGCCGGAGTCCTCGGCGACGGCGCGCGCCATGCGGGCAGCCGCGGCGGACGGGGCGTAGTAGGCAGAGCCGGTCTTGAGCAGCGCCACGACCTCGGCGCCGCCGTTGCGGGTGCGGGTGACGAGCTCCTCGATCTTGTCGGCCGGGAGCAGGTCGGCGAGCGGCTTGCCGCTGACCGTGGATTTCGACGGGACGGGCACCATCGTGTCGCCGTGCGAGCCCAGCGTCAGCGTGGAGACGGTGCCGACCGGCACCTGCAGCTCCTCGGCGACGAAGTTGGTGAAGCGGGCCGAGTCGAGCATGCCGGCCTGGCCGAGGACCCGGTTCTTCGGGAACTGCGTGGCGATCTGGGCGAGTGCGGTCATCTCGTCCAGCGGGTTGGAGACCACGATGACGACCGCGTTGGGGGCGTACTTCGCGACGTTCTCGGCGACCTGACGGACGATCTTGGCGTTGACGCCGAGGAGGTCCATCCGGCTCATGCCGGGCTTGCGGGGCAGGCCCGCGGTGATGACGACGACGTCCGAGCCCTCGATGGCCTCGTAACCCTCGCCGTTGGGGCCGGTGGTGGCGCCGACAACCTTGGTCTCGAAGCCCTCGACGGGGCGCGACTGGTTGAGGTCGAGCGCGAGTCCTTCGGGCTTGCCCTCGACGATGTCGGTGAGCACCACGGTCTCGAAGATGTCGTACTCGGCGAGCCGCTGTGCGGTCGTGGACCCGTAGAAACCGGCGCCTACGACGGTGACCTTCTTGCCCATGCTCTCACTCCCAGACGGTGGGACGATTTTTCGCGACCGTATCAGTCGGTTAACTCCGTATTACCGACCAGGGCCGCCATGCGACTATCCGATCACAGCTCCATGGGCCTGGGCGAACAAACCGGCCTGCGAGATGTCGATCTTCGCGCCGGTCAGATCGAGGCCGCGCAGCACGACTCCGTCCAGGTCAGCACCCCTGAGGTCGGCGCCCTTGAGCACCACGTCCTTGAGCCGGGCGTTCGAAAGGTCGGCTCCGCGCAGATCCGCCTTGGTCAGGTTGGCACCTTCGAGGTCCGCTTCCCGCAGGCGCAGGCCGGCGAGCTTGGCGGAGGTGAGGTTCTGGCCGCGCAACGACACAAAACCCCAGTCGCCGCCGTCGATCGTCAGCGGTCGCAAGCCGCAGTCGATGAACTGGGTGCCGGTGAGCTTGCACCCGGTCACCGTGGCGTCGAAGAACGAGACGCGCTGCATGACCGACTGCGTGATCGCACACCGGGTCAGCTCGGACGCATTGAAACGTACGTTGCCGAAGTGGCAGTGCGTGAACGTGCAGCCGGTCAGCCGGGCCTCGGACCAGTCGATGTCGTGGAACGCGCAGTCCTCGTAGTCCGCGCGTTCCACATCGGCGAGCGCCCAGTCCTTGCCGGAGAACGTCTCGTTGAGGATCTTGGCCATGGGATGTCAGTGGTAGAAGTGCCGCGTTCCGGTGAGGTAGACGGTCAGGCCCGCCTTCTCCGCCGCCTCGATGACCAGGTTGTCGCGGATCGAGCCGCCCGGCTGGACCACTGCCTTGATCCCGGCGGCGATGAGCACCTCGAGGCCGTCGGGGAAGGGGAAGAACGCGTCGGAGGCCGCCACGCTGCCCTTGGCCCGGTCGGCCCCGGCACGGTTGACCGCGAGATGCGCGGAGTCGACCCGGTTGACCTGGCCCATGCCGACGCCGACGGTCGCGCCGTCGTGCGCCAGCAGGATCGCGTTGCTCTTCACCGAGCGGATGGCCCGCCAGGCGAAGGCGAGGTCGCGCAGCTCGTCAGCGGTTGCCGCCGCACCGGTCGCGAGCGTCCAGTTGGCGGGGTCGTCGCCCTCGGCGTCGATGCGGTCCGACAGCTGGACCAGCACGCCGCCACCGATCTGCTTGATCTCGGCGGGCGGCGGGTTCCAGGCCGGCGCGACCAGCACGCGCAGGTTCTTCTTCTCCTGGAAGATCGCGAGCGCCTCGGGCTCGAAGGAGGGCGCGACGATGACCTCGGTGAAGATGCCGTCGAGCTGCTTCGCCAGCTCGGCCGTGACCTCACGGTTGACGGCGATGACGCCGCCGAAGGCCGACACCGGGTCGCAGGCGTGCGCCTTGCGGTGCGCGTCGGCCACGTCGGCGCCGATCGCGATGCCGCACGGGTTGGCGTGCTTGATGATCGCCACGCACGGGTCGGTGAAGTCGTTGGCACTGCGCCACGCGGCGTCCGCGTCGACGTAGTTGTTGTACGACATCTCCTTGCCGTGCAGCTGCTCGGCCTGCGCGAGCCCGACCGGAGCGTTCGGGTCGATGTAGAGAGCCGCCTGCTGGTGCGGGTTCTCGCCGTAGCGCAGGGCGCTCTGCTGCTTGAGCGCCAGGCCCGCGAATTCCGGCCACTCGGCGGGGGCCAGCACGGTGGCGCACCAGTTGGCGACCGCGACGTCGTATTCCGCGATATCGGCGAAGGCGCGGGCAGCGAGCATCTTGCGCTGCGTCAGCGTGAAACCGCCGGACTTCACCGCTTCGAGGATCAGCGGGTACGCAGCCACGGCGGTCACAACCGCGACGGACGGGTGGTTCTTCGCAGCGGCGCGGACCATCGCGGGACCGCCGATGTCGATCTGCTCGACGCACTCGTCGACGCTCGCGCCCGAGGCCACGGTCTGCGTGAACGGGTAGAGGTTGCTGACCAGCAGGTCGAACGGCTCGATCGAGAGCTCGGCGAGCTGCTGCTCGTGTGCGGGGAGGCGCAGGTCGGCGAGCAGCCCGGCGTGCACCTTCGGGTGCAGCGTCTTGACCCGGCCGTCCAGCGTCTCCGGGAAGCCGGTGAGCTCCTCGACCCGGGTGACCGGCACGCCGGCGCCCTCGATCGTCGAGGCGGTCGAGCCGGTGGAGACGATCTGCACCCCGGCGGCGTGCAGCGCCTGCGCGAGATCGACCAATCCGGTCTTGTCGTAAACGCTGAGCAGCGCCCGCTTGATCGGGCGGAGACCCTCGGTCATGGGATGGTGACCTTCCTGTCCGTGATGGTCCAGCCTTCGCGGACCAACCGGCCGATGCTCTCGACGAGTTGCCGGCGCTCGGCTTGCTTGATGCGCTCGGTCAGCGTCTCTTCCGTGTCGTCCTCGAGGACGGGCACGCTGACCTGGGCGATGATGGGTCCGGTGTCGACGCCGGCGTCGACGAAGAACAGAGTGGCGCCGGCGAGCTTCACCCCGTACGCGAGGGCGTCGCGGGGGCCGTGCATGCCCGGGAACGACGGCAGCAGCGCGTTGTGGGTGTTGAGATACCGGTCGCCGAAGGCGTCGAGGAATTGTTTGCCGACCAGCTTCAGGAAACCGGCGGAGATCACCAGGTCCGGTTGGTGCTCGGCGACGTGCGCGGTGAGAGCGGCGTCCCAGTCGTCGCGGGTCGGGTATGCCTTCACCGAGTCCACGAATGTCGGCACTCCGGCGGCAGCGGCCCGGTCGAGGCCGGCGATGCCGTCCCGGTCCGCGCCGACCGCCACGACCTGCGCGCCGTACGCGGGGTCCGCGGCGGCGTCGAGAAGTGCTTGCAGGTTGGAGCCGGAGCCGGAGACCAGAACGACCAGGCGGGAGGGCGCGGGGTCAGTCACCCGAGCACCCTACCTGAGGCACCCGCACGCCCAGCCCATCGCCCGCGCCCCCTGTGGCCAGCGCCTCAGACCTGAACGAGAGACCTCACGAGAGACCGGGAAGGGACCTCAAGCGGAACGGAGGAGGGACCTCAAGCGGGACCAAGGACGGACCTCAGACGGGGCCTCAGGAAGCGCCGCGGCGACCCCGTGCCGCCGCCCGAGGGAATCCGGCGATCACATTCGATCGGGCGCCGAGGATTGAAAACATCGATGCACTGGGCAAGAGGAACGGAGCTAGCGGGACCGGGCATGCCGTCGAGCGCCGTGACCAGGCAAATGGGGCAGCGCGCAACCGTGTGACAACGGTACGATGCCCGTCTTCAAGCAGCCTTTTCCTCCCTCGGTAAGGATATTTTTATGCAGCCAGGCCAGGACGACCCGAACCAGCAGCCGCCCGGGTCCTTCCCCCCGCCGCCCCCGTCGTACGGCGCGCAGCCGCCCTATGGCGCGGGCCCGACGCCCCCGCAGAACACCCAGGGTCTCGTCGGCATGATCCTCGGCATCGCGGCGATCCCGCTGCTGTGCTGCTTCTACCTCGGCCTGCCGCTCGGCATCGCCGCGGTCGTGGTCAGCTACCTGGGTCTCAACAAGGCCAAGGCGGGCCTCGCCACCAACCGCAGCCAGGCCCTCGCGGGTCTGATCTGCGGTGCCATCGCCGTGGTCCTCGGCATCGCCGGCCTGATCTACTCGATCGTGGCGGGCACCTGGAACATGTCGAGCTACTCGGACTTCGGATCCAACTGATCCCGTCCCACCCCAGCACCAGGTAAAGGGCGGTCCGGCAAACAACCCGGGCCGCCCTTCCTCGTACCCGAGCAGCGCCAGCAGCAGCAGCAGCGAAGAACTACTTGTTGTGGTGCACCGGCGCCCGGAAAGCCCGCCCGGCGGCGGCCCCGATGCTGGCGCAAACGCCGACCACGGCTGCGGCGACCAGCGCGACCTGCCACGGGACCGGGCCGATGTCCGCCAACTGGCCGTCGCCCAGCGGCCCGCTCGACAGCCACGAGACCACCCCGAGCACCAGGCCCGCGATGGGACCGGCGATGACCGCTGAACTGAGCACCAGGGGCCAGGGGGGCTCGACCGGCGGGAGGTCGCCGTTGGGGTGGCGGCCGTCGACCAGGTGGCCGTCGACGACGTGGTGGATCGTCATCAGGCGGCGGGTGAGCAGCCAGCCGGCAGCCATCGCCGCGAGCACGGGCACGGCGAGCAGCAGGGCACCGCTGGCGCCCATGGGTCCGGCGGGCAGGCCGGCGAGCAGGGGCAGGGTCGGGAGGACCGGGCCGACCGTGAGCTCGGTCAGGCGTACGGCGGAATCGGCTCCCAGAGAGAAGCCCGGGCCCAGCAGGTAGGCCGCCGCCCAGACCGCGGCATTGGCGCCGTAGGCGAGGCTGACCAGGGTGATTCCGGCCTGTCCCGCGGCGCCGGTCCGGTAGGCGGCGATCATCTCCGCGGCCTGCTTGCCGCCGACGGCGACCGACAGGCCGGCGAAGACGGCTCCGGCGGCGAGGATGAACATCGCGGCGACTACACCCGTGCGCAGTCCGTGCCGTAGCGGCTGGGGGATGCGCCGGGCGATGACGACGAGGGCTTCGGTGCTGCGCAGCGAGCCGATCAGTGAGAAGACCAGGCCGGCGAGGAAGAAGTGGATCCCGGCCCGGGTGGGTGAGACGTCGGTGCCGCGGCCGTCGACCGTGAGGGCCGCGAGCAGGCCGATGACCCCGTAGATGAACCCGATGGTGAGGGCCACGAGCAGCGCGGCCCGGGTGGAGCCGCTGCGGCGGGCCCCGATCGCCCGGGTGACGTGCAGGCCGGCGCGGTTGAGGCGCCAGCCCGCCAGCAGGGTCAGGAGCAGTGGCGCGAGCCCGAGCGAGCCGATCGAGGTACCGATCGGGACGCCGTGGCCGAGCAGCCACCCGGCCAGCCCGGCGTGCATGGCACCGCCGAGACCGCCCTGCCCCTCGAGCGTGCGGGCCAGGCCGATGACCGCGGCGACCGGGACGTACGAGAGGAATGCCGCCCAGATGGTCGCGAAGGCCGCCGCGACCGGCAGTGGCGCACGGCTGCGCGACGCGCCCGCCTGGCGCTGCCGGGGCAGCTTGACCGTCTCCCGGTTGTCGGTGACGCGGACGGTGGGTTGTTCGGTGAGGACGGGGACCGTGTCCCGGACAAGGTCGAACTCGGCCTCGGCGGCCTCGGACGGGTCCCCCGAGCCGGCGGATCGACCGGTGGGGCGGTCGGGTGTTGTCGGCATCGCCGCCTACTTTTCCACGCCGGACGGCCGTCGGCGACGCAGAAACGGCGAGTCGCCGTCACCGGTTCGCCCGGCGGGCTCCACGAAACGCCACAGAAACGACGACGCGCCGCCCACCGGACGCGACTGGTCCGGGCGGCGGCGCGCCTTCTGGCGTACGAAAATCAGCTCATGACCTCGCGCATCAGCCGCGCGGTCTCGCTCGGGGTCTTGCCGACCTTGACGCCTGCGGCCTCGAGGGCCTCCTTCTTGGCGTCCGCCGTGCCGGCCGAACCGGAGATGATCGCGCCGGCATGGCCCATGGTCTTTCCGGGCGGGGCGGTGAAGCCGGCGATGTAGCCGACGACGGGCTTGGTGACGTACGACTTGATGAAGTCGGCGGCACGTTCCTCGGCGTCGCCACCGATCTCGCCGATCATCACGATCGCGTCGGTGTCGGGGTCGTCCTGGAACGCCCGGAGCGCGTCGATGTGCGTGGTGCCGATGATCGGGTCGCCGCCGATGCCGACCGCGGTCGAGAAGCCGAAGTCGCGCAGCTCGTACATGAGCTGGTAGGTCAGCGTGCCGCTCTTGCTGACCAGGCCGATGCGGCCGGCCGGGGTGATGTCGGCGGGGATGATGCCGGCGTTGGAGGCGCCGGGCGACGCGATGCCGGGGCAGTTCGGGCCGATGATCCGGGTCTTCTCGCCCTGCGCGATGTTGTGCGCCCAGAACGCGGCCGAGTCCTGGACCGGCACGCCCTCGGTGATGACCACGGCGAGCGGGATCTCGGCGTCGATGGCCTCGAGCACGGCGGCCTTGGTGAACGCCGGCGGCACGAAGATGACCGACACGTCGGCGCCGGTCTCCTTGATCGCCTCGGCGACGGAGGCGAAGACGGGGAGCGCCGTGCCGTCGAAGTCGACGGTCGTGCCCGCCTTGCGCGGGTTGACACCGCCGACGACGTTCGTGCCCGCGGCGAGCATCCGGCGGGTGTGCTTGGAACCCTCGGAGCCGGTCATGCCCTGGACGATGACCTTGGAGTCCTTGGTGAGCCAGATAGCCATGTCGTCACTTCCCCGCAGCTGCGAGCTCGGCGGCGCGCTCGGCCGCACCGTCCATCGTGTCCACCCGCTCGACGAGCGGGTTCTTCGCCTCGTCCAGGATCGCGCGCCCGGCCTCGGCGTTGTTGCCGTCGAGGCGGACCACGAGCGGCTTGGTGACGGTCTCGCCACGGTCACCCAGCAGCGCGAGCGCCTGGATGATGCCGTTGGCGACCTCGTCGCACGCGGTGATGCCACCGAAGACGTTCACGAACACCGACTTCACGGCCGGGTCGGAGAGCACGACCTCGAGACCGTTGGCCATCACGGCCGCGCTGGCGCCGCCGCCGATGTCGAGGAAGTTGGCGGGCTTGACGCCGCCGTGCTTCTCACCGGCATACGCGACCACGTCGAGTGTCGACATGACCAGGCCCGCGCCGTTGCCGATGATCCCGACCTCGCCGTCGAGCTTCACGTAGTTGAGGTTCTTCGCCTTGGCGGCCTGCTCCAGCGGGTCGACCGCGGACTGGTCGACCAGCGCCTCGTGGTCGGGGTGCCGGAACCCGGCGTTCTCGTCGAGGGTGATCTTCGCGTCGAGCAGCAGCACGCGGCCGTCGCCGACCTTGGCGAGCGGGTTGACCTCGACCAGCGTCGCGTCCTCGGCGACGAACGCCTGCCACAGCTTCACCGCGATGTCGGTGATCTGCTCGGCGACCTCGGCGGGGAACTGCGCCGCGGCGACGATCTCGCGGGCCTTGGCCTCGGTGACGCCCTCATTGGCGTCGATCGCGATCTTCGCGACCTTGTCGGGCTGCTCCTCGGCGACCGTCTCGATCTCCATGCCGCCGGCGACGCTGGCGATGCAGAGGAAGGTGCGGTTGGCGCGGTCCAGCAGGTAGGAGAAGTAGAACTCGTCCTTGATGTCCGCGGTCTCGGCCAGCATCACCTTGTGCACGGTGTGGCCCTTGATGTCCATCCCGAGGATGTCGGTCGCGCGGGCCTCGGCCTCATCGGCGTCCGCCGCCAGCTTCACGCCGCCGGCCTTACCGCGGCCACCGACCTTCACCTGCGCCTTGACGACGACCCGTCCGCCAAGTCGCTCGGCGATCGCACGGGCCTCCTGCGGGGTCTCGGCAACTCCGCCGCCCAGCACGGGCAAGCCGTGCCGTTCGAACAGGTCGCGCCCCTGATACTCGAACAGGTCCACGTGTCTCCTTTCGCTCGCGACGCCTACCCGGTAAACCGCGTACCCGCGTCCCGACCTGTGTCCGCGGCGCGTCGTTGCGTCGCCGCCAGCGTGAGAGATTTGTCAGCCCCAGGGTGATTCTGAGACCTCGATTCGCAGCCTAGCCACACCGCCGGTCACGGAACGCCCGCGGGTGCGAGCTGTGCAAGACCACACAACCTTTGTTGAGTACGCCCGATGCCTCCCCCAACCGCATCAGCCCCGAACCCCGCCTCCGGCGGCTCGCGCCACCCGGGCATCTGCCCACTTCAGGCCGTACCCAACTGCCGGGTGAAGGTGTTTGGTCACCCCTGCCGCGCACCTGATCCTCCTCGCCCCGCCACCCCGCGCGCCCCGCCGTTCGCGTTCGGCGGAAGAAGCCCGTAACCCCCGTCCGGAGGCGTCGTTGAGTGTGATGTCAACGCGCTGAGCGCGGGGGCGGAAAGCGGCCGATGCCCTGTCGGTCGAGGGGTGGCGGCGGGGCATCGTGCATAGAGAGGCCGGACGTGTGAGGGGTGCGTCCGGCCTCTCCCCTTAACTCTTCGCAGTTAATTGGTTACTAATTCGCGGCGGCCGCCTCATTTCAGGCAACCGGCGTCGCGACATTGGCGCGCACCCATTCGACGATGGAAGTCGTCGTGGCACCCGGGGTGAATATCCGGGCGACGCCGAGTTTTTCGAGCTCCGCGATGTCCTCGGGCGGAATGATGCCGCCGCCGAATACCACGATGTCGGCCGCATCCCGCTCGGCGAGCAGTTCGAGCAGCCGCCGGAACAGCGTCATGTGCGCGCCCGACAACACCGACAACCCGATGGCGTCGGCGTCTTCCTGCAACGCGGTCTCCACGATCTGCTCGGGCGTCTGATGCAGACCGGTGTAGACGACCTCCATGCCGGCGTCACGCAGGGCCCGCGCCACCACTTTGACGCCCCTGTCATGCCCGTCGAGCCCAGGCTTGGCGACCACAACCCTGATCCGTGCTTCCATCTGCGACCCCTTCGGCGCGTGTCGAACCCAGCCGTCGACCAACCCAGCCCGTCAACCAACCCAGCCCGTCGACCCAGAGCTATGACACGACCTTAACGAACGCTAACCCTCAGGCGCTGAACCTTCGAGGCCGCAGCCGCGTACTACTCCGCGGAACAACACCGCCCTGACGCCCATCCGCAAGCACCGTTAAGCGTATTCCACGTCACATTACTTTGTGCGCCGCGCGCAGTTACGGAGAGCTAACCGCCTCGCTAACCCGAAAAGCTGACCAACTCGGACATTATCCTACGAATACCTAGAGGGAACTGTCAGAGAATTGGCGCTGCGACTTGTGACCGGCGTTGCGTTTGGTTACCGTGGCTCCCGGCTGCCAACTGGTTTACTCCGGTCCGGTTGCCCGGCAAACCACCGTTCATCAGTTGTTCCCGACGGTGGGGCCGCCGCTCTTTGCCATCGACGGAGGGTTGTTCGTGCGTCAGCGCTTGTCGTCTGAGCCCGACCGCTATCGCGGCCGTCGTCGCGTTCCTACCCCGCCGCGCAGTCGTTATGCGGCGGTTGTCACTTCTGCCTTCGTCGGCGCGGGCATCGTCGCCATCGGCGCCGCGGCCCAGCTGCCGGACGCCAAGGCGGTCAACCCGGAGGTCCTGAAGAACCTCCAGGCAGCCGCAGGCGTGCAGGACGCCCTCGCCGACCGCACCACGGACAGCGGCGACCGCGCCTCCCGAGGCGACGAACGCGGCTCCGACGACGCGGCCCTCTCGCAGGAAGCCCTGGAGAAGGACCCCTGGGTCCTCCCCCTCGAGGACTACACGTTCACCGCCCCCTACGGCATGCGCTTCGGCGTCCTCCACGAGGGCATCGACCTCGCAGCCCCCGAAGGCACCCCCTTCAAGGCGGTCCACGGCGGCACGGTCAAGCAGGCGGGCTACAACGGCGGCTTCGGCTACTCGGTCACCGTCCAGCTCGACGACGGCTCCCAGATGATCTACGGCCACGCCCGCCGCGTCCTCGTCAAGGCCGGCGACAAGGTCAACGCCGGCCAGATCATCGGCGAGGTCGGCAACACCGGCCACTCCTTCGGCACCCACCTCCACCTGGGCATCTACGTCAACGGCAACACCACGGACCCGGTCCCTTACCTCCGGTCCCACGGCGTTGACATCAAGCTGAAGATCGAGTCGGTGTACGGCTCCCTCGCCGCCTCCTGACCCCCGATTAAACGCAGCCAGCGCCCAGCCCCGCGCGGCCGCCACCCCTCGCTCCCGCACGCTGAGCCCTGGCCCCCGCTGCCATCCCTCGCTCCCGCACGCTGAGCCCTGGCCCCCGCGTGCCACCCCTTGCGATGGCACGGCCCCCAAGCCCAGCGCGCTAGCGAGCGCCCAAGCTCAGCCCCTGCTGCCACGCCTTGCGATGGCATCGGCCCCCTGAGGCCCGCGCGCTATTGAGTGCCCAAGCTCAGACCCCCGCTGCCACGCCTCGCGATGGCACGGCCCCCTGCGCCACGCGCCATTGAGCGCCCAAGCTCAGCCCCCGCGGAACCGCATGCCCTGGTAGACGGTCTCCAAGCCTCGCTCAGCCCCTGAACCATCCGTGGCCCGGACCCGCCCGCCACCTCGCTACAAGGCGCCCACCACCGTGGCAGCCAGGCGCGGGGCTCGGGCCGATCGCGCCCACGCCCCAAACGAAATGTGGCTGCCCAGGCGCGAGGCTCCAGCCGATTGTGGCCAGGCCCGCACACGATCGTGGCCGCCGAGGCGTGAGTTCCGGCCGATCGCGCCCAAACCCGCATACGATCGCGGCCTCCCTCACGTCCCAGGGACCTGGACAGCGGCCCGGCCGCGAACCCAGCCCATTCCCAGGGCGTCCGCTCTACCTCAAGTCGATGCCGCGTGCGGTCATCCAGACGGAGTGCAACCCGGCGGCAACCGGGGCGGTAGCAAGCACAGCCAGCGCCTCAGGGCTTCGCTGGACGGTGCCGACAGGCAGGTGTCGGACCGGACGTCGAGGCCTGAAGGGTTGGTACATCGTGCAGCACCGAGCCCCGCGACACGCAGGTGGTCGTCACCGCAGGACGGAACCGCTGCACAGCCACCGCGCCCCGAGCGAGCCCCTGGCCGAGAAGGGCCGCTACGCGATGGCCGCCGCCCTGGTAGCCGGGGTGAGCGTGTCCGGCGTGGCGATCGCCGGCGAGAGCGCAACCCCGGCCGGCGCCACAGGACGTGCCCCAAGCGTCACCACCAGCCCTATCACCGCCAGCTCGACCGCCCTCAGCCCCGGCGCCCTCAACCCGGCCGCCCTCAGCAAGGCCGCCCTCAGCAAGGCCGCCCTCAACCCGGCCGTCAGCCCGGTCGGCGGGGCGAGTGCCGCGGGGACCAGCGTTGATGCCGGGCCCAAGAGTGGTGTGGCCGGGGTTTCGCCGATCGGCGGGCTGGACCTCGGGGAGCCGTTCGTCGTCCAGAAGCGTAAGGTCAAGCCGCTGCCATTGTGGATCAACCCGATGCCGGAGGGCTCCGTGACGTCGTGCTTCGGCGAGCGCTGGGGCAGGCTGCATGCCGGGGTCGACCTGGCCGCGCCCAGTGGCACGCCGATCCGGGCCGCGGGTGCGGGGGTGGTCGTCTCAGCCGGGCCGGCCGACGGGTACGGGAATGCCGTCCTGATCGATCACGGTAACGGGTACCTCACGCACTACGGGCACATGTCGGTCATCACCGTGGTCGCGGGGCAGCAGGTCAAGGTCGGGGACCAGATCGGGAACGAGGGGTCGACCGGGCACTCGACCGGGCCGCACCTGCATTTCGAGGTCCACAAGGGAACCTACAAGAACCCGATCGAGCCCACCCAGTGGATGCACGAGCACGGCGTCGACATCAACGGCTGCGTGGCGTTTGCCGGCTGACGTACCCGAGGGATCAGATCTTCTCGATGGGGGCGTGTCGCAGGATCAGCCACATCACCTGGTCACCGAAGTCGATCTGGGCTCGGGCGCCGGGGCCCTGGCCCTCCACCGTCACCACCCGGCCGAGGCCGTAACGCTGATGGTTGACGCGGTCGCCGGCTGACACCTTCGGGGGCTGGTTCATCATCTCGCTGGCCGTGGTCAGCTTGCTCGCGTCGACGCCGAGGCGTTCCGCGAGACGCTGGGCCTTCGGGGTGCCGCCCGCGAAACCGCCGCCCCGGCTGTAGTCGCCGCCGCCACGGCCACCGACGCCGCCGCCCGTGCCGGACCAGGACGTGTAGTTTCCGGCCGTACGCTCCCAGCGGATCAGCTCCGCCGGAAGCTCATCGGTGAAGCGGGAGGGCGGGTTGTACTGCGGCTGACCCCACGCCGAACGGGTTACCGCGCGGGACAGGTAGAGCCGCTGCCGGGCCCGGGTGATGCCGACGTAGGCGAGCCGGCGCTCCTCCTCCAGCTCGCCGTTGTCGCCGAGCGCGCGCATGTGGGGAAAGACACCGTCCTCCAGCCCGGTGAGGAAGACCACCGGAAATTCGAGGCCCTTCGCCGTGTGCAGGGTCATGAGGGTGACCACACCCTGGTGGTCGGGGTCGTCCGACGGGATCTGATCGGCGTCGGCGACCAGGGCGACCTGTTCGAGGAAGCCGGCCAGCGTCGCCGCCGGGGCCTCGTCGTTCTCGTCGGCCTGGGACTCGACGCGTTCGGTGTACTCCCGGGCGACGCTCACGAGCTCCTGGAGGTTCTCCACGCGGCCCTGGTCCTGCGGGTCGAGGCTCTCCTCCAGCTCGGACAGCAGGCCGGAGCGCTGGAGAACCGCTTCGAGCACCTCTTCGGGCGGTGCGGTCGCGGCGAGCGTACGCAAATCCTCGAGAAGTTGAACGAAGTCGGTGATGCTGTTGACCGCGCGGGTCGAGATGCCGGGGGCGTCCTTGGGGCGCCGCAATGCCTGGCCGAACGAGATGCGGTCGCGGGTGGACAGCGCCTCGATGCAGGCCTCGGCACGGTCACCGATGCCGCGCTTGGGGGTGTTGAGGACGCGGCGGATGCTCACCGTGTCGTCGTCGTTGACCACCGCGCGCAGGTATCCCAGGGCGTCGCGCACCTCTTTGCGCTCGTAGAAGCGGACGCCGCCGACAACCTTGTAGGGCAGGCCGACGCGGATGAACACTTCCTCGAAGACCCGGGACTGGGCGTTGGTGCGGTAGAAGACCGCGACGTCGCCGGGGCGCACCTCGTGGTTGTCCGCGAGACGGTCGATCTCGCGGGCCACCCAGTCTGCCTCGGCGTGCTCGGTGTCGGCCACGTAGCCGACGATCTGCTCGCCCTCGCCCTGGTCGCTCCAGAGGCGCTTGGGTTTGCGGGAGGTGTTGCGGTCGATCACGGCGTTGGCCGCCGACAGGATCGTCTGGGTGGAGCGGTAGTTCTGCTCGAGCAGGATCGTGCGCGCGTCGGTGTAGTCGCGCTCGAACTCGAGGATGTTGCGGATCGTCGCGCCCCGGAACGCGTAGATCGACTGGTCGGCGTCGCCCACGACACAGAGCTCAGCGGGGGGTACGTCACCCGTGGACGCGGTCCCGACCAGCTCGCGGATCAGGGTGTACTGCGCGTGGTTGGTGTCCTGGTATTCGTCGACCAGCACGTGCCGGAAGCGGCGCCGGTAGGCCTCGGCGACGTGCGGATGCGACTGGAACAGGTGCACGGTCGACATGATGATGTCGTCGAAGTCCAGCGCGTGCGCCTCCAGCAGGCGGCGCTGATAGAGCTCGTACGCCTCCGCGATCGCCCGCTCGTTGGGGCCCTTCGCCTTCTCCTTGAAGTCGGCCGGGTCGACGAGCTCGTTCTTCAGGTTGGACACCTGCGCGGCGAGGCCCCGGGCCGTGTAACGCTTGGGGTCGAGGTCCAGCTCGCGGGCCACCATCGTCATGAGGCGCCGGGAGTCGTCCGCGTCGTAGATGGAGAACGTGCTCTTGAGCCCGGCGTGAGTGTGCTCGGCGCGCAGGATCCGGACGCACGCGGAGTGGAACGTCGAGACCCACATCAACCGGGCGCGGGGGCCGACGAGCTCGGCGACGCGCTCCTTCATCTCACCGGCGGCCTTGTTGGTGAAGGTGATCGCGATGATCTCCCCCGGGTGCACGTCCCGCTGGGCCAGAAGGTAGGCGATGCGGTGGGTGAGCACCCGGGTCTTGCCCGAGCCCGCTCCCGCCACGATGAGCAGCGGCGAGCCGGCATGGGTCACGGCGTCGCGCTGAGGGCCGTTCAGACCGTCTAGCAGGGCCTCAGGGTCGGGACGGCGGGCGGCTGGACGCCGGGGCTCCTGCTGCTGAACGGCAGGAATGGCGAACAGGGGCTGGGTATTTTCAGGAAGGGCTCGCATCGCGCGGACAAGTCTATGCCCGGGGTACGACAAACCCTGCGCGGACGCGGACCCGGGTGAAAACATTTGAATACGTCACTGATGGGGTCCCGGTAACCAACCTGTCACCCCATAGAGGTAGCGCTGACCAGGATCGATGAACGAGGCTGTCGACGTTGGTTGATCCGTAACCCGATCGGGAGACCCAATACTATGGACCACCCCCGCCGCAACGGCTGGGCCGTGCTGCGCCATCTCGCCGCACCCGCCCTCGCCGTGGCCGTCGTCGCCACCCTGCCGATGACCCGTGCCGGGCAGGCGCAGGCAGCCCCCGAGTTCGCCCCGGGCCTGGCGCCCGTGAGCGTGAACTACGGCCTGCCTTCCGGGCAGACCGTCAAGGGACAGTTCCTCAGCTACAACGACTTCCACGGCGCCATCGACCCGCCGTCCGGTTCGTCGGCCGCCGTCAACGGCGTGCCCGCGGGCGGCGTCGAATATCTGGCGACCTACCTCAAGAAGCTGCGCGCCGAGGCCACGGGCGAGGGCCGGCAGACCCTCACCGTCGGCGCCGGTGACCTGATCGGCGCGACACCGCTGGTCAGCGCCGCGTTCCACGATGAGCCGACGATCGAGCTGATGAACGAGGTCGGCCTGCAGATCTCCTCGGTCGGCAACCACGAGTTCGACGAGGGCGTCGCCGAGCTGATCCGTCTGCAGCGCGGCGGATGTCACCCGACCGACGGATGCCAGGACGGCGACGGGTTCGGCGGCGCGAAGTTCACCTATCTCGCCGCGAACACGATCAACAAGAAGACCGGCCTGCCGATCCTGCCGCCGATCGACATCAGGTTCGTGAACGGCGTACCCGTCGGATTTGTCGGTCTGACCCTGGAAGGCACCGCTGGCATCGTCAACCCTGCCGGTATCAAGGACGTGCGCTTCGCCAACGAGGTCGAGACGGCCAACAAGTGGAGCAACATCCTGAAGCTGTTCGGCGTGAAGGCGCAGGTGCTGCTCGTGCACCAGGGCGGCCAGCAGAACGTCTCCGACACCGTGCCCGTGCCCGGCGTCTCGGACTGCAACAACTTCAGCGGCCCCATCATCGACATCGTCAAGGGTCTCAACCCCGAGTTCGGCGTCGTGGTCTCCGGGCACACACACCGGTTCTACTCGTGCACGCTGCCCAACTCGAAGGGCACCTCGGTGGTCACCAGCGCCGGCACCGTCGGCCAGCTGATCACCGACATCGACTACAGCATCGACCGGCGCACCGGTAAGTTCGCCCAGATCACGGCGAAGAACGTGGTGGTCCAGAACGGTGTCCCCGACGGCAACGGCGGCTGGCTCAAGGACGCCTCCGGCGTCTTCCTGAAAGACCCCGCCACGGTCGATGCCAAGGCCAAAAAGGTCGCGGACAAATACCGTACGGCCGTCGCGCCGATCGCCAACAAGGTCGTCGGCTCGATCACGGGCGACATCGTCCGCACCACGGCCCCCAACGGGGAATCCCCGCTCGGTGACGTGATCGCCGACGCGCAACTCGCCTACACCTCGGCGGGCGGCGCACAGATCGCGTTCATGAACCCGGGCGGCATCCGCGCCGACTTCGACGCCGAGTTCTCCGCCGGCGGCGAGTCCAATGGCCAGGTCACGTATGGCGAGGCGTTCACCGTCCAGCCGTTCAACAACCTCGTGGTCACCCAGTCGTTCACCGGCGCGCAGATCAAAGATGTCCTGGAACAGCAGTTCGCCGGGTTCGGCGGCCAGACCACCCAGCGCATCCTCCAGGTCTCCGGTGGTCTGACCTACTCCTGGAACAGTACGGCCGCAGCCGGCTCGAAGGTGTCAGCGATCGCACTCAACGCCACCCCGATCGACCCCGCAGCCACCTACCAGGTCACCACGAACGACTTCCTGGCCAACGGCGGCGACGGCTTCACCAACCTGGCCCTGGGCACCGGCCGCACCACGGCACCGGGCTTCGACATCGACGCCCTGGTCGCCTATCTCGGCGCGGGCACCCCGATCGCCCCCGGCCCCGCCAACCGGATCACCAAGCTCGGCTGAGGCCGGCATCGGGCTCGGCTAAGGCCGGTATCGGGCTCGGCTGAGGCCGGTATCGGGCTCGGCTGAGGCCGGCATCCCACGGTTCGGGCGGTTTCCTTGCGAGGCTGCCCGGGCCGGGGGCATACTCGCTTCGTGATTCAGCGCGCGCGATTTTATGACTACGGCACCGGATGTCCGGCGACCGTGGATCGCGCCTGAACGACAGGCCTCCATCAAGCCCCGGGCTTCCCAGCCCGGGGCTTCATGCTGCCCGGGCCGGGGCACCCGGGAACCCAGCACCCGAGGAGCATGACATGAGCGCAGACCTGGTCAAGGGCGACCCGGCCGCGGACGGCACGCTGGACAGCAGCGGCCTCGACGAGCCCACCGGCGCGGGCGGCATGCTGGCCGCCGAGGAGATCCAGGCGATCCGCGAGCGCATCGACGAGATCGACCAGACCATCATCGACCTCTGGCTGGAACGCTCCCGCCTCTCCCAAGAAGTAGGCCGCACCCGCATGGCCTCAGGCGGCACCCGCCTCGTCCTCTCCCGCGAACGAGTCATCGTCGACCGCTTCCGCGAAGCCCTCGGCCCCGACGGCACCCAGGTCGCCCTCCTCCTCCTCCGCGCCGGCCGCGGCCCCCTCTGACCCACCGCTCCCCCGCCACGTCCACCGGCCCGACCCGGCACGGCGCAGGCTGACACGAACGGCCAGCTACGGGACTGTAAAAAAGACGGT
>NZ_BOQP01000065.1 GCF_018332715.1 Winogradskya consettensis | reverse complement strand
GACCAAGCTGCGCACCCAGCTCGCCGCAGAGAACATGTGACATCTGCCCTGATCTGAGATGGCCGGCCCGGTTCGGGCCGGCCATCTTTGTGTTCGGCCGGCGTCGGCGTGGCAACCGGGCTGCACCCGGCACGCAGCTGGATGGCACCCCGATCACTAGGTTCCGCACAGGCACACCCCGGATCGTCGGAGCTGTTGATTCACCGCTTCCGACCTCCCAGGAGCCCGCCCATGCGCCAGCGTCACCTCACCGCCGTCCTCGCCTCCGTCGCCGGAATCGCACTGGCCGGCCTCCTCGCCGCCCCCGCGACCGCGGCCGTCTCCACCAGCTCGTCCTCGCCTTCCACCAGCTCGTCCTCGCCCTCGACCAGTTCGTCCGCTTCGCCCGGCTCGTCGTCGGCGAAGGACGGGGATCACGCGGGGCGGGGTGACCACGGCACTCGCGGCGGCGGGTCCGGGGACGGCGGCACGCGGGGTGGCGGGCGTGAGGGGCGTGGCGGGGGGACGGTGACGGCGGTTGACGCGAGCGCTTCGACCGTCACGGTCAGTCGGCGTGGCAAGGACGGCGCCGCGGCAACAGAGACCGTGACCATCGGGAGCGGCGCCGCTGTGACCGTGGACGGCAAGACCGCGGCCCTGGGCGACGTACCGGTGGGCGCGCGTGTGCGGTTCGGCTCGGGCTCGTCGGGCAGCGAGACCAAGACGATCACCACGGTCACCGCCGTGACCAGCTGGGATTTCCGGCTCGGCGGGACGATCAGCGCGATCGACGCGGCCACCGCCACCCTCACCGTGACCCGCCCGGCGCGCGGCAGGAGTGACGACAGCAGCACTTCCACCGACTCGGGCACGGCGGTCGTCGTGGGTTCGGACGTCACCGTGACCGTCGACGGTAAGGCCGCCGCGTTCGCCGACCTCACCACCGGCCTGTTCGTCCAGGTCTCCGGCACCCGGACCGCGTCCGGCCAGACCGTCACCAAGGTCTCGGCCAGCACCACCGCGCCTTCCACCACCACGCCGTCCACCACCACGCCTTCCTCGTCCTCGACCTCCTCGTCGTCCGCTACCAAGACGGCCGCTACCAAGACGGCTGCTACCAAGAAAACCGCCGCCAGGACAACCGCAGGCCAGGCGAGGAAGACGGCGGCCAAGGTTGTGAACGCGGCGCGGAAGGCTGCCAAGCAGTAGGGCCGGTCGTAGAGTTGCCGGATGACCGAGGCCGGATGGGTGCAGCACGCCGTGTGGTGGCAGATCTACCCGCTCGGGTTTGCCGGCGCCTATCCGCCCCGGAGCGATAATCCGGGCGGTGGGCTGCGCAAACTGCTCCCCTGGCTCGACTATGCGATCGAGATGGGCGCGTCGGGGCTGTTGCTCGGCCCGATCTTCGCGTCCGAGACGCACGGATACGACACTGTGGACCATCTTCAGATCGACCCGCGGCTGGGTGGCGACGACGAGTTCGATGAGCTCGTCGCTGCCGCGAAGAGCCGGGGGCTGCGGGTGATCCTCGATGGCGTCTTCAACCATGTGGGCCGCGGGCACGCCGCGCTGGGCCGGGACAACTGGGTCCGGCGCGGGCCCGACGGTTCCCTGGCGAACTTCGAGGGGCATGACTCGCTCGTCGCGCTGAACCATGCCGAGCCGGCCGTCGCCGATTACGTCAGCGATGTGATGAAACACTGGCTGCGGCGTGGTGCCGACGGGTGGCGGCTCGACGCGGCATATGCGACCCCGGCCGAGTTCTGGGCCACGGTGCTGCCCCGGGTCCGGGCGGAATTCCCGGAGTCGTACGCGTTCGGCGAGGTCATCCATGGCGACTACGCGGATTTTGTCACCCGGTCGACGCTGGATTCGGTGACGCAGTACGAGCTGTGGAAGGCGACCTGGAGCGCGCTGAACGACGGCAACTTCTTCGAGCTGAGCTGGGCGCTGGAACGGCACAACGGTTTCCTCGACACGTTCGTGCCGCAGACGTTCGTCGGTAACCACGACGTCACGCGGATCGCAAGCAGGCTCACCGACGAGCGCCATGTCCCGCTCGCCCTCGCGTTCCTGCTGACCACCGCGGGCACGCCGAGCATCTGGTCCGGTGACGAGCAGGGGTTCCGCGGCGTCAAGGAGGATCGCGCCGGCGGCGATGACGCGGTGCGTCCCGAGTTCCCGGACGAGCCTGCGGGGCTGGCGCCGTACGGTGAAAAGCTGTATCGCCTGCACCAGGAGCTGATCGGGCTGCGGCGGCGGAACCCGTGGCTGCACCGGGCGCGTACCCGTACGGTTCATCTGGCCAATCAGCAGTTCGTCTATGAGGCGTACGACGGTGATTCGAGCCTGGTTGTCGCTCTGAACGCCGCGGATGAGCCGGCGGTCGTTCCGGGGCCGGGCGGCGACAAGGTCGAGCTGGCACCACAGAGCTGGACCGTGCTCGGCCGGTGAAGCAGCGCTCATAGCCGACCCATAGCGAGGGCACAAACCGGGCTCAGGCTCCGGGCCGATCGTGAGGGGCATGACCACACTCGACGTCGTCATCCCCGTCTACAACGAGGAGAAGGACCTGGAGAACAGCGTCCTGCGGCTCCTCGACTACTGCCGCCAGGTGCTGCCCTTCGCCTTCCGCATCACCATCGCGGACAACGCGAGCACCGACATGACCCCGCAGGTGGCCCATCATCTGGCGACCCACCTGCCGGAGGTCACCGTCGTGCGCCTCGCGGAGAAGGGCCGCGGGCGGGCGCTCAAGCAGGTGTGGCTGCAGTCGGACGCCCTGGTCTGCGCCTACATGGACGTCGACCTCTCCACGGATCTGGCGGCGCTGCTCCCGCTCGTCGCGCCCCTGGTCTCCGGGCACTCCGACCTGGCCATCGGCTCCCGGTTGCGCCGCGGCTCCCGCGTGGTGCGCGGACCGAAGCGGGAATTCATCTCCCGCAGTTACAACCTGATCCTGCGTGCGACGCTGTCGGCCGGGTTCACCGACGCCCAGTGCGGTTTCAAGGCCATCCGCTCCGACGTCGGGCGCGCGGTGCTGCCCCTGGTCCAGGACACCGGCTGGTTCTTCGACACTGAGTTGCTGGTGCTGGCCGAGAAGGCGGGGCTGCGTACGCACGAGGTCCCGGTCGACTGGGTCGACGATCCGAACAGCAAGGTCGACATCGTGGCCACGGCGACCGAGGACCTTCGGGGAATCGCACGTCTGCGGCGTACGGTGCGCAGTCTGCCCCTCGCCGAAATCCAAGCAAGACTCGGTCGGGGAGCTCTCCCCGACCGAGTCCTGGTCTGATGCTTGTGCGGTCTATCGGTAGTTGACGATGATGTCGGCGCGACGGTTACGGGCCATGCCCGCCTTCGTCTTGTTGGTCGCCGACGGGTTGGCGTCGCCCTTCGTGACGATCACCGTGCGGAAGTGCAGCCTGGCCGCGAGGACGCTGCAGACCGCCTTGGCCCGCTTGCGACCCAGCGCGAGGGACGCCGCCTTGTTGCCGCGGTCATCGGTGTGCCCAACGCAGGTGACCGACTTGACGCCGTGCAGCTTGGCCCGCATGGTCGTCAGATACTTGGTCTGCGCCTTGCTGACCGAACCCGAGGCGGTCGCGAAGTACACCGCACGCGGCGCCGTGAACGAGCTGAGCACCAGGTTGGTCCGGCTGCTGGCCCGCAACGTCTTACCCGAGTCCGGCACGGTCGTGATGGAGACGGCGACGACGTAGCCGCCGGGCCGCGCGGTCAGGGCCCGGCCGAGCGGGTTCAGCACGACCCGCACCGCCACGCGCTTGCCGGCGGTGGTCGTCTTGATCGTGCCGGTGCCCAGGACGACCCGCTTGCCGGAGACCGTGCTCCAGAGCTTCACGGTGCTGCGGCCCTTGACCGCCGCGGTGAACGTCGCGGTGGCCGTCATGGTGGCGCTCTTCGGCTGGCCGCTGGTGACGACGAGCTTCGGCACCACCACCTTCACCGAGCCGGTCGACGGCTCCGGACCGCCGGGGTTCGGGGCACTGAACTCCGTCACCACGGCGGTGTAGGTACCGGTAATCATCGTCCCGATCGAGTCGGTGATCCGGTACGTGACCGGCGTGGCCTTACCGACGAACCCGGTCACCGGGACGAACGTGATGATGCCGGTCGTGGCGTCCACGGCGTACGTTCCCTGCTTCGGGACCGTGACGGTGCTCGCCGGGTTGCCGTCGCTGTCCAGCAGCGTGATGCCACCGCCCTTCGGCACGGGCAGGGTTGTCGTCTGGTTCTCGTCGTTGGCACCAGAACTGTCCGAACTGGCGGGCGCCACCGTCACCGGCAATGCCATCTGCCGCGTCTGGCCCTGCGGGTCCACGCCCGAGGCGAGGAACGTATGACTGCCCGCCTCCAGGCTCGCCGGAATCGTCACCGGCACCGAGAACGAACCGTTGGCGTCGGTGGTGACGGTGCCCAGCACGATCGGGTCCGAGTAGATCGTCACCTTCGCTGTCGAGAACGGCGCGAAGCCCGTACCGATCACGGTGATCGTCTGGGCCGGCGTCGCGATCGACAACTGACCCTTGTCGGTGGTCAGGGTCACGGGAACATCCGTGGGTACGGTCGTCGGCTCCACCGGCGCCGTCGGAGTCACCGCGTTCGATGCCGCCGATGCGGCGGACGCACCGCCGGGGCCCCTCGCGACAACGGTCACCGTGTAGCTGGTGCCCGCGATCGCCCCGATCACACAGGACCGGTCCGAGGCCGAGGACGTGCTGCAGGAGGCCGAGCCCGGCGACGCGTACGCCGTGTAGCCGGTGACGACCCCGGACGCGGCCGGCCACGACACCGTGATCGACGAAACGCCTGCTGACGCGGTCGGCGTACCCGGAGCATCCGGCGCATTGGGCACCGGCGGCACGGGAACCGTGGGAGTGACGGGCGACGAGTCCGCGGACTCCGGCCCGGTCCCGACCGAGTTGGCGGCGACAACCCGCAACGTGTACGCGGTGCCGTTGGTCAACCCGGCCACGCTGCACGTCAACGGCGACGCGAACGGCGCCGAGATCGCACACGTGGCGTTGTTGACCGCCACACCCGCCTGGTACACCTGCACCTGGTACGACGTGACCGGCCGACCACCCGTGTCCGTCGGCGCGGTCCACGTCAGCGACGCCGAGTTCGTACCCGCTGCCGCCGAGGTCACGGCCGGGGCCTTCGGCTTGTCGACCGGGGTGGCCGGATCCGACGGGTCCGACAGCGCACCATCGCCGGCCTTGTTCATCGCCCGGACCTTGAACGTGTAGGCGGTGCCGTTCGTCAGGCCCGTGACAGCACACTCGAGGGCCGGATTCGTGATGAGGTTCGTCAGCGTGCAGATCTTGCCTGTCGGCGAACCGTTCTCATACGCCTGCGCCTCGTATCCTGTGATCGCGGTACCACCGCCGACCACCGGCTCGGACCACTTCACCGTGACCGTGGCCGGCCCGGCGACCACTGCCGTCACGGTCGGGGCCTCCGGGATGTCGATCGGGACCGTCACCTCCGAGACACCGGTCTTGAGGCTGTCGCCGACGTCGTTGGTCGCGGTGACCTCGAACGTGTACGGCGTCCCGTTGGACAAACCGGTGACCTCACACTCCAGCGCCGCCCCCGTCGCCGTACAGGTCCCACCGGACACGGGGGTCTCGCCGTCGTACGCCTGCACCTTGTAGCCCGTGATCACCGAGCCGCCGAAGTCCACCGGCGCCGTCCACTTCACCAGCACCTTCCCGGCGCCCGGCACCGTCGCGGTGACCGTGGGCGCCTGCGGCTTGTCCACCGGAATCGCCACGGCCGAGACACCGGCCTTGACGCTGTCGCCGACATCGTTGGTCGCGGTGACCTCGAACGTGTACGGCGTCCCGTTGGTCAGGCCGTCGATCGCGCACTCCAGGCCGGCCGCCGGAAGCAGCACGGGCAGCAGTATGGGAAGCACCGGAACGAACGGCAGGACCGGCACATCGCACGTCGCTCCGGGAACGGCGGTGACGCCGGCGTACGCCTGCACCTTGTACCCGGTGATCGCCGAACCACCGAAGTCCACCGGCGCCGTCCACTTCACCAGCACCTTCCCCGCACCAGGCTCCACCGCGGTAACCGTCGGCGCCTGCGGCTTGTCCACCGGAACCGCCACGGCCGACACCCCGGCCTTCACACTGTCACCGACATCGTTGGTCGCGGTGACCTCAAACGTGTACGCCGTCCCGTTAGTCAGACCGCTGACCTCACACTCCAGCGTCGGCGCCGTCGCCGCACAGGTCCCGCCGGATACCGGAGTGGCACCGTCGAACGCCTGCACCTTGTAGCCCGTGATCGCGGAACCGCCGAAGTCCACCGGCGCCGTCCACTTCACCAGCACCTTCCCCGCACCAGGCTCCACCGCGGTAACCATCGGCGCGTCCGGCTTGTCCACCGGAACCGCCACGGCCGACACCCCGGCCTTCACACTGTCACCGACATCGTTGGTCGCGGTGACCTCAAACGTGTACGCCGTCCCGTTAGTCAAACCGCTGACCTCACACTCCAGCGTCGGCGCCGTCGCCGCACAGGTCCCGCCGGATACCGGAGTGGCACCGTCGAACGCCTGCACCTTGTAACCGGTGATCGCCGAACCACCGAAGTCCACCGGCGCCGTCCACTTCACCAGCACCTTCCCCGCACCCGGCTCAGCTCCGGTAACCGTCGGCGCCTGCGGCTTGTCCACCGGAATCGCGACGCTCGAGCTCAACGAGTCCACGCTGTCACCGAGCACGTTCGTCGCGATGACCGTGAACGTGTACTCCGTACCGTTGGACAGGCTTTCGATCGTGCACTCCAGATCGGTCAGCGCGTCCACCTCGAGCAGCGAGCACGTCCTACCAGACAGCGGTGTGACGCCGTCGTACGCCTGCACCTTGTAGCTGGTGATCGCCGAACCGCCGAAGTCCACCGGCGCGATCCACTTCACCGTCACCTCCGACGGCCCCGGAACCACCTCCGCCACCGTCGGCGCCTGCGGCCTGTCGGCCGGGATGACCAGCTGGGACAACCCGAACGCGCCCGGACCGACGAGGTTGCTCGCGGTCACCCGGAACGTGTACGTCGTGCCGTTGGTCAGCCCCGTGACGTCACACGTCAGACCGGTCAGCAAAGTCGGATCCAGCGGCGCGCAGACCTTGCCGCTCACGAGCGAACCGCCGTCGTACGCCTGCACCTCGTACGCCGTGATCGGCGAGCCGTTGTCATTCGGCGCGTCCCACGTCACCGTGACCTTCGCCGCTCCCGGCGCCGCCGACGTCACGGTCGGCGCGGCCGGCTTGTCGGCCGGAGTGGCGGCCGAAGACTCGTTGGACGCGGGGCCGGTGCCCTGCGCGTTCGCCGCGACGACCTTGAACGTGTACGGCGTGCCATTGGTCAGGCCCGTGACGTCACACTGCGTGGCAGGAGGCGTCGCCGGGGTCGCGGGAATGGGCAGCATGATGATGGGCGGCGATGCGGGAACGCCTGGGAACCCCGGGATGTAGTTCGTGGTGCACGTCTTGCCGGGAACGGCGACACCCGCCGCGTACGCCTGCACCGTGTACGACGTGATCATCGAACCGCCGTTGTCCACGGGCGGGGTCCACGTCACCGACACCTTGGCCGCACCGCGGGTCGCCAGCGTCAGGACCGGTGCCTGCGGCTTGTCGACGGGGGTGGCCGGGGGCGATGTCCCTGCCGGGCCGGTGCCTTCGTCGTTGGTAGCGGTGACCTGGAACGTGTACTCCGTGCCGTTGGTGAGCCCGGTGACCTCGCACTCCAGGGACGTCGCCTTGGTCACCCCGGTCAGCGAGCAGGTCTTGCCTGCCTGGAGCACCGCGCCGGCGTACGCCTGCACGTCGTACCCCGTGACCGACGAACCGTTGTCGACCGGCATCGACCACTTCACCAGCACCTTCGCCGCGCCCGGAATCGCCGCGGTCACGGCCGGCGCCTCCGGAGCGTCCACAGGCATCGCCATCGACGACAACACGGAAGCGTTGCTGGTGCCGGCGCTGTTGGTGGCTGTGACGTCGAACTTGTATTCGGTGGCGTTGGCCAGGCCCGTGACATCGCACTGCAGAGCCGGCACGCCGAGGACCTTCGCCGCCGTGCAGCCGTTCGCCGGGTTCAGCAAAGCATCGTCCTGGTCGTACGCCCGGACCGTGTAGTCCGTGATCACCGCGCCGTTGGTCGCCGGAGCAGACCACGTCACCGTGACCTTCGCCGCTCCCGGCACGAGGCTTGTCACCGCGGGCGGATCCGGCTTGTCGGCCGGAGTGCCCGCCGACCCGGCGGACGGCAGACTGTCACCCTCGGAGTTGGTCGCCGTCACCTCGAACGTGTACGCCGTGCCGTTGACCAGCCCGCTGATGGCGCACGTGAGCAGGGCCAGCGGGAGCGACGAGCAATCCGCACCCGGGACCGCGACCCCGTTCGAATATGCCTGCACCGTGTAGGACGTGATCGCCGGAGTGCCATTGTCCGCCGGCGCGGTCCAGGTGACCGTCGCCGTTCCCGCACCGGCCGTAACGGTCGGGGCAGCGGGCTTCGCGGGCACTGCCGTTGCCAGCCGGACAACCTGGCCACTGTTCTTCAGCACGAGGTAGAGGGCATCGTCAGTGCCGATGTCGAGGCCGTACGGCAGGGCGAGGTCACTGCCCATGAGCGGACCGTCCACGGCAGCCGTCAACAGTTCCCCGGTCCCGCCCAGAAAGTCATGACCAACGACAGTGGTACTGATCCGGTCGAAGTAGCCCCCCGGGCCCGCGCCGTACAGTTCGCCGTCCGCACCGAAGACCAGCGCCTCGTACGACAGCCCGTCCTGCAGGAGCGCAAGGTTGCCATTCGAATCGATCTTGTATGTCTTGTTGACGTCGACGTCGGAGACGTACGTGTTGCCGGCGCTGTCGGCAGTGATGCCTTCGGGCTGCAAAAACGTCGTGCCGGTAGCGGCCCCGCCAACCGTCGCCTCACCCGTGCCGCCGTTGCCGGCGACGACCGTCAGCTGGTTCGTCGTGAGATCGATTTTGGCGAATTGCCAGGTGGAGGCGGCCACGAAGTACAGATCGTTACCGACGACGGTGAGATGCCTCGGTGCGCCTAACCGCTGACCGAGAGCAGGACCGTTGGTCAGGGTGCTCCCGGGAACTATGAGGCTCTGCCAACCCGCATAGATCGACACGTTGTTCGCCTGGTCGATCTTGTAGATGACCCGTCTCGTCTCGTCGGACACATAGAGGTTGCCCGCGTTGTACGCGATTCCGGACAGCACTCCGAACTGGAAACTGGCCGCCGGTCCCGACTGCATGGGGATAAGGAAACCGGGATCACACACTCCGCTGCCGGCCTTGACGCTCAGGGTGCCGTCCGGGGCGACCATCTTGACCTGACAGTTGGTGCCGTCGGAGATGTACATGTTGCCCGCCGGGTCGAACGCGACGTCGGTCGGATTGTTCAGCTGCGTCGTCAACGCCGACATTCCGAGCGTCGATCCGTTGGTGCCGGTGCCGGCTACGACCTTGAGCTGGAAGGCGCCCGTCGCGGCGAGCGCTGGAGTGGCAGGGGCGGTCAGCAGGGCCGCTCCCGTGAGCAGGGCCGCGGCGGCGGCCAGGATTGAGCGGCGTGCTGACGTTGACATGGTTGTCCCAGGGCTGAGGGTGAGTCGGAGTCGCGCGTACCGTAAGCAGGTTTTTTGTGGCGAATACGACTTTTCCTCAACTAGCCCCACTGACGGCGGGACGGCTGGGGAAGGGGGATATCCCCGGGCTAGGCGTGGAAAGAGCGCTCGATGACCAGACGCAGGGCCGCGCGGTGCTCGTCGTGGGCGGAGGGTGGGAGGGCCATGGGGGCGACGGCTGACCAGCTCAGCGCGACGCCTGCCAGCATGGCCAGGATGTTCGCCGGGCTGATGTCGGGGGTTACGACGCCGGCCGTCTGGGCCGCTGCGACCTGGTCGAGTTTTTCCTGCCAGGCGTCGTCGTCCAGGTTCGGGGGGACGCCTTCGAGGCGGGCCCACGTCAGCAGCCGGATCAGGTCCGGGCGGTCCATGGTGCCGTTGTAGAGGCCTACGGCGTACCCGGGGAGGTCGTCGGGGGTGAACGGGGTGGCCTCGACGAGCACGGCGGCGTTCTGGTTGAAGACCGCGCGGAAGAGGGCCAGCTTGTCGCCGTAGTAGGCGTAGATCTGGGCCTTGGCCACCTCGGCGCGTGCGGCGATGCGGTCGACCCGGGCTCCCGCGATGCCGTGCTCGGCGAAATCCTCGGTCGCCGCCGCGAGGATGCGTTTGCGGGTGCCGTCGGCGTCGCGGGTTCTCATGATGCCAAGTTACCAACCGGTCGGTTGCATTCTGGGCAGGGCCGCCCTACGTTAGTTACCAACTAGTCGGTAACGAACTGGAGGCAAGCCATGCTGAAGTACACGGTCGAGAAGGCCGGCGCGGCGGTGCAGGCCCTCGAGAGTGACGCGCCGCCGCTGAAGCCACGCGAGGTCGAGGTCGCGGTGAGTCACTGCGGTGTGTGCCTGACCGATGTGAACCTGATCGACGATCTGTATGGGATCACGCGCTTCCCGTTCGTCGCCGGGCACGAGTCCATCGGGGTGGTCACCGCGGTCGGCGCGGACGTGGATCCGCGGTTCGTGGCGGTCGGGCAGCGGGTCGGGGTCGGTGCCATCGGTGGGTCCTGCGAGACCTGCGAGTGGTGTCTCAGCGGGCAGCAGAACCTGTGCCCGGACAAGGACGACCTCGTGGGCCGGGGCGATGGTGGTGCGTTCGCCAGTCACGTGCGGGCCAGCGACTGGCGGCACGTTCAGCAGATCCCCGAAGCCCTGCCGTCGGCCGCGGCGGCGCCGTTGCTGTGCGCCGGATCGACGGTGTTCCCGCCGTTGTTGCGAAACGGCGTGCGCCCGACGGACCGGGTCGCGGTTGTCGGCGTCGGCGGGCTCGGACACCTGGCGATCAAGTTTCTCGCCGCGTGGGGCTGCCACGTCACCGCGATCACGTCGACGGCGGCCAAGGCTGAGGACGCCCGGCGGTTCGGGGCGCATGAGGTCATCGCCGGCAAGGACCTGACGGCGAGCTCGTTCGACTTCGTGCTGTCGACTGCGCCCGGGGATCTGCCGTGGGGGGACTACGTGAAAGCGCTCCGGCCCCGCGGCACGCTGTGCTTCGTCGGGGTGCCGCACGCACCCGTGTCGTTCGGCGGCATCGACCTGATGATGGGTGAGCGGCGGGTCGTCGGTGGCGTGGTCGGTACGCCGGTCGAGGTGCAGCTCATGCTGGAGTTCGCGGCCCGGCACGGCATCGTCGCGGAGATCGAGACCTACCCGGTGGCGAAGATCGACGACGCGATCGAGCGGGTACGGCGCGGGGACGCCCGCTACCGCGTGGTGCTGGAGATGTGACCGGGCCCCTGGCGGTCACGGCCGCCAGGGGGAAGGTCGCTCAGCGCGGGGGCGAGAGGGCGCGGCTGACGTCGGCGTTGGGGCCGTAAGCCGTGAGGAACTTGTCGCGGAAGTCGCTCATCTGCCAGACCGGGGCGTTGGTGGCGGGCTTGATGCCGTCGGTCCAGTTCCAGTCGGCGATCTTGTCGAGGACCGCCTTGTCCTTCGCGACGATCGTGATCGGCACGTCGTGGCTGGCGTTGTCGCCGACGACGATCGGGGCCGGCTGGTGGTCGCCGAGGAAGACCATGACGGTGTTGTCGTCGCCGAACTTCTCCAGGTACGAGATGATCGTGGTCAGGGTGTACTGGACCGAGCGGCCGTACTCGTGCTTGATCTTGGCTGGGTCCTTCCACACCGCGCCCGCGTGCTTGGCGCTCTTCTGCAGCTGGGTGTAGATCGAGCCGTCGCCGACGTCGTCCCAGTCGATGAACGTCGGCAGCGGCGCCCACGGAGTGTGGCTGGAGACCAGCGGCATCTCCACGAACAGCGGCGAGTGGGCCGGGCCGTGCACGTTCTTCTGGAACCAGTCGAGCGTGTACTGGTCCGGCTGCGGACCCCAGCCGAAGTTGGGGCCGACGTAGCCGGTGTTGCGGGAGTCGTACACCCGGTTGTAGCCGTAGAAGTTGCCCTCCGGGAACGCCCGGGTGGCGCCCGGCATGACGCTCATCGTGTCGAAGTTGGCCTTCTTGAACAGGCTCGTGAGCGTGAGCCGGTCGCTGGAGGTCAGGTTGCGGTAGCGCTGCTGGTTGTTGATCCACAGCCCGGAGAGCAGCGTGGAGTGGGCCAGCCAGCTGCCGCCGCCTGCCGTGGGTGAGGTCAGCCAGCCGCTCTTGGCGACATATCCGGCCTTGGCCAGCGACGCGGAGCCGTCGTCCAGCACCTTCACCGTGCCGGAGTTGAGCGCCGGGTCCTCGATGGCGGAGCGGCCGTAGCTCTCGACAAACGTGAGCAGGACGTCCTTGCCCCGCAACGAGGTGAGGAGCTGGTCGGCGGGGGTGGTCGCGTACGCGTCGATCTGCACCTCGCGGGCGAAGTTGCGCTCGTCGTTGATGCCGCGCTTGACCATGTGGGCACGGGCGTACGCGTACGCGTAGCTGCTCTGCGCCGCCAGGGGGATGTTGTTGAAGGTCGTCACGCCGATCAGCAGCAGCACCGTCCAGAGCGCTGTGCCACTCACCGCCGTGCTCAGCGTGATCCGGCGATGCCGGTCGGCGACCTTGATGATCCGCAGCGCGGACAGTGTGGTCAGCCCGAGGACCAGAACCACGAGCAGGGCGATGACGGCGATCGCGCCGACCACGCCGGGGGTGCCCGCGGTGTCCTTGACGAAGGACTCGGCGTCGTCGAAGAGCACCCAGTCGAGCACCGGGTCGAACGGGCGGGCCAGGAACTTGTAGAAGCCCATGTCCAGCATCTTCTCGATGGTGAGCAGGCCCAGTCCGGCGCCGAGCACGCCGGCGGCGATCCGCTTCCACTTGGAGCTGGGGATGAGCAGCAGCAGGCCGATGGCGACGAAGCCCTCGATCGGCAGCCGGACGTAGGTGCCCGGGCGCTCGAAGCGGCTGATGATGTTGGGCAGGATCAGTGCGGCGAAGATCAGCAGTATGGCCGCGGCAGTGAGGGCATGGCCTGCGATCTTCTTGAAGCGGCCGGGCACCTTCTCAGGCGCAGCCGCCGCGGTGGCCTCTTCCGAGGCCGAAGCCGGAGCTTCTGAAACAGACAAGACGTAGCCCTCCTCCGGGACACTCCAGAAGGCGTTACGGATCTCGCCGGGCAGTAGTTCAATGCAGCCATGACCGATCGGCCGTCGTTCGTCCTGCACGACCATCGCAAGCCCCGCCCGCACTTCGATCTTCGCCTGGAAGAAGGGGGTGTGCTGCGCTCGTGGGCGCTGCCCAAGGGCCTGCCACCGGACTCCGCGCACAACCGGCTGGCGGTCGCCGTCCCGGATCATGATCTGGATCACTTGACCTACACGGACGAGCACAAGTTCATCGCCGACATCGGCTGGTGGGAGCTCGTGGACCGGTCGGAGAAGCGGTTCGTCTTCACCCTCCACGGCCGGGACGCATCCCGCCGGTTTGCCCTGATCCGCACGGACCCGCCCAACTGGCTCCTCCATCTGACCAAGGAGCAGCCACGTATTGACACATAGGAAGGTATGGATGGAGGCTGATCCTCGACATGACATGACATCGATGTCAGTAGGGGAATCGCATGCTCGGACGCCGTACCGTCGCCGCCCTCGCGGGCTTGGCCCTGACAGTCCCGATCGGGGCGGCCGCCCGGGCCGCCGACCTCCCGCCGCTGGTCTCGGACCCGGCGGCCTACGTGAACCCGCTCATCGGCAGTACCAACCTCGGTAACACCTACCCGGGGGCGGTCACGCCGTTCGGCATGCTGGCGTGGAGCCCGCAGACCTCGCGCGGGACCCAGATCTCGACCCCGGCACCCGGCGGGTACCAGTACACGGCGACCCGGATCCGCGGGTTGAGCCTGACCCATCTCAGCGGGGTCGGCTGCTCGGGGGCCAACGGCGACATCCCGATCCTTCCGCAGGTAGGCGACATCACCAGCTCGCCGACCGCGGACGCCACCGATGCCGTCTTCGCCAGCACGTTCTCGCACGCCAACGAGGTCGCCAAGCCCGGCTACTACCGGGTCGGGCTGGACAGCGGCGCGGGCGCGGAGCTGACCGCCACCCCACGGACGGGTTTCGGGAAGTTCACGTTCCCCGCCGACAAGAGCGCCAGCCTGCTGTTCCGCACCTCGATGTCGGAGACCGGCAGCACGGACGCGAGCGTGCACATCGACCCGGCCACGCAGACGATCACCGGCTCGGTCAGCGCCGGCAACTTCTGCGGGCCGCAGAGCACGGACAACTCCCACGCGTACTACACGCTGCACTTCACCGCGAAGCTCGACCAGCCGTTCGCGGCCACTGGCACGTGGAAGGACGCGGCTCTCACGCCGGGCAGCACGGACGCGCAGGGCGGCAGCGGCTACAGCAGCACCGGCCGGCCGGTCGCGGGCAAGGGCTCCGGCGGGTACGTGACCTTCGCACCCGGCACGACGAACGTGAACATGCGCGTCGCGATCTCGTACGTGAGCCTCGACGGGGCGGCGGCGAACCTCGCGGCGGAGTCACCCGAGCGACTGTCGTTCGCCGCGATCCAGGCGGGCGCGCGTTCAGCATGGTCGGCCCGGCTGAAGAAGATCGGCATCGGCGGTGGCACCGAGGATCAGAAGACGACGTTCTACACAGCGCTCTACCACTCGATGCTCGAACCGACGCTGACCAGCGACGTGAACGGCAGGTATTACGGCGCTGACGACGCTGTCCACACGTTATCCACAGGACAAAAGGCCCAATACGGGACGTTCTCCGGCTGGGATGTGTATCGGGCTCAGGTCCAGCTGCTCGCGCTGCTCGACCCGAAGATGGCCGCGGACTACGCGCAGAGCCTGTTCAACTATGCCACCCAGCGCGACGGTGAATGGGACCGCTGGCTGCTGCAGCACGGCAAGACCGCGGTGATGTCCGGCGACCCTGCCGCTGCCGCGGTGGCGGGCATGTACGCGTTCGGCGCCCACGAATTCGACGTCCAGGGCGCGTTCGACTCCCTCGTCACGGCCGCGACCGTACCGACGGCGAACGACTCCAGCGACGCGGGCTGCAACGTCGAGTGCGTGGGCCAGCGCCCCGCCCTCGACAAGTACCTCCAGCTCGGTTATGTCCCCGCCGACGACTGCCACTGCTGGGGCGGCGCCGCGGAGACCCTGGAGGACGCGGCGGCCGACTACGGCATCGCCCAGCTCGCCAAGGCCGTCGGCGACAAGGACAAGTACGCCGACTTCCTGAACCGCTCGCACAACTGGCGCAACGTGTTCGACGTGAACGCGCAGATCGACGCCGGCCTCGAGCACAACATCCGCGAGCGGATCACCGAGATCCAGGCGAGCGCGGAGAACCCCCCGGGCGAGGGCAAGACCCAGGCGTTCGACGGCGACAAGGGCACCAAGTGGCTCACGTTCGCCACCACCGGCTGGGTGCAGGCCAAGACGGACGCACCGCTGACAGTCGACAGGTACGCGCTGACGTCCGCCAACGACGTACCCGGCCGTGACCCGAAGGACTGGACGCTGCAGGGCTCGGCGGACGGCACCACGTGGACGACGCTCGACACGCAGACCGGTCAGGCCTTCGAACAGCGCGGGCAGACCAAGGAGTACGCGATTGCCGACCCGCAGCCGTACGCGTACTACCGGCTGACCGTGACGGCGAACGGCGGCGAGCCGATCGTGCAGCTCGGCGAGCTGGAGCTGGCCGACCCGGCGGTGGCGACCCCGGTGCCGGACGGCGACCTGCACAAGGGCTGGATGCGCGACCGCTACGCCGACGGCACCTGGGCCGGTGGCTTCAGTCCCTCGACCGGCACCGGCTTCGTCGAGGGCAGCAGCGCGCAGTACACCTGGATGGTCTACTCCGACGTCACCACGCTGGCGCAGAAGATGGGCGGCAACGCCACGGCGATCGAGCGGCTGGACAGCTTCTTCCGCAAGCCCGACGGCACGTTCGACCTCAGCGCCACCAGCGGCACGAAGTTCGACGCGACCAACGAGCCCGACATCCAGACGCCGTACCTCTACAACTACTTCGGCAACGCGTACAAGACGCAGGAGACGGTCCGGGCGATCATCAACCAGAAGTGGAGCAACGGCACCGGCGGCATCCCCGGCAACGACGACGCCGGCACGATGAGCGCCTGGTACGTCTTCTCCGCCCTCGGCCTCTACCCGACCGTGCCGACCCGCGCCGAACTCGCCCTGACCAGCCCGCTCTTCCCGCGGGCCGTGGTGCACCTGGCGACCGGCAAGGACCTCACGATCGAGGCACCACGCACGGGCGACACGGCCATCTACGTAAAGAATTTGACTGTGAACGGGAAAACGACCACCAAGGGATGGCTCGCCGCAGACGCGGTCACCAAGGGCGCAAAGCTCAGTTACACCCTGTCGACCACCCCCAGCCTGACCTGGGGTAGCGGACCGGGCGACGTACCCCCGCAGAACTAGTTGCACTGCGGTTGCTAACCCGGCGGAAGCCGGACAAGGTGTGCCCTGGCGAGGGATCGTCGGGGCACACCTTGGTTTGCTTCCCGGGCCGGTGGATACCGTGTGAGATCGGGGCCGCCGGTCCCAGAGCCAACGACGGGAGCTTGCCGAGCCCATGCCGCCCTCCGCCGACCTGCCGAGCTTCCTGCACGGCGTGGCCCCCATTCTCGACAAATGGGGCTACCTGGCCGTCGCTGCCATCATCCTGGTGGAGAGTTTCGGGATGCCCGCTCCCGGCCAGACGATCATGGTGGCCGCGGCCATCTACTCAAGCTGGGGACGCCTGGACATCTGGGCGGTGGGAATCATCGCCTTCGTCGCAGCCGTGCTCGGCGACAACATCGGCTACTGGATCGGCGTTCGCGGCGGCCGCAAGGCGGTACACCGTTTCGGGAAATACATTTTCATCACCCCGGAACGCCTGGAACGGGCCGAGTTGTTCTTCGCCCGCCGCGGCAACCGGATCGTGGTCGTGGCCCGTTTCATCGACGGCCTGCGCCAGCTCAACGGCGTGATCGCCGGCATCACCGCGATGCCCTGGCGCACGTTTCTCATCTACAACGCGATCGGCGCGGCCCTCTGGGTGGGCTGGTGGACAACCATCGCGTACCTCCTCGGCACCCACCTGGTCGAGATCATCGACCGCGCTCACGAGTACAAATGGTTCGCCATAGCCGCGGTCATCCTCGCCATCGGCGCCTACGTCTTCTTCCACATGCGCCACATCCGCAAGCGAAAGGCCCGCCTCGCCGAGGAAGTCAAAACCACAGAATCCAAGGCGTGACGGGCCATTTAATTACGCGTGATCGTGGCGGGACAACCGCAACGGCGGCGACCTGCGTTATTCAGGGCAATCCTCGATCGTCACGTACCGGTAATGGTCCCGCCCTGCGTCGTCGTGGCCCCGCCCTGGTTCGTGCCGCCCTGCTGGGTCGTGCCGCCCGGGGTCGTGCCGCCCGGGGTCGTGCCGCCCTGGGTCGTGCCGCCCTGGGTCGTGCCGCCCTGGGTCGCGCCGCCGGGGCCGCCGCCCTGGCCGAAGCCGCCGCCCTGCTGGCCGCCGCCCTGCTGGCCCTGGGTGCCGCCCTGCTGGGTGGTGGTCGCCAGGTTCGAGTCGGTGATCGTGGTGGCCGTCGAGGTGTCCCCCGAAGTCGTCGCGACGACCCGGACGGTGTGCCCGGAGGCGACGTCCGTGATCTTGCTCTGGCCGTTGTCGACACTGGTGCCGCTGCCGATCGTGTAACTCTTGCTGTAGCCGTCCTCGCTCTTGACCGTGATCGAGTCCGAGCTGACCGCCGACACCGTGCCGGTCTGCGTATCCTGCGTGACATAACCGCCGTTACCGTCCGACACCACGTACGTACCGTGCAGCGCGCTCGTAGTCGTCCCGCCACCACGGCCCGTGGTCCCCTGCCCGCCGCCCGTCGTGCCCTGTCCGCCGCCGGGGAAGCCCTGCCCGCCACCGCCGCCGAAACCGCCGGCCGCCGAGCTGCTGCTGTCGTCCCCGCCGGCCTTCACGATCCCGACGGTGATGCCGGCCGTGACGATCGCGGTGGCCACGAGAGCCCCGGCCACCGCGATCTTCGCCCGATGTCTGCCCACCCCGGGTTGCCCCTCACCCCCGGTCGGCGGCCGCCACTCAGGCGGCGCCCCCGACCCCGACCCACCCCCGCCAACCGCGGGATACGGCTCAACGCCCGAAGTGACGCTCTGCCCGGCGAATTGGCCCGGGCTCGGCGCGACGCCCTGCCCAGGGCTCGGCTCAACGCTCTGGCCCACCGCGACGCCCTGCCCGGCGAATTGGCCGGGGCTCGGCTGAACGCTCTGCCAAGGGCTCAGCGCGACTCCCTGGCCGACGGATTGGCCGGTGCTCGGCGCGACGCTCTGCCCAGGGCCCGGCGCGAC
>NZ_BOQP01000064.1 GCF_018332715.1 Winogradskya consettensis | reverse complement strand
CCGACCGACCGACCGACCGACGGACCGACCGACCGGGTGGGTGATGGCGCCGGGTTAGCCGGGTGGGGCCTTGGGCCAACCGGGTGGTGAGGGCACCGGGCAGGCAGGGCGAGGCCCTCGACCGGCCGGGTGCGGTTACGGCCCTGGGCTGGCCGGGGTCGGGTATGGACTTGGGCCGGTTGGGCTGGGGTAGCGGTCTCGGGCTGGTCGGGGCGGGTGATGGCCCTAGGCCGGTTGGGCTGAGGTGGCGGTCTCGGGCTGGTCGGGGCGGGTGATGGCCCTAGGCCGGTTGGGCTGAGGTGGCGGTCTCGGGCTGGCCGGGGTGGGTGATGGCCCTGGGCCGGTTGGGCTGAGGTGGCGGTCTCGGGTTGGGCGGAAGAGGTACGGTCGTGTTGAGGTCATGGGCGGGTCGGGCGTGGGCATGCTGCTGGTGTGCGGTTCGGCAGGGCTTGCAGCGAAGCGATCAGTCGTGACCTTGGATCAAGGTGGACTCGGTTTCGCTGCCGGGGTGTGAGCGCGGGCAAGCGCAGGGTGAGGCTGTCGAAAGTGGTGTCTTCGGGCGAGGCTGGATGTTGCGTCCTGTGGCCTTGCGGCGCAATATCGCGCGGTGTTAACTGTCAAATGCACAACATTATTTTTTCGCGCGCAATATATAAAATCTGAGTCATTACGCTGCGTCGCCAAGTGACCACCAGAGCGCATGCGGTGGATCGGGCTCGGCCCGCGCGTTCCCCCTCAGCGGTGACGAGGCGGAACTGCGCCGCGCCAGCCCGCGCCGCGCCAGCCCGCGCCGCGCCAGCCCGCGCCGCGCCAGCCCGCGCCGCGCCAGCCCGCGCAGGGCCGGATCAGCCTGCATGAGGCCGCGCCAGGTCGCACACGACGAGGCCGACCCGTCACGCGCGAGGGGGTGGGTTCAGGCGCCGGTGACGCCGTCGATGCGTTCGCGGAGGAGGTCGGCGTGGCCGTTGTGGCGGGCGTATTCCTCGATCATGTGGAGGTAGACCCAGCGGAGGCTGATGGAGCCTCGGCGTTTGTTGGGGAATTCGTGGTCGAGGGGGAGGTCGGCGACGGTGGCTCGGACGGCGTCCAGCTCTGCCAGGTGGGTGGTGAAGTTGGCTTCGGCGTCGGCGTTTGCTACGTCGTCGAAGTCGCCGTCGGGGTTGGTGTCGTCGCAGTAGATGTCGGGGAGGTCCTGGCCGGCGGCGGCTTGGCGGAACCAGGCTCGTTCCACCTCGGACATGTGGCGGACCAGGCCCAGCAGGGTCAGGTTGGACGGCTCGACGGAGGCGACCTTCAGCTGCGAGGCGGTCAAGCCGGTGCATTTGCTCAGCAGGGTCTGTCTGTGCCAGTCGAGCCAGCCCTCGAGCATGGCGCGTTCGTCGCCGGTGAACGGTTCAGCGACGCGTTCGATTTTTGGTGCTGTCCAGGTTGTCATCGGGCCATTATTTAGAAAGTGGGAGCTCGGCGACGATGAATAAATCGCCGTCCTTGCTCGTGCCCTCCACTTTTACCTCGGCGCGGGGGCCTTCGTGGTGCAGGGTGCTGATGGCGTTGCCGAAGTAGGGGCCTGCGAGGCGGCTCCAGGCGACGGCCGGCCGGCTTACTCCGGCGGAGCGGGCGACGCCGCGCATTGTCTTGGCGGCGGCGCGTGACCAGCTGAAACGCATCAGGGGGCGCATGACGGCGGGGACCTGGTTGTGGATCGGGGAGCAGGTGAGCTGGTGGACCGGGGTGGTGACCGCGGGGCCGAGGTCGGCTGCTGCGACGTAGGAGTGATGGACGTCACCAGAGAGCACGCTGATCGAGGCCGGTGCCGCGTAGGCGCCGCCCGCGCCGACGCGGTGGGTCGGGGCTGACGGGCCGCCCTCGCCGAGGCGGCGGAAGAGCTCGGTGAGGGCGTCGAACGAACGCATGAACGCGGCCCAGTGTTCGAGGTCGAAGGCGCGGCGGATCTTCTCGGCGAGGGCGGCGCGGCGGGGGCCGGCGGAGTCGGCCATGCGTTCGTTCCAGGCTTCGCCGTGGTGGATCGCCGGGGGCATCAGCCAGGGCAGGGAGGAGCCGACCACCAGGTGGTCGTAGTCGCCGTGGGCCTGGTCGACGAACCATTTCCATTCCTCGGCGGGGAGCATCTCGCGGCGGCCGGGGGTGAGGACCCGGTTGCAGCGGTTGTCCAGCATCACCAGGCGGGTGCGGCCCACATCGAGGGCGAAGCTCCACTGGAACGGGACGTCGGTGTTCTCCGCGGACCCGGGGGCGTCGACCGAGATGCCGAAGTCGTGCAGGATCCGGGTGGCGTCGGGCACCGAGGTGATCTGTGCCAGCAGGGGGTCGGTGGCGAGCTGGTCGGGGCTCAGGTTGCCGAGGTGCTGGTAGACCCAGTAGGAGGCCAGGCCGCTGGAGATGCGTTCGGGCCACCACGACTGGGCTGACATGTCGCGGCGCCAGGAGGCCGAGGTGTTCCAGTCGTCGATGATCTCGTGGTCGTCGAAGATCATGACGCTCGGCACGGTGGCGAGCAGCCAGCGGACCTCCGGGTCGCGCCAGGACTCCAGGTAGAGCTTGGTGTACTCGTCGAACGAGACGACCTCGTTCGCCGGCCCGTCGTGCCCGGCCGCCCTGCGACGCTTGAGGAAGCGGCGCACCTTCGCCGAGGTGTTGTCGGCGTAGACCTGATCACCCAGGAGGACCATCAGGTCCGGGCGCAGCTGCGGGTCGTGCGGGTCGGTCATCAATCGCCTTGCGTACGCGTCCAGCGCGTCAGGTGGCAATTTTCGCGAATTGGACTGCGGGGTGGCCTCGCGGCACGAGCCGAAGATGAAGCGGACCGGGTGCTCCTGGTCCGCCGCCGGCCGGGTCACGATCAGGCTCGGCGGGTACGGCGACTCCGGGTCGGGCCAGGCCTGCTTGTCGTCGAGCCACACCCCGTACTCGTTGGCGGCGTCGACGGGCAGCCCTTCGACGACCACGATCGCGTAGTGGTGGCCGTACGCGGAAAAGGTCTTTGCTGAGCCTGAGCCGCCGTCCCGCGCCTCGACCCGGACGGTCGCGGGTTCCGTGGTCTCGACCCAGATGGTCGCTTTGTCGGCCACGACGCGCCGGAGCACCGGGCCGATCAGGAGATAAGCGGTCAACGGATCACCACAGAGAGACGCATGGTTCCATCGTCCCCACCGCCCCGGTATTTCGCCAGGGCGGTTTCCGGCACGGCAGGATCACCCCGCGTGGTGTTGGACACGGCCGGGTGGCCCCGCACAGCCGCAGCGCATCTGTCAGGATTTCGTACATGGAATACGTCGTCGCCTCACTGATCCTGCTGGCGGTGCTGATCGTCGGGGCCGTCGGCCTCGTCGTCCCGCGCCTGCGCCGGCGCGAGCTGCCGCCGTCGGAGCAGACGGGGGCGGGCACGACGACCCTCGAGCGTCCGCCCGTGGTTCCCCCGACCGAGGAGCTCCCGCCGCTGGTCGAGCGGCCGGCCCCGGTGCAGGAGGAGGTCGCGGAGCCGGCGGCCCCCACAATCGAGGCCCCGGAGCCCACGGCCGGCCGCCTGGTCCGGTTGCGGGCCCGGCTGAGCCGTTCGCAGAGCGTCTTCGGGCGCGGCCTGCTCAGCGTGCTCTCCCGCGACCACCTCGACGAGGACGCGTGGGAGGAGATCGAGGACAGCCTGATCTCCGCCGACGTCGGCGTCGAGGCGAGCCAGGTCCTGGTCGAGCGGCTGCGGGAGCGGGTCCGGGTGCTGGGCACCCGCACGGTTGCCGAGGTGCGGGCACAGCTCGCCGAGGAGCTGACCGCCGCCCTCGAGCCGGAGCTGGACCGCAGCCTGAAGACCGCCCCGCACGACGGGCGCCCCGCGGTGGTCCTGGTCGTCGGTGTCAACGGCGCCGGCAAGACCACCACCTGCGGCAAGATCGCCCGGGTGCTGGTGGCCGACGGCCGCACGGTGCTGCTGGGTGCCGCCGACACGTTCCGCGCCGCCGCTGCCGAGCAGCTGGCGACCTGGGGTGAGCGGGTCGGCGCCGAGACCGTGCGCGGCCCCGAGGGCGGAGATCCGGCCAGCGTGGCTTTCGACGCGGTCAAGCGGGGTATCGACGTCGGTGTGGACACGGTTCTGATCGACACCGCCGGCCGCCTGCAGAACAAGATCGGCCTGATGGACGAGCTGGGCAAGGTCAAGCGGGTGGTGGAGAAGCACGGCACGGTCGACGAGACCCTGCTGATCCTCGACGCGACCACCGGGCAGAACGGCCTGGAGCAGGCGCGGGTCTTCACCGAGGCGGTCGAGGTGACCGGTGTGGTGCTCACCAAGCTCGACGGCACGGCCAAGGGCGGCATCGTCATCGCCGTGCAGCGCAAGCTGGGCATCCCGGTAAAGCTGGTCGGGCTGGGCGAGGGCCCGGACGACCTGGCACCGTTCGAGCCGGCGGCCTTCGTCGAGGCCCTGCTTGGCAGCGATGCGTAATCTCAGGAGCAGGACATCGGCGGTAGTGATCACACTCGGGGGAGGTCGTGCGTGACGCAGGAGCCTCTGCGCGAGATTCCTCTGCACGGTGGGAACGTCAGCACGGTCTCGAAACTCGGCGACACGGTTCGCCGTAACGCCGGACCGTGGACCCCCGCTGTGCACTCGCTGCTCAACCATCTGCAGCGGGTCGGGTTCACCGGGTCGCCGCACGCCCTGGGCATGGACGACCGTGGCCGTGAGGTGCTGTCGTACCTCGACGGGGAGTGCGGGGAGTATCCGCTGGCCCCGCACTGGACCACCGAGGAAGCACTGGTCACGGTCGCGACGATGCTGCGCATGTTCCACGACGCGCAGTACGGCTTCCAGCCCCCGCCCAACGCGGTGTGGCGCAGCTTCGGCCCGCCGCCGCCGGACACCGAGGTGATCTGTCACCACGACGCCGCCCCGCACAACGTGGTCTGGCGGCCCGACGGCACTCTTGCGCTGATCGACTTCGATCTGGCCTCGCCGGGTGCGCGCATTTACGACGTGGCTTATGCGGCCTGGACCTGGGTGCCGCTGTTCAGCGACCGGGATTCCTACACGCTCGGCTGGAAGCGCCCCAATCGGCCGCGCCGGCTGCGGCTCTTCGCCGACGCCTACGGCCTTATTCCGCGCGACCGGCACCGTCTGGTCCGCACGATTCGTAAGCGGATCGTGGACCACGTCGAGGGCATTCGGCGGATGGCGGCCGCGGGTGACCCGGCTTTCGTGCGAATCGTGCACAAGGGTCATCTGCGTCGTCCGATGCGCGATCTGCGTCTGCTCGATTACGAACGTCACACCCTCGAGTACGCACTTCGTTAACTGGCCGTCGACCCTTTGGTCTCGCTCGGTCGGTGCTTACTTAGGCGTTTTGTGGCGGTTGGTGGCCATTTTTCCACACGGCTGTGAGAGTTTCTTCACACGTACGAAACAAGCGGTCACGTGTTGGAAATCGCGCGTAGACCCTGCTCGAAACAGCAGGCCGGAAGGCTTCCGCCCTACACCGGCCGACTGGAGCGATGCTGCCCTCTCGGTCGTTTGGGAGGACACTAACCGAGAGGAGGCAGCGTGGAGATCGATACCGGCAATACCGCCTGGTTGCTCCTGTCGTCTGCACTCGTATTGCTCATGACCCCGGGTCTGGCGCTGTTCTACGGTGGCCTCAACCGGTCCAAGGGCACCCTGAACATGATGATGATGAGCTTCTCGTCAATCGGGCTCATCTCCGTGCTCTGGGTGCTGTATGGCTTCACTCTGGCATTCGGTAGCAACGATTCCGAGGGCGTCAACAAGTTCCTCGGCAGCTTCACGCAGTACTGGGGCACCGGCACCAGCTGGATCCCCGAGATGTGGCTCGAGACCGGCATCCCCACATACGTCTTCATGGTCTTCCAGATGATGTTCGCCATCATCACCGTCGCGCTGATCAGCGGTTCCCTCTCGGACCGCTTCAAGTTCGGCGGCTGGGTGCTCTTCGGCTTCGGCTGGTTCACCCTGGTCTACGTCCCCGTCGCCCACTGGGTCTGGGGCGGTGGCTGGATCGGCGCCAACCTCGGCGCGCTCGACTTCGCCGGTGGCACCGCGGTGCACATCAACGCCGGTGCTGCCGCGCTCGGTGTCGCCGTGGTCCTCGGCAAGCGCATCGGCTGGCCGCGGGAGAACATGCGCCCGCACAACGTGCCGTTCGTCGCCCTCGGCGCCGGTCTGCTCTGGTTCGGCTGGTTCGGCTTCAATGCCGGCTCCGAGCTGACCGTCGACGGCGTCACCGCGGTCGCGTTCGTCAACACCCAGGTCGCGACGGCCGCCGCACTGCTCGGCTGGATCATTGTCGAGTGGCTGCGCGACGGTAAGCCGACCCTGGTCGGCGCGTCCTCCGGTGCGATCGCCGGTCTGGTCGCCATCACCCCGGCCTGTGGCTTCATCGCCCCGCTGCCCGCGGCTCTGCTCGGCATCATCGCCGGTGCCGTCTGCGCCCTGGCGGTCGGCCTGAAGTACAAGCTCGGCTATGACGACTCGCTCGACGTGGTCGGCGTGCACTTCGTCGGTGGCTGGATCGGTTCGCTGGCCATCGGCTTCTTCGCCACCACCCAGGTGAACGCCCTCGCCACCCGCGAGAGCCTCTTCTACGGCGGCGGCGTCGACCAGCTCTGGCGCCAGTTCGTCGCCAGCGCCGCGGTCACCGTCTATTCGTTCGCGATCGCCGCGGTTCTCGCGCTCATCCTCAAGGCCGTCAAGCTCGGCCGGGTCAGCGACGAGGCCGAGGTCGAGGGCATCGACATCGCCGACCACGGCGAGACCGCGTACGACTTCACCCCCTCGGGTGGCTCCGGTGGCGGCGGGTTCGCGCTCGCCGGTCTCAAGTCCGGGATCGACGCTGACGGTAAAGCCGACGCGAGCCAAAAGGTCGCCGGTTAAGTTCTCATGGCTGCTCCGATGGAGGGACTTAGCATGAAGCTGGTGACCGCGGTCATCAAGCCGTACCAGCTCGACGCGGTGAAGGAGGCGCTGCACGCACTGGGCGTCGCCGGCCTCACCGTGAGCGAGGTGCAGGGGTACGGACGTCAGAAGGGCCACACCGAGGTGTACCGGGGTGCCGAGTACACGGTGGAGTTCCTGCCGAAGATCAAGGTCGAGGTGCTGACCGACGAGATCGACGTCGAGAAGGTCGTCGACGCCGTGATCACCTCGGCGCGTACGGGCAAGATCGGTGACGGCAAGGTCTGGGTCACCGGCGTGGACGACGTGATCCGGGTACGTACCGGTGAGCGCGGACTCGACGCGCTGTAATAATCAAATATGAGCTACGTGGTCAGTGAGCCGTCAGCAGCACCTCGCGTGCCCAAGGACGGCTCACCGGCCGAGCTCAGACCACACATCGGCGCCGCCGCCCGGTCAGACCGGGCGGCGGCGCTCGATGCGTGGCTGGCGGCGATGTTCCCCAGCCACCTCCCCGGGGTCAGCCTGGTGGCCGTCGGCGGTCTCGGTCGCCGTGACTGCGCGCCCTACAGCGACCTCGACCTCGTCCTGCTGCACAACGGCACCGCCGGGATCGACCGGATCGCCTCCGCACTGTGGTACCCGATCTGGGACGCCCGGCTCGGCCTCGACCACTCCGTGCGTACGCTGCCCGAGGCCCTGTCCGTGGCGGTTGACGACGTGAAAGTCGCGCTCGGCCTGCTCGACGCCCGGCACGTCGCGGGCGACGCGGCCCTCTCCGCCGAACTCATCGCGACCACCGGCGACCAGTGGCGGCGCACCGCGGTGCGGATGCTGCCCCAGCTCCGGGAGATCACCGAGAGCCGCTGGGCCACGCACGGCGAGCTCGCGTTCCTGCTCGAAGGCGATCTCAAGGAAGCCGCCGGCGGGCTGCGCGACCTGACGATCCTGCGCGGCCTCGGCCGGGCCGGGATCGCCGACACCATGCGCCCGGCGGTCCGCGCCGCCAACCTGCGTCTGCTCGACACCCGCGACGCCCTGCACCTCGCCGTCGGCCGCCGCGTCGACCGCCTCGTCGCCCAGGAACGCGGCACCGTCGCCACCCTGCTCGACCTCGACGACGGCGACACCCTGCTGCGCCGCGTCGCCGGAGACGCCCGGACCATCGCCCACGCCCTCGACGACGCGTGGCGCGCCGCCGACCGCCTCCGTAACGGTCGCCGCCGCGGCACCGCCCCCGGCACCCCGAAACGCCGCCCGGTCGCCCGCGACGTCGTCGAACAGGACGGCGAGCTCGTCCTCGCCCGCACGGCGATCGGCCCGCTCCCCGACCCGACCCTCTCCCTGCGGGTCGCCGCGGCCGCCGCGACCGTGCGCCTGCCCATCGCCCGCGCGACCTGCGAATGGCTCGCGGCCTTCTGCCCGCCGCTGCCGACCCCCTGGCCGGACGCCGCTCGCGCCGCCCTGGTCTCGCTGCTCGGCTCCGGTCAGGGCCTGCTCCCCACCTGGGAGACCTGCGACAGGTACGGCCTTATCGACGCCTGGCTCCCCGAGTGGGCCCGGATGCGCAGCCTGCCCCAGCACCACCCCGTACACCGCTTCACCCTCGACCGGCACCTCGTGCAGGCGGCGTACGAGGCAACCGCGTACACCCGTGAGGTCGACCGCCCCGACCTGCTGCTGATCGCGGCCTTCCTGCACGACGTCGGCAAGGGCCTCCCCGGCGACCACAGCACCGTGGGCGCCCCGATCGCGCGCGAGATCGCCACCCGCATCGGCCTCTCACCCACCGACGCGGCCACGATCGACAAGCTCGTCCGGCTCCACCTGCTCCTCCCGGACGTCGCAACCCGCCGCGACCTCAGCGACCCGCTCACCATCTCCACCGTCGCCGAAGCCGTCGGCGACATCACCACCCTCGACCTCCTCCACGCCCTCGCCCGCGCCGACTCCCATGCCACCGGCCCGGCCGCCTGGTCGGACTGGAAGGGCCGCCTGATCGCCGAACTGGTCCACCGCGTCCACACCGCCCTGGACACCGGCGCCCTCCCCGCCGCCCCCGAACCCGACCCGCTGCTGCTGGACGGTGACCTGCCCGCCGTACATCTGGATGGAGACCGGGTCTCGGTCGCCGCAGCCGACCGCCGGGGGTTGCTCGGCTCGGTCGCCGCGGTCCTGGCTCTGCACCGGCTCGACGTGCTCGCGGCCGACGCCTCCACGGTGGACGGGCGGGCGATCGTCGAGTTCCTGACCCAGCCCCGTTACGGCTCCCCGGCCGAACCCGTCGCGCTGACCGCCGACCTGCGCCGCGTGGCGACCGGAGACGTCTCGGTCACCCAGCGCCTGCGGGCCCGAGCCGGCAACACCCGCGAAGGCGCGGCACCGCGCGTCGTCTGGCTCCGCTCGGTCGCCACCGACGCAGTGGTCCTCGAGCTCCGCGCGCCCGACTCGTCCGGCCTGCTGTACCGAGTCTCGGCCGCCCTTGACGAGGCCGGCGCCGAGGTCCGCGCCGCCCGCATCTCCACCCTCGGCGGCGACGTCGTCGACGCGTTCTACCTCGTCGGAGCCTGGGCCGACGAAGCCGACCGCGACCGGGTCGAAGCCCTGGTGCTCGCAGCCGTCTGAGCCACACGTCGTAGTGGTTCGGCCAGTAGTGTGCCTGCGTGGTCGAACTGGATGCCTTCAGTATTGCTCGCGCGGGGTATGACGGGGCTGCTTCCCTGTACGCGGAGATGTTCCGCGAATCGATTCGTGACAGCCCACTGGACCGGGCGATCCTGGGGGCGTTCGCCGAGTTCGTGGGGGCCGGCCGCGTGGCAGACCTGGGATGCGGGCCAGGGCACATCACGGCGTATCTGAACGGGCTCGGGGTCAGAGCATTCGGGGTCGACGCTTCGCCCGCGATGATCGCGCTGGCTCGGGCGGCCTATCCGGGCCTGCGGTTCGAGGTGGGGTCGATGGCCGCGCCGGATATCGAGGACGGCGTGCTGAGCGGCGTACTTTCACGGTGGTCGATCATTCACACGCCGCCACCGGACGTTTCCGCGATATTGCGGGAGTTCCACCGGGTTCTGGCGCCCGGTGGTCACCTGCTGATCTGCTTCTCGGCAGCCGATGACGCGTCTCACCCGACACAGATCTACGACCACGCGGTCGCGCCGGCTTATCGCTGGTGGCCTGATCAGCTGGCCGCGCTGCTGCACGGGTGTGGGCTGGCCGAGGTGGCCCGGATGGTCAGTGAGCCCGAGCCCACGGACAAGAGGCAGTTCAAGGGCATCCAGCTGCTCGCCCGTAAAGGCTGACCGGTCACCGCGACTTCGCCTAATGTCAGAGGGCATGACGCGTGTGGCAATCGTCGGGGCGGGACCCACCGGGCTGTTCACCGCGACCGTGCTCGCCCGGCGCGGTCACCGGGTCACCCTTGTGGACCGTGACCCCGGGCCGGCGGCGGACGGCAGTTGGGCGCGTCGTGGCGTCATGCAGTTCCATCATCCGCACGGGATCCGTCAGCCGATCGTGGACGTGCTCGGCACCGACCTGCCCGACGTCGGCGCCGCGCTGGTCGCCGCCGGGGCGGAGCCGATCCTGGTGAAGGGACATCCGGCCGGTCTCAGGTCGCGGCGGATCACGTTCGAGCGGGTCCTGCGGGCGGCCGCGGTCACCGAGCCCGGTGTCACGGTGGTGACCGGGCACGCCGACGAGGTGCTCAGCGACCGGGGCAGGGCTGCCGGGGTGCGGATCGACGGCGCGGTCCTCGAGGCCGACCTGGTGATCAACGCTTCCGGGCGGTCCGGGCGGCTCGCCGAGGGGCTGCGGGCGCCGGAGACGAGCGGCGACTGCGGGGTCTCGTACGTCTCCCGGCAGTACCAGCTCCTGCCCGGCGCGCAGCCGGGCCCGTCGAGCTCGCCGGTCGGCCTGATCAGCCGGTTCGCGGGTTATCTCGGTGTGGTCTTCGTGCAGGACGCCGCCACGGTGTCGGTGTCGCTCACCCGCCGCGACACCGACGAGGAGCTGGCGGACTGGCGCTTCCCCGAGGTGTACGAAGCCGTGGTCCGGGTCGTGCCCGGGCTCGCCGAGTGGACCGATCCCGCGCGCAGCCGGCCGATCACCCGGGTCCTGCCCGGCGTGCACCTGCGCAACACCTACCGCGGGCAGCTGGACGAGCGGGGCCGCGTCGCGCTACCCGGCCTGATCCACCTCGGCGACGTCGTGTGCACCACCAACCCGACGGCGGGCCGGGGCATCGCCACCTCACTGAGCCAGGCCCAGAGCCTGACAGGACTCCTCGCCGAGCACCCCAGCGACGTACTGGCGGCAACCCTGGCGTTCGACGACTACTGCACCACCTCGATCAAGCCCTGGTTCGACGACCACCAGACCTCAGACCCCGCCGCCGTACGCCTGCTGGCCGGCGAAAAGATCGACCTGACCCGCCCCCTGACCTCGGTACACATCACCGCAGCAGCCGACGCGAACCCACAACTCGCCCCCATCGTCGCCCCGTACCTGGGAATGAACGCACTCCCCTCCTCCCTCGCAGCAGCCGAACCCGCAGCCCGCCAGGTCTACGCAACCGGCTGGCACCCGGCCCCCCTCCCCGGCCCCACCCGCGAAGACCTGATCACCCTGATCCACCAAACAAAACCCACCCCCACCCCCGCCTGACCCCCCCGACCGCCCTGTCTGTCAGATAGGCGAAAACGGGGAGTTGGTCTCAGATGATGTGGCGGCAGCTAACGTTGGCGAGTCGCTGTCCGCGGGCCCCCCACGCCGTCGTCGCGCTGTTGGAAACAGTTCACACCCGAAGCTGTTTCCCCAACCGCACCCGGCGAGGTACGCCGCGAAACCACCCACCACCCCTGGCCTGCTGGCGAGTCACTGTCAGCAGTGCCAAAGCGCGGCAGCCAGCCCACCCGCGAGAGGTGGGCGCCGAGACCGGCCACGCACCCAGCGGCGACCGACCACCGACTACCGGCACCATCTCGCACGCAAGGGTGAGGGCCGGGATGGCCA
>NZ_BOQP01000063.1 GCF_018332715.1 Winogradskya consettensis | reverse complement strand
TGGCCCTGCGGTCTCGGGCCCTGTCTCCGCGCCTGCCGCCTGGGGGCCTGCTGCCTCGGGGCCTGTCGTCCTCTCCGCGCCCGCATCCCCTTCGCGACCGGCTTCGGCATGGTTGGCCCTGGGCGCAGGCATCGCCGCACTGGTAGGCACCCTCCTGCCGTGGGCGACCGTGACCGCACCCCTCTTCGGCACCATGACAGCCAGCGGCACCGACGGCCCTGCCGGCGCGATCACCGCACTTCTGGGCCTGGCCCTGGTCGTTCACGCCACCCTGCGCCTGCGCAACCACCGCTTGCCGACCCTCGCCGACTGGCTCGCCGGAACCGCAGCCCTGGGCATCGCCGTCCTGGCCGCCTCCAAGATCACCGCCCTGAGACACGCAGAAGCCACCCTGGTCCCACGAACAACCGAACCCGACCCCTTCGGCCTAACCGCATCCCTGGCGGCATCCCTGCACTTCAGCATCGGATCAGGCCTATGGCTACTAACCGCAGCAGGCCTAACCGGAATAGTCGCCTCAGCCGCCGCAATCATCACCCGGACCCGCACAACCCCCTGACCGCCGTGCGCATTGACACGCCATCGTTCCCGCCACCTAACCCTCGATGGAACGATGCGGCGAATCAGGAATATCGAAATCACGGCGGAACCCATTCGGCCAAATATAACTCCAAAATCCGCAACAAATGCGACGGCCTTTTTGATGACCGTATTGCCGTGAGCATATTCCGTCGCCTGAATTGTTCCAGCGACGCCCTTGTTGTTTCTATCGTTACGGGATGGCGCTTCCTTGGAATCGGCCATACGCGTATTGCCATGCAGGTGTCCTGCGCGATGGCTTCCCGGCAGCCCCGCGTCCGTCTGGATCTGCTCCGCCTCGTCCTGGGGCGTCCCCGATTTTGCCCGCTCCGGGCTGGGTCCGATCCAGGTCGATCGATCTGAACCGTGACGTGCAAGGAACCCCGGTCCGGGGGAAGATCCTCCGCCGTGAATCGCACCCCCTGGACCGGCGCGTGCTGAGCCGCGTGCCTTGGATCCGGGGCGTCCGCCCTCGACGCAAGCCGTGGTGTCGCTTTCTGTGGCCGTGCCGGCGGAGGTGTCGCTCCCTGTGGCGGTAGTGGTAGCGGCGGGGGTGCTGCTACCGGCCTGCGTGCCGGGGTCTTCTGTGGCCATGGCGATCGCCCTGGTGGAGGCGGGGTTCGGGGCATCTGGACCGGCGCCCGGGCTGGCTCTGGGGGTGATTCGGGCACGGGTGTTGGCGTCGGTGTTTGCTGCTGCAATGACGACGACTGCGGTGGGGGCGAGGGGTGGAACAGCCGGGCCGGCGTCGGGACTGGCGCTCGTGATGGTGCGGGTGTTGGCGTAAGGCTCGGCGGACACGGGGCCGCGGTCTGGGGCGAGGGGCGCGGGGGTGCGGTTTGCGCCACAGGGTTACGTGGGCGCGAGGGTGCTGGCTGTGGTGAGGGTGTTGGGCGCTGTGGTGGCGGGGGTGTCACGGTGGCGAGGATGTCGTCCCAGGGGATTCCGCTGGTGCTGTGGAGGGCGGGGTTTCCCTGTGCGGCGCGTAGCCCGTGGAGGCGTCGGGTGTGCAGGCGGTATTTGCCCCAGGCGCGGCGGTGTTGGTGGTCGTGGCGGAAGGCGTCTCGGGTGGGTGAATAGTTGCGGGACCGTGTTCGGTCGCGCATTGCCGACACCTGGGCCGGAGTGAACATCTGCAACTGCCCCATGCGCCAGATCATCCTCCTCCGCAGCATGATCGTTCCACTCCGATCGGTATTTGATCATGCCAAATTCGATGTCACGAAACAATTGCTCAGGGTGACGTGAGCTGGGCGACATTGAGGGCGTTGTGGAGGGCGGCAGGGATATTGTTCGAGAGGCGCAGGCTCGGCCTTGTGGAATGGGAGGTCGGGTGGTTGTTTGTGCGCGGTTATGGAATAGGGCAGGGCCGGCTTGTTTGTTATGGAGGTGGAATCCGTTGAACTGACGGGTGGTGGGGGACGTATCTGCTGCGGTGAGTGGTTCGCGGCTGGGGTGCTGGCTGCCGGGGTGGGGGAGGGTGGCGTGGTGCGTCGAGGTTCAAGGGCTGGGTTGGTCGGGTGGGTGGTGGTGTCGTTGCTCGCGGTGACCGCTTGTGCGCCGGCTACGGGTGGTGGTGTCGACCAGAAGAATGTGGCGGGGGGATCACGTCAGGCCGGCGCCACGGAAGACGGCGCCACGGAAGGCAACGCCACGAAGGCTGGGGCCACGGAAGACGGGGCCACGGGGAACGGCGCAGCAGGGGCCGGGCGGGGGAGTGCGGACTGCACCCAGGCGTTGAAGGTGGCGGTGGTGGGGAGTTCGACGCGGGGGTATTCGTTCAGCCCGGGGGAGGTGACCGTTCAGCGTGGGGGGTTTCTGGCGATCACGAACAGGTCGGGGCGGGTTCATGCGCTGGTTTCGGAGCCGGATGCGGGGATGGTGACGAGTGTGCTCGGTGTGGATGAGCGGCAGGTGATCCAGTTTCCTGAGGTGGGGTCGTTCACGGTGACGGGTGCGCATCGGGCCGTTCTGAAGCTCACGGTGGCGGGGGAGAGCGGGTGTGGCACTCCGGAGCCCACGTTGACCGTGACCGGGAAGAACACCTTTTCGCCCGCGAAGGTGTCGGTGGTGGCGACCGAGAATTTCACCGTGGTGAACCGGTCGGGGGGTCCGCAGACCGTGATGTGTACGCCCGATCCTGGGGGGAACGGGGATAATTCGCGGTTGGAGAAGGGTGAGACGCAGGTTCTCGCCATCGACAAGCCGGGGCGGTACGTGTGTGCCAGTGTTCAGCATCCGGATGCTCGGGTGGTCGTCACGGTCAAGGGCAGGTGAGGGCGTCCATGAGGACAGTCGTGCGTGCTGTGATGGCCGGCGGATTGACGTTCGCGCTGGCCGCTTGTTCTGCCGACGAGCCGGTGGGGGCTGCCGGGGGTGCACTGCGGGCGACTGTGGCGCCTTCGTCGGGGGTCGGCTCGGTTTCAGCTTCGGTGCCGGCTCTTGTCGGTACGGCTGTGCGGCCGCTCGACGGGACGGGCTCGGCTCCGTTCGACCGGGAGCGGCAGGTGCAGGCTCCGCCCGGGTGGACGGTGAGCGTGTGGGCGCGGGTGGCGGGGGCCCGGTTGCTGGCGTGGACGCCGGACAAGCGGTTGCTGGTCTCGCGGCCCAAGAGTGGGGACGTCGTCGAGCTGGTTCCGGGGCAGGGGGATGCCGCGCCGAGTCAGCGGACCCTGGTGGACGGGCTGAACCAGCCGCACGGGCTTGCCTTCCAGGGCGACACGTTGTTCGTGGCGGAGAGCGACCAGGTCGACAGCTTCGAGTACGCGGATGGGGCCGTCGCCGGCAAACGCGTGGTGCTGGACGGGTTGCCCGACGCCAAGAGCCCGGAGCTGGGCGGTGCATACGCGCACGCGCTGAAGAGCGTGGCCGTGGGACAGGACGGTGCGCTCTACGTTTCCGTAGGGTCGACCGGCAACATCTCGGCGGCGGATCGGGACGCCGATCCGGAGCGGGCGTCGATTCTGCGGGTGCCGGCGGGTGGCGGGGCGGCGAGCGTGTTCGCTCACGGCGTACGTAACGGGACTGGATTGGCTGTTGATCCTGACGGTGGGGTGTGGACGGCGGTCAACGGGCGGGACAACATGGAGGACCCCGCGGATCCGGGCGAGGTGAGCCAGACGTACGTCAACGATCATCCACTGGAGCCTTTGGCGCGGCTGGCGCAGGGGCGGGACCTGGGGTGGCCTTATTGCAACCCGGATCCGGATCTGAAGCCGGGCGAGAAGGACTCGCCGTTGAGCTACACGCAGCGGCCGCTGGTGCGCGACGTGCAGACCAACGCCGACGGGTCGAAGCTGGACTGTGCGGCGCTGGCGCCGATCGAGCAGGGGATGGGTGCGCATTCGGCGCCGCTCGGGCTGAGTTTCGCCACGGCGCCGGGGCTGGGGGACGGATACGGTCCGGGTGCGCTGGTCGGCGTACACGGATCATGGAACCGCAAGCCGCCCCGCGCGCCGGAGGTGTCGTTCTTCGCCTGGCGGGACGGGACGCTCGGGCCGCAGCAGACGCTGATCACCGGTTTTCAGGGCGAGGACGGCTCGCGGTGGGGACGCCCGGTCATGGCCGTGCAGGGTCCGGACGGCGCGCTCTACGTGAGTGACGACTACGCGGGCGCGGTCTACCGGGTCAGCCGAGCTTGAGTTGGAGGGCGGGCTTGTGTGTGAGCGAGGACGCCGGTCGGTCAGGCGAGCTCGAGGAGGAGTTCGGCCAGCTCGTACGGCATGGTGATCATGCTGTCGTGACCGGTGGGGAGGTCCCGGACCTGCGACGGGGTGCCGTTGGGCTGGAGGGCGGGGACCGGGCGGCGGGGCAGGCGGCCGGCGGCGTCGCCTACGTTGTGGATGTGGGTGCGGGGGACCGTGGCCAGGGCGGGGTTGTCCAGGTGGGCCGGTTGCTGGAAGCAGAGGACCGACTCGTCCGACATCATTGTGCGCAGCCAGGCCTTGTCCGCCGGGTCGGTGACCCCGAACAGGCCCGCGGGCGGCGGCATTTCCGGCAGCGGCGGGATCCGCCAGGGGGTAGGGGTCTGCGCGGCCTGGTCGATCAGGAGCTGGGTGACGGGCATGATGTCGGCGGCGCTCTCGCCGTCCTCGGGGACCATGGCGTCGAGATAGACCAGGTGGGCGATCCGGTCGGGGACCTGGTTGGCCGCCGACGAGACGACCAGGCCCGCATAGCTGTGGCCGACCAGGACCACGTCGGTGAGGTCCTCGTCGAGGATCAGCCGGACGACGTCGCCGGCGTGGGTGTCGAGACCGACCTCGGGGCTGAGCAGAGCGGCCCGGTCGCCGTGGCCGGTGAGGGACGGCGCGAAGACCCGGTGCCCGGCGGCGGCCAGCAGGGGTGTGACCCGGTCCCAGCTGCGGCCGTCGTGCCAGGCGCCGTGGACCAGCAGAAATGTGCTCATGATTATCCTTCGCGGTAGCGGACTGGGAACCATGCTCCGCAGGTGTCACGAACTGCGCAATCAGGCACTTTTGGGTGCCCCGGTTCTGTGGAGGTAACCGTGGAGGGCTGCAAGGCGATCGTCGCGGACAAGTGGGCGTTGCTGCTCGTCTCCCGGCTCGGCGACGGGCCGCGGCGGTTCACCGAACTCAAACGTGGCATCGACGGCATCAGCCAGCGCATGCTGACCGTCACCCTGCGAAGCCTGGAACGCGACGGCCTGCTGACCCGTACGGTGCACAACGTCATGCCGCCGAACGTCGCCTATGAGCTGACGCCGCTGGGCAGGGCCATGCTCGACGCCGCCACGCCGCTGATGGACTGGAGCGGCAAGAACCTGACTCTGATCCAGGAAGCCCGCGACGAGTACGACGCCCGTGCCGGGGATGCACCGGCCTGAGTTTCGGGCGACCCGTACGTCGAACTCCCCGGCTCGCGTACCTGTGTTCCCGCTCGGACCCGCAAGCAGGGCGTGGCCGACGAGGGGAGTGGGCTCCATGCCGGACGAGCCGGACCCCGCGAGTGGGCGAGATCTCCGTGCCGACACTCTTGATCAACGGCGCCGACGACCCGACCGTACGCCCGGCCGCCGCGCACTCGCCCGCCGCATCCCGGGCGCGATCCGAGGTCTACCCGGCAATGGGCCACTCGTTCCCGGCCGCGGTGTGGGACCGGGTCGCCGACGGCGTCACCGTCAGCTGACCGCCCGATACGCCGGGGCGCCGGGCCGTGAGCTGGCCGCCCGGCTTGCCGGGGCGCCGGGCCGTGAGCTGGCCGCCCGGCTTGCCGGGGCGCCGGGCGGTCAGCTGGCCGCCCGGATCGCCGGGTCGGCCGCGGTCCCGGGCGTGTTGCTGGTCGGGCTGCCGCACTGGAGTGTTGCCCGGTGGGCCGGCCGGGGTGCAGGGTGCTCCGGTGATGCAACCTGGGGTCCGCTCGGATGCGCCCGGCGGGTGTCGATGGGGGCGCCATTCGAGAGGAGCATCTCCATGCAGCAGCACGCGTTGGTCTGGGACGGGGTTCGCCCGCCCGCGCCGCCCAGCATCCTGGTCGCCGACGACGACGAGGACATCCGTGACCTCGTCGCCTTCAAGCTGCGCGGGGCGGGCTACCGGACGCTGACCGTGCCGGACGGGCAGCGGGCGCTCGACCTCGCGGAGCAGGTCCTGCCCGGTCTGATGATCCTCGACGTGTCGATGCCGGGCCTCGACGGGCTCACCGTCTGTCACGCGATTCACCGTTCCAGGGCGACGGCGGACATCCCGGTGCTCATCCTCAGCGCGCGGGCCCGCCCGTACGACATCGACCTCGGGTTCGCCATCGGCGCGGACGACTACCTGACCAAGCCGTTCAGCCCGAACGAGCTGCTCAGACGGGTACGCGCCCTGCTCGCCCGCTCCTTTTCATGAGCCGTTCGGGCCAGGAGCGGCCCTCGGCATTCCGCTACTGTCGGTTAGTTTGATCAACCTGAAAGTGCAGGAGCGCCGGTGGCAAGGGATCGCTATTTCGACACGCTGCGTGCGGTGGCGATCGTCCGCGTCGTGGCCTACCACGCGTTCCACTACGCCGTCCTGGCGCTGGTGTTCCCGTCGATGGGCGTCATGTTCGCCCTCGGCGGTTCGCTGATGGCAAGCTCCCTCGACCGCTCCGCGGGCACCACCGTGATCCGCGGGCGGGTCCGCAGGCTGCTGCCCGCGCTCTGGGTGATGGGCCTGATCCTGGTGCCGCTGATGCTGATCGCCGGCTGGGCGCACCGGCCGTCGTGGCCCGGGCTGCTGCTCTGGGTCGTGCCTCTGGCCACACCACCCGCCAGCCACGGCATCGGTGACGTCGGCGCGGAAGGTGCCGGCGTGCTCTGGTACCTGGCCACGTACCTCTGGCTGGTCCTGCTGTCACCGCTCCTCCTGCGCCTCTACCGCAGCCAGCGACTGCTCACGATCGCCGTCCCGCTGATCGCCCTCGCCCTGCTGCACACCGAACCGCTGGCCACCGGCAACAACGCCGTACGCACCATCGGCTACGTCCTCACCTTCCTGCCCTGCTGGCTGCTCGGCTTCGCCCACCGCGACGGCGACCTGCGCAAACTGCACCCCGCCCTGGTCGCCACCCTCGTCGCCGCCTGCACCCTGATCAGCCTCGGCTGGGTCATCGAGCACCCCGGCCCCGGCGGCCTCGACCTCGTACCGTTCCCCCTCGCCCACGCGCTCTACTCCATGGGCTTCGTCCTGGCCCTCCTCCGGGTCAGCCCGGCCATGGGCTGGCTCGCCCGCATGCCACTGGCCCAGCGCATCGTCGCCGCTCTGAACAACCGAGCCGTCACCATCTACCTCTGGCACAACGTGGTGATCACCGTCGCCATCCTCATAGGCGACCGGATCATGCTCTGGGACGCAGGCCAGGGCGCCCTGATCTACCTCGTATTCTCCGCGATCGCCGTCACCCTCCTCACTACGGCAGTACTGGTCTTGGGCTGGGTCGAGGACCTCGCCGCCAAACGCCCCGCACGACTGCGCCCGTGGCCGGTGCCCCGGCCCCGGCACGCGTACATCGCACCCAAACCGGCCCTCCGCCTCACCCAGGCCGCCGTCGCACCAACCACCCTCACCCGGACCGGCCTCCGGTGAACGACCCGGCCCCGCTCCGAAACGGTCAGTTCTGTCGGGCCCCGTTCTGGCGATGACCCGTTCTGCCGGTGCCTGTACTGCGGGAGGTGTTCCTGCGGCACATCATCGGCGGTAACTGGCGCGGCCATGTTCTGGGGTGAGTTGTCCTCACGGTGATCTCTTGTGAGAGCACCCCTTCCTGAGAGCGCCAGCCGGGAGCGCCCCTTCCCGAGGGCCCCCGGGAGCGCCTTCTCCTGAGAGCGCCCGCAGTGAGAGTTCCCGCAAAGAGTGCGCCCGCAGTGAGAGTTCCCGCAGTGAGAGTTCCCGCAGTGAGGGCGCCCGCACTGAGGGCGCCCGCACTGCGGGAACTCTCACTGCGGGCAACCCATTGAGGCAACCCCACTGAGAGCGCCCTTCTGAGATCACGCGCCCTCAGGCGAAAGGTGTTTTCAGGGAACGGGTCTCAGGCGAAGTGGGGGATCACCTCCTGGGCGAATCGGTGCATCGGCTCGTGGTCGTAGGCGACGCGGGGGATGTAGACGATCACGTAGTCGGCGCCGGCCTCGGCGATCTTCTCGATCCGGGCGATGGTGCCGGCTGACGACGCGGCGAGATCCAGTTCCAGGCCGGTCGACTTGATGATGCGGTCGTAGTCGCGGTCCAGACGGTCACAGTGGTCCTTCAGCACGGCGAGCTTGTGGCGGATCACCTCGGGGTCGCCGCCGCCGACGTTGCAGGCGTCCGCGTACTGGGCGACCAGCTTGAGCGTGACCTTCTCCCCGCCGCCGCCGAGCCAGAAGGACGGGTGCGGCTTGCGGACACCCTTCGGCTCGTTGATCGGGCCGTCGATCGAGTAATGCTTACCGGTGAAGACCGGGCGCTCCTCGGTCCACATCTTGTGCACGATCTCGACGGCCTCCCGGAACTCGCCCATCCGCTGCGGGACCTCTTTCCACTCGTAGCCGTAGGCCTTCCATTCGTGCTCGTACCAGCCGGCGCCGAGACCCGCGTACAGCCGCCCCCGGCTGGCCACGTCCACGGTGGAGGCGATCTTGGCGTACAGGGAGGGCTGGCGGTAGCCGTTGCACCCGACCATCTGGCCGATGTTGACCCGGCTCGTGTCGCGGGCCAGCGTCGACGTGACGGTCCAGGCCTCGAAGGTCGTGTTGACGGTCGGCTCGGGCACGGTGTGGAAGTGGTCGTAGACCCAGACCGAGTCCCACGGCCCGGCATCAGCGGCACGCGCGACGTCGGTCATCGCCTCGTACTGCTCCACCGGGTCGGCGATCTCGACCAGGTCCATCTTCCAGCCCTGCGGGACGAAGACACCGAAATTAATCATGATCAGATGCAACCACGCCGCCTCCCACCGGGCTCCAGCGGCGCTGCGGTCAAGCCCGCCGGGGCCGGGCAGCCGGGCAGCCGGGCCGCCTGCCGGGGCCGGGCAGTCGGGCAGCCTGCCGGGGCCGGGGCACCCTGGCGCGGGTGATCAGGGGCGTGCGTTGCGCCGTAAAGCTCCGAGGCTGCGGGCTCGGACCAGGGCCTGGCGCCGGCCTATCTCCCGGCCCTCCGAGGTCGTCTCGACGCCGTCCACCTCGTACCAGTTGTCCTCGTCGTAGCGAACCGGGCGGTTCCAGTCGACCCGCTCCACCCGCATCCAGAGTGGGCCGGCGCCGAAGCGGTAATCCGGCTCGGCGAAGCAACTGACCGGGCCCACAGGGCCACGATTCCGGTCCATCCACGCTCCCGCTTGTCCGGCGCCGCCTGCGGTGGCCGCGCCGCTTGCCACCCAGCATTTCCCTGCTCAACCGGTTCTGCAAGGGCTCATGCACGTGCATATGCACAAGGTGCGCGACAAACGAAAGATCGGATGCCACCCGTACGCCGATCGGCCTGCCCGTCGCACCGATCGGCCCGCGCGTTCCGCCAACCGGCAAAAGATCGAAGAACTTCATGCTCGCTCCCTTTTCCGTCCTGCGTCCACTCTTGCGTGTCCAGTAAGGGGAGACGCAAGACTGATCGGGACGCGGCCCGCGTGGGCTGGATCTCAGAAGGAGGCGTTCATGACCGATGTCGTCAGCTACCGGCCCGAGCCCGGCGATTTCGCATACACGTTCGGCGGGCGTGCGGCCGTGCGGCGCGTCGCTCCGGGGGCGGTGCTCGAGCTCTACACCGAGGACTGCTACGGCGGGCAGGTCCGCGAGGTCGGTGACCTGCCGTCGAAGGTGTGCGAGTTCCCCTACCTCAACCCCGTGACAGGTCCGTTCCACGTCGAGGGCGCCGAGCCGGGTGACACCCTGGCCGTGCATTTCGTCGAGATCGTGCCTGCCCGGGACTGGGCGATCTCGTCGACGTTTCCGCACTTCGGTGCGCTGACCGGCACTCATGCGACGGCCACCCTGCAGCCGCCGCTCGACGAGGTGGTGTGGCGCTACGACGTCGATGTGGCCGCGAGGACCGTTCGCTACCGGGCCCGGCGCGGCGACTTCAGCGTGGAGTTGCCTCTGGAACCCATGCACGGTACGGCCGGAGTGGCGCCCGCTGCCGGCGAAGTCAGGATGACCCTCGTGCCCGACGTGCACGGCGGGAACATGGACACGCCTGAGCTGCGGGCCGGGGTCACCGCGTACTTCGGTGTCAATGTGCCGGGGGCGATGTTCGCCCTCGGTGACGGGCACTGCCGACAGGGGCACGGCGAGGTCTGCGGCAGCGGGATCGAGGCGGCGATGAACACCGTCGTGATCGTCGACCTGGTCAAGGGCGCCGTGACGCCGACGCCACGGCTGGAGACCGACGACGCACTGATGGCGGTCGGATCGGCGCGCCCGCTCGAGGACGCCTACCGGATCAGCCAGCACGACCTGGTCACCTGGTCGGCGGGTCTCACGGGGCTGGATCCTCTCGATGCCTACCAGCTGATCAGTCAGGCGGGCGAAGCGCCCGTGGGCAATGTCTGCGACCCGAACTACACGATGCTCGCGAAGGTGGCGAAGCGTTACCTGGGGTCCGCGAACGCCTACGACGGGGTGCACGAACGGCTGCGCGCGACCGCGCGGCACTATCTCTCAGGGCGGTGACAGGGTGGTTCAGTCCCGGGCAAGATCTCATTCAACTGTTGTTCATCTGAGCGGGCCACGATCCGTTCATGAGCGTTCAGACGCGGGCCTTCGTCACCGCCGCCCGGGAGGTAGCCCACGACCTGCTCGCTTCGATGGGCAACCGGTGGCTGCACACGGCGGGCGTCGCGGACCGCGCCGGCGAGCTTGCGGACAGCCTCGGCCTCGACCACGACACGCTGGTCGCCTCTGCCTGGCTGCACGACATCGGCTACGCGGCCCGGATCAAGGTCACCGGCTTCCACCCGCTCGACGGCGCCGACCACCTGGCCGGTCGCGGCTGGCCCCTCTCGGTGGCGGCCCAGGTCGCCCATCACTCGGGCGCCCGCTTCGTCGCGGCGGCGCGGGGCCTGGGCGAGCATCTCGCGGCGTACCCGTACGAGGACAGTCTGCTCTTCGACACCCTCACCTACGCCGACCAGACCGTCGGTCCCACCGGTCTCCGGGTCACCCCAGCCGCCCGGCACGAAGAGATGCTGCTCCGCCACGGCCCCGACTCGGTGAACGCCAAGGTCGACCACCTGCGAGGCCCATACCTCCTCGAAGCCGCCACCCGCGTGGAAAGCCTGCTCCGCGTCACCCACTGACCCCCGCGAAAAGCCTGCCCGCGCCACCGCTGACCCACGCCCGCCGGCCGCGACCTGTCGGCTACGGCGTGCCGACTGCTACCTGTCGGCGACGGGCCGCGGCTGCGACCAGCCGGCGGCGACGGGCTGCGGCTATGGCTGCGACCAGCCGGTTGCGTTGGCTGCGGCCGTGACAACTCGGCAACTGCGGCTGGGCGGCTGTGCGAGAACCGCGGCTGTGTGACGGCGGCGGCAGCTGTACGACGACGGCTGGGCGGCTGGGCGGGTGCAGCTGTGCGACGACGGCTGGGCGGCTGCGGCTGGGCGAAGGTTGCTGCTTTGCGACGGCTAGGGGTGACTGCTGCGGCGGCGGCATGCCACGACAACGGCGGCGACCACCCCTGCTCGGGCGGAAGCGGCGGGACGGCTCGACGGTTGCGCAACGGTGGTGAAGGCCCCAGTGGCTGTGCAAAGGCGAGATGGCCGGTGGCTGCCCAACTTCGGCGGGGATAGCCGGAGGCTACGTAATGGCAGTCAGGCGCCGGTGATCGCGCAGCGGCGTGGATGACCCGGCAGCACCGCGTCACGGCGGGAGCCGCAGCACCGCATCACAGTGGAAACCGCAACAGTGAATCACGCGGGTACGGAAAGCGCACGGCGTGAACCGGAACCGTATCGGCGCCAGGACGACCGGGGGGTGGGAACCGCATCGGTGTCAGGACGACCGCGGGTGGGAACCGCATCGGTGTCAGGACGACCGCGGGTAGGAACCGCATCCGTATCAGCGCGGCGGTCGGTCGGAACGGCATCGGCATCGGCATCGGCATCAGCGCGGCGGCCGATTGGAACCGCACCGGTGTTAGCGCGGAGACCGATCGGCGCGGATCGTTGAGTAATCGGCCGGCCTGGTGTGGCCAGGGAGACGTGCGGGGAACGAGGCCGGGCGAGGCCTTGGTAGGCCTCGCCCGGGTTTCGTTACCAGCGGCTGGGGGCCGCGGAGAAGAACTTTTCACCGGGGACGCCGACGCCGGTTTCGGCGTCGTAGCCCGGGGTGCTGTGGATGGTGGTGGTCTGGACGTCGACCTGCCGCAGGATGTAGGCCCGTCCGTCGGAGGGGTCGACCGAGTTCACGTAGTTGGCGCGTGCCTCGTAGACGGCCTTCTTCGGGGCCTTGATGTCGTTCAGGGCGGAGGTGCCGAGTTCGGCGTAGTACAGCGGGTTGACGAAGCCCAGCGCGTGGTGCGCCTTCTGGTTCGCTACCGCCTGGAGGCCGGCGAGCAGCGGGGAGGCGAGGCTCGTGCCGCCGATCCGGTATTCGTCGTAGTAGGTGCCGTCGGGGAATTGCTGGGTCTGGCCGACTCGGAAGCCCGTGTTGGGGTCGCCCGGCATGGAGATGTCGGGGGTGGTGCGCGCCGGGGTGGCGGAGAAGTACTTGGAGATCGAGGCGGGCACCTTGCCCTTCTGGTAGAACGGCTGCTCGAACAGGATGCTCGTGCCGCCGCCACCGCCGGAGCTGTACGCCGAGGCGCCCCAAGCGTTGTTGCTGAGGCTCTGGTAGGCGTTCTGCCAGCCGTACTCCCAGACCCGGTTGTTCTTCTTGTCGATGCCGACGCTGGTGCCGCCGACGCTGGTGACGAAGGGCAGGTCCGAGGGGAAGCTGACCGACTTGGCGGCGAGGTCGGTGCCGCCGGCGGTCTGGTCGCCGGCGTCGCCGCTGGAGAAGTCGACCGTGATGCCGGTGAGGGCTGCTTCGAGGGAGAACTGCTGGTAGAACTTGACGGCGTCCGCGCCGAGGAGCTCGATGTCGTCGGTGCCGGAGCCCCACGAGTTGGTGATGATGTCCGCGACGTGGTTGTCGATCGTCTCGGCCCAGGCCTCGTCGAGGCCGGTGACGCAGTCGGTGCCGCCGACGTAGACGATGTTGGCACCTGGCGACATGGCGTGGACGGCCTCGATGTCGAGGGTTTGCTCGCCGTACCAGCCGGCCGCGTCACATTCCTCGGTGTAGGCGTAGCCGTCGGCTGGGGGTGTGATCTGGCTGAACTGGCCCCGCTTGAAGGCGGGCAGGCCGTACTTCTTGTTGTACTTGGCGAGGTCCTGCACGATCGTCGGCGACGCGTAGGCGTCGGTGACGGCGACCGTTACGCCCTTGCCGTCCAGACCCTTCTTGATCTGGTCGGTGGCACCGTACGCCTCCTGGTACTGCTTCGGCGTGTAGCCGCAGACGACGTAGGGCGCCTTCTTGCCGTCCGGGGCCTTGGGCAGCGTCGTCGCGGTCTTCTCGCCGTAGTACGACGAGCACGGCGTCGCCGCGCGGAAGCCGGCTCCGGGCGGGGGCAGCGTGTCGGCGGGCTCCTTGAGCAGCGAGCCCTGGTCGATCCCGATGACGCCGCTGAGCAGCCCGGTGACGACGGCGGGGGCGTCCTCCGGCAGGGACAGGTCGGTGCTGTTGGCGTGCACCGTCTTGCCCTCGTACGTGTAGTCACGCACCGTGGTGCCGAAGGTCTTGTTGATCTGCGCAGTGGTGCCGGACGCCTCGACGTAGAGGCCGCCGGCGAGGGTGTCGCGCAGCTGGAAGCCCTGGCCGGTGAGCCAGGACGACACGGATTTTACGTCGGCTGCGGCGGGGGCGTAGCGCGACGCGAACTGGGTGCCGGTGAGCCATTTGCCGTAGCTCGCACTGCTCGGATCGGACAGTGCGGCGAGCAACGACTCCGCGCCGGCCTGGTCGCGCATGGCGAGCAGCAGGCCGAATTGGATGGTGCTGGCGGCGGCCGGGGTGCCGGCCTGCTGGGCCCGGGCGATCCATTTCGGCTTGCTGCCGCTGATGGTGTGCCGTCCGGGGCGCGCCGACGCCGGGGGCGCCGCGCCGAGGACCGAGACGGCTGCCGCGCCCACCGCGACGACTGCCGTGATCCGGTACCTCAGTGTTGAAGGGATCAGCATCTTCCGGGTTCTCCCTCAATGAGAGGTGTAACTGTATGAGCCACCCAACTCCTGTCGATGCTTCCGGTCAAGATCTGAAATGCTGTGAACGTCCATGTGTACGCGGGAAAAGGGGAGAACGTGCCGGTCGCGAGAACCAATGGCGTCGAGTTGGCCTACGAGACCCTCGGAGATCCTGCGGCGCCCGCATTGTTGCTGGTGATGGGGCTTGGGGCGCACCTGACGGACTGGCCGCTCGAGTTCACCGAACAGCTCGCCGCGTACGGCTTCCACGTGATCCGCTTCGACAACCGGGACGCGGGACTTTCGACAGCCCTCGACGATTCCGGCGTACCCGATATCCCCGCCTTGATGGGCGGTGACCGTTCCTCCGCGCCCTACCTGATCGCGGATCTGGCGGCGGACGCGGCGGGCCTGCTCGACACGCTCGGCGTGCAGCGTGCCCACGTGGTGGGGGCTTCGCTGGGCGGGATGATCGCCCAGCAGCTCACCATCGACTACCCGGACCGGGTCGCGAGCCTGTGCTCCATCATGTCCACGACCGGCGACCTCTCGGTCGGGCGGCCGCGCCCCGAGGCGGCCGCGGTGATCGGCCGCCCGCCGTCGGCGAGCCGCGAGGAGGTCATCGCGGGCAGTGTGGCGGGTTCGCGGGTGATCGGCTCGCCGGGTTTCCCCGCGACGGAGGAATACCTGACCGCGCGTGCGGCGGCCAAATACGACCGGGCCTACCGGCCCCTGGGGACGCTGCGGCAATATGCGGCGGTGCTGGCCTCCCCGGACCGTACGCAGGCCCTGCGCCGGGTCACCGCGCCGGCCCTGGTCATCCATGGCGAGGACGACCCGCTGATCGACGTGAGCGGGGGCCGGGCGACAGCCGCGGCGATCCCCGGTTCCACGCTTCTCACGATCCCGGGGATGGGCCACGACCTGCCGCGCGAGTTGTGGCCGCGGATCACGGCGGCGATCGCCCGCAACGCTGCCTGAACTACTCCGCGGATCTGCCCGCTTTTTCGGCCGGTTCGGTCTCGGCGGGCATGCCGAACACGTGCGCGAGACCGGTCACCTGCACGGCCTTGCGCACCGGCGACGACGCGTTGGTCAGGGTCAGGGTGACACCGGCGGCTGCGGCGCTGTTGCGGGCGCTGACGAGGGCGCCGAGGGCGTACGAATCGATGAAACCGAGACGGCCCACGTCGACGTGCAGGTAGCGGCAGCCGGTGCCGGTGGCCGCGGCGGCGAGACTGTCACGCACCTCATCGGCGGTGTCGAGGTCGAGATCGCCCTCCAGCACCGCGGTGAGCAGCCCGTCGGTGGTGACATCCTCGTACGCGACGATTGTGTTACTGGACATCTGCCCGAGGATAGCCGCGATCTTGATCGTCTGCTCGGCACGCGGTGTCCCGTACACCCGGTCCCTCAGCCCGTTGCCCGGGTGTCGTAGTCGCGCTGACTTGCCTGGATCTCGCCGGCGCGGGCGACCGTCCAGTCGTAGAGGCGGCCGAACGGCTCGCGCAGGGATTCACCCAGCGGAGTGAGTGAGTATTCGACGCCGATCGGAGCGGTCGGCAGGACCCGGCGTTCGATCATGCCGTTGCGTTCCAGGCGTCGCAGGGTCTGGGTGAGGACGCGCTGGGTGACGCCTTCGAGGCGGCGCTTGATCTCGTTGAACCGGCGTGGCTCCTCCAGGACCGCCATCACCATCATCGACCACTTGTCGGCGATCTGATCGAGGATCGGGCGGCTGGGACAGTCGGCGCGAAAGACGATGCCGCCCTTGGCGATGGACCCGTAAACGGTGTCGGACGTGGGCATACCGGTATCCCCCGTGATCCTTGCGATGCCTGAAGTGCGTTATTGACCCCGATCGGCCGGAGCCGCACCGTAGGTATACATCAGGAACTTAGATGCCTACCAGATACGGACCGATAATCATCATGTACGCCACCCTGCACGTGAACCGCGAACCCGGTATCGCCCGCGTCACCCTCGATAACCCTCCCGTCAACGTCCTGGGTGTCGCGCTCATGACCGACCTGCACGACCTGCTGACGGCGTTGCATGACGACGACGAGATCCGGGTGATCGTCTTCGACAGCGCCGACCCGGAATTCTTCATCGCCCACGTCGACATGACCGTCACCCCCGACAGCCTCGCCGGCCTGGCCGCCTCCGCCCCGGAAGGCGTCAACGTCTTCCAGGCCGTGGGGGAGCTGCTGCGCCACCAGCCCCAGGTGACGATCGTCAAGCTGGCCGGCAAGGCCCGCGGCGGCGGGGCGGAGTTCGTCGCCGCGGCGGACATGGCGTTCGCCGCGATCGGGCATGCCGGGCTCGGCCAGGTCGAGGCGCTGATGGGCATCGTCCCCGGCGGCGGTGGCACGCAGTACCTCGCCGGCCGGGTCGGCCGCAACCGCGCGCTGGAAGTGGTGCTGGGCGCCGATCTCTTCGACGCGGAGACGGCCGAGCGCTACGGCTGGATCAACCGGGCGCTTCCCGCCGACGAGCTCGACGCCTTCGTCGACCGGCTCGCCCGCAATATCGCGGCGCTCCCTGCCGGAGTGATCGAGGCGGCCAAGCGAGCCATCGTCCCCGCGGATCCGGGGGAGGGGCTGCTGCGCGAGCACGACGCCTGGGCAGGGTTGATCGGTCGTCCGGCAGCGGCCCGGCTGATCGGCGGCGGGCTCGCCCACGGCGCCCAGACCCGCGAAGGCGAGCGCGACCTGGAAGGCCTCCTCCGGCACCTGCCGGCGTAAGAAGGCCGCAGGGTCAGGCCGGTGAACTAGCCTCCTAGGACGCCAGAGAGGGTGTGCGCGACGAGTGCGGGCGCAGATCAGCGGCGAGGGCGGCGGACCGAGTCAGGCGAAGCCGCCGTTGCTGAGCAGGAGCTGACCGTTGATCCATTGGCCCTGGGGTGAGCACAGGAAGTCCACGAGGTGGGCGGTGTCCTGGGGGGTGCCGAGACGGCCGAGCGGGGTTTGCCGGATGCCGCTCTGCCGGATCGGGTCGCTCATCCAGCCGGTGTCGATGGGGCCGGGGTTGACGACGTTCGAGCTGATGCCGAGATGCGCCAGCTCGTGGGCGGCGGCGAGGGTGATCCGGTCCAGGGCGCCCTTGCTGGCACCGTACGGCAGGTTGCCGACGGTGTGGTCGCTGGTGAGGGCGATGATGCGCCCGGCGCCGTGCGCGCCGCGGAACCGGCGGCCGTGCTCGCGGATCAGCAGCCACGTCGCCCGGGCGTTGACGGCGAAGTGCCGGTCGAAGCTGTCGATGGTGGTGTCGAGGATCGTGGAGTCGACCGACTCGGCGTGGCACATCACCAGGGCGGTGACCGGGCCCAGCCTTCGTTCGACCTCGTCGAAGATCGCGGCTGGGGCGGACGTGTCAGCCAGGTCTGCCTCGATCGCGGCAACGGCGGCGCCCTCCGCGGCGAGCGCAGCGCTGATGGCTTCCGCCGCGCCGGCCTCGATGCCCCAGGCCATGCGCTCGTCATACGGGAGCCAGTAGGAGAACGCGATGTCCCAGCCGGAGACCGCGAGCTGACGGGCGATCCCCGCGCCGATGCCGACCGTCCGGCCGACGCCGGTGATGAGAACTACCGGCCGGGAAGGGTCTGTCATGGCCAGGATCCTGGCCGACGGCCCCCTGCCGGGCAAACGATTTAAGGCGCGTCAGACCGCCGGGATGACTTTCGGGGAGCTGAGGGATGCACCCGGACTGTGCGCGGGATGATGGGTGGTGCCGCTGCCGGCGGGGAGGTAGATCGTGAAGGTGGTTGCGGCCTCGTCGGGTTCGCTGACGGTGAGGTTGCCGCCGTGCTGTTCGATGATGGCCCGGGCGAGGGTGAGGCCCAGACCGGTGCCGGGCAGGCCGTGGTGCAGGCTGTCGCCGGTGCGGTAGAACAGGTCGAAGATGCGCACGTGCTCGTCGGCGGGGATGCGGGCGCCGGTGTTGGTGACCGACAGCACCGCGGTGTGTTCGTCGGCGTGGACGACGATGCCGACGGTGCTGCCCGGCGGGGCCCAGGTCAGGGCGTTGCGCAGGAGCTCGTCGATGACCTCCCGGAGGCGTTCGGGGTCACCGTCGATCGGGACCAGCGGCAGCGCGGTGAGGTCGATGTTCACGGCGGAGTTGCCGGCGCGGGCGTTGTCGGCCGCCTCCCGGGCGATCTCCGCCAGATCCATGCGCCGGGGTTGCAGGGCGATGTGCCCGGAGCGGGTGCCCGCGACGTCGAGCAGCTTCGCGATCAGGGTGTGCAGGTCCGTGGCGCGCCGGTGCATCACGTCGAGCATCTGCCCGCGCTCCTCGGCGGAGAGGTCGGGGTCGGTGCGCATCATGTCGGTGTAGGCCTGGATGGCGGTCAGCGGCGTACGCAGTTCGTGCCCGACGAGCGCGATGTACTCGTCCCGCGTGGCTTCGAGCTCGGCGGCGTACTGTTCGGCGCGCCGGCGTTCGAGGAACTCACCGAGATGTGCGGCGATGCCCGTCATGACGGCGGTGCGCATGTCGTCGGGGGTCTCGAAGTTGTCGCTGTAGCAGACCAGCACGCCGAGCACGATGCTCCCGCTGGGCAGCGGAACCGCGAGCGCGGATCGCAGCGGCAGCCACTGCGCGGTCTGCTGCAACGCGGCCGGGTCGGCGGCGAGGTCGGTCGTCCAGATCGGATCCGTGACGGCCCAGGCCTTGCCGGGAATGCCGATTCCTTTGTGGAGCCGGTCCGGCAGATCCGGATTGTCGACGGTGCCGGACCAGAGGGCTTTGCGGCGCAGGATCTCGCCGACGGCGTCGACGGTCCAGAACTCGGTGATCGTCCAGCCGAGCATGTCGCCGATGAGTTCCACGGCCTGTTTGAGCAGATGGTCGGGCGGTTCGGGCTTGGACAGCAGGTGCGCGATCAGCCGTTCGCATTCCTTGAGCTTCTCGGCGCGTTTCGCCCGGGTGATCTCGTGTATGGCGATCACGGCGGCGAGCCGGCCGCCATCGGTGACCGGTTCCCCGTGGACCCGCAGCGTACGAGCGGTGACGCCGTCGGCCTTCGCGACGATCAGCATGTTGTGCACGGGTTCGCCGCGCAGCAGCATCTGGGTGGGCAGGTCGTCGTGGGCGAGAACGTTGCCGACCGCGTCGGAGAAGACGAATCCGCTGTACCGCCGGGCCCAGTGGTCCACCGGTTCCGTGTGGTCGGGCAGCGCGAACAGCTCCCGGGCGCTGCGGTTCGTCAGCACCGCCCGGCCCTCGCGGTCGCAGCCGACGACGGCGGTGTCGAGGCTGTTCAGGACCGCCAGCAGGGTCTGGTTCTGCTCCCGCAGGCGTTGCCGCGTGAAAACCCCCGACTCGGCATGGAACGCCGGCCGCAGCGCGTCCGCGAGGTCCTGCTGGGAGACGTCCCCGAGCTTCGCGCGTACGTAGTCGGTGACGTCGTCGGCCCGTTGCACGAGCAACGTCAGGTCACCGTCGAGCCCGAGCACCGGCGCGTTGACCACCGCCCAGTACCGGTTCGTGAACTCGTCGTCGTGCCCGGCCACGGCGTACCTCAGGATCGGCATGACCTCGATGGCCAGCTGCTCGCGTACCCGTCTCAGCGACCCACCCACGTTGTCGACCCCGGAAGCGTCGGGGTCCGTGGGATCGTCGGGGAACACGTCGAAGAGTTTCTGGCCGATGATCATTTCCCGGCTGACGCCGGTCGCCGTCAGATAGAAGTCGCTGGCCGCGACGATCGTCAGGTCCGGAGCCATCGCGAGCAGTGCGACCGGTGCGCACTCGAACAGCCGCCGGTAGTCCAGCTCAGCATCCACGTCAGCTCCGACTTCTCGCCGCCTGCCCTCACTGAGGGACGTTAGGCGAGTTTTGCGAAGTTTGTGGTGAAAATGCGCTTTCCAGAAAATCTACTTCGCGATGGGTACGCCGTCCTCGTCCCGAACCGTCACCGGTGGCAGCCCCGGAGCGGGTGCGGTGCCGGGGACCTCGCCACGGGCCACGGCACCGGGTGCCTTGTCGCGTTCGATGCCCGCGGCGGCGTACGCGTCGTCCTCGTCCAGGGTCTCGGACTGCAACAACCGCTCCGCCAGCCGGCTCAGCTGGTCGCGATGGGAGCCGAGCAGGCTGAGCGCCTGTGCGTAGCACTCCTCGACGATCTTGCGGACCTCGGCGTCGATCAGCTCCTTGGTGGCCGGGGCCACGCCGTCGAGACCGAGCGGGGACTCGCTGCCCGGCGGGGGCAGCACCGTCACCGGGCCGATGGCCTCGGACATGCCCCAGCGGCCCACCATCTGCCGGGCGATGTTGCTGACCTGGTCGAGGTCGCTCTCCGCACCGGTGGTCATGTCGCCGAAGACGACCTCCTCGGCCGCGCGCCCGCCGAGCGCACCGATGATGCGGCCCTTGAGGTATTCCGCCGAGTAGCCGTAGCGGTCGGTGGACGGGCTCTGGAACGTGACGCCGAGCGCCTGGCCACGCGGGATGATCGAGATCTTGCGGACCGGGTCGGCGCCGGGGGTGAGCATGCCGAGCAGGGCATGACCCGATTCGTGGTACGCCGTGCGGCGGCGCTCGTCCTGGGTCAGCAGGATGCCGCGCACCGTGCCGAGGACGATCTTCTCGAGCGCGTCGCTGAAGTCCGCGCCGATGACGGTCTCGTGCTTGCGCCGCGCCGCGAGCAGGGCTGCCTCGTTGACGAGGTTCTTCAGGTCGGCGCCGACCATGCCGGGGGTCGTCGAGGCGATCGCCGCGAGGTCGACGTCGGGGCCGAGCGGGACGCCCCGGGTGTGCACCTCGAGGATCTTGCGGCGCCCGTCCAGGTCGGGCGGGCTGACCGTGACCCTCCGGTCGAACCTGCCCGGCCGCAGCAGCGCCTTGTCGAGGATCTCGGGGCGGTTCGTCGCGGCCAGCACGACCACGCCCTCGCTGCCGGTGAAGCCGTCCATCTCGGTGAGGATCTGGTTGAGGGTCTGCTCGCGCTCGTCGTTGCCGCCGAGCGACTGGGCGCCGCCGCGGGCACGGCCGATCGCGTCCAGCTCGTCGATGAAGATGATCGACGGCGCGACCTTCTTGGCCTGGTCGAACAGGTCACGGACCCGGCTGGCGCCGACCCCGACGATCATCTCGATGAACTCGGACGCCGACATCGAGAAGAACGGCACCTGCGCCTCGCCGGCCACGGCCCTCGCGAGCAGCGTCTTGCCGGTGCCGGGCGGGCCGGACAGCAGCACGCCGTGCGGGATCTGCGCGCCGAGCTTGCGGTAGCGCTCCGGCTCACGCAGGAAGTCGACGATCTCGGTGACCTCCTGCTCGACCTCCTCGATCCCGGCGACGTCGGCGAACGTCGTACGGGTGGTGGTGTCGGGCTGGTAGAGCTTGGCGCGCGACCGGCCGAACCCGCCGATGCCACCGCCACCGGCCGCGGCGGCACCGCGGCGCAGGAACCAGATCAGCAGCCCGACCAGCAGCAGCGTCGGCCCGAACCCGACGAGCAGCTGCTGCCAGATCGGCGCGGGCGCGTCCGGCGGGTTCGCGTTGACCTGCACACCGTCGGTCTGCAGCTTCGTGAACAGGCTGTCGTCCGCGAACGACGGGCGCTGGGTGGTGAACCGGGTGACCTTCTCGGCCTTCTTCTCGCCGACCGGCGTGTAGGAGGCCTCCGCCTTCAGGCTGCCCTCGATGGTGTCCCCGGTCGAAGTGATGTCACCGATGTTCTTCGCGTCCACCTGGGTGAGGAAGTAGGTGTACGACACCGCGGTGCGTTCCGGCGGCGCCAGGATGAACGACGAGACGATCCAGTTGACGGCGAGCAGCGCCAGCAGCAGCCACCCGAACCGCATCCAGGCCGGGCGTTGCTTGGGCGCCGGGGTGCCGGGCGCACCGCCGGGGTGGCCCTCCACCTTCCAGGGCGGTGGGGGAGAAGGGTCCTTCGGGGACGTCATGACGCGAGACTAGCGCTGCCACCCGTGCGTCGGCTCGCCCTCGTGATCCGCGATACTCACCGATGTTCGACACACCCATGGCGTACGCCGGACCGGTGGCTGATCACCACATCCCGAAGATCCGTGCCTGTCCGCCGGAGCCCTGCTCGAACGGCAGCAGCCCGACCATGATCGTGGCGCCGTGCCGGGGCAGGGAACTCAGATTCGCGAGATTCTCGAGACCGTAACGGTCGGCGCCGGTCAGCGTCACGTGCACCGGGAACTCCTCGGAGTCGCCCGGATCGATGCTCAGCGTGTCGACGCCGAGGCTGCGGATGTGCCGCTTCTCCAGCAGCCACTCGCAGGCGTCCGCGCTGAAACCGGGGAAGTGCAGCACACCCTCGGCGTCGGTGCCACGGTACGCGTCCTTCGAGCCGGACTTCACGCCCCAGCCGGAGTACATCAGCACCGCGGCGTCGCGTGGGATCTTCGCGTACCGTCGCTCAAAGGCCCTGAGGTCGGCAACCGTGACCTGAGCGTCGGGGTTCTCCGCCGCCCTGCCCGCGATGTCCACCACGACGGCCGGCGTGACCAGCTCGTCGGGGGTGAGGTCGGTCGAGAGCCTGCCGCCCTCGGTGAAGTGCCCGGGAGCGTCCACATGGGTCCCGGTATGCTCGACGAGACGCCACTCCTGCATGTAATAGCCGTCATCCGCAATCGTGGTGTACGCGCTGCGGCGAGCCTCCTCACCATCCGCGAACGGCGGGAACGCCGTGGTGATCGGGTAGGTCAGATCGGCAAGCCCCCGCTTTGCTGACGCGGCCGCCGGCGCACCGAAGGCCATCCCCCCGACGGCGGCAGCAGCTCCGGTCAGGGCAGCGCGCCGGCTCAGCGAATGGGTGCACATACCCCGCACCCTAGACCGGTACGCGGCTCCGCACGTCCCGATCCGCGTCTGCGGTGCGCCACCACCGCGGACCCTGCCGCCGGGCCGCGGCCTCTGTTCCGTCAGGCCGCGGGTCTCTCTTCGGCGGGCCCGCCGGGGGCCCGCCGAATCTTTGTTCCGCCGGCTGGCGCGGGTCTCTCCGTCGGGCCCGCCGGCTGGCCGCGGGTTTTTGTCTGCCGGGCCTGCCGGCTGGTATCCGTCAGGCCCGCCTGCCGCCGGCTCGTGACGGTCAGGCGGACGGCATCAGGATCCAGAGCAGCGGGTAGATCAGGAACTGGCTGCCGGGGATCACGAGCAGGGTCACCGCGAAGATGGCGCGTGCGAGCCACGGGTCGATGCCGAAGCGCTGCGCCAGCCCCGCGCACACACCGCCGAGGACGCGGCCCTCACGCGGCCGGACCAGGCCCTGACGGGTCATCGAATCGGAGAACGAGTTCATGGTCGCTGCCCTTCGGGTCACTCACTGTGCTGACCTCTCAAGAGTGGGCGTCCGCGTACCCCAGAAACATCGGGATCCGTCCCTGATCCGACCCTGAGATCCTCAGGTGTGCAGGTGCTGACGCCAGTCGCCGGGCACGGACCCCTCAGGCCCCGGAACCGTCTGCTCGAGCGGGTGGTGCTGCGGGGGCGCGAGGTGCTCACCAGCCACGGCATCGTCGGTCTCGTAGCTGTAGAACCAGCTCTCCCCGGGCTCGAAGGACCGGATCACCGGGTGCCCGGTCTCCTTGAAATGGGCGGTCGCATGCTGCGAGGGGGAGGTGTCACAGCAGCCGATGTGCCCGCACTCGGCGCAGCGCCGCAGATGCAACCACCATCCACCGCTCGCGAGACACTCGACGCAGCCGGTACCCGACGGCGGGACATCGGGCCGGATCCCGAATTCACTCTTCATGCCGCCCAGTCTTCCAGGTCGGCTGGGTGCCGCTGGGGTGTTAGTTGCCCACTCCGGCGCCGGAAACGCGGGAAAACCTGGCGCTGGTGCCGGTGGGAGCCGATAACTCAGTCGTGCGTACCCCATCGGTGATTCTTGTCCCAGCGCTCGCAGTGGCCTGCGTCACGGCCTTAGCCGCCCCCGGCCCTGCCTTTGCCGGCCCGGCCCCTGCCGTCGCCGACGGCGCTACGGTGACCACGCTCGCACAGCTCGTCGATGCCACGGGAAGGCCCACGTTCGTCGAGGTCAAGGCCAGGACCGCGGCCGAGGAGCGGCGCCGGGCCGATGCGCTCCCCGGCAGTGCGGGCCACGCCACAGAAGCTCGGGTACGCACAGCTGCGACCCCTGACGACCCGAGCCGGCCGTTGCAGTGGGCCTTGGACGTCCTGCGCTCCGACGACCTGCCCGCGGTCGACCTGACCGGCCAGCTCATCGCCGTGGTCGACACCGGCGTGTACGCCGGCCACGAGGACTTCGCCCCCGGCCAGGTCCGCTGCGACCTGGGCACGGACCTCGTCGGTGACGCCCTGGACCCGGCCGGCGACGGGTGCACCGACCCCGAAGGCCACGGCACCCACGTAGCCGGCATCGCCGCCGCCGTCACCAACAACGCCAAGGGCGTCGCCAGTCTCGCCTCGGGCGCCCAGATCCTCCCCGTCCGCGTCCTCGACAAGGACGGAGCCGGCACCTCCACCGCGATCGCCACCGGCATCGTCTACGCCGTCGACCACGGTGCCACGGTCATCAACATCTCGGCCGCCGGCGACTACTCCGAGGTCTACGACCCCGCCGTCGCCTACGCAACCCAGCACAACGTCCCGGTCGTCGTCGCCGCCGGCAACAACGGAACCACCGGAAACCAGGCCCTGTGGCCGGCCTCCTCCCCGGGCGCCATCGCCGTAACCGCCATCGACCAGAACGGCACCGTCGCCGCCTACTCGAACACCAGCGGCGTCGCCGACATCGCCGCCCCCGGCACCGGTATCTACGGCCTGGACGCCAAAACAGGCCGCTACATCTACAAATCCGGCACGTCGATGGCCTCCCCCGAAGTCGCGGCCTCCGTAGCCCTCTACCGAGCCACCCACCCCGCCTCCACCGCCGTCCAGGTCCGCCAGGCCCTCACCGCCACCGCCCAGGACGCCGGCGAACCAGGACCCGACGCCCAATACGGCGCAGGCATCGTCAACCCCTACGCCCTGGTCTCCAACAACGTCCCCACCGTCACCATCTCCAGCCTCAAAGTCACCAAACGAACCCGCATCACCGTCCACGCAGCCGCCTTCAAACCAGGCACCAACGTCACCGTCACGGAGACGTACCGCTACCCCCGAAAAAACATCTTCATCAGCAAAACCGTCGCCCTGGGCACCGCCCGCGTCAGCCGAGCCGGCACCGCCACCCGCCTCATCACCCCAGTCCAATCAGCAAAAACCGGCACCCTCACCATCCGAGGCACCGCCGCCGACGGCACCAAAACCACCATCACCAACACCATCAAGGTCGGCTAGCCCTCAACCCCGCCACGGAGCCCGCCACGGAGCCCGTCACGGCAAGGCCGGTCAAGGGGCTTGCCGGTGATGGAACTGCCGGTCACAGTGGCTTGCGAGCCAGGGATCTACCGGTTGCGGTAGCGGCGGGTGACGGGGCTTTCCGGTGCCGGGCTTGTGCCAGTCACGGGGTGCTGGGCACAGAGCTCATCATTCGGGGCGCTGGGCGCTGGGCGCT
>NZ_BOQP01000062.1 GCF_018332715.1 Winogradskya consettensis | reverse complement strand
CCTTGCTGAGATCACTTCACTGCGGTTCGTCATACAGAATCCCGCCGTGCTTCGAGTGCGTCGCCACGAGAATGCCTATCGGGATTCAGCGCATCAGCCACCACGGTGACACGCCGTGTTGTCCGCCGCGTCAAACGATCATCGACAATCCGGCAGGGCGCAAAAGGCGCAAAAAATTCCACAGCCCTCCTACCGCCGGTCGCGGTCAGCGCGGTCGCGGTCAGCGCGGTCACGGTCAGCGCGGTCACGGTCAGCGCGGTCACGGTCAGCGCGGTCACGGTCAGCGCGGTCGCGGTCAGCGCGGTCGCGGTCAGCTCAGTCGCGGCGGCGGGCGGAGCTGGTGAGCAGGACGATGCCGGTGATCAGGGTCGTGAGGCGGATCAGGAAGGTGACCAGGCCGATCACGGCGACCAGGGCGCCGATGGCCATGATGCCGAACGGGAGCCAGTCGTGGTCCGGGACTATGCGGGCGGCTTCCGGGTCGTTCGGGCGGTAGGAGACGGTGACCTTCTCGCCCAGCTCGGGGCGGGTGCTGCTGGTCTCCGGCTCGGTGACCGTGATCTCGCGGCCCTCGGCGGTGGTGAAGGTGTAGACCTTCGCGTACATCGTGCGGTTGTCGTTGTTGCGGCTGCGTTCGGCGCCGGTGATCGTGCCGGTGGCGGTGCCGCCGCCGGGGAACGGGACGTGCTGGCTGTGCCAGAACCAGCCGGCGGCGACGAAGATCAGGCCGATCGCGAGGATCGCCAGGGAGCCGAGCAGCCCCGCCCGCTTGCGTCCGGGTGTGTCGATGCCCGCGAGGCCCTCGACGATCAGGGCGCCGCCGGTGGCCGCACGCGTACCTCGTCCGAACACCGAACTCAGCCCTTTCGTTTCGGTCGCTGTTCCTGCAGGCGCAGGATGATGCGGGTGGCAACGATGTAGGCCAGGCCCAGTGTCGCGAGCGCGCCCATGGCGAACCACCAGGCCCCCACGGTGTACGTCCACAGGCCGTCGGCGGGCAGCAGGATGTGGAACGTGCGCAGGTCGACCGTGACGGCGCCGGAGGCGAAGCCCCAGCGGGTTGGGCTGAACAACGCCAGAGCCTGCAACCACGGCCGGCCGCCGATGCTGTAGAGGCCGCCGCTGAGGACGAGCTGGGCCATGATGGCGACGACCAGGATGGACATGGTGTGTTCGGCGCGCTGGGCTAGGGCGCTGGCGAGCAGGCCGGCCATCGCGGCGGTGAACGCGGTCAGGGCGAGCACGACGATCAGTTCGAGGCGGGGGCTGGCCAGGAGGACACCCGAGGCGGGCAGGTCACGGCCGAGCAGACCCAATAGGCCCAGGACTATCGCTTGCAGGACGCAGATGATCGCGCTCACTGCGATCTTCGAGCCCAGGTACGCGCCGGAGCGCAGCCCGATCGCCCATTCGCGCTGGTAGATGGGGCGTTCGGCGACGAGCTCGCGGATGCTGCCGGCCATGCCCATGAAGGCGGCCCCGAGCACCAGGATGACGAGCAGCGTCGCGGCGCCGGTCTGGGGTGGGCCGGGTTCCCAGCGCAGGCTCGCCTCGGGTGGGGCGGTCTGCACCACGGCGGCCAGGACGAACGGGAGGCCGACGAGCATCATCCACTGCCGGCGGTCGGCCAGCAGCAGCGTCGTCGCGCGATGCATGAGCAGGCCGGTCTGGCGCAGCATGCCCTGCTTGGGCGGGGCCGGGGACGCTGCCTGGCCGAAGCGCTCGCGGGTCTTCGGCTGCGCGGTGAGCGAGTGCAGGCCGGCCCACTCGGTGGCTTCCTCGCTGAGCGCGCTGAACGCGTCGGCGTAGTCGCGGGCGCCGAAGTGGTCGAGCAGGCCGGCGGGCGGGCCGAAGTACGCGACGCGGCCGCCGCGGGCCAGGGCGAGGACGTTGTGGCAGGCGTCGAGGTGCAGGGTGCTGTGGGTGACGACCACGACGGTGCGGCCGCGGTCGGCGAGGCTGCGGAGCTGGCGCATCACCTCGCGGTCGAGCAGCGGGTCGAGGCCGGAGGTGGGTTCGTCGAGGTAGAGCAGGGACGGCTCGGTGAGCAGCTCCATCGCGACGGAGGCCCGTTTGCGCTGACCGCCGGAGAGGCGGTGGATCGGCAGGTCGCGCTGCTTGGTGAGGTCGAGCTGGGTGAGGACCTCGTCGACGCGCTGGTCGCGTACCGAGGAAGGCACGTCGTCGGGCAGACGCAGAGCCGCCGCGTAACGCAGGGCCTGGACCAACTGCAGTTGATCGTGCAGGACGTCCTCCTGCGGGACCAGGCCGATGCGGTGGCGAACCTCGTCGTAGGACGGGTACAGGTCGATGCCGTCGACGTAGACGTGGCCCTCGTCGGCCGCCCGGGCGCCGGTCAGGGCGCGCAGCAGGGTGGACTTGCCGGCGCCGCTGGGACCGATGATCGCGATCAGCGAGCCCGGCGGCACCGAGAACGTGATGTCGGAGATGACGCGGGTCTCGCCGTAGCGGACGGTGAGGTTCTGCGCGGCGAGGGAGGTCTCCGGCGCCTCACCGTGCTCACGCAGCGCGCCGATGCCGTCGAAGCTGAACGTGGAACGGCCGATGGTGAGCCGGTCGCCGGGCAGCAGCGAGGAGCGGTGCACGGGGTGACCGTTGACGAACGTGCCGTTGCGGCCGCCGAGATCGGTGACCACTGCGACGCCGGGCTGCGCCACGGCGACGGTGGCGTGGTAGCGCGAGACCAGCAGGTCGTCGACGATCACGTCGTTGTCCGGCTGGCGGCCGATCGTGAGCGGCCTCCCTGGGAAGGGGTACTGCTCGCGGACCGACTCGGGTGCCGCGACGGCGATGGGGGCCATGGCCAGGGAGGTCGGCTCCGCGCCCTCGTCGCCGGCGTCTCCCGCGTGCACGGTCAGGACCGGCCCGGCGTCGAGATTACCGAGGCGCAGCACGGTGGGGATGCCAGGCCTCAGGGCGAGCGCGGTGATCCGCTCGGAGCCGAGGTACGTCCCGTTGCGGCTGGTGTCGACCACGGTCCACTGGTGGCCACGCAGCTCGAAGTGGCAGTGCTCGCGGGAGACGCCGTTGTCGCCGAGGACGACGGTGCAGTGGGGGTCACGGCCGACGACGACACGGCCGTCGCCGGGGAACATCAACTGGTCCGCGCCGGACACGGTTACATAGAGCGGCATCGCCATGGCGAGAATCTTGTCAGTGCCCGGCAAGGGGCGGCGTGCGGGTGGCACGCCGCCCCTCTCCCCGCCCGGGGCCTACATGCCGTTGCCGATGAAGAAGCTCGGGTGCGGCGGTTGGTTGTAAGCGGTGTTCTGCCAGGCCAGGGCCGTGCGGTACTGGGTGTCCTGGAGCAGCGTCGTGATCCGCCGGTCCGTCTGGATCGGCGTGGAGTAGATCCGCAGCGCCGTGTTGTCGGTTGTCGGCCAGATCACTTCCTCACGCCAGTCACCGAGCAGATCACCGGAGAGTGACGGTGTCGACTTGGTGCTGTTGTTCGAGTGAACGCCGGATGCCGTCAGCAGCCGGGTGTCGGCGCTCGTGCCGTACTTGTCGATGTGCGTGCCGTCGAGCAGCTCGCGCACCGGGTCGCCGTCCCACCAGGCCAGGAAGTTCGTCGAGCCGGGCTTGCGGCTCGCCACCACGGCACCGGAGGGGCTGCGCACGCCGTCGGCCGCCGCGGACCAGGACTCGGCGCCCGCGCTGCCCGACCAGATGTCGCCGGAGACCCCGCGGCCGTTGTCGCCGTTGGCGGGGGTCGACCAGATGATCTGACCGGTACGCGCGTCCGCGAACCACGACGACGGTTTGCTGGAGTCCTCGTCGACCTTGAACTCCTCCAGCCCCGGGCGTGACGGGTCGAGATCGCCGACGTGCATCGCGTCGCCGTGCCCGAGCCCGGTGTTCCACAGCTTCGCGCCGTTGTCGTCGATCGCCAGCGCGCCGTAGATGATCTCGTCCTTGCCGTCGGCGTCCACGTCGGCGACCGACAGCTGGTGGTTGCCCTGCCCCGCCGTGCCGGAGTTCGTGGAGCTGTTGCTGTCGAACGTCCAGCGCCGGGTCAGCGTCCCGTTGCGGAAGTCCCACGCGACCACGACGCTGCGGGTGTAGTAGCCGCGGGCCATGATGATGCTGGGACGCGACCCGTCGAGATACGCGGTGCCGGCGAGGAACCGGTCGACACGGTTGCCGTACGAGTCGCCCCACGACGAGACGGTCCCGCGCGGCGGCACGTAGTCCACGGTCGACAGCGCCGCGCCGTTGCGCCCGTCGAACACGGTCAGGAATTCCGGCCCGGTGAGGATGTAGCCGCTGGAGTTGCGGTAGTCGGCGCTCGCGGAGCCGATGACCTGCCCGGTGCCGGAGACGGTCGCGTCGGCGGTCTTCATGGCGATCTCCGCGTCACCGTCGCCGTCGTAGTCGTACACCTGGAACTGGGTGTAGTGCGCCCCCGCCCGGATGTTGCGCCCCAGATTGATCCGCCACAACCGGGTCCCGTCGAGCTTGTAGCCGTCGACGTAGACCGGATCGGTGACCCCGGACTGCGAGTTGTCCTTCGAGTTCAGCGGATCCCACTTGAGCACGAGGTCGAGCTTCCCGTCCCCGTCGAGATCGCCGACACTGGCGTCGTTCGCCGCGTAGAGCGAGCTGTTGGGATTCTGGATCGGCACGTCCAGATAACCGTTCGCGAAATTGAGCGACGCCCCCGAGGCTGCCTGTTCGACACCGCCGATCACGGCCCGCACGGTGTACGCGGAGCCGGCCGCGGCGCCCGCGTCGAGATAGTTCGTGGACGCGGTGACCGGCGACGCGGTGACCTTCGTGGTGCCGCGGTAGACGTTGAAGCCCACGCCCGCGGGATCGGTTGCCAGCAGCCGCCAGGTCACCAGGTTGCCGGTGCCGGAGCGGACGCTGACCAGGCCGCGGTCGAGGTTCTCGATCTGCTTGGCGAACAGCGCGGGGGCGGCCTGCGCGTCCGCCGCCGTGGCTGCTTGCGCGTGTGCCACCGGGGCTGCTTGCGCGTGTGCCACCGGGGCTATCAGGAAGCTCGCGCCGAGGACTGCCACGGCCACCGCCGATGTCTTGGGCATGGTCACCTCACATTGACGTACGTGATTGTACGGGAGCGCTCCCACACTGACGCCCATTAATCTCCCTGTCAAGTTGCCGTAATGATCGGGAAATTGTTTTGGAAGCGCTCCCATGCCATGATGCGATCAATTTCCCTCGTCCGGGAGGACCCCCATGAGCCCACGGAAGATCCCCCTCATCGCGCTCGCCCTGCTGACCGCCGCGACTGCCACGGCCGTCGTCGCGACCGGCGGGCCCGCGCAGGCGGCAGCCGGTTGCCGCGTCGACTACGCGACGACCAGCCAGTGGCCCGGTGGCTTCGGCGCGTCCGTCTCGATCACCAACCTGGGCGACCCGGTCACCGCGTGGTCCCTCGCGTTCGCGTTCCCCTCCGGCCAGACCATCACCCAGCTCTGGAACGGCGCGGCCACCCAGTCGGGCGCGGCCGTCACGGTCCGCAACGCCGCCTGGAACGGCGCGCTGTCCACCAACGCGACCACGTCATTCGGCTTCAACGGCTCGGGCACGGGCGCCACCCCGTCCTCGTTCGCCCTGAACGGCACCACCTGCACCGGCAGCGTCCCCACCAGCCCGCCGACCACCACGCCCCCGACCACCACGCCTCCGACCACCACGCCTCCGACGACCACGCCCCCGCCCGCCGGCACCCCCGTCAAGATCATGGCCCTGGGTGACTCGATCACCGGCTCCCCCGGCTGCTGGCGGGCCCTGCTCTGGCAGAAACTCCCGGCCGCCCAGGTCGACTTCGTGGGTACGCTGCCCGCCCAGGGCTGCGGCTTCACCTACGACGGCGAGAACGAGGGCCACGGCGGCTTCCTCGCCGCAAGCGTCGCCGAGCAGAACCAGCTTCCGGCGTGGCTCTCGGCGAGCTCCCCCGACGTCGTCCTGATGCACTTCGGCACCAACGACGTCTGGAGCAACATCCCCGCCACCACCATCCTGGCGGCGTTCACCAAACTCGTCGGCCAGATGCGCACGCAGAACCCGGCCATGAAGATCATCGTCGCCCAGATCATCCCCATGAACCCGTCCAGCTGCACCGAATGCGCCCAGCGCGTCGTCACCCTCAACGCCGCCATCCCCGCCTGGGCAGCCTCCCTCACCACCACGGCCTCCCCGATCACGGTGGTCGACCAGTGGACCGGCTTCGACACGACCACCGATACCTACGACGGCGTCCACCCCAGCGACGCGGGCAACGTCAAGATCGCCGCCAAGTGGTACCCGGCGGTCGCCGCGGCCATCACCCGCTGACCCCGCCGCGTCACCCCCGCCCGGGATGCCGTTACGGCATCTCGGGCGTCACGCGTCGGGGCAGTCGTATCCGCCGACGAAGTACACGCATTCGGTGCGGTCCGAACGCCGCTCGTCCTGGAGCGCGTTGCGGCCGTCGCGCAGCAACAGCACGGCAGGGAGAACCAGCACGACAGCCAGCACCGCCAGGAAACCGGCTGCACCCTTCGCCCCGCGAAGACCGGCCACCATCGCCACCACCGCCGGAACGCCGACGATCACCAGCCCGGTCCCCAGCATGACGTCGTCGATACTCGCGTACTCACCGAGCAGTCCCGGCGCGGCGTCGTGCACCCGCCCGGGCTCGGTGTCGGCCAGAAACGCCAGCACCAGCGCGCCGAGCCACACCGCGACGACAACCACGCCCGGCAACGCCCGGACCGCTGTCCTCAGCACCGAACCCGGCTCCGGCAGGTGCCCGGCGGCACGCGCCCACAGCGCACCCCACACGAGACCCGCCGCGGCCAGAACGACAGCGACCAGCCCGGCAACCCGGAGAACCACGCGCGCGGTTCCATGATCGGTGAACCACGCCGGCGCCAGCCCCACCACGAACGCCGGACTCAGCACGGCCACCACGGCGAGAGCCAGCAGCCCACCGCCCACCCCGGCCACCGCCACGCCCGCAAACAGCCGGCCCGCCCCCCGATCCACACTCACGAGCAGACCCTAACGACTCCACTGCGTACACCGCTGCCCCGTCCCCGCCATGGGCCCGGCTGATGGGCCGCGGTAGTGCTGGGTCACGACCTGGCCGGGTCCGTGGCTGAGCTGTCCGGCTCGCTCACCCGGATGGGACGGCCGGTGATTCGGGCACGAAGTTGCGCCGAAACCGGCTGAGCCGCGATCTTCTGCGGCATCAGATGTCAAGTAGGGGCCATGATCCGCCCCCGGAACGCCACTGGCATCGGCTGGGAAAAGGGTGATCCATCCGGGCCGAACCGACGAGCGAACAGCGGCTCAGGACACTAACCTGTCCGCATGCGACGCTTCCACGATGAGGATCTCGCCGGGGCGGAGTTCCGGGAATGTGACCTGAGTGGAACGCGGATGGTCGGCGTGGTCATGCGGGATGCCGTGATCGACGGGATGGTCACCGGTCTCGTGGTGAACGGGGTCGAGGTGATGCCCTATGTCGAGGCGGAGCTCGATCGCCGGCATCCGGTTCGGGTGCTGATCCGCTCCGATGAGCCGGATGACCTGCGGGAGGCCTGGCGGCACCTGCGGGACGGTTGGATGGCGACCACCGGGCGGGTCCGGTCCATGCCCGCGGGCAGTGAGCATCGTGGCGTCGACGGTGAGTGGTCGATGGTCGAGACGCTGCGGCATCTGGTGTTCGTGCATGATTCCTGGTTCCGGCGCTGCCTGCTCGGGCTCACCGAACCGTTCACGGCCATGGGGCTGGGCCCGCCGCACGTCATGGACCAGGAGGCCGAGCTCGACCCGGATGCTCGACCGGGCCTCGACGAGGTGCTCGCCGTGCGGGGACGGCAGGCTTCGGAGATCGGGACGTGGCTGGCCGGGGTGACGCCCGAGCAGCTCGCGAGGACCGCGCCGGTCCCGGAGGACGAACGATGGCCGCCGTATGCCAGGGGGCGCACCGTGCGGCAGTGCCTCGGCACGGTGCTCGGCGAGGAATGGGCTCACCACCGGTTCTGCGAGCGTGACCTGGAGAAACTGTCGCGGTAGGGCCGGGTGTGTCAGTGGTCGGGGGTGCCGGGCGGGGCCATGATGCGCAGGGCGTTGGCGGCGAGGCTTATGCGCAGCGGGGTGTGGCCGGCAGGTTCGCCGTCCACCTCGACGCGGGCGGGGCGGTCCGTCTCCAGCAGCACCTCGCCGGTCGCCAGGAACGGGTCGGTGTGCAGGGTGCGGCGGTGGCCGGTCGCTGCGTTGCGGGCGGTTTCGCGCAGGAGCTGCCAGCGGGTCCGGCCGCCCACCGGATAGGTGACCAGGAGCCGGTCGTCGGCGTGGGCGTCCGCGGTGATCGGGCGCCCGGCGTGGAAGCCGCCGTTGGCGACGTAGAGCTGGTGGGTGGTGTATTCGTGGGAGCGGCCCTGCGCGCGGACGACGGCGTGCATGGGGCGGTGCCGGGTGAGCAGGGCCAGGGCTGTCATCGGGTACGCGAGGCGGCCGGTGACCCGTTTCAGCGCGGGCGGGGCGGCGACCATGACCTCGGCGGACAGGCCGATGCCGACGTGGTTGGTGAACAGGGTGTCCCCCGCGATGCCCAGGTCGACGTCGATCACCTTCCCGGACGTCAGCGTGGCGATCGCCTCGGCCAGGTCCAGCGGGACTCCGACCGTACGCGCGAAATTGTTGGTCGTTCCCAGGGGTAGCAGACCGAGGGCGATGTCGCGGTGGGCGAGCAGGCGGGCCGCCGTGCTGATCGTGCCGTCCCCGCCGCCCGCGACGAGCAGATCCGGGCCCTCAGCGATGGCTGCGGCTATCGTCGTCTCGAGGTCTTCCTGCCGATCCCACGGGTACGCCCGGAGCAGCTCGAAGCCGGCAGCGGTCAGCTGCGCGTGCGCGGTCTCGTAGAGTTGCCGGCCCCGGCGGGAATGCGCGTTGACGATGAGAACCGCCCTGCGTCCGCGCCGGATGGAGTCGGTGAGCTGTTCCTTCGTGCGCATCGCCACAGACCCTACCGGTTCGCTGCAGTCAACTGGCGGATGCCGCCACCGGCCCGGCGCCGGACGCTGGCCCGGTGACCTCGACGCACACCAACCTTTTCCGTGCCCTGCGTTCCACGCCGTTCCGATGGTATTTCGGCGGTCAGATCGTGTCGGCGAGCGGTTCGTTCGTGCAGCAGACCGCCGCGGGGTGGCTCGTGCTGCAACTGACCGGGTCGGCCACCGCGCTGGGCCTCGTGATCGCCGCGGGCGGGTTGCCGTCGCTGCTGTTCGGGCCCTGGGGTGGCAGCCTCGTAGACCGCTTCGACCTGCGGAAACTTCTCATGGTCACGCAGGCGGTGCTGGGCGTGCTTGCTGCCGCGCTGTGGCTGCTCGCCGCGAACGGGCAGGCGAGCGTGCCCGTCATCGTGGCCATCTCGGCGCTCGGTGGGGTCGTCTCGATCGTCGACTCGCCGGCCCGGCAGGCGTTCGTCAGCGATCTGGTCCCGCCGGGCGATCTGACCAGCGCGGCGAGCCTGAACGGGGTGGTCTTCAACAGTGCCCGGGTGGTCGGGCCCGCGGTCGCCGGGGTGCTGATCGTCGGCGTCGGTACCACGCCGTGCTTCGGCATCAACGCGCTGTCGTACCTGGCTGTTCTGGTCGCGCTGGCGGCGATCAGGCCGCTGCGCACCGGCCACGCGGGCGCCCGCCGCTCCGGTGGCGTCCGGGACGGGATCGCGTACGCCCGCAGCCGTCAGCAGTTGTGGTTGCCGCTCGCGATGATGGGGCTGGTCGGCCTGTTCGCGTTCAACTTCGCGGTGGTGCTGCCGGTCTTCGCCAGCCAGTCGCTGCACGGTTCCGGCGGCACGTACGGGTTGCTGTCGACGATGCTCAGCGTCGGCTCGGTCGGCGGGTCGCTCGGGGTCGGCCTGATCCCGCATCCGCGCAGACGGTATCTGGCGGCGACCGCGCTCGCGTTCGGGGTGGCGCTGGCGGCGACCGCGGCTGCTCCGGGCGTACTCATCGCTTCGGTGACCTTGGTGATCACCGGCATTGCGGCCTTCGCCTTCACCACGCTCGCCTCGACGACGCTCCAGCTGCACTCCGCGCCGGACTTCCGCGGGCACGTCATGGCGTTGTGGGTCTTCGTCTACACGGGCACGACGCCGATCGGCAGCGCGCTGACCGGGTGGATCAGCGGTTCGGCGGGCCCGCGGGCGGCGCTGGGCGTCGGCGCGGTGGCCTGCCTGGTCGCGGCCGGGATCGCGCTGCGGGTCAGGACGCCGCCGCACCCGGATGCCGCCCTCACCGACCTGGCGGTGCCGGTCCGCCCGGCCGACCGTGAGCGGGTCTGACCGGTGGAACGCAAAGGGGGCGGCGCCGATGACCGGCGCCGCCCCCTTGTGCCGTGCTCAGCTCTTGAAGAACTCGATCAGGTCGGCGTCGAGGGCCTTCTGGTACTCACCGGCGATGCCGTGCGGGGCGCCCGGGTAGACCTTCAGCTGCACGTTCTTGACCAGGTCGACGGTCTTGAGCGCGGCGTCGGCGATCGGGACGATCTGGTCGTCGTCGCCGTGCGCGAGGAAGAACGGCACGTCGAGGGACTTGAGGTCCTCGGTGAAGTCGGACTCCGAGAACGCCTTGATGCAGTCGTAGGCGCCCTTGAGGCTCATCTGCATGCCGAGCCGCCAGAACTGGTCGCGCTGGCCCTGCGAGATGCCGGTGCCGTGGTTGATGCCGAAGAACGACTCGGACAGGTCCTGGAAGAACTGCGAGCGGTCGTTGAGGACACCCTCACGGATCCCGTCGAACACCTCGATCGGCAGGCCGTCCGGGTTCGACTCCTTCTTGACCATGACCGGCGGCACCGCACCCGCGGTGGCGATCTTGGCGACCCGGCCGGCGCCGTGGCGGGCGGCGAACCGGACGACCTCGCCGCCACCGGTCGAGTGGCCGACCAGGATGATGTCGGTGAGGTTGAGCTCGTCCACGAGCGCGGCCAGGTCGGCGGCGTACGTGTCCATGTCGTTGCCGGCCCAGGTCTGCTCGGAGCGGCCGTGACCCCGGCGGTCGTGCGCGATCGCCCGGAAGCCGTTGTCCGCCGCGAGCTTCATCTCGACGTCCCACGCGTCGCCGTTGAGCGGCCATCCGTGGCTGAAGATGACCGGCTGGCCCTGGCCCCAGTCCTTGTAGAAGATCTGTGCGCCGTCCGCTGCGGTGATGTAAGGCATGCCATCCCCTTCGATGTGCCCCGGGAACGTCCCGTGGCACATCGAATGCTTCCCCGCACCGGATCCCGGGCCATCTGCCAATCGACTGCAGGATCCCGCCGGCGACCTGTGATCTAACTAATGCCGTGAATCGGCCCCGAGGTCGCGGTCAGCCGCTCCCCGCTGCCCTGCCACCGCAACGCGACGATCTCGGCCGCCACACTGACCGCGGTCTCCTCCGGCGTGCGCGCGCCGAGGTCGAGACCGATCGGGGAGGACAGTCGCGCGATCTCCGTTTCGGTCAGGCCGGTCTCGCGGAGCCGCTTCAACCGATCATCATGGGTACGCCGTGAGCCCATCGCGCCGATGTACGCGATCGGCAGTCTCAGGGCGACCTCGAGAACCGGGACGTCGAACTTCGTGTCGTGGGTGAGCACGCAGGCGACCGTACGCGCGTCGAGCCGCCCCGCCCCGGCCTCCGCCGCGAGATAGCGGTGCGGCCAGTCGACGACCACCTCGTCCGCCTCGGGGAAGCGTTTCGCCGTCGCGAACACCGGCCGCGCATCACACACGGTCACCCGGTAGCCGAGGAACGACCCGATCCGCGCCACCGCCGCCGCATGATCCGTCGCCCCGAAGACGAGCATGCGCGCCGGCGGCGCGAACGAGGTCACCAGCACCGTCGCACCGGTCCCCCGCCGCTGCCCGTCCGGCCCGTAGTGCAGCAGCCCGCTGCGCCCGGCCGCGAGCAGGCCCCGCCCGTCGTCGGTCGCGGCGTCATCGAGCCGGTCGTGCCCCAGCGAGCCGTGCCGCCCGGCCGCGGTGAGGACCAGATGCCGCCCGGCCCTGCCCTCGACGCCGGTCAGCAGCGCGACGGGCCGCCCGGCCGCAACCTCCCCGGCCAGAACCCCCAGCTCGGGAAAGCCCGCTGGCTCCACGAACAGCTCGATCGTCCCGCCGCACGGCAGCCCCACCTCGAAAGCGTCGTCGTCGGTGATCCCGAACCGCGCTGTCCGCGGCACCCCCGACCCGGCGACCTCCCGGCACAGCTCGTAGACAGCGCCCTCGACACACCCACCCGAGACGCTGCCGGCCACCACCCCGTCAGCGTGCACCACCATCGCGGCACCCGGCTGGCGAGGCGCACTCGACCAGGTCGCGGTCACGGTCGCCAGCGCGGCGGGCTCACCGAGACGCCACGCCTTCACCAGCTCGCCGAGAACGTCCCGCATCCTGTGAACCCTAGTCGCGGGGACCACGGAAGACCACGTCAACCAGCCTTTATCAGCACCCACCGCGCGAGGACGCGACCAGTCGCCGACTCGCTGCCCGCCCATGGCGGCAATCAGGCGATGTTGCTGTAGTCCAGGTCCAGCGCGCCCGGGAAGTTGATCCCGCTGCCCTCTTCGCCGGACGCGGTGTTCAGGCAGTGGGTCTCGCTGCTGCCGCTACGTCACCACTGTAGAGGCTGCAGACTGGCAAATGGTCCCGGCGCTTCGTGCGTTGGGCCGCCCGGTCGGTGTGCGGCGTCACCAGCCGGGTGCCGCCGGCTGGTGACGCTGCACGCCCGGTCAGGACCCGATGTTCGCCTGGGGTCCGGCGTAGGTCGCCAGCAGGCTCGGGACGTCGGCTGCGGGGTCGAGGGTGTAGGCGTAGAAGGTGCTCGGGGTGAAGGCTGACCCGTTGGTCTGCTGTTTGCCCGAGCTGTTCACGACGATGCTGCCGCTCTGCTTGAGCTGGGCGGCCGAGGTGTCGTTGTAGTACGGGTTGACGACGTTGCTGAAGTAGCTGTTCTCCAGCACCAGTTTGGTCGCGCCCCGGGAGAGGTTGCCGTACGACGTCACGTTCTGCAGGTAGTTGTTGTAGAGGTGGGCGTACGCGACGTTGTCGACGCTGGGGTTGCGCTGGTTGGTGTCGCGGATCCAGTTGTGGTGGATCGTCATGCGGGCCGTGACGTTGTCGGTCCAGCCGATGCCGAACGCCTTGTTCTCGCTGGCCAGGACGTTCCAGGAGACGGTCAGGTAGCTCGTGTCCTTGCGGCTGTCGATCAGGCCGTCGTTCATCCGGGTGATCGTGTTGTGGTCGATCCAGACATGGTCGGCGGTGTCCATCTGGATGCCGTCGTAGTCGTAGACCTTGTCGTCCGGGTCGTCCTCGGGCATCGCCGCGTCCCGGATGGTGAGGTTCCGGATGATGACGTTGTGCACGCCGGTGCCGAGGAAGAAGCCTCCGCCGACGATGTTGCCGCTGGTCCCGACGCCGACGATCGTCTTGTTGGACTGCACCTTGAGCTCGGTGCCCTTGGGGGTGACGGTGATCGCGCCCTGCACGCGGATGACGTACGGTTCCGTGGCCGTGACGTATTTCGTCAGGTCCGCGAGCGTGCTCACCGTGACCGTCGTCCCCGCCGCACCACCGGTCGTGCCGCCACCGGTCGACGCGAAGCCGTCCGCCACCGCCGGCCAGGAGCGCCCGCCGACCGCGTTGAACGCCCACTGCTTGTTCGTGTTCGCCGTGCACGTCTCCTGGATGATCGCCGCACCCGATTCGGTCGACGCGTCCTTGTCACTGATGCACAGCTTGTTGCCGGCGTTGACGATCTGGAACGTGTTCGTCCCGCTCGCCACCAGCGACCACAACTGATTCGTCTGGCTGGAGACACACGTGTACTGCTGCAGCTGAACGCCCGAGGTCGTCGAGGCGGCGGGCACGTCGATGCACTTGCCGCTGTTAACGTTGACCAGCTGGTAGTTCGAGCCGACCGCGGTGAGCTTGAACTGCTGCCAGGTGGCGCCGGACGTGCAGCCCCACTGCTGGAGCAGGACGCTGTTGTCCTTCGACGCGGCCGGGACGTCGATGCACTTGCCGCTCTTGGCGACGGCGAGCTGATAGGTGGCACCCGCCGGTGGGAGTGCGGCTGCTTCCGAGGGCAGCATCGAGTAGCCCACCACCACGGCGGGGATGCCGATGAGCAGTGCGGCTCGTCGTTTCAGGGAGATCTTCACGGGGATGCCTCTCAGCCGATCGGGTTCCAGCCGTCACTGCCGGCCAGGTATTTCTGCGGGGTGTAGGACGGCGCGGCCGAGTCGCTCAGCTGCGGGCGGTTGCTGTTGGTGCCCGCGCCGGAGCCGGTGTTCTTGTATTCGAGGAACCGCGCGTTCTGCCACGTGTTGCCGGACATGTCGGTCCACGGCTGCGCGGTCTTGATCGTCGCGCTGAGGTTCGACTCGCGATACAGCACCTGCGCGTTCGGACCCCAGGGCCGGCCCAGCTGCGTGACGTTGTTCGCCGCGCCGGTGACCGTGCACTTGTAGACGAGGATGCCGTACGTCTTGGTGGCATCGGTGTTCGCAGCGGTGATCGGGCCACCGCTCGTACGCTTCTCGTGGATCGTGGTCGCGTTGAACACCGTGGTGGCGCCGCCGAAGATGAAGTCCACGGTGCCCTCGACGTACGAGTTCACGACGTACGCGCGGTAGTTGTTGACCAGCAGCGTGTCCTGGTTGCCGAGGAACCGGACGTTGCTGAACACCGACCGGTCGGCGTTGAGGTTCGCGGCGACGGCCTGGCTGCCCTCGCCGTAGTCGTTGCTGATGGTCAGGTTCGTGGCGAGGAAGTCGTGCCCGTTGACGAACGCCGTGGCGCTGCCCGAGGTCCCGTACCCGCCGGCCGAGCTGTGATTGTTGACGATCACCGTGTTCGAGGCCGAGGAGCCCAGGCCCTGCAGCGTGACGTACGGCTTGTTCGACGGGATCGTGACGATCTCCCTGTACGTGCCGGCCTTGATCGTGATGACCTGCCGCGTCGTAGCGTTGGCGGGCACCGCGTCGATCGCCGCCTGCACGGTGGTGTACTTCCCCGTGCCGTCCGCGGCCACGGTCGGCGTGCCCGAGTTCCCGACGGCGTTGAACGCCCACTGCTTGTTCGAGTTCGCGGTGCACGTCTCCTGGATGATCGCCGCCCCCGACGACGTCGACGCATCCTTGTCACTGACGCACAGCTTGTTGCCCGCGTTCACGATCTGGAACGTGTTCGTCCCGCTCGCCACCAGCGACCACAACTGATTCGTCTGACTGGAGACACACGTGTACTGCTGCAACTGGACACCCGAGGTCGTCGACGCGGCGGGCACGTCGATGCACTTGCCGCTGTTAACGTTGACCAGCTGATAATTCGAGCCGACAGCCGTGAGCTTGAACTGCTGCCAGGTGGCACCGGACGTGCAACCCCACTGCTGGAGCAGGACGCTGTTGTCCTTCGACGCGGCCGGCACGTCGATGCACATGCCGCTCTTCGCGACGGCGAGCTGATAGATGGCGCCCGCCGGGGGCAGTGCGGCTGCCTCCGAGGGAAGCATCGAGAAGCCCACCACAGCAGCGGGGACGGCCGTGACGAGCGCGACGAGCGCGGCCCGGCGGATGGGGACGGCGGCCGGGGACGGGCGGCGCCTTCGGGGATCAGGTGTGGACACGGTTCCGGTCCTCTCACGAAGCAGGAGCGCTCCCAGATGAACACGAGCGGTAACTGCCGTCTCGGTGGAAGGCGGCAGTGTGGTAGATACGCCGGGAGGGCCGGGACAACAGAAATTCCGCGGATTTCTTGCGGGCCGGTCATGGCGCAGGCGCTTTACACGCACGGAACAGCTGTGTAACGATACGGCTCCGGCATCGACGATCGTCATGTTCTTGCAGCTCATGGACGGTCAATCACGCCCCTAGCAGCGATGTTCGCCGATATGACGCGGCACGGGCGGATGGCGGAGATGAGCGAGCAGCGCAGGCGCGGGCGACGCCCTCGGCGCCGGGGCCACGCACCAGCTGAGGAGGCACCGCCGGTGACGCAAAGTCAGATGGCGGCGGACGTCCCGCAGCTGGTCCGGGACGCTCAGCGCGGTGACGCCGACGCCCGGGACGCGCTGATCGCGGCGCACCTCACGCTCGTCTACAACGTCATCGGCCGGGCGCTCGCGGGGCATCCGGACGTCGACGACCTCGTGCAGGAGACGATGCTCAGGGCGCTGCGCGGGCTGGCCGATCTGCGTGAACCCGAGCGTTTCCGGTCCTGGCTCGTGGCGATCGCCTACCGCCAGGTCCAACTGCACCTCCGCGCGCGCCGGATGTCCCGGCGCCGGCTGCTGACCGGGCCGATCGAGGTCGCGGACCCCGCCGGGGACTTCGCGGAGCGCACCACCGCCGAGCTGGTCCTCGACGGTCAGCGCCGGGAACTCGTGGAGGCGACCCACTGGCTCGACGGCGACGACCGCCGGCTGCTCGGGCTCTGGTGGCAGGAGGCGTCCGGAGACCTGACCCGGGCGGAGCTGGCCGCCGCCCTGGACGTCGTGCCCAAACACGCCGCGGTGCGCCTGCAGCGGATGAAGGCGCAGCTGGAAGCGGCGCGAGGGGTCGTCCGGGCGTTGCACGCCCAGCCGCGCTGCCCCGAGCTGTCCACGCTGCTCGGGCGATGGGACGGCGTCGCCGACCCATTGTGGCGTAAACGACTCGGCCGCCATGTCCGGGACTGCGCACTGTGCAGCCGGCGTGGACAGGGTCTCATCGCTCCCGATCAGCTTCTGCTCGGCGTCGCCGCTCTGCCCGTACCGGCCGCGATCGTGACCGGAATCCTCGCCAAAGCGGGAACCGCGGCGGGCGCCCTCACCAAAGTGACCGCTTTTGTGCAGCACAAGGTGCTGGCGGCAGCGGCCACCGCGGCGGCCGTCGCGGCAGGCGGCGGGATCGTGTTCGCGGTGTATCACGAGCCTGCGCCCGAGGAGTTCCGGGCAGCGGTCCCACCGGCCGTGGCAACGACCGCGCCTGCGCAGACTCCGGCCGTGACGGCGCCGGCGACCCGGGCGACGCCGTCCTCGACCGGTAGCGCGCGGAAGGCAGTGCCGACGTTCATCACGGGGGTACGCAAGGCGGACATCTTCGTCGCCCCCGGTGGGAGTGACGACGCGGACGGGACGCAGGCGCATCCGTACGCGAGCATCGCCAAGGCCGTCGCCGTGGTGGAGCCCGGTCGGACGATCGCCGTACGGGGCGGCACGTACCGCCCCGAGCAGGGGATCACGATCACGACGAGCGGGACCGCCGCCGAGCCGATCGTGCTGAGCAACTTCGGCAACGAGCAACCGGTCATCGACGCGGCGGACGTTCCCGCGGATCAGTGGGCGATCACGCAGCGGACGGCGTACTGGCGGGTGCAGGGTCTGGAGGTTGTCGGGTCGCGCAGTCACGCGTACGTGTGCAGGTCCTGTGCCAACAACGTCTTTCAGCGGCTGAAAATGCACGGCAACGCCCGCTCGGGTCTGATGCTGCGCGACGCCGGGACGACCGGCAACCAGATCCTCGACAACGACTTCTTCGACAACCGTGACCCTGCTGGAGAGAGCGGGGCCGGAGCGAACGGGACCGGCATCGGGCTGGGGGTCCAGTTCGGGGACGGCGGCGGGAACCTGATCCGCGGGAACCGCGCCTACGGCAACACGGGCGCCGGTTTCGACCTGGGCGCCTTCACCGGGGCGGTCACGATGGAGCACAACTGGTCCTACCGCAACGGCGGCAGCGGCTTCGTGCTCGGCGGGGGCACCCCGGCCGCGGCGGCCGCCCACAAGCTGCGCCACGACGCCGCGTGGGACAACGGCAGCAACGGCTTCGACGACGAGGGCAACACCGCCGCCGTGGAGCTGACGAACAACACGGCGTTCCGCAACCGGGCGGTCGGCTTCGCGATGCGGTCGTCGGCGGCGACGCTGCGATCGAACGCGGCGATCGGCAACGCGCAGACCGACGACGTCACCGGCAGGGTCGCGCAGAGCCGCAACAGCTGGCAGGGCAACGACGTGGTGCTGCGCTCCACGGACCCGACGGTCACGGAGGGCCCCCGCCCCGGGACCGGGGCCCTCCCCCGCACCGACTATCTGGCCACGGGTAACGGCGTCGGCGCCTCCATGGACGCGGCCTGAGCGGTCAGGAGGCCTTCGCCGCGGCCAGGAAGCGGGAGTTCGTCACGGCCATGGTCCGGATCTCGTCGTCGCTGAACCCGGCCTCGAGCAGCTTGTCGGCGAACAGCGCGAGCCCGTCCTCCACCGGCGGGTTGAACGGCTGGCCGAGGTCGCTGGAGAGCACCGAGTGCTCGACGCCCACCGCGCGGATGTTGGCGAACAGGTCGTCCCAGCCCACCTTGCCCGTGTAGGGCGTGGTGTAGCAGCGTTCCAGCAACGCACCCGCCGCCGCGAGCTCCTTCTGCTCGTCGACCGGGAGCCGCTGCGAGGTGAACTCGGGGTGGGTGACGACGACGCGGCGGACGCCCTCCTGTTTCGCGGCGTGCACCACAGCGATGATCTCCGGGCCGCTGAGGTGACCGGTGGCGAGAACCATGTCGTGGCGGGCCAGGACGCGCAGGACCTTGCGGACGTCCTCGCGGACCTTGCCGTCCTCGTCGACGACCTGCACGACGTCCGGGACGATGCCCTGGGCGTGCAGGTCGGCCTGCAGCGCGCCCCACATCGCGGGCTTCGCGCCGGGCAGGTCCTGGGCGGTGGAGCTGCGCTGGTTGCGGGAGTCCACGGTGGGCATCCACACGATGCGGGCGCCCTGGCGGCCGGCGACCTCGACGGCGGACGGGTTCATGCCGCCCATCGAGCCGTTGAGGGTGACCGCACCGAGGACGTCCACGCCGGGACGGGCCTTGCGGACCACGGCGGCACGCTCGGCCGTGGTGACGTAGTGGGACTTGAGGACGAAGCCCGCGAGGCCGGTCTCCGCGAAACGGGTGGCCAGATCGAGGTCGTCGATGCGGCGTTGCATCACGTCCGGGCCGACGTGGACGTGGGTGTCGTACGCGCCGGTCACCAGGGCGCGGGCCCGCTCCGAGGGGACGGGGTGCTCAGACATGGTTCTCCTCAAACGAAGGGGGCTGGAAGGACGTGGATCAGGACGGGAGGCGGCGCGCGGCGGCACCGGCGGTCCGGGACAGCGTGCGTTCCACGCAGGCGAGGTGGGCGCGCATCGCGGTCTCGGCGGCGTCGGGGTCGTGGTCGGCGATCGCCTGGACGATGGTGATGTGCTCGGCATAGGACTGGGTGGGGCGGCCGGGCACGAGGATCGTACGGAACTGGAAGCGGACCATCGGCGCCCGGAGCCCGGTGATGAGCCGGGCGGCGGTGTCGTGCCTGGACGCCGCGATGATGCCGGCGTGCAGGGCGGCGTTGCCCTCGGAGTAGCCGAGCAGGTCGCCCTGCTCGAGTTTCTGGCCCATCCGGGTCAGGATGCGGCGCAGCTCGGCGATCTCCCGGGCCGTGGCCTGGACGGCTGCCTGCCGGGCGGCGAGGCCTTCGAGCACCCGGCGGGTCTGCAGTATCTCGACCGCCTCGGACTCGCTGACGAGTTTGACCCGGGCGCCGCGGTTCGGGGTGAGCACGACCATGCCGTCCTGGCCGAGGCGGACGAGGGCGGTGCGGATCCGCGCCCGGGTGGCCTGCAGCCGCTGGGCCAGGTCCACTTCGATGAGTCGCTCGTTGGGCTGCAGCTCACCGCGCTGGATGAGGGTGCGAATCCGCTCGTAGACGACGTCGGCCGCGGCCACCGCAGGGCGGGTCATCCGGTGCTGCACCCCTATCTCGGGCGGGTATCTCGGGCGGTAACCCGCGTATGCCAACAGGATTGCAAACAATCTTGCGAAGAGAATCGCCGGGTACGGGCAATCTGTCAACAGGGCCCCGAGCAGGGAGAACGTAGCCCTTGCCGCCCACATGGGTACTTTCTGAGCGCGGGCATCCGGACAAATCAGTCCGTGACAGCCCCATGATCCGTGCTCTAGCATCTCGTCCGGACTCGGGCCAGAACAGATCATTGTCGATGGTCGGGGTCTTCTCCCCCTCTCATCCGATCAGTCACCACCCCGCCTACGTTTAGCCGGGGCTCCTGGAGGATTCATGATCAGGCGTTTCCGTGTGCTGTCCGCGGCCTTCATGGTCGCGGCGCTGGCTGTCTCGAGCGGCTGCTCGAGCAGCGACGACGAAGCCAGCACCGGCGGTTCCTCGGCCGGCGGCAAGGTCGACAAGGTGGTCTACGCGACGGCGTTCGGTGCCGTCGGCCGTGACTCCTTCGTCTGGCTCGCCAAGGAGAAGGGCTACTTCAAGGAAGCCGGGATCGACATCGACATCCAGAAGGGTGCCGGTAACGTCCAGAACCTGACGATGATCAAGTCCGACCAGGCGCAGTTCGCGGCGCTGGACTTCACGGGCGCGGTGATCCAGGCCGGCACCGGCAAGTTCACCGACTGGAAGGCCGTCGCGGCCATCCACCAGCAGACCCTGGTCGCGATCCTGACGACCCAGGACACCAAGATCACCTCCCCGGCCGATCTGCAGGGCAAGACCGTCGCCGCCGGTGCCGCCACGGTGAGCCAGCTGCTCTTCCCCGCGTACGCCAAGCTCGCCGGCATCGACCCCACCAAGGTCACCATCAAGGGCGTGCAGACCACCGCGCTGAACAGCCTCATGGCGAAGAACCAGGTCGACGCGCTGAGCACCTTCCTGCTGAGCAAGAAGGCACTCGAGACGGCGTCGAAGAAGCAGGTCACCGTGCTGCCCTACAGCACCTACCTGTCCGACCTGTACGGCAACGCGATCATCGCCAAGCCGTCGCTGATCTCCAGCAACCCGGACCTCGTGAAGCGTTTCGTCGCCGCCGCGATGAAGGGCCTGCAGTACACCCTCGAGCACCCCGACGAGGCCGCCGCCGTCATGAACAAGGCGGAGCCCACCGCCGCGATCCCGGCCGCGATCGGCGAGATCGACGCGATGAAGCCGTACACGACCGCCCCCGGTGGCGGCGCGCTCGGCAGCATGGACGAGCAGCGGGTCGCCAAGTCGATCGCCGTGCTCTCCGGCGCCGGCCTGATGCCCGACGGTCTCAAGCCGACCGACGTCGTCGACTTCTCGTTCACACCGAAGGCATAACCGTCGGACAGGGCGGGACACCGTCCCGCCCTGTCCCGGTCCGGGAGCTTCCATGACAGACAACACCGCAGGCACCCCGCTGTCGCGAGCCTGGGCGAACGCCGCCCTGCCCGCGCTCGGGGCCATCATCGTCATCGGCCTCTGGTGGGGGCTGACCACCGCCCTGGACATCGACCCCTTCTTCCTGCCGTCGCCGCCGGACGTGGTGCAGTCGTTCCTGCGTACCCCGGAATTCCTGCTCACCGAGACCTGGACCACCCTGCAGCGGGTCCTGATCGGCTTCGGCATCGCCGCGGTCCTCGGCCTGGTCATCGCGGTCGTGCTGGCCGCATCGCGCACGGTCGAACGGATGACCATGCCGATGCTCGCCGCGCTCAACGCGGTACCGAAGGTGGCGCTGGCCCCGCTGCTGCTGGTGTGGATGGGGTTCGGCGACAGCCCGAAGATCGTCATGGTCGTGCTGGTGAGCTTCTTCCCGATCATCGTCTCCACCATGGCCGGTCTCAGCTCCACCCCCGCCGACCTGCGCGAGCTCGCCCGTTCGCTGTCCGCCTCGTGGTGGCAGACGTTCGTCAAGGTCCGGCTCAAGTGGGCGCTGCCGCAGGTCTTCGTCGGCCTGAAGGTCGCCACTCCGCTCGCGATCATCGGCGCCGTCATCGGCGAGGTGGTCAACCCCGACCACGGCCTCGGCTCCGTCATCGTCGGCTCCGGTGCCTCGTCCGACACCCCGCAGGCGTTCGCGGCACTCGCACTGCTCGCCATCGTCGGTGTCGTCCTGTTCTACTTGATGGCAGCAATCGAGCGGATCGCCGTGCCGTGGGCACGGGCGATCTCCTGAAAGGCCAGGACATGATCAGCATCGACGGTGTCTCGCGCTCCTTCGGGCCGGTCCAGGCCCTGAAGGACATCCGGCTCGAGGTCGCCGACGGCGAGTTCCTGACCCTCATCGGCCGGTCCGGGTGCGGCAAGTCCACCCTGCTGCGGCTGATCGGCGGGCTGGACAGGCCCACCGGCGGCCGGGTCCTCGTCGACGGCGAGGAGGTCCGCAAGCCCCGCCGCGACGTCGCGGTGAACTTCCAGAAGCCGGCCCTGCTGCCGTGGCGCACGGTCCTCGAGAACGTCATGCTGCCGGTCGAGATCTTCAAGTGGGACAAGGCCAAGAGCCGCGAGCACGCGCAGTACCTGCTGGAGACGACAGGCCTCACCGGTTTCGCCAAGCGGCTGCCGCACGAGCTCTCCGGCGGCATGCAGCAGAGGGTGGCACTCTGCCGCACCCTGATCCAGCGGCCCAAGGTCATGCTCATGGACGAGCCGTTCTCCGCACTCGACGCCCTCACCCGCGAGGAGCTCTCCCTGGAGCTCCAGCGCATCCACATGGAGACCGGCACCACGATCGTCTTCGTGACCCACTCCATCCAGGAGGCCGTCCTGCTCGCCGACCGGGTCGCGGTCCTCAGCGCCCGGCCGGGCCGCGTCAAGCAGGTCGTCGACATCAAGATCCCCCGGCCGCGCTCCTTCGGCCACAACGCCCACCTCGAAGAGGTCGCGAAGGCCTCGGCGGAGCTGCACCAGCTCCTGCTGAGCGATCACATGCCGGACGTCGCCGCATGAAGAACGCGGCCCCCTGATCGGGGGGCCGCGTTTTTCATGCGTTCGCCAGCGACGATTCCGCGGACGGCGGGTCGGTCGGGTCCTTGGGGCGTTCGTCCGTCGCCGCGTCGTCGTCCTCCGCGGGTTCCGTGCCCGGAGGTTCCCGGTCGGGGGTGGGCTCGCCGGACGGGTGGCGGACCAGGTAGCGGATAGCGGTGTTCAGGACGGCCAGCAGCGGGACCGCGATCAGGCCGCCGACGATGCCCGCGACCACGATGCCCGTGGCGATGGCGAGAATGACCGCCAGCGGGTGCAGGGCCACCGCCCGGCCCATGATGAGCGGCTGCAGGACGTGCCCCTCGAGCTGCTGGACGGCGATGACCACGGCCAGGATGATCAGGGCGCTGACCCAGCCGTCGGCGACCAGGGCGACGAGTACGGCGACCGCGCCCGTCACCGTGGCGCCGACCACCGGGATGAACGCGCCGAGGAACACGAGGGCGGCCAGCGGCAGCGCGAGCGGGATACGCATGACGAACAGGCCGATGCCGATGCCGACGGCGTCGACGAACGCGACCAGGACCGTGGCGTGCACGTAGGACACCAGGGTGTGCCAGGAGTAGTGCCCGGCGCGGGCGGTGGCGACCCGGGCTTCGCGGGGCAGCAGCCGGCACAGGAACGACCAGATCTGGCCGCCGTCGCGCAGGAAGAAGAAGAGTGTGAACAGCACCAGGAAGAAACCGGTGATCACTTCGCCGAGGGTGGTCGCCGTGCTCAGCGCGCCGGACGTCAGCGCGCCCTGGTTCTCGGTGATCGCCTTCTGGATGCGGTCGACGTACTGACCGATCTGATCATCGGTGATGTGCAGCGGGCCCGACGTGAGCCACTTCTGCACCTCGGTGATGCCATCGCTGACCTGCGACGACAGCGAGTCGAGCTGGTTGATGAACGTGCGGATGATCAGGCCGAGACCGCCGAAGACCAGGATCAGCGCGGAGAACAGCACCACCACCGCCGCCAGCGAGCGTTTCATCCCCCGCCGGACCAGCGCCGCCGCGGCGGGCTGGAACATCGCCGCGAGCAGGATCGCGACCACCACCGGGATGACCACGACGCTGAGCAGCGAGATCAGCCTGAGCAGCAGATACGCGGAGATGATGAAGGCGATGAACCGCCAGGCCCAGGCCCCCGCCGTACGCACCCCGCGCGGCAGCACCTCGTCGGCGCTGGCCCGCTTCTGCTCGACGACCATGACGGCCGGCGTGGCCTCGGCGTCGCCGGTGAACGGCGGCGGCGCGTTACGGGCTTCCGCTTCGGCCAGCCTCGTGCGAGCCTGCTCGCGGATCGATCGTGCCCATGTCGTCGCTGCCACTGGTCCCCCACACTCCGGAAATTTCAGCTACTGAGTGCCCGCTCACCGCCTGGTTCACGCCTGCCTTTTTCCGAGGCGTACGCGCGGTCCCGGCTGGCGACCCCGTGGGGATCATATCGGCGCCTAAGCGGGCAAAAGTGTCAGGCAATCCCGGCGCCCGGTCAGCATCACGATCACGGCGGCATAGCCGAGCAGGAGCGGCGCGTCGGCGACGGCGTACTGCCAGGGCATGTCGGCGGCGGTCTGGTCCACGCCGAGCTCCCCGTACGCCGCCGCGAGCAGGACGCTGATCAGGTTGTTGGCCACATGCAGGGCGATCGCCGCTTCGAGCCCGCCGGTGCGCACGGTCAGCCAGCCCGCGACGAGTCCGAACACGACCAGGTCGGCGAAGCCCCAGGGCGTACCCCAGCCGTGCAGTGCCGCGAAGACCACGGCCTGCAGCGCGATCGGGGGCCACGGGCTGCGTACCCACTGGTGCACGGCTTGCAGCAGCCAGCCGCGCATCAGGTATTCCTCGGCCGCGGCCTGGACCGGCACGACCAGCAGCGCCACCAGCACAGCCGGAGCGAACCCGGCGAGCCCGACCATTTTCTCGTCGGGCATCCCATCCACGGCCGACAACAGCACCACCGGGACCGCCGCGACCGGCAGACAGCGCAACAGCAGGCCCCACCGCAACCGTACGGCCGGACGCCGCTGGATCCACCGCTGGGCGAGCAGGGTCGCGGGCAGCACCGCCGCGACCGTCAGGAACGCCACGGCCAGATCCGCGAGCGGCCCGAAACTCGGCACCCCGTCCGCGTTCTCCGGGCGCCCCGCGACCAGCGCCGCCAGCGCGGCGACGAGATAGACGCCGATCCCACCGGCGACCCCGAGAACCACGATGATCAGGCCCGCCAGCAACGTGCGGCCTTTGTTCGGGTACGCGCTCAGCATGCGGACAAGTCTCGCCAGTGCACCGCCGTCCGCGCCTCTGTCCACAGCCCGAGCCCGACCCCCACCCCCGGTTATAGCCAAGTCGCTATCGTGCCCGTCATGAATCGCTGGACGACGTGGGTGCTGCCCGTGCTGCTGTGCGCGGGCCAGCTCGCGCTGTGGCCGGGTGGCGACCTCCCGTCCGTGGCCGCCGTCGCGGGCACGGCGGTCATCCTGCTGATCGGGCTGGCGCTGGGTCTGCGCACGTCGCGGCCGGTCGAGGTCACCGTGGCCGTCGCCGCCGGCATCAGCCTCGGCACCTGGGTCGCGCCCGGCGCCCAGCTGGTCGCCTTCCCCGGCGACGCCCTGCTCGTGATCTCCTTCGCCGATCAGGTGGCGCTGTTCAGCGTGGCGGCCCTGCGCTCCTACCGCGCCACCGTCCTGACCCTGGTGGGACTGGTTCTCTGGCAGGCCCCGCTGACCGTGGCCCGCGACGGCGTGACCGGCGACCTGCTGCCCGACCTGATCTTCGCCGCCGTGCTCTACGTGGTGGTCGCCGCGTTCGGCCGCCGCCGTGCCCGCTGGCGGGCCGACCGGTCCGAAGCCGCCCGCCGGCTCGCCGAGGCCACCCGGGCGCAACGCGACGCCGCCGACGCCGAACGCCGCCGGCTGGCCCGCGAGCTGCACGACGTGACCGCGCACCACCTCACCTCGATCGTCGTGAACGCATCCGCCGCGCAGATGCTCGCCGCGAAGAGACCCGAGCTGCACGCGGAGGCCCTCGACTACGCGACCCGCACCGGCCGCGACACCCTCGCGGCGCTTCGTGAGCTCGTGGCCATCATGCCGCTGGACGCCGAGCCGTCCCCGGAGTCCGTCCCCGCCCTCGGCGACCTGGCCGACGACTTCCGGCAGCTCGGCCAGGTCATCACCGTGACGGTGCCACCCGGACGGCTGCCGCCCGCCCTGGCCGCCGCGGTGCACGGCATCGCCCGCGAGGCGCTCACCAACACGCTGCGATACGCGCCCGGCGCGAAGGTCGACATCGAGCTGCGGCACACCGGCGACCACACCGAGCTCGTGATCGACGACGCGGGCAGCGCCGCCGCCCCGACGGCCACCGGGCTCGGTGGCGGCCGCGGCACGGACGGCATGCGGGACCGGGCCGTCGCCCTCGGCGGCACCCTCGTCTCCGGGCCCCGCGACGGCGGCGGCTGGCGCGTGCACGCCACCTTCCCGCACGTCACCACCGCCACCCCGCAGATCCGGCTGCGCGGGATGGTGGGTGCCGCGCTGCGCCGGGTCCGCAGCGACACCGTGATCGACGGGGCCCTGGTGGCAGCCACCCTGCTCCTCCCGGTGCTGGGCCTCGCCCTCGACGTCCACTCCCCCGCAGCCGCCACCCTGATCCTGCTGGCGCTGCTCAGCCACTCACTGCCGCTGTTCTGGCGCCGCACCCGCCCCTGGTGGACGCTGGCGGCGGTCGCGCTGACCGCATGGACGGCCCCGCTGCTGTTCGGCACCGGCGGCGCCCCCGCCGACAGCGCACCCACCTTCCTGTTCACCATCGGCGCCGACCTGATCGCGGTCTACTCGGTCGCCGCCCGCGGCACCCGCCCCGGCCTGACCTGGCTCGCACCGATCGCCGCGACGGCCTCCTGGTCGCTGTCCCTGGCCGTCATGGTCCTCACCGCACCCCAGGACCCACCCCGCACCGAGCTACCGGCCGGCGCCGTGATGGCCACCGCCTCCATCGCCGTCGTCGCCGTCCTCGTCGCCATCGCCCTGGCCCTGCCCATGACAGCCGCCTGGCTCACCGGCTGGGCGATCCGCCGCCGCCGCACCCGCCGCCTCGACCACGAGCACCACGGCGTAGCCACCGCCCTGGCCCAGGCCGCCGCCCGCACCCACGAGGAACGCACCCGCGTCGCCACGGGCCTGCGCGACGCGGTCCTCCACCACGCCGCCGAGGTCCCCGCCGCCGCCGAGGCCGGCGACCTCCCCCGCGTCCTCACCGCCGCCCGCCAGGCCCTCACCGCCATGCGAGCCCTCCTCGACGGCCTCGGCCGGACACCCCCACCCACCGCCCCCACCCCCGGCCCCCACCGCTCCCGGCCCGGCCCGGGCTGACAGGTCGCGGGCCGTGCTCGGAGCGCGGTGCCGCCCGAGGGCGTCGATGACAGCCGGCCCCATCAAGCCGGCCGCGTACTTCACCACCGTCATGCACGGCATGTCCCAGCGCCCACGGGACGGCGCCACTGCGGCGGAGCTCACCGACACCGCGGAGCCGGCAGTGCCGCCTGGCCGGCGTCCTGACCGGGCGGGGCGCAGAGCCGTACGATCATCGCCGGACGCGGCCCGGTGAGGCGGGGCACGAGGGGGTGGGCGCGATCGGTGTGCGGGTGATGGTTGTCGATGATCAGGTGATGGTGCGGGCGGGGCTGGCCGCGATCGTGGATGCGCAGGACGGCCTGGAGGTGGTGGGTGAGGCCGGGGACGGCGAGGCCGCGCTCGAGCTGGCCGCGGAGGTACTGCCCGATGTCGTGCTGATGGACATCCGCATGCCCGGCATGGACGGGCTGAGCGCGACCGCCCGGCTCACCGCGGGTGTGGATCCGCCGCGGGTGCTGGTGCTGACGACGTTCCATCAGGATGCGTACGTGTTCCAGGCGTTGCGGGCCGGGGCTTCCGGTTTTCTGCTCAAGGATGCCGAGCCGGCCGAGCTGGTCGCGGCGATCCGGGTCGTGGCGGGTGGGGAGGCGATGCTGAGCCCGGCGGTCACCAGACGGCTCATCGATGCGTTCGCCACGGGCACGGTGAGCGCGGCGCCGGAGGGCGATCCCCGGCTGGCGACGCTGACGCCACGGGAACGCGACGTCCTGGTCAGCCTCGCGCAGGGGCTGTCCAATGCCGAGATCGGCGCGGCCCTGGGCATCGTCACCGGCACGGTCAAGGCCCACATCAACGCCCTGCTCCCCAAACTCGGCGTCCGCGACCGCGTCCAGGCCACCATCGTCGCCTACGACCTGGGCCTCGTCCGCCCCCGCTGACCCAGACCCCGCTGGCTCAGACCCCGCTGGCTCAGGCCCCTTGCTCAGGCCCCACTGGCTCAGGCCTCACCCCGGACGCGGCGTGGCGCGACGGTGTAGCTGAACGAGATCAGGAAGTCGACCGCGAGGGCGACCGTCCACGGCGCCATGACGATCCACAGCGGACGGACCCGGTCGAGGTCGCCGACGAGGACGGTGAAGACCGCCAGGACGGCGGCCGCGATCAGGTAGGCGAGCAGGTGCCGCAGCCACTGACGGCGTTCGTGGGCCGCGTGGGCCCGGCCCGCTCGGGGCGGACGGACGGGGGCCGGGCCACCGGCGAAGCGGTGGGCGAAGCGCTGGTCGGCCCCCTGGATCAGCTGGTGGCCGAACGCGATCGAGACCCCGAGGTAGACGGCGGCGAGCCCGTGCGCGATGCCGGCCTCCCCGCCCCGGCGCAGGTCGATGACCGACATCGCCAGCAGCACCACGTCGGCCAGGGGCACGGCCATCAGCAGGGCGGCGCTGAACCGCCGCATGCGCAGCAGGTAGCGGGCCACGAGCCCGGCCAGCAGCAGCACCCAGAAGGCAACCTCGCACCCGATGATCACCGCGACCATGACGCCCCCGTTTTCGCACGACTGTGTTACATCCTTTATAACACGACCGTGCGATAATGAGGTATGCCGAAAATGGTCGACCATGAGCAGCGCCGCAGGGAACTGGCGGGGGCGGTGTGGCGGGTGATCGTGCGGGACGGCGTCGCCGACGTGTCGATCCGGGCGGTGGCGGCCGAGTCGGGCTGGTCGTCGGGGGCGCTGCGGCACTACTTCGCCACCCGGGCCGAGCTGCTCGCCTTCGCGTGCGAGGAGGTCATCGGCCAGGTCACGGCGCGGGTGTCGGCCATGCGGCCCACCGGCAGCCTGCGGCAGGCGGCAGGCGAGGTGCTGCTGCAGACGATGCCGGTCGACGAGGAGCGGCACACCGAGGCGTCGATCGCGTTCGCGTTCCTCGCGCTCGGGCTCGGCGACCCGGCGCTGGCCCGGGTGCAGCGCCTGCATTTCACCACGATGTACGAGCTCTGCCTGCGCCTGATCGCGCAACTGGTCCCCGGCCCGGTGGACACCACGCCGGAGACCCTCGCGCACCGCCTGCACGCCGTCGTCGACGGGCTCACGGTGCATGTTCTCGCCGGGCACCTGAGCAGCGACGAGATGGTCGCGCAGCTGAACGCGTACCTGGATGAGCTTTAGGCGGTGAGCCGGGGATAGACGCGGCGGGCGTTGCCCTCGTAGACCGAGTCGCGGTCGGCCGGGGTGAGGTTCAGCGCGTCGACGTAGCGGCGGGTGTCGTCGAAGTAGTGGCCGGTGCGCGAGTCGATGCCGCGGACGGCGCCGACCATTTCGGAGCCGAACAGGATGTTCGGGGTGTCGATGACCTCGAAGAGCAGGTTGATGCCGGGCTGGTGGTAGACGCACGTGTCGAAGAAGACGTTGCCCAGCACCGATTCCTCGAGCGGCGGGCGGCCGAGCATGTCGGCGAGGCCGCGGAAGCGTCCCCAGTGGTAGGGCACCGCGCCGCCGCCGTGCGGGATGATCAGGCGCAGGCCGGGGAATTCCTTGAACAGGTCGGACTGCAGGAGCTGCATGAACGCCGTCGTGTCCGCGTTGAGGTAGTGCGAGCCGGTGGCGTGGAAGTTGCTGTTCGTCACGGCGGAGACGTGGACCATGCCGGGGACGTCGAGCTCGGACATCGCCTCGTAGAGGGGGTACCACGAGGGGTCGGTCAGGGGCGGCGAGGTCCAGTGGCCGCCGCTGGGGTCGGGGTTGAGGTTCACACCGACGAAACCGAGTTCGTCGACGCAGCGCCGCAGTTCGGGCACGGATTCGGAGATGGGTACGCCGGCCGTCTGCGGAAGCTGCCCCACGCCCGCGAACCGCTGGGGGTAGAGCCCCACGACGCGGGCGATGAGGTCGTTGGAGGCGCGCGTCCACGCCGTACTGATCGCGTCGTCGCCCACGTGGTGACCCATCGCGGACGCGCGGGGGGAGAAGATGGTGAGGTCGATGCCGCGTTCGTCCATGAGCCGCAGCTGATTGGGCTCGATGGTGGCCCGGATCTCGTCGTCGGTGATCACCGGATAGGCGGCGGTGGCGTCGGACCACCAGGCGGTGTGCGCGGCCGGCGCCGTCGTGTAGTGCCCGTGACAGTCGATGATCATGATTCGTCCTTCAGGGAGAGCAGCAGATCACGGGCGGCGGAGGCGATGCGGGGCGGGACGCCGAGGCCGGTCAGCTGATCCGCGGCGGCGGTCATCTCGTCGTGGCGGCGCCGGGCGTGGCGGTGGGTGCCGTCGACGAGCCGGTCGATGGTCCGGTCGTCGAAACCGGCCAGCTCGGCGCTGATGTTGGCGCGCAGCCAGTCCTCGCAGCCGGCTTTCTCGGCAGCGGCGAGCGCCTCGACGACCGCGGCGGCGAGGCCCTTGTAGAAGACGCTGCGCAGCAGTTTGCGCGAGATCGCCTCCCCCGCCGGTCCGGGTTGCACGGTCACGTCGGCACCGAGCCCGCCCAGGATCCGGGCGTAGGCACCGGCTCCGGGACCGGAGACGACCATGGGGGTACGCAGCCCCTTGCCGGGCACCGGAGCCATGAGCGCGACATCGGCGACGAGGACACCGGGCGCCAGCTCGACCATCGCGGCCTTGACCGACGGCGCGGCGGTGTTCAGGTCGGCCCAGATCGTCCCGGGGGCCAGCGCCGGCAGCGACGCCTCGAGAGCGGGCAGCGCGTCGTGCGAGCTGTTCACGCTGAGCACGAGCGCGGCGTCCCGGACAGCGTCGGCGTCGTCGTTCCTCGCAAGAACCCCGGGAGGGGCCGGCGCCACCGGATCGAAGCCGCGCACATCGGCGCCGGCGGCGACCAGATCACGGGCGATCTCCCCGCCGGCCTCCCCGAACCCGAGCACGGCGATGCGTACCCCTGTCCCCGCGAACGCGCCGGTCACGGCAGCTCGTCGACATACTGCACGCCGAGCTTGTCCAGCAGGGGGCGCAGGTTGTACATGTCGACGCCGAGGACACCACCGGCGAGCTGCTCGCGCTTCGCGGCCTCGTTGTCGAGACGTTTCCCGGCCGCGGCGACCACCTCGGGGCCGAGCGCGATCGGCAGCGCGACCACCCCGTCGTCGTCGGCGACGATGATGTCACCGGGGCGCACGATCTGGCCGGCGGCGACCACGGGCACGTTCACCGAGCCGGGGCTGGCCTTCACGGTGCCCTGGGCGTGCACCGCGCGCGACCACACGGGGAAGCCCATCTCGCGCAGGGTGGCGATGTCCCGCACCCCGGCGTCGATGACCAGGCCGACGACGCCGTGGGCGATGAGCGAGGTGGCGAGCAGGTCGCCGAACATGCCGTCGGTCGACGGCGAGGTGGTCGTCACCACCAGCACGTCGCCGGGGCGGCACACCTCCACCGCGGCGTGGATCATCAGGTTGTCGCCGGGCTGGCAGGAGACGGTGATCGCGGAGCCGGCGACCGCGGCGCCGTCCTGCCGGGCCCGGATCGACGGGCCGAGCAGCCCGATGCGGCCGGCCGCTTCGTGCACTGTGGCCACTCCCGCCCCGCGGAGCTCGGTGAGGACTGCGGGATCGGCCCGCTCCACCTGACGTACGACGTAATGGCCGGCCACTGTGATCGACACTCCTCGATAGGGGTGATTCCCGGGAGGCGCCGAACGTATCCAAGTGCCAACAAGATTGTCAACAATGTGTCACGGTGTTACTTCACCGGGATACGCAGTACCCGGTCGTCGCCGTCGCGAACGTCGCCGCGCCCGTCCTTGTTCGATGTGGTCACCCAGAGACTTCCGTCCGGCGCCACCTGAACCGTACGCAGCCGCCCGTACCTTCCTTCGAACCGCGCGACGGGCTCCCCGACGGTGTCCCCGTTCAACGCCAGCGTCCACAGCCGTTCCCCGCGCAGCGCCGCGACATACGCGGTATCCCCCGCGATCGCGATCCCCGACGGCGAGGCTTCATCGGTCGGCCAGGTGACGACGGGGTTCGTGTAGCGGCCGCCGCCGGTGTCGCCCTCACCCTCGACCTCCGGCCATCCGTAGTTGCGACCGGCCCGGATCAGGTTCACCTCGTCGAGCTCGTTCTGACCGAACTCCGTGGCGAACAGCCTCCCGTCGCCGTCCCATGCGAGACCCTGCACGTTGCGGTGACCCAGGCTGTAGACCGGCGAGCCGGGCGACGGATTGCCCGGAGCAGGCGCACCGTCCGGGGTCAGCCGCAGGATCTTGCCGTTGGGGCTCGACGGGTCCTGCGCCCGGGACGTGTCGCCGGCGTCGCCCGTGCCCGCGTAGAGCAGACCGTCGGGACCGAAAGCGATCCTCCCGCCGTTGTGGTTCCCGGCCTTCGCGATCCCGTCGAAGATGACCTCGGGTTCGCCGCCGTCCAGCCGGAACCGCGCGATCCGATTGTCCGCCGCCGCCGTGTAGTAGGCGTAGACGAGATTGTCGGTGGCGTAGTCCGGCGACACGGCGAGCCCGAGCAGCCCGCCCTCCCCCGCGGCGGCGACTCCCGGCACCTCGTAGACCTGCTTCGCCCCGCCCCCGCGCGCCGGCACCCGGACGATGCGCGCGGTGTCGCGTTCGGCGATCAGTGCATCGCCGCCCGGCAGGAACGCGACACCCCACGGAACATCGATATCCTGGGCAACTTGTTCGGGCTCGCCCGGACCGTTGCGTCCCGGCCCGCCCGACTTGTCGCCGGACGGGATGGGGTTGTCACGGGACGGCGCCGGCACGGACACGCTCGGTGATATTCCCGGATCACTGTCAGGAGCATCACATGCGGAGACGGCACCCAGCGCGAGCAACGAGAGCAGCGCCCGGCGGCACGTGAACGCCATACGTTTCCTCCTGGTCCTATGCTGTACGCCGCCCACCCAAGCACGTGAGCGCGAAAGCCCGGTGAAAGGCTCGCGTGATCACGCCGACGTAGCCGGCTGCGGAGCGTTGCGTAGGATCGCAGATGCTCGACCGCAGTCGACAGGAAGCGAAGGAGCACGATCCTGCTCACGCCAGCTGACATCCACAACATGGCTTTCAAGAAGCCGCCGATGGGCAAGCGCGGATACGACGAGGAAGACGTCGACGCCTTCCTGGACGAGGTGGAGCAGGAGCTCATCCGCCTGCTCGAGGAGAACGCCAGCCTGCGCGACCGCGCCCAGCGCGGCGGTCCCGCCGGGCCGAGCCCGGCCGCCTCGACCATGGTGATCGACTCCGAGTTCGCCGACGTCGCCGCGCAGCTCGAACGGCTCCAGAAGGCCCGCGCCCGCGCCGAGGAGCACGCCCGCGAGATGCAGTCGCAGCTCGAGCGCGCCCGCAACTCGGTGCCGGCCACCCCGCCGTCGTCGCCCGCCGACGAGGACCGCCTCGCCCGGGTGCTGATGATGGCGCAGCGCACCGCCGACGACCACATGCGTGACGCCCAGCGCGAGGTCGAGGCCCTGATCGCCGACGCCCAGGTCAAGGCGGAGCAGATCACCAGCGAGGCCCAGCTCAAGGCCGGCACCATCGAGAGCGACGCCCGCCGCAACCACACCGAGGCGATCAACAACCTGCAGACGCAGCGCGCGGCCCTGCTGGACGAGATCGAGCGGCTCGGGCAGCTCGCCCGCGGCTACCAGGAAGCGCTGGAGAGTCACCTGACCCACCAGCTCTCCGAGCTGAACAGCGCGGCACCCTGATCCGGCTGAACCCCGGCGGGCACGAGGCCCTCGTGCCCGCCCGCGGCCGCTAGCCGACGGCGGCCAGCATCGCCGTGGCGGCGGGCGCACCGGTCACCTCGAGTGCCCGGACCAGGTGGGTCGTTCCCGCGGGACCGCCCCCGGCCAGCTCCTTGGCGGCGTCCCACAACGCCACCGCCCCGGCGGTCCAGGACGGGTCGACAGCCGTGTGACCCCAGACCAGCTGCCGCGGTGACAGCTCCACTTCTTCGCGTACGCCCGCAGCGGCCTCCTGCGCCGCAGCCAGCGTGACCCCCCGTGAGCGCAGCATCGCACCACCCTGATTGGCGGGTTCGGAGGCGGGCATCAGCCGCTGACCCGCCGCCGCGAGCTGCTCGTCCAGGCTGAGCACCGCGAGAATCACCGCAGCGGAATCCAGCTGCCGCCCCCGCCGCACCGCCTGCCGGGCAGCCTCCATCTCCAGCGCGATCAGCACGGGCCCGTCCGCGCGATCCAGGATCCGCCGCGTCACCCCGCTCATCCAGCGCACCACCCGCCGCGGATGCTCCAGCCCCCCGCCCACCCCCAGCAGCCCGATGATCGTCGTCACGGGCGCGGGATCGCCCGGCAATGTCGCGAGCTCCCCGCCCGCCAGCGCGTCCACGACCGAAATCGACCATGCCGGATCCACCCCGGGAAGCGGATCGTTGTCCCGGCGCACCCACCAGCGCGCCTCCCGCAGATCCGGCGCGTCCCCGGTCTCCGCACCCACCCCCGCCTCGCGCGGCGGGGTGACCTCACGCGGCGACGCGGGCTCGTGCGGCGGCGCGGCCTCGGGCTGCGGGGTGATCGTGCGGGGGCCGGGCCGCTTCGTGGTGATCCGGTCGGCTGACGCCCGGACCATCGCCACGTCCACCACGGGCCGGTCGTCGACCATCGCGTAGTAGTAAGCGGCCCGCAACGCGTCGGCCGTACCTTCGGAGAGCACCTGGGTAGTCACCTATCGGTCGAGGAGCCGTACCCGGCGCACGCCGGCGGTGAGCCGGTAGCTGGCGTCGAGCAACTCGCCGATCTCCGCCCAGTCGGTGCCCGCGCCGAGATCCACCCCGACCCAACCGGACGGCCCGAGGTACGCAGGAACGTAGCAGCGCCCCTGCGCCACCAGCACCTTGCGCTCGTCCGGCTCGGTCAGCACCATGATCGACTGGTCGTGCTGCTGGTAGACACCGTCGACCTTGATCGATCCGCCGTAGTAGGCGAAGACCTTCGTGGTGAAGAACGCCGGGCGCCCGTGCGAGACCTTCTCGGCCGCGTCGGGGAAGGCCAGTGCGAGCTCCCGGACCCGGGCGAGGATCGGGTCCGCCTCGTCGAACATGATGGGATGCGCCATGGTCCCAGCCAACCACGCTCCGGCTCCCCGCGGGGACCGCCCCGCTGCAGCATCGCGCGGTGCTCGAACTGACCGTCCTGACCGGTGACGCCACCGCCCCCAGGCGCAAGGGCCCAGGATCATCGCCCACGTCTACAACGACATCGGCGCCTGGGGCCGCGGCTTCGTGCACGCGCTCTCGCGACGCTGGCCCGGCCCGGAGCGGGATTCACCCGGTGGCGGGCCGCCCGGCTCGGGGCGCTGCAGCTGGTCCCGGTCGCCCCCGGCATCTGGGTCGCGAACATGGTCGCCCAGCACGGCATCGCGGTCCGGGGCGGCAAGGTCCGCACGGCGACCGGCATCCACGACACCGATGTGCCGCCGATCCGCTACGACGCCGTACGCGAATGCCTGGAAACCCTGACCATCCACGCGCGGGAGCTCGCCGCCTCGGTCCACATGCCCCGCATCGGGTGCGGCGTGGCGGGTGGCACCTGGGACCGCATCGAACCCCTCATCACCGCGACGCTGTGCGCCGGCGACGTCCCCACCACCATCTACGACCTCAAACCCCGATGAGGGTACGGCTGCGCGTTGACAGCCAGCCCGCCATGACGCGTACGCCGTGACCGATCGCGCGCTCGTCGGGGTCGAACGTGGCGAAGTGCGGGTAGCTGGTCTCGACGCCCGCCAGGGGTTTGCGGACACCGAGGAGCGTGTAGGTGCCCGGCATCCCGTCGAGGAAGTTCCCGAAGTCCTCGCCGCTGAACGGGACCGCGGCGTGCGCCCTGCCGACCCGCTCGGCGCCGAGCGTCCGGGTCAGGTAGCGCTGCATGGCGATGCCCTCCGGTTCGGGGCAGACCATTGCGGGACGCGGGTCGGCGGGGAACATCACGGTCGCCGGGCCGGCGAGCCGGCGGATCTCCTCCCGAACGGCGAGGTAGCGGCGCTCCGGCCAGCAGCGTGACATCACCTGCACCTGGTTCTGCGCGGCCTGGGCCCGGAGGTAGACGAACTCGCGCAACGGGCTGTCCGGCCGCTCGATGTCGGCCACGAGCCGGTCGAGCTCTTCGGTGGTCGACGGCGCTCCGACCGTACTCAGAGCATTGAGGGCCGCGGCGAGCCGCTCAGCCCGGCCCGCCGCGTCCGGCCCGGTGAGCGTGACCGTCCCGCGGTCCTGCCCCGGCAGCCCGAACCCGGGCGTCACGACAAACCGCCCCACGTCCACCGCCCAGCAGTGCAAGGCATGAATCTCGACCGGCACCGTACGCGCGAAAGCCCCGTCCGCCAGCATCGCCGCCGCCCCCGACACGCTCTCCTCAGCGGGCTGGAAAACGAACACCACGGTGCCCGCGAGCCGATGGCGCAACCCCGCCAGCACCTGCGCCACCCCGACCCCCACCGCGGTATGAATGTCGTGCCCGCAAAGATGGGCGACGTCGGGCCCGCCGTTCACCTGATCCTGCGGCGGCACCGCATCCATGTCAGCCCGGAACGCCACCGTCCGCCCCGGCCGCGCCCCGCGCAACACCCCGACCACGCCGTACCCCCCGACCCCGGTGACCACCTCGAGCCCCGCGTCCCGCAACCTGCGCGCCACGATCCCGGAGGTCCGCCTCTCGTCCCCCGGCCCCTCCGGATGCCGATGCAGATCCCGCCGCAACGCGATGAGCTCCCGATCCAGCCGCCCCGCCACCGCATCGATCGCTGCCTCACCAACCGGCGACGCCTTCCGAACGGGCAGCACTCCGGCAAACCCCGCAGCCACCCCACCGAGCACCACCCGCCGGCTGACCGTACGACCATCCACCTCAGACATGTTTCCTCCATCCGGAAAGTCCGCCCAAGCCTTTCGCAGCAACCGGCTACTCCGCGCTGACGCCAGCACGCCTGTCCACCGTGGTGCTACCACCACCGTCGCCGCTCAAGCAGGCGTCAGCAACCGTGGGTGCCGGTCTCGGCGTGGCGCGGGGACGGCGTGGCCGAGCTTGTTTCCGGGTGGCGGCGTAATGCGACAGAAACATGGCCTTGACATCGATGTACACGGATACCTAGCGTCAAGGAAACCGTTTTCCTTGAGGAGACCTCGTGCTTCACCACCGAAGAACCGCGACCCTCACCGTCCTGACCCTCGTCCTCGCCGGGCTGTCGCTCCCGAGCCCGGCGCGGGCCGCAGGATCAACCCTCACCGTGAACGTGGGCACCGCGATCCGGCCGGTCACCCATGTCGCGTCCGGCGGGCTCTACGCGCTCGCCGAGAACAGCCGCCCGGCCGACAGCACCCTGCTCCCCATCAAGATGAACAGCATCACCCAGCCACCACCGCGCGTCGGCCAGAAGCCCAACGGCCAGCCCGCCGGCGGCGACGGCCTGCTGGTCGCACCGCAGGCCGGCCGGGTCGGTGCGGCGGAGCTGCTGCGCATGCCCGACATCTATCCCGATTTCCCGTACGGCTGGATCAGCTGGGCCGACTGGTACGCCAAGGTCGACACGATGGTCCGGGACCGGCTCGCCGCGACGGGCGTCAGCAACATCGAGGCGTGGGAGGTCTGGAACGAGCCCGACTGGACCTGGAACACCGCCGCGGCGGGTTCGTTCCCCGACGGCTGGGTGCGCACCGTCCAGCGGATCCGGACGCTCGACACGGTCACGCCCGTCGCCGGGCCGGGCTACTCGACGTGGAACCCGACGCTGATGAGCGCGTTCCTCACCACCGCGAAGGCGAACAACGCGCTGCCCGACATAACCGTGTGGCACGAGCTCTCCGGGGCGAGCGGGATCGCCGCGCACGTGGCGGCGTACCGGGCGATGGAGACCTCGCTCGGCATCAGCCCGCGGCCGATCGTCATCAACGAGTACGCCACGCCGACCGAGGTGGACGTGCCGGGCGCGGTGACGAGCTACATCGCGAAGTTCGAGCGCACCGGGGTCGAGGCCGCACACCGGGCCTTCTGGTACGAGTACGGCACGGTCAACGGGCTCGTCGTCGGCAACAGCCAGCCGACCGGGACGTGGTGGCCGTACAAGTGGTACGGCGACATGGCGGGGAACATGGTCCAGACCGTGCCCGCGACGCAGACCGGCCTCGACGGGTTCGCGTCCTACGACGGCACCCGCAAACTCGTCAACGTCGTCCTCGGTAACGAATCCGGCGCCAACACCGTCCGCGTCACCGGCCTGGCGGCCCTGGGCTCCAGCGTGAAGGTCACCCTCGAGTCCGCGCCCGGCTCAGGACGGTTCACCGCGGTCCCGGCGCCCACCTCACTCTCTTCTTCGACGTACGCCGTGAGCGGCGGGACGATCAGCGTTCCCATCGCGAACATGGACGCGGCCCGCGCGTACCACCTGGTCATCGAACCCGCCGCCGGGGCAGGCACGTGGCAGCAGCGCTACGAGGCGGAGAACGCGTCGGTGTTCCGGGCCGCGCGACTGTCCGCGACGAGCGCCTCGAACGGCGGCTACGTCGGGCGCATCGACAACACGGGTGATTTCCGTACCGACAGCTACGTCGACTTCATCGTCAACGTGCCCAGCGCCCGGGCGTACACACTGGGCATCGGGTACGCCAACGGCGGCGGGGCGACAGCTACGCAGGGGCTGGCGTACAACGGCGGTGCGTGGACGACGGTCTCGTACCCGGCCACCGCCGCGTGGGGTGTCTTCGGCTCCACAGTGAGCACCGCCGTGACGCTGCGCGCGGGCTACAACGTCATCCGGCTGGCGAAGGGGTCACCGTTCTTCGCGGGCGGCACGGGCTACGCCGAACTGGACTACATCACCCTCAGCTGAGGGCGTCTGGAGGGGTGGCGGTACGTTGCAGATCATGCCCCGGCCGCGTATCGCCACCATCCGTGATGTCGCCGCCCTGGCGGGAGTGGCAGTGGGCACTGCCTCCAAAGCGCTCAACGGGCAGGGCTCGCTGCGCGCGGAGACGATCACCCGGGTCCGCCAGGCCGCCGAGCAGCTCGGCTTCGTCGCCAACGCGGCCGCCCGCAGCCTGCAGACCCGCCGCACGTACACCGTCGGCATGATCACCACGGACACCATCGGCCGGTTCAGCATCCCCATGCTCATCGGCGTCGAGGACGCCCTCGGCGCCGGCCGCATCTCCGTCCTGCTCTGCGACGCCCGCGACGACCCGATCCGCGAACGCCACCACCTCGAGGTCCTGCTCAGCCGTCGGGTCGACGGCGTCATCGTCACCGGCCGCCGCGCGGGCACCCGGCCACCGATCGACGCGGGTCCGGGCGTACCCGTCGTCTATGCCTTCCTGGCCTCGGCCGACCCGGCCGACTGCTCGGTCGTCCCCGACGAGGCCGGCGGCGCGCAGGCCGTGCTGGACCACCTGGCCACGCTCGGCCGGCGCCGGATCGTGCACGTCACCGGTCCCGCCCATCATCATTCGGCGCGCGTCCGGGCCTCGGTCTTCCCGGACACCCTCTACGGCGCGTGGAGTGAATCCTGGGGGCGCCAGGCGGCGGCCATCCTGCTCGCCCGTGGCCCGGACTTCGACGCTGTCGCCTGCGGCAACGACCAGATCGCCCGCGGCGTCACCGACGCCCTGCGCGAAGCGGGCCGCCGCATCCCCCACGACGTAGCGGTCACCGGCTTCGACAACTGGGACGTCATCGCCGAGGCCAGCCGCCCACCACTCACCAGCGTGGACATGGACCTCGCCGGCCTGGGCCGCACCGCCGCCGACCTCCTCCTGCAGGCCATCGCCGGCAACCCCGCCACCGGCACCCACACCCACCCCGCCCACCTCGTCATCCGCGACTCCACCGTCGCGACCTCCGCCTGACCACGCCAGCTAGCTCACCCAGCCGGCTCACCC
>NZ_BOQP01000061.1 GCF_018332715.1 Winogradskya consettensis | reverse complement strand
AGTTAGGACTTACTCGTCTAGTGGTCGATGTGGCCGAAGAAGAGGCTGGCGGGCGATTCGAGCTCGGGTGAGGTGAAGAAATCCCGGATGGCACCGATGAATTCGCTGCGGCTGATCCGCCCGTCGTCATCGGTGTCCAGCTCCAGGAAGACGTTCAGCGCTTCGAGGTCCGACACACCCCACGCCTCCAGGAACACCTTGTACTCCGGCTTGCTGATGGCGTCGTCCGCGTCGGTGTCCATCACGTCGAAGATCGCCTGCGGGACCACCTCGGCCATAGCGAACCGGCTCCCGTCCACGCCCGCGGCCTGGTTCGCGACCACGAACTGCTCTCGCGACAGCCGATCGACGCCGTTCACCTGCCGTAGCAGCTCCGACCAGTACCCCTGATAGGCGGCTCGCAACGCATCCGCCCGGCGGTCGTCCGCCCCGATGCCGTATCCGTCCAGGTAGCGACCGATCAGGCGTTCATAGTCGCTCCAGTCGACAAATCCGTCCCGGTCGGTGTCGCTCGCCTCGAACAGGTGCCCCAGCTTTACGGCGATCGGATCCTCAGCGCCATCGGTCATGTGCCCACCCTTGCGCATGCAAGGGTCAGTCAGCAACGGGACAGCGGTCGCGGCCGGCCTGAACCGGGCGAGAACGGCTGAATCCGAGTGCGCAGAGATGCGGCTCGCCATGCGTCAGTCAGACAGCACGCTTCGGGACAGTTCTGGGAGCGCTGCCCGCGACGTGGGCAGGTCGGGACGCGCGTAGCGGCCAACTTGGCGCCCGGGTAGCTGCCTGCGTCCAGAGGGGAAGGTCAACTCCGCCTCTGCCCGGCTGACCGCAGCCGGTCCAGGTAGGCGTCGGTGCCGAGGAGGCGGTCCTGGGCGCCGCGCCGGTGGAGTTCCAGGCGGCCGTCGGCGTGCAGGCGCAGCGTTGTGGTGGCCGCACGTTCCCCCGGCGCGTCCGGACCGGAATCCAGCACCGGGACGTCGGCCGGGAACATCGCGCGGGCCGCGGCCGCCGTGGCGGCCGGTGGGCTGCCGGAGCGGTTGGCGCTGCTGACGTAGAGCAGCGGGTGACCGGCGACAAGCGGCGACCGCGCGCCGAACAGCAACGTCCAGCCGTCGCGGGTGGCCGGGGCCAGGAAGTCGGGCACAGTGCGCATCGGGAGCAGTAGCGTCACCAACTCCTCCCGCAGCAACCGGCGGGCCAGCGCGGCGGAAGCAGAACCGGGATCCAGGGCCGAGAAAGCGAGCACCGAGGCCAGGGTCTCGTCGTCGTGGCACCAGAGGGCGACCGCCTGGTCGGCAGGGCGGCCTTTGGCGCGGTTGACCGCAGCCGGGACCCGCGCGGTGACGACGTAGGTCAGTGGGAACGGGTTGGGCAGGACAACGGCGCCGCCGGCCAGCAGGACCTCGTCAAGGTTCACCCCAGGAGTCTGGCAGAGAGCTCCCCCGCCTCGGGCGCGATGAGGGCGCCGGCAGCCGTGACCGTGGTGTGTTCCGGGGTGCCCTCCCACGCGGCGGGGTTGGTGTTGTTGAGGTGGGTGTAGATGTAGGTGGCGCCGCCGTCGAGCAGGGGCAGGGAGTCGACCATCGGCAGGTGGCCCATGGCGCGGGCGCTGCGGCCGACCATTTCGTCCTCGCGGTAGAACGTGCCGTCGAGGATGACGACGTCGGCGCCGAGGCCGGCTTCGGTGAACGCCTCGCTCCATGACGGCAGGCACGGGGCGTAGAGCAGCGTGCCGCCCGGGCCGGTGATCCGGTAGCCGACCACCCAGTCGGTGGAATCCGGTGCCGTCGCCGCGTAGCGGGGTTTCTTGGTGCCGAGGGACACGGCGGTGACGGTGAGGCCGCCGTCGAGGTCGAACGGCTTGCCCGGCACGACGACCTGGGTGGAGACGGTGGTGTACGCGCCGGCGAGTGCGATCGACGGTGTCACGTCCAGGACCGGCGCGGTGGCGTGGACGGTGAGGGATTCCGCCTCGCGCAGCGCTGCGAAACCGAGGGTGTGGTCCAGCTCCGCGCTGGTGAACAGGACGCCGCGGACGGGGGTGCGGCGGGTGCCGGGTGGCGGGGTGAGGGCGGGGGTGCGCAGGAGCTGCGTACGGATATCGGGGGAGGTGTTGAGCAACCACCACGCGGAACCGTCGCCGGTGACCGCGAGCCCGTCCTGGGTCCGGGTGTGGTCCTCGTGGCGGGCGCGGACGCAGCTGGGGCAGCCGCAGTTCCACTGGGGCAGGCCACCACCGGCGGCGGTGCCGAGGAACAGAACTCTCAAGGAAACCGCCTCGGCTGCAGCGGGGGCACCGGACCCGTACCGGCAAGAATGTCGACGATCGTGTCATGGTCGGGCGACAGGGAACAGACCGGGTCGGTCGCGGCCGGATCGCCCGTCAGCTGGTACGCCTGACAGCGGCAGCCGCCCAGGTCGATGTCCCGCATCGCGCAGCTCTGGCACGGTTCCGGCATCCAGTGCGTGCCCCGGAACCGGTTGAACGACGTCGATCGGTACCAGATGTCGGCCAGGCTCCGCGTGGTGACGTTCTCGACGGTCATCCCGGGCAGCTGCGCCGCGGCGAGGCACGGCAGCACGTCGCCGTTGGGGGCCACGACCAGCTGCCTGCTCCCCCACCCTTGCATGCACGGCTTGGGGGTACGCGTGTGCAGGTCCGGTTGCACGTAAACGATCTCCAGCGTGTCGCCCCACCGCCGCCGCACCTCGACAGCCTGCGCAGCGGCCCTCTCGACCTGGGCGGCGCCCGGCATCAGAGCGGCCCGGTTCCGCAGCCCCCAGCCGTAGAACTGGGTGTGCGCGAGCTCGAGGCGGGAGGCGCCGAGCGCGACGGCCTGCGCGGCGATGTCGAGGACCCGGTCGGCGTTGAGAGCGTGCAGCACGACGTTGACGGTCAGCGGTAGCCCGCACGCGCGCACCCTCGCCGCCGCCGCCCTTTTGCGCTCGATCGCGTCGAGGCCGGCTATGTGCCGGGCCGAGGCCGGGTCGCTGTCCTGCACGGAGAGCTGCACGTGACTCAAGCCGGCCTCGGCGAGCGCCTCCATGCGGCCTTCCGCCAGGGGGATGCCGCTGGTGATCAGGTTGGTGTAGAGGCCGAGCGCACCGGCGTGGGCCACGAGGTCCACGAGGTCACGGCGCAGCAGCGGCTCCCCGCCGGACAGGTGCAGCTGCAGCACGCCGAGTGCGGCCGCCTGGTCGAGCACGCCGAGCCACTGAGCAGGGGAGAGCTCGTCGCGGTAGCCGGCTGTCTGCACGGGGTTGGAGCAGTAGAAGCACTGCAGCGGGCACCGATAGGTCAGCTCGGCCAGCATCCCCACCGGCACGGGATCCGGCGGCGTGACGGCAACCGGTTGCGCCGCCGGCCCGGCAAGGACCCCGCGACCACCGGCTGTGACCAGCCGCCGCCCTACGAGATCATCCAGAAGATCGACCACCGCGGACACCGGGACGTCGTCATAGTCACGGCCGAGGTCGGCCGCGATCTCCTGGACCGTACGCACGCCGTCGCACAGCCGGACCACATCGGCGGCCGTCTCGTTGAGCAGCAGCACGCCCTCGGGGAACAGCAGGGCGTCCCCGCCCCGCACCCGGTCGTGGGTGAACACCACCCCGGGCCGCAGCCCGGGCACCTCGGTGGCCCTCATCGCGCACCGTTAGGTTGTGGGCAATTAAGTTGTGCACAATTAAATCGCACACAACCTAATTGGGTACAGCTCGACGCGTAGTCGACGGCGTCGAGGATCGCCCCGAGCACGTCGCACTTGAACGCGAGCGCCGCGATCGACGCCTCCTGCTGCTCACGGGTCACCGAGTGGGTCAGCACCACGTCGAGCGTCCACGAGCTGTCCTGCTCCACGACGGGGATCCGGGAGTCGAAGTAGGCCATGCCCGCAGGCGCGATCCAGTCGTAGTGCTCCCGCCACGCCTGCACCCGCGCGGTCATGTGCTGCGGCGAGAAGAGCTCCGTCAGCGCCGCGGCGGCACCCTCCAGCCAGGGCCGGGTCCGGCAGAACGCGACGTACGAGTCCACCGCGAACCGGGTGCCGCGCAGCACGTGCCGCTCGTCGAGCAGTTCCTCGCGGGACAGCCCGACCGCCTCGCCGAGCACGATCCAGTCGTGCAGCCCGCCCTCGGCCGCCGTCCGCCCGTCCTGGTAGCTGATCCGGGCGAGCCAGCGCCGGCGGATCTCCGGCAGCGGGCAGTTCGCGACGATCGCGGCGTTCTTCTGCGACAGGTGCCGCTGGTAGTACCAGCGGTTCGCGACCCACGAGCGGATCTCCCGCGGGCCGCACCCGCCGGCGTGCAGGCGGACATGGAACGGATGCTTGTCCCAGTACCTGCGCGACAGCGCGTGCAGCTCCGCGGAGAGCTCCTCGCGGGTCAGCGGCCGGCGTTCAGCCACGGACCGGTGTCACCGGAGTAGGCGGACACCTCGGGACGCGCCTCGAGACACGTCACGACAGGCTTCTTCCAGACTTTCTTGGCAGGCTTCTTCTCGGACATTTCGACCTCCGCTGCTAGAAGACGACGATCTTGCCGGTGTTCTGGGGGTAGACCGAGTCGTTGTAGAAGTACGTGCCCGGGGTCGCGAAAATGTGCGTGGCGGACCGACCCGGCATCAGCACGCCGGTGTCGAACTCGTTCTCGAAGAACGATACCGCCGCGTGGGCGCTCGCGTTACCCACGGGATTGATAAACGTCACTTCGGTTCCCACGGGTACGCGGAGGTGCTGCGGCGCCATCGCGTTCTGTGCCACCAGATTCTCGGTGGGCCCGGGTTGCCCCGTGGTGGCGTTCCAGACGCGGCCGAGCACGACCGTGGACGTACCCGTGACGGCGGTTGTCCTGATGTCGTTGCGTTTCGCGGGCGGGACCGGGGTCGCCGCCGGCGCCACCGTGCCGCCCAGTTTGAAGGCCCACAGGTGGTCGCCGCGCGGGATGTCGGGGTAGGGCAGGCCGTTGCCCCCGGCGAAGACCGCGATGTACTGCTCGCCGTCGATCTCGTACGCGATCGGGCTCGTGTGCACGCCCGCGCCTGTCTGGAAGCTCCACAGCGTCTCGCCGGTCTCGTCGTTCATCGCGTGCAGCAACCCGTCCGGGCCGCCCTGGAACATCACCCGGCCCGCCGTGGTCAGGATGCCGTTGCCGTGCGCGAGGGACCACTCGCCGTCCTTCGTCCAGACGGGGGTGTTGGTACGCGGATCCACGGCCGCGATCCCGCCCGCGAAGAACTCCCCGAGCGGGCGGGACGTGTTGACCCGGCCCTCGCGAGCGTTGGAGAACCCGGAGTTGATCAGCCCGTACCCGACGTAGATCCAGCCGGTGAACGGGTTGAACGACAGGTGCGCCCAGTCCGCGCCGCCGCCCGCGCCCGGGAAGATGATCGTCGGACGGTCCCAGTGCGGGGTGTAGAGCCCGCCGAACTCGTAGAACGGCACCGGGCGGGTGGCGTTGTCGAAGCGCGGCGCCTGCGGCGTGAACGGTTCGCCGCCGGGGAACGGCTGGGTCGCGGCGGTCCTCTGGCGTACGTCCTGCTCGACCGGCCGTTCCTCCATCCCGTGCACGGCCTCCCCCGTGCGGCGGTCGAGGATGTAGTACATGCCGACCTTGCTGCCGTAGACCACGACCTTGCGCAGCCGGCCCCCGATCCGGATGTCGGCGAGCACCGGGGCCATGACGTTGTCCATGTCCCAGATGTCGTGGTGCACCGACTGGAAGTGCCAGCGCCGTTTGCCGGTCTTCGCGTCGATGGCGACGATCGAGTTGGCGAACAGGTTGTCCCCGGCCCGCGATGATCCGTCCGTACGCGGATACGGCCCGGAGAACGTCCAGTAGACGAGCCCGAGCTCCGGGTCGATCGCCGGATGGATCCACGGGACGGCTCCGCCGGTCTTCCAGGAGTTGCCCTCCCATGAGTCGTTGCCGAACTGGCCCTCGCCCGGGGCGCCCCAGAAGATCCAGGCGATCTCGCCGGTGGCGGCGTGCAGGGCGTACGCGCGACCGCGGGCTCCGCCGGTGCTGCCCTGCATTCCCACGTAGATAAGGCCGTCGTGATAAACCACTGCGCCGGCGAGGGTGCCGGTGGCGCCGCCGCACTGGCCGTTCTGCGGGTCGCAGCCGCTGTCCATGCCGCCCTCGGCATCGGTGATCAGCTGTTTCTGCCACAGGATCGCGCCGGTGCGCTGGTCGAGGGCGTGGACGATGTTGGCGCCGGAGGTGGAGTAGACCCGGCCCTCGCCGAGCGCGACACCGCGCATGTTCGTGGTGCGCGTACCCACATTGGTCTTCCACTTGATCGCGCCCGTGCGCCCGTCGACGGCGAAGACGTTCTGCCGGGTGGTCTGCACGTAGAGCACACCGTCCTGGACGACCGCGGTGCTCTGCTGGGCCTGGGCGGTGCTGCCGCCCTCCAGGTTGGTGTGCCACGCGCCGCCGAGCCGCGAGATCGTGCGGCGGGAGATCTGCTTGAGCGGCGAGTGGTTCTGGTTGCCGAGATCGCCGCAGACCTTGGGGAAATCGCGACCGGGCCCCGCGAAGGGCTGCTTGGGGGCAGGAGCGGAAGCTGAGGCGGATTCGGGGGTGCCGACAGCGACGGCCGCCGCTCCCGCTCCGGTGGTGGCGAGGAACTTACGTCGGTCCATCAGGCGGACCTCCCATTCCACTAGACGGATGGACCGTAAACCGGCTGGTTACACGGACGCAATACTTTGCTAGCGTCAGTCCATTGATTGGTCCCTATGGTCCGCCTGACGGACCGTCTATAGAGGAGACCCGCCCATGAAACGCTTCGCACCCCTCGCGGCGGCCCTGGCGATCGTCCTCGCCGTGCTGACCGGATGGGCCCTGCGCGCCGGCACCCAGCAGGCGGCCGGCAAACCCCGCGCACAGACCTTCGACCTCTGCCGCGGCACGGATCCGCGCTGCTACCACGACTGGGGCAACTTCGACCCCGCGGCCGGATACCGCGTGCTGCTCTACACGCGTACGGCCGGCCCCCGGCACGCCAACCTCGGCCCGGCGCTCGCCGCCGGCCTCGATCCCCCGCTGACCGCCGCGAACATCGTCCAGAACGGCGTCGTCGCGCTCGGACAGGCGAACGGGTTCGCCGTCGACTGGACCGAGGACGTCACCCAGCTCGCCTCCCCCGGCACCCTGCTGCGCTACAACGCCGTCATCTTCTTCAGCACGTCGCGTGACGCGCTCGACGACTCCGCGCAGACCTCGCTGCGGCAGTACATCCGCGGCGGGGGCGGGTTCGTGGGCGTGCACAACGCGTTCGGCACGGAGTACAACTGGCCGTGGTACGAGGGTCTGCTCGGTGCGACGAACTACTACGACCACGGGCCCGCGCAGACCGGCGTGGTCCGCACGGTGGACCGCCGGGACGTCTCCACCGCGCAGCTCCCGGCCCGCTGGACCTTCAAGGACGAGTGGTACAACCTCGTTCCCGCGCCCAGCGACGTCCGCGTGCTGGCCACCGTGGACGAGTCGACGCTGCCCAGCGGGGCCTCGGGCAGCATGGGTCACCCCGGGCACGGCGCCGAGCACCCGGTCGCGTGGTGCCAGTACTACGACGGCGGCCGCGCCTGGCTGACCACGCTCGGCCACGACGCCGGGCTGTTCGCCGCGGACTCCACCGTCCCCGGCGCCGCGCAGTTCCGCAGCCTGCTCGTCGGGGGCATCACGTCGGCGATGGGTCAGAAACCGTTCTGCCGCTGAGGGTTTCACAGCCCGAGGTAAATGCGGCGAACCCGAGGATCGTGGCGAAGCTTGCTCACCGGGCCGGTCATCGCCACGATCCCGTTCTCCACGACCAGGCAGGTGCTGGTGGCCTCGAACGTGAGCTTCGCGTTCTGCTCCACCAGCAGCATGCTCAGCCCCTCGGCGCGCAGCCGCTGCAGCACCACCAGGATCTCCGAGATGAGTTTCGGCGACAGCCCCATGGACGGCTCGTCGAGCAGCAGCAGCCGGGGCCGCGACATCAGGGCGCGGCCGATCGCCAGCATCTGCTGCTGACCGCCCGACAACGCGCCGGCGAGCCGGCCCCGCATCTCCCCCAGGACGGGGAACAGCTCGTACATCTCACCCAGGGTCTGGCGGGTGGCGGCCTTCCAGGGCTTCGCGTACGCCCCGAGCAGCAGGTTCTTCTCCACGGACAGCCCCGCGAACACATGGCGCCCCTCGGGGACGTAGCCGACGCCGTGCCGCACCATGTCCCGCGCCGCCACCTTGCTCAGGTCGAGGTCCCCGAAGCGCAGCGCCCCCGCCTGACGCGGCACGAGACCCATGACGGCCTTCAGCGTCGACGTCTTGCCGGCACCGTTCGCGCCGATCACCCCGACGGCCTCGCCCGCGGGCACCTCGAAGCTGACGTCACGCACCGCGCACACCCCGCCGTAGTGCACGGTCAGACCCTCGACCGAGAGCGTCTCTGCCTTCATCGTGGTCCGGGCCTTCATCGTGTCGCCTCCGTGGGGATCTCCATGACGTCACCCAGGTACGCCTCGATGACCGCCGGGGTGGCAGCCACGTGCGCGGGGGTGCCCTCGGCGATGATCCGGCCCCCGGCGAGCACGGTGACCTTCTCGCACAGCGACATCACGAGGCCCATGTTGTGCTCGATCAGCACGACGGTGACGCCGCTGTCGCGGATGGAGCGGACCATCTCGCCGAGCTGGCGGACCTCCTCGCCGTTGAGCCCGGCGGCCGGCTCGTCGAGCAGCAGCAGACCGGGGCGTGCGGCCACCGCCCGGGCGATCTCGACACGGCGCTGGATGCCGTAGGGCAACGCCTTGGGCGCCTGACCGGCGAACTCGACCAGCCCGAACCGGTCGAGGACGGCACCGGCCTCGGCGCGCAGGCGTCTGTCCCGGGCGCTGACGAGCCAGGGCGCGAGGACGTACTGCCAGCTGTCGAGGGTGCGGCTGCGGTCGAGGGCGACGAGCACGTTCTCGCGTACGGTCAGATCGCCGAACAGCCGCAGGTTCTGGAACGTCCGGGAGAGCCCGGCCCGCGACAAGCGGTAGGGGGTCACGTTGGTCATGTCCCGGCCGCCGAACTCGACGCGCCCGGCGGTCGGCTTGTAGAGCCCGCTGATCACGTTGAACAGCGTCGTCTTGCCGGAGCCGTTGGGCCCGACGATGCCCCGGATCTCCCCGGTGGCCACGCTCAGCGACACATCGTCGAGCGCCTTGAGCCCCCGGAAGTGTTTGCTGATCCCGTCGATCGCCAGGATCGTCGCATCGTCGCTCGACACATCCGTCTCGTAGGCCTGGAAGGGCTGCAGTCGCGCCGCCGTGCCCGAGCTGCGGCGCAGCGCCCGCAGCCGCGGCGGGATCCCGGCCAGGCCCGTGGGGGCGAAGACGACGACCAGGACGACGACGGCGCCATAGCCGATCTGCGCGTACGTCGGATGGTCGGACAACAGCTCGCGCACCAGATAGAGGGCGACCGCGCCGGTCACGCACCCGATCAGGCTCTGCCGCCCACCGATGATCACCATGCCGAGGAGCAGGAACATGTTGGCGATGCCGAACGACTCCGGGGCCACGAACCGGATCAGCCCCGCGTAGAGCACCCCGGCGACACCGCCGTAGACGCTGGCGAGCAGGAACGCCGTCATCCGCAGCAACGGCACCTCGGCGCCCAGCGCGCCGGCGGCGAGGGAGTCGTCACGCATGGCCCGCATCCGCCGGCCCAGCCCGGTGCGGACCACGAACAGCCCGAACGCCAGGGCCAGGGCGAAGACGATCAGTTCCAGGTAGTAGAAGAGGTATTCGCTGGAGAGGTCGACGCCGGGAAGCTCCGGGGCGGGGATGGCCGAGATGCCCTCCGCGCCCCCGGCGATCTGCGCGTTGGTGACCCAGTTGGTGAACGCGAGCGCCAGGCCCAGGGTCACGATGCCGAGGTAGTGCGACTGCACCCGGAGCGCGGGCGTGCCCACGAGCAGGCCGATCACCACCGTGATGACGATCGCGAGCACGGCCGCGAACCAGAAGCCCAGCCCGGCCCGGGTGGTCAGGATCGCGGTCGCGTACGCCCCGACGCCGAAGAACGCGACCTGGGCGAGGTTGACCTGCCCGGCGACGCCCATCGCGAGACCCAGGCCGACGGCGAGCAGGGCGAAGATGATGATGACGTTGACGACGTGGATGGCGTACGAGTCGATGGTGTAGGGCAGTAACCAGGCCAGGACGCCCAGGCCGGCCACGACGGCGATCTTGATTCTCATGCCCGGTTCACCGTCCGCTCGCCGAAGACGCCGGTCGGCCGGATCATGATGATCGCCGTGAAGACCAGGAACGTCACCAGCTCCGAGTAGCCCTGGAAGTGCCCGGCGGCGAACGAGTCGAGCACGCCGATCGCGAGCCCGCCCACCACCGCCCCCGGGATGCTGCCGAACCCGCCGAGGATCGCGGCGGCGAACCCTTTGATGCCCAGTGCGCCGCCGAGTGTCGGGCTCACGTAGAGCAGCGGCCCGACGAGACCCCCGGCGAGCGCCGCCAGCCCCGCGCCGACCATGAACGCGATCGCGTTGCTGCGTCCCACGTTGATGCCGACGGCGGTGGCCGCCTCGTGGTCCATCGCGACCGCCTGCATGGCCGCCCCGCGCTTGGTGCGCGACAGGAACAGCACGAGCAGGACGGTCGCGAGAGCCGCGATGGCGAGGACCACCAGGTCGTACGTGCGGATCCGCAGGCCGAACAGCTCGATCGGCGCGCCCGCCACCGGCGACGGGACGGCCCGGCCGGTAGCACCCCAGATCATGATGATCAGCGCGTCCAGGACGATGCCGAAGCCGATCGTGCCGATCAGCATCAGGTCGAAGTCCTTGTTCTCGAGGGGACGCAGCACCCGCTCGATGACCAGGCCGATCACGCCGGTGACCGCGATCGCGACGATCATGGCCAGCGCGAACGGCAGCTTCGTCGAGAGGTAGAACGTGGACGCGAGGTACGCGCCGACGGTCACGACGTTGCCGTGCGCGAAGTTGACCAGGCCCATGGTGCGGTAGACGAGCGAGAAGCCGAGCGCCACGAGCGCGTAGACGGCCCCGAGACTGATCCCGCCGATGATCGTCTGAAGAGTGACCTGCATTGTCTGCTCCCTGGGGACGGCGCGGTCAGCCGGCGGCGGCGACGAGTTTGCCGCTGCGGATCACGCCGATGGACGTGGCGCGGATGCCGACGCCGGTCTCGTCGTAGGCGAACGAGCCGAGCAGGCCCTCGTACTTCGTGGCCCGGATCGCCTCGGCCAGGTCCTTGCCGCTCGCCACGTTGCTGCTCCTGAGGGCGGTCAGCACGATCTGCGTACCGTCGTAGGCTTTGGCGCCGTGCAGTTCGGCCTCCTCGTTGTAGGCCGCCTTGTACGCCGCGGCGAAGCTCTTCGACGCCTCGCTGATGTCGTTGCTCAGGTACGGCGAGCTGACGATGGTGCCCTCGGCGTTCGTGGCACCGGCGGTGTCGAGGAAGACCGGCGTTCCCTGCGGCGCGGCACCGGCGAACGGCGCGGTGATACCGAGGTCGCGGGCCTGCTTGACGATCAGGCCCGACTCGACCTCCTCCGCGCCCAGGAAGATCAGCTTCGGGTTCTTCTGCCGGATCGTGGTGAGCGCCGCGCTGAAGTCCTTCTGGTCGGTGGTGACGACCTGGTCGGCGACCGGCGTGACGCCCCGGGCCGTGAGCGCTTTGAGGAACGCGTCGTGCTCCCCCTTGCCGTACGACCCGTTGTTGGTGATCATCGCGATCTGCTTGATGCCCTGGCCGTCGACGACGTGCTTGGCGAGCGTCTCGTCGTACGTGGTGCTAGTCGGGCCGTTCAGGAACAGGAACTCGCTCTTGACCGCGACCAGGCCGGTGGACTGCCCGGAGGTGATGTTGGGGATGCCCTCCTGCTTGAGGATCGGCGCCATGGCGATGGTGACCGCGCTCTCCGCCGTACCGATCATCGCGATGTAGCCCTCACTGGCGATCTTGCGGGCCAGGTTGGTGCCGATCGTCGGGTCGCCCTGGGTGTCGAAGACGTCGAGGGTGATCTGGCGGCCGTTGATGCCGCCCTTCGCGTTCCACTCGCTGACCGCGAGCTTGGCGCCCTTGAGCTCCCACGCCCCGAGCGAGCTGAGCTGCCCGCTCTGCGCGTCGGCGAGAGCGAGTTTGATGGGACCGCTGTCGTCGGAGGACTTGTCGTCGGCACCGGGGGCGCTGCAACCGGTGGCGCCGCCCGTGGCCAGGACGGCGGCCAGCACGGCCGCGACGGCTCGCTTCCCTCGTAAGAGCTTCATGTGCGTCTCACCTCGTATGAGTCAGTCGAAAACGCCTTGGTAGATGTCCTTGATGTTCCAGTGCCCGGGGGTGGGCACCGGTTCGTTGACCATGGGCACGTCGAGCACCGCGGGACGGCGGTTCCCGATCGCTGTCCGCAGGGCTTCGATCAGGTCGCCCGGCTCGGTGATCGCATAGCCGTCGGCGCCGCACGCCCGGCCGTACGCCGCGAAGTCAGGGCTGTAGGGCAGGCCGTCCGGGCCGGTGAAGTCGCAGCCGTAGCTGCGGCCGTAGAAACTGGACTGCAGGTCGGAGATGGTGCCGTGCGCCCGGTTGTTCATCACCAGGAAGATCACCGGGAGACCCTGTTCCACCGCCATGGGTACGGCGGGGAGCTGAGCGCTCATGCCACCGTCACCGATCAGCGCGACGACGACACGATCCGGGTCGGCCGCCTGCACCCCGACGGCCGCGGCGGGGCCGAAGCCCATCGTCGACGCGCCGCCCGGGGTGATGAACCGGCCCTGCGCGGGCAGCGGATAGCACTGCGCGACGCCGTTCTTGTTCCAGCCGACATCGGTGACGAGGACGGCGTCCGGTGGCAGCGCTGCCCGGACGTCGGCGAGAATGCGTTCGGGGCGGAGCGGGAACTGGTCGCTGCGGCCTCGTTCCGCACTGGCCTCGAAGAGTTCGTCTCTCGCTGCCTTGATCCATTGCGTTTGATTTGCGCGGCTAGGTCCTTGTAGCGCGGCTTGAGCGATCTTGTCGATGGCCAGACCGGCGTCGGCAACCACGCCGATCTCGACCGGATAGTTGCGGCCGATCTCCGCGGGGTCGATGTCGATCTGGATCAGCTTCGAGGGCGGGAACTGCCAGGTGTAGGCCGGGTTCCACGAGCTGGCGTCCGTCTCGGCGAACCGCGTGCCGATGGCGAGCACGACGTCGGCGTTGCGGGCGTAGTCGTTGGTGACCTCGAGACCCCAGAAGCCCGTCATGCCCAGCAGCAGCGGGTGATCGTCGGGCAGCGCACCCTTGGCCATCAGCGAGTGCGCGACCGGGATGTCGAGATGCTCGGCCAGGTCCTGCAGCTTTTGCCGGTTGCGAAGCCCGCCACCGAGGTAGATCAGCGGTCGCTCGGCACCGGCCAGGAGCTCGGCGATCCGCTCGGCGTCGGCGTCCGGCAGCGCGGGCCGGGTGACCGCGACCGGCAGCGGGTACGACGTGCCGGCGGGCAGCGGCCGGGAGAAGATGTCCATCGGCACGTTGAGCAGCACCGCGCCGGGGCGTCCCGAGGTCGCCGTCCAGAACGCCCGCTCGGTGAAGCGGGGCAGGTCCTCGACGCGCTGCACGTGCCACGCGCGCTTGACGAAGGGCCGGTAGATCGCCGTCTGATCGGCGTCGGCGTGCAGGTTGACCTCTTGGTGCGGGTGCCGGCCGTGCATGTACGACGGGATGTCGCCGGCGATCGCGATCAGCGGCACGGAGTCCAGGGCGGCGGTGGCGACACCGGTGACCGCGTTCATCATCCCGGGGCCCACGTGCAGCAGCACCACGCCGGGTTTGCCGCTGATCCGGGCGTACCCGTCGGCGGCGTGCGCGGCGGTCTGCTCGTGCCGGGCGATCACGAAGTCGATCGGGCTGCGACCGAGCGCGTCCAGCAGCGCGATGTTGGTGTGCCCGCAGGTGCCGAAGATCTTCTCGACACCGTACGCGACGAGCTGCTCCACGAGCGCCTCGGCGGCGGTGATCCCCATCAGTTCTCCCCCCAGATCGACATGCCGCGCAGCATCAGCGTCTTGACCACCGTGTAGTCGTCGACCATCGGGCCCGGCGACTCGCGCCCGAACCCGGAGTCCTTCACCCCGCCGAACGGCACGTGGTCGAGGCGGTAGTTGGAGGAGCCGTTGACGATCAGCGCGCCGACCTCGAGCTCGCGCCACGCGGTCAGGATCCGGCGCACGTCATGGGTGAACAGGCCGGCCTGCAGCCCGTACCTGCTGGTGTTGCAGGTGGTGAGCACCGCGTCGAAGTCGTCGTAGGCCACGACGGCGACCAGCGCGCCGAACACCTCGTGGGTGATGACCGTGGCGTCCTCGGGCGGCCCCGCGACGACGGTCGGGCGGACGGTGGCGCCGTCGCGCGTACCCCCCGTGGTGATCTTCGCCCCTGCCGCGGCGGCCTCGGCCGCCCAGAGAACGACCCGCTCGGCGGCCTGCTCGTCCACCATGGACCCGACGTCGGTCTCCGGGTCGAGCGGGTCGCCGACCTTGAGCGCGGCGACCTCGGCGGTGAACGTCTCGACGAACTCGTCGAAACGGCTGCGGTGCACGTAGACGCGCTGCACCGAGATGCAACTCTGCCCGGAGTTCGAGTAACCGGTGCGGGCACAGTTCGTCGCGGCGGCGCTCACGTCGGCGTCCTCGCAGACGATCGTGGCCGCGTTGCCGCCCAGTTCGAGGACGAGCCGCTTGGCACCGGCGGCCCGCGCGACGGCCGTACCCGTGGCGGCACTGCCGGTGAAGCTGATGACGCTCACCTCGGGTGCCGCGCACAGCGCCGCGCCGACCTCGCCCCCGCCGTGCAGCAGCTGCACCGCCTCGACCGGCGCGCCCGCCTCCAGCAGCAGCGCGACCAGCGCGGCGGAGACGGCCGGGGCCTGCGGCGGCGACTTGACCAGGGTGGTGTTGCCGGCCGCGAAGGACGCGCCGAGCTTGTGGGCGAGCAGGTTGGCGGGAGCGTTGAACGGCGTGATCGCGAGCGCCACCCCCGCCGGGGCACGGTAGGTCAGCGCGGTGTTGCCCACGCCGCGTTCCCAGCCCGCCACCGGGAGGTTGTCACCACCGATGCGGCGGGCCTCCGCGGCGCAGACCCGGAACGTGTCAGCCACCCGGTCGAGCTCGCCGAGGCCGTCCTTGACCGGCTTGCCCAGCTCCAGGGCGAGCAGCCGGGCGAAGTCCGCACGGCGGTCCGCGGCGAGCCGGGCGGCCGTCTCCAGCACACCGGCCCGCGTCGCGGGGGCGAGCCGGGCGACGACCTTGGCGGCGCCGGCGGCGTACCCGGCGGCAGTGGTGACGTCGGTGGCGTCGCAGATCCGGGCCCGGCTGACCAGCGTGCGCGTGTAGGGGCCGATGCGGTCCGCGGTGGGGCCTTCGGTGATCCAGGCTCCGGCCAGCAGCGCGGGCGCCTGTGCCACTTTCAAGATCGAGTCGAGCATACGAGCCCTCCCACCCCAAAAGGTCCATCTAGTGGACCAGGAAGCGGCATTGTGGACCGCTGTGTGGACTGGGTGTAACGTACGGGCGACCGCGGGCCGCTGGCAAGAGCGCGAGTCGAGAAAGTTACGTATCGATGAACCGCGCCGCCGTGCGGCGGGAAATGAGGCACTGTGGAGGCTCTCGAGACCCAGGGTGTTCGCAGTGTGCAGCGGGCGCTGGACATCCTGTCGCTGCTCACCGAGGAACGCCCCTCGATCACCATCAAGGACGCGGTCGCGGCCACCGGGCTCGCCAAGACGACCGTCATCCGGCTCATCCAGACCCTCGAACAGATGGGCCTGCTCTGGGCCACCAGCAACGGCTACATGGCCGGCCCGGGCCTCTGGCGCTGGGCACACCTGGCCCGCAGCAGCTGGGAGCTGCCCCCGGAGACCAAACGGCTCATGCGCGACCTCGCCGCCCGCGACCGCGAGACGGTCAACGTCTACGTGGCGCGGGACATCGTCCGGGTCTGCATCGCGCAGCAGGAGGGCCCGCAGCCGCTGCGCCACGTCGTGCACGTCGGCGACGAGCTGCCGATGTGGGCGGGCGCGTCGGCCAAGGTGCTGCTGCGCAACGCCCCCGCCGCACTGCTGACCCGGATCGCCCGATCGTCGCCCTACGGCGAGGACCACGTGCGGCGGTTGCAGGAGTGGATCGACGAGGCCACCGGGCGCGGCTGGGCGGTCAGCCACGGCGAGCGCGAGGAGGGGATCACCGCGGTCGCCGTGCCGATCCTCGGCCGCTCCGGCACGGTCGTCGCCGCTCTCACCCTCAGCGGCCCCACGATGCGTTTCAGCGACGAGCGCGTCGAGACGTACGCCAAGGATCTGAAGGAGGTCGCGAACCACATGACCGAGCGCGGGTTCGACCACCCGCTCGGTGCGTCCTACTAGCCATCGCGCGCGCAAGGAGAACCAGGCATGCCCGACCGACCGCTCACCGGCATCCGCGTCCTCGACCTGACCAACGTTCTCGCCGGGCCGTACTGCACCTACCAGCTGATGCTGCTCGGCGCCGAGATCGTCAAGATCGAGGTGCCCGGCCACGGTGACCTCGCCCGGCGTCTCGGCCCCGACCCCTCGCTGAACGCCGCCGGGATAGGCGCGTCCTTCCTCGCCCAGAATTCCGGCAAGAAGTCGGTGGAGCTCAACCTCAAGGAACCCGCCGGCCAGGCTTGCTTCGAGGACCTCGTCGGCGAGGCCGACGTACTCCTCGAGAATTTCCGGGCCGGTGTGCTCGCCCGGATGGGCTACCCCTGGGAACGGCTGCGCGAGCTCAACCCCGGCCTGGTCTACTGCGCCATCACCGGCTTCGGCCAGAACGGCCCGATGAGTCAGGCCCCTGCCTACGACCAGATCATCCAGGGCCTCTCCGGGATGATGAGCATCACGGGTACGCCCGACACGGCCCCGTTGCGCGTCGGCTTCCCCATCAGCGACACGGTCGGCGGCCTGACCGCCGCCCTCGCCGTCACCGCCGCCCTCACCGGCCGCCAGCGCGACGGCCGCGGCCGCTTCCTCGATGTGTCCATGCTGGAAGCCTCCGTCTCCGCGATGGGCTGGGCGGTCTCCAACTACCTCGTCAGCGGCGCCGCCCCGGAACCGATGGGCGATCAAAACGCCACCGCCGCCCCGTCGGGCACGTTCGAGACCGCCGACGGCCCGCTCAACATCGCCGCGAACCGCCAGGAACAGTTCGCCACGCTGTGCCGCCTGCTGGAACGCCCCGAGCTGCTGACCGACCCCCGCTTCGCCGAACGCGAGTCCCGCAAGCAGCACCGGGCCGCCCTCAACCACGAGCTGAACAAGTCCCTCGCCGCGCGCCCCGCCCACGAATGGGAGCTGCTGCTGTCCCGCGCGGGCGTCCCGGCGGCGCGCATCCTGACCGTGCCCCAGGCAGTCGCCTCCGACCAGCTCGCCGCCCGTGGCTTCTTCACCGACGTACCGTTCCCGGAGGGCACCCGGCCCGGCACCGTACGCGTCAGCGGCAACGGCGTCCTCTTCGACGGCGAGCCGTACACCCCCGGCTCCCCCGCCCCCGTCCTCGGCCAGCACAACGAGGACCTCCCCGCCCTGCTGTCCCGCTGGCGTGGCGCGCGCGCCGCCTCCACTCCGGCCGCCTCTGCCTCGGCCGCGCCTGCTTCGACCGCCTCTGCCTCGGCCGCGCCTGCTTCGGCCGCGCCTGCTTCGGCCGCGCCTGCTTCGGCCGCGCCTGCTTCGGCCGCGCCTGCTTCGGCCGCGCCTGCTTCGGCCGCGCCTGCTTCGGCGGGCGACCGATGAGCGACCAGGACGTGGCCGACTGGTGGGCCACCTCGGTGAGCCGCATCGAACCGGGCATCATCGAACTGCGCGGCAGACCGGTCCAGGACCTGATCGGCTCGACGGGCCTCGTCGCGACGATCTGGCTCATGCTGCGCGGCGAGCTGCCCCCGCCCGGCGCCGCGGCGCTGCTCGAAGCGGCCCTGGTGGCCTCGGTCGACCACGGCCCCCAGGCCCCCTCGATCGCCATCGCCCGGATGACCGCCACCTGCGGCGTAGGCCTCAACAACGCGATGGCCGGCGGCATCAACGCCCTGGGCGACGTCCACGGCGGCGCCGGCCAGCAATGCCTCTCCCTGCTGGACGAGATCGTGGCCACCCCCGGCAGCACCGCCGACGTGGTCGCCCGCTGGCAGTCCCGCTCGAAATACCTCCCCGGCTTCGGCCACCGCTTCCACCCCGTCGACCCCCGCCGCGAGCCCCTGCTCACCCTGGTCGACGAGGCGGTAACGGCCGGCATCGTCGAGGGCCACCACCTCGCCGCCGCCCGCTCCATCGAGGACCTGCTCAACACCCGCCCCGGCCGCCACATCCCGATGAACATCGACGGCGCCACCGCCGTCATCTACGGCGAACTCGGCTTCCCGCCCCCACTCGCCCGCGGCCTGTTCGTCCTCAGCCGCAGCGTCGGCATCCTCGCCCACGCCTGGGAGGAAACCCAGCAGGGCCGCCGCATCAAGGGCCCGATGCCCCCGTCCATCCTGCCCACGTACCGGAGCCCGGAAGGTTAGCGACAATCGCACGGCGGCACCTCCGGGCGGCTAATGTACGAACCAGTACGTTAGTTATCGGCCGCCGGGCGCGCTAAGTCAAGCGTCGATGTAACTGATGGACCTCTCCCCCACCGGGGCAATCGCCGGCTGACCCCACCCGGCAGTCGTCAGCTGACCGGCCCGGCGGCCGGGAGCGGTGCGGACCGGCGGCCGGCGCCCGCGATGAAGGCGACTCCGCCCAACGCGGTCACCGCGCCCCAGAGCAGGAGCGTCGCCCGGTAGCCGAGATGTTCGACGGACGCGCCGGTCAGAACGCCGGAGACCAGCAGACCGGCCGTGGTGGCGTTGGCGAACAGGGTGGTGGCGCGGCCGGTTGCCGGAGCGAGAAGGTCCTGGAAGTAGCGGATGCCGGCCCCGGCGACGACCGCGATCCCCACGGCGCGGAACACCTGGGAGACGATGAGCATCGCCATGCCCGAGGAAACCGCCGTCATGGCGTTGTAGCAGACGAGGGAGCCGAAGCCGACCAGGATGACGGCCCGCTGGCTGACCCGGGCAGGGACGGCGACCAGGGCCAGCGTGGCCACCACCTCCACGGCGGCACAGACGCTGAAGAGCACTCCGACCGAGGCGGGCGACTGGTGCAGGGCCCGGGTGACGAACAAGGGCAGCGCCAGACCGCCCCCGAACATCGCGGCGAAGAACAGGGTGACACTGACGATGAGCAGGACCGGGGTGCCGCCCGGTGCCGAGTTGGTGACCGTGACGGGCCCGGGGCGCGGCACCAGGAGAACGGCCAGCGCGGACGCGAGGAACACCCCCGCGGCCGTCCACATCAGCCATGAATAGCCGCCACGGGACAACACGAGCGCCCCCAGCAACGGCCCGACAGCCCACGCCAGCGACCACGCCGAACGCAACAAAGGCGCGGACCGCTGCCCGGCGGCGCCCTCGCCGAGCACAGCGCGGGCCAGCGAGAACAGCTGAGGAAAGGCCGCCCCCAATGCGCCGAGCACCGTCGCGGCCATCAGCAGCAGCACCAGGAACCCCGACACCCGGGGCAGCAGCGCATAGCCCGCCGAGCCCAGCAGAATCACGACCATCGCGTACGCCCGGGCAGGCCGCCGGTCGAACGACCGCCCCAGCCACCACCCGATAGTGATCCCGCTGACGGCGAACACCGACGACCACACCCCGATCTGGACCGGCGAGAGGCCGGCCACATCGGCCCCGAACAGCACGATGTACGAATTGACCATCGAGTCCGCGATGCCGAGCAACAGGACCGCTACGAAGAGCGCAAGAAAGGGCACGCGCTCTTCGTAGCGGGTGAGCCGTCTCGGCGACACCGAATTAGGCGGCTACAGGCGGGTGGCGGTGCGGACGAGCGCTGCCACCGCTGGGGAGCGGCTGTGCGGTGGCCAGGCGATCACCGTGGTCACCGGGTGGGCGTCCGGCACCGGGACGGCGACGACGTCGGGGGGAAGCTGGGTGCGGCTGGTCTCCGGGGCGACCATCATCGTGCGGCCGAGGGTGATGAGCTGGATCAGCTGCGTGTGGTCGCGCACCTCCGGGCCCGGCCCGGGAGCATAAGAGCCGTCGCGGTCCGGCCAGCGCGGCATCGGCAGTGCGGCCAGTCCGGTGACGTCTGCCATGCTGAGCTGGGTGCGGGTCGTGAGGGGATGACCGGCGGGCAGGATCGCGATCTGGCCCTCGGTCATCAGGTCCTCGGTGTCGAACCCGGCGACGTTGTCGAACGGGCGGTGCAGCAGGGCCACGTCCGCGCGGCCGTCACGCAGGATCCGCTCCTGCTCGCCGGGCCCGCACAGGAACACCTCGACCGGCACCGCGCCGGGCTCGGCGGCGTACGCGTGCAAGAGCTTGGCGAGCAGTTCACTGGCGGCACCGGCCTTGACCGCGAGGACCACGCCGGCCCTGCCCGGCTCGGCGGATCCTGCCCGGCGGGTACGCCGTTCGGCGGCCTCGACCGCCTCCAGCGCTGCCCGGCCCTCGGCGAGCAGGACCGCCCCGGCATCGGTCAGCGCGACCCGGTGGCTGTCGCGGTCGAACAACCTCGTCCCGAGGCGCCGTTCGAGCAGGCTGATCGCCCGGGACAGCGGGGGCTGGGCCATACCGAGCCGCTGCGCCGCCCGGCCGAAGTGCAACTCCTGCGCCACGGCGACGAAGAACCGCAGCTCCCGAGTCTCCACCCACCGATCCTACGCCCGCCACCAGCACGGCGATACCCGCACGGTATCGCACCGTACCGAGTTGGTGTTGCCCGGTATCACACTGCGTAGCGACGATCGGGGCATGACGGAGACGACGATCGCGCTGGTGACCGGCGCGAACAAGGGCATCGGGTACGAGATCGCAGCAGGACTCGGCGCACGGGGATTCACCGTCGGCGTCGGTGCCCGCGACGACCAGCGCCGGGATGCCGCGGTGGCGAAGTTGCGGGCGGCGGGAGTGGACGCTTTCGGCGTACCCCTGGATGTGACCGACGATGAAAGCGCGACTGCCGCGGCAAAGCTGGTCGAAGATCGGTTCGGGCGCCTGGATGTGCTGGTGAACAACGCGGGCGTCACCGGCGGTATGCCACAGGAGCCGACCAGGGTCGACCCGGCGATCATCCGCACGGTTGTCGAGACGAACGTCATCGGCGTCATCCGCGTCACGAACGCCATGCTGCCGTTGCTGCGCCGCTCATCCGCGCCACGGATCGTGAACATGTCCAGCAGCGTCGGCTCCCTCACCCGCCAGTCCGGCCCGGGCGGGGCGACCACCACCGGCCCGGTCGCGATGGCCTACCCGCCGTCGAAGACGTTCCTCAACGCCGTGACCCTGCAGTACGTCAAGGAGCTGACCGGCACGAACATCCTCGTCAACCTGGCGTGCCCCGGATTCGTGGCGACCGACCTGAACGGATTCCGCGGGGTACGCACCCCGCAGCAGGGCGCAGCGACCGCCATCCGCCTGGCCACCCTGCCGGATGACGGCCCCACCGGCGGCTTCTTCGAGGACGCCGGCGACGTCCCCTGGTGAAGGCCATCAGCCTCTGTCGCCGCCCGGCCGATCTCCGGAGATCGGCCGGGGGCCGACTTTGGTAGGGGGCAGGGTGCCACCTTGGACCGATGCGCTGTCAAGGGCGCTCCTGGGAGATTGGTCCCATGACGACCGACGGAGGCGGACCCGGAAGGCTCCGACGGGCCGCCACCAGCCCTGTCGCGAGGTCGCCCACCGGTTCCGCCTCGGATTCACCGGCCTTGTCCTGCTCGGCGTCGCCTACGCGGTGTGGGAGGAGGCGTTCGTCGATCGCTACTGGTTCCTGTCCCGGTTCTGGGAGGACTCCGGCATCGGCACCTACAGCGTCGTGTGGCACACCAATGTGCTCCTCGCCGTTCACCTCACGGTGTTCCACGCGGCGATCAGCATCGGCGCATCTGTCCTCGTCGTCGAGTGGCTCGTTCCCCGGGCACGACACCGCCCGTGGGTCGGCCGCCCGGGCCTCGCGTGTGCCTGCCTGTCGCTCGCGGTGACCCCTGTCGTCTACGGCGAGTTCGGCCAGCGTCCGCCGACGGCCGTTCTGCTCGCTGCCGGGGTGCTGCTCGCCGCGGTCGTAGTGACCGCTTTCCTGATCGGCCGCGTCCCCGTAATGGCGCCCGAGAGCGACCGCCGACCGCGGCGTGGGCTCGGCACGCTCGCCCTCACCTGCGCGTCCGCGCACTGGATCCTGACCTACACGGTCGCGGAGACCGGACTGCCCTGGCCGTTCGGCGTGGCACTGGCAATGCTTCCCGTCGGCGCCGGCCTCTTCCTGGTGCCACGGCTCGCCGTGACCAGCCCATGGGGAAGCGACGGCGTTCGCGTGGTGGTAGGCCTGCTCACGTTCTTCGTGCTTCTCGACCTGCTGGTCGCACTGCTCGGCCGCTACGACATGATCCTCGGCGCGATCTTCACCGCCTGGCTCGCACGATGGCTGTACACCCGGTGCTCACCGGCACCATCCAGTCCGGACCCCAGCGATCAGCTCGACGACCCGCACCTCTACGACCCGGAACCCTGAGCCGGCCCGCCCGTCAGGGTCGACAGTGATTCGTCGCGGCCCATTCCACTCGCATGCTCAGGTAGCGATTCACCATTTCCCGTGAACGCCGGGTTGGGCCGGCGCTCATGGTCCGGGAGCGACAATTTCACGCTTGCGGAAAATGGCTGCCGTAATCGGGCAGCGCGATCCGGTCGGCGGGTGGGGTGAACAGCTTGGCCGCCACCGCACCGGCAACGCGGGTCGAGGCGAGCGCGGCGGCGGCGTGGAAAACCTTCAATCCCAGGTTGCTCTTCGGGTTGGCCAGCCGCGGGGCGCCCGGGGGCAGCTTCTGCGCCTGGTCGACGTAGGGCCGCATGATCCGCTCGTAGGCGGCGAACGCCTCCGTCGGTGAATCGGCGCGGGTCAGCTCGCCGCCGAGGATGTACGCGCCGACCAGGGCGAGGCTGGTGCCCATGCCGCTGATCGGGGAGGCGCAGTACGCCGCGTCGCCCAGCAGCGCCACGCGGCCGCGGTGCCAGCTCGGGGCGCGTACCTGGCCGATGCTCTCGAAGTAGATCGGCACGTCCGCCATCGCTGCCAGGACCCGCGGCGCCTGCCACCCCGCGTCCCGGAAGACCCGGCGCAGCACCTGCTTCTGCTCCTCGACGCCGAGGTCCTCGTAGCCCCGCGGCCCGGAGAGGAACGACAGCGTGGCCCGGATCGTCCCGGTGTTGTCCGGCCGCAGGCCCACGTTGCGCCCGCCCACCGCCCCGAACCACTGCCACCAGTCCACGTCGCCGGGCTCGCGGGGGATGGTGAAATAGGAGGTGTACATGCCGAGGAAACGGATCTGCGGCTCATCCCCGAAGACCATCCCACGGGTACGCGACCGCATGCCCTCGGCGAGCACCACGACGTCGAACCGGCGCTCCGGCCCCTGCGCGAAGCTGACGAGTACCCCGTCGCCGTCCTCGCGCAGCGCGGTGATCGAGTCCCCGAAGACGTACTCGGTCCCCCCATCGGTCGATCCGGCCACGATCCGGGACAGCTCGCCCCGCAGGATCTCGACCTCCGCGGTGGCGCCACCCGTCTCGTTCGCGCTCGCCGGGAAGGCCGCCCTGACCCGCCCCTTCTCGTCGACGAAGCAGGTGCCCTGCTCGCCGGTGTTCGCGGCCAGCACCTCATCCTCGATGCCCATCCGCCGCAGCACCTCGCGGGCAGCGCCCCGGACGTCGATGTTCTGCCCCTCGGCCCGCAACCGCCCGGCCCGCTCGACGACGGTCGTCCGCCAGCCCGCGGCGTTGAGCCAGTAGGCCAGCGACGGCCCCGCGATGCTCGCACCGGAGATGAGAATGCTGCCTGCGCGCATGAGATTCCTTCTTGTTCCTTTTGGGGCGAGCCGCTTCGTTCTTCGAGGCCGACCGCTTCGATTTTGGGGCGGACCACTCCGCTCTGGGGGCGGACCACTTCGTCTTGAGGGCGGACCACTTCGTCTTGGGGGCGGACCGGTGATGCGGGCGGGGGTGGCGGGCTGCAATGATGTCGCCGACGATCGAGGGATCGAAGGAGCAGGCATGGACGCCGAGCAGTCACGAACCGCCATCGACTCGACGGTGGCGCACCCGGCCCGACGCTACAACTACTGGCTCGGCGGGAAGGACAACTTCGCCGCCGACCGGGCCTCCGGTGACGAACTCGAAGCCGCCTTCCCGAACGTCCGCAAGGGAGCCATCGCCAACCGGGCGATGCTGCGCCGTGCCACCCGCTACCTGGCCGCCGAGGCCGGCATCCGCCAGTTCCTCGACATCGGCACCGGCCTCCCAACCGCCGACAACACCCACGAGGTCGCCCAGTCGGTCGCCCCGGAGAGCCGCATCGTCTACGTCGACAACGACCCGCTGGTCATGGTCCACGCCCGCGCGCTGCTCACCACCAGCCCCGAGGGCGGCACCGCCTACATCGAGGCCGACCTCAAGGACCCCGACACCATCCTCGCCGACCCGACGCTGCGCGAGACCCTCGACCTCGGCCGGCCCGTCGGGCTGATGCTGATCGCCGTCCTGCACTTCATCCAGGGCCACGGCTCGGCCAAGCCGATCGTCCAGCGCCTGCTCGACGCCCTGCCCTCCGGCAGCTACCTGGTCGCGACCCACGCCACCTCCGACTTCGGCACCCCCGAGCAGCAGGCCCTCTACCAGCAGATGATGGAACAGGGCCGCAGCGACGTCTGGACCCGCGGCCACGCCGAGATCACCGACCTCTTCGAAGGCCTGGAGCTGATCGACCCCGGCGTCGTCCCCGCCAGCAAATGGCACCCCACCCCCGGCGACCCTGCCTTCGCCGACAACGAGGTCAACGTCTGGGCCGGGGTAGCCCGCAAGCCTTGATCCTCCCCGCGGAGACCCCCGTGACCGTGATCCCGATGACCGCCACCCACGCCCCCGCGGTCCTCGCCATCTACGCAGCCGGCATAGCCACCGGCACGGCGACCTTCGAGACCACGGTCCCGCCTTGGGACCAGTTCCACCAGGGCAAACTCCCGGGCCACAGCTACGTGGCCGTCGAGGACGACACCGTTCTCGGCTGGATCGCCTGCTCCCCGGTCTCCACCCGCCCCGCCTACGCCGGCGTCGTCGAACACTCCGTCTACGTGGACCCGGCAGCGAGCGGCCGCGGCGTCGGACGCGCGCTGCTGGAACGCCTGATCACCTCGACGGAGGCCGCCGGCATCTGGACCATCCAATCCGGCATCTTCCCCGGCAACACCGCCAGCCTGGCGCTGCACGAACGCTGCGGCTTCCGCACCATCGGCGTACGCGAAAAGGTCGCCCGCCAAGGCCCCACCTGGCATGACGTCATCCTCCTCGAACGGCGCAGCCCCGTCGTCCTCTAGTGTCCTGAGTCAGTGGGTATGTGCCAGTTCGGTCCGGGTGGATCACCCTTTCCCTGCCCGATGCCGGTGGCGTTCTGCCACCCACAGGTCGCGACCGAGTTGCTGCCGTCCATGCCGAGAGGCTGATTGTTGCGCTGGACACCGGGATGCGACACCTGAGGCCG
>NZ_BOQP01000060.1 GCF_018332715.1 Winogradskya consettensis | reverse complement strand
CCACCCTAAACTTGACGCTCCCAGTGAGCTCTTGTAAAAGCGTTTATGCGTCCACTGTGTGATTCACAGCAAACAACCATCCCTGGAGTCGGAAACGACTCGGGACTGGTTCACCGCTGGTAACTGTTTCGGTGGTTATAGCGGAGGGGAAACGCCCGGTCTCATTCCGAACCCGGAAGCTAAGCCCTCCAGCGCCGATGGTACTGCACTCGGGAGGGTGTGGGAGAGTAGGACGCCGCCGGACTCAACGTGATGAATGGCCTGCCCTTCGGGGCAGGCCATTCTGCGTTCCTGGGGTTGATCGTCGCGCTTTTGGCGAATAGTAAAGGCCGGTTTCCGCGTATGCGTAGCCGGCCTTTTTTTGCTGGGCGTTTAATTGCGGGTCTGTTTAATTGCGGGTCTGGGTGGCGTTGCGGATCTGCAGGATCAGGGTGGCGGCGTCTTTGGCGGTGCGGCCGGGGAACATTGCCAGGGCGAGGCTGCCGTGGTCGGCCCAGCCGCAGACCGGCATGTCGGCGTTGTCGGTCTTGGTGGTGCCGCATTTCATCGTTCCGCCGAGTTTGCCGGCGTCGACGTCGTGGAGGCCGGTGACCGCGCCCTGGCCGTCGGAGATGATCTCGAAGGCTGTGTCCAGGTCGGCGCCCGGTGTCCAGATCAGCGTGGTGCCGCCGAAGAACAGGACGCCGTCGGTGGCGGTGCCGTCGAGGTAGACGCCGCCCGTCGTGTGGTCCAGGTCGACCTCCGCGGACAGCGCCGTCTGGAGATAGTCGGCCGTGGACCGTCCCTCCTCCGTGGTGTCCAGTTTGAGGTTGCCGACGGTCGGGGGCGAGGTGAGCGTGGCGTCCTTCTGGGAGGCGATGCGCCATCCTGCGTACCCGATGACTGCCATGCCGGCGAGAGTCACGGCGAGCAGGGAGCCGAGCACGATGGTCTTGGTCCGCGACCGCGGTGTCGTTTCTTCCGGCTCCTCGTCGGTGGGTTCGGTGAGGGTGAACGGCTCGTCCGAGATCTCCACCGGCTGGGCGGCCGCGGCGGGTGCCAGGACCGGGGAATCAGCGGTGGGAGCTGGGGAGACTTCGGCCTGGACGGCCGGGGTGGTGGCAGCATCCGGAGCCTCGCCGGCGGGGGCCGGGGACTCGGACAACGGGCCGGGGCGGTCGGACATCGTGCGAGCCTAACAACAGTTATCCACAGGCAGGACGGGCGGACGCAACGCACCGGCGCGGGCTCCGTAAACTTGGCGGGTGACCGAAGCTTCCGATACCCGCACCCCCGACAGCCGGCCCACCGGTGGCCTCTCCGCCCAGTATCAGCCGGGCGAGGTAGAGCAGCGGCGGTACGAGCACTGGGTATCGTCCGGCTACTTCAAGGCGGACCCGGCGAGCGACAAGCCTCCCTTCTCCATCGTCATCCCTCCGCCCAACGTGACCGGCTCCCTGCACATCGGGCACGCCCTCGACCACACCGTTCAGGATGCGCTGAGCAGGCTGAAGCGGATGCAGGGTTTCGAGGTGCTGTGGCTGCCAGGCATGGACCACGCCGGCATCGCCACGCAGAACGTCGTCGAGCGGCAGCTCGCCGCGCAGCAGCTCTCCCGGCACGACCTGGGCCGCGAGAAATTCGTGGAGAAGGTCTGGGAGTGGAAGGCCGAGTCCGGCGGCGCGATCCTCGGGCAGATGCGGCGCCTCGGTGACTCCGTCGACTGGAGCCGTGAGCGTTTCACCATGGACGAGGGCCTGTCGCGGGCCGTCCAGACGATCTTCAAGCGGCTGTATGAGGACGACCTCATCTACCGGGCCAACCGGATCATCAACTGGTGCCCGCGGTGCCTCACCGCGCTCAGCGACATCGAGGTCGAGCACTCCGACGACGACGGTGAGCTCGTCTCGATCCGTTACGGCGACGGGGACAACGCGATCGTGGTCGCCACGACCCGCGCCGAGACGATGCTCGGTGACACCGCGGTGGCCGTCCATCCGGATGACGAGCGCTACAAGCACCTGATCGGCACCGAGGTCGAGCTTCCCCTGACCGGGCGGCGCATCCCGATCGTCGCCGACGAGCACGTCGACCCGAGCTTCGGCACGGGCGCGGTCAAGGTCACGCCGGCGCACGACCCGAACGACTTCGAGATCGGCCAGCGGCACAACCTGCCCAGCCTGACGATCATGAACGAGCGGGCCGTCGTGACGGTGCCGGGGCCGTTCGAGGGTCTCGACCGTTACGAGGCGCGCCCCGCGGTTGTCGACGCGCTGCGGGAGCAGGGCCGCATCGTTGCCGAGAAGCGTCCGTACGTGCACTCGGTCGGGCACTGCTCGCGGTGCAAGACCACCGTTGAGCCGCGGCTTTCGCTGCAGTGGTTCGTCAGCACCGGGCCGCTGGCCAAGGCGGCCGGTGACGCTGTCCGCGACGGGCGCGTCACGATCGAGCCCGCCGAGTTGTCGAAGCGCTACTTCGCGTGGGTCGACAACATGCACGACTGGTGCATCTCCCGCCAGCTCTGGTGGGGTCACCGCATCCCCATCTGGTACGGCCCCGCCGGCGAGGTCGTCTGCGTCGGTCCCGACGAGGAGCCGCCGACCGGTGAGGGCTGGCACCAGGACGAGGACGTGCTCGACACGTGGTTCTCGTCCGGGCTGTGGCCGTTCTCGACCATGGGCTGGCCCGAGCAGACCGCGGAGCTCGCGAAGTTCTACCCGACCAGCGTGCTGGTGACCGGTTACGACATCCTGTTCTTCTGGGTCGCCCGGATGATGATGTTCGGTCTGTACGCCATGGACGGCGAGGCGCCGTTCAAGGTGGTCAACCTGCACGGCATGGTCCGCGACGGGCTCGGCAAGAAGATGTCGAAGTCGTTCGGCAACGTGGTCGACCCCCTCGACTGGATCGAGCGATACGGCGCCGACGCCACCCGTTTCACCCTCGCACGCGGCGCCAACCCGGGTTCGGACGTGCCGATCAGCGAGGAGTGGTGCCAGGGCTCGCGCAACTTCTGCAACAAGCTCTGGAATGCCACCCGCTTCGCCCTCATGAACGGCGCCACCGTCGAGGGCGACCTGCCCGCGCCGAGCGAGCTGTCATCGGTCGACAAGTGGATCCTGTCGCGGCTGCAGCACGTGGTCGGCGAGGTCGACGAGCTGTTCGCGACCTATGAGTACGCCAAGGTCTGCGACACCCTCTACCACTTCGCGTGGGATGACGTCTGCGACTGGTATCTCGAGCTCAGCAAGCCGGTCCTGTCGAGCGACGGTCCCGGGGCGGCGCAGAGCCGGCGGGTTCTCGGTCACGTCCTCGACCAGCTGCTGCGCCTGCTGCACCCGGTGATCCCGTTCGTCACCGAGGAGCTGTGGACCGTGCTCACCGGTGCCGAGACGATCGTGCGGGCCTCGTGGCCGACGGTGGACAAGGCGCTGATCGACGACGCCGCCGAGGAGGAGCTGGCCGCCCTGCAGAAGGTGGTCACCGAGGTCCGGCGGTTCCGCGCCGACCAGGGACTGCGCCCCGGCCAGCGGGTGAGTGCGGCGCTCACGGGTCTCGGCAACGTCGGCATCGACACGCACGAGCCGCTGATCCGCTCGCTCGCCCGGCTCGACGCTCCCGGCGCCGAGTTCACGGCCACGGCCACGCTCGCGGTCACCGGCGGGATCACCGTCGACCTCGACACCCGTGGCACGATCGACGTCGCGGCCGAGCGGGCCCGGCTCGACAAGGACAAGGCCGCCGCCGAGAAGGAGCTGGCGCAGTGCCGCGGCAAGCTCGGCAACGAGTCGTTCGTCAGCAAAGCGCCCGAGCAGGTCGTCGCGAAGATCAAGGATCGGCTGGCCACGGCCGAGGCCGACCTCACGAGAATTGCGGCGGCCCTGGAAGCGTTGCCCACAGCATGAGCACGTCACTACTCCCGCAAGGGCGGGTACAGCTATGAGCAGTTACGACGAGGTGATCGCCGCGCTCGACGGGCGCGGCTTCACCCGCATGAACTTCGACATGCAGAAGATCCGGGACCTGATGGATGTGCTGGGCAGCCCTCAGCGGGCGTACCCGGCCATTCATCTGACCGGGACCAACGGCAAGACCTCGACCGCCCGGATGATCGACGGCCTGCTGCGCGCGCACGGACTGCACACCGGGCGCTACACGAGCCCGCACCTGGAGACCATCCGGGAACGGATCAGCCTCGACGGTGAGCCGGTCACCGAGGAACAGCTCGCCGCCACGTACGACGAGATCGCCCCGCTCGCCGATCTGATCGACAAGCAGGCGGCGGAGCCGCTCACCTACTTCGACATGACCACGGCGATGGCGTTCGCGACGTTCGCCGACGCGCCCGTGGACATCGCGGTCATCGAAGTGGGGCTGGGCGGCGAGGAGGACGCCACCAACGTCATCGACGCCGGCGTCTGCGTCATCACCCCGATCGGGCTCGACCACACCGAGTGGCTCGGCGACACGATCGAGGACATCGCCTGGGCCAAGGCCGGCATCATCCACAAGGGCGCCACGGTGATCTCCGCGTTGCAGACCGAGGAGGCCATGCGCCCCCTGCTGGAACGCAGCGCCGAGATGGGCGCGACCGTCGCCCGCGAGGGCAGCGAGTTCGGCGTGGTCCGCCGGGACCAGGCGGTCGGCGGCCAGCTGCTCGCCATTCAGGGCCTCGGCGGCGTCTACGACGAGATCTTCCTCCCGCTCTTCGGCGCCCACCAGGCTCAGAACGCGGCGCTCGCCCTGGCGGCCGTCGAGGCGTTCCTCGGCGCCGGGCCCGAGAAGCAGCTCAACCCGGAGACCATCCGCGAGGGCTTCGCCACCGTGGACTCGCCGGGCCGGCTCGAACGGGTCCGCAGCGCCCCGACAATTCTGCTCGACGGCGCCCACAACCCGCACGGCATGGCGGCCACGGTCACCGCCCTCGAGGAGGAGTTCGCGTTCCGCCACCTCGTCGTGGTGGCCGCGTTCCTCGGCGACAAGGACGTCGAGGGCATCCTCGCCCTCCTCGAGCCCGTCACCGCCCGCCTCGTGGTCACCCAGAACAGCTCGCCCCGCTCGATGCCCCTCAACGAGCTGTCCGAGCTGGCCATCGACATCTTCGGCGAAGACCGCGTCACCGTCGCCGAAACGATGCCGGACGCCATCGAGGAAGCCGTCGTCCTGGCCGAGGAGGACACCAACGGCGAGCACAGCGGCGTCGCGGTCCTGATCACGGGCTCGGTCGTCACCGTCGCGGACGCCAGGAAGCTGCTGAAGAAATGACCACGCCCCACCCCGAACCCGCCGAAACGCCTCCGGCCCCCGCGGATGCCGGGCCGGCTACTGAGGCCGGGCTGGCTGCGGAGGCCGGGTCGGCTGCTGAGGCCGGGCTGGCTGCGGAGGCCGGGTCGGCTGCTGAGGCCGGGCTGGCTGCGGAGGCCGGGTCGGCTGCTGAGGCCGGGCTGGCTGCGGAGGCCGGGTCGGCTGCTGAGGCCGGGTCGGTTGAGGTCGGGAGCGAGTCGACCGCTGCCGACGCGGATGTGGCTCAGCGGTCCGGGTTGAAGAATCCCGCGGCTGCTGTGCGGGGGCTCGGGGCGGGCACGCTGATCCTCGAGGCGATCATTCTGCTGCTGGGTATCCAGCCGATCCGGATTCTCGGCGGGCACCTGAGCGGCTGGGGTGTCGGAGCCGTCATCGCGGAAGCGGTCGTGGCGATCGTGCTGGCCGGGCGCATGGGGACGGCCTGGGCGTGGACGGCCGGCACGGTGCTGCAGGTGCTGCTCCTCGCCTCGGGGCTCTTCCACTGGTCCCTGGGCGCTCTCGGATTGATCTTCGGCGCTACCTGGTTGTATGCGTTGCACGTGCGGCGGTCGCTCGGGCGTCCACCCGTACGCAAATAGTGTTGTGAGCCTGAGCCGGCCGCCGTTCCTGGCGGCCGGCTTTTTGTTGTCAGCGGATCGCACGCCACTGGGTGATCGCGATGTTGTGGTTGTCCGGGTCATGGAACGAAGCCGCCCACAGCTCGAGCTTGTCGCCGCGATTCACCGGGCGCGGGCCGTGCACGAACGGCACGCCCTTGCGCTTCAACTCCTCGTAGACCGCCTCCACGTCACCCACCTCGAGGTTCAGGTAGATCAGCCGGCCGACCGAGGACAGATCATGCACCGTACGCAGGACAAGTCGCGTGTCACCCGAAGCCAGAACCGCGCTGCCCGATCCCGCATCGATCTCGTAGAACCCGAGCATGTCCTTGTAGAAACCGATCGAGCGCCCCAGATCCGTCACCAGCACGGTGATCCCCACGCCGTGAATCGCCCCTGACGGCCCGGGGCGTGCACTCGGGTACGCGGTGATCAGGTCGTCGACCCTGCTCGCCGGCTCGAAGCCACCCTCCAGATCCGACCACGGACTCCCCCCGAACTGCGCCCCGCGAACCCTGATGCCCTTGTCGGGCGGCGGCACGAAGATGCCCGCACTGGACCGGGATGACTGCGGCGGCACGGTCGCGGATCCCGATGCTTTCCTGGGCGCCTGGGGCGGGACCTGGGCCGAACCCGTTGCGGATGGTGGGGCGGGTGTCGCCGCAGGGCCGCTGGGCTGGGGCGTGGCGGACGTGGCTGCTGCTGGGCCGGGTGAGGGCTTGGAGTTGGGCGCTTCTGGTTGGCCGGGTGAGGGGGCGGGCGGGGATGTCGGCGTCGGGTCGGAGGCGTGCCTTGGGGACTTGAGGTTCGGCGCTGCGGCGGAACTGGATGCTGTGCCGGGGGATTCGTGGAGCGGGACTGCGGCGGGGCCTGGGTCCTGGGAGGCCGCTGCGTCGGGTCGTGAGTCCTGGAGGGGAAGCCCTGGGTTTTGGGAGGCCGCTGCGTCGGGGCCGGAGTCTTGGAGCGGAAGCCCCGGGTTTTGGGAGGCCGCTGCGTCGGGGCCGGAGTCTTGGAGCGGAAGCCCCGGGTTTTGAGAGGCGGCTGCGTCAGGTCGCGAGTCCTGGAGCGGGGCTGCGGCGGAACCGGATGTGGTGGTGGGGGCGTTCGGCGACTGGGGCGATGTGGTTGGTGGGCGGTTGGTCAGTGGGGTGGGGTTGGGTGGCGGGGATGAGGTCTGGGTGGGGGTTCGGGGGGATGAGGTGGGGGTGGGTTCCGGGCGTGAGCGGGGAGGGGCGTCCGGAGCCGGGGTGCGATCCTGGGCCGGAATCGCGGCTGTCGCTGCGGGGGTGTCGTCCGGCGGGGTGTAGTCGCGGGCCGGGATCGCGGCTGAGTCGCGGGGGGTCGTGGTGGGTGCGGGGTCTTCCTTTTTGGAGCGGAAAGCACCGGCTACCGCGGCTACTCCGGCGGCTACCGCTGCTGCCAGGCCCGTGTGGGGGGCGACCGGCCTGGGCTCATCGCGCTCCGGCCTGGGCGGTGGTCCGGCGGGAGTTTCGGCGACCGACCGGTCGGCAGCGTGCGGTGTGGATGCCGATGGGGTGGCAGTGGGCTGAGCGGATGCCGATGGGGTGGCAGTGGGCTGTGCAGATGTCGGTCGGTCGGTGGGGGCCGGTGCTGATGCTGATTCGGGGGCAGCGGGTGGTGTTGACGCCGATCTGGTTGCGGCGGTTTGTGTAGATGGCGGCGGAGTGGTGGCGGGGGGTGGGGTGGGGGTGCGGGTTTGCCAGGGGGGTGGTTCCAGGTCGCCGAGGAGGTCGTCGTCCAGGGGTTTGTGGCGGGATGGGGGGTCTTGTGCCGGGGGCGCGATGATGCCTGCTGCCATGGCTGACCGGGATCGGGGCTGGGATTCCGGGGGTGGTTCGGGGTCGCCGTCCAGGGGGAGGTCGATTTCGTCGTCCTCGCGGGCGTGGCGGGGCCGGTCGGGTGTGCGGGTTGCGGCCGCGGCTGCCGGTGAGTGCGGGACGGTCGGCTCGGGGGTTCGGGGCCGGTCCGGTGCGGAAGACCGGGACGGTGCCGGGGACGTTGGAGCGGACGGCGACGAGGGCGCGGACCGGGTCGGCGATGGGGATGTCGGCCTGGGTGGCGCTGGTGAGGTCGGGGTGTCGTAGGTGGTGGAGGCTGCTGCGTTGGTCGGGTCGGGGGTTGCCGGTGTGGGGGAGGGCGCCGGGCGGGGGCGGGGGCTGGGCCGGGCGTTACGGCGGGGTGGGGCCTCCGAGGTGGTGGCGGTGGGGGGAGGTGGGGCTGTGGCGGTGGCGGTGCGGGCGCGTTGGGGGAGTTGGTGGGCGTACTCGTCCTCGGTGCCGACGAGTTGGCCTTCGAGGATGGGGCCGCCGGGGGCGTCGCGGACTATCACCTGGGGTGGGGGTGGCGGGAGGGGGATGTCGTCGTCTCCGGCTTCCCGGGGGGTCGGGGGCGGCGGCGGGGGTTCGTCGGGGCCGCGGCCCCACTGGCGGTCGCGGGTCACCCACGGGGGTGGTTCTGGTTCGCCGCCGAGGAGGTCGTCGTCCGGGAGGTCCTCCTCGTAGAACGGTGGCGGGCCGTTGGTGACCGTGGCCGCGCGGGTCTCGGCGTCGTCCCAGTCGATCTTCACGCGGCGCATGTCGTCGACGTCGACGGTGATCGGGAGGATGTCGCCGGGCAGCGGCCACTTCGCCACCGGGACGCGGGGGTCGCGGACGGTGACCTCCTCGTTGGGCAGGCCGGGGGCCATGATCAGGATGCGGAGCTCGGCGCGACCGTAGATGGCCGTGGTCGGGCGGTCGGAGATGGCCTTGACCTGCGCGTTTCCGGAGACCCAGGCGCGGGCGCCGCGGCGGGCCACGTTGACGAGTCCTACGCCGATGGCCAGGGCCAGCATCGCCACGCCGAGCGCGACGATGGCCCAGCTGGTCATGCCGAGGCCGAACAGCATCACGAAGACCGCGATGGTGCCGACGACCGCGGCCACGAGTTTGCGGGCCGGAGCGACCGGCCGGCCGTTGGGGTTCGCCACTGTGGACCTCCTGGGGAATTACCCATGAGGTTACGTAGCGGTCTCACGGGTGGAAAGTGCCGAGCCGGGGGAAGGGCACGGGGGCGAATTCCGGTACCGATAAGCTCGGCAAACGCCGAACCCCGGCGTGTCAAGCTGTTCAGGAGGCATCGCCAGTGACCACCCCTGCCGTCGAGCGCTCGCTCGTGCTCATCAAGCCCGATGCGCTGCGGCGCGGCCTGCTGGGGGAGATCCTCGGCCGGTTCGAGCGCAAGGGTCTCGTGATCGAGGCGCTCGAGCTGCGCACCATGGACGCCGCGCTGGCCGACCAGCACTACGCCGAGCACGTGGACAAGGCGTTCTACCCGCCGCTCAAGGAGTTCATGACCAGTGGCCCGCTGGCCGCGCTGGTGCTCTCCGGTGACGAGGTCATCGCCGTGGTCCGCGAGATGATCGGCAGCACCGACGGGCGCAAGGCCGCCGCCGGCACGATCCGTGGCGACCTGTCGCTGTCCAACCGGGAGAACCTGGTCCACGCCTCCGACGGCGCGGACAGCGCGAAGCGCGAGCTTGCGCTCTGGTTCCCCAAGCTCTAACCCGGGATTCATGTCGGAGGGATAGACCTCCGTCATGACCTTGATCGACAGACGTAATCTTCTGCGGGCCGGCCTGGCTGGTGGGGTGCTGAGCGCCCTTCCGGCCGTGCCGGCCCTTGCTGTTTCCTCGGCCCTGCCGGAATCCCTGCCCGACGAAAAGGTTGTGCGCAATTTAATTGCCCGCAACCTAACTCTGGGTGCGGCGCGGCCTGTGATCAGTCACGGGGTGCAGAGCGGGGACGCGACGGCGGAGTCGGCGATCGTGTGGACGCGAGCTGATCGGCCGGGGCGCATGTGGGTGGAGGTGAGTCGGCGGCCTGATCTGAAGGGGGCTCGGCGGGTTCGGGGGCCGATTCTTACTCCTGAGACGGATTTGACCGGCAAGGTGCGTTTGCGTGGGCTTCCGGCGGGCGAACGGCTGTTCTATTCGGTACGCGTGGAGAGCCTGGACCGGCCCGGACTGTTCAGTGTTCCGGTGCGGGGGGAGCTGAGTACCGCGCCGACCCGGAAGCAGGACGTGTCGTTCGTGTGGACGGGTGATGTGGTGGGGCAGGGGTGGGGTATCGATCCCGCGTACGGTGGCCTGAAGATCTTTGAGTCGATGCGCCGGCGGCGGCCGGACTTCCTGCTGCACAGCGGGGACACCGTGTATGCGGACGGGCCGCTGGTCGAGCGGGTGACGCTGCCCGACGGGCGGATCTGGCGGAACCTGGTGACCGAGGAGAAGTCCAAGGTCGCCGAGACCCTCAAGGAATACCGCGGTCAGTACGCGTACAACCTGCTCGACGATGCTTACAAGGCGTTCGCCGCGGAGGTCCCGCAGATCAACCAGTGGGACGACCATGAAGTGTTGAACAACTGGTACCCGGGCGAGATCCTGGACGACGCTCGCTACACGGAGAAGCGGGTGGATGTGCTCGCCGCTCGCGCTCACCAGGCGTACCACGAATGGGTTCCGATCCCGTCGAAGAGCGGGCCGGTCCACCGCAAGATCTCGCACGGGCCGTTGCTGGACGTCTTTGTTCTCGACATGCGGACCTTCAAGGACGTCAACGACGCCAACACGTACGCGGATCCGAACCGTGGTCTCCTCGGCACCGCGCAGCGGGAGTGGCTGATCAACGGCTTGAAGAGCTCGAAGGCCACCTGGAAGGTCATCGCCAACGACCTGCCGCTGGGCATCGTGGTGCCGGACGGCGCGACCGCCCAGGAGGGTGTGGCGCAGGGCGACCCGGGTGCGCCCAAGGGCCGTGAGCTGGAGTTCGCTCAGGTTCTGCAGGCGGCGCACCGGGCGGGCGTGACCGGGATCGTGTTCCTGACCGCGGACGTGCACTACAGCGCGGCGCACCACTACGACCCGGCGCGGGCGGCGGTGCAGGACTTCACGCCGTTCTGGGAGTTCGTCTCCGGGCCGGCGCACGCGGGGGCGTTCGGGCCCAACGCCCTCGACGCGACGTTCGGACCGAACACGGCGTTCATCCACACCCCGCCGGTCGCGAACGCTTCCCCGGCGGAGGGCTTCCAGCATTTCGGAGAGGTACGCATCGACGGGCGTACCGGTGAACTGCGGGTCGATCTGCGGGACCGGGACGGGGTTTCGCTCTGGAACACGACGCTCACGGCGCCCCGAGGGCACCGGTAGAGCGCCCGCCAGGTTCGGTATTTGCGTAAATACCGAGCCTGGCACCCATGCTCGCCAGCAGGTCCGGCTCCGGCGTCGGATAATGTCCTACCGCCCCCACCACTGCAGTCCCCGCCGGAGGAACACGTTGCCGCTGCTCTACTCGATCGGCAAACTCACAGTCGGAACCGCGATGACGGTCGGCTGGCGGCCGCACGTCGAAGGCCTGGAGAACATCCCGGCGACCGGCGGCGCGATCTTCGCCGGCAACCATCTGTCCGTCGCCGATGAGCTCTTCCTCGGCTCCGTCGTACCCCGCCACCTGGCGTTCTGGGCCAAGGAGGAGTACTTCGAGCGGCCGTTCTCGAAGTTCCTGATGAACGGGCTCGGCGCGATCAGGGTCGAGCGCGCGGGTGGCCGTGCGGCACTGGCGGCGTTCGACGGCGCGATCCCGGTGCTGAAGGCCGGTGACCTGGTCGTCGTCTACCCCGAGGGGACGCGCTCACCGGACGGCAAGCTCTACCGCGGGCGGACGGGCGTGGCGCGGCTCGCGATCGCGGCCGGCGTACCGATCATCCCGGTCGGCATGCTCGGCACCGACAAGGTCCAGCCGATCGGGCAGATGCTGCCCAAGCTCGGCAAGGGCAAGGTCACTGTGCGTTTCGGCAAGCCGATCGACACCGCCGGGCGCCCCGACGACCGCAGCTCGCAGCGTGCCCTCACCGACGAGGTGATGGGCGAGATCCAGAAGCTGACCGGCCAGGAGTACGTGCCGCGCTACGCACCCAAGCGCGAAGGAGCTTAGGGCGCCCGGCTGCCGCGGGCCTTTTCCTGCTCGACCAGCGCCTCCAGGTCGGTCAGCCGGTGGAGGCCCCGCAGCGGCTGACCCATGCGGTGGTTGCCGCTCAGCGCTGCCTCGTTACGTTCGAGGAAGGACCAGTAGCCCGCCGTGAACGGGCACGCCTTCTCGCCGACGCGCACCTTGGGGTCGTAGCGGCAGCCGCCGCAGTAGTCGCTCATGCGGTTCACGTAGGAGCCGCCGCCCGCATACGGCTTGGTGCTCATCCGGCCGCCGTCCGCGTACTGACTCATGCCGACGACGTTCGCGGTCATGACCCACTCGTAGCCGTCGACGAACGCCCGGTGGAACCAGTCCGCCATCGCCCCGGGACGCCATCCGCGCTGCATGGCGTAGTTGCCGAGGACCATCAGGCGCGGGATGTGATGCACCCAGCCCCGATCGCGTACGCCGGCGAGCACATCCGAGAGGCACCGGGCCTCCACCGCGTCCGCGTCCAGTTCGGTGAACCACTTCGGGAGCGGGGTCGTCGCCCCGAGCTTGTTCGAGCGGTGGTAGCCGGGCTCGAAGTGCCAGTACAGGTGCCAGACGAAGTCACGCCAGCCGATGATCTGCCGGACGAAGCCCTCCACGCTGTTCAGCGGCGCTGCCCCGGACCGGTAGGCGGCCTCGGCCCGCTCCACGACCTCGAGGGGGTCGAGCAGGCCCAGGTTGAGCGGGGCGCTGAGCAGGCTGTGCGCCATCAGCGGATCACCGGCCAGCATCGCGTCCTCGTAGGGCCCGAAGATCGGCAGCCGGTGCGTGACGAAGTGCCGCAGCCGGGCGAGTGCCTCCTGGCGGGTGGCGGGGAACATCCGGGGGCCGTCCCTGCCGATGAACTCGATGCCGTCGTCACGCTGCCACCGATCGAGGTCCTCGCGTACGCCGTGATCGATCTCGTCCTCCGTGATGCCGGGCGGCTCGGGGACGTCGAGGTGCCGGGCGCCGCGCGGAGGTGGCTCCCGGTTGTCCGCGTCGAGGTTCCAGCTGCCGCCGGCGGGCTCGGCGCCCTCCATGAGGATGCCGTGCCGCCTGCGCGCGTCCCGGTAGAAGTCCTCCATGCGCAGGCCACGCCGGCTCGCTGCCCAAGCTGTGAAGTCCTGCGGGGAGGTGGCGAACCCGCGCGGCGCCAGCACCTCCACCCCGAGCCTGCGGACGAGGTCCCGGGCGCCGCGGGACGTCGGGTGGCACACGCTCAGCGGGTCGTCCGTCGCGCGGACCGCTTCGGCGTACGTCTCCGCGCGTACCAGATGAGCCTGGTCCTTCAATTCGGCCGCGCGGTGGCGCAGCGCCGAGAGCACCAGGTGGGCTTTCTGGCGGTGGAACGCGCGGCGGCGGAAGACAGCCTTGGACTCGACCAGCAGCACGGGCTGGCCCGGCTCGTCGAGGAAGTGCGGGCCGAGTTGATCGGCGAACAACCAGCGCCTGGTCATGATGCCGTTCTATCAGGGTTTGCGCTGGTCGGAGCTCAGACGAGGCCGTCCAGGTTCGCGGTGCTGAAACGCGGGTTCAGGATGGCGGTACGCAGGTCGCTGGTCAGCTGGGCGCTGTCGTCGGCCGAACGGCGGGTGAAGACCACTGTGGCCAGGCTGCCGAGATCGGCCCAGGCACACACCACCACCGACTTGCCGTCGGAGCGTCCGACGCCGCAGCGTTCGTGCACCCCACTGACACCCATGTCGTACGCCTGAACGTCGCTGATCTGGTAATCCCCGGCCAGATGCGCGAGCTCGGCCTCCACATCCGCCTCCGGGCGCAGCCTCAGGCCAGTGGTTCCGAAGACCGTGACCCGCTTCCCGTCATTGTCCGAATACACGCCGGCGAACGGCTTCGCGTCGACCAGCGCGGTGCCCTGAAGGTCATCTGTCAGGCGGTCAACAGCGCTCTGCCCGTCGGTGTCGCCGCGCAGATCGAGGTCGCCGACGGTCTGCGGGAGTTCGGCGGTGACGGGGAACTGCTGGGAGACCGGGGACATGAGGTAGTACGGCACGCCGCAGCAGCAGAGCGTGCTGAGCAGGAGGAACGCGAGGAACCGGCGGCCACGGCGACGCTTGCGCCGCGGCTTCGCCATCGGGGGCGGGGCTGTGGGGCGTGCGGCTGGAGGGCGTGCGGGTGGGGGTTTGGCACGCTGCACGTACTGGGGCGGGACCGGTGGGGTGCGGGGCTGGACCGGGACGCGGTTGGCTGACGCCTTTTCGCGGCGTTTGCGCTTTCGGGCGGACTCTTTCGGCGCCGGGGTGGTGGGTGGCGCCGGGGGTTGGGGCCGGGTCTGGGGTGTGGGCTGGGCCTGGGGTGTGGGTGCTGCGGTGGGCGGCGGGGCCCAGGCTGCGGGTGGGGGTGCGGGGGTGGGGCGCTGGGCCGTCGGGGGTTGTGAGGCTTGACGCTGGCTGGTCTGGGGCTGCGCGACCGGGCGCTGGGCGGTCGGGGGCTGAGGGTTGGGGGATTGGGCTGTGGGGGCGGCCGGGGCTGGTGGGGGGACCCAGGCCGACGGGGCGGGTGGGTCGATGCGGGTGGGGGGAAGGGCTGCCGCGGGGTCCTGGCGCGTCGGGGGAAGTGCGGCTGCGGGGTCCTGGGAGGTCGGGGGGAGGGCTGCTGCGGGGTCCTGGCGCGTCGGGGGGAGGGCTGCCGCGGGGTCCTGGCGGGTGGGGGGAAGGGCGGCGGGGGAGTCCAGGCGGGTTCGGGGGAGGTCGGCTGGGGGGTCGATGCGCGTCGGGGGCATGGCTTCGGGGAAGGGGGTCAGGACGTCGATCGGGGTGTCGTGGTCTGCCCAGGGGTCGACCGCCGGCATCGACGGCCAGTCGTCGTTGCCCGCCCAGGGGTCGGCTGCGGGGGCCAGGTCCTCGGGGATTCGGCGGGACCAGCGGGATTTTTTCGGTACGTGGGCGGGCACCGCCGCGGAGCCGCTCCAGCGCTGCGGGGCTTCCTCGGTCGGCGCCGTCGCGGGCTCGGCCTTGTCTGCGGAGGGCGCGAGGTCTTCGGCCGCGGAGGGCGCGAGGTTTTCAGCCGCGGAGGGCGCGAGGTCTTCGGCCGCCGCGGTTTCGCTGTGCGCCGGAGTGTCGCTCTGGGCGGTGGGCTCGCTGTGCGCCGGAGTCTGGCTCTGGGCGGTGGGCTCGCTGTGCGCTGGAGTGTCGCTCTGGGCGGTGGGGTCGCCGTGTGCCGGGGTCTCGCTCTGCGCGGCCGTCTTGCTGTCCACCGCAGCGGTGGCGGAAGGCGGGTTGGTGGCCGGGGCCGGGGAGACCGGGGACGCGGGGGTTGTGGGGGGTTCGGGGGGATTGGGGGAAGGGTCCGGCTCGACTCTTTGCGCGGTAGTCGTGGGGTTGGTCGTCGTCGGCTCGGACTCGGTGACTGCCGTCGGGTGTGGCGCTGCGACAGGGGCCTGGTTGGGTTCAGCGGGTGCGGCAAGGGTGGGATCGGCCGGTGCGGCAGGGGCCGAGGCGGGTGCTGCGGGGGCCGGCGCCGGGGCGGGGGGCCCGGCAGGCGGCGGGGTGTTCTGGGGGTGGGTGTTCTGGGGATGGGTGTTCGGGGTCCGGGCCGTGGGGTCGGGGTCCGGGTGGGGGGCGGTCATCGGTGTCGGTCTCCCTTCCTCGGCGCGGCCTGGTGTCCTTGCCCAGGTTAGAGGGGGTGTGCCAGTTCTTCGGGGGCTGGTGATCGGGGCTATTGATCAGCGTGACATCGGGGGGAGGCGGAATTTGGAGAAAAACGTCGCGGAAAGACGGACAGCGGGGGCGATGTGCGAGACGGTGTGGAGTCGTATGGTGACCCGGTGGTGATCCGGACATGAATACGACTCAGCGGCATGCCATCAGTGTGGAGGGGCCGGCTGATGGACAGCCGATGATCTTCGCGCATGGGTACGGCTGCGATCAGAACATGTGGCGTTATGTGGCGCCTGAGTTCGCGGGTACGCATCGCGTGGTGCTCTTCGATCATGTGGGGGCCGGGAAATCGGACCTCCGCGCGTACGAGGAGGAACGGTATTCGAATCTCGAGGGCTATGCGTCCGATGTGCTGGAGATCATTCACGACCTTGACCTGCGGGATGTGATTTTTGTCGGGCACTCGGTCAGCGCGATGATCGGGGTGCTCGCCGCGATCCGGGAGCCGCAGCGGTTCGCCAAACTTGTCCTGATCGGACCGTCGCCGCGTTACATCGACGACGGGGACTACGTGGGCGGTTTCGCCAAGACCGATGTCGAGGAGATGCTCGCGTCGCTCGACAGTAACTATCTTGGCTGGTCCAGTGCGATCGCGCCGGTCATCATGGGCAATCCGGACCGGCCGGAGCTGGGTGCGGAGCTCACCAACAGCTTCTGTGCGACCGATCCGGAGATCGCCAGGAAGTTCGCCTTCGTGACCTTCACGGCGGACAACCGCGACGACCTGCCTAAACTGCGTACGCCTGCCTTGATCTTGCAGTGCACCGATGACGTGATCGCTCCCGCGGTGGTCGGTGACTATGTTCACGAGCATCTGAGAGGGAGCACACTGGTGGCCATGAACGCGACCGGGCATTGCCCGAACCTCAGCGCGCCCGCCGAGACGGTCGCCGCTATCAAGGGCTACATCTGAGAGCTATGGCGGAAAGCGGCGGTGATGTGCCGGAAGTGACGCAGGATTTGCGCGTGCCATGGGAAGAGGATCCGGGTGACCTGTATGAGCACGCCCCTTGCGGTTACCTGACGACGCTGCCCGACGGAACGATCGTCAGGGTCAATGAGACGTTTCTCGCCTGGACCGGTTACGAACGTTCCGAGCTGGTCGGCCGGAAACGGTTCCGTGACCTGCTCAGTCCGGGTGACAAGATTTATCACGAGACGCATTACGCGCCGCTGCTGTCCATGCAGGGTGACGTGCACGAGGTTGCCTTCGACGTGGTCTGTGCCGACCGGCGCCGGCTGCCGACGCTGGTGAACTCCGTGCTCGGGCGGGACCCCGCCGGGCATCCCCGGGCCATCCGGACCATGGTCTTCGACGCCACCGAGCGTCGTGGCTACGAGAAGGAGCTGTTGAAGGCGCGGCGCACCGCCGAGGCTTCCGAGCTGCGGGTGCGAGCGCTGCAGCAGGTGGTCGCGGAGCTCTCGGCTGCGCCGAGTGCGGCGGAGGTCGCCGGTGCCGTCGTGCGCGCGCCCGCGGCCGCGTTCGACGCGGCGTTCTGCAACGTGTGGCTCGTCGACCCCGACCGGGACCAGCTGACGGCGGTCGCCAGCACCGATCCGGACGGTCCGGCCCGCGACGACATCCCGTGCTCCTCCTCACGTCCGATCGCGGAGGTGGCCCGCCGCGGCGACCTGCACGTCGTGCCCACGATCGCCGCGGCCGAGGAGCGTTTCCCGGAGCTCGCCGACACCATGCGGCGCACCGGCATCCGATCCGCCGTGCTGCTGCCGCTGACCACCGGGTTCGCCGGGGAGACGATCGGCGCCGAGGTGCTGGGCGTGCTCAGTTTCGGGTTCACCGAGGAACGCGAGCTCGACGAACCGGAGCTCAGCGTCGTACGGCTGCTCGGTCACCAGGCCGGGCAGGCGCTCGACCGGGCCCGGCTCTACGACGACGCGGGCCGCCGGGAGGCCCGCGCCATGTTCCTCGCCGAGACCACACGCGCCCTCGAGGAGCCCTACCGGCTGATGCCGCGCGCCCGCAACCTGGTCGAGCGGCTGGTGCCGGCGATCGCCGAGTGGGCCGCCGTGCGCCTGCAGATCGGCCCGGCCGGTCTGCTCGCCGACGCCGGTGGGCCGGCGCCCGACCAGGTGCGGCTCGCCGAACGCGTCGCGATCGTGGTCGCCAACGGCAAAGCCGAGTTCACCGATGTCGGGGCGGATCCCGACTGTGCGGTGCTGCCCCTGACCGCGGGTGGCAAGGTGCTCGGGACGCTGGCGTTACGGATGGCGCCCGGCCGGCGTACAGCTGCTGCCGAAGCCGCCTTCCTGAGCGACCTGGCCGACCGTGCCGGACTGGCACTGGAGAACGCCCGCCTCTACGAGCAGGAACGGGCCATCGCCCGGACCCTGCAGCGCAGCCTGCTCGCCGGGGACCTGCCCAGCGATCCGCGCTTCGCGGTCGAGACCCACTACCAGGCCGCGGCGCAGGATCTGGAGGTCGGCGGCGACTGGTTCGACGCCTTCCTGATCACGCAGGACAAGCTCGCGGTGGTGGTCGGTGACGTGGTCGGGCGGGGTATCGACGCGGCCACGACCATGGGTCAGCTGCGCAGTGCGATCCGGGCGCTGGCCTCCGCGGAGGCGGGACCGGCCCGGCTGCTCGAACGGCTCGACCGCTTCGTCGACCGGGTCGAGTCCGCGCGGATGGCCACGGTCGCCTACGCGGAGGTCGACCTCACGACCAACGAGATGACGTACGCGTGTGCCGGTCACCTGCCGCCGCTGCTGACCGAGCCGGGCGGCTCCCCGCGATACCTGCTCGACGCGCGGTCGGGCGCGATCGGCTCCCGGGCCGGCAGCACCGCGCGCATCGAGCACCGGGTGCCGCTGTCGCCGGGCAGCCGCCTGCTGCTCTACACCGACGGGCTCATCGAGCGCCGCACCCGGCCCATCGACAAGGGCTTCGAGGTGCTCGCCCGAACGTACGCGGGGCGGCGTGACTCGCCATTGCCCGGGCTGACGAAGGGCCTGGCGCAGACCCTCGTCGGCGGGGACCATCCCGATGACGTGTGCCTGCTGTGTCTCTCGCTCGGCACGGAGGAGCGGCTGGAGCGGTCGATCGGCGCGGACCCCGTACAGATCGCGTTGCTCCGGAAAGATCTTCGGGGGTGGCTGGTCTCGCACGACGTCGACGACGACAGCACCCAGGCGGTGCTGCTGGCCTGCTCCGAGGCGGTCGCGAACGCGATCGAGCACGGGTACCGCAACGACCCGTTCGGCATCGTGGACGTGACCGCGACGATCTCCGCCGCGGCGATCGAGGTCGAGGTGACCGACCGCGGCAACTGGAAGGGCCCGACCGGTGAGGTGTCACGCGGTCGTGGGCTGCGACTCATCCGCCAGGTGATGGACCAGGTGAACTTCGACCGCAGGGACGGCACGACCGTCACGATGCGGCGTACCCGCCGGGAGGCGCGATGACCGATCAGCAATGGGTGACCTTCGCCAAGATGGGCTCGGCCGACCTGGTCCGGCTCGCGGGCGAGATCGACCTGGCCAACGCCCCGGAGATCGGGCGGGAGATCGTGCGGCACACCGGCCGCAGCGGTGCCGTGCTCATCGATCTGACGGCGGTCTCTTTCCTGGACAGCGCCGGGGTGCGGCTGCTCGATGCGCTCGTCGGTGATCTTGATCAGGCGGGCACGCCGATCCGGCTCGTGGTCGGGGAGACCGGTGCGGCACGGATGACGCTGAAGCTGTGCGCTTTCCGCGATGACCTGCTGGCCACCGATCTGGAGCGGGCCGCGGACGAGTTGGGCGGGTAAACCGCGTACCCTGGAGCCCCATGAGCGTCAACTCAGTCTTTCCGCAGCTTGAACAGCTGCTGCCCAGGGTCAGCAAGCCGATCCAGTATGTGGGCGGCGAGCTCGGAGCCGTCGTCAAGGACTGGGACTCCACCACCGTGCGCTGGGCGTTGATGTATCCCGACGCCTACGAGGTGGGCCTGCCCAACCAGGGCGTCCAGATCCTCTACGAGGTGCTCAACGAGCAGGAGGACGTGCTCGCCGAGCGGACCTACGCGATCTGGCCCGACCTCGAAGCGCTGATGAAGGAGAACGGCGTCCCGCAGTTCACCGTCGACGCGCATCGGCCCGTCAGGGCCTTCGACGTGCTCGGGCTGTCGTTCGCGACCGAGCTCGGCTACACCAACATGCTCTCCGCGCTCGACCTGGCCGGCATCCCGATGGACAGCGCCGACCGGGGCATCGACGACCCCATCGTGCTCGCCGGCGGGCATGCCTCGTTCAACCCGGAGCCGATCGCCGACTTCATCGATGCCGCGGTGCTCGGCGACGGCGAGGAGGCCGTCCTCGAGATCACCGGGATCATCCGGGAGTGGAAGGCCGAGGGTCGCCCCGGTGGCCGTGACGAGCTGCTGCTGCGGCTCGCGCGCACCGAGAGCATCTATGTCCCGCGTTTCTACGACGTGGACTATCTGCCCGACGGCCGGATCCAGCGGGTGGTGCCCAACCGGCCCGACGTGCCGTTCCGGGTCAACAAGCGCACGACCATGGATCTCGACGCCTGGCCGTACCCGAAGAAGCCGCTGGTCCCGCTCGCCGAGACGGTGCACGAGCGCTACGCCGTGGAGATCTTCCGCGGTTGCACGCGGGGCTGCCGGTTCTGCCAGGCCGGCATGATCACCCGCCCGGTGCGGGAGCGTTCGATCACCACGGTCGGCCAGATGATCAAGGAGGGCCTGGAGTATTCCGGGTACTCCGAGGTCGGTTTGCTCTCGCTCTCCAGCGCGGACCACTCCGAGATCGGCGACATGTGCTCCGGCCTGGCCGAGCAGTACGCGGACACCAACGTCTCGCTGTCGCTGCCCTCGACCCGGGTCGACGCGTTCAACATCGACCTGGCCCAGGAGCTGTCCCGTAACGGGCGGCGGACGGGGCTCACCTTCGCGCCCGAGGGCGGCTCGGAGCGGATCCGCAAGGTCATCAACAAGATGGTGACCGAGGAGGACCTGATCCGGACGGTCGTCACGGCGTACACCAACGGCTGGCGCAGTGTGAAGTTGTACTTCATGTGCGGGCTGCCCACCGAGACCGACGACGACGTGCTGCAGATCGGCCGGATGGCACACGAGGTGATCAAGGCCGGTCGGGTCGCCACCGGCACCAAGGACATCAAGTGCACGGTCTCGATCGGCGCGTTCGTGCCCAAGCCGCACACCCCGTTCCAGTGGGCCGCCATGGAGCGCCCGGAGGTCATCGACAACCGGCTCCGGATGCTCAAGCAGGAGATCAACAGCGATCGGTCGCTGGGCCGGGCGATCGGTTACCGCTATCACGACGGCGAGCCGTCGCTGATCGAGGGCCTGCTGTCGCGCGGTGACCGCCGGGTCGGCAAGGTAATCCGGCGAGCCTGGGACAAAGGGCAACGATTCGACGGCTGGTCCGAGCATTTCTCGTACGCCCGCTGGGTCGATTCCGCCGCCGAGGTTCTGCCGGAGTTCGGCGTCGACCTCGACTGGTTCACCACCCGCGAGCGCGAGCAGCTCGAGGTCCTGCCCTGGGACCACCTGGACTCCGGTCTCGACAAGGACTGGCTGTGGCAGGACTGGATGGACTCCAAGAGTGAGTTCGAGCAGGACGACTGCCGCTGGACCCCGTGCTTCGACTGCGGCGTCTGCCCGTCGATGGACACCGAGATCCAGATCGGCCCCACCGGCAAGAAGCTGCTGCCCCTGACCCCCGTCGCCGGCCTGCGCACCCCCACGCCCGCGCATACGCACTGAGTTTGCCCGCGGCGGAAAACCCAGGCCAGATCGATATTTAAGGATTAGGACCATCGCCAAGAACCAGCCCGTGGGCGGTCAGGCCCCGGTCGTGCAGCGGATCCGCCTTCGTTACGCGAAGCGCGGACCGCTGCGTTTCACCTCGCACCGGGACTTCGCGCGGGCTTTCGAGCGCGCGTTGAAGCGGGCGGGCGTACCCATCGCCTTCTCGCAGGGCTTCACCCCGCACCCCAAGATCTCGTACGCGAGTGCGGCGCCCACCGGCGTCGGCAGCGAGGCGGAATACCTCGAGATCGGCCTGCAGACCGTGGTCGACGCGGCGCAGCTGCGGGTGGCCCTGGATACGGCACTCTCGCCCGGCCTGGACGTGCTGGACGCCGTGGTCGCGACCGAGGGCGGCGGCAGCCTTGCCGACCGCATCGACGCGTCCAAGTGGCGAATCGAACTTCCCCAGGTTGAGACGCAGGTCGCTATCGAGGCGGTCGCCGCCTTCCTCGCGGCCGAAGAAGTGCTGGTGGAGCGCATGACGAAGCAGGGGAAGCGGGTGTTCGACGCCCGTAATCCGGTTGTTTTCTGCACTGTGACCAACGAGTCTGGCGCACCTTCCGAGGCCAACGCGGCACCGTGTGCGATAATCGACCTTGTCGTGCGGCAGGTCACTCCCGCCGTTCGACCCGATGACGTCATGTCTGGCCTGCGTGTGGTGGCCGGCCTGGAGCCGCCGGTGCCCCCCAGGGTGACCCGGCTGGCCCAAGGCTCGCTTACCTCGCAGGGAGAGATCGTCGATCCGTTGGACGCGGATCGCGAGGACGCCACCATCGGAGGGCGCTAGCCGGTTCGGTCGGCGCCCGCGTTGGCAGACTTCGGCAGCCCGTCCGATGAGGGCCGGGACCGAAAAACTTGCGGCGACCCTGCGTGGCAGCGCTCACCCGCGCCCGGGGCCGCCAGAACTGGAGAGCGCCCCATGCTCGAAAACGAGCCCCAGGGCGGTGAACGGGACGAGGCAGTTGCTCCTCCCGTCGATGCCGCCGAGACCACCGCACCCGCTCGCCGTGTGCGTGCACCCCGCAGGAAGGCCGCCGCGGCAGCCGCTCCGGCGGAGGCACCTGACGCCGAGACCGGCGAGACCGAGGCAGCTCCCGTTGCCCCGGTGAAGGCCACCCGTAGTCGCGCGCGGAAGAAGGCCGTCCCCGCCGCTGCGGAGACGCCTGTCGCCGAGGACCCCGCTGCCGTCGCGGAGAGCCTGCTCAGCGATGCCGAGCCGGTTGCCGCTCCGGCGCCGGTCAAGGCCACCCGCAGCCGTGCGCGGAAGAAGGCCGTTCCGGCCGCTGCCGCCGCGCCTGAGGAGATCCCCGGCCTGGACGTTCCCGCTGCCGAGGCAGTTCCCGCTGCCGAGGCAGAGGAGCCGCCGGTTGCGGAGGTTCCCGCCGAGGACGAGCCCGTGGCCGACGAGCCCGTGGCCGAAGAAGAAGCTCCCGTCGAGCCCGTGCCGGTCATCGCCGTGCTGCCGCTCGACGGCGAGCTCATCGAGGACGACGCCGCCCCGCGCAGCCGCCGCCGCAAGGCCGCGCTGCCGCCGGCGGTCCTGTTCATGCCGCCGGAGGCCGAGGCCGAGCCCGCCACCAGGCGGACCCGCCGCGGTTCCACCGCCGCCCCCGTCGCCGCGGCTCCGGCCGCCCCGATCGAGGACGAGGCCGAGAGCACGGCCCCCGAGACCAGTACCAGCCAGCCCGTCGCGGTCTCCGCCGACGAGGAGCCCGTGGAGGGTGTCCGCAAGAGCCGTCGCCGTCGCCGGGGTTCCGCCGCGGCCGACGCCGACGAGGTCGCCGTCGAGGTGCCCGCCGCTTCGGCCGAGGTCACCGAGGCCCTGATCGACGACCCCGACGAGAGCGCCGACGACGTCGAGGACGGCTCCGAGGAGTACGAGGACGAGGACGGCATCAGCCGCCGGCGTCGCCGTCGTGGCCGTCGTGGCCGTGGCCGTGGCAAGGGTCCCGCCGACGAGGGCGACGAGGGCGAATCCGCCGCTGCCGACGGCGAGGAGACCGCTGAGTCCGACGCCGAGGCCGAGGGCGACAGCGAGGACGACGAGAACGACGAGGGCGACGGGGTCACCCGGCGTCGCCGCCGGCGTCGTCGCAAGGGCTCCGGCGACACGGAGACCGGTGGCGTCGAGGACGGCGTGCACACCGTCGTGCGGGTGCGCGAGCCCCGGCGTACCGATGAGGTCCAGGGTGTTTCGGGGTCCACCCGGCTCGAGGCCAAGCGGCAGCGCCGGCGCGACGGCCGGGAGCAGCGCCGGACCCGGCCGCCGATCCTGAGCGAGTCGGAGTTCCTGGCCCGCCGCGAGGCGGTCGACCGGGTCATGGTCGTGCGGCAGAAGCCCGACCGGATCCAGATCGCCGTGCTCGAGGACGGCGTCCTGGTCGAGCACTACGTGTCGCGGACCACCTCCGGGACCATGGTCGGCAACGTCTACCTCGGCAAGGTCCAGAACGTGCTGCCCAGCATGGAGGCGGCGTTCGTTGACGTCGGCCGGGGCCGCAACGCCGTTCTGTACGCCGGCGAGGTCAACTGGGACGCCACCGGGCTCGAGGGGCGCGCACGCTCGATCGAGCAGGCGCTGCGTTCCGGCGACTCCGTGCTCGTCCAGGTCACCAAGGACCCGATGGGCCACAAGGGCGCCCGGCTGAGCAGCCACATCGCGCTCTCCGGCCGGCACCTGGTCTACGTGCCCAACGGCAACGCGTCCGGCATCAGCCGCAAGCTGCCCGACAACGAGCGCAAGCGCCTGCGTGACGTGCTCAAGAAGCTCGTGCCCGACGGCGCCGGTGTCATCGTGCGCACGGCCGCCGAGGGTGCCAGCGAGGACGAGCTCGCCCGCGACGTCAAGCGGCTGCAGGCGCAGTGGGAGGACATCCAGGCCAAGGCCGCCGAGGGGCACGCGCCCGCCGCTCTCTCCGAGGAGCCCGACCTGGTGATCCGGGTCGTCCGGGACCTCTTCAACGAGGACTTCCGCGAGCTGATCGTGCAGGGTGACCAGGCGTACGGCGAGCTCGAGAACTACCTCGACTCGGTGTCACCCGACCTCGTGGAGCGGATGCACCGCTACACCGGCACCGGCGACGTCTTCGCCGACAAGCGGATCGACGAGCAGATCCTCAAGGGCCTGGACCGCAAGGTGTTCCTGCCCTCGGGTGGTCACCTCGTGTTCGACCGCACCGAGGCGATGACGGTCGTCGACGTCAACACCGGCAAGTACACCGGTGCCGGGGGCAACCTCGAGGAGACGGTCACCCGCAACAACCTCGAGGCGGCCGAGGAGATCGTGCGGCAGCTCCGGCTGCGCGACATCGGCGGCATCGTGGTCATCGACTTCATCGACATGGTGCTGGAGAGCAACCGCGAGCTGGTGCTGCGGCGGCTCACCGAGTGCCTGGGCCGGGACCGGACCAAGCATCAGGTCACCGAGATCACCTCGCTGGGCCTGGTCCAGATGACCCGTAAGCGCATCGGCGCGGGCCTGCTCGAGGCGTTCAGCGAGACCTGCGACCACTGCAAGGGCCGCGGTGTGGTCATCCACACCGAGCCCGTGACCGAGAAGCGTCCCGTGGGCGCGGCCAGCAGCCAGGTCAAGGCGGTCGCCGCCGCGGCACCCCGGGTCGAGGCACCCGCGGTCCAGCCGGTGGCGCAGCCCGCCACCAAGTCCCGCCGTCGCCGCGGTGGCAACATCGACTCCGCGCCGGTCGAGCCGGCGCCGGTCGAGGCCGTCGTCGTGGAGGAGTTCGAGGTCGAGGTCGAGGCGCCTTCGGACCTGACCCTGGAGGACCCGGTGGCCGAGACCGCGGGGATTCCGCCGCGGGAGTCCGGTGTCGTGCGTCCGGTCGGTTCAGGGGTCATCCAGCCCCCGGCTCCGGCGGTGAACGGCAACGACGCCGACGACGAATACGACATCAGCGGGTACGACCTGTCGCGTTACGGGTCCGCGTACCCCTCGGAGCCTGCGGAGCCGTTGCAGTTGACCAGCAACGACGACCCGGACGCCGCGGGTGACGAGGAAGAGGACGACGACGAGCCGGTGGGCGCGGGAGCAGGCGGTCGCCGCCGGTCGCGTCGCGGTGGCTCGCGGCGGCGTACCCGTCCCTGATCCGGGGGCACTGAGCTGAAAGCACGCTGAGATCGGGCGGTCCGGGCAGGTTCTTCCTGCTGGGGCCGCCCGACCTCATATCCGGCGATCTATGTCGGCTACCCTCGGGGCCTCCTCGCTCATCCCCCTTTCCCCAGGAGCCCGGAATCCCCATGCGACGCCTTCTCTGTGTCACCGCTCTCAGCGGTGCCCTTCTGCTCGGTGCCTGTTCCTCTTCCTCCTCCGACTCGGCCGCGGCCCCCGCGCAGGCCGATGCCTCCCCCTCCGCGGGCGTGGTCTCCAGCGCGCCTGAGGCCACCTCAGCTACGTCCGCGGCGGCTTCCTCGTCCGGTGGCGACGCTGCCTTGAAGGGCGACACCGCAGCCATCTGCACGCAGGCGGCCAAGACCGGCGGTGAGGCGGCACGCAACTTCGCCGCCGACGTCAAGCTGCTGATCGACGCCCAGTCCGCCCAGGACGCCGACGCGGTCACCAAGGCGAAGGAGAAGACGACCCGGGACGTCGAGAACTATTCGTACGCCCTGGCGGATATGGCGAAGCTCACCAGCGACCCCGCGCTGAAGAGGGCGCTGACCGCGATGGGGAAGCAGGTTTCGACTCTGAAGGGCGACGTGCGTAAACTGGACGCAGAGAAGCTCGCGGGGCTGCAGGAAACCCTCTCGAAGGCCTGCGGCAACTCCTGAGCTTCTCCCCGGTTTGAGCATCGAGCCGCTGATGAAGTACGCTATCTAACGGCGCTTTTTCGGCGCTGATTTTTCATGTAGTTCGAGTTTCCGTGCGCGACGTTTGGCGCCGGGAGCCAGTTACATCCGCCAAGCAGTGGATTTTTCTCGCTGCGCAAGTCTCAGGGAGTCCGCGTCGATGTACGCGATCGTCAAGACCGGCGGCAAGCAGTACAAGGTTGCCGAGGGCGACGTGATCGAGGTTGAGAAGCTCGCGGGTAAGCCCGGCGACTCGCTGAAGCTCGCCGCGGTTCTCCTCGTCGACGGTGACAACCTGGTGACCGACGCTGCCAAGCTTGCCAACGTGACGGTGTCCGGCGAGATCGCCGATCACACCAAGGGTCCGAAGATCCGGATCCACAAGTTCAAGAACAAGACCGGCTACCACAAGCGCCAGGGGCACCGCCAGCCGCTGACGCTCGTCAAGGTGACCGGCATCTCCAACAAGAAGTAGGGACGAACCGCCATGGCTCACAAAAAGGGTGCCTCCAGCTCTCGTAACGGCCGTGACTCCGCCGCCCAGCGGCTCGGAGTGAAGCGGTTCGGTGGCGAGCTCGTCAAGGCCGGCGAGATCATTCTTCGCCAGCGTGGCACGAAGTTCCACCCGGGCGACCTGGTCGGCCGCGGTGGCGACGACACGCTGTTCGCGCTCGCTCCCGGCAACGTGCTCTTCGGTCACACCCGTGGCCGCAAGACCATCAGCATCGTGCCGGTCGCGGCCGCTGCTGCGGCAGAGTAAGTAGCGCCGCACAGCACCACAGCACCACAGCATCACAGCGGGCCGTGGACCTTCTGAGGTCCTCGGCCCGCTGCCGTATTTCCGGGCATAGGTTGTGACTCGCGAGCGTTCTCCTTGCGGAGACATTGCGTCGAAGTGGGAGATCTGAAGTGGCTACGTTCGTCGACCGGGTCGTACTGCACCTGCAGGCAGGAGACGGCGGGCACGGTTGTGTCTCCGTTCGGCGCGAGAAGTTCAAGCCGCTGGGCGGGCCCGACGGCGGCAACGGCGGCCACGGCGGCGGCATCACGCTCGTCGTCGACTCTCAGCAGCACACGCTGCTCGACTTCCACTTCCGCCCGCACATCAAGGCGCAGAACGGTGCCGGTGGCGCCGGCGCCAACCGCGACGGCGGCAACGGTGGCGACCTGGAGCTGAAGGTTCCGGACGGCACTGTCGTGCTGAGCCCCGAGGGTGAGGTCATCGCCGACCTGATCGGCGAGGGCTCGACGTTCGAGGTGGCCCGCGGTGGCCGGGGCGGGCGCGGCAACGCGTCGCTGGCCAACACCCGCCGCAAGGTTCCCGGCTTCGCCGAGCTCGGTGAGCCCGGCGCGGGGCTCGACGTCGTGCTCGAGCTCAAGAGCGTCGCCGACGTCGGCCTGGTCGGGTTCCCGTCGGCGGGCAAGTCGTCGTTGATCTCGGTGATCTCCGCGGCCAAGCCGAAGATCGCCGACTACCCGTTCACCACCCTGGTGCCGAACCTCGGCGTGGTGCAGGCCGGCGAGAAGACCTTCACCGTCGCCGACGTGCCGGGCCTGATCCCGGGTGCGGCCACCGGCAAGGGGCTGGGCCTGGAGTTCCTGCGTCACATCGAGCGCACCTCGGTGCTGCTGCACGTGCTCGACTCGGCGGCGCTGGAGATCGAGCGCGACCCGATCGCCGACCTGGACGCCATCGAGGCGGAGCTGGTGGCTTACGGCGGGCTCGAGGACCGGCCGCGCATGGTCGTTCTGAACAAGATCGACATCCCGGACGGCCGCGACCTGGCCGAGATGGTGCGCCCCGACCTGGAGGCCCGCGGCTACCAGGTGTTCGAGGTCAGCGCCGTCACCCGTGAGGGTCTCAAGGATCTCGTCTACGCGCTGGCCGAGGCCGTGGAGAACAACCGCCTGGCCGCTCCGCCCATCGAGCCGAGCCGTGCCATCGTCCGGCCGCGCGCCGTGGACGAGAAGGGCTTCACGATCGACAAGAACGGCGAGGGCGTCTGGATCGTTCGCGGCATCCAGGTCGAGCGCTGGATCCGCCAGACGATGTTCGACAACGACGAGGCCGTCGGTTACCTCGCCGACCGTCTCGAGCGGCTCGGCGTGGAGGCTGCGCTGGGCAAGAAGGGCGCGCAGGCCGGCGACCCGGTCCGCATCGCCGACTTCGACTTCGACTGGCAGCCCAACGCCGGCGAGTACATCAGCGGCCCGCGCGGCTCGGACAGCCGGCTCGAGGAAGACATCAACCGCGCCAGCGCCGCCCAGCGGCTCGCGGCCCGCAAGGCCCGCCGGGTCCGTTCGGACGACGAACTGCTGCACATGTCCGAGGACGGCACGGTGTCGACGATCTCCATGTCGAAGAAGCCGGTGCTGGTCGAGGACGACGAGGACGAGGACGACGGGGAGTAATCCGCTGCCGTCCAGATTCCGGCAACCCGGTGGAAATGGACGACACATAGCGTTACGCCCATGCTGATCGAGTCCCGTGCGTTCCCGGATCCCGAGCTCGCCGCCCTGCTGCTGAGCCAGCAGCAGGAGCTCGGGCAGGTGGAGAACAACCGGGACGACATCGCCTACCTGGTCGTCGTGGTGCGGGGCCGGGTCGTCGCGTGCGGCGGCTGGCAGGCGATGGAGCCGGGTGCGGCCGTGCTCAGGCGGATCTTCGTGCGGCCGGCGTTCCGGGGCAGGGGCATCGCCGGGCAGCTGGTCGTCGCGCTGGAGGAAGAGGCGCTGGCCGTGGATCGTCCGCTGCTGCGGATGGAGGGCTGCGTTCACCATCCGGCCATGATCGCGCTGTACCGGTCGGCGGGTTACTCGCAGACGGCTACGTACGGTGAACGGATCTGGTTCGAGAAGTCACTTCTCGCTCACGTCGGTTATCGCTGAGCTGAGCACCATCGGGTCGGCGTTCCACTTCTGGCCCCGGGAGCCGTCGCAGACCGCGAGCGTGCCCTTGCTGATGGCCGTGCCGGTGGTCCAGGCGTCAACCGTGGCGTCCGTGGGAGCCAAGCACCAGATCGTTCCGGCAGGCGCGTTGTAGGTCGTCTCGATCCGGTACGCGTTGCCGAAGACCCCCGTGTTGGCCCGCCGGGTCCACGTGAGCGCCGCAGTGGGCGTCGCGGCCGGGTTGCAGGTCACCAGCGTCGGGTAGCTGGTTCGGCCGGGGCTGGTGAGGCAGTACTTCACGCCGTACTTGTTGGCGAGCCAGATGACCCCGGTGCCGCTGGTCTGACCGGTCGCGACGGCCGGCAGATGCCAGACCTGGTTCCACTGCACGGTGCCGGTCGGGCTCTGCTTGCACGGCCAGATGACCATGTACGCCGCGCTCGTGTTGTCGGCGGATACGTCGAGGCAGCGGCCGAACTGCTCGAAGTTGACCAGCTGGTTCGTCTTCTCGCCCGCGCCACCGGTGCCGACCGCGGCGTCCGGCTGGAAACTGCGGGTGATCGTGTAGTCGCCGTCGCACGCCGCGTCGTACTGCGAGACGTTCGACGGGTCACTGGCGACGGCGTGCAACGCGATGGTGCTGCCCGCCTGGCCCGGGTTCACGACGTGGAAGCACTGCCGGTCCTTGTCGCCGTTCTTCGTGCCCTCGAAGTTCGCCCGGTCGTTGAGGCTCCACTGCTGGCGCTCGGCGGTGGTGGCCGCGCACGCCCGGAAGACGACCTGCTCGTTCTGGGTGGGCGCGGCGTCGAGGCACATGCCGGTTCCACCGGTCGCGCGGGAGGCGGTCAGGACCAGATTCAGGTTCGAGACGTACGCGAACTTCTGCTTGTCGTCGTTGCTGTCACACACCTGCAGCGTCAGCGCCGCCCCGGCGGCCGGTGTGGTGCTGGGCGCGGAGAAGCACAGGTCAGGCGTGTGGTTGCCGAGGATGTGGATCAGCCCGCCGGCGATGTTTTCCCGGGTCCTACTGTGCAGCGTGTAGGTGGCCGTGACCGTGCGTGGAGAGACATCGCTGCTCAGCGCCTTGCCGGTCGAGGAGAGCAGCACGTAGACCGGTGTCTCGCTGCCGGTCAGATAGGCGCTGGTGCACGCCATCCTGTTGGCCGCGGCCCAGGCCACGTCGCCGGCCGGTGGCTGGGTCCGCAGGTAGTAGATGCTCACGGTGTACGTCTGGTCGGTCGCCGCGTTGACCGAGCCCGTGAACGGGCCGCAGGGCAGCGCGGCCGGGTTGCCGGTGCCGTCGCTGTTGGTCGCGATCCGGATGTGACCGAGTGCGACGTCGATGCCGGTCTGTGCGGCGTCGATCGCCTCGGAGCTGTGGATCGTCGACCGGGTGCCGGTGATCTGGGAGCCGACCGTCGCGGCGAGCAGGCCGCTGAGCCCGAGCCCGATGATGATCAACAGCATGGCGGCGGGCAGCGAGCCGCGGTCGTCGCTCCGGCGGTTCACTGGCTGAAGACCGGGTCGGCGGGCTCCGCGCTGAACAGCGACGTCGCCGCGCGGATGCACGTGGCGTACTTGCAGTCGGACGACGTCCAGGTGATCGCCACGACCAGGCGGACCATCTGCACGGGCTGCGCCGGGTCGGTGCCGCACGTGCCCCCGGCGCGGGGCTGCCAGCAGCGGCCGACCAGGAAGTACCGGTAGTACTTGACCTTGTTGGCGGTCAGGGCGAGGTCCTGCGTGTCGGGGATCGGCACGGTCGGGCTCACCCCGGAGACGGGGGCGTCCCAGCGGGTGGTGTTCGACAGGTAGCCGTACGTGTCAAAGACACTCAGATTGAGGCAGCTGCCGCACTGCGCCCGCCCGACCAGCAGGGTGGGGCCGCCGAAGCCGCGGGCTGATTCCATCCCGGCCTGGGCAAGGCGCGTCGCGGTCTGGATCTGTGATTGATAGCGGCTGGTACGCACGGACGCGGCGAAATACGTCCCCAGCGCCGCCATCATCGCGCTGATCAGGGCGAGCGCGACGACGACCTCCATCATCGTGAACCCGTCGTCGCGGGAGCGCCTGACTCGCATGACCTCATCTGTCGGCACCCGAGGGCACGGGATGAGCCATGATCACGAGTTTTTCGTCACCACCGGCGTCGCGGCGAGCCAGGACCGCAGGCGGCGGGCATGATGAGCGGCATGCCGAGCTTGACCCGCGCCGAGGCTACCGCCCGGGCCGCCACCGTCACCGTCACCGGGTACCGCATCGATCTCGACCTGACGGGCGCCGGAGACACATTCCGTTCCCGCACGGTGGTCAGTTTCGACGCCGAGCCGGGCGCTTCGACGTTCCTCGAGCTGGAGCCGGTCGAGCTGCTGTCAGCGACCCTGAACGGCGCGGCCGTCGACGCCTCCGCCCTCGCCGGCGAGCGGCTCACGCTCGAAGGCCTGGCGGCCGGCAACGAGCTCGTGGTCGAGGGCGTGATGCGCTACTCGCGCAGCGGCGAGGGCCTGCACCGTTTCGTCGACCCCGCCGACGGCCGGGTCTACCTCTACGCGCAGATGTTCCTCGACGGTGCCCGCCGGATCTTTCCGTGCTTCGACCAGCCGGACCTCAAGGCGCCCTTCACGCTCACCGTCACGGCGCCGGCCGACTGGATCGTGGCCGCGAACGGCGAGCTGGACGGCGAACCGGTGGACGGGGTGTGGCGGTTCCGCACCACCAAGCCGTTGTCGACGTACTTCGCCTCGCTGATCGCCGGGCCGTACCACGCGTGCACCGACGAGCACGACGGCATCCCGCTGGCGATCTACGCCCGGCAGGCCCTCGCGGAGCAGCTCGACGAGCAGTCCGCGGAGATCTTCACGATCACCAAGCAGTGCCTCGACCGCTACCACGAGATCTTCGACGTGCGGTACGCGTTCGGCCACTACGGTCAGGCCTTCGTCCCGGAGTTCAACTTCGGCGCGATGGAGAACCCGGGCATCGTGGTGTTTCGCGACGAGTACATCTTCCGGTCCGCGGTCACCGACGGTGAGCGTGAGCAGCGCGCGATGGTGATCGCGCACGAGATGGCCCACCAGTGGTTCGGTGACCTGGTGACCATGGCGTGGTGGGACGACCTCTGGCTCAACGAGTCGTTCGCCGAATATCTGGGCAGCCGGATCACCGCCGAGGCGACCGAGTTCACCGACGCGTGGACGACGTTCGCGATGCAGCGCAAGGCCTGGGGCATCCGCGCGGACCAGCGCCCGTCGACCCACCCGGTGGCACCCGACGATGTCTCGGACACCGCGCTCGCGCTGCTCAACTTCGACGGCATCTCGTACGCGAAGGGTGCGGCGGTGCTGCGGCAGCTCGTCGCGTACGTGGGGGACAAGGCGTTCCTGGCGGGGTTGAACGAGCATTTCGCCGCGCACGCGTACGCCAATGCCACGCTCGCCGATCTGCTCGAGGCGATCTCCCGGTCCAGCGGGCGCGATCTGTCGGCCTGGGCCGGCCTCTGGCTGCGCAGCGCCCAGGTCAACACCGTGCGCGCGGAGGTCGAGCGGGCCGAGGACGGCACCTATGCGCAGGTCACGCTCGTGCAGACCGCGCCGGACGACTACCCGACGCTGCGCCCGCACAAGCTCTTCGCCGGACTGTACGACCACGGCGCCGACGGGGTCGTGACACTGCGCAAGCGCGTCGAGGCCGAGCTGGACCCGGAGCGTGACGGCGGGCGTACGGTCCTGCCCGAGCTCGCCGGTGAACCCGTGGCGGACCTGCTGCTGGTCAACGACGGTGACCTGTCCTACGCCAAGATCCGGCTGGACGAGGCCTCCGCGGATGCCGTGCCGAGGATCCTGCCGCTGCTCGACGACTCCCTGGCCCGGGCCGTGCTGTGGAGCTCGACGCTCGATTCCGTGACCGACGGCGAGCGCCCGGTCGCCGAGCTGGTGACGCTGGTGCTGGCCGCGCTGCCCGTGGAGCGCGAGGTCGTGGTGATCGAGGACGTGCTGCGGACGACCCGCGACCTGGTCGACCGCTACCCGGCGCCGGAGACCCGGCCCGCCGCCCTCGAACTGCTCGCGCAGGCCTGTGACCGGCTGGTGGCCGCCGCCGAGGCGGGCAGCTCACGCCAGCTCGCGGGGGTGCGCGGCCTGGTCGGCGCGACGACCGACACCGCGCGGCTGCGTGGCTGGCTCGACGGCGACGCCGTCCCGCAGGGCGTGGCCGTCGACGACGATCTGCGCTGGCTGATCCTCTACCGCCTCGTGGTGCTCGGTGCGGCCGGCGCCGACGCCGACGCCGTTGAAGCTCAGTACGAAGCCGACCGGAGCGCCTTCGGTGAGCAGTGGGCCGCCCGGTGCCGTGCGGCGCTGCCCGACGCTGATGCCAAGGCTCGGGCCTGGGATTACCTGATCAACGATCCGGATGCCTCGAACCGGTTGCTGGAGGCGACGGCGCAGGGCTTCTGGCAGCCGGAACAGCTTGCTGTCGTCAGCCCGTACGCCGAGCGGTACTTCACCGATGTGCCGCAGATGCTGGCACGGCGGGGCGGGATGAGTGGGGAGCGGGTGGCTGTCATGGCGTACCCGTCGGTGGTGGTGGCGGCGGAGACCCGGCGCCTCGCCGCGGAGCTGATGGCCTCGCGGGACATCTCGTCGATCATGCATCGGGTGGTGACGGACGGCGATGACGACGTCCGGCGTGCCCTGCTCGCCCGGGGATAACCGGAATCCTCCTTTCCGCCCCCGCGCAGGCCTTAGCCTCGTGATACGGGGGTGAGCGGTGGAATGGTCCGAGGGACTGTCCAAGGGTCTGCTGTCCGCCGTCCAGGATGCGGTGCTGGTCCTGGACGCGGGGCGGATCGTGCTGGTCAACGATCAGGCGCAGGAGACCTTCGGCCGCGGCCGGATCGAACTCCTGGGACTGGCGGCGGACCTGCTGTTCATCGACGGCTTCCGGGCGGGCGCGATCGCGCTGGGCAGGCGCCGCGACGGCAGCGAGTTCCCCGCCGAGGTGTCACTGTCCGTGGTCGACTCGCGGACGATCCTGGTAATCCGGGACGTCACCGAGCGCCATGACCTGCGGGCCGAGGCAGCCAGTCAGCGGCATCGCCGGCTGGAGGCGCTGGGTCAGCTCGCCGGCGGGGTGGCCCACGACTTCAACAACCTGCTCGGGGTGATCGTCAACTATGCCAACTTCGTGATCGAGGAGGCGGAGTCGCCGACGCCGGACCTGGCCGCGGTGGCGTCGGACGCCCGGCAGGTGCTGAAGGCGGGGGAGCGGGGCACCACCCTCACCCATCAGCTGCTCAAATTCGCGCGCCGGGAGGTCGTACGCCCCGAGGTCGTCGATCTCAACGGGGCCGTGACCGGCGCTGTCGGCCAGTTGACGCTGGGTGATGAGATCGAGCTGACCGTCCGGCCCGCGTCGCCGCTGCCGTCGATCACCATCGACCCGGGGCAGATCGAGCAGGTGCTGATCAGCCTGGCCGACAACGCGCGAATCGCGATGCCTTCGGGCGGCAACCTGGTCATCGACACGGCAGCTGTGCACCTGGGCGTGGGCGAGCACCCTGAGCTGGCTCCCGGCGAATACGTCCGGCTGCGGGTGTGCGACTCCGGCCGGGGGATGACGCCGGACGTGATCGAGCGGGCGTTCGAGCCGTTCTTCACCACCAAGCCCAATCACGAGGCGACCGGGCTGGGGCTGGCCACCGTCTACGGGATCGTCAGCCAGGCGGGTGGCAGCGTCAGCCTCGTCTCCTCACCGGGGGTGGGCACCACGGTCACCGTACTGTTGCCCGCCTGCTCGTCGCCCGTCGCTTCACCGTCCGCTTCTCCTGCCGACGTCGACGGCCGGGGGGAGACCCTGCTGGTGGTCGAGGACGAGGCGGCGCTGCGGGACGTGGCCGGGCGGATCCTTTCCGGCGCCGGTTACCGGGTGCTCGCCGCGGACGACGGCCCGATGGCTCTGGAGCTCGCGGCACTGCACGAAGGCGCCATCGACCTGCTGCTCAGTGATGTGGTGATGCCGGGGATGCTCGGCAACGAGCTGGCCGAGCGGCTGGTCGACGCCCGCCCGGACACCCGCGTGCTCTACATGTCCGGGTACGCCCAGCCGGTGCTTGCCTCACAGGGAACGCTCGACCCCGGCGTGGCGCTGCTGGAGAAGCCGTTCACCGCCGAGGGCCTGCTCAGCGCCGTCCGCAAGCGGCTCGACGGTTGATCTAGTATTCGTCGATGCGTGAGCGGCGACGGATCGGGATCATGGGCGGCACGTTCGACCCGATCCACCACGGTCACCTGGTGGCGGCCAGCGAGGTGCAGAGCCGCTTCGACCTGGACGAGGTCGTCTTCGTCCCGACCGGGCAGCCCTATCAGAAGGGCGGCGCGGTCAGCCCGCCCGAGGACCGGTATCTCATGACGGTCATCGCGACGGCGTCGAACCCGCGGTTCCACGTGAGCCGTGCCGACATCGACCGGGACGGACCGACGTACACGATCGACACCCTGCGTGACTTCAACGCGCTCTACGGGCCCGAGGTCGAGCTGTACTTCATCACCGGCGCCGACGCGCTCGCCAAGATCCTGTCGTGGAAGGACGCGCTGGAGATGCTCTCGCTGGCGCACTTCGTCGGCGTGACCCGGCCGGGTTTCGAGCTCTCCGACGAGCATCTGCCGGACCACACCGCCACGCTGGTGGAGGTCCCCGCCATGGCGATCTCGTCCAGTGCGTGCCGGGCAAGGGTGGTCCAGGGGGAGCCCGTCTGGTACCTCGTGCCCGATGGTGTGGTGCAGTACATCGCGAAGCGCGAACTTTATCGTGAGTAATGTGCCCTTTGTGGTGAATCACGCCTGAGGGATTGTCGGCCCCGTGTGAGAGGCTTGTACCTCTGTAAACCGAACGAGGGGAGACCGGTGCCCGTCACCGAACGCGCCCGCGAGCTCGCGCTGACTGCGGCGCAGGCAGCCGCGGACAAGAAGGCGCAGGACATCGTCATCATCGATGTCGGCGAGCAGCTCTACATCACCGACGCCTTCGTCATCGCCTCGGCCTCCAACGAGCGCCAGGTGATCGCGATCGTCGACGCGATCGAGGAGGCCCTGCTCAACCTCCCCGAGAAGGTCAAGCCGGTCCGCCGCGAGGGCGAACGGCAGGGCCGCTGGGTGCTGCTCGACTTCATCGACATCGTGGTGCACGTCCAGCACACCGAGGAGCGCGAGTTCTACGCGCTCGACCGGCTGTGGAAGGACTGCCCCACGGTGGAGTTCGTCGACCGCGACATGGTCGACGCCGAAACCGCATGACCACGACGCGCCTGATCGTCTGGCGGCACGGCAACACGGACTGGAACGCGGGACACCGCGTCCAGGGCCAGACCGACGTGCCGCTCAACGATCTCGGCCGTCAGCAGGCCGTCGACGCGGCGGAGCTGCTCGTGCGGCTGCGCCCCGACGTGCTCGTCTCCAGCGACCTGGTCCGCGCCTCCGACACGGCCGCAGCGCTCGCCGCGCTGACTGGTCTGTCGCCGAGCTACGACAAACGGCTGCGGGAGCGGTACTTCGGGCAGTGGCAGGGCCTCACCATGGCCGAGGTCGCCGAGCAGCGCCCTGACGAGCACGCCCGCTGGACCGCCGGTGCCGACGTCATCGGCGGTGACGTCGAGACGCTCGATGACCTGGGCGAGCGCGTCGCCGACGGGCTCCAGGCAGCTGCCGATCTGGTGCCGGCCGGGGGCACGGTCGTCGTGGCCACCCATGGCGCCGCGGCCCGCTCGGGTGTCGGGCACCTGCTGGGCTGGCCGCGCGAGCAGTTGCGGAGCCTGCGGGCGCTGCAGAATTGCCACTGGGTCGAGCTGAGCCACGACGGGTCGCGGGGGTGGCAGCTGGCGGCGTACAACGTCGGGCCGTTCTCCGAACGTCCCGTTCCACCGCCGGTTTAATCCTGTCCATGGGAACCGGATCCATGGCCGGTAGCGTCTGAGGGACCATGACCTTGCGACGACTTGCCTTGACTGCCGCCGTTGCGCTCACTTGCCTTGCCGGGTGTGCCAACGGCGGGCAAAGCGGCTCTCCGGCCCCCGCTGCTCCCAGCGCTATCGAGGTGTCCAGCGTGCCCGCTCCTTCCGATTCCTCGGCTCCTTCCGCCTCCTCGGTTCCTTCCGCCGGTGACATCACGATCTCCGGGACCATTGATGCCGGGGTCGAGCCCGGCTGCATCCTGCTCGACAAGCATCTGCTGATCATCAAGGACGACGCGCAGAAGTCGATCGCCACGGCGGGGGCAACGGTCACGGTGACCGGGCACACCGTGAAGGGCATGATGACGACCTGCATGCAGGGAACGCCGTTCCTCGTCACCTCGATCCAGGTAAGTTAGCCCCGCATCGGTTACGGTGCCCGCATGCCCGTCGCGGTTGTCACCGACTCCACCGCGTACCTGCCACCGGAGCTGCACGGGACGTACGATCTCACCGTCGTCCCGCTGACCGTCGTCATCAACGGTGACGAAGGGCTCGAGGGGGACGAGATCTCCCCGGCCGAGGTGGCGCGTGCGCTGGGTGCACGGCGTGCCGCCGTCAGCACGTCACGGCCGGCGCCGGAGCAGTTCGTCACGGCGTACCGGAAGCTGCTCTCCTCCGGCGCTGACGGCATCGTGTCGGTGCACCTGTCCGCCAAGCTGTCCGGCACGTATGAGGCCGCGCAGCTGGCGGCGACCGAGGTCGGCGCGCAGGTCCAGGTCGTGGACAGCAAAACCACGGGCATGGGGCTGGGCTTTGCGGCGCTGGCTGCGGCCACGGCGGCGGGTCAAGGTTCAGATCTGTCCGGTGTACGCGATCAGGCGGCTGATCATGCGAGCCGGGTGTCGACGCTCTTCTACGTGGACACCCTCGAATTCCTGCGTCGCGGGGGACGGATCGGTGCCGCGTCCGCGCTGCTCGGGACCGCGCTGGCCGTCAAACCGATCCTGCACATGGTGGACGGGGCGATCGTCGTGCGCGACAAGGTGCGGACGGCGGGGCGGGCGCTCGCGCGGCTGGTGGATCTGACGGTCGAGGCCTCCGGGAGCGGGGAGGTCGACATCGCCGTCCATCATCTCGAGGCCGCCGATCGGGCGGGGGCGCTGGCCGACGCCGTGGCGATGCGGCTGGGGGACCGGCTGCGGGACTGCTACATCACCGAGATCGGGGCTGTGGTGGCCGCTCACGTCGGTCCTGGGGCGGCCGGGGTGGTTGTTCACCGGCGGACCTAGTTCTGGGGCCAGGTTTCCGCTCGCCAGCGTTCGGGGTTGAGGCCCTGCGGGGTGAGGTGGGGTTCGAGGTCCTCCCAGGCGGTGATCGTCTCGCCGTACTGGATCTCGTCGGCCCTGGGGAGCAGGGTGGGTTCGTTCCTGGGCCAGACGGCTCTGGTGCGGCCGTCGTCGGTGATCAGGAGCTCGGCGGCGTTGTCGATTTGCTGGGCTTGACGGGCGTACTCTTTGGCAGCTAGGACGGCTTCCGCGCGCTTTATCCTGGCTTTGCAATTTTCCTGATGATACGGCTGCGTCTTCCGGTCTTTGCCCGATATGTAAGGTGCGGGGCTGATGGCGCGGGGTGAGGCCAGGTAGATCATCTCGGCGCGGGCGAAGAGCTCGGGCAGGTGATCGCTGTCCTCGGCGGTGACCAGCAGCAACCCACGCTCGGGAGCGAATGCGACCGGGTTGCCGCCGACCTGACCGGCCAGCGCTGCCAGCCAGCCGTCCAGCAGCAGGTGCGAGGTCCAGTAGGAGTCGCCGTCGTCCACGAACTGCACGACGACCGGTTCCTCGGCGACGCCGACCAGCTTGGCGCCCGAGAGATTGCCACGGGCGGCGGCGAAGATCTCGTCGTCGGTCACGCCCCAGCCGTGCGTCGCGTTCACGTAGGTCATCGTGTCGGGCTGGTCGACCACCACGAACTCGGCCAGGAACGGGAACGCGGGACGGCAGAGGGGCGCCAGGACATCGGCCGTGGTGGTAGCGCCGCGCAGGACCGGGCGCAACAGGGGGCGGGCCTCGGCCCAGGTCGCCGGGAGACCCTTGGCGCGGACCAGGCCGGTGACAAAACGGTCCACGTGGCCCTTCCGGACCTCCTCCAGGCGCAGGACGTTCGGCTGGTCGTCGCCGGGGCGCGTGAAACGGACCGTGAAAGAGGCGGAGTGATATCGGGCGTCCCGCATGCCGGCGCGGCGCAGGCGCTTGATGACCTGACTGGCCAGGCGCGCCCGAGCGGCTCTGCGGAACAGGCCCATCGGTCTCCTCTGTTTCGAGCCGCTGACTTTATCGGTTCAGCGCGGTGGCTGTCACGACCGTGGCTTCGAGATCTTCGTCGATGTGGATCGCGGGGTGCAGGGCTGTTGCGCGTACCACATCAGTCGCGGTGCTGATCTGAGCCTCGGTGATCTCGGAGAGCAGGATTCCCCCCGGGGCCAGCCACGTTTTGGCCTCTTTCAGAACTGCACGGAACACGTCGAGCCCGTCGTCGCCGCCGTCCAGCGCCTCGCGGGGTTCATGGTCGCGGGCCTCGGCGGGCAGGAACGGGATGTGCCTGGTCGCGACGTAGGGGACGTTGGCGATCAGCACGTTGACACCGCCTTTCAGGTGGGCGGGCAGGGCTGCGAAAAGGTCACCCTGGAAGACGTTCTCCGGGCCGATGTTGTCCTTGGCGCAGGCCACAGCGGTGGGGTCGCTGTCCGCGGCATAGAGCGCCATTCCGGGTACGCGCCGGTGTACCGCCTTGCCCAGCGCTCCGGAGCCGCAGCAGAGGTCGACGACCACAGTGTTGTTCGTGGCGTTCTCGGCTGCTATCCGGACCAGGAGCTCGCTGCGTACGCGGGGGACGAATACGCCGGGGCGGAGGTGGATCTTCTCGCCGCAGAAGATGGCATATCCGACCACCTGTTCGAGGGGTTCGCCCTGGGCCCTCCGTTCGACCAGTTCTTCCAGCTTCTCGGGGGTGGGTGCGGCCCCGGTCAGCATCGCGGCCTCTTCCTCCGCGAAGACGCAGCCGGCCGATCTGAGCCTCAGGACTACCTGCTCCAGCACGGATTCCATGTCGCCCCCGGTTATCCACAACGCGCGTCCATCCACAGGCACCCGAGCGGGTGCCGGTCCGAGAACCCTACGGTCGGCGGCGTGAGTGAGGCGAACACCCCCGAAGAACTCGTCCAGAGCCGGCTCGACTCGATCCTGTCCCGCCCGGCCAAACCCCCTCCTGCCTCCCCCTGGGCCTCTCCTCCCGGCGCTCCGGCCGCTGTTCTCCCCGTTGTGCCGGCGCCGCTGCCGTCTTTGCCGGCGCCGCTGCCGCTGCCGGCGCCGCTGCCGGTGGCGGCTTCTCCCTCGGTGGGTGGTGGGGGGCCGCTCAACTGGGCTGATGTGGTGCCCGGGTGGTCGGAGGCGATTCCCGGATGGCCGCATGATGCCCACGGCTGGCCGGACGACGTCACCCTGCCCGACCCGCCGTCGGCCGCCGACCTGCCACCGCTCGCGGAAGACCTCGCCCATCGTCCGGCGTGGACCGCCGCGGACACCCCACTGCGTGACGAGTCGCCGCCGTCGCCTGCCCCTTCCCGGCTGAACCTCTTCGATCCCGGGAGCCGTGGCGTGCGGGCCCTCGCCGCCGTCGCTGTCTCAGTGGTCCTCATCGCGGCGGTCCTCGCCTGGCATTCCCGTCCCCAGGTCGACCCCGTGCCGCCACCGCTCGCGCTCCCCGGGTCCCTCGTCGTTACGTCGGTGGCTGCGGCATCGGCGCCGGTGGTCGTGGTCGCGGTGGCGGGCAAGGTTCGTAAGCCGGGTGTGGTGAACCTCGCCCCCGGAGCCCGGGTGGCCGACGCCCTCCAGGCGGCAGGCGGCGCCCAGCCCGGAGTCGACGTGGCTCCGCTCAACCTGGCCCGCAAGGTGATCGACGGCGAGCTCATCATGGTCGGCGCCAGCCTGCCCCCGGGTGTTCCCGCCCCCGGCCCCGCCGGTGCTCCCGCCCCCGCCGGTGGCCTGGTGAATCTCAACACCGCGACCCTGGCGGATCTCGACACGCTCCCCGGCGTGGGGCAGGTGCTGGCTCAGCGGATCCTCGCCGCCCGCGACGCGCAGGGCGGTTTCAAGGCGGTGAGCGATCTGCAGAAGGTGGACGGCATCGGCACGGCCCGCTACGAGCAGCTGAAAGACCTGGTGACGGTGTGACGCCCGACCTCCGTCTCGCCGGTTTCGCCGTCTCCCTCTGGCTCACCGCCCTGGCCGGCCTCTATCTGTCCGCGCGGACCGGGCTGATCCTCGGAGTCACCTTCCTCGTGGTCGCCGGGCTGTCCACGCGCGTCGCACGTCTCGGCGTCTCTCGCTGGATCGTCCTGTCGCTGCTGCTCGGCGCGGCATGCGGGGCCGTCGCGACCGCCGCGCGGGTTCACGCACGCGAGGCCGCGCCGCTGGCCGGCCTCGTCAACGCGGGTGCCGCCGTCCGGGTCGAGCTCACGGTCCGCGACGATCCCCGGGCACTGGACGGCTCACCGGGGCTGCCGCCCACCTACCTGATCCCCGTCGACCTGACGGCGGTTCATCCGCCGGACGGCCCCTCGTTCCGCCTCGCCGCGCGAGGCCTGGTGCTGGGCTCCGACCCCGGATGGCGGCCACTGCTGCCGGGCCAGCGGGTGACGGCGACCGGGCGGCTGCAGGCCCCGCGCGGCGGCGATCTCACCGCGGCCGTGCTGTCCGTGAAGGACCCGCCCCTGCTGCACGGCCGGTCGTCGTGGTCGCAGCGTGCGGCCGGAGTGCTGAGAACGGGTCTGCAGCGTGCCTGCGCGCCGCTGCCCGACGACGTCGGTGGTCTGCTCCCCGGCCTGGTCGTGGGCGACACGAGCCGGATGGACCAGGCACTCGACGACGACTTCCGCGCGACCGGGATGACTCACCTGACGGCGGTCAGCGGGGCCAACGTCGCGATCATCTGTGGCGTCGTGCTCTACCTCGTGCGGTGGACCCGGGCCGGCCCCGTCGTCATCGCGCTGGTCTGCGCCGTGGCACTCATCGGGTTCGTCATCCTCGCAAGACCGTCACCGAGCGTCGTGCGTGCCGCGGCCATGGGAGCGATCGGGCTCCTCGGTCTCGCCGTGGGCCGCGCCCGTGCCGCCGTGCCCGCGCTCGCCGCCGGGGTGGCCGTGCTGATCGTGATCGACCCGGAACTCGCCGGCGACATCGGGTTCGCGCTGTCGGCCCTGGCCACCGGCGGTCTGCTGCTGCTCGCCCCCAAATGGCGGGACGCCCTGACCAGCCGGGGCTGGCCCGCGTGGGCCGCCGAGGCACTCGCCGTCCCCGCCGCAGCCCAGGTCGCCTGCGGTCCGGTCGTCGCCGGGATCTCCGCCGGCATCAGCCTCGTCGCCGTGCCCGCAAACCTGCTGGTCGTCCCCGCGATCGCACCCGCCACCCTGCTCGGCGTCAGCGCCGCGGTCCTGTCACCCCTCTGGCCCGCAGGCGCCGAGTTCGCCGCGTGGTGCGGTCAGTGGCCCACCCGCTGGCTCGTCCTCGTCGCCACGCACGGCGCCCGGCTGCCCGCAGGGGCACTGCCCTGGCCCGGTGGCATCCCCGGGGCGCTGCTGCTCGCGATGCTCACCGTCGCCTCGCTGGTGGCCACCAGACGGCCCGCGGTGCGGCGCCTCGTGGCCGTCGTCGCGGTGAGCGCGATGCTGGGCGCGCTGCCCGTGCGCCTGATGGCCGCGGGCTGGCCGCCACCGCACTGGCTCGTGGTCACCTGCGCCGTGGGACAGGGCGACGCGATCGTCCTGCCCGCCGGCGAGGGCCGGGCAGTGGTGGTCGACGCCGGACCGGACGCCACGCTGGTCGACCACTGCCTGCGGCGGCTTGGCGTACGACAGGTGGCGCTCTTCGTTGTCAGCCACTTCCACGTCGACCACATCGGCGGGGTCGAAGGGGTTTTCCGCGGGCGTACCGTCGCGGGAGTGGCCACCCCCGACTGGCCGGACCCACCCGCGGGCCGCGCCTCCGTCGCCGCCCAGGCCGCCAGGTCACGAGCCCCCATGGCAGCTGTCGGCCCAGGCTGGCGATACACGATCGGCGACCTCGAACTCACCGTCCTCGGCCCCCTCGAACCCCTGCACGGCACCAACTCCGACCCGAACAACAACTCGCTCGTCCTGCTCGCCCGGGTCGGCGGGCACACCGTTCTGCTACCCGGCGACGCTGAAACCGAGGAACAACAGGAACTCCTCAACCACCTCGGCCCCCAAGCCGTCCACGCGGACGTCCTCAAGGTTTCCCACCACGGCTCGCCGTACCAACTGCCCGCCTTCGTCGATGCCGTCGACCCGGCTGTCGCCCTGGTGTCGGTCGGGCTGGACAACGATTACGGGCATCCGAACGGGGCTCTGCTCGACCGGATCAGTCGCGGGGGCGCGCGGGTCCTGCGCACGGACAAGGAAGGCGACCTGGCCGCGGTCCGCACCCCAACCGGCCTCGCCGTCGTCACCCGCGGCGACCCACCGCCACCCTGACCCAGGTCAGCTGAGCGGCCCTGAACAGACACTCGGCCCAGCTCCGCCTAATTGCCTGCCCTCCTCGCTTGCCCTCCTCGCTTGCCCTCCTCGCTTGTCCTCCCCGCTTGCCCGGCCCGGCCCGGCCCGCTTGCCCCGCCCGGCCCGCTTGCCCCGCCCGGCCCGCTTGCCCGGCCCGCTTGCCCGGCCCGCTTGCCCGGCCCGGCCCGCTTGCCCGGCCCGGCCCGCTTGCCCGGCCCGGGCCGCTTGCGCTGCACTGCCCTGCCGGGCCCGGTCCGGCCCGGCCCGGTCCGGCCCGGTCCGGCTCGCCTGCTCGGGTCGGTCGCCTGTCAGGGTTGGCTTCGAACTTGCTCGGCTTCGACTGCCTAGCTGGGCTCCGGCCGTGCGCTGTCTGGCCTCATCCTGTCTTGTTCCGCACGGCTCGGTCCTGTCCCGTCTCGTGCGGGTCGGTCTCACTCTGTCCCGCGCTGCTCGGGCTGGTCCCGTCGTGTCCAGTCCTGCGCGGCTCGGTGGAGGCCTGACTTTGATGGGCTGGTTGCTCGTGACGGGAGTCTGAGGCGTCGCGCGGTGCATGGCGGGAGTCTGAGGCGTTGCGCCGTGTTCTGCGGGAGTGGCGTTGGGTCAGTTGGTCGCGTCGGAGGGGGCGGCCAGCCATTCGTCGAAGGTTGCTGTGCCGCGGGGGCCCGGGGCGGTGGGTAGTAGACCTCCGGTGCTCATGGGGCCGGGGAGCCAGAGGGGCAGGACCGGGCGGCGGCGGGCGCCCCCCGCGGCGATGAGGCGGCGGGTCATGGTCACCATGGATTCGACCTGGGGGCCTGCCAGTTCCGGGGCCATGCCCTGGGGCGTCTGCTCGGCGGCCAGGTCGACGAGGGCTCGGGCCACCTCGCGTACGGCGATGGGCTGGGTTTTCATGGTGGGCACCAGGGCGACCGGGCCGGGAAGGCCGCTGAGCAGCTGGCCCGCGAATTCGTGGAACTGTGTCGCGCGCAGGATGGTCCACGGGACACGGCCCTCGCGGACGATCTCCTCTTGGCGGATCTTGCCGGCGTAGTAAGGGTTCTTGACCACCTCGACGCCCACGATCGACAGGCTGACGAGGTGCCGAATGCCGGCCCGGTCGGCCGCGCCGGCCAGATTGCGACCCGCCTTGTCGAAGAAGGCAACCGCCACGTCGCGTTTCATCGTGCTGACATTGCTCACGTCGATCACCGCGTCGGCACCGGTCAGCGCCGCATCAAGCCCGGCCCCGGTCACCAGGTCCACGCCCTCCGCCCGAGCCAGCGTGATCGGCTCATGCCCTGCCGCCCTCAGCGCCCGCACTACGTGCCGCCCGGTGAGTCCCGTGCCGCCCGCAACCGCGATCTTCATCGTCCGCTCCTCTCAATGGATACGGGAGAGGGACGAACGGCCGTCCAAGAACGTGACGGACCGCCGGGGGTGACCTGGGTCATGAGGATAGCCAGGCACTGAGCCGGTCCATGTCCAGCCAGCTCATTTCCGCGGGCCGCGAAGGCGTCGAGCCCGGAGCAACGGAGGTGCACGCGGGCCGGGATCGCGGACATCCGGGATCAACTGAGCTCAGAGGGGCGCTCCCATGCCGGCAGACATATCAGCTGTGCTTGGAGGAGCGCTCGCATGCCAGCAAGCGATCAGCTGTGTTAGGGAAGCGCTCGTATGCCGACACGATCGGCTGCGCTCAGGGGAATTCGCGTGCCGGAACATGATCGGCTGTGCTTAGGGAGGCGCACGTATGCCGGCACCTGATCGGCTGCGCTGCGGGGATATTCGCGAGCTGGCGCCGGCGTGATCAGCTGTTCTGGGTTGCTTACTCGTAGCGGCGTGCTGCTGACTGGCGAGCTCGCTGGTGGTCGTCTAGCTGGTCGGCCCATTGGCGTGCTGGGGTGGTCCCGTTGATGGTTACGGCTTCCGCGCTCCAGGTGATTGGGTCTCCACCTGCGGCAGGGCTGGATTTGCCCGAGCCTTCGGCCGGGGAGTCGCCACGCCCGCTTGAATCGGTATCTACGCCCGGCTTGCGATCCTGCGATCCTGCGTTCGCGTCTCTGTTGCTCCCGCCGGATGACCCAGACGCGCCGGATGACCCGGATGACCCGGATGACCTAGAAGAGCTGGAGGACCCGGACGACCGGGAGCTGGAGGACTTGGAGGAGCCGGGCGACTCGGCGGAGGTGGGGGAGTCGGAAGAGCTTGGGGCGCTGGGCCAACCGGTGGCGATGGGGCCGCCGGCGTCTAGGGAGGAGCCGGGGCCGAAGGGGGAGGCGGGGCCGGGTGTCCCTTGTTCTTTGTCGTCGGGCTGGGTTGTGCGGCCGCTTGTCAGTTGGCGGGGCAAGGTGGTCAGGGTTGGTTCGGGCCCGAGGGGTGGGACCTTGCGTTGGGTGGGTTCGGTGGATCTGGTCGCGGAGGATCCTCGTTTTGCCGCCCGGCGGGCTGAGCGGCCCTGCTTGGACCAGCTTCGGGCGGGGGCGTCCTGGTTTGCTTCGCGGGTGGGTAAACCCCAGCCCCAGCTTCGGGGAGGCGTTGTCTCGCCGTCGGTCGGCGCCTCGGATTGTCCCTGGTCGGCGTCGGTGTCGGTGGTGCCGGCCGACGCTGATCGGTAGTTCGCGCCGAAGTCGGTGATCGGGCCTGAACCGGTTTTCGATGCCGGGTCGCTGGTCGGCCCGCCTGGATTGCGCTGGTCGCGCTCGGGCCCCGAGCGATGTTCCGCGGCGCGTTCGATGGCGGAGCTTGATCCGTAGCCCGCGGCGCGTTCGGTGGCGGAGCTCGACCCGTAGCCCGCAGCAGGCTCGGTGGCCGAGCTCGACCCGTAGCCCGCGGCGCGTTCGGTGCCTGAGCTCGACCCGTAGCCGACAGCCAGCTCGACGCCCGAGCTCGATCCGGAGCTGGGAGTTGGCTCGCCGCTCGGGGTTGAGCCGTAGCTCGTGGTGGACTCGATGGCTGCGGGGGGCTGGTCCGAGCGTGGGTGGAGGCGGACGGTGGGGCCGTCTTCCGGGGTGGGTGGGGTGGCCATTCGGGACAGCGCCGTGGCGGATAGACGGACTGTTTCTTCCGCTGGTGTGGTGTCGGTTACCGAGGTTGCGGACAGGTCGATCACCGAGGTGACGGCGGCAGAGGGGTAGGCGGTGGCGGTGCGGGGGGCGGGGTCGCGGAATCCGGCGGGGCCCGCGTTGGTGCTGCGGGCTCCGGGCGCGCTGAATTCGGGGGTGCTGATTTCGGGTTTGCTGATTTCCGGGGTGCTGATTTTCGGCTCGCGGGAGTGGGACTCGCGGGCGTGGGGGTTGCGGGACGTTGCGGGGGTGGGGGCGCGGTGGGGGGAGGAGGTCAGCGCGGCGGTGGCAGGGGTGGGGATGGTGGGGCGGGTGGTGAGGGCGCCGGCGACGATGTCGTTGAGCTTGACCATGGCGGCGACCGTGAGGGGTAGGACCACGACGCCCCACCAGCTGACCAGCTCGGCGAGGGCCAGGAGGATGCCGAGGGCCACCGCGCCTTCCAGGAAGACGAAGCAGAGGAAGCCGCTGGGGGCCAGGTACTGCAGGCCGAGGAGGCGGGCGTAGAGGGGTTGCTGGCTGACTTCTTCGCGGGAGAGGCCGGCGCGGCGGGAACGGGTCATCGGGATCCTCCCGCGTGGCGGGCCCGGGCCACGGCGAAGACCGCGACTTCCAGGGCGTAGCCGCGGTCCTCGGCGCCGCCCTTGACCGCGGCGTTGCAGTCGGCTGCGGCGCGCATGGCGTCGACGAGGCCTTCGGGGCTCCAGCCTCGGCTGCGTTCCTGTGCCTTCTGGATCTTCCACGCGGGCATGCCCAGTGAGCTGGCCATCTGGTAGGGGTTGCCGCGGCCGGCGGAGGCGACGCGGGCGACCGTGCGCACGCCGTCGGCGAGTGCGTCAGCGATCGGCACCGGATCGACACCGACGTGCAGGGCCCAGCGCAGGGCCTCGAGGGCTGCGGGGACGTCACCGATCATCGCCGCGTCGGCCACCGCGAAGCCGCTGACCTCGGCGCGGCCCTTGTAGTAACGAGCCACCACCTCGGCGCTCATCTTGCCGTCGGTGTCGGCGAGCAGCTGGGAGCAGGCTGCGGCGATCTCGCGCAGATCGGTGCCGACGGCTTGGATCAGCGCGGACGCCGTGGCCTCGTCGCATCTGCCGCCGTTGCGCCGGAACTCGTCACGGACGAACGCGATGCGCTCCCGCTCACCCTTCAGCTTCGCGGCGGGCACCACGGTCGCCCCGGCGCTCTTGAGGCCGTCGGCGAACGCCTTGCCCTTGGCCCCGCCCAGGTGGGTGACGATCAAGGTCACTTCAGGATCGGGATTCTTCGCGTACGCCAGGAGCGCCGCGACGAGATCCTTACGCGCATCCTGCCCCGCGCGGATCACGAGCACCCGCTGACCGCCGAACAGCGAGGGGCTCAGCATCTCGGCGACCTCGCCGGGGGAGAGCTGGCCGGCCTCATACTCCCGCACGTCGGCCCCGGGGTCGGCCGCACGCGCGGCGTCAACCGTCGTGGTGACGGCCCGGGCGGCGAGCAATTCCTCGTCACCTTGGACGAGGACCAACGGGGCGGGCGGGGCGCTGTTCACGGTCAAAATCTTTGCACGTGGGTCCGACACTTCCCGAAGGCTCACTCCTACGCGCAGCTCTCTGATCATGGAATGCGAAACCAGACATATCGGCCGACTGGTATGTCGGCTCGGTGGCAAAACCGCTCGATCAGGCTGGATGTCTGAATTGAGGACCCGGAGTGATCCGACGCACATCACGACCGATCGTCCGGGGTCGAATCGCATGGACGGCCTAATTCGGGCGTGTCGCTCCCGCCGCAACGTCCGGCTTCGATCTACGGAACCCATCGCATAGTGCGGATCGGGCGCCCAAGGGGGCTCAAATAGCCGGGAAGGCAAGCGGCTCTTCGGTGGGGCGGGGGTGTGAGCCTGGATGGCCCACAGGCCGGCGGCACGGACGGCTGGTGCCGGGCGGGGCATCAGGGTGGCCTGTCAGCGACTCGTGATGGTCCGCCTGGTCCCGGGACCGGTTGATGCCGGACTGCGGGGTGGAAACGACTCAGGCATCGCTGGACCTGGGTCCGGCGATGCCTGGAGTGCGTTGATCCTGCTGCCGAGTGATCAGCACGCAGAGACGCACGAGTGCGGCCGCCTTGCTCAGACGGCTCCTCGCGGCGGCTCGGGACGCTTGGGCGCGTCGGCGCCGCGAGCGAGCCCTGCGATGATCAGGCCGACAGGGCGGCGATCTTCTTGGCGATGGCCGACTTGCGGTTGGCCGCCTGGTTCTTGTGGATGACACCCTTGCTGACGGCCTTGTCGAGCTGGCGCGAGGCGTCACGCAGGAGCGCGGTGGCCGACTCGGTGTTGCCCGCGTCGCCCGCCTCGTGCAGCTTGCGGATCACGGTCTTCAGAGACGACTTGACCGACTTGTTGCGCAGCCGGGCCTTCTCGTTCTGGCGGTTGCGCTTGATCTGGGACTTGATGTTCGCCACGCGACAGCCTTGTCCTGACTAGTTCGGATGATTCGAAGAATCATGTACTGGCTACTACTGAACAACTGGTCTTACGAAGTAACTGATCTTGCTGTGTAGCTGATCTTGCCGTGTAACTGACAAACCGAGTAACTGATCTTGCGGTGTAACTGACAAACCGAGTAACTGGGCGAGTGGCAGCACGCATGAACGCGTCACCACACGCGACGTACCAATGTATCAGGCTCCTCTCACGCCGCCCAAATCGAGCGCCCGCAGCACGCGCGAAACGGCAGCTCAGGACCACCCTCGGCGATCGGCCAGCCAGGCCAGGGCCTGCCGGCCGCTGAATCTCTGGTGCTGCCGGCTGTGCGGTGAGGCGCTGCTCGGGCCGCCTGCCGCGCGGGTGAGCCAGTAGCCGCCCATCGCGGCGAGGGCGCCGTCGATCCCCTCCGGCGGGGCGTTCCACGGCTCCAGGAGGCGGTCCGTGTCGAGGCCGCTGGCGTACGCCGTGATGAGCAGTGTCACCGTGTCGAACCACGGCTGTCCCGTGGCCGGCCAGGTCCAGTCGCACAGCCACGCCTGCCCGTACCCATCGATGAGGGTGTTGTCTATTCGCAGGTCGCCGTGGAGCATTCCCGGGCCTTTGACCAGGTCGGGGAGGCGTTGTTCGAGTGCTGCGAGGGTTTCGAGCCGGGCCGGGACCCAGGGCGGTGACGGTGGGAGTGGTGTCCGCCCCGCGAAGATCTCGGACCAGTGGGAGAGCTCCGTGCGTACGAGATGATCCAGAGGGGGAAGTCGCAGGTCTCGCGGTGGGTTCTGCAGTGCCGTGGCGGACCGGTGCCAGGCGTTGAGGGTTGCTCGGAGGTCCTCGGGTTTCCAGGGCAGGGCGGGGATCCGGCCGTCGATCGCGTCCAGGCAGAGAACGAAGTAGCCCTCGGTCACGAGCGTCCAGCGGGGACGTGGGGCGCGTACCTCGATCGGCAGTGCGGATGTGATGGTCGCCTCACGGGCGTACGCGTCGGAATTCGGATCGTGAAGTGGGGCTGCCTTCAGGAAGGCCCGCTCGCCCGTCGCGGTCTCGACGACGCTCGCGAAAGCCCTGGTGAAACCCCCGCCCGCGGTGGTTGCGGCAGCGACGGGAGACCCCAGCCGATCATCGATCGCGGCCCGAAGGGGCAAGGGCAGATCAGACCAATGCGGCCGTACGCTCGTAGCGCCGTACGCGATCTCGGGAAGTGACACGGGACGCATGCGTCCATCCTGCTCTCGGGATCCCCGATTTTGTCGTACCCGGCTGGCAGGCTGTGCGCATGAGAACGGACGACTTCTGGGCGGTCATCGACCGGGCGACTGCCGACCGGCCGGGTTCGCCCGGTGAGGTGGCCAGCCGCGCCATCGCGGAGCTTGCCACCCGCGAACCCGACGAGATCGTGGCCTGGGGCCGCCATCTCGACAAAGTCATGGGCGCCTCCGGCAAGGAGGACCTCTGGGCCGCCGCCTACCTGATCAACGGCGGCTGTTCCGAAGACGGATTCGACCACTTCCGCGGCTGGCTCGTCGCCAACGGCCGCGAGGTTCTGGCCCGTGCCGTCCGCGAGCCCGACTCCCTGGCCGATCTTCCGTCGGTCCGTGCCGCCGCCACGACGGGCGCGGTGTTCGAGGCCGAAGAGGTGCTCGGCATCGCGGGAGAGGCATATCGACAGGCCACCGACCAGGAGATGCCGCCGAGCGACGCGCCACCGGGGCGGCCCGATGCCGCGATGCTCTGGGACTTCGACGATGAGGAGGAGATGCAGAAGCGGTTGCCGAGGCTCTCCTCCCTCTTCCTGGAGCCGCCGGACTGACATCTCCGTGGCCGGGATCTCGGTGGCCGGGATCTCCGTTGCTGGTATCTCCGTTGCCGGCGGGCCCGGGCCTCGGGAGGATCGGGCTATGAGTGCTGTGCTGCAGGGCGGTGTCGCGGCTGTGAGCTGCAACGACGTGTATTCGTTCAGCAAACCGAACCGGGAGCGGATCGTGCTGGTGCCGGGGCTGGGAGTGCTGGGTGACATCCATGCGGGGGTGACCGTCCGGCACCGGTCGCGGGTCGCCGCCGATCCTTCGCAGCCCAATCTCCGGCAGGTGCACCTCATCCAGTCCGAATTGTTCGGGGAGGTCGGCGCCAAGGGTTATGAGGTGCCGGACGGCGGGCTCGGGGAGAACGTGACGACCGTGGGGCTCGACCTGCTCGGGTTGCCGTGCGGGACGGTGCTGCGGTTCGGCTTGAATGCCCCCGTGCGCCAGACCGTGGAGCCCGGCAGTGCCCTGGACGTTCTTGCTGCGGCCCGGCGTGCGGTGCTGGATGACGAGATTGCCGACACCGTGGCGGTGATGGGAGAGGCGATCACTGCCGAGCTCGAGCGGAGTGACGGGGACGCGCGGCCAGCGGTGGTCATCACCGGGCTCCGGAATCCGTGTGCGCAGATCAACCGGTTCCGGCCAGGGCTGCTCAAGGAGGTTCTCGGGCGCGATGAGCAGGGTGGGGTCGTGCGGAAGGCGGGTGTCATGGCGGTTGTGCTCCGCGGTGGGGAGATCAGGCCCGGAGATGTCGTTGTCGCCGAGGTTCCGGCCCGGCCGCACCGGGCGTTGACGAAGGTGTGAGAGGTGGGCCGGGGTCGCTGATCGGGTCTCATCGGGCCGGGGCGGCGCGACGTGGGACCATGGAGTGGTCGGTCTCCCTTGACCGGCCCCTTGAATGTCGGACCTGACCACTGCTTCAGAACGGACGAACGTGCCTGGACCGCTCGACCCCGGCGTGAACATCATCGGAGCGACCGATCCGCGTCGCATCCGGAACTTCTGCATCATTGCCCACATCGACCACGGCAAGTCGACCCTGGCCGACCGGATGTTGCAGATCACCGGCGTGGTCGATCCGCGGCAGATGCGCGCGCAGTACCTCGACCGTATGGACATCGAGCGCGAGCGCGGGATCACGATCAAGAGCCAGGCCGTGCGGATGCCCTGGGTGATCCGTAACGGCGACAAGCAGGGCGAGACCGCCGTGCTCAACATGATCGATACCCCCGGTCACGTCGACTTCACCTACGAGGTGTCGCGCAGCCTCGCCGCCTGTGAGGGCGCGGTCCTGCTCGTCGACGCCGCGCAGGGCATCGAGGCGCAGACCCTGGCCAACCTGTACCTGGCCATGGAGAACGACCTGCGGATCATCCCGGTCCTCAACAAGATCGACCTGCCGGCCGCGCAGCCCGAGAAGTACGCCGAGGAGCTCGCCAAGCTCATCGGGTGCGAGCCGAGCGACGTTCTCAAGGTCTCCGGCAAGACCGGCGAGGGCGTCGAGCACCTGCTCGACGAGATCGTCCGGGAGTTCGTGGCGCCCGTCGGCGACGCCGACGCCCCGGCCCGCGCGATGATCTTCGACTCCGTGTACGACGTCTATCGCGGCGTCGTCACGTACGTCCGGGTGATCGACGGCCGGATCGAGGCCCGCGACAAGATCAAGATGATGTCCACCGGGGCCGTGCACGAGCTGCTCGAGATCGGTGTCGTCTCGCCCGAGATGGAGAAAGCCGGCGCGCTGGGCGTCGGCGAGGTCGGCTACATGATCACCGGCGTGAAGGACGTGCGCCAGTCCCGGGTCGGCGACACCGTCACCGGTCACAACCGACCGGCCAAGGAAGCCCTCGGCGGCTACAAGGACCCGCGGCCGATGGTCTACTCCGGCCTCTACCCGATCGACGGCTCGGACTACCCGGCGCTGCGTGACGCGCTCGACAAGCTCAAGCTCAACGACGCCGCCCTGGTCTACGAGCCCGAGACCTCCACCGCGCTCGGCTTCGGCTTCCGCTGCGGCTTCCTCGGCCTGCTCCACCTGGAGATCATCTCCGAGCGCCTCGAACGCGAGTTCAACCTCGACCTGATCTCCACCGCGCCCAACGTGATCTACCAGGTGATCACCGAGGACATGAAAGAGTCCACGGTCACCAACCCCAGCGAATTCCCCGAAGGCAAGATCGCCGAGATCCGGGAACCCACCGTACGAGCCACCGTGCTGGTCCCCAACGAATTCGTGGGCGCCGTCATGGAACTGTGCCAAAGCCGCCGCGGCACCATGCTCGGCATGGAGTACCTCTCCTCCGAGCGGGTCGAACTGCGCTACACGCTCCCCCTCGGCGAGATCATCTACGACTTCTTCGACCAGCTGAAGAGCAAAACCAAGGGGTACGCCTCCCTCGACTACGAACCCTCCGGCGAGCAGGCCGCCGACCTCGTCAAGGTCGACATCCTCCTCCACGGCGAACCGGTCGACGCCTTCAGCGCGATCGTTCACAAGGACAAGGCCTACAACTACGGCGTCTCCATGGCCGGCAAGCTGCAAAAGCTGATCCCCCGCCAGCAGTACGAGGTCCCCATCCAGGCCGCGATCGGCAGCCGCATCATCGCCCGCGAAACAATCCGCGCCATCCGCAAGGACGTCCTCGCCAAGTGCTACGGCGGCGACATCAGCCGCAAGCGCAAACTCCTGGAGAAGCAGAAGGAAGGCAAGAAGCGCATGAAGATGGTGGGCCGCGTCGAGGTCCCCCAGGAAGCCTTCATCGCCGCACTGTCGACCTCGGACTCCCCGGACCCGAAGGCGGCCAAGAAGTAACGTCCACCCGTACCGCGCTGAGCGCGGTGGGGCGGGTAGCGCAGCAGGATTTGGCGGGGTGGGGCCGGTGAGGCTCTGCCCCGCTTTGCTGTGCCCGGGGAAGGGGCTGGCGGGGTGAGTGGCGGCTGGGACGGTTGCTCGGACGGGCGTTGGCCCTGGCGGGCGTTGGCCCTGGAGCGGGCGGTGGCCTGGCGCTGTGGGGCTCTGGGGGATATAGCCGGCCGGATGGGGTTGGACTTGGTCGCAAGGTGGCTCGGTCGGGGGCGGTGCGGGGGTGCGGATGGTTCACGTCTTCGGATGGCTCGGACCGGCGACTGGCCACCGAACTCGCTGCCATGACGGCGCCAACCGATCTCGTCGGGTGTCATCGCCGGGCGGTCTGGGTGGGGTGCGGT
>NZ_BOQP01000059.1 GCF_018332715.1 Winogradskya consettensis | reverse complement strand
TAGACACCCAGGCCTCCACCCTTGCATTGACCTCCGCCATCGCCAGGAGCATGGTCACCCACCGCACACTGCATGGTTAGGCCAGTCGCCCACCTCCAGCGCGTGGTCTGGCTGCCGCGCTGTGGGCACTCCAGCCACGCAGCTCATGCAGGCCGGCCTCACCGGTGGGTCAGGCGGACGCACCCCGCCGGTCGCTCTTCAAGAGGACGCAACACCTCTACCAGCATGTGCGTAAACGCCGTACCCCCGCTAGCGAGCCCAAGGCCAGCCGGGCAGCCGGGCAGAAGGACCAGCCCTCGGTATGGCGAGCACGCCGGTGGCCGAACCCGCCCGCGCAAGCGGCGAGGTACGTCCGCCTGACCCACCAGTGAGGCCGGCCTGCTTGAGCTGATCGCCGCCTTGCCCACAACGCGGCAGCCAGACCCGTCACCGCGAGGTGACCGCGGCCCGAACCATGCACCCGGCAGCGCGAAACCACTCTCATAGCCGCAGCATGCCCCCATGCAAGGTTGGGGCGGGGGTGTTCTAAGACAGGCATAAAAACGCCCTTGAAGCCTGTCTTAGAACACCCCCGCCCCAACCGTCCCACGGCGACAATCCCACTGAGCCAACGAGAAAGACCCGCCCCAGCCGAAGCAAGGACGGGTCTTCCACAAAGCGAAAGGATCAGTGCTCGACGGGGTGACGACTCCCCGAGTAGTACTCGAACAACAGCCCACAAGCAGCGAAGACAACCATCAACATCCCGAGGGCGATCAACCACCACATCCAGAACACCAGCCCCATACCGGCGATGGCCGCGGAGAGCGCGAGGCCGAACGGCCAGTAGCTACCGGGGCTGAAGAAGCCGAGTTCGCCCGCTCCTTCGGCGATCTCGCCGTCGTCGCGGTCTTCGGGGCGCAGGTCGATGCGGCGGGCGACGAACCAGAAGAAGCCGCCGCACATGGAGCAGAGCAGGCCGGACAGGATCAGGGCGACGAGGCCGATCCATTCGATCTGACCCTGGGCGCCGTGGGTGTAGAAGCCGTAGACGGCCGCCGCGCCGAAGAGGAAGACGGCGACGCCTACGAAGATCTTGTATTCGGTCTTCAACGCGTACTCCTACTTACCCGAGGCTGTGGCACCGGACTGGTTCCACGAGTCGTCGTGGCGGCGGCTGTCGTACGGCTTCGTGGTGATGGCGTAGGACTGGTCGCCGGTGAAGCCGATGGTGGCCATCGCCTGGTGCGTGTCCTGGCCGTCTTCCTTGGCCTTGAGGAACTGGTCGAACTTCTCCGGCGAGACCACGACGAGCTCGAACTGCATGAACGCGTGGTAGGTGCCGCAGAGCTCGGCGCACCGGCCGACGTAGCGGCCTTCCTTGTCGAGGGTGACCTCGAAGGTGTTGCGCACGCTGCCCGGGAAGACGTCCCGCTTGAACAGCATCTCCGGCACCCAGAACGAGTGGATGACGTCCTTGCTGGTCTCTTCGAACCGGATGGTGCGCCCGGTCGGGAGGACGAGGATCGGGATGTCCGAGGTGGTGCCGAGCGTGGAGGCGACCGTGTTGGCGTCTTCTCCGACGCCGTCGCGGTAGTTGAACTGCCAGTTCCACTTGAACGCGACAACCTCGACCGTCTGGTCGGGTTTCGCCGAGAGCTTGTCCACATCGGTCTGGACGATCGCGGTGTAGTAGAAGAGCACCGCGACGATCAGGACCGGGGTGACCGTGTAGAGGACCTCCATCGGCATGTTGAACCGGGTCTGCACGGGCAGCTTGTCGCCACGCTTGCGGTACCGGATGATGCACCAGAAGATCAGGCCCCACACGAAGACGCCGACGACCAGGGCCGCGATGACCGCGGCGATCCACATGTCGTACATCTTGTGGGCCTGCAGGCTGATGCCGTGCTTGGGCCAGCCGAAACCGCCCATGGCGTCGCCGATCCCGTCCGCGGAACAACCGGACAGCAGGGCCAGCAGTATGGCACCGCCGGCACCGAGCCCGGCGAGCCGAACGACCCGCGGCCGTGCGACCGAACTCCTTGAGACCACCTGCTCATGCCTCCCTTGAGCACCGCCCGGTGCGAAGAAACCGGACACCGAACGGCAAGGTGTCACCGACTGTCGCACAGTACTCGACCTGCCGATGCCGCCCGATTGCCGGGGGTCGGATCTTCCCGGCGGTCGTGCTTTCCCCGTTTCTGTGGACGATACCGTTCCGAGGGTGGAATACAGGGCGGAACAAGCCGGTGCGCCCGCGTACCTGGACGCGGCGAGCGCCGCACCGATGCATCCTGTGGCGCGGCAGGCGCTGCTCGCGGCGCTGGAGGACGGCTGGGCGGATCCGGACCGGCTCTATGCCGCGGGCCGGCGGGCCCAGCAGCTGAGGGAGGCGGCGACGGCCACGGTGGCCCAGTGCATAGGGGTACGCCCGGACGAGGTCACCTTCCTCCCCTCAGGCACCGCCGCGGCCCACGCCGCCGTCCTGGGCGGACTCGCGGGTCGCGCCCGAGCAGGCAAAACGTTCGTCCACTCGGCGATCGAGCACTCCGCCGTGCTGCACGCCGCGGCCCGCCACGAGCAGGCCCGTGAGGTGGGTGTGGACCGTCTCGGACGTCTTGATCTGACCGCCTGGGGCGAAGCGGTGAGCGCGCCGGGAACCGCGCTGGCGGCGTTGATCAGTGCGAGCCACGAGGTCGGCACGGTGCAGCCGATCGAAGAAGCAGCCGCGGTGTGCGCGGACAACGGCGTGCCGCTGTACGTGGACGCCGCCCAGTCACTCGGGCACTCCCCTGTCCCGGCGGGCTGGTCGCTGCTGACCGCGAGTGCGCGCAAGTGGGGCGGTCCGGCGGGCGTCGGGCTGCTCGTCGTACGCAAAGGTGTGCGCTGGCTCTCTCCGTACCCCGGTGATGATCTTCACAGACCGCATGCGGAAGGGTCTGTGAATCTCCCGGAGATCGTCGCGGCAGCGGCGAGCCTGCGGGCCGTGATGGCGGAGGCGGAGGCGGAGGCTGCGCGGTTGGGTCCCCTCATCGAGAAGATCAGGGAGAAAGTGGCCGAGACCGTGCCCGACGTGGAGATCGTCGGGGATCCGGACGTTCGGCTGCCGCACCTGGTGACGTTCTCGTGCCTTTATGTGGACGGCGAGGCGCTGCTGCACGCTCTCGACCGGCACGGCTTCGCGGTCTCGTCGGGCTCGTCGTGCACGGCGTCGACGCTGCGGCCGAGTCACGTGCTGGAGGCGATGGGCGTGCTCAGCCACGGCAACGTACGCGTATCGCTGCACCGGGGGTCGACCGAGGCCGACGTGGACCGTTTCCTCGCGGTGCTGCCGGGGCTCGTCGAGGCGATCCGGAAGGAGGCGGGAATGTGATCGAGGTGGATTCGCGGGGGCGTCGCTGCCCGCTGCCGATCATCGACCTGGCGAAGGCGATGCCCGGCGTGGAGGTCGGCGAGGTGGTCCGGGTGCTGGCCGACGACCCGGCCGCGGCCAACGACATCCCGGCGTGGTGCCGGATGAAGGGCCAGGAATACCTCGGCTCCCCGGAGGCGGACGCCTACGAGGTGCGGAAGGTCAGATAGTTGAGTACGGGTTTGACCGGCTCCTTGGCGAGGAAGGTGTCGACCACCAGGCGCGGGCCGACGTAGGGCTCGTACTCGGCGCGGCTCTTCAGCACGTCAGCCCAGGAATTCGCCCGCCGGCGGTGCTCGTCGTCGTCACCGCAGAAGACCTCGACCACGCGCAGCGGCACGTCGAGGCGGTCGGCGAGGTCGACCCAGAGCTGCCGGGCGCCCTTCACCGGGTTCACCGCGTCGACGATCACGTGATGGCCCATCAGCAGCTGGGTCTCCGCCAGCGCCGCCACCACGCCGTATGCGGCGTAGCCGGGACGCGGCTCCGTCACGTCGTAGGCCCGCAGGGCGACGTCGATCGTGTCGACCGCGAGAACCGTGGCGGGCATGGCCGCCCCCACCTGCTGCGCGAGCGTGCTCTTTCCCACGCCCGGAAGTCCGGCGAAGACGGCCAGCACCATGGTTCTCGTACTCCTCAGGCCTGGATCAGATGCGGCTGGATCTCGGCGGCGGCCTCGTCGCCGTAGGAGTCGGCGAGCCGCTTCAGGAACTGGTCCGTGGCGATGGCGTATTCCTGGCCGCCGTCGGACTCGAGCACGTTCGCGGCGACGAGCGAGCCCACCTGCGCGGCACGTTCGAAGCCGGCGCCCCAGCTCAGCGCCGCGAAGAAGCCGGCCCGGAAGCCGTCGCCGACACCGGTCGGGTCCTGCGGGACCACGTCACGGGCGACCGGGACGTGGATGCGCTCGATGCCGCGGCCGGTGATCTCGGCACCGCCGGCGCCCAGCGTGGTGACCCGGATCTCGACGTGCTCGAGGACCTGGTCGCCGCTGAGGCCGGTCTTGGTCTCGAGCAGCGAGCGCTCGTACTCGTTGGTGAACAGGAACTTGGCGCCCTCGATCAGCGGCAGCACGTCCTTGCCGTCCATCCAGGCGAGCTGCTGCGACGGGTCCGCTGCGAACGCGTACCCACGGTCGCGGCATTCCTGGGAGTGCCGCAGCATGCCGGCCGGGTCGTTGGCGCCGATCACGACGAGGTCGAGACCGCCGGCCCGGGTGGCGACCGGGGCGAGCTCGATGTTGCGGGCCTCGGTCATCGCGCCGGCGTAGAACGAGGCGATCTGGTTGAGCTCCGCGTCGGTGGTGCACACGAAGCGCGCCGTGTGGGCGACCTCGCTGACGTGCACCGAGTCGCAGTCGACGCCGTGGCGTTCGAGCCAGGAGCGGTAGTCGGCGAAGTCCGCGCCGACGGCGCCGACGAGGATCGGGGTCAGGCCCAGCTGTCCCATGCCGAACGCGATGTTCGCCGCCACGCCGCCGCGCCGCACGACCAGGTCGTCGACGAGGAAGGAGAGCGAGACCTTGTGCAGCTGATCGGCGATGAGCTGCTCCGAGAACTTGCCCGGGAAGTGCATCAGGTGGTCGGTGGCGATCGAGCCGGTTACGGCGATCTTCATGTCGGCCCTCGGGGATCGGGTGCGATTACCCCCGGAGCCTACCGGTCAACGCACGAGGGCCGCTCGACCCGGCTTGCGGATGAGCGGCCCTCGTGGTGAACAACGCTGGTGGATTTAGTGGAACGAGTCACCACAGGCACAGGAATTCTGCGCGTTGGGGTTGTCGATCGTGAAGCCCTGCGCGTCGATCCGGTCCGCGAAGTCGATCGTGGCACCCGCCAGGTACGGCGAGCTCATCCGGTCGACGACGACCTCGACACCGTCGAAGTCGCTGACGACGTCCCCATCGAGCGAACGCTCGTCGAAGAAGAGCTGGTAGCGCAGGCCGGAGCAGCCACCGGGCTGCACGGCGATACGCAGGCGCAGGTCGTCGCGCCCTTCCTGCTCGATCAGGCCCTTGACCTTGACAGCCGCGACGTCGGTCAAAATGACGCCGGTCGGCGCGGCCGTGGTGGCCTCGGTCGACTCGATGTGCGCTTCAGTTGTCACGTGCGGTTCTCCCTGCCGGTCCGGTGATGTGCCGTACCGGCCAACGCTAGCTCTCCTGGGGTTTATTCCCCAACTCACCGGGACCACTGTGTGGCCAGGCGAGCTGCGATTTCGCGGAGGCCACGGGCCGGTTCGGCGAACGCCAGGTCGGATGACCCGAAGTGCTCCACCAGAGCGTACGTCTCGGTCACGCCGGCGGACGCGGCCTCGCGATGCCCCGTCTCGTTACGCCCCGCGACCACAACGCACGGCAACCCACGGTCACGAGCGGAATTCGCGATACCCGCAGTTACCTTCCCCCGCAACGACTGGTGATCGAACGAGCCCTCCCCCGTGATCACCAAGTCGGCCCGGTCGAGCTCGGCGTCGAGCCCGATCAGACGCGTGACCAGCCCGATCCCGGAGACAACGCGGCCGCCAAGGGCTAGCAGCGCGGCGCCGATCCCACCGGCCGCACCCGCGCCCGGCATGAGAGCCAGCCCCTCAACCCCGAATTCTTTTTCGAGTACGCCCGAGAAGTGCTCGAGCGCAGCATCCAACCGCATGACGTCGTCGCGCGAGGCACCCTTCTGCGGCCCGAACACGTTGCTGGCCCCGTGCAGCCCGAGCAGCGGATTGTCCACATCCGTGGCGGCCACGATGCTCACCTGACGCAGCCGCGGCTTGCCTTCGAGCCGTTCCGCCGTGCCGAGCACCACGCCGCCGTACGGCAGCGCGTACCCACCGACGTCGACCGGCCCGGCACCCAGCGCGGCCAGCATCCCCGCACCGGCGTCGTTGACGGCGGACCCACCGAGCCCGACGACGACCTCGGTGGCGCCCGCCTCGACGGCGGCGGCGAGCAGCAGGCCCAGCCCGTACGACGTGGCAGCCTTGGGATCGCGCTCCGCCTCACCGAGCAGGTGCAGCCCGCAGGCTTGAGCGCTCTCCACGTAGGCGGTGGTGCCGACCAGCAGCACCTCGGCCGGCACCGGCCGCCCGAGCGGGTCGACGGTGGTGACGGGGATCCGCTGCCCGCCCAGCGCGGTGCCGAGCACCTCGATGAAACCCGGCCCGCCGTCGGAGAGCGGACGCTGCACGCACTCGTCGGCGGGCGCGGTCCCGAGCCAGCCCTCGGTGACGGCGGCGGCCACCTCGGCGGCGCTCAGCGTCCCGGCGAACTTGTCAGGGCAGATGAGTATTCGCACGAGCACAGAAGGTACAGGTTTCGCTCAGCTCCGTCTGGCAACGTTGTGTGTATGGCCACTCTCATGCAGCGACTCCAGACCTTCCTCCGCAGCCCCAAGGGTCAGAAGCTCGTCCAGCAGGGCCGGCAGCAACTCGCCAAGCCCGAAAACCAGGCCCGAATCCGACAGATCATGACAAAGGCCCGTAAGCGCTGAGGGCTTTGACACACCTCGACCTCCGGCAACCCTGTGGAAACATAGGACCGTGACGTCGACCTGGACTGAACCCGCGAACACCCCCCTCGCGCTGCTGCTGCTCGGCCAGGGCACCGACCCGGCCAGTGAGCGCGGCGTCGACTGCCCCGGCGATCTGCCCGCACCGAGCGATCCGGACCTGGTCGCCCGCGCGACCGCCGCCAAGGCGGCGCTCGGCGACCGGGTCTTCGTGCTGGGCCACCACTACCAGCGTGACGAGGTCATCCAGTTCGCCGACGTCACCGGCGACTCCTTCAAGCTGGCCCGCGAGGCCGCCGCCCGCCCCGACGCGGAGTTCATCGTCTTCTGCGGCGTGCACTTCATGGCCGAGAGTGCCGACATCCTGACCACCGAGGCGCAGAAGGTCGTCCTGCCCGACCTCGCGGCCGGCTGCTCGATGGCCGACATGGCCGTGCTCGGCCAGGTCGAGACGGCGTGGGAGCAGTTCACCGATCTCGGCATCGCGGGCGACGTCGTCCCGGTGACCTACATGAACAGCTCGGCCGACATCAAGGGCTTCGTCGGGCGCAACGGCGGCGTGGTCTGCACCTCGTCGAACGCCAAGCGGGCCCTCGACTGGGCCTTCGAGCAGGGCCAGAAGGTGTTCTTCCTGCCCGACCAGCACCTCGGCCGCAACACCGCGGTGCTGGATATGGGCTTCACGCTCGACGACTGCGTGCTCTACGACCCGCACAAGCCGGGCGGCGGGCTCACCGCCGAGCAGCTCCGCGACGCCAAGATGATCCTCTGGCGCGGGCACTGCTCGGTCCACGGCCGCTTCACCATCGAGAGCGTCCGCGAGGTCCGCGAGCGGGTTCCCGGTGTCAACGTGATCGTGCACCCCGAGTGCCGGCACGAGGTCGTGCGCGCCGCCGACCAGGTCGGTTCGACGGAATACATCATCAAGGCCCTGGAGGCGGCCCCGGCCGGCTCCGCGTGGGCGGTCGGCACCGAGCTCAACCTCGTGCGCCGGATGGCCCTGGAGCACCCCGACAAGCGGATCATGTTCCTGGACCGCGCGGTCTGCTACTGCTCGACGATGAACCGCATCGATCTCCCCCACCTCGTGTGGGCGCTCGAGGAGCTGGTCGCGGGTCGCGTGCCCAACCAGATCACCGTCGACCCGGACACCGCGAAGTACGCACGGGTGGCGCTCGACCAGATGCTCGCACTGCCGTAAACCATCACGCTGCGTAGCCTCTGATGAGCCCAAAGAAAGCGATCATCTTTTTCTTGGCTTAATCATCAGCCATTCGTGCCCAGATGGGCGATCTGGACGTTTCTGCAACAGTCACTCAGGGCTATGCTGCCCGGGCGGCTGCCGCGGAACCCCCTTCCCTGCGGCGGCACCCTATTCGCTCCGGGCGCGTCGCTGCGCCTGTCTCTGGAGGTTGCGTTGACCGACGACGTCCTGGCCGTGCACGGCGGTACGCCGCTGCAGGGACAGATCCGGGTCCGTGGCGCCAAGAATCTCGTCTCGAAGGCGATGGTGGCCGCCCTGCTGGGCGAGACACCGAGCACGCTGTACGACGTCCCCCGCATCCGCGACGTGGAGGTGGTCCGCGGCCTGCTCGGGCTGCACGGCGTCAAGGTGAGCGACGGCGTCGACGACGGCGAGCTGGTGATGGACCCCACCAACGTCGAGAGCGCCAGCACCGACGAGATCAACGTGCACGCCGGCTCGTCGCGGATCCCGATCCTGTTCTGCGGGCCGCTGCTGCACCGCCTCGGCCACGCGTTCATCCCCGACCTCGGCGGCTGCCACATCGGCCCGCGCCCGATCGACTTCCACATGCAGGCACTGCGGGAGTTCGGCGCGGTCGTCGACAAGACCCCCGAGGGCATGCACCTGACGGCCCCCAACGGTCTGCACGGCACGAAGCTGGAGCTGCCCTACCCGAGCGTCGGCGCCACCGAGCAGGTGCTGCTCACGGCCGTCCGCGCCGAGGGCGTCACCGAGCTGCGCAACGCCGCGATCGAGCCGGAGATCATGGACCTCATCTGCGTGCTGCAGAAGATGGGCGCCATCATCACCGTGCACACCGACCGGGTCATCGAGATCCAGGGCGTCAAGAAGCTGCACGGCTACAAGCACAAGCCGATCCCGGACCGCATCGAGGCCGCCAGCTGGGCCGCGGCCGCGCTGGCCACCCGGGGCGAGATCGAGGTCCTCGGCGCGCAGCAGGCCGACATGATGACGTTCCTCAACGTCTTCACCAACATCGGCGGCGAGTTCGAGATCACCGACGCCCGGGTCACCCGCCCCGGCGTCACCGGCGTCGAGGGCGGCATCAAGTTCTGGCACCCCGGCGGCGAGCTCAACGCCGTGGCGCTCGAGACCGACGTGCACCCCGGCTTCATGACCGACTGGCAGCAGCCGCTCGTCGTCGCGCTGACCCAGGCCCGCGGCCTGTCGATCATGCACGAGACCGTCTACGAGCAGCGCCTGGGCTACACCGAGGCGCTCAACCAGATGGGCGCGACCATCCAGGTCTACCGCGACTGCCTCGGCGGCACCCCCTGCCGCTTCGGCCGCCGCAACTTCAAGCACTCGGCGGTCATCGCCGGCCCGAGCAAACTGCACGCGGCCGACCTGGTCATCCCCGACCTGCGCGCGGGCTTCAGCCACCTGATCGCGGCACTCGCAGCCGAGGGCACCTCCCGCGTCTACGGCGTCGACCTGATCAACCGCGGCTACGAGGATTTCGAGAACAAACTCTCGGCCCTCGGCGCCCACGCCGAATACGTCTGATAGACCGTTCGGTCACAACCGCGCCGCTGATCCTCCGGGATCGGCGGCGCGGTTTCAGGTTTGTCGCACCCTTTGGCTACGCTGCTGGGGTGTCTTCGCTGTTTCGCCGCAAGTCCTCCGACCTCGTCGCCGACGCCACCGCCAAGGTGAGCGATTCCGCGACGGCCACCGAGCCGCGTCCGAAGGGCTACACGCCCTCCAAGAAAGAGCTCGGCGTCGAGACGCCGAAGCGGCAGACCACCCAGCGACGGCAGACCACCGCCGCAGCCCCGGCCAACCGCCGCGAGGCCTACAAGCAGATGCGCGACCGCCAGCGAGTCGAGCGCGCCGAAGCCCAGGCCGGCATGAAAGCGGGCGACGAGCGCTACCTCCTGGCCCGCGACCGAGGCCCCGAGCGAGCCCTCGTCCGCAACATCGTCGACTCCCGCCGCACCGCCGGCACCTGGTTCTTCGGCGGCGCCATCATCGTCTTCATCGGCTCCACCGGCGCCATGCCCGCCTACATCAACCTGGCTGCCAACCTGCTCTGGGCGATCCTGGCAGTCATCGTCGTGATCGACAGCATCCTGATCAGCCGCAAGGTCAAAAAGCTGGTCACCGAGCGCCTCCCCAACACCACCCAGCGCCTCGGCTCCCTCTACCTCTACGGCATCATGCGAGCCCTCACCTTCCGCCGCATGCGCGTCCCGAAGCCCGCCGTCGAGCTGGGCGCAAAAATCTGACGCTCCCGCTTGGTGGCGGTGCTGCAAAATCAAGTCAAGAGCTCGATCTCGTAGCTCGGCGGGTGGTACAGACCGCAACTCCCGTCGAGGCCGGACCCGGCCGGCCAGGCGCCTGACGGCGCCAAAACAGCCACCCGGACCCTTCACCTGCGTAAGTGCTCACCCTCAAAGAGCCCGCACCCCGAGCGGCCGGTCACCCACCCGACCGCGACTTCCGCTCACGCGATCTCAGGGCCCGCCCCTCAGCCGCCCGCTGGACCGCGGCCTCCGCCCGCCCCCGGGTCTACAGGAACCCGCGCCCAAGCGGCCGATCACCCACTCGACCGCGACTTACGCGCCCGCGCAAGGCCAAGAGCCCGCACCCCCAGGCGACCCGATCACCCACCCGAGCGCGACTAGCGCGCCCGCGCAACGCCAAGAGCCCACGCCCCCAGGCGACCCAGCCACCCACCCGAGCGCGACTTACGCGCCCGCGCAACGCCAAGAGCCCACGCCCCCAGGCGACCCAGCCACCCACCCGAGCGCGACTCCCGCTTTTTGACCGCGCGATTTCCAGGGTCTGAGCGGTTAATTACCCACTCAACCGCGACCCCGCTCTCAGCGGTTGGCGTAGGACTCGGCGGGGTCGATGGCGGTGGTGAGGGCGGTGCGGAGGACGTTTTTGGGGCGTAGGCCGACCAGGGTGGCCGTGACGATGCCGGCGCGGAAGAAGAGCAGCGTCGGCATCGACATGACGCGGTACCGGCGGGTTGTTTCGGGGTTCTCGTCGGAGTCGAGTTTGGCGATCAGCGCGCGTCCCTCGAACTCCGGCGCGAGCTCGGCCAGTGACACCGCCAGCGGCCGGCACGGGCCGCACCACTTCGCCCAGAAGTCGACCAGGACCGGCAGCTGCGCCCCCAGCACGACGTCGGCGAAGTTCTCGTCGGTGACGGTGATCAGCGGATTCTCAGGCATCGGATCTCCCTTTCCTCGATCGCCTGGGCCAGCTGCCCACGCAACTGGTCCCGGACAGCACCCATCTGATCGAGGAGCCCTTCCACCTCACGCAACCGCCGCCGCAGCACGGCAACGGAGTCCGGGCACACGTGCCCCGCGGAATTCCCCGCGCGCAGGCAGGCGACGAACGGCCGGATGTCGTCCACACCGAACCCGGCCGCGAGCAGCGCCCGGATCTCGTGAACGACCCGCAGCTCCCCCTCGCCGTAGCGCCGGTAGCCGTTGGCGTCCCGGCCGGCTTCGACGAGGCCGTGCTCCTCGTAGTACCGCAGGGTCCGCGCACTGGTCCCGGCCCGCTCGGCAAGCTCCCCGATCAGCATGTCCACCAAGCTAGGCCTTCACACCGACGTCAAGGCAAGCCCCCTCAGCGCCCGCTGCTCGACGCCCGCTGCTCGACGGCCGCTATTCGATGCCGGCAAGGCGGAGCAACGCCGCTGAGAGCGCCGCGGCCAGCACGACCACGACAAAGGGCGCGCGACGCCACGCGAGGAGCGCTCCGATCGCGACTCCGGCCGGGCGGGCGTACCCGGCGAAGGCGGCCCCTTCCATCAGCGTGGCCGTCGCAGCGAGCGCGGCCAGCAGCGAAGCCGCCGCCATCGGCAGCAGCCGCTGCACCGGCTCGGACAGCTCGAGGCGCTCCCGCAGCAGCACCCCGCTCAACCGCATCGCGTACGTCCCGACGGCAAGCACCACAATCGCAGCGATCACCATCACGCCTCCCCACCAAGCGAAACCGGAGCAGAGCCCGCAACCGAACCCGCAGCCGAACCCGCAGCCGAATCCGGGCCCGAGCCCGCAGCCGAGCCAGCAGCCGAATCCGGGCCCGCAGCCGAGCCCGCAGCTGTGGCAGAGCCCGCAGCCGTATCCGGCGCCGAGCCCGGAGCCGGCGTGCGCAGACCGGAGCGGAAGCGGGGGACGAAGAGCACGAGCAACCCGAGCAGCGCGCACAACACCGGCAGCCCGGCGGGCAGAATCGGCGTGAACAGGACCGCGAGGGCAGCCCCGGTGAGCGCGACCGCCCGGGTGGATCGGTCCCGCAGCGACGGCAGGATCAGCGCGATGAGCCCGGCGGGGAAGGCAGCGTCCAGGCCGAGCTGGGCGGGGTCGCCGGTCACGCCGCCGAGGAGTACGCCGAGTGCCGTGCCCGCGTTCCAGGACGTGAAGAGCGTTATGCCGATCAGCCAGTAGGTACGGCGACGGCGAACGGGGTCGGTCTCGCGCAGGGTGAAGGCGACCACCTCGTCGGTCATGAGGTGGCTGCCGATGAGGCGGTCGCGCAGGCGGGGGCCAATGGTGGCCGAGACGGCGAGGCCGAACGGGAGGTGGCGGGCGTTGAGCAGCAGGCCCGCGACGATCGCCGCGATCGGATTGCCCGCGGCGAACAGGCCGACGGCGAGGAATTGAGCGCCGCCCGCGAAGACCAGGGTCGACATGGCGAAGGGGAGCCAGAGCGGGAGGGCGTACGCGATGGTGATGGCGCCGAATGATGCTCCCACCGCGATCATGGCAGCGGCGATGGCTGCCGCGTCGCGCAGGAGCGCGGCGTCCGGTGTTCGGTTTGGCGTACGCATGGTTCACAATATTGAACGCAGAAGCGCTCGTTCGTCAAACCGAACGAAACGATCGACGGAGTGAACATGTCGCAGCCCGCACCGCCGCTCGCCGCCATCGCCGCCGCCCTGCGCCAGGAACGCGAGCGGGCCGGGATCTCTCTCGCGGAGCTGGCCCGCCGCGCCGGGCTGGCGAAGTCGACGCTGTCCCAGCTGGAGAACGGCACCGGCAACCCCAGCATCGAGACGCTCTGGTCGCTCGGCGTCGCGCTCGGCATCCCGTTCAGCCGGTTGGTCGAGCCCCCCTCCCCCGCCGTACGCGTGGTCCGCGCCGACGAGCAGACCCGCCTGCGCGCCGACCGGGCCGACTTCACCGCGAGCCTGCTCACCGCCGGCTCGATCCACGCACGCCGCGACCTCTACGTCATGGAACTGGAACCGGGCCAGCCCCGCGAGGCCGAGGCCCACATCCCCGGCAGCATCGAGCACGTCGTGGTCGCCGCGGGCCGCCTCAAGGCGGGACCGGCAGGCGACACCGTGGAGCTCGACCCCGGCGACTACGCCTCCTTCCCGGGCGACCTCCCCCACCACTACGAGGCCCTGACACCCGGGACGTGGGCGGTGCTCGTGATGGAGCACCGTTAGGCGAAGTAGTGGCCCGAGTCCAGGTCGGCGAGGAGGCCGGGCTGGGTGGGCTCCCAGTTCAGCAGCTTGCGGGTGAGTGCGTTCGTGGCCGGGGTGTCGGCGCCCGCCAGCATTGCGAGGAAGCCGAAGTGGTTCGCTGCCTGCTCAGGGGCAATGCTTTTCACGGGTACGCCGAGATGCCGCCCGACGGAATCAGCGATCTCCCGGAACGGCACGCCCTCGTCGCCGACGGCGTGGAGCCGGTGGCCGGTCGAGTCCGCCTCCGCCGCGAGCCGGAACAGCCGGGCGGCGTCCAGCCGGTCCACGGCAGGCCAGCGGTTCGCGCCGTCCCCCACGTATGCGGAAAAGCCCTTCTCCCGCGCAGCGGCGATGATCAGCGTGACGAACCCGTGCAGGTCTCCCTCGCCGTGCACGGACGGCGGGCAGCGCACGATCGAAGCGACGCCGGATTCCAGCGCGGCGGTCTCGGCGGCACCGCGCGGCCACTCGGGGCCGGGCAGGTCGTCCTCGGTCACGGCGGTGCCCAGCCGCATCATCGTGGTGCCGGACGTGATGACGAGCCGGCGGGCAGCACCGGCCAGCGCCTGCACGGCCTTCAGGTCCAGGGCGACGGCGCCGCCGAAGTTCGCCATGTCGTCGTGCTTGAACGCGGTGTGGATGACGGCGTCCGCGGTGGTGGCCCCGGCGCGCAGGGCGTCGAGGTCCTCGAGGTCGCCGCGGTGGACCTGCACCCCGGCGGCGGTCAGCGCTGCCGCGGACCTGTCGGACCGGGCCAGGCCGGTGACCTCGTGCCCGGCGCCGAGGAGTTCGCTGACAACGGCGGACCCGATGTACCCGCTCGCGCCGGTGACGAATACCCGCATGGTGGAGCTCCTCAGATAGGGAAAACGTGTCTCCATCGTCGGAGCAGTCCGGGCGTACCGTCCAAAGCCTGTTTCGTATCGTGCAATACGCTTGAGGCATGACCACAGCTCAGGTGGGTCCTGACCTCGATCTGCGGCTGGTCCGGTATTTCGCGGTGCTCGCCGAGTACGAGCACTTCGGGCACGCCGCGACCGCCCTGCACATCACCCAGCCGTCGCTGAGCCGCCAGATCCGGCAGCTGGAGCAGCAGCTCGGCGCGCGGCTGCTGGACCGCACCCCGCAGGGCAGCCAGCTCACCCCCGCCGGTCAGGTCTTCCTGCCCCGCGCCCGCGCACTGCTCAAGGACGCCGCAGACGCCGCCGCGCAGACCCGGGCCGCCGCGACCCCGCACGAGCTGACCGTCGGCTACACCACGAACCTCATCATCACCCCGGCCGTGCGGCACTTCCGGCGCCAGCATCCCGACGCCGAGGTCCGCAGCCTGCACCTGAACTGGGACGACGGGCACACGGCCCTGCTCGAACGCCGGGTGGACGCGGTGGTCACCCGGCTGCCGTTCGCCACCGCCGGGCTGGACGTCACGGTCCTCTACGACGAACCGCGCGCGGTGCTCGTCCCCCACGACCACCGGCTCGCCGGCAAGGAACACGTCACACTCGACGACATCGCCGACGAACCCGTCCCCAAGGTCGTCGGCAACCCCGCGTGGAACGCGTTCTGGCGCATCGACCCGCGACCCGACGGCAGCCCCGCACCCGACGGCCCGCTGATGGAACGCATCGAGGACAAGTTCGAGTTCATCGCGGACGGCCGCGCCATAGCCATCGTCCCGGCCCACCTGAGCCACCGCCCCGACCTCACGATCATCCCCCTCGAAGGCGTCGAACCCACCCACGTCGTCCTCGCCACCCGCGCCGGCGACCGGAGCCGCCTCGTCACGGCGTTCCGCAAGATCGCCCGCGCCCACCTCATCTGCGACCTGGCCGGCCAAGCCGCAGCTGCTTAAGCCGTAGCTGCTTGAGCCGCAGCCGGTCGAGCCGCAGCTGCTTGAGCCGCAACGGGCCAGGCCTCAGTCGGCTGACCCGCCGCATCGGGTCAGGGTGTGCGGTAGAGGCGGGCGACCACGTCTTCGATGTCCGGCTCGACGAGGGACAGGTCGCGCAGGGCGGGCAGGGAGCCGACAACCGCGCCCGCGGACGACGAGGTCAGCTCGAAAACGGCCCGGCGCCCGTCCGCCTCGGTGGAGAGCAGTTCGGCGCCCGGCACCACGAAACCGGCAGGCAGGGGCGCGTCGAGCTCCACGACCAGGCGGCGGCGGGAACCGTACCGGTCGTGCAGGGCTTCGATCGTGCCGTCGTGCACCACCCGGCCGTGGTCGATCACGACGAGCCGCCGGCACAGCCGCTCGATGTCGGCGAGGTCGTGCGTGGTCAGCACCAGCGTCAGGTCGCCACCCGCGCCCAGCTCGGCCAGGAACGAGCGCACCGCCTGCTTGCTGACGACGTCGAGCCCGATCGTCGGCTCGTCCAGGAAAAGCACCGACGGCCCATGCAGCAATGCCGCGGTCAGCTCCCCGCGCATCCGCTGACCCAGCGACAACTGCCGCACCGGAATGTCCAGAAAATCGTCGAGATCCAGCAGCGACCGGCACCGTTTCAGCCGGGCGGCATGCTCCTGCGGCGGCACCCGGTAAATGTGCCGCAGCAGCGAGAACGAATCGCGCAGCGGCAGATCCCACCACAATTGCGAACGCTGACCGAACACGACGCCGATCCTCAATGCCAGCCGGGTACGCTGCGGCACCGGCCGGAGCCCGCACACGCTGACCTCGCCCGCGGACGGGGTCAGCACCCCGGTCAGCATTTTCAGGGTGGTCGATTTCCCGGCGCCGTTCGGCCCGATGTATCCGACCATCTCACCCTGCTCGATGGACAGGTCGATGCCGTCGACGGCGCTGACCGTACGTTTCTCGCGGCGTAATCGGCCCGCTTTCACGCGTACGGTGAAATCTTTCCGAAGGCCCTTCATCGAAATCAGCGTCATGCTCTGCTCTCCTTTGTCATGCCCTTCTGGCCCTCGCTGTCACGGCCGTCAGTCGCAAACGCTGCGGCAAGCTCGGTGCAGTCGGTCATGACCCAGTACTCCTATAGTGCCTGATCCCCGCCCGCCACATCAGCGCAGCCGCAGCCGCTGCGATCAGGGCGACCAGCGGGGAGACAAAGCCTGTCCAGGCGGGCAGGCCGAGCGGATCGTCCCGGCCCAGGAGCGTCACCGCCGGCTGATAGGCGACAAATCCAAATCCCATGGCGTACGCGAAAAGCGCGCGGAACCAGCCCGAATAAACTGGCACCGGATACGCGGTGAAATCGCGCCCGCCATACGTGAACGCACTTCCGAGGTCACCGGAATCGATCCACCAGAATGTGACACTGGCGCTGATGACGAAGATCGCGCCGAAGAACACCGACCCGGCCAGCGGCGCGATGACGATCAGCGCGACCCGGGCCGGCGTCCACTCGATGTCGTTGACGTGCAGCGCGACGGCCAGCACCACCACGCCGACGACCAGCCGCAGGGCCTTGCGGATGGGCAGGTCCATGAGCAGCAGTTGCGGCAGGGCACCGAGCGGGCGCACCAGGACGGCGTCCAGCAACCCCGTCCGCACGTAGGTCTTGAGCCGGTCCACGTTGCCGACGCTGAAGTCCGCGAGCGCGAACGCCAGCGACGACAGGCTCACGATCAGCAGACCTTCGGACAACGAGAAGCCGGCGACCGTACGCGTAGCCTGGAAAAGCACCAGGACCGCCACGACGTCGAGCGCTGTGCCGCCGACGTTGCTGAGCAGATCGACCACGAACGACGTGCGGTACGACGCGAACGAGCGCCACTGCGCCCGCGCCAGGGAGGTGTACGGGTTAGCCACCCTGGGCCACCAGGCGCTTCTCGGCCCGGCGCTGCACATACGCGGCGAGCGCCAGCAGCACCACCGCCCACACCGCCTGCAACGCGACCAGGGCGAACTGCATCAGGGGCGGGTCCCGCTCGACCAGGACGTCGGCCGGGGTCTGCAGCAGCCCGGGAAACGGGGTCGCCACCCAGAACGTGACAGCCAGCCAGTCCGGCAGGAACCGCAGCGGAAAATACAGGCCCGCGAGAATCCCCGCCGAGAGCGTCCACAGGGTGATCGGGCCACGGGCATCATGCAGCCAGTACGCGGTCGCGTTGACCAGGAAGCGGAGCCCGAGACTGCCGACGACCGCCAGCAGAATCGACACCGCGAGGAGCGGGACGGTGAACCAGCGCTCCGGGGCGTACAAGTCAAAGAAAATCGCACCCACCGCGAGGGGCGGCAGGAAGCGGAAGATCATCGCGTGGGCGGCCCGGCCGAGGTCAGGCGCGAGATAGCCGATAACCGGATGGACCGGGCGCAGCAGATCAGCCGTCACATCACCGGACCGGATCCGATCGGCCAGCTCCGTCCACCCCCACAGCGCCACCACGGTGAGTAACCCCTGCCCCACCCACACGTACGTCGCGAGCTGCTCGGCGTCGTAACCGCCGGGCTTGGCATCGGTAGCACCGGCCGCCACAGCGAGCAGCACGTAACAGCGAAGGAACCCGAAGACGATGTTGGTGAACGATCCGGCTATCGTCGCCTGCCGGTAGGTCGCGAACCTCCGGAAACCCGACCACGACAGCGCACCGAAAGTAGTGACCCAATCCCGGAACGGCCTGCCCGGAGAGATCTCGGGCACCCTGGCGTCAAGGCCGTCCACGCCGTTAATCTCCTTTCACAACCCCACAGCTCCCGCAGCTCCCGCCGCGGAGCCGGGCGACCGTACCCGGGCGCCCTGCCCTGCCGCGCACCATTTCCGACAAGGTGGAACTCCCGTGACCGAGCGTAGCCAAACGTCCGGCACCTGCCAGGGTGCCCGATGAACGGCTGGAGCTCGACCGGCAGCGCCTACGGCTGGGACGACGAACCCGCCTGGGTCTACGAGATCACCTGGGAATGGCAACCCGAACCAGGCCAGCGCTACCCCGGCGACCCCGGCCAGCGTCGCGCGGTCCACCACCCGGTCTACGACGCGGCCGCCGCAGCCGAGGCCGCAGCCTCCTGGGACGCCGACTTCAAAGCCATCGCCCAGGCCTCTTCGCCCCCTTCTTACGCTGCCCCCTCCTCCGCACCCCCATACCCGGAGTCACAGTCCTCAGGCCCGCCCTACTCCACCTCAGGCATGCCGTACCAGTCCTCCGGCGTGCCCTACTCATCCTCCGGCGTGCCTTACTCCGCCTCGGGCGTCCCCTACTACGGCAACCCGACCTCCGGAGCCCCCGCCCCGGGCCAACCGACCTACGGCGCGCCATACCCCGCTTCAGGAGGGCCCACCCGCCCGGTCTCCCCCGGCGCCGGCCGAGCCACTGTCGGCCGCCCTCCCCAGCCTCCCCCCTCATGGGAAGGCCCAGGCAGCACACCCCCCGGCCCATCATGGAACCGCCCAGCCCACCTCCCCGACCGCCTTCCCGAACCCGACCGTCGCCCGTACGGCCAGCCCCAACCTGGGCAGGCTCAACCTGGGCAGACGCACTCTGGGCAGGCTCACTCTGGGCAGGTTGGGTCGGCTCAGGGTGAGCGGCCGCGCGGCACGCAGCCGTTCGGTGCGCGGCCGCAGGGTGGGCAGCCTCATGGCGCCCAGGGCCAGGACGGGCCGTCTTACGGCGCCTACCCGCAGAGCGCTCAGCCTTACGGCGCTCAGCCTCAGGACGGGCAGCCTTATGGCACCCACCCACAGAGCGCTCAGCCTTACGGCACCAGGCCTCAAGATGGCCAGCCTTACGGTGTCCAGCCCCAGAGCGCTCAGCCTTACGGCGCTCAGCCTCAGAGCGGGCAGCCCTACGGTGCGCAGCCTCAGAGCGGGCAGCCCTACGGTGCGCGACCTCAGAGCGGGCAGCCCTACGGTGCGCGACCTCAGAGCGGGCAGCCTTACGGTGCGCAACCTCAGAGTGGTCGACCCCAGGGTGGGCAGCCCTACGGTCCCCGGCCTCAAGCCGGGCAGCCTTACGGTGCTCAGGCCCAGGGCAGTCAGCCCCACAGTGCGCAGACTTACGGTGCCCAACCTCCGAGCGGCCAGGCCCACGGCGGCCAAACCCAGGACCAGCATCACGGCGGCACCCACCCCGGCATGCCCCGGCGCCCCACCACTTCCCAGCAGCCCGCGGCCTACCAGCAACAACCACCCCACCCGAACCAACCCACCCGCACCACAGACCCCCGCATTGCCGACCCGGGCGCCACGGATCCACGCGCCACAAACCCACACGCCGTCGATCCATGGGCCGCGCAGCAATCCGGCGCCCCCATCGGCCCCCGCCCGGGCGCAGGCATCGATCCCCGCTCGGGTGCCGGTGTCGATCCCCGCTCGGGTGCGCCCATCGACCCGCGATCCGGCGCCCCGCTCGACCCAAGGTCCGGCGCCCCGATCGACCCGCGATCCGGCGCCCCGCTCGACCCAAGGTCCGGCGCCCCGCTCGACCCAAGGTCCGGCGCCCCGATCGACCCAAGGTCCGGCGCCCCGCTCGACCCAAGGTCCGGCGCTCCGATCGATCCGCGCGTGGCGCGGGCGGGAGACCCGCGCCCGCAGGCCCCGAGCCCGGTCCACCCTGCCGCGCAACCAACCGCGTCCAACCCGCCACGCCAGACGCCACCCCAGCCCGAACCCCGCGCCAACGCGCCCTACGGCACCCGCCCGGAGGGCCAGCACCCCAACCCGTACGGCACCCGCCCCGAAACCCGCCCGGCCCCGGCCTACGACACCCGCCCGGAATCCCGCCCGGCCCCGCCGTACACAACGCATCCGGCCCAGGCCCAGGCCCCTCACACCACAACGCCGTACGGCCCTCGCCCCGGCGCGACCCACGACGCCGAACCACCAACGGACCCGCGCATCCCCGCGCCCGCGCTACGGGACGTCCCGCCCTCGGACCGCCCCAGCACGCCTCCCCCCACCCAGCAGCCGCCGTTCCAACAGCCCTCCAACCAGCAGGGCCGCAACCAGCAGGACCCCCTCCAGCAGGGTCCTCTCCAGCCGGCCGAGCGCACGGCGCCATACACCCACCCGAGCCAGCCCCCGCTCCCGCAACACCCACCGAGCCACGACCAGCCGTCGCAGCAGCAGCAGCCCGGCCAGGCCCAGCCCACGCAACCGGGCCAAGCCCAGCCGTCGCAGTTCCAGCCGGGCCAGAACCAGCCGTGGCAGTCTCAACCCGATCCGGCCCGACCGGCTCAGCCTCAACCAGGTCCGGCCCAGCCGGCTCAGCCGCAGCAGCCCGCCGCATGGGCTCCGCAGCCAGCGCCGCCGGTCGTCCCTGCCGCTGCACCTCAGCCGGTCACACCAGCCGCACCCACCCCGACAACACCTCCGGTTACCCAGGCGGCAACCACAGCACAGTTCGCTACGGCACCAACGGCAACGCCCGCCTCACCGGCCTCGCCTGCGTCACCAGTCGAGGCGGCACCGCCGGCGACGCCTGCTTCGCCGGAGGTGTCAGTGCCGGTGGCGATCGCGGGGCAGACCGGGCCAGCTCCGCGGGTGACCCCTGTCTCTCCGGGTACGCCCATTGGTTTCGGCACGCCAGATCAGCAGGCTGGGCCGCCGGCCGTGTCGCCGGGAGAGCCTGCCGCGCCCGAAACGGATCGGGCCAGCGCGCTGTTCGGGCCACTGGGCGGCTTCGACGCCCAGGGTCGGCCAGGAGGAGTGGGCGCTGTTGAGCCTGCGGCGGCCGGGGCTGCGTTTGCGCCGGCGGTTGTTGAGCCGGCCGGTGGGCCGGTTCCGGTGGCTGAGCCTGCCGCAGCGGCCAGTTCGGCACCGGTTTCGCCGGAGGGCGTCGCGGGCCAGGCAGGGCAAAGTGTTGAGGAAGAGCGCGGACTCGGCTGGCTCCTCGAGCTGAGCGGCCTTGGAGCCGTCACCACCGAACCTGAGTCGATCCCGGTCTCCCCCGCCCCGGAGGAGCCCGCCCCGAGCGCAGACGTGGACTCCCCGGTCAGCGGCGCAGCGACGCCGGGCAAGACCGACTGGTTCGCCCCGACCACCGAGACCGACCTCATCGTCCCGACCATCACCAAGCCCCAGGCCGAGCCTGACGACCAAATCGAGCCCGAAGCCAAGATCCAGCCTGAGGGCGACCCCGAGCACGAGGTCGAGCACGCCGCTGACATCGACGCCGATAACCACCCCCAGCACGAGGTCGAGCATCCAACGGACGCCGAGCACCCGGCCGAGGTCAGGGTTGAGACCGAGCCACCGGCTGAGGCCGAGGATGAGATCGAGCAACCGGCTGAGGCCGAGGATAAGGCCGAGCAACCGGCTGAGGCTGAAGAACCGGCTGAGGTCAGGGTTGAAGTCGAGTACCAGGCCGAGACCCGGCGCGAGGACGAGGTTGAGAACGTTCCCCAAACTGGGCACACGGTTGTTGAGGACGAAACCGATGTAGCAAACGTCTTCGAGTCGGTCTCTGTGGACGAGGCCGGGCCGGAGACCCAGTTCGCTGCGGAGCCTGAGGCCGGTTACGAACCGAACGACGACGCTGAGCCTGAGGGCGGGAGTGCGCCGGGGGATGTCTCGGAAACTGAGGCCGCGGATGCGCTCGATGTTGAGTCATCGTCCGCTGCTCAGGACGAGGCTCATGGTGAGGCTGTAACAGCGGTTGTCCTGCCGGAGATGCCGGAGATGCCGGAGACGAACGCTGCGGAGACGGCCGAACCTCGGACTCCGATTGTTGCTGAGGACCAGACCTTGATCGCGGATGAGCCGCGGACACAGGCTCGGGTCGAGCTGCAGACATCGGCTGCGGACGAGCCGGAGTTGTCGGTCTCGGCCGCGCGGGAAACCCATGCCGTGGACGAGCCCGAACTGCCCGTCGAGGCCGAACCGCAGGAACCGGCCCAAGCAGAAGAACCGGTCCAGGCTCAAGAGGCGGTCCAGGCTCAAGAGGCGGTCCAGGCAGAGGAGCCTGCCCAGGTCGAAAGGCTGGTTCAGGACCGTTCGGAGATGTCGGTTGCGGCCGAATCGCAGGTCGTGGTGCATGCTCCGGTGGGCGACGGGGGCGCGGCGCAGGGGTCCGATGGGGTCGAGGAGGAGGGCGAGCCTCGGGTCATGGCCGGGGTCGCTGTGGGCCGGCCCGTCGTCACGGCAGCTTCGTTGGCCGCGCCGATGCCGGACGACACTACGGTCCCGGCTGAGCTGGACATGCCGGCTGCCGAGGTTGCGACTCCGAGCAACGATGAGTCACACCCCGAGCGGGCCGAAACCGAGCCCGAGCAGGCCGACTCAGAGCAGGCTCAGCAAAAGCAAGCCGAGCCAGAACCGGCCCAGCAGGAACAGGCCGAGCCACAGCAAGCCCAGCCAGAGCAAGCCCGATCAGAACAGGTCGAGCCGGAACAAGCTGAGCCGAAACAGGCCGGGACCGACCTGCCGAGCGGGAACACGGCCGCAGAGGCGAAGGTCGAGGCGGCGCCCGAGGGTGAAGAGGCTGCGGAGAGGCCGAAGACCGCGATAGAAACTCCCGCGGTGACCGCGATGCGCGCGCCGAGTGTTCAGCTGCCGACTATTTCGGTGGCGCCGCCGCCCGTCAGGATGGTGGAGCCGGTCAGGCGGTTGGTGGATCCGGAGGCTGCGCTTTCGGCGTACCCGTGGATTGTTGATCCGGTTACTTTGCGGGAGACGGCTGGGGAGCTTGAGCAGCTGCTGGCTGTTATGGATCGATTGACCGACAAGCTGGAGTATGCCGAGCGGGATGGGATCCGGGCCCGGTTGCTCAGTTTGCGGGCTGTTGTGGGGCGGGTGCTCGGGGAATATGGGCGGGCGCTGGCTGATGGGAATGAGGCTTTGCGGCATGCGGAGGCGACCGGAGAGCTCAGGCTGATTGCGACGGTGCGGGCTCGGCTTGCTCATGTGCATCATTGGCGGGGGGATTTCGCGGAGGCGGATCGGCTCTACGAGGAGGCTAATTCCGTCGAGTTGCCTGATCGGTTGCGGGCTGAGATGCATGTGAACGCCGGGAAGTCCTGTTACGAGCAGGGGCGCTACCTGGAAGCCTGCAACCATTTCGAGTTGGCGCTGGAATTGCGGCGGGTGGAGGATCCGGAGCTCGTTTCGCGTACTGAGGCCGCGCTTGATTCTGTTATGGAACGGGTGCAGGAGAGCGGCTGGGGGCCCTATCAGCGCTCGCGCGAGGAGATTCTCGAGCAGAGCCGGCCGCCGCAGCCGGCCTCCGATTATGAGACGGGCTATTTCGGGTACGCCGACGGTAACGGTGACGTTGTCATCGCCGAACGGTATGCCGAGGCGCAGCCGTTCCATGAGGGTGCGGCATGGGTTCGTCAGCCCGGCGCCGATGTGTGGGAATTGATTGATGAGAGCGGCAATCTGCTGATCGACGACGCTTGCGGGTATCGGCAGGTGGGGCGGTTCTCGCAGGGGCTGGCGTGGGTGTCGCGGGATGTGAACGGTGGATGGTTCGCGATCGACTGGCACAACCGGGTGATCGTTCCGGGTGGGTTCGAGGACGCGCGGCCGTTCAGGCACGGCATCGCTGCGGTACGCCGTGAGGGCTGGGGCGCGCTCGACCGGCACGGGCATGTCGTGGTGCAGCCGAAGTACCAGGGTTTCGTGACGGTGCTCACCGGGGGCGGCGCCGTGGACGGGTTCACCGAGGAGGGCCTGGCGATCGTGGACGCCGGGGACAAGCTCGGGGTGGTCGACAGGTCGGGGCAGGTGCTGGTGACGCCGCGGCACGTGAAGCTGCTGATCCATCCGGCCGGGTTCGTGATCGGGGACGCCGCGGGGCGGTGGGGTGCGCTGGACCGTCAGGGCGATCCGATCGTCGATGTCGCGTACGAGAATCCTCTTGAAGTTGCCCGTGAGATCGAACGCCTCCACCCGGAGAACCGGCCGGTTCTATAGAGCGCGGACAGGGCGCGGGTAGGTTCGGCGGTATGGAATATCGTCACCTCGGCCGCTCCGGCTTGATGATCAGCGAGATCGCGTACGGCAACTGGATCACCCACGGGTCGCAGGTGGAGGAGGATGCCGCGACCGCGTGCGTGCGGGCAGCGCTCGATGTGGGCATAACCACGTTCGACACCGCGGACGCGTACGCGGGGACCCGTGCCGAAGAGGTCCTCGGCCGCGCGCTGAAGGGTGAGCGCCGCGAGGGTCTGGAGATCTTCACGAAGGTTTTCTGGCCGACCGGTCCGGGCCCGAACGACCGCAGCCTGTCCCGCAAGCACGTGATGGAGTCGATCAACGGCTCGCTGCGCCGCCTCCAGCTCGACTACGTGGACCTCTACCAGGCGCACCGCTACGACTACTCGACCCCGCTCGAGGAGACGATGCAGGCGTTCGCGGACATCGTGCACTCGGGCAAGGCGCTCTACATCGGCGTCTCGGAGTGGACGGCGACGGAGATCCGGGCGGGCTGGGAGCTGGCCCAGGACCTGAAGATCCAGCTCGTGTCGAACCAGCCGCAGTACTCCATGCTGTGGCGGGTCATCGAGGCGGAGGTCGTGCCGCTGAGCGAGGAGGTCGGCGTCGGCCAGGTCGTGTTCTCGCCGATCGCGCAGGGCGTACTGAGTGGCAAGTATGAGCCGGGCAAGCAGCCGCCGGCGGGGTCGCGGGCCACGGATGACAAGTCCGGCGCCGAGTTCATCAAGCGCTACATGAGCGATGACGTGCTGACGACGGTCCAGCGGCTGCGCCCGCTCGCGGATCAGGCCGGGCTGAGCATGGCCCAGCTGGCCGTGGCGTGGGTCCTGCAGAACACGAACGTCTCGGCCGCGATCATCGGCGCTTCACGCCCCGAGCAGGTCAAGGACAATGCCAAGGCCGCGGGTGTACGCCTGGAGCCCGATCTCATGAAGGCCATCGAGGAAGCCGTCGGAGGCATCGCCGAGCGCGACCCGTCCAAAACGGTGAGCCCCGCCAAGCGCCCCTGAGCTCCGACTCATAACCTGGACGCGAGCATATCTTCGCGTCCGATATATTGCTCCGCATGTCTGATCCACTTCGGGAACCGACGTTCCTGATCCTCACCGCCCTCGTCGATGAGCCCATGCACGGTTATGGGCTCATCGCCGAGGTGGACCGCCTCTCCGAGGGGCGCGTCGCGCTGCGGCCCGGCACCCTCTACGGCGCCCTCGACCGCCTCACCGACGACGGGCTCGTGGCCCGCGACCGCGAGGAGGTGGTCGACGGGAGGCTGCGGCGCTACTACCGGCTCACCCCCGGCGGAGAGGGCGCCCTCCGCGCCGAAACAGAACGGATGCGCCGGCACGTCGAGACGGCAACCCTGCGACTTCAGGGGCGTACGGCATGAGCGACCCCTACTACCGCCTGCTGTTCGCCTACCCGAGGCGTTACCGCCGCGAGCGCGGCCGGGAGCTTGTCGACATGTACCGCGAGCTTTCCGGTGACCGCCGCCGGCCGACCGTGTCCGAGGCCGCCGACCTGATCGTGGGTGGCATCCGGGAACGCGTGCGCGCCGTGGGACTGGGTGGCCTGTCCCGCGCGGTGCCGGCCGCGTCCGTGTTCACGCTCGCCGCGCTGACCGGGCTGTCGGTCTACTACCTGCTCGTCTTCGAGCTCCACCCGGCCGGCGGGGAGTCGTTCGGCCCGTTCGCGAGCGTCTACGTCTGCGCATACCTGGGCTGGCTGGTCACCGCGGTCACCGCCGCTGTCGTTCCGGGCCGCCTCGCCCGTACGTCGGCCGCCGTGACCCTTGCCCTGCTGGCCGGTGCGATCGCCGTGCGCTTCGTCGGGGGCCCGTGGCACACCCTCAACCTGTACATGGGGCTGCCACTGGCGGTGCTCGGCGTGATCACCTTGGCGCTGCCCGCCGCTGCGTCGTGGACGGCCCGGATGGCCCGCTCGCCGTCGCCGCGGCCACCGTCTTCACCGTTGTCGTCCGGCCGCCGCTCGACACGGATGGTCCGGCCATGATGGGAACGCTGTGGGAACCCGGCGCGGGCACCTACGGCATGTGCTGCTCCTACGAGGTGCCGTCTTCCTACCCGCTGCACCTGGCAGCCATCGCTCTGCTCATCGCGGGTGTGGCCGCGGCGCTGGTCCAGGCGCGGCGCGGCAGCTCCCGCGGCACCTGGACGCTGCTGGTGCTGGCCACGCCGATTGCCGCCCTGGCCACGATGTGGCTCTCCGAGGTGGAACCGTTCCGATCGTTCTCCGCCCGCTTCACCGGCTGGAACGAGATCACCGTGTGCATCGCCGGCATCCTCGCCATCCTGATCGCCGCCGTCGGTCTGCCCGCCGCGGTTGTCCTCTTCACGGCCGCCCGCCGGATCACGTCGGGTATTTCGTCGTTCAGGAAAGATCGCTCCAGAAACGCATGAAGTAGAGCCCGAGCTGACCGAGGTCGTCGGGGATGCCGATCAGGCCGGCGAGCCAGTTCACGGCGGTGAAGAACCAGACGTTGATGCGGGACTGCCAGAGCAGGACGAAGAGCAGCAGGAAACCGTACGGCGCGAAGAGGTTGTAGGCGCGCTGATAGGGGGCGCTGAGCCAGGGCTGGACGATGTTGCCGCCGTCCAGGCCCGGGACCGGCAGGAAGTTGAGCAGGCTCGCCGTCACCTGCAGGAAGGCAAGGGCTGCCAGAGCGACCCAGAACGCCGCGTGCGGGCTGGTCGTGCCGTCGGCGTAGATCGCGATGCCGTCGCCGCCGCCGAGGGCGAACGGGATCGCGAGCAGCAGGGCGAAGACCACGTTGGTGAGTGGTCCGGCCGCGCTGATCAGGGAGTCCTTGACCTTGCTGTTGATGTGGGCGTGGTCGACCCAGACCGCACCACCGGGCAGGCCGATGCCGCCGAGGATCACCGCGATCAGCGGCAGCACGATCGACAGGACCGGGTGGGTGTATTTCAGCGGGTTGAGACGCAGGTAGCCGCGCTCGGCGACGCCCAGGTCGCCGGAGAAATACGCGACGATGGCGTGGGCGTACTCATGGAGACAGAGCGAGAACACCCACCCGGACACGACGAACAGGAAGACGTCGACGCGGACGTTGCCGGACCCGGTCCAGGTCATCCAGGCGCTGACCGCGACGACGGCCAGGATGCCGACGAAGACCGGGCTCGGAACGAAGGCGCTGCGCGGGGTGCCGCGGCTGAGTTGGAAGCTGCTCACTCGGCCGGCAGCAGACTCATCTTGTAGTCGACCCGGTCATCCTCGACCAGGGTGACCTGGGCGACCCCGGCGGCGGCCAGCTCGCGCCAGGCCTGCCCGATCCAGGACTCTGCGTCGGCCTGGCTGCTGAACGTCTCGGCCGGGCCCGTGACAGGCTGCCCGTCGACGCCCTCGTACCGCCAACTCCACGGCATGCGGTCGCCCTCCTCGATGTCTGAACGTGCGTGAGGTCCACCCTACGGGGTGCCCACGACACCGTCAGTCCGGGCGCGCCAGCCCTGTGGACAACCACGCGGGCCCGGGTGGTTATCCACAAGCGCGACGGGTCGGCCCGCACGGGGCGGGACGACGGATCTAAGGTACGGGGCATGTCTGGTGACGGGTGGAGTTCGGTCCTGGTGCTCGGCGGGATCCGATCGGGCAAGTCCGCGTTCGCCGAGGCGCTGGTCGCGGGGGCCGCCTCGGTGCGCTACATCGCTACGGCGGTGGGTGGTGAGGACGATCCCGAGTGGCGCGGCCGCATCGAGGCACATCAGCGCCGCCGCCCGCAGTCGTGGACGACGGAGGAGACCGGCGCCGACCCGGCCCGGCTGACGGCCGTGCTGACCGAGGCGAAACCGGACGACACGCTGCTCGTCGACGACCTCGGCGGATGGGTGGCCTCGCTGCTCGACCCGGCCCTGCAGCCCAACGACGACGTGGCGACCGTCACCGCGCTGGCCGAGGCGGTTCGCGGGTGCGCGGCGCGCGTGGTCGTGGTCAGCCCGGAGGTCGGCCTGTCGCTGGTGCCGCAGACACCGCTGGGGCGCGCGTTCGCCGATGCGCTCGGCACCGCCAACCAGGCCCTCGCGGACGCCTGCGACCGGGTCGTCCTGGTCGTCGCGGGCCGCCCCGCCTGGCTGAAGACCGGCGCCGACCAGCCCGGCATCATCACCGACGTCCAGGCCGACAACGCGACAGCGACCGAGCCCGCACGATCCGGCGAAGCCGCGGCCGCACCGGCCACAGCAGGCGCCGCCGCACCAGCCACAGCAGGCCCAGCTGCACCGGCCACAGCGGGCGCAGCCGCAGCCCAGGTGACCGTTGCGACGGCGGCGCAGCCGCTCACCGCCATCAGCACGGCGACCACCGCCACGGTGGTGCGGGCCCAGCCCTCAGCCGACGACGAGGGCGGCGAGATCCCGGTCATCCAGGCCGGCATGGACCTCCCCCTGCCCGACAGCGACGCCGGCCCCGACGCCCGTGACCGTCTCGCCCGCCTCGACCTTCCGGGTGCGGGTGTGGGTGTGCTGGTCGAGGCCATCGAGTTCGCCGCGGCCACCCAGGGCACGGCCATCCCCCGTCCCTGGGGTCCGGTGCGCGTCCTGCTCATCGACGGCCGCCACACCGGCGGCGGCGCCGCGGGCGCCGATTCCGCCGAGTCGGACCGCCGCGCGGCTCAGGCCGAGGCCGGCGAGGGGGCACTCGCACGACTCGCCGCGAGTGCCGACGCGGACATCGCCGTGGTTCGCGTGGCGGAGTCCGGCGCCATGGAGGACGGCCCGGTGCTGAGCGAGGACGCGGTCGACGCGGCCCTGCGCCAGGGCTGGCGGCTCGCCGAAGCAGCGGTCGTCGACGGTCGCGAGGCGCTCATCATCGCGTCCTGCGGCGCCGGCACGGACGCCGCAGCCGCCGCCGTCCTCGCCGCGACGACGGGCGCCGAGCCGGTGGCGGTGCTCCCCCGGGTCCTGGCGCCCGGCGGCTTCTACGACGACGAGGCGTGGATGAAGCGCTGCGCCGCGGTCCGGGACGCGATGCACCGGATCCGGCAGGAGCCCCGCGGCGCGAAGGACATCCTGGCCCAGCTGGGCGGCGCCGACCTGGCCGTGGCGACGGGCGCCCTGCTCGGCGCCGCCTCCCACCGGATCCCGGTGCTGGTGGACGGCCCGCTCGGCATCGCGGCCGGCCTGGTGGCCCGCGACCTCGCCGCGCAGAGCCGGCACTGGTGCCTGCTCGCCGACGCCGGCACGCACCAACTGGTCCGGCAGGGCGCGGACGTCCTGGGCCTGACCCCGGTGCTGGAGCTCGGCCTGGACCTCGGCGAGGGCGCCAACGCACTGGCCGCCCTCCCGCTGCTGCGCACGTCGATCGCCCTCGCCGCAGCCCTGCCCGTGCACCCCGCACTGCTCGACGCCGCTCCGGAATACGACGACGACACCACCACCGACGAGGACGAGGACGACGCCGAGTTCATCGAGCCCGAACCGGACGGCCCCGGCCCCGCCAGTGCCTGATACGGCCCGAGCGGCGATCACAACGCCGCTCGACTCGGCCCCCGGCGGCAAGCATGACGCTGATGGGCTCGGCCCCGACGGCGATCACAACGCTGCTCGACTCGGCCCGGCGGCGAGCATGACGCTGCTCGGCTCGGCCCCGACGGCGATCACAACGCTGGTTGACTCGGACCGGGCGGCGGCTCAGCACAGGCGGCGGCCATGACGCGGATCGGGTCGGCCCGGGCGGTGATCACGACGCTGATCGACTCGGTCCGGCTGGCGGTGACGACGCTGACGGTGCTGCCGGTCCGGGCGGGCCGGATCGATCGGGGTACGGCGGCCGGGGCGATGGCCCTCGCGCCGCTGATCGGGGCCCTGCTCGGCCTCGTGCTGGGCGGTCTGCACGCGCTCCTGCCGCAGACGCTGCTGGGTGCGGCGCTGACCGTCACCGCGGGCGTCCTGCTGACCAGAGGCCTGCACCTCGACGGTCTGGCCGACTCGGTGGACGCCCTGGGCTCCTACCAAAAAGGCCCCAAAGCCCTAGAAATCATGAAAAAAGCCGACATCGGCCCGTTCGGCGTGGCAGCAATCGTCCTGATTCTGCTCCTGCAAGCCTCCGCGCTCACCGGGAATTCGGTCAACATCTGGGCAATCGTGACAGCCTGGGCGACCGGCCGCCTCGGCATCAGCATCGCCTGCCGCAAAGGCGTCCCCGCCGCCCGCCCCGAAGGCCTGGGCGCCCTGGTAGCCGGCACGGTCCCCTACCCGGTGATAGCCATCGCGGCACTCCTGATCGGCGCGATGGCCACGGCAGCGGTCCCGGGCACCCTCTGGGCGGGCCCAGCGGTCGTAGCAGCGGTCATAGCCGCGACGTTCCTGCTGCTCAAACACGCGACCAGACGCTTCGGCGGCATCACCGGCGACGTCCTGGGAGCGACCACCGAGCTGGCGACGACCGCAACGATCGTCGCCCTCGCCCTGGTGTCCTGAGGACGCGAAGTCAGCGAACCGAGGTCTGCACGAACGGCGGCTTCACGACCTTGGCCTCGATCCGCCGGCCCCGCACGTCGATCTCGACGAGATCCCCGTCGGCGACCCCGGCAGCGCTGTCCAGCAGCGCGAGCGCGATCCCGACCTTCTTCGTGGGCGAGAACGTGCCGCTCGTGGTTTCGCCGATCAGCGTGCTCCCCGCGTACACCTGCATGTGACCCCTCGGGATGCCGCGACCGGTGAGCTCGAGGCCTCGCAGCGACCGCCTGGGTCCTGCGGCCTTCTCCGCGACCAGCGCGTCGCGGCCCCAGAAGGCCGGCTTCGACCACCCGACAGCCCACCCGGACCGTGCCTGGACCGGCGTGATGTCCAGGGAAAGCTCCTGCCCGTGCAGCGGATAGCCCATCTCTGTGCGCAGCGTGTCCCGCGCCCCGAGCCCACAGGGCCGGACCCCGGCGGCGACCAGCGCGTCCCACACCTGTACGGCGTCGTCCCACGGTACGACCAGCTCGTACCCGGTCTCGCCCGTGTACCCGGTGCGGCACACGATCAGCGACACGCCGTCCAGCGTGGTCGTCGAGAACGACATGTAGTCGTGCTCGACCGGCAATCCGAGCGCCTTGACCGTGGCGGGCGAATCCGGGCCCTGCACGGCGAGCACAGCCCAGTCGCGGTGCTCGTCGGTGACCGTGATGCCGGCGGGAGCGGCGGCGGCGAGGCGGCGGACGACCTCGGCGGTGTTGGCGGCGTTCGGGATCAGGAAAACTTCGTCCGGGGAAATCAGATAGGCGATCAGGTCGTCGACCACGCCACCCGAGGCATCGTCGCAGCAGAGCGTGTACTGCGCCTTGCCGGGCTCGATCCGGCCCAGATCGTTGGTCAGGCAGGCGTTGACGAAGTCCGCCGCGCCCGGGCCGGAAACGCGGGCTTTGCCCAGGTGGGAGACATCGAATACACCCACGGCGTCGCGGACGGCAGCGTGCTCGCGCAGGACTCCGCCGCCGGCGTACTCCAGCGGCATGTCCCACCCTCCGAAGGAGGCGAACTTGGCTCCGAGGGCGGTGTGGCGCTCGTGCAGCGGCGAGCGAAGCAGGTCGTCGGACATGAGTGGCAACTTACCCGTGACCTTGCATGTGGTTAGCATCGGCGGGACACCACCGCCGTCCGGCGCGACCCGCACCGGACGGACCACGCCGCCGGGACGTCCCACGAGTCAGCCCCGGCCCAGCGATCGCGGAGAGCCTCGAGTGACCCACCCCGCCCCCTCATTGAGCCTGGCCGACGGCGACCCCGCCGAGCTGGCCGTCGACGCCCTGGTCATCGGGTTGCACAGCCAGCCCGACGAGGGCGGCACGCTGCTGCCCGCGGCCGGTGCCGAAAGCATCGCCGCCGCCTTCGACGGCAAGCTGACCGCGACCCTGGCCCTTCTCGGCGCCACCGGCGCCCCCGGCGAGGTGACGAAGCTCGCGACACTGGGCACCGTCGCCGCGCCGCTGATCGTCGCCGTAGGCCTCGGCGACGAACCCTCCGGTTCCGCACCGGCCACCGAGACGCTGCGCCGGGGAACGGGTGCCGCCGTCCGCGCACTCGCCGGCAGCGAGACCGTGGCCCTGGCGCTGCCCGTCCCCGACGACGCGGACGCGCCCGGCGTGCTGCGCGCGATCCTGGAAGGCGCGCTGATCGGCGGTTACCGGTTCGCCGGTTACAAGACCAAGCCGCAGCCGAACCGCCGCGAGCCCGTGAAATCCCTGCAGGTCACCGTCGCCGACGCGACGGACGACGCCGCGCTCGCCGAGGTGACCCGCGCCGAGACCGTCGCCAAGGCGGTCCGGCTGACCCGTGACTGGGTCAACATGGCCCCCAACGAGCTGCGTCCGCCGAGCTTCGCCGACGCCGTCGCCGCTGCAGCGCAGGGCACCGGCCTCGAGGTGGAGGTTCTCGACTTCGACCAGCTCAAGGCGGGTGGCTACGGCGGCATCGTGGCCGTCGGCCAGGGCTCCGAGGCGCCGCCGCGGCTGGTCAAGCTCTCCTACACGCCGCAGGGCGTCGAGAACCCCAAGCGCGTCGCACTGGTCGGCAAGGGCATCACCTTCGACACCGGCGGCATCAGCATCAAGCCGGCCGCCGGCATGTGGGAGATGAAGTCCGACATGGCCGGCGCCGCCGCGGTGGGCGCCACCCTGCTCGCGGTCGCCGCGCTCAAGCCGGACGTCGCGGTCAGCGGCTACTTGGCGATCGCCGAGAACATGCCCTCGGGCACCGCCTACCGCCCGGGCGACGTCATCACGATGTTCAACGGTAAGCGCGTCGAGGTCCTCAACACCGACGCCGAGGGCCGCATGGTCCTGGCCGACGGCATCGCGCGGGCCATCTCCGACGGCACGGACTACCTCTTCGAGACGTCCACGCTGACCGGCGGCCAAGTCATCTCGCTCGGCAAGCGCATCGCCGGCGTCATGGGCGACCCGGACACCTGCGAGCGAGTCAAGGTCGCCGGCGACTCGGTCGGCGAGCCCGCCTGGCCGATGCCGCTCCCCGACGACGTCCGCAAGGGCATGGACTCCGACATCGCCGACATCAGCCAGGTCAACGCGAGCATGGACCGCGCCGGCCACATGCTCCAGGGCGGCGTCTTCCTCCGCGAGTTCGTCACCGAGGGCCTCCCCTGGGCCCACATCGACATCGCGGGCCCGAGCTACCACACCGGCGAGCCCACCGGCTACTGGACGAAGGGCGGCACGGGCGTCCCGGTCCGCACGCTCCTCGCCCTGATCGACGACATCGCGGCCAACGGCTGACGAGATCTGCGAAAGGCGCCGCCCAGCTTCCTGCCGGGCGGCGCTTTTTTATCAGTACGCCCGGCCCCCAGCACCGAGTTCGCCACAGCCGGCGTAGCTGCCGTACCCGGCCTCATCACGCCGCTTCCGGGCTCACATCTGTGGTCCCGCCAAGATCCAGACCACCGACCGCCAACTGGACGCTGCCCCGCAGGCCCCGAGCACGGTCAAATGATCAGGTGAGCGACTACCACCTGAGCGAAGACCCCGCCGACCTCGACCTGCCCCGCATCATCGGCTGGCTCACCACCGACGCCTACTGGGCCAAGGGCCGAACCCCCGAAACAATCGAGCGGGCATTCGCCAACTCCACCCCCGCCGGCCTCTACACCCCCACCGGCGAACAGGTAGCCGTAGCCCGAATCATCTCCGACAAGGCCACCTTCACCTGGCTCTGCGACGTCTACGTCGCCCCCACCCACCGAGGCCAGGGCCTGGGCACCACCATCGCCACCTGGTCCACCACCTGGGCCGAACGCCACGGCATCAAACGCGTCGTCCTGGCCACCCTCGACGCCCACACCGTCTACGCCAAAGCCGGCTTCACCCCCATGGCCCACCCCGAACGCTGGATGGAAATCGACACCCGCCCCCCATTCGCCTGACCCCCTCCCACTCGCGCCCGCTTCCCCATCACCCGGCCCTGCTCGCGCCTGGTCTCCACCCCCACTCGCGCAAAAGTAGGTTGTGCACAATTAAATTGCGCACAACCGATCTGGTCGGATCTGGCCGGCTTGGAGCCGGATCTGGCCGGCTTAGAGCCGGATCTGGCCGGATCTGGCCGGCTTGGAGCCGGGTCAGGCCGGCTTGGAGCCGGGTCAGGCCGGCTTGGAGCCGGGTCAGGCCGGCTTGGAGCCGGGTCAGGCGACCGGGACCATGGGGAGGCGGGCTGCCGGGGGCAGGGGTGTGGCGTCCGGGTTGGCGCGCAGTCCTTCGAGGGTGACGGCGGCGAAGCGGCGGGCGGCTACGGCGGCGCCGGCCGGGCCGGCGGAGCGGATGCCTCCGGCGGCCATCAGGATGAGGACCAGGTCGTCGAGCACGAACTCGCGGCGCAGCATGCCCGCGTCCTTCGCTCGCCGGGCCAGCTCCGAGAAGGCCAGCAGCGCCCGTTCGCGACCGGCGGCGAAGTCGATCGCGCGGGGGTAGGCCGACATGAACGCGGCGGTGAAGCCACGGTCCTTGGCGTGCAGCTCGCTGAGCTGCTCGATCACCCCGCGGAAGCCGTGCCACGGGTCCGGGTCGTCCAGTGCCCGCTCGACGATTGTCAGGCAGAGCGACATCTGGTCCGCGAAGGCCGCGGTGACCAGCGATTCCTTGGTCGGGAACCGGCGGTAGAGGGTGGCGGGACCGACACCGGCGCGGCGGGCGATCTCCCGCAGCGGCACCTCGAGGCCCTCGGTTGCGAACGCCGCGCGGGCGACCTCCAGGATCCGGTCGCGGTTGTCGCGGGCGTCGGAGCGCAGGGCGGGCGCCGGAGCGGATCCCGCGCCGGAGCGAGGCAATGTGTCGGTCACGGCTCTCACTTTAGCCAAGTGGACGGGGGCGTCCCGTTAGCGTCGGGCGCCATGAGAGCACTGCAATTCTCCGAGTACGGTCCCCCGAGCGTCCTGCACATCGCCGAGGTTCCCGAGCCGCACGCAGGGCCGGGGCAGGTCCGCGTCGCCGTCCGGGCATCGGGCGTGACGCCCGCCGACTGGTACGTCCGGTCCGGGCGGTTCAAGGACTGGATTCCGCTGCCGTTGCCGCATGTGCTCGGCGCCGATGCCGCCGGGGTGGTCGACGAGGTCGGCCCGGGGGTGAGCGGGGTGGCCGTGGGTGACGAGGTGCTGGGGATCACCGATCTGGCGCGGATGGGCGGGGCGAACGCCGAGTTCGCGGTGCTGGCGCTGTGGGTGCCGAAGCCGCCGAACCTGACCTGGGAGGAGGCAGGCGGGCTGGCCGCGAACGCGGAGACCGCCGCCCGCACCCTGGACCTGCTCGGCGTCACGGCCGGCACCACGCTGCTGGTCGAGGGCGCGGCCGGGGGTGTCGGCACCATTGCCGTGCAGCTCGCGGTGGCGCGGGGTGCGAAGGTCATCGGTACGGCCGGTGAGCGCAATCACGCGTTCCTGACCGGGCTCGGGGCGACGCCGATCACCTACGGGCCGGGCCTCGAGGAACGCGTCGCCACGGCCGTGGACGCCGTGCTGGACTGTGCGGGGTCCGGTTCGCTGCCCGAGCTCGTCGAGCTGGCGGGTGATCCACGCAAGGTGGTCAGCATCGCGGATCTGACCGCGGACGCTCACGGCGTACACATGTCGCGGTCTGCCGGACCCGGGGCGGACCCGCAGGCGGGCGGCGGCCTGGCCGAAGTTGTCGACCTTGCCGGGAGCGGGCGGCTCAGCGTGCCGATCGCCGCGGTCTTCCCGGTGGAGCAGGCGGCCGCGGCGCACGAGCTGAGCCAGACCGGGCACGCCCGCGGCAAGATCGTCCTGACGATCTAGCAGGACCCAGGCTGACGATCCAGCAGGACTCAGGCCGGGCGGCGCTTCTGGCGGGCGTTGTAGTCGCGCATCCGTTGCGGATAGCCCATCAGCCGGATGTCGTAGATCGGCATCGCGAGCTGATGGGCGAAGCGGCGCGCGTTCTCCGGGGAGTCGATGCGGCGGCGGGTCCACTCGCCGTCATGGGCGATCAGCAGGATCGTGGTCTCCGTGACGGTGGTCCGTGGTTCGATGAAGGCCTCGACACCACGGCGGGAGCGGACGAATTCCGTCAGGTATTCCAGATCTTCGCGGTTCGCGAGGCGGCCGCTCGTGCGAGACGGCTCCCGGCGCCGTCGGAACCAGGCCACGAACACTCCTCCGGGTCGGCTGACTACGTGCGGTCAGCTGCCGTAGAAGAGTACGGGAATCCACGTGTCTTGCGGCACCTGACTGCATCGATTGAAACGTGCAGTGACAAGATGGGTTGGACAGCTGTGACCGTTTCCACCATGTGACCCATGTGGCAACGGAAGATCTCGCGACAGGGCGATCTGGGAGTATGACGTGAGCCAGCCTGGCGGAACTTTCGACATCGTGATCCTCGGCGCCGGCAGCGGTGGTTATGCCGCCGCCCTCCGCGCGGCCGAGTTGAACCTCACCGTGGCGCTGATCGACAAGGCGGAGCTGGGCGGCACCTGCCTGCACCGCGGTTGTGTCCCCACAAAGGCGCTGCTGCACGCCGCGGAGATCGCCGACCAGACCCGCGAGAGCGAGCAGTTCGGCATCAAGGCCGATCTGGTCGGCATCGACATGGCCGGCGTCAACGCGTACAAGGACGGCGTCGTCGCCCGGCTCTACAAGGGCCTGCAGGGCCTGCTCAAGAACGACAAGATCACGGTGGTGCAGGGCGCCGGCAAGCTGGTCGCCAAGGACACCGTCGAGGTCGACGGCAAGCGTTACACCGGTCGCAACGTCATCCTCGCGACCGGCTCCTACTCGCGCTCGCTGCCCGGCCTCGAGGTCGACGGCAAGCGGGTGCTGGCCAGTGAGCACGCCCTCAAGCTCGACCGCGTGCCCAGCTCCGCGATCGTGCTCGGCGGCGGCGTGATCGGCGTCGAGTTCGCCAGCGTGTGGAAGTCGTTCGGCGCCGACGTGACGATCCTGGAAGCGCTGCCCCGGCTCGTGGCCGCCGAGGACGAGGAGATCTCGAAGGCGGTCGAGCGCGCGTTCCGCAAGCGCAAGATCAACTTCAAGGTCGGCAAGCCGTTCGAGAAGGTCGAGCACACCGAGAACGGCGTGCGCGCGACCCTCGCCGGCGGCGAGACCGTCGAGGCCGAGATCCTGCTGGTCGCCGTGGGCCGTGGCCCGACGACCGCCAACCTCGGCTACGAGGAGCAGGGCGTCACGCTGGACCGCGGTTTCGTGATCACCAACGAGCGGCTGCACACCGGCGTCGGCAACATCTACGCCGTGGGTGACATCGTCCCCGGCCTGCAGCTCGCCCACCGCGGCTTCGCCCAGGGCATCTTCATCGCCGAGGAGATCGCCGGGCTCCACCCCGCCGTGATCGACGAGGCCGGCATCCCCCGCGTCACCTACTCCGACCCCGAGGTCGCGTCGGTCGGCATCACCGAGGCCAAGGCCAAGGAGCAGTACGGCGCGGACAAGATCTCGACGTACAACTACAACCTGGGCGGCAACGGCAAGAGCCAGATCCTCAAGACCCAGGGCTTCGTCAAGCTGGTCCGGGTCAACGACGGACCGGTCGTCGGGGTGCACATGGTCGGCGCCCGCATCGGCGAGCTCGTCGGCGAGGCCCAGCTCATCTACAACTGGGAAGCCTTCCCGGAAGAGGTCGCGCAGCTCGTGCACGCGCACCCGACGCAGAACGAGGCCCTCGGCGAGGCCTTCCTCGCGCTCGCGGGCAAGCCCCTGCACTCCCACAGCTGATCACGATCCGTTAGCAAAGCGGTTAAGGAGTTCTGAGACATGCCGGTATCGGTCACCATGCCGCGGCTGGGTGAGAGCGTCACCGAGGGCACCGTCACTCGCTGGCTCAAGCAGGAGGGCGAGCGCGTCGAGGCGGACGAGCCGCTGCTCGAGGTCTCCACCGACAAGGTCGACACCGAGATCCCCTCGCCGGCCGCCGGTGTCCTCTCCCGCATCGTCGTGGGCGAGGACGAGACGGCCGACGTCGGCAGCGAGCTCGCGGTCATCGCGGGCGACGGCGAGGACGCGGGCTCCGCGGCCCCGGCGCCCGCCGCCGCGCCCGCCCAGGAGGAGTCGGCACCCGAGCCCGAGCCCGCCGCCCTGGACACACCGTCGACCGAGAAGCCGATCGAGGCGGAAGCCCCCGCGCCGCAGACCGGGTCGAGCAGTGGCGGCGGCACAGCCGTCAAGATGCCCGCGCTCGGCGAGAGCGTCACCGAGGGCACCGTCACCCGCTGGCTCAAGGCGGTCGGCGACACCATCGAGGTCGACGAGCCGCTGCTCGAGGTCTCCACGGACAAGGTCGACACCGAGATCCCGTCGCCGGTCGCCGGCACGGTCCTCGAGATCAAGGTCCAGGAGGACGAGACCGCCGACGTCGGCGCCGACCTCGCGATCATCGGCAGCGCCGACAGCGCCCCGGCCGCGCCGGCTCAGGAGGCGCCGAAGCCCGCCCCCGCACAGGAGGCCCCGAAGGCCGAGGCCCCCAAGGCCGAGGAGCCGAAGCCGGCCCCCGCGCCGCAGCAGGCTCCCCAGCCGAAGATCGAGACGCAGCAGGCCCCGTCCTGGGAGCCCGGCGGGTCGTACGCCGACCCGTCCGCCGAGGCCGAGACGGCCAAGGACCCGTCGGCCGCCGAGCGCAACGCCGAGCCGGCCCCGGCCCAGGCCGCCGCGCCCGCCGCCGAGACGGTCCGCAGCAACGGAGCCGGCGACGCCGGTTACGTGACCCCGCTGGTCCGCAAGCTCGCCACCGAGAAGGGCGTCGACCTGTCGGCGCTGACCGGCACCGGCGTCGGTGGCCGGATCCGCAAGCAGGACGTCATCGAGGCAGCCGACAAGGCCGCCGCGGCGAAGGCGGCAGCCGCCGCTCCCGCCCCGGCAGCCACGCCGGCCGCACCGCAGCAGGCGAAGCCGGCCGCCAAGCCGGAGCCGAGCCCGCTGCGTGGCCGCACCGAGAAGCTCACCCGCATCCGCGCGACGATCGCCCGCCGCATGGTCGAGTCGCTGCACATCTCGGCGCAGCTGACCACGGTCATCGAGGTCGACGTCACGAAGATCGCCCAGCTGCGTCAGCGCGCGAAGGCCGACTTCCTCGCCAAGAACGGCGTGAAGCTCACCTTCCTGCCGTTCTTCGCGCTGGCGGCCGTCGAGGCGCTGCGCCAGCACCCGGTGGTCAACTCGTCCATCGACCAGGAGGCCGGCACGGTCACCTATCACGAGGGCGAGCACCTGGGTATCGCGGTGGACACCCCGAAGGGCCTGGTCGTCCCGGTCATCAAGGACGCCGGGGACCTCAACCTCGCCGGGCTGTCCAAGCGGATCGCGGACGTCGCGGAGCGCACCCGCAACAACAAGATCAGCCCTGACGAGCTGTCCGGTGGCACGTTCACGCTGACCAACACGGGCAGCCGGGGTGCGCTCTTCGACACCCCGATCATCAACCAGCCGCAGGTCGGCATCCTCGGCACCGGCGCGGTCGTCAAGCGCGCCGTGGTCGTCGACGACCCCAACCTGGGCGAGCTGATCGTGCCGCGCTCGATGATCTACCTGGCGCTCAGCTACGACCACCGGATCGTGGACGGCGCCGACGCCGCCCGCTTCCTGGTCACGCTGAAGGAGCGTCTCGAGGGTGGCCAGTTCGAGGGTGACCTCGGACTCAGCTCCTGACGTAAAAGCACCGGTTCGGCAAGAAGGGGCGCGCAAGCGCCCCTTCTTCTGTTTTGCGGCACGGCAAAGACGGGAATGATGGTGACCATGCGGATCCTCATGGCCGGCGCGTCCGGGTTCCTCGGCACCCATCTCGCCGAGCGGCTGCGTTCCAGCGGTCACGACATCGTCCGGCTCGTCCGGCGCCCCACGAGCGGGCCCGACGAGGTGACCTGGCAGCCCTCCACCGGCCAGGTCGACCCGGCCTGCCTGGTCGCCGCCGACGCGGTGATCAACCTGGGCGGCGCCGGGGTCGGCGACAAGCGCTGGACGGCGAGCTACAAGAGCCAGATCCGCAGCAGCCGCGTCGACAGCACGGGCACGCTCGCCCACGCGATCCGCAAGCTCCCCGCCGAGGACCGGCCGAAGGTCCTGCTGCAGTCGTCGGCCGTCGGGTGGTACGGCGACACCGGCGACCGCGAGGTCACCGAGGAGGCCCCGGCGGGCAGCGGCTTCCTCTCCGACGTATGCCGGGTCTGGGAGGCTGCTGCCCGGCCCGCCGAGGACGCGGGCGTCCGGGTGGCCCTGATGCGCACCGGCCTGCCGCTCGACCAGCACGGCGGCCTGCTGAAGCCTCAGATGCCTCTCTTCAAGCTCGGCGGGGGTGCCAAGCTCGGCAGCGGCAAGCAGTGGGTGCCGTGGATCGCGCTGACCGACTGGCTCGACGCGGTGGAGTTCCTGCTCGAGCGGGACGACGTCACCGGCCCGGTCAACCTGGTCGGCCCCGCGCCCGCCACCAACGCCGAGTTCACCCGCACGCTGGGCAAGGTGCTGCACCGGCCGGCCCTGCTCCAGGTGCCCGGGATCGCGCTGCACGTCGCGCTCGGCGGGTTCGCCGACGAGGCGCTGCGCAGCCAGCGGGTGCTGCCGGGGGTGCTCGAACGCACCGGGTTCGCGTATTCCTATCCCACCCTGGAGGCGGCATTGCGTGCCGCCGTGGGGGAAGAAACGCCTGCCGTCGCCTGAGTTCACGGGAAGGCTTGCTAACGTCCGGCTGGTGTCCGTCGTAGAGGCAGCCCCGTCCGAGTCCGCCGAGCCGCCGGCCGTGTCCGGTGGTGCCCGCGCCCGTGCACGCCTGCGGTCGTGGCGCCCCAACCTGGTCATGGGCGTGGCGTCGCTGGTGCTGGCCGCGTACATGACGAATGGACTGTGGCGTGACCCCGCGACCAGCGCGATCGCGGAGAACAAGGGTGACCAGGCGTTCTTTGAATGGATCCTGGGTTACGGGGTCTACACGCTGAGCCACGGCGCCGACCCGTTCTACACGTGGATGATGAACGCGCCGCTGGGGGTCAACCTGGCGGCGAACACGTCGATCACCGTCTACACGGTCCTGTTCTCGCCGCTCACGTTCCTAGCCGGTCCGCAGGTCAGCTTTGTGGCGATCCTGACGCTGAACCTCGCGGGCTCCGCGTTCGCCTGGTGGCTGTTCCTGCGCCGCTATCTGGTCAGGAACCCCGCGGCGGCGGCGCTGGGCGGCATCTTCTGCGGCTTCGCGCCCGGCTTCGTCTCACACGCCAACGGCCATCTCAACTGGACGGCGGGCTGGGTCGCGCCGGTGGTGCTCTGGTGGGTGCTCAAGCTGCGGGAACCGGGCCACTGGATCAGGAACGGCGTCGTCCTGGGCGTACTCATCGCTGTCGGCTTCTCCATCGCCGCCGAGGGTCTCTTCTTCACGGCCCTCGCCAGCGGGGTCTTCCTGGCGGTCTGGTCACTGCTCCCGGCCACCCGGCAGGAGGCGCGGGCCGCCCTACCGACCGTGCTCGCCGGGCTGGTGACCGCAGCGGTGATCGCGCTCGGCCTGCTGATGTACCCGCTCTACATGCACTTCGACGGGCCACGCACCTTCACGGGTACGGGCTTCAACCAGTTCTACTACTCCGAGGGCCTGGCGGCGTACTTCGAATATCCGACCAGGTCGATCGCGGGTTCGCTCGGATGGGGCAACGACCTCGCACCGAACGCGACCGAGGAGACCTCGTACTTCGGCGCGCCCCTGATGGTCCTGGTCGTGGTGGCCTTCGTGACGCTGTGGCGGCGCGCGGAGGCGGGCCGGCGGTCCACCCTGGCCGCACTGATGACGGTCGGACTGGTCTTCTTCGTCCTCTCGCTCGGGCCCGAGCTGAAGATCTTCAAGCCGCTGACCGGCATCTGGCTGCCGTACCAGGCCCTGATGCATCTGCCGCTGTTCGACTCCGCCCTGCCCGCCCGGCTCGCGCTGGTGGTCGTCGGCGTGTTCGGCATCGTGCTCGCACTCACCGCCGACCGGCTGCTGAGCGAGCCGCTGCCATCGGTGACCTCGCACACCGTGTGGGCGGCCGGCTATGCCCTCGCGCTGCTCCCCCTCTTCCCGCTGCCCATCGTGACCGAGCACCGTGCGCCCGAGCCCGCGTTCATCGCCGACGGCATCTGGCGCGACTACGTGAGCGACAACGGGGTGCTGTCCACGCTGCCGTTCGCGACCACGGACATGGCGGACGGGCAGCGCTGGCAGGCGTACACAATGGCTCGGGCAGGTAAGCAGTTCCGCATCCCGGACGGTTATTTCCTCGGTCCGGGTGGCCCGGACGGCACCGGTCAGATCGGCGCGTCGGCCCGCAACACCGACTGGCTGTTCTTCCGCGCGGCCTTCTACGGATATGTGCAGCCGATCGACGACTTCGACCGCGAGCGCGCCCGCGAGGATTTCAGGTACTGGAACCTCGAAGCCGTCTTCCTGGCCGACGACATCACCGGTTCGCACTCGCAGCTGTACCGCTCGGCGGTGGAGATCACCGCCACTGACCTGCTCGGTCAGCCGGAGCGGGTCGGGGGTGTGCTGCTGTGGCGGATCCGGCCCGGTGTGGATCCCCAATAAGAAGAAAAAGTGAACTTGTTCCGCCGTGCCCGAACCGGCAGGTGAATCTTGCCCGGCACTGCTAACTTCTGCCGGTGGCCGTAGCACCCACCCTCTCCGAAGTCTCCGACGACGACTCCGCCGACATCGAAACGGTGGACTCCGAGCAGCCTCAGCGCCGTCGCCGGGCCTGGCCCCCGCACATCCTCGCCGTCCTGGCCTTCCTGGGCATGGGCTACTGGATCACGTCGGGGATCTGGGCCGATCCCGCCCGCCGCTCGGTGCTCTACAACGAGGGCGACCACAGCTTCTTCGAGTGGGTGCTCGGCTACGGCGTGCAGATCGTGGCGCACGGCGCCGACCCGTTCTGGACCGGCCTGATGAACGCGCCGATCGGGGTCAACCTCGCGGCCAACACGTCCATCACGGTCTACGCGGTGGCCTTCGCCCCGCTGACCTATCTGGCCGGTCCCCAGGTCACCTATGTGACGATCCTGATGCTCAACCTGGCCGGTGCGGGCATCGCCTGGTACGCGTTCCTGCTCCGCTTCGCCGTCAAGCACAAGGCGGCCGCGTTCATCGGCGCTGCCTTCTGCGGCTTCGCCCCCGGCTGGATCTCCCACGCCAACGGCCACCTCAACTGGACGGCAGCCTGGCTCCCGCCGGTGCTGCTCTGGTGGATGCTGCGGCTGCGCACACCGCGGCGCTGGCTGCTCAACGGGATCGTGCTCGGCCTGCTGATGGCCGCCGGCTTCTCCATCGCCCCGGAAATGCTCTTCGACCTCGTTCTCGCGGTCGTCATCTTCGTGCTCGTGTGGTCGCTGTCGCGCGACACCATGCCCCAGGTGCTCCGGGCAGCTCCCAGGGCGCTGCTCTCCCTCGTGATCGGTGCGGTCGTGGCGGGGGCGCTGCTCGCGTACCCGCTCTACATGCACTTCGCCGGTCCCGGCTCGTTCAAGGGCACCGGCTTCGACCAGAAGCGCTACGTCGAGGACGCCGCCGCCGGGCTGTTCTACCCCTTCCGCTCGCTGGCCGGGTTCTTCGGCATCCAGCGCGGCGACCTCGCGGCCAACCAGACCGAGGGCGCGTCGTTCTGGGGGTGGCCGCTGCTCGCGCTGATGGTCATCGCCACCGTCCTGCTCTGGTGGCGGGCCGGGCGCTCCCGCAAATCGACGATGCGCGCGCTGACCGTCGTCGGGCTGCTCTTCATGGTGCTGTCGTTCGGCCCGCGGCTGCACTGGTTCGCGAAGGAATATCACGACATCCCGCTGCTGTACGCCGTGGTGCGCGACTGGCCCATCTTCGACTCGGCACTGCCCGCCCGGTTCGCGCTGGTGACGACCGGGGTCATCGGCATCACCGTCGCGCTGCTCGCCGATCGCGTCTTCTCCCGCCGCTACCGCTCGTACGCGCGGGTCGTCTGGGGGGTCGCGTTCGTGGCGGCGCTCGTCCCGATCATCCCCACCCCGGTGCTGACCAGCGGGCGCGCCACCGAGCCGAAGTTCGTCGCCGACGGCACCTGGAAGAAATACGTGCCACGGAACGGCGTCATGTCAGCCCTGCCGTTCTCGTCACCGTCGGCGGCGGACGCCCAGCGGTGGCAGGCGTACACCATGTCCCGTCGTGGTGAGCAGTACCGCATCCCCGCCGGGTATTTCCTCGGCCCCGGCGGCCTCGCCGGCACGGGCCGGGCGGGCGCGCCGTCGCGGTGGACCGACCGGATGTTCCTGAAGGCCGCGCTGACCGGTTTCGTCGACGACATCGACAACTACGACCGCTCCCGGGTACGCGAGGACATGGCCTACTGGGGAGTCGAAGCCGTCTTCGTCCCCGACAAGCTCACGGGCACCGCGGGACCGTTGTTCCGCCAGTCACTGATCCGCACCACCACCGACCTGTTCGGGCCCGGCCAGCGCGTCCAGGACGTCCTGGTGTGGCGGATCCGCCCGGGCATCGACCCGCAGTCGATCCCGGGTGAAGGCCGCGACGGCCACGCCTGACGGGTCCGGTTCGTGCGGGGATAGGCTGGGACCGTGACGACTTCCACGCTTCAGGTCCTGCGTCCGGGCCTGGTCGATTATCGCGAGGCCTGGGACGAGCAGCGCCGGCTGCACGACGCCGTGGTGGCGGGCACCCAGCCCGACACGATCCTGCTGCTCGAACATCCCAGCGTGTTCACCGCCGGCAAGCGCACCGAGCCGCTGGACCGCCCGATGGACGGCACCCCCGTCGTCGACGTCGACCGCGGCGGCAAGATCACCTGGCACGGCCCGGGCCAGCTGGTCGGCTACCCGATCATCAAGCTCGCCGACCCGATCGACGTGGTCGCCTACGTGCGCCGCACCGAGCAGCTGCTCATCGACGTCTGCGCCGAGTTCGGCGTCGCCGCCGAGCGCGTCGAGGGCCGCAGCGGCGCCTGGGTCCGCGCCGACGACCGTGGCCCCGACCGCAAGGTCGCCGCGATCGGCATCCGCGTCGCCCGCGGCGTCACCCAGCACGGCTTCGCCATCAACGCCGACTGCGACCTGTCGAACTACGACCGCTTCGTCCCCTGCGGCATCCGCGACGCCGGCGTGACCTCGCTCTCGTGGGAGCTGGGCCGGCAGGTCACCGTCGCCGACGTCCTCCCGGTCGTCGAACGACACCTGCCGACCCTGCTGTGAAGCTCTACAACGAGCCGCGCGACAAACGCGTCTTCGTCCCCAAGAAGAGCGGCGGCGTGGCCCTCAACTTCGGCCACCCCGTCGCCTGGTGGATCCTCATCTGCATGACGATCATCCCGATCCTGATCGTCGCCGGCGTGACGATCGCCTACTTCGCGTAAGCATCAGGGCGTGACCCTGTGCAGGTCGCGCGGGAAGGCAGTTACTTCCCGTACGTTCGCCGCGCCCGTCAGCCGCGCCACGAACCGTTCCAGCCCGATCGCGAACCCACCGTGCGGCGGCATCCCGTACCTGAACCCGTCCAGATATCCGGCCAGCTTCTCCGGCGCGGGGGCCACCGCCAGGTAGTCCTCGTACCGGTGCAGCCGCTGCCCGCCGGTGACCAGCTCGAGGCCCCGGAACAGCAGGTCGAAGCTGTTGCTCCAGCGCGGGTCGGACGGCTGCGGATGCGTGTAGAACGGCCGCTTCGCCATCGGATAGCCGGTGACGAAGACGAACTCCGACCCGTGCTCCCGCACCGCCCACTCCCCCAGCGCCCGCTCGTGTGCCGGCGCGAGGTCGGGCTCGTCGGCAGGCGCACCGGCGATCCGCAGCGCCTCCTCGAAGTGCACCGCCGGGATCTCGGAGGGCACCGCCGGCACCGGGACCGCCGTACGTGACTCCACCGTCGCGACCATCCCGGCGATCACCGTGGTCAGCACCGCCATCACGTCGCGGTGGTCGGCGATGAACCCGAGCTCCGCGTCCAGCGACGTGTACTGCGCGAGGTGGCGCGCGGTGTCGTGCGGCTCGGCGCGGAACACCGGCCCCACCTCGTAGACCCGTTCGAAGACGCCGACCATGAGTTGCTTGTAGAACTGCGGTGACTGGGCGAGGTAGGCGGGCGACCCGAAGTAGTCGAGGGTGAAGACGTTCGCACCGGACTCGGTCGCCGTACCCACAATCTTGGGGGTGTGGATCTCGACGAACCGCTGCCGCTCGAGCGCCTCCCGGAAACCCGCGGCCGCTGCCGCCGAGACCCGCAGTGCCGTCGCACGCGACGGATGACGAAGGGCAAGGGCCGCATGGTCCAGCTGCGTCGCCATGGTCGCGCCGAGCTCGGGCCGATGCAGTTCAAATGGCTTGTGTACGCCCACAGCGCTGCTCAAAGCCCTGATCTGCGGCCCGGTCAGCTCGACCCCTGCCGGGGCTGCGGGGTTCGCGGTCACCTGAGCGGTGACCTCGACGACGGTCTCTTCGGTCAGCGCCTCGACCTGCTCGCGGACCGCGGGGTCGGTGATCACGACCTGGCTGAAGCCCGCGGCATCCCGGACGATCAGGAAGGCGACCGACTTGAGCAGGCGGCGGCGGTGGATCCACCCGGCGATCGTGACGGTCTGCTTCTCTTTGCCGGGGATCTCGGTGGAGAGGATGCGTTGCACGGCGTTTTCCTCCTCGTGGGTCTGCAACGCGGCCCCAGGGAGGTGTGGGCGAGCGGGATCCTCGCGGTGCCACCACACCTTTACGCCGGCTTGTCGGCCGGCGCCTCTTGTCGTGCTCGGCTCGGGAGTGTCTTCGCGTCCCGGCTCCGGGCCACCTCACAGCGAGCGGTGGCTCTCTCGGCCTTCACCAGGGCGTTACTTGGTTCCGTCAGTGCCTTGGCCAGGAGGTTAACAACGGGACGGGAGTCGTCGCGAGGGATTTATCGGCGGGACGTGAGCGCACTCACACTTCAGCTCACGTGAGCCTCGTCGCCCCTGCTCAAGTTGATCAAGCTTCCGGCGTAACCTCAAGTTGTGACTATTGCTCCCGAGGGCCGCCGCATGCTGCGCATCGAGGCGCGCAACGCCGAAACTCCCATCGAGCGGAAGCCGCCGTGGATCAAGGTCAAGGCCAAGATGGGCCCCGAATACACGCATATGCGCGGGCTCGTCCAGAAGGAAGGCCTGCACACGGTGTGCCAGGAAGCCGGCTGCCCCAACATCTACGAGTGCTGGGAAGACCGTGAGGCCACCTTCCTCATCGGCGGCGACCAGTGCACCCGGCGCTGCGACTTCTGCCAGATCGACACGGGCAAGCCGGCCGAGTTCGACGCCGACGAGCCCCGCCGCGTCGGCGAGTCCGTCGCCACCATGGGCCTCAAATACGCCACCGTCACCGGCGTCGCCCGCGACGACCTCCCCGACGGCGGCGCCTGGCTCTACGCCGAAACGGTCCGCCAGATCCACAAACTCCAGCCCGGCTGCGGCGTCGAGCTCCTCATCCCCGACTTCAACGCCGAGCCCGACCAGCTCGCCGAGGTCTTCGGCAGCACCCCCGAGGTCCTGGCCCACAACGTCGAAACGGTCCCGCGCATCTTCAAGCGCATCCGCCCCGGCTTCCGCTACGACCGCTCCCTCAACGTCATCACCCAGGCCCGAGCCGCCGGCCTCGTAACAAAGAGCAACCTCATCCTCGGCATGGGCGAAGAACGCGAAGAGGTCTCCCAAGCCCTCCGCGACCTCCACGCCGCCGGCTGCGAGCTCATCACCATCACCCAGTACCTCCGCCCCACCCCCCGCCACCACCCGGTCGAGCGCTGGGTCAAGCCGGAAGAGTTCGTCGAGCTGCGCGACGAGGCCGAGCAGATCGGCTTCGCCGGCGTCATGTCCGGCCCCCTCGTCCGCTCCTCCTACCGCGCCGGCCGCCTCTACCAGCAGGCCCTCGCCGCCCGCGGCTGACCTCTTCCTTCCCTCGGGCCCGGCCGGGTTCCACCGGCCGGCTCGGGGGTTCGGCGTGGTTCGCCTGACCCAGGTCGGCGCTCGATCACCCTCTCCCAACCGGACCCGAACCGGCTCAGCCCGGCTCAGCCCGGCTCAGCCCGGGTCCGGCTCAGCCCGGGTCCGGCTCAGCCCGGGTCCGGCTCAGCCCGGGTCCGGCTCAGCCCGAGTCGGGGTTCGGGTCGAGCCCCTGGTCACGGACGGAATGCGCCGGGTCTGCCAATCAGCCAGCATTCTCAGCGGCGGCGGTGACCACCCCGCCGACGCCGGTTGCACCCGCCGCCAGCTATATCTGCCGCGAGTTGTGCTCGCCTCCGGCTGCGACCGGCCCCCGGCTGCATCCCGGTCTAGCCGCATCCCGGTCTAGCCGCATCCCGGTCTGGCTGCATCATGCCGCAAGCCGCCCTGCGAAGTCTGGCTACACCTGCCACGAGCCGCACCTACCTCGGGCCGCATCTGCCAAGCCGCACTTACCGCAGTCGCACCCTCCGCATGCCCCACCTGCCGCAGGCCCACCTGCCGCAGGCCCACCTGCCGGACGCCTCACCCCACCGCAGGCCGCAGCACCGCAGGCCGCAGCACCGCAGTTCGCAGCACCGCAGGCCTCACCCAACCCCACCGCGGCCCCACCCACCCCAGCCCCAGCCCTCACCGCAGAGACCGGTCCAGCCATCGCTATGCCGCACCCACCGCAGCCCAAACCGCGCCCCACCGCAGGCACCGGCCCAGCCCTCGCTGGGCCGCACCCTCCCCAAGCCAGCCCCCACCTGCCCCAAACCGCACCCACCCGCAGGCCCTAACCCCCACCACCCCGCTAGGCCGCACCCCGCGTAGGCCGGCTCAGACGGTGAGGACGAGCTTGCCCTGTAGGTGACCGGCGTCCAGCAGCCGATGCGCGTCGGCGATACGCTCGAACGGGAACGTCTCCTGCACGTGGACCCGAAGTTTGCCCTGTTCGACGAGGTTGACGAGACCACGCAGGCCGGCCGGATCCGGGTCGACGGCGATGCCGCTGAAGCGCATGCCGGCCGCCTCGAACGTGGCGATGAGCTCAGGGTCGTCCTCGGCGACCGCCGTCACCAGGTGCCCACCCGGGCGGAGCACGCCGAGCGACCGCTCGACGGTGTCCCCGCCGATAGTGTCGAGCACGACGTCAACGTCCCGGACCACCTCGGCGAAGTCGGCCGTCGTGTAGTCGATAATTTCGTCGGCGCCGAGCTCCTCGACGAAATTCCGCTTATGACGGGCGGCGGTCGTGATCACGTACGCGCCGAGTGCTTTGGCGATCTGGATGGCGACGTGGCCGACGCCGCCGCCACCGCCGTGGATCAGGACGCGGTCGCCCGCGGTCACACCGGCGAGGTCGACGAGGCCCTGCCAGGCGGTCAGGCCGACGATCGGCAACGCGGCAGCTTCGACGTGCGGGAGTGACGCCGGTTTGCGTACCAGATGCAATGCCGGAACTGCCACGAGCTCGGCGTAGGCATTGGCCGCCCGGGGGAACAGCGACATCCCGAACACCTCGTCGCCGGGCCTGAACCGCCAGGTCAGCGCGTCTTCGACCACGCCACTGACGTCCCAGCCGAGAATGAACGGTGGCTTGCCGAGCAGCGGGAACTCACCGGCGCGCAGTCGCGCCTCCAGCGGGTTCAGCCCGATCGCCCTGACCCGGACGAGGACCTCGGTCGGCAGCGGGCGGGGCTCGGGCGCGTCCATGATGGTGAGTACCTCGGGGCCGCCGTGCTCGTGCTGCGTGATGATCTGCATGGCGTCACGCTAGATTTTGCAATGGGAACCACCGGGTACCTTTGGCGCCGTGCGAGGTTCCAGTGAGGGCTTTCTGGCAGACTGCCCGGCGCGTCTGACGGTCGAGCTGATCGCCGACAAATGGACGGCGGTCGTGCTCTACGGCCTGAGCAACGGCCCGGTGCGCCACGGCGAGCTGGCCGAGCTGATCGGCGGCATCTCCCGCAAGGTGCTCACCCAGACCCTCCGCCGGCTCCAGTCGCACGGCCTGGTCCACCGCCATGCGTACGCCGAGGTGCCGCCCCGCGTGGAATACGAGCTCACCCCGCTCGGCGCGACGCTGATCGACCCGATCCACATGCTGACCGAATGGGCGCGGACAAACGGCGAAGCGGTCCTCGACGCCCTTGATGTCGCCGAGCCCGTCACCGAGCAAAAACGACCGCGAGCAGCAGCATGACCGGGACACAGCAGATCGTCGAGAGCAGGATCGTGTCGCGGATGAGAATGAGCCCGGCATTGAACCGCTGGGCATGCAAAAAGACGTTCTGCGCCGTGGGCAGCGCCGCAAGAACCGTGACGGCGTAGGTCTCGTCGCGGCTCAGGCCGACTGCGACAGCCAGCAGAAATGCGGCCAACGGCATGGCCACGGTCTTGAGCACCACCGCGACGATCGTGGCGAACCGTTCGGGACCGGGTCCAAGAACGCGCGTACCCGACAGAGACATTCCAAAGGTGATGAGTACGACCGGTACGGCAGCCTGCCCAATGGTGTCGATCGGGTCCGCGATCACGGCGGGCAGCGATATCCCGGTCACCGAAACCACCATGCCGAGCAACACGGCGACGATCAGCGGATTCCGCAACGGTCCCGCCACCGCTGCCCGCCACGACGCATGCCCCGTCGTCACCACCTCGAGCAGCGCCAGAGTAACCGGAGCCAGGAACAAGAGCTGCAACATGACGATGGGTACGACCAGAGTGGCATCGCCCAGCACATAGGTCGCCACCGGAATGCCGATGTAGTTCGCGTTGGTGTACCCACTGGCCATCGCCCCGAGAATGGTGGCGCCGCGATCCAGCCGCCGCACCACCACGGCGAAGAGCCCGAAGCACACGAACGCGGCGGCGGTAGAGATGATCAGTGGTTCGCTGAACAGCAGATGCAGGTCAGCCGTCGCCACCCCAGTGAAGAGCAGGCACGGCGCGAGCACCAGATAGACCAGCCGCCCGAACACGGCCTCGGCGTTCTCCGGCAGCCCCGCCCAGCGCCGGACAGCCCACCCGGCCAGCACAATGGCCCCGATGAGCGCGAACCCCGAGAAGGCCATGATCATGGATCCCCGATGATAGGCCCCGGGTACGTCGCGGCGTAACCATCATGGAGGGGCCCGGACGGTATGCGAGTGTCAATGGCGAGTGCGACGGCCCGGCCCGGACGCGTCAACGAGGACTTCACCGGTGCGGTGCCGGGCGCGGCGGTTCTGATCGACGGCGCCGGCATCCCGGGCGCTGAATCCGTCTGCCGGCACGGGGTTTCCTGGTACGCCACCCGGCTGGGCGGCACCCTGCTCGGGCTCCTGGCTCTCGCGCGGGACCAGCCCCTGCGAGCGGTGCTGGCGGACGCCATCGAGCAGGTGACCTCTGAGCATCGGCACTCCTGCGACGTCACCGATCCCATCAGCCCGTCGGCGTCCGTGGCCGTCGTGCGCGTGTCCGAAGACCTCGCCGAATACCTGGTCCTCGGCGACTCGTACGCGGTCCTCGATCGGGCGCACGGCACCCCACTCGTGATCACCGACCGGCGCGAGGTGACGATCAGTCGTGCGTACCAGGCAAAGCTTGAGACCGTGCCCGAAGGCAGCGCCGACCATCACCGGATCCTGCGGGACTTGCGCGCCAACCGGAACCAACCGGGTGGGTTCTGGCTGGCCAAGGATGATCCGGGCGCGGCGGACGAGGCAATCACCGGCAGCTCGCCCGTCAGGGGCCTGCGCGGCGTCGCCCTGCTCAGCAACGGAGCCAGCCGCATCGTGGACCGTTTCGGGCAGGCTTCCTGGGAGGAGATGATGGCCGTCCTGCGTTCGTCCGGCCCCCTCGAGGTGATCGCCCGGGTCCGCCGGGCGGAGGCTCGCGACGGGACGACGCCGGACGACGCCACCGTCACCCACTGTTCCGATCTCAGGCTCTGAGGATGTCCCGGCCCGGCATCGGCTCGGCGAGCGCTGCCCGCCACGCGGGTGCGCCGAACGGGTCGGCGAAGTACTGGGTCTCGTGCGTCACCTGGGACCCGGCGAACTCCATGAGGCTCACCGAACGGGTGGGCACACCGTCGTACGTGATGATGCACTCGCTGACCCAGAAGGCGTCGCTGCCCGAGATGCGGAGCACGGTGAAGTGCCGGTCGGCCGGGTGCCCGCCACGTTGCGCGAGGATCGTTGCGCGACCCCGGAAACGTTCCCCCGACTGGGGATAGTCGAGGATCGCGTTCTCGGCATAGATGGCGTGCTCCGCCTCGGCCTCCCCGAGCTCCGACGCGCGCCAGTGCTCCTCGATCGCCGCTCTGATCCGAGCCTGCGAATCCATCAGGTCGTTCCTTTCACAGACGGAAGTGCCCCGGGTACGAATGGCACGTTACCCAGGCTCCCACCGTTCGGAAGGCCGGCGGAGAGGAGCGGGGTCCTGCCCCGCTACGGCACCACGGCGACCCTTACACTTTCGGGTATGGCAAAGCCCCCGGAGAAGGTGTCGTTTTTCGAACGCCTGAAGCAGATCGGTCAGGTATTCGCATTTACGGCAAAGCAGGACAAGTGGTTCGTGCCACTGCTGGTCGCGGCGGTGCTGCTCCCGCTCGCGGTGGCCGTGCTGCTCCTGCTGCTGGGCCTGGGCTGGATCTACATCCCGATCGGCATCATGGTGGCGCTGCTCGCCGCCCTGATCGTGCTCAACCTCCGGTCGAACGCGGCCATGATGAACGCCGCCGAGGGTCAGGCCGGCGCCGCGGCCTCGATCGTCGAGAACCTGCGCGGTGACTGGCGGGTCCGCCCCGCCGCGAGCTCGACCACCCAGTTCGACATGATCCACATCGTGATCGGGCGCCCCGGCGTGATCCTGCTCGGCGAGGGGCAGCCGCAGCGCGTCCGCTCCCTGATGGGCCAGGAGAAGCGCCGCCTCTCCAAGGTCATCGGCAGCGCCCCGATGTACGACTTCCTGATCGGCACCGAAGAGGGTGAGCTCCCGATCCGCAAGCTGCGCACGACGATGATGCGGCTGCCCCGCAACCTCACGGGCAAGGACGTCAACGCCCTCGACAAGCGTCTCGGCGCGCTGTTCGCCCGCCCGCAGATGCCCAAGGGCGCCATCCCGAAGAACATGCGCCCCTCGAAGGGCATGGGCCGCCAGCAGCGACCCCGCTGATACCGGGTCGGTCCGTCCGGCGCGTCCTCTGCAGGGTAGTTCCATCGCGGCGCCGACACCTCGTCGAGCGTCGCGATCTGCTGTGCGCCGAGGTCACACCGGTATCAGCCTGACGGTCACCGGCACGGCTTGCGGGCCCACGACGGTATTCACGATCTTGGCGCCGTACCTGTCATATTTGAGGTGGTAGGCCTTGTCGATGTCCTCGTGGACACCGGGGCCGGCCTCGCCGAACGTCACGTCGCGTTCGACCCCACCGGCCTGGACGCGGCCGGCGCCGCTCGCCATCGCCCGCCGGAACCACGGGTTGTCCGAGCCATAGGCCGACCGGACATAAAGATCATCACCAGACCGCACCACCCAGATGATGACGTACGGCCGGAGCGTCCCGTCCGCACGCCGCGACGCGATCCTGAGTTCGTCCGCGTCACCGATCGCGGTCAGTTCCCCGGAGCTCCAAGTCATCATTCAAACCCCTTCCCACGGCACGTTAACCTTCATGCATGAAGCACACGGAGTGGGTGGTGTTCCTCTCGGTCGAAGGCGACGTCTCCTGGCAGGACAAGCGGGCCTGGGAGCGCTGACTGCGCGGCTGGGGCATCGACTGGGACCCCTTCCGCCAAGGCGAGGTCCGCATCGACCGCTACCAGGGCCGCACCCCCGACGGCCGCGCCCGATGCTCATGGCACTGGACCGTCGCACAATCGGCCCTCGACCGCCTGGGCATCGGACCCCCTACGCCCCCTCGGTAAACGCCCCCGCAGACAGCGCCCTCTCGGTAGGCGCCCCCGCAGACAGCGCCCCTCGGTAGGCGCCCCCTCGGATCGCCCCTACTCCGATTGCCCCTTTTCGGTGAGCTCGGCCGGGACCTCGGGGGCGACGCCCTGACTGCCCGCGGCGGCGAGCCGGCGCAGTTCGTCAGCCGCGTCAGGGCTGCCCGCGGCGGCGAGCCGACGCAATACGTCCAGGTCGCCGCGCACACCGGCCAGCTCAACGAGCGAGGCGATCGCGTCCGGCTCCCCGTCCGCGCCCTTGATCCGCAGCCCGGCCAAGTCCGCACTCCCAGCCGCAGCACCCTCAGCCCTGGCGCCCTCAGCCCTGGCGTTCCCAACCGTGGGGTTCTCAGCCCTGGGGT
>NZ_BOQP01000058.1 GCF_018332715.1 Winogradskya consettensis | reverse complement strand
CCGTCTCGCCCGGCCGCCGTCCCGCACGGCCGCCGTCCCGCACGGCCGCCGTCCCGCACGGCCGCCGTCCCGCACGGCTGCCGTCTCGCCCGGGAGGAGCGATCGGCCGCCGTCCCGCCCGGACGGGCGTAGCGATCGGCCATGACGTGCCGGGCCCGGCGCGCATCGCGTGCCGGGCCCTCGCATCACCAGTACTTCGCAGACGGCCGGACCTCGACCGCACCGCCGAGCCGGGCCTGCGGCACCCGGGCCGCGACGGCGATCGCGGCCTCGAGATCATCCGCCTCGACCACCGCGAACCCACCGACCGCGCCCTTGACGTCGAGGTACGGCCCGGGCGTGGTGACGGGCGAGCCGTTCTCCACCCGCACGGTCGTGGCGTTCTCCGGCAGCCCCAGCGGCGGCCCGCCGGCGACGTTCTCCAGCTTGTTGATCGCGGCGTAGTCGGCGTAGATCGCCGCCTTCTCCTGCGCGGGGAACGCCTCGAACTCCGGGCTTCCGGGCAGCGGATAGCTCCCGTGATAGATGACCAGCACGAACTGCAACGTGTCCTCCTCGGGTCGGTTGGTAACCACCCCTGTGAACCCGTGCGTCGCGCCGATGTGACATCAGAGATAGCTGACGCCGGTCAGTTCCTCGGAGGAAGCCCAGAGCCGCCTGCCGACGGCCGGGTCGGCGGCCTCCCGGCTGAGCTTGGCCTCGGTGACCCGGCCCCGGGTCTCGAACAGCCCGGCCGGCCCGAAGAACTGGCCACCCCGCACCCCGGGATCGGTCGCGGCCCGCAGCTGGGGCAGCGTGCCCTGCTCCACCGACTGGGTGGCGAGCAGGCCGAGCCGGGCCACCGCCTTGCCGAGCCGGCCACGGTGTTCCCAGGCGCGCGGCGTCAGGTTGGTGCGGGTGAGGCCGGGGTGGGCGAGCGTGCTGATGACCGGAGAACCGATGGCGCGCAGACGGCGGTCGAGTTCGAGGCCGAAGATCGTGGTGGCGAGCTTGGAGCGACCGTAGGCGGGGGCGGGCCGGTAGTCGCGCTCGGACATCAGGTCGTCGAAGTCGAGGTGCGCGTTCTTGTGGGTGATCGAGCTGAGGCTGACCACGCGGGGCCCGCGTCCCGCGGCGAGGGCGTCGAGCAGCAGACCGGTCAGCGCGAAGTGGCCCAGCAGGTTCGTGCCCAGGTGCAGCTCGAAGCCGTCGGCGGTGGTGCGGCGCGGGCCGAGCAGCACCAGGCCGGCGTTGTTGACCAGTAGGTCGATCACCGGGTGGTCGGCGACCAGCTTCGCGGCGAACGTGCGGACCGAGGCGAGGGAGGCAAGGTCCAGCTCGCGAACCTCGACGTCACCGCCGATCCGGCGGGCGGCCTCCTGCCCGGCCGCGGTGTTGCGGACGGCGAGCACGACGTGGGCACCGTGCCGGGCGAGCTCGGTGGCGGTGACGAGCCCGAGACCCGAGTTCGCGCCGGTCACGACGGCGATCCGGCCGTGCTGGTCGGGGATGCGGTCGGCGGTCCATCCGGTCATCTGTGGCTCCTGGCGGCTGTCGGGTCGATGTCCGGCCGACGCTAGGCGTGAACCGCATGGGTTCGGTCGTTCCCGGTTGCCTAGGTCCGCGAGACCTACCCTGGCTGCCGGGTGGGTCGGCAGACTGAGGGCATGACCCATCCGTACGCACGTGAGCTCGGCGATTTCCTCCGCGCCCGGCGCAACCGGCTGAGCCCGCACGACGTGGGCCTGGAGCCGGGCGGCCGGCGCCGGGTCGCCGGGCTGCGGCGCGAGGAGCTCGCCCTGCTGGCCGGGCTGAGCACCGACTACTACCAGCGGATGGAGCAGGGCCGGGAGGTACGCCCGTCCGACGAGATCCTGGACGCGATAGCGGGTGCGCTCGGCCTCGACGACGAGGAACGCCGCCACCTGTTCACCCTGGCCTACGCCGCCCGCAGGCCGATGCCCGCCCGGCTGGAGCACGGCCCGGAAGAGGTTCCGCGCAGCACCCGGCGGCTGCTGCAGATCATGGACACCCCGGCTGTCGTCCTCGGCCGCCACCTGGACCTGCTCGCCTGGAACCCGATGGCGGTGGCCCTGCTCGGCGACCCCGACCTGGTTCCGCCCGACCGGCTCAACATGCTCCTGCTGATGTTCGACGACACGCTGACCCGCGAACGCAGCTGCCCGGACTGGGAACGCCAGGCCCTCGACTACATCGGCATGATGCACGCCGCCGTCGCCACCGACCCCACCCATCCCCGCGCCACGGCGATCGTCGGCGAGCTGAGCATCCGCAGCGCCGACTTCCGGCGGCTGTGGGGCCTGCACGACGTCCGCGAGTCCGTCAGCGGCACCAAGATCTTCCGCATCCCCGAGACCGGCGACATCCTCCTGGACTGGGACACCTACCCCCTGCCCGGCAACCCCGGCCCGATCATGCTCGTCTTCACCGCCGAGCCGGGCAGCCCCGACGCGGACCGCCTGAAACTCCTCAGCTCCCTGCGCGCCTGACCGCCCGGAACACGAGGAACCCGTCGCCCCTGCGGGCGATGCCGGTGAACGCGTTGTGGGCATCGAACACCACGCGACCGGTGACGAGCCGATGAAGGCTGAAGGGATCAGGCCCGCAGGCCGGTCAGCAGGCGTTCGATGTCGGTCCGGGCGGCTTCGAAGGTCTGCTGTGGTGTAACGGACTCGGCGATCATCGTGGCCGCCTCGCAGACGGCGCCGATGACCAGCCTGGTGCGGAGGGTGTCGTCGCCCGCGGTCAGCTCGCCCGCCTCGCGGAGCCGCCTGAATGCCGTCCGGAGCAGGCCCGCGGCGTGCCGGTCCTCGATGTCGCGGATCGTCGTGCGGTCGAGCACCCGGGGCCCGTCGACCACCACGATGCGCTGCAGGTCCGGCTCGGCGACCGCGGTCAGGAACTGCGCCACGCCGGCTTCGAGCTTCTGCCAGGCGGTGCCGCCGGTCGTGACGGCAGCGGTCGTGCGGGCGGCGATGCGCTCGTGCGCTGCGGCGTATACGGCCAGGAACAGTCCCTGTTTGCCGCCGAAGTGGTGGTAGACCGCCCCCTTGGTCAGGCTCGCGGCCTCGGCCACAGCGTCGATCGTGACCCGGTCGTAGCCGTCGGCCCCGAACGCGGCGCTCGCGTGCGCGAGCAGGCCGGTCGTGGTGCCGGCAGACCGCGCGGCCTGGGTGCGGCGCGTCGACATAGGACTCCTCCTCGGCTTGACATCGAAGTGGACCGGTCAAATGATACATACTCTGAGTACGTACTTTGAGTATGTAAGTTGGGAGCATGTCATGCAGGAGTTTGTCGACCGCTGGGCCGCGTTCTGGAGTTCACCCGACCCGGCGCGCGTGGATGAGCTCGGTGCCCCCGGCATCGTGCTGCGATACCCCGGGCTGCCCGAGCCGTTGCGGGGCATCGAGGCGTGGCGGGAGCGGGTGGCCGCCATCGTCGGGCGTTTTCCGGACGTGCGGCTGGCCGTCACCGCGTACGCCATGGTGGATGATCTTTGCTTTGTGAGCTGGCGCGGCACCGCCACCGTGGCCGGGCAGTCGATCGCCTGGGAGGGCATCGATCGCATGCGGCTGTACGGCGGCCTCGTTGTCGAGTCCCTGGTCGCCTTCGACACCGCCGGACTGCGTCCCGCCGCGCCTGACGGGGTGAGCCCGGCGGGACGGGGATAGCGTTCGGGGGTGAGTGATGATGAGGGCTCGGTCCTGGTTAAGCAGTATGTGTACTTTGCCCTGAAGAGCGATATCACGACGCCGGAGGCGATAACCGCGAAACTGGGCTTTCAGCCCGATCGGGTCGGGGTCCGGGGGTCAAGCCAGACCACGCCGCCGGTCCCGGCCACCCATACGTGGGCTGTCGAATGTCGTAAGCCCCGGATGACCGTCGACGAGCAGGTCTCCGAGGTGTTGGACCGGATCCGGCCCCTGGCCAACGGCATCCGGGAGCTGGTGGAGCCGGGCGAGATCGAGGCGGTCCTGCAGATCGTCCGCTACTTCGAGGTGGACGACGGCGACCCGCAGGCGGCCGAGGACGGCCCGCCGGAGTCACTGCTCGGCTGGCATCTCACCATCGCCGACCTGGCCTTCCTCGTGTCGATCGACGCGGACGTCAGCGTCGACGAATACAGCGTCTGACCGCTGGGAACAGGAAAGGGCGCCCCCTTGCGGGGACGCCCGGACCTAGGTCACACCCGGGTGAAGACCAGGGCTACGTTGTGACCGCCGAAGCCGAACGAGTTGTTCATCGCCGCCGCGATCTCGAGGGGGCGGGCCTTGTGGGCCGCCACGTCGAGGTCGAGGCGGTCGTCCGGGTCGTCCAGGTTGATCGTCGGAGGTACGACGCTGTCCCGGATGGCCAGGATGGTGGCGATCGACTCCAGGGCGCCGGCGGCGCCGAGGAGGTGACCCGACATGGACTTCGTCGAGGTGATCACCGGGTGGTCGCCGACGGCGGCGCGGATGCCCTTGATCTCGCCCATGTCGCCGGCCGGGGTCGAGGTGGCGTGCGCGTTGACGTGGGCGATGTCGGCGCCGGTCAGGCCGGCGTCCTGGATCGCCTTGGTCATCGCGCGGATGCCGCCCTTGCAGTCCGGGTCGGGCTGGACGATGTCGAAGCCGTCGGAGGTGATGCCGGCGCCGGCGAGCCGCGCGTAGATGCGCGCGCCCCGGGCGACGGCGTGGTCGTAGCGCTCGAGCACCAGGGCGCCCGAGCCTTCACCCATGACAAAACCGTCGCGGCCCTTGTCCCACGGGCGGGAGGCCTTCTCCGGCTCGTCGTTGCGCGTCGACATGGCGCGCATCGAGGCGAAACCGGCGAGCGGAAGCGGGTGGATGACCGCCTCGGTGCCGCCCGCGACGACCACGTCGGCGCGGCCGGAGCGGATGATGTCGAGGGCCAGGGACAGCGCCTCGGAACCGGTGGCGCAGGCGCTGGCCATGGAGTGCACGCCGGCCCGTGCCTGCAGGTCGATGCCGATCCAGGCCGCGGGGCCGTTGGGCATGAGCATCGGCACGGTGTGCGGGCTGACCCGGCGCGGGCCCGAGGCCTCCAGGATGTCGTCCTGGTTGAGCAGGGTGACCGCGCCCCCTATGCCGCTGCCGAAGCTGACGGCGAGGCGTTCCGGGTCGAGCCCGGAGCCTTCGAGGCCCGAGTCGGCCCAGGCCTGCTTCGCGGCGATCAGGGCGATCGCCTCGGAGCGGTCGAGCTTGCGCATCCGGACCCGGTCGATGACCTCGGAGGGGTCGACGGCGAGCTGCCCGGCGATGCGTACGGTCAGCTGCTCGGCCCACTCCGCGGTGAGCGGGGTCACCCCGGAGCGGCCGGCGAGCATGGCGTCCCAGGTGGACGCGACGTCCCCGCCAAGCGGGGTCGTCGCGCCGAGCCCGGTGACGACGACGTCAGTGACACTCATGTCAGTGGTTCGCCTCGATGAAGGAGACGGCGTCGCCGACGGTCTTGAGGTTCTGGACCTCGTTGTCGGGGATCTTGACGCCGAACTTCTCCTCGGCTGCCACCACGACCTCGACCATGGACAGCGAGTCGACGTCCAGGTCGTCGGTGAAGCTCTTCTCCTCGGCGACGTCCTCCGGGTTCACCCCGGCGACCTCTTCGAGGATCTCGGCGAGGCCGGAGGTGATCTCTTCGCGAGTTGCCATTGTGTGGTCTTTCCCTTCGATGGTGGTCTTGCTTACGGACAGCGAATGACCTGTCCGGCGTAGGTGAGGCCGCCGCCGAAGCCGAAGAGCAGCACCGGAGCGCCCGAGGGCACCTCGCGCTTCTCGACCAGCTTGGACAGCGCCAGCGGGATGCTAGCCGCGGAGGTGTTGCCCGACTCGACCAGGTCCTTGGCGATGACCACGTCGGGGCCGAGGCCCAGCCGCTTGACGATGCCGTCGATGATGCGGGTGTTGGCCTGGTGCGGCACGAACGCCGCGAGCTCGGACGGCTTGACGCCGGCCCGCTCGCAGGCCTGCAGGGCGAGCGGCGCGAGCGCGGTGGTCGCCCAGCGGAAGACCACCTGACCGTCCTGCTTGATGTACGGGGTGCGCCCCTCGATCCGCAGCGCCTCGCCCTTCTCCGGGGCGGAACCCCAGAGCACCGGGCCGATGCCGGCCTGCTCGCCGTCGGGGACGCCGCTGACGATCGCGGCACCGGCGCCGTCACCGAAGAGGATCGCGGTGGTGCGGTCGGTCCAGTCGGTCAGGTCGGAGAGCTTCTCGGCGCCGATCACGAGGGCGTGGCGGGTGGCCCCGGCCCGGATCGCGTGGTCGGCGGTGGCCAGCCCGTAGGAGAAGCCGGAGCACGCGGTGTTCAGGTCGAACGCGGCGGGCGCGGTGATGCCGAGGCGCGCGGCGACGCGGGTCGCGACGTTCGGGCACCGGTCGATCGAGGAGCAGGTGGCGACGACGACCATGTCGATGTCGGCGGCGGTCAGCCCGGAGCCGGCGAGAGCCTTCTCAGCGGCGAACGTGGACATGTCGGCGACCGACTCGGCGTCGGCGACCCGGCGTTCGGCGATGCCGACCCGGTCGCGGATCCACTCGTCGTTGGTCTCCATGAGCTGGGCCAGGTCGTTGTTGGTGACCACTTTCGAGGGTTGATAGTGGCCCAGCGCCACGATGCGGGAACCCGCGGTCATGGTCATGCTCCTTCGGTCGCAGTGTGGCGGGCGATGAGGTCGCGGGCAGCGTCCAGGTCACCGGGGTTGTTCAGGGTGACGATCTCGGGGGCGTTCTCGCCCTTGAGCTCGCGTTTGACGATCCCCGCCAGGGTGCCGGCGGGCGGCAGCTCGATGATGCCGGTGACGCCCAGCTCGCGCAGGGTCTTCATGACCAGGTCCCAGCGGACGGGGGCGGTGACCTGACGGACCAGGCGCTGCAGCAGCTCCCGGCCGTCGGTCACGGACGTGCCGTCCAGGTCCGACAGGACCACGCGGGCCGGGTCGGCGACGCTGACCTCGGCGGCAGCGAGGCCCAGGGCCTTCTCGGCGGGCGCCATGTACGGCGTGTGGAATGCCCCGGCGACGGCCAGCGCACGGACCCGGGCGGCTGCGGGCGGCTCGGCGGCGAACTTCGCGAGCGCGTCGAGGGCGCCGGCGGCCACGATCTGGCCGGTGGCGTTGCGGTTGGCCGGGTAGAGCCCGTGTGCCTCGATGCCCGCGAGGACCGCGTCGGCGTCACCGCCGAGGACGGCGCTCATGCCGGTCGGCTCCAGCGCGCAGGCGGCGGCCATCTCCCGGCCACGCACCCCGGCCAGGGTGATGGCGGTCTCCGGGGTCAGCACCCCGGCGAGGGCGGCGGCGCCGAGCTCGCCGACGCTGTGACCGGCGACGACGTCGACGCTCGCGAGCGGGAGGTGCTCGGCCGCGAGCAGGGCGGCCGCGACGAGCAGGGGCTGCGTCCGCGCGGTGTCCTTGATCTCCTCGGCGTCGGCCTCCGTCCCGAGGTGGACGAGGTCGACACCGGACAGCGCCGACCAGGAGGTCAGGCGGTCCTGGGCGCCGGGCAGATCGAGCCAGGGGGCGAGGAAGCCGGGCTTCTGGGAGCCTTGGCCGGGGGAGAGGACTGCGAGCACGCTTATGACTCTCCCGGATCGGAGGTCATTACGAAGGTGTCGCACGGGACCAAACCCTACGACCGACGTTGTTGGTTTCCTACAAAGACCCCTGGTGCCTGTCCCACTAAGGGATGTTTCACGTCGCCGGGTCGAGCCGGCCGATGGTCATCGCCATGCGCAGGGCGAACGCGTGGCGCCCGTCCAGCGGCGACAGCCCGGTCACTTCGGTCACCCTTTTGAGCCGGTATCGGACCGTGTTCGGATGGACGTAGAGCTCGCGGGCCGCGCTCTCCAGCACCCCGCCCGCCCCGAAGAAGGCATCCAGGGTTTCGAGCAGCCCGCCCCCGGCCCGCGACAGCGAGCCGTACGCGTCATGCCGCAGCGCCCGCCGTGCCTCGGGGTCCCCGGCCAGGGCCCGTTCCGGCAGCAGGTCGTCGGCGGCCACGGGTTTCGGCGCGGCGGGCCAGGCGGGCGCGGCCCGGAATCCGGCGAGCGCGGCACGGGCCGACTCGGTGGCCTGGTCCAGTGAGGGCACGGCCGGCCCGACGACGATCGGCCCGTCGCCGAACGCGCCCGCGAGCTGCGTCGCCGTGGCGAGGGGGTCGGTGGCGCCGCCCATCACCACCACGATCCGGTCGCCGTGCACGCCACCGATGACCTCGACCCGGGCCCGTCGCGCGGCGCGGTAGAGCGAGTGCAGCACCACGGTGTGGTCGCCGCCCGGGGAGCGGCCCACCACCACCGAGACGGGCGGTGCGTCGGCCCAGCCCAGGGCCGCGGCGCGGCTGGCGAGCACGTCGGAGGAGTCGCCACGCAGCAGGGCGTCCACGAGCAGGGCCTGCAGCCGGGTGTCCCACGCGCCGCGCGTCTCGGCGGCCCGGGCGTAGACGCGGGCGGCGGAGAACGCGATCTCGCGGGAGAACTTGAGGATGGCCATGGCCAGCGCGTCCTCCTCGCCGTCGGCGGCGAGGGCCTGCACCTCGGACTCGGCGACGTCGATGGTCACCTTGATCAGCTGGACGGTCTGGGTCAGCGTGATCGCGCGGGCCAGGGTCCGGGGCGCGGCCGCGAAGACCTCGTCGGAGATCTCCTGGGTGCCGGCGGCCGTCCCGCCCGAGCGCAGCCATTCGACCAGGGAGCGGATGCCGGCCTGCGCGACGAGCATGACCGAGGAGCGCTGGTCCGCGGGCAGTGCCCGGAACCAGGGCAGCGTCTCCTCCATCCGGGCCACGCTGGCCGAGGCCAGGGTGCCGGCGCTGCGTTCGACCTTGCGGAGGGTGGCCGCCAGCGGGGCGTTCGTCGGTGCGGGTTTGCGTGCCACCGGACCAGCATGTCAGGCGGCCGCCGGAACGCGGCGCGCGCGGCGAGAGGCGTACCTTTTGAGATATTTGTCCGTAATAGCGGTGCGCCTTCCCTGCGATTCCGGTCGGTGACCTGGCATCGTGTCGTCCTGGTACGTGACCGCGTACTTGACTCGATAGCCGTCGAAGGTCAAGCGCGGGGTCGCGGTGCCGATGAGACCGGGTATCCCGGCGAAGCACGGAAAGGAGGCGGCAGTGACGGACCACGAGGGCGTACTCCCCGACCCGGAGCAGGACTGCACCGAGGACCTGCCCACCCTGCTCGCCCCCGAGCCGGCCGACGACTTCCCGCACCGCATGGGCTGTCGCACCCAGCTGCACGGCTGGGCCGGTGCCCACCTGCACGGCGCGGTCCGGCCCCGCCGCCGCGCCGCCGGCCGTGGCCGCCCACCCGGCCGCTGGTGCTGAGAGCCCCCTGAAAGAGGGACCGGCCCGGCGCGTACGACGCGGTTGAGGCCCTGCGACCGACACCGTGAGCGGGTGGACGACAAGAGACGGCTGATCCTCGACCAGGCCCTGGCCCTCGTCGACGAGCGCGGCCTGGCCGCGATGTCCATGCGCGCGGTCGCCGAACGGGTCGGGCTGACGTCGATGGCGCTGTACCCGTACGTCGGCGGCAAGGACGCCATGCTGGACGGCCTGGTCGATCTGCTGAACCTGGAACTGGCCGACTACGACGGCGACCCGGCGGAGATCGACTGGCGGCAGCGGCTCCGGGCGCTCGGACGGGCGGTGCGGGGGCTGTCGCTGCGGCACCCCGGCGCATACCCGTTGCTGCTGAACCGTCCTTCGCCCGGCAGTTCCTGGCTGACCGCGGCCCTGCGCGCCACGCTGCACGACGCCGGCGTGGCCCCGGACACCGTGCCCCGGCTGACCCGGATGATCTGCGCGTTCCTGCTGGGTTACACCACCGGCGAGGTGACCGGCGGCCTGCCCGAGGCGACCCCGCAGGGAGACCCGGCCGGCGCCGAGTTCGACGCCGACCTGGACGATCTCGTACGCCTTGTCGAGGTCACCGTCCGGGTCGTGTAGACCCCGTTCCGCGACGAGGCCACCCCGCTGTGCCCTATAAAAGGGGCAAAAGGGAGGCCCGAATGACCGACGACTACGTGGCCCAGCGGTACGCCCACCTGCGCCGCGCGGCCTTCCTGATGTGCGGGGACTGGACGCGGGCGGCCGGCCTCGCCCGTGCCACGCTGGCCAGGGCGCTGACCGATCCGGACGTCGCCGATCTCGACCTGTGGGCGTACGGCGATCTGATGTCGGCCTTCAAACCCGCGCACAGCCGTCGCGAGCACGTCTTCGTGGCACACCCGCAGGCAGTGGGGGAGCAGGACGCGGATGCGGCGCTCAGCGACGTCTACACGGTCCTGGTCCTCGACGCCCTGCGCAGGCTGCCGCCGAAGTGCCGCGCGGTCCTGGTCCTGCACCACTTCTGCCATCTGCCGGTGGGCGAGACGGCCGACGTGCTCGGCATCGACGGCGGCAAGGTCACGGAGTACGAGGCCGAGGGGCTGGCCGCCTTCGGTGACCTGTTGCGCGCGACCCAACCCGCCGGTGCGCTGTGAGCGCGGCGATGACGTCCGTCCTGGAACGGGCGTGCGCCGGCGAACCGCCGATCGGTGACGCGGTCGACGACATCTTCCGCCGCGCGGAACGGCTGCGCTGCAGGCGGGCGGCCACGGTGGTCATCGCCGGTCTGGTCGCGGTCTGCGTGGTCGTTCTGCTCGGGTACGCCCTGACGACAGTCCTGCTCCCCGGGCACAAACCACGCTCGACAGCGGCCGTGGCGGTCGCCCAGCCCCGCCCGTCGGCAGTGCTGGATCCGGTGCTGAACGTCCTCGCCGCCCCGGTCGACGCCAAGGAGTTCCGGATCGTGCCCCGCCCGCCGTACCGCGGTTCGGGCTGGCGGCAGTACGCGGTCGTCGGCGCCGGTGGGGAATCCCGTGGCCTGATCGAGGTGGCAGTCTTCGACGCACCCGCGGGCCTGTGCCTGCCGGTGGCCGCGGACCCGAACGCCTGCGCCGAACCGGACAGTTCAGCGTCCGGATTCGAGTACGCCCGCTACGACGAGAGCGACGACCGGGACTGGCAGGTGCACGAGGTGATCGCCCGCCGGGTGGTCGACGGCCGCACGATCGCGGTGCAGGTCACCGGCGAGCGCGGCACGGGCGACCGGGACCGGGGCGAGGCACCGCTGACCACCCGCGAGGTGGCGGACGCGGCGACGAACCCGCGCCTGCTGGACGGTTTCGGCCTCGGCGAGCGCTGCAATCAACCCGCCCCGGACTGCCCCGTCCTACGCATCCCGGTGCGGCCCGCCGGCTAGACCCGCCTGGTCAGATCCGGCTGGTCAGATCCGGCTGGTCAGATCCGGCGGCGGATGAGGTACGCCACGCCGGCCAGCCCGAGCAGGACGACGAGCAGGACCGCGCCGTTGAGCAGGAACAGCCGCTGCAGCTGGTCGAAGACGTCCTTGCCGACGGCGACCGGGTCGAGCTCCTCGTTGACGCTCTCGCCCACGCCGCCGCCGATGCCACCGGCGACCGCGTCGGGCTTCGCGTCCAGCGGGAGGCCGCTGAGCCGCAGCGTCTCCGACATGGAGAGCCGGCCGTAGAACCAGCCCGAGGTCTTCTTGCCGGTCGGCTGCTTGGCCGGCCGGTAGGCGCGAGGCCCGCCGGAGGCCATCGGGTACAGGTCGTAGACCTGGCTGGCCTTGTCCTTGATCTGCACGGTGACCGTGAACTTGACGCCGAGCTTGTCCGACTTGGGCTGCGTGGTCGTCGGCGTGGCGGCACCCAGCCAGTTGACCTCGCCCAGCAGCCGCTGGAACAGGTCGGGGTGCTCGGCCTGCTTGACGACGAGCTTGCCCTCGGGGAACTTGCCGGTGACCAGCACGGAATCAGGCGTCGCGGCCGCTTTGGGTGCGGCGCTCGCCGGCGCCGAGGACAGGGACAGGCCGATAGCGACGGTCGCGGCGAGCGCCCCCGTCGCGGCAACGAGCCGTTTCAACATCCCTCGAGCCACCGTCCGGCCTCCCCCGCCTTGGTGATGGACATGGTCCGCCGCACCCCTGGTTCTGACGAACCCCGGTTCACAGCTTCCCCGCAGACGGCCCCGGCCGCATCCCGGGCCACGACCTTTGGAGCCATCCGGAACAGACCCGGTGCAAGGGCGAGGAGGGTACGCCGACAGAGCTGATCAGCGGGCGAATAGTACCCAGCAGGGGCAAGTTCCGGAGCGCCCGGTCACCCGTCCTGCGGATACCTCTACCCCTATGACGCGAGCGGCTGACCAGGACGTTGCACCAATCGGTACACGCGCACTGAATTCTCAGTGAGCGTGTACCGAAATGGTCACGAAATAGTTCAGGCCACCTTCTGGCGGGCCGCTGCGAGCCGCGCGAGGGTCTTCTCCCGGCCGAGGACCTCGAGAGATTCGAAGAGCGGGAGGCCGACCGTACGCCCGGTGACCGCGACCCGCACCGGTGCCTGGGTCTTGCCCAGCTTGAGCCCGCGCTCCTCGCCGACCTTCTCGAGCGCGGCCTTCAACGGCTCGGCGGCCCACTGCTCGAGAGCGCCGAAGGCGGCCGCGGCGGCGTCGAGGATGTCGCCCGCACCCTCCTTCATCGCCTTGTTCCAGGACTGCTCGTCGCTGACCGGCTCGGCCAGGAACAGGAAGTCCACGTAGTCGACGATCTCGCTCAGCACCGCGATGCGGGTCTGGGCGAGCGGCGCGACGTCGGCGAAGACCTGGAAGTCGAACGCCTCCGGGTCCCACGGCGGGGCCGCGATGGTCTCGGTGCCGCCCAGCCACGGCGCGCACACCGCGGCGAACTCCTCCGACGACAGCGCGCGGATGTACTCGCCGTTGAACGCCCGCAGCTTCTTGACGTCGAAGAACGCGGGGGAGTGGTTGACGTCCTCGAGCCGGAACTCGTCCTCCATGACCTGCCACGGCACGATCTCGCGGTCGCCGGTGGGCGCCCAGCCGAGCAGCAGCAGATAGTTGCGCATGGCGGCGGCGAGATAGCCCTCGTCGCGGTACGACTCCAGGGCCACCTTGTCGCGGCGCTTGGAGAGCTTCTGGCGCTTCTCGTTGACGATGACCGGTACGTGCGCCCAGATCGGGGGCTTGACCCCGAGCGCCTCCCAGAGCAGTTGCTGCTTCGGGGTGTTGGGCAGGTGCTCCTCGGCGCGGATGACGTGGGTGATGCCCATGGTCATGTCGTCCACGACGTTGGCGAGCAGGAACACGGCGGTGCCGTTGCTCCGGGCGATGACGAAGTCCTCGATCAGCTTGTTCTCGAACGTCGGCTCGCCCCGGACCAGGTCGACGACGACGGTGCTGCCCTCGTCGGGCGTCCGGAAGCGCAGGGCACGACCCTCGCCGGGGCCGAGCGCGCGCTCCCGGCAGAAGCCGTCGTAGCCGGTGTGGGTGTTGCCGGCCCGCGCGACGACGTCCTCGCGGGTGCAGTCGCAGTAGTAGGCGCGGCCCTCGGCGTAGAGCCGGGTGGCGGCGGCGGTGTGCTCGCTCGCGTACGAGGACTGGAAGTAGGGGCCCTCGTAACTGCCGCGTTCGATGCCGATCCAGTCGAGGGCGGAGATGATGCCCTCGATCCACTCGGGACGGTTGCGGGCCGCGTCGGTGTCCTCGATGCGCAGGACGAACGCGCCACCGGTCTGGTGGGCGACGATCCAGTTCTGCAGAGCGGAACGGGCACCGCCGACGTGGAACATTCCGGTCGGCGAGGGGGCGAAGCGTACTCGTACAGTCACCCACCAAGACTACGGCGCCCGTCGAGCAGGTTCACGCCGGGCAGGTCAAGGCGCCACGCGGCGCCTCAATCCCGGCTGACCACCGCCCCCTCGGGGAGGGCCCGGCGCACCGTGGCCGGCAGCCGGCCGAACGCGGTGATCACCGGCCTGCCGTCCCGTTCCTCCCAGACCCCCTCGATCCGGCCGTTGACCACCAGGGTGGGTGAGATCCAGCCCTGGGGGCGCGACACCGCCGACTTCGGCCCGCTGCTCATCTGATCGAGTTGCCGGGTGCTGGCCACCACGTACGGGTCGAAGGCCGGCAGCAGGTGCACGGTCTCGCCGCCCAGGGGCATCTCCGCGTCGGCGGGCAGGCCGTCCGCGGTCAGCTCGAGGCGCGCGAACGACTTCTTGGCCAGCGGTGGTTTCAGGTCGAACCAGCGGGCGAACTCGTCGGCGCCGGCCGGTCCGTAGGTGTCCAGGTAGGCGAGCGCGAGCCGGTCGACGGCCTCGTCGGTGGGCACGGGTTCCCAGTCGCCCAGCCACGCGCGCGGCGCCACGAAGGTGACGTTGCGGCCTCGCGGCGGTCCGGAACAGAGCAGGCCCCGGAAGGCGAGCGGTTTGAGGATCGCGCCGAAGCCCTGGGTCAGCGGCTCCCGGAGGTCGTCGTGCCCGGTCGTCTCGATGATCGCCGTGGCCAGTTCCTCACGGGTCAGCGGTTCCGCACCCAGCACGTCGGGTGTCGCGGCGATGATGTCGGTCATCTGCGAGGCCGTCACGCCGTGGTACTTGAGCCAGGAGCCGGTTGTCTCACGGGTGCGCGTACTCATCGCTGCCACCCAGGTCGGGAGGTCCTCGGCCGGGAGGAGATGCAGGGTGCCCCGGGCCGCCCATGTGCGTACCAGAGTCCGATCCTGGTAGAGCGCTCTGTCGAGGTCCGCCGTTGCCGTCCGGAGAGCGACCGCGGCCTGGGCCGATGCGGCCACCTGGGCATGCACCCCGCTGAGGCGGCGCGCGACGGCTATCGCGTCCTTTGCCCGCTCCCCGCCGAGGAATTGTCGCTCTATCCGCCGCCGCAGGATCTGGTCGAGGCTCACGCTTCTGGTTATACGCCCTTGACGCGAGCGCCGTGACCTGGGTAATTTACCAACAAGCTAATTAACCGATGCGTTAAACAAACCGACAGACTGGGAGTCATGGACATGGGCAAGATCATCGCGGTGGAGTACGTGACGCTCGACGGTGTCTTCGAGGAGCCGAGCTGGAGCGGGCCCTATTTCAACGACGAGCTCGGCGGCTGGCAGGACGAGAACCTGCAGGAGGCGGACGCGTTGCTGCTCGGACGGCGTACCTATGAGGGCTTCAAGGCCGCGTGGCCCGGCATGGAGGAAGCGACCGGGCATTTCGGCAAGAAGATGAACTCGATGCCCAAGCACGTCGCCACCACCACCCTCACCGAGCCGGAGTGGAACGCCGCGTTCCTGACCGGCGAGGTCGCCGAGGCCGTTGCCGGGCTCAAGGCCGGCCCGGAGAGTCTGCTGATCAACGGCAGCGCCGAGCTGGTCAACTATCTGACCCGGCACAACCTGATCGACGAGTACCGGATCATGGTCTTCCCTGTCGTCGTCGGCGAGGGGCGCAAGCTGTGGCACGACGGCACCAAGGTCGCGCTCTCGCTGACCAGGACCTGGAGCACGAAGACCGGCGTCGAGGTCATCACGTACGTGCCGGCCTGATCCGGTGGCGGACGACCGGCTGAGCGTCATCTTCGGCGCCCTCGCCGACCCCACGCGCCGGGCCATCCTGGCGCGCCTGGCGCAGGGCCCGGCGAGCGTCAACGAGCTGGCCGAGCCGTTCGCCATGACCCTGCCCGCCGTCTCCAAGCACCTCAAGGTCCTCGAACGGGCCGGCCTGATCTCCCGTGGCCGCGAGGCCCAGTGGCGCCCGTGCAAGCTCGAGGCCGAGGGGTTGCAGGAGGCTTCCGAGTGGGTGGACCGCTACCGCCAGTTCTGGGAGTCGAGCTACGACAAGCTCGACGCCCACCTCAAAAACATGATGAAAGGCACCTGATGGATTTCCGTGAGATCGACATCGTTCGCGTCTTCGACGCTCCCCGCGAGCTCGTCTGGGCGGCCTGGACCGATCCGGACCAGCTGGCTGCCTGGTGGGGACCGTCCGGCATGACCACACCCCGGGAGAGCGTGGAGATGGATGTACGCCCCGGCGGTGTGTTCCGCCTGACCATGGTCGCCCCCGACGGGACGGAATTCCCGACCGACATGCGCTTCACCGTCGTCGAGCCGGTCGCCACGCTCGGGTACGAGTGGGACGGTCAGCGCGGGATCGGCGGAGGCACCGCGACCGTCACCCTCAAGGATCTGAGCGACGGCCGCACGGAGCTCACCAACCACTTCGCCGGCTACACCGACGACGTGGTCCAGGGCTACATGATCGAGGGAACCAACCAGCAGTTCGACAAGCTCGCCGCGTTCATCAAACAGTAAACCTGTCCACGAGTACGGTGAGCCGGCGCGCGGTCGCGTCGAGCTCCTCGGCGGCCTGGTGGGAGACCTGGACCGCGCCGCGGGTGCTCTCCACGGCCCCGCTGACCGCGCCGATGCCCGAGGCGATCTCCTGGCTGCCCACGGCCACCTCGGAGATGTTGCGCGACATCTCCGCGGTCGTCGCGGCCTGCTCCTCGACCGCCGCGGCGATCGCCGTCTGATAGTCGTTGACCTGGGCGATCGTGTTCGTGATCGCGTTGATGGCCTCGACCGCCTTGGCGGTGTCACCCTCGATGGCCGACACCCGCGCGGTGACGTCCTCGGTCGCCTTCGCGGTCTCCTGGGCCAGATCCTTGACCTCGCCCGCGACCACCGCGAAGCCCTTGCCGGCGTCGCCCGCCCGGGCCGCCTCGATCGTCGCGTTCAGCGCCAGCAGGTTCGTCTGCTCGGCGATGCTGGCGATCAGCCGGACCACGTCCGCGATCTTGCCGGTGGAGACGCGCAGCTCGTCGATGACGCCCGAGGCGGTGGCGGTGAGGCCCACGCCGTCGCGCCCGGCCCTGGCCGCGTCCTGCGCGTTGCTGGAGATCTCGCTGATCGAGGCCCCCATCTCCTCGGCTCCGGCGGCGACCGTCTGCACCACGTGCGAGATGTCCTCGGCCGCCCGGCTCGCCGCTCCGGCCCGGTCGGAGGCGGTCGCGGCGGAGCCGGTCAGCTCGCCACCGGTCGTCGCGACCAGCCCGGCCGACTTCGACACCTCGTGCGACGCCCCGGTGACCTCGACCATGACCTCCCGCAGCTCGGTGACGGCCGTGTTGAGCGCCGTCCCGGCCCGGCCGATCTCGTCGGTGCCGCTCTCGTCGCTCCTGACTGTCAGGTCACGCTTGGCCAGCCGGGTCAGGGCCTCGGTCAGCCGGCCCAGCCGCTTCGAGATGCGGCGCGCCTGCCCGGCGGCCAGCAGACCACCGGCCACCGCCATCAGCAGCGCCGCGATGACGAACGCGACCAGCATGTCCCGGCGCCCGTCGTGGACCGCGTCGGAGGCTCCGGTGGTGTCGGCCTCGTACCCGTTGACCGCGATCGCCCAGGAGAAGGGTTTGTACAACGACACCGTGGTGATGGTGTTACCGGCCTTGCCGTTGGTGGCGCCGGGCAGCTGGTACGTGGTCCGGAACGTGTTGTCGCCGGTGAGCTTCGCCGCCTCGGTGACGATCTGCTCGACGTACTTCACGCCCTTGGCATCGGTGGCGTCCAGCACGGTCGTCCCGGCCGCGCCGTCGACGCTGGAGGCGATGACCCGGCCCTTGTCGGCGCTGTTCGTGCTGTACACCGCCACCGAGCCGTTCTCGCGGATCTTGCTGCCGGCGATCGCGTCGGTCAGGTTCGCCAGGGCGGTGGACTGGGGTACGCCGACGAACAGCGCGCCGATGACCGTCCCGGAGCTGTCCTTGATCGGGTCGTACGCCGTGATGAACCAGGTGTCGACCACCTGCGCCACGCCCCTGTAGCTCTTACCCGACTTGATCGCGGCGGCGACGGCGTTCGGGGTGCCGTCCGCGCCGGTCGCCGGGATGTACGTACCGATCACCCGGTTGCCGGTCTTGCCCTTGACGTTCGTCGCCACCCGCAGCAGGTCGCCGTCGTCGTTCATCCGCTGGAAGACGGTCACCGAACGCCCAGTGAGGTCGGCGGTGTCGTCCACGAACGCGGTGGAGGTGCCGAAGCTCGTGTTCTGGCCCAGCCACTTGCCGCCCACGGTCATCCGCGGCAGGGTCACGGTGCTCTTGGCCTGGCTGACCTGGTTGGTCGTGGCCCACTTGACGGTCTTGTCCTGCAGCGACGCGCCGCCCGCCTTCTTGAGCAGCGAGTTGGCGGTGCTCATGCTGTTGCTGACGCCGGTCTGCACCTCGTCACCGACCGAGCTGACCAGCCTGTTGACCTCGTCCGAGGTGCGGTTCAGATCGTCGGTCGTCAGCTGCTGGACCTGGTCGTCCGTGCGGTTGGCGAACGAACCGCTCTGCCAGGCACCGACCCCGACGAGGACCGCGGCCGTACTGATGACACTGCCGAGGCCGAGGGCAAGCAGCTTATGACTGATCTGAGCACGCACCATGCCCGACTTTTCGACCTTCTCGGGCAAAAACTGAGGGATGCGCCGCGTAATACGCGGCACATCCCTCCCTTACGCGTTGCTGATCAGCTGTCGCCGCCGGTCTCCCCGACCGGAGCCGCGCTGACGTCGTCGATCGCGTACTTCTTGGCGGCCTCGGCCGGCACGTGCGCCGGGACCTTGCCGCGCAGCGCGAGCTGGCGCAGCGTCGCCACGGCCACCGACTCCGCGTCCACGTGGAAGTGGCGGCGCAGGGCGTGCCGCGTGTCGCTCATGCCGAAGCCGTCCGTGCCCAGCGACGTGTAGTCGTTCGGCACCCAGCGGCTGATCAGGTCGGGGACGGCCCGCATCCAGTCGCTGACCGCGACGACCGGGCCCTCCGTGCCTTCCAGCTTGGTCTGGATGTACGGCTTGCGCCCCGGCTCGCCCGGGTTGAGCAGGTTGTGCTCCTCGGTCTCCACCGCGTCGCGGCGCAGCTCGGTCCACGAGGTCACCGACCAGACATCGGCGCTGACGCCCCAGTCCTGAGCGAGCAGCTCCTGCGCCTTGATCGCCCACTGCATGCCCGTGCCGGAGGCGAGGATCTGCGCCTTCGGACCGGTCGTCTGCGGCGCCGCGGCGTAGCGGTAGATGCCCTTGAGCAGGCCCTCGACGTCGACGTCGGCCGGTTCCGCGGGCTGCAGGATCGGCTCGTTGTAGATCGTCAGGTAGTAGTAGACGTTCTCCTGGTGCTCGCCGTACATCCGGTGCAGGCCACGCTCGACGATATGCGCGATCTCGAACGCGAACGCCGGGTCGTACGCCACCACCGCGGGGTTGGTCGCGGCGATCAGCAGGGAGTGGCCGTCCTCGTGCTGCAGGCCCTCACCGTTGAGCGTGGTGCGTCCCGCGGTCGCGCCCAGCAGGAAGCCCCGGGTCATCTGGTCCGAGGCGGCCCACAGCTCGTCCGCCGTGCGCTGGAAGCCGAACATCGAGTAGAAGATGTACAGCGGGATCATCGGCTCGTCGTGGGTTGCATACGACGTGCCCGCGGCGATGAAGCTGGCGGTCGAGCCGGCCTCGTTGATCCCCTCGTGCAGGATCTGCCCGGTCGTCGACTCCTTGTACGACAGGAAGAGCTCCCGGTCCACCGACGTGTACGTCTGGCCGTGCGGGGAGTAGATCTTCTTCGTCGGGAAGAGCGAGTCCATGCCGAACGTACGCGCCTCGTCCGGGATGATCGGCACCCAGCGGGCCCCGAACTCCTTGTCGCGCATCAGATCCTTGAGCAGGCGTACGAAGGCCATCGTGGTGGCGATCTTCTGCTTGCCCGACCCGCGCTTGACGTCACCGAACGTCTTCGACTCCGGGATCGCCAGCGTCTTCGGCTTGGTGCGCCGGGTCGGCACGTAGCCGCCCAGCTCGCGCCGGCGCTCCTGGAGGTACTGCATCTCGTCGGACTTCGCACCGGGGTGGAAGTACGGCGGGAGGTACGGGTTCTCCTCGAGCTGCTTGTCGCTGATGTCGAGGTAGAGCCGGTCCCGGAAGCCCTTGAGGTCGTCCAGGGTCAACTTCTTCATCTGGTGCGTGGCGTTGCGGGCCTCGAAGTGCGAGCCCAGGGTCCAGCCCTTGATGGTGTGCGCCAGGATGACCGTCGGCTGGCCGGTGTGCTCGGTGGCGGCCTTGTACGCGGCGTAGAGCTTGCGGTAGTCGTGACCACCGCGCTTGAGGTTCCACACGTCGTCGTCGGACATGCCCTCGACCAGCTTGCGGGTGCGCGGGTCACGGCCGAAGAAGTTCTCCCGCACGTACGCGCCGGACTCGCCCTTGTACGTCTGGAAGTCGCCGTCCGGCGTGGTGTTCATCAGGTTGACCAGCGCGCCGTCGGTGTCCTTGGCGAGCAGGGCGTCCCACTCGCGGCCCCAGACGACCTTGATGACGTTCCAGCCGGCGCCGCGGAAGAACGACTCCAGCTCCTGGATGACCTTGCCGTTGCCCCGGACCGGGCCGTCGAGCCGCTGCAGGTTGCAGTTGATCACGAAGGTGAGGTTGTCGAGCTCCTCGCGGGCGGCCAGGCCGATCGCGCCGAGCGACTCGACCTCGTCCATCTCGCCGTCGCCGAGGAACGCCCAGACGTGCTGCTGGCTGGTGTCCTTGATGCCGCGGTTGTGCAGGTAACGGTTGAACCGGGCCTGGTAGATCGCGTTCAGCGGGCCGATGCCCATGCTGACCGTCGGGAACTCCCAGAAGTCCGGCATCAGCCGCGGGTGCGGGTAGCTCGGCAGGCCGCCACCCGGGTGCGACAACTCCTGGCGGAAGCCGTCCAGGTCGTTCTCGGTCAGCCGGCCCTCGAGGTACGCGCGGGCGTACATGCCGGGGGAGGCGTGGCCCTGGAAGAAGATGTGGTCGCCGCCGCCGGGGTGGTCCTTGCCGCGGAAGAAGTGGTTCATGCCGACCTCGTAGAGGCTGGCGCTCGACGCGTAGGTCGAGATGTGACCGCCCACGCCGATCTGCGGGCGCTGCGCGCGGTGCACCAGCATCGCGGCGTTCCATCGGATGTACGCCCGGATGCGCCGCTCCACGAACTCGTCGCCGGGGAACCAGGGCTCCTGCTCGGGCGGGATCGTGTTGATGTAATCGGTCGAGGTCAGGGGCGGGACGCCGACCTGTCGCTCACGGGCGCGTTCCAGCAGGCGCAGCATCACATAACGGGCTCTCTTGGGCCCGGCTTCGTCGATGACTCCGTCGAGCGACTCGACCCACTCGCTTGTTTCCTCGGGGTCGATGTCCGGAAGCTGGCTCGGCAGGCCGTCACTGATCACCGGGCGCTTGCGTTCCGTGGCCACAGGCATTCCTCTTGGTCGGTGTCGGACCGTACGCCCATTGTGTGAGTCGCACGGCAATGGTTCCATCCTGCCCCCTCCCGGTGCCTGTCGTCACGCCTACCGTCCTGCTGCGCGACATGGGACACACGTACTGGGCAGTAACTACTTTTGCTGCTGACTGCTTCATCCCAGAAAACTGAACCGGACCTGGCGTTCGGGGTTGTCGCCGTTCGGGTCGACGAGGCAGATGGACTGCCAGGTGCCCAGCGCGATGCGTCCGCCGATCACCGGCAGTGACGCGTACGGGGGGATCCAGGCAGGGAGAACGTGGTCACGACCATGCCCGCGCGAACCGTGCCGGTGCCGCCACTTGTCCTGCGCCGGCAGCAGCTCGTCGATGGCCGTGAGCAGGTCCTCGTCGGATCCGGCGCCGGTCTCGATGATCGCCAGCCCGGCGGTGGCATGCGGGACGAAGACGTGCAGCAGGCCGTCGCCGCGGCCGCGGACGAACAGCTCCGCTTCGCCCGTGATGTCGCGGACCACCGGCTTCGAACCGGTCCGGACGGTGATCACGGTGGTGTCCATGAGGGGGAAGTCTTACACGGAGACGTTCGTAGCTCACCACGCGGTTGTGCCTGTCCGCAGGCGAACGCGGTTATCCACAGGCGCACGTTATCGACGTCCGTTATCCACAGGACGCGCTTGCGCGGTGGCGGGGGTGGCCAAGGTCGGCAATGCTGGTTCGCGTGACCACGCCTCAACAACTCGACGAGCGTTTCCGCGACGCGGTCTCGGCCTTGCAGCCGCGCGACCCGATGCGCGCGCCCGGCGAACCGGTCCGCGAAGGTTCCGCACTCACCGGTGAGCGGGCCCGGGAGCTCTTCGACGCCCAGCTCACCAGCCGCCACCTCGACCTCGCCGCGCGCTGGCTGCGCAGCTTCAACGAGGGTTTCTACACCATCGGGTCGTCCGGCCACGAGGGAAACGCCGCCGTCGCGGCCGTGCTGCGCCCGGACGATCCTGCCCTGCTCCACTACCGCTCCGGCGCTTTCTACTGTGTCCGCGCTGCTTCAGCTGCTTCTGCAGGGGATTTCCTTCTGGATGCCGCCCGCGACGTCCTCCGCGGCATCGTGGCCTCCTCGCTGGAGCCGATCTCCGGCGGCCGGCACAAGGTCTTCGGCCGGTCCGATCTGGCGATCATCCCGACGACGTCCACCATCGCCTCGCACCTGCCGCGGGCGGTCGGCCTCGCGCTGGCCCCCTCGCTCAAGGGCGCCGACTCCTCCTGGCCCGCCGACGCGATCGTGGTCGCGTCGTTCGGCGACGCGTCGGTCAACCACGCCACGGCCACCGCCGCGTTCAACACCGCCGGCTACTACGAGCATCTCGGGCAGGACCTACCGCTGCTGCTGGTCTGCGAGGACAACGGCTTCGGCATCAGCGTCTCCTCGCCCGAGGGCTGGGTGGCCGCCGCGCTCAGCTCGCGCCCCGGCCTGCGCTACTTCGCCGCCGACGGCACCGATCTGGCCGCCGCCTACGACACCGCCCGAGAAGCCGCCGACTGGGTTCGTGAGCAGCGCAAACCCGCCGTCCTGCACCTGTCCGTGGTGCGGCTGATGGGGCATGCGGGGGCGGACGCCGAGGTGGCCTATCGCGCGGCCGACGAGATCAGCCGCGACCTGGCCCGCGATCCTCTGATCGGCACCGCGCGCCTGCTGATCGAGGGCGGGTTCGCCACGCCCGACGACCTGATCTCGCGTTACGACGAGCTCGGCTGGCAGGTCCGCAAGGTGGCCGAGGAGGTGCTCGGGGAGCCCAAGCTCGCCACCGCGGCGGAGGTCGCGGCGCCGCTGGCCACCCGGCGCCCATTGCGTACCTCGAAACACATCACCGACACCGCCACCCGGGCCAACGGGGCCGGTTCGGCGCTGCGCTCCCAGGCCTTCGGCGGGAAACTGCCCGAACGGGCAGGCCCGCTGACCCTCGCCCAGACGATCAACGCCACCCTGACCGACGCGCTGCTCGCCCATCCGGGAGCGCTGCTCTTCGGCGAGGACGTCGCGGTCAAGGGCGGTGTCTACGGTGTGACGAAGAACCTGCGCGAGCGTTTCGGGGCCACCCGGGTCTTCGACACCCTGCTCGACGAGACATCCATCCTCGGCCTCGGCCTGGGCGCCGGGCTCGCCGGCCTGCTCCCGATCCCCGAGATCCAATATCTGGCATATCTGCACAACGCCGAGGACCAGCTCCGCGGCGAGGCGGCCACCATGGCGTTCTTCTCGCAGGGAGCGTTCCGCAACCCGATGGTGGTGCGCGTCGCCGGCCTCGCCTACCAGCAGAATTTCGGCGGCCACTTCCACAACGACAACTCGGTCGCCGTCCTGCGCGACGTGCCCGGCCTGGTGCTGGCCGTCCCCTCCCGCCCGGCCGACGCGGCCCCGCTCCTGCGCTCCTGCCTGGCCGCCGCGGCCGTGGACGGCACGGTGAGCGTGTTTCTCGAGCCCATCGCGCTCTACCACACCCGCGACCTGTTCCAGCAGGGAGACAACGAATGGCTCGCCCCCTACGCGCCGCCCGGCGACTGGGTCGGCGCGCACATCCCCGTCGGCCGCGCCCGCACCTATCCGGTCGGCTCGGCGGAGGACCTCACGATCCTGACCTTCGGAAACGGCGTGCGCATGTCGCTGCGCGTCGCCGCCCAACTCGCCGCGGAAGGATACGGTTCCCGGGTGGTGGATCTGCGCTGGCTGAGCCCGCTCCCGGTTGCCGACCTCGTCCGCGAGGCCTCGGCGACCGGCCGGGTCCTCATCGTCGACGAAACCCGCCGCTCAGGCGGGGTCGGCGAGGGAATTCTGGCCGCTCTGGTGGACGGCGGATTCGTCGGCGCGGTCCGCCGGATCGCCTCGGTTGATTCACCCGTTCCGCTCGGTCCGGCAGCGCAACTGGTCCTGATCGGGGAAGATGCCATCACACAGGGTGCCCATGCCCTGCTGACGCGATAGATTGCCACACACTCGGTGCGCCACTTGCGCACAAGGCGCCGAGTGTGTGGACTACCCCCACAAAGTTGTCGTGAACAGCAAGGAGGAATTAGACAGTGAGCGCGACCGCTGGTCAGGCCGACGGCGTACGCAGCCTGGCGGACCGGTTCGGCTTCGAGCCGAGCATGGTGGTCATGGAGATGGGCTACGACGATGACGTAGACGAGGATCTCCGTGATGCCCTGACCGAACGCGTGGGCGAGTTGGTCGACGAGGACACCGATGAGGTGGTCGACGCGGTACTGCTTTGGTACCGCGACGGCGACGGTGACCTGTTCGAACTGCTCACGGACGCTTTGAGCCCCCTAGCCGACAGTGGCGTGGTGTGGCTCCTGACCCCCAAGGCAGGCCGCGACGGCCATGTCGAACCCAGCGAGGTCAGCGAGAACGCGCCGGCCGCCGGCCTTCAGCAGACCTCCACGGTGAACGCGGGCACGGACTGGACCGCTGCCCGCCTGGTGTCCTCCCGCGGGGCGAAGAAGAAGTAACCCTTCCGCTTCGTCAGCCGCGCGGTACCAGCCGCCGCGCGGCCTTTTGGCTATCGTTGACCGATGCCGATCGACGTGGGCACAGAGGCGCCGGACTTCACGCTCAAGGACCAGAACAACCAGGAGGTCACCCTCTCGGACTTCCGCGGCCGCAAAGCCGTACTCCTGGTCTTCTACCCCTTGGCGTTCTCCGGCACCTGCCAGGGCGAGCTCTCAGAGATCCAAGAGCACTACTCTGAGTACTCGAACGACTACATCCAGGTGTTGACGGCAAGTGTCGACTCCACCTACAGCCACAAGATCTGGGCAGACCGCGAGGGCTTCACCTTCCCGCTCCTCGCGGACTTCTGGCCGCACGGCGCGGTCGCCCAGTCCTACGGCGTCTTCAACACCCAATCCGGCTTCGCTAACCGCGGCACCTTCATCATCGACAAGGAAGGCGCCGTCCGCTACGCCCAGATGCAAGGCCCCGGAGAAGCCCGCGACCAGACCACCTGGCGCGAAACCCTCAAGGACCTCATCCTCTGAAGCCGGAGAAGACCCACCAGCCCCACCAAGGTAAGATAACCACTCCGGTACGCCCCGCGCCCTGACGAGCGCGGGGACGGAGCCGGGCGCGTAGCTCAGTGGGAGAGCACTCGCCTTACAAGCGAGGGGTCGTAGGTTCGAAACCTACCGCGCCCACGAGAGTCGGAGGACTCTGTCCGCGTAACGCTCGGACCTGGGACTCTCGTTATGTTTGCTCCGGGGGCCGAGCCCCCGGACACCCCGCGTTGCGGTCGTCGCGCTGGGTGGATTGGTCGCGCTGCGTTGTGGTGGTCGCGCTGCGTTGTGGTGGTCGCGCTGCGTTGTGGTGGTCGCGCTGGGTGGGGTGGTCGCGCTGCGTTGTGGTGGTCGCGCTGCGTTGGTGGGTGGTCTTCGCTTCGCTCGAGCAGCGCTGGGTTGGGCGCGTTTTCGCCTTCGCGGGCCTGGGGATTTGCCTTATTAGGGCAGGTCCAGGAATTCCCGGAATTGGGCTTCCACGGTGTTCATCGTGTCGGGGGAGACGAAGCCCTGGTTGTCGCGGATGACCTTGCGGTCAAGGATCTGGACAACGCTGTGGATCCGGACGAATGCCCCGCTCAGGGGTCGACTGGGCTGAGGCGGACTGCCAGCTGGTTTGGGTGCGGGACGTCGCGCACGACAGCGAGGGCCCATACGGCTAATTACTCGACGGAGTTGTATTCGTCGTTGCTGATAATCAGGACGTGGTGTTGACTACTGCCGCGCAAAAGTGTCCAGATCTGGCCGCGGTTCACCACTGCGCGTCGCGGAGTGCGATGTCGTTGCTGCTTTCGATCAGGGCGGCGTCTGTACCGGCTTGATCCGTGGTGCGCCGCCGTAGGTATTCCCCGTAGGCCACGGCGGCACTGCGTTGGCGTGCGCGCCGAGCCTCGGGGAGCATTTGGCGGACAGCTTCGGTCACGGCGGCGGAGGCGTTGCCTTGGGCTTGCAAGAAAGCGGCTACGTCGTCGGGAACGCTGATGCTCAGCTTGACGGTCATACTTTTATGCTGCCAAGCGAAGCCAATCATCGTACGTCGTCGTCGCTGCCGCTGCTGCTGCTGCTCTGCTCCAGCCGGTGCCCGCGTTCGCCGCACCGCAGTGGTCTCAATTTCGGTCTCAGTCGACACCGTCCTTGGATATGGAGGGTCTCTCGTGGCTGGTGGATATGGGCGGACGTGGGGTGGGGGTTCTGAGAGACTCGCGCGGTGGATGGGGAGCTGGATGTGCCGGTGTTGACCTTGTGGCGGCCTACCGGGCCGACGGAGGTCGAGCTTGTGCGGGCTACGGGGTGGCGGCGCTGGCCTCCGCGGCTGCCGGAGCAGCCGATCTTCTATCCAGTTCTCAATGAGGACTACGCGATCAAGATTGCGCGGGACTGGAATGTGCCGGCCTCGGGCGTGGGCTACGTGACCCGGTTCGAGCTGGACGCAGCGTTCGCTGACCGCTACCCCGTGCGTCGGGCGGGCGGGTCGACGATCCTCGAGCTCTGGGTTCCCGCCGAGGAACTGGACGAGTTCAACGATCACATCGTCGGCGAGATCAAGGTCATCCACGAATTTCGCTAGCGCGCGGGCGGCCGGTATTCGAGCAGCACGATCCGCGAATCCAGCACCTCCGTCCCGGCAAGCTCGAACCCGCCGCGGGCGAATCCGTCGAACGCGGGCTCGCGGCCGTCGACGCCCATCATCATCGGGAAGACCATCACCCTCAGCCGGTCGACCAGGCCGAGCTCCACGAGCCCTCGCACGAGCGAAAGGCTCCCGATCGTCCGCAACACGACGTCGGACTCGCGCTTGAGTGTCCCGATCCCGTCGGCAAGATCCCTGACCAGGCGGGTGTTCTGCCAGTCGAGCGGCCCGTGCAACGTACGCGAGACCACGACCTTGGGTGTCTCGTTCGTCTTCATGCTGTTCGCGTCCGTAGCCGTGACCGAGAACCCCGCCATGAGCTCATAGGTCACCCGCCCCATCACCAGAACCTGCGGACGCCCGACCTCCCGCGTGATCCAGGCGTCCAGCTCCTCCCCGCCGTACCCGAAATAGGGCCCCACCTCGACCCCGCGGGCAAACCCATCGATCGACACGAACAAATCAGCGATCAGCTCAGCCATCACTCCTCCATCCACCCGCAACAGAGCCGCAACCTATCGCCCGGCCGGGCCGGCAGAGCCTCGATGCTCCACAGACCACCCACCGTGGGTACGCCGGCACATCACTCGCTGCGGCAGTCATCCCAGCCAGCCGCCAACTGCCGGACGTTCAGGTGCAGGGCCGGCCGGCATACCCAGCCGGCCCTGCACCTCTTGTCAGTTAGCCCCGGCCGTGACCTCCAACTCCTGCCCGGCAGACACGGCCTCCTCCGGCAGCGGCGCTCCGTCGCGAGTGGTATCCCCGTCGGGAGGGGCTTCCCTCTCCCGACGACCGTCTCGATCGCGGTAGACCGAGCCGGTGTCCGACTCGAGCTCACCCAGGCTTTCCAGCCGGGCCCGGATGCCGCCGCGGCTGCGGCCGAACTCCTCCATCAGAACTCGTTCGGTCGCGCCCTCCCGGAAGAGTGCGACGAGGCGAGCGTCATCCGTGTCGGACCAGCGGGCACCCCGATTGGGATAGCGCCGTGGCTTGTCCGTCACCACGGTGGCCTTGGCCTGTTTGCGTTGGACGCGGAGGGCGGCAATGCCGGCCAGGGTCGACGTCAGCGCGTCGGCCACGGCCGGCAGGTCGTGCGGTGAGATCCCACCGCTGATCTCGCTCACCACCTTGCCGTCCGGATCCCAGCCGGCCAGCACGAGGCTGACCTGCTCTTCTCCCGTCCCGGTCGCGGTGATCTGGTAGGTGTGGGCACCGACGGTCAGGTGTCGTTCCAACGTGGTGTGCGGGCGCCGGTCGTGCTCCGACGCGTGCTCGATGTCGTTCATGCAGCGACCGTATGGCGCCCCACCGACAGTTTTTCCCGGGCGTGTCCGCCTCCCCGGCGTGTCCTGTCAGACACCTGACGAAGGCCGCCGAAGGGCTGCAAAAGTCGTCACGCCGAGCCACAATGGACGGGCGGCAAGACACGATGATCCGCCCAGGCGCCCCAGATCTGCGGGAAGCACCAGATCGCCGGAGCGCGCGAGATCACTTGACGCGGCTGCTGAGGATTCGCACGCCGGGGCCGTCCAGTTCGGAAAGCACCGCACGTCTGCCACACATGGCCATGAGCAGCGCCTCTGCCGGCCCCGCGACCAACGGACCCGTCCCGGAGAACCAGTTGAGATCAGAAGCCTCGAATCGCAGTCCCGCCAGGCGACGCCTCGGCGCGAAACCGAACGCCTTCCCACTGACCATGAACTCCAGCGACACCTTCAACCGGTCGAGCAGCAGACCATGAGGCAGACCGAGCGGGCGTCGCATGTCCTGGCCGTGCACCTGCAGATCGGTCAGCTGCCCGGGATACCCCACCAGAGGCGGCTTGAAGTCGTTGTAGGCGTTGTCGCGCAGCGCCTGCGCGAGTTCGGCCACTGGGCGATCCGCCGTACGCACCGCCGCGCGCGAGTTCCATTTGTGCAGGTTGAGCCCGCTCGACACGAGCAGACGCAGGTCCGGTTTACCCAGCGCGGCAAGCAGGTGCCCGGCAACCTCCTGCACGGTCCAGTCGCCGCAGAGGCTGGCAGCGCCGAGCTGATTCGGCTGCAGCGAGTCGAGCAGATCGGCGATACGGCGACGCTCGTCGGCGATTGCGGCACGGATGTCCATCCGCGGAAGGCTAGCGACAACCCACCACGTCAACAGCCCCAAGCCCAACGACATGCAAAAGATCACCAACCTTTGGTGTACGCCCGGAGCGCACTCGCCGTACCCAGCAGCAACGGAGCCCGTGGTCTACAGCGACTCCCCAAGCTGTCACCGGTGAGCACCGTGGTGCTGTCCGCCGCCCACGCAGCCGTCTTTCACAGACCTGAGCGCCGGTCTGTACAGACTCGATCCCAACGGCGAGAGTCGATGGATGGCCGATGCGACCGCAACCCTGTGGCGCAACCGGGAGTTCAATCTGCTCTGGGTCAGCCAGTCCCTTTCCGACATCGGCACGGCGGTCTCCGGCCTGGCAGTCCCGCTGCTCATCCTCGCGCTGACCCAATCGCCCGTCCGCGCGGGCCTGGTGGGCACGATCGGACTGGTCGTGACGGTGCTGTCGCGGCTGCCCGCCGGAGTGCTCGCCGACCGGTTCGACCGGCGCCGGATCATGCTGGTCTGCGATGCGGTGCGGCTGGTCGCCTACCTGGTCCTCGGCTTCGCGGTGCTCCACCACCAGGCGTCATTCGCCCTCGTGGTCGCGGTGGTCGTGGTGGCATCGGTGGGAAACGCCTTCTTCGGTACGGCGGAGCACTCATCGCTGCGCACGATCGTCCCGTCAGTGCAGCTACCGACGGCGGTCGCACGCAACGAGGCGCGGGCATACGGCACCACACTCGCCGGCCCGCCGCTGGGTGGCCTGCTGTTCGGAGTGGCGCACGCGCTGCCGTTCTTCGGCGACGCCATCACGTTCCTCGCGTCGATGATCGGCGTCCTGATGGTCCGTCGCCCCCTGCAGGAGGACCGCGAGGCCGAAACCTCCGGCCACCTGACAGCGCTCGCGGAGGGCTTCCGATTCGTGATCGGCAACCCGTTCCTGCGCACGATCGTGCTGGTCGTCGCCCCGCTGAACCTAGCCCTGCACGGCATCATCTTCACCATCATCGTGACGATGCAGACCCACCACAAACCCCCGGCCATCATCGGCACAGTCGAGACAGTCATCGGAATCGGCGGCCTTCTCGGCGCCGTCCTGGCCCCAGCCCTGCACCGCCGCCTGGCCTTGCCCGCCCTGATCCGAGCCGTCTGCTGGACAGCAGCCCTCCTGATGTCAGCCAGCGCCCTGGTGACCGACAGCGTGGCAGCAGCAATCCCCCTAGGCCTCGCAGTCCTCCTGGGCCCAGCAACCAACGCCGCCCTCTTCGGCCACCAAGCAGCAATAACCCCCGACCGCCTCCAAGGCCGAGTAGTCAGCGTCATCATCGTCCTGGCCACCTCCATAGCCGCCGCAGCCCCCCTCCTAGCCGGCGTCCTCATCACCGCCCTGGGCCCCGCCACCACCGTCCTAACCTTCGCCTCCCTGGTCATCTGCGCCGCAATAGCAGCCTCATCCACCACCGCCCTACGCCCCTGACACCCCACCAGACCCCGCCTTGCTCAGCCCCGCCTTGCTCAGCTCCGCCTTGCTCAGCTCCGCCTTGCTCAGCTCCGCCTTGCTCAGCCCCGCCTTGCTCAGCCCCGCCTTGCTCAGCCTTGCTCGGCCCTGCCTTGCCCTGCCCTGCCCTACTCGGCCCAGCCGGCGACGCCCGGTCCACCCGTGTCTGGCACGGCCCGGCCTTTATATGCCTGGCCCGGCTCGACTGCGCCCGGCTCGACTGCGCCCGGCTCGACTCGGCCTGGCTCGGCTCGGCTCGGCCGTGCTCGGGCGTAGTTCCGCTTGATCTGCCCTGCCCCAGGCCCGACCGCTCCGTCGACCCAACCCGGCCCGATCCGACTGCCCGGCCCGGCCCGGCCCGATCCGACTGCCCGGCCCGGCCCGGCCCGGCCCGGCCCGGCCCGGCCCGACTGCCCGACCCAACCCGGCCCGATCCGACTGCCCGGCCCGATCCGACTGCCCGGCCCGATCCGACTGCCCGGCCCGATCCGACTGCCCGGCCCGATCCGACTGCCCACCCCGGCCCGACCCGACTGCCCACCCCGGCCCGACCCGACTGCCCGGCCCGGGTCGACGGGGGTGGGCTGGCTTGGTCGAGCCTTTCGATTGGGGCCGGCTTTGCGTTGGCTGGTTCTTAATGCGTTGGGGAGGTGCGGAGGGTGGGTTTCAATGGGGCGATGAGTGAAGATCTTGGGCCGTCGAGGGCGGTGCTGCGGGCGTTTGGGGCTGTTGGGGAGCCTGTTCGGCTGGCTGGGGGGAAGGGCGGGGCCTGGCGGGTGGGGGATGTTGTTGTGAAGCCTTCGGAGGGGGATGCGGAAGTTCGGTGGCGGGCTGGGGTGCTGGCTGGGTTGGCGGAGTCGTCGGAGTTTCGTGTTGCGCGGCCGGTGCGGGCGGCTGATGGTGACTGGGTGGCGGGTGGGTGGGAGGCGACCTGGCTTGTGGCGGGGGAGCCTGATCAGCGGCGGGTTGTGGAGGTTGTGCGGGCTGGGGAGGCGTTTCATGCGGCGGTGGCCGGGGTGGCTCGGCCGTCCTTTTTGGATACGCGGTGGAATCCGTGGGGGAACGGGGAGTGGCTGGCTTGGGAGCCCGTCGACTCGGCTGGGCATGGCATGAAAACGGTTGTCCGGCGGCCGAGTGCTCTGCTGGATGAGTTGCTGGCGGTTCGGGTGCCGGTGGTGATGGTGGAGCAGATTGTGCATGCGGATCTGCTGGGGAATGTTCTTTTTGCTGAGGGGTTGCCGCCGGCGATCATCGACTGGGCTGCTTACTGGCGGCCGGCGGCTTGGGCGTCGGCTGTTGCTGTTGTTGATGCGATGGTGTGGCACGGGTTCGATTTTGGGCTGGCGCGGCGGTGGGCGGGGGTGCCCGATTGGGGGCAGTTGCTGGTTCGGGCAGCGATATTTCGGCTGGCTACGTGGGGTGCGGCGGGGTGGTCCGCTGAGCCGCAGGAGGCGTACGGGCCGGTGACCCGGGACGTCGTCGAGTTTGTCAGGGGTGGCGGTTAGGGTCGCTGGTGTGACTGAGATTCGGCTCGAAGTGATGACCCAGGTTCAATACGAGCAGTATCGCGAGTCGGCTGAGAAGGGGTATGCGAAGCAGGTCACGGAGTCCGGGGACATGTCGTCGGAGGAGGCTGCAGAGAAGGCCTCGCGGGACTATGCGCGGATTTTGCCCCATGGCATGCAGACCGATGATCAGCACTTCTTCCAGGCCTATGTCGGCGACGACGCGGTGGGCATGATCTGGTACAGCATCACCCCGGGGGCTGCCGGTTCGAAGGCATGGATCTATGACTTCGAGGTGGGTGAGCACTTCCAGCGGCGCGGTTACGGGCGGGCGATCATGCGGGCGGGTGAGGAGTTCTGCCGGTCTCGGGGGGTGGCTTCGATCGGGCTCAACGTGTTCGGGGGGAATGACGGGGCCCGGGCGCTCTACGAGCAGGAGGGCTACGAGATCACCGCGTTGCAGATGCGCAAACATCTGGGTGGGCCGGAGAGCCGGTGAGCGGCTGCCGGGGCGGCGGGACTAGTGGGGAGAGGGCGCAACCCGGTCGAGGCCGAGGGCGTCGGTGACCAGGGCCAGGAGGTCGTTCTCCCGCAGGGCCGGGTCAACCTCGATCACGCGGAGATTCAGGCGGCGCGCCTCGGTGCGGAGTTGATCGGTGAACAGCCGGTCGCGGGTGAGCAGGTTCTCGAGGGCCTTCGCCGGGTTCGACGTGCGGCCCGCTATCTGCCAGGTGGAGCCGCGGCTGGTGAATGCGGCGCGGCGGAAGGCGGGGGTGGGTAGGAGCCAGACCGCGTGGTGAGGTGCGGGGAGCAGGGGTTCGACCAGGTGGGGGAGTAGGCGGAAGCCCTCGGCCAGCAGCGGTGGGTGTGGTGGGAGGGCTCCGAGGTCTTCGGTGATCAGGGGGAAGGCCTCGCCGCGGTACCAGTGGAATGTCGTGAGCATGACTTCCGGGCTGCGGTTGAGCCAGCGGTCGTCCATGTCCATCGCCATGAAGTCGTGCAGCAGCGGAGCCTCGATGGGACTGCTGCGAGCGGCGTGATCGGTCATCACGTCGTCGGTGGCGTAGAGGCGGAGTCCGAGCGAGTGGGCGATGCGGCGGGCGATGGTTGATTTGCCCGCGCCGGAGCCGCCGCCGATCCAGTAGACGTGCTGCAAGGTGACCACGTTGACAGTTTGATGCACCCGCGCTGCACCCTGGCCTGTCTCAGGTCGGGGCAGGGCCGCCCGATTCTTCAGGCATCTGCGGACGGCTCCGCAGGTGAGCGGGCCCGGCTGTAAACCCCCTCGGCGGTCGGGCCCGCTCAGCTCTCGTCACCGAGACGAGCTGCGACCAGTCGAGCCGAGACCAGACGAGGCGAGACCGGCCGAGGCGAGATCAGTCGAGGCGGGACCAGACGAGACCGGAAGGGGCGTGGCCGTGACCGCTCCCCGGGCTCGCGAGCTTTATATCGGTGCTGATCACGAGAAGACCGTCGTCTCCGCGTACCCGTTGAGGATGCGGACCGGGCGCGCCCGACGTTACCGGTTCGGGTCGGTGACCGAGGTTGTGCCGCGTACGCCGAGTGGGCGTACCCGGGAGCAGCGGATCAAGGTCTCTTCCGAGCTGGCGCTGGTGCTGCTGGTGGTTTGTGCGGTGCTGACGCTTGTCGACGTGCCGTGGGCGGTGGCGGCTTCCGGGTCGCTCGCGCTGGTTGCTTTTGTCGCGGCCCGGCAGGCGCGGGCGGCCAAGGTCGGGACGCTGGCGTTGCCGCGTGAGGAGGGCGCGTTCGTTCTGCATGCGGAGCAGGAGCGCGCGGCTTTCGGCCGTGCGGTGGCAACTGCTCGACGGGTACGCAGGACTTGGCCCGCCCTGCACCACATGGTCGACGCCGCCGAGGCGGACCGGAGCCTGACCGCCGCGTTGGGTGAGCTCGCGGCGACCCTGTCCCGCCGGCAGCAGATTCGCCGGCTCCGGGACGAGCTCTACGACGCTGCCGGGCACGGGCTTCCGGGGGAGAGCCCGGCCGCGATGGCCCTGACCGAGCAGCGGACCCGCGTCGAGGAGCTGTGGCAGGTCAGTGGCGCGGACGCCAACCGGATCCTGGCGAGCATCCACGCGGCCGCCGTGGCCGGCGAGAACCTCATCCACGAGCAGCGTGTCCACGAGACCGCCCGGGAGGCTGAGCTGGCGATCTCCCGCCTGACCGCCACGGGTACGCCCACCACGAACGCAGGCCCGGAACTCGCCGAACGCACCGCCGCCGTGATCGCCGCCTACCGCGAACTGGCCGCCGCCAACTAAACCGCCGCCAACCGTGCCGCGCCCCACTGAGCCGCCGCCTCTTACCGGGCCTGTCCAAAGAGAGGCTTACTGGGCCTGTCCAGAGAGAGGCTTACTGGGCCTGTCCAGAGAGAGGCTTACTGGGCCTGTCCAGAGGGTGGCGAGTAAGCGGCAACAGCAGCAGCGGTGTCCTCGGTGATCAGGTCCATGTTCAGGGCGGCGGCGACCATGAGGCCGGCGGCGGCCGCGCTGACCACCTGGGCCATCTGGTCGGTGACGTTGCCGGCGACCCAGACGCCGGGGACGGCGGTGCGGCCGGTGGGGTCGGCGGGGACGCTGCTGCCGAAGTCGTTGGGCTCCGCGGTGAGGCCGAGTGATGCGAGCGGTTCGGCGTTGGCGAGGAAGCGGGGCGCCACGACGAGCGCGTCCCGGCGTACCAGCGTGCCGTCGCTGAGGCGTACCCCGGAAAGGGCGGGACCGTCGCTCACGACCTCGACCACCTTGTCCGTCACGATCCTGACCCCGCGGGCCCGCAGGGGCAGCAGAGCGGCCTCGTCCGCCTCGGCGGTGTGCTGGAAGAACGTGACGTCGTCGCTCCACTGGCGCCACATCATGGCCTGGTGCAGCGACATCGGTGAGGTGCCGATGATGCCGATGGCCTGGCCGCGGACCTCGTAGCCGTGGCAGTACGGGCAGTGGATCACGCCGTGGCCCCACTGCTCGCGCAGCCCGGGGATCTCCGGCAACTCGTCGGTCAGCCCGGTGGTCACGAGCAGCCGGCGTCCCTCGAAGGTGCGCCCGTCAGCGAGCGTGACGGAACGGGGAGTCGCGGAGACGACAGTGCCGGAAATGACCGAGCCGCCGTAGCGGGTCACCTCCGCGTGGGCCTGGGCGCGGAACTCGGCGGGTGGGATGTTGTCGCGGGTCAGGAAGTTGTGGATGCCGTCGGCGGGGGCGTTGCGGGGGTGTCCGGCGTCCACCAGCAGCACCGAGCGCAGGGCCCGGCCGAGGGCAACGGCGGCGCTGGCTCCGGCGGGGCCGCCGCCGATCACGATCACGTCGTAGGTCATGTGTCTACGGTGGCGCGGTGGGGTACGTACCGCAAAGAAGTTTGCTGAATTGGCAAGGCATTACCAAAAGTAGTCGAGCAACTACTCAGGATTACCAGGCGGTGACCGATCAACAAGGCCGTGCCTGCCCCCGCGGAAAGGGTCTCGACCATGCGCCGTCAGCGTCGCCGTTACATCACCCCGATTGCCGTTCTGGCCGGGCTCTTCGGCCTCGGTGCCGCCTCCGCCAACGCGGCCGGCCGGGTGAGCGCCGCGGACGGTGAGTCCGCGGCCGTGGCGCAGGCGGCTGCCGCGCCGAGCGATCCCGGCATGAAGCTGATCGCCTCGTACTCCGGGGACGCCGAGTTCAACGGGCCGCGGATCACCGTGCCGAACAGCGACTACGAGGCCATCGTCAGCTACAAGTGCGACGACGACGGGTTCCTGTACGTCTCGTGGAACGGCACGCCGTACAGCTACGAGGAGGCGCACTCGTCCGCCGGCAAGGGCACGGTCGTCCTCGCCGGCAGGGAGGGCAAGTCGAAGGGGTATTTCGCCATCGACACGTGGCTGGGGTGCTCGTGGTCGTTGAAGGTCTACTCCTGAGCGAGATCCTTCGCGTACCAGTGATCGGCGTAGAGCAGATCCCGGTGGGGCGGGATCTCCCGGAAACCGATCGCGGCGTAGAGCGCCCGGGCCTCGACGAGGTCCGAGCGGGTATCCAGGCGCAGGGTACGCAGACCGCGGTCGAGAGCAGCGTCCTCGATCGCGGCCAGTAGCCGCCGTCCCAGCCCGAGCCGTCGCGCCGACGGGTGCACGTAAACCTTGGTGACCTCGCCGACAGAAGGTTCCGCGAGCCGCAGCCCGGCGCACCCGACCGGCTCACCACCCTCACCGAATGCCACCAGCAGCACGTCCGGATCGTCGTCCGAAGCCGCGTCGACCTCCGCCGCCGTCGCGGGGCGCTCGTAGTAGCGCTCCACCATCTCGGTCAGGTACAACCGCACGATCGTGGTGGCAGCGGGGTCCCCGACGGGTGTCTCTTTGATGACAAGCACGCGCCGGATCGTGCCAAATTCCGGCCCGGTTCAGCGAGCGGGTTTCGGCCGCAGCGTCTTCGGCGGCCGTGAACCCGCAGGCCGCGAACCGATAGGGCGACTACCCAACGGGCGCGTGCCTGCGTAGCGTGACGAGTTGTTCACCCAAAAGAGTGACTCGACTACCGCAAAGTAGCCCAATAGCTTGTCTCGTGACATGTCTTCCCCCGGTCAGACCCGAATACCGCCCGCTACCAGCCTCAACGATCCGGCGGCCGGTGGGTGGCCCATGCCCTTTTTTGCACCCTGGGGCGGGCAGTCACGCGGCTCTTCGAGAGGTGGACATCTGGCGGGGCACGGTCACGGTGGTGGGCTTGAGGGGGCGCTTGCCCATCCCGTCGAGCACGGCGACGAGTATCGCCTGCACAGCGGCGGACGGGGGCAACCGCCAGCCGCTGCGGTCCGGGTGGACGGCCCAGCGGACCGGGCCCTCGGGCGTACGGCTGGGAGCGGCCGGCACCCACGAGCCGGTGCTGTGGTGCAGGACGTCGAGACAGGCGGCCAGTTCGGGACGCAGGGGCTCGTCCGGGCGTACGAAGAACATCCATCGTCCCGAGGGGGTGACCGCGACCGGACCGCCCGGATCTCCACGGTCCGGGCCGATGACGCCGGCGTGCAGCCGGATCGCACCGAGCACGCGCAGGCCGACGGCCGCGGGCACCTCGAGCACGTCGAAGGCGCCACCGGTCGCCAGCAGCACGGTGCGGGGACGATGCCGCCACCAGCTCGCCACCAGGGCGGGGTCGGTGCCGGCGTGGTCCTCCCAGGACTCGATCGCGGGGTGGCACCCCATGATCCGGCATCCCGCGCGACCACAACTGAACCGTTCACCGTCCAGGTGCGCGCCGGGTATGACCGCCCAGCCGTGCGCGGCGTAGCGCAGCGCCGCTCTGCGCATCCGGATCCGGTCGAAGAGGCTGTTGCTCCACTGCATGATCGGTTTACCCCCGAGTTGGAACTCGCCGCCGCTATACCAGGCGGGGCTGCCGTTACCTACTTCGACACGCGTCGTTGGTTGAGGCAGATCACCCTTTGCAAGTTGCATGAGAAAATACGAGCCACGGTGAGCAGCCGATCACACAACCTGTGCGACCAGCACGGACGAGTGAGGTCCACACTGCACCTGAAACACCGTGTTGCTCGCCGGCGGGGGACGCCGGATGAGTTTGGGGAGGCACCGTGGACGAGCTGCCGATCGGCCGCCGAGTCGCCTACTGGCGCGGCCGTCGCAAAATGTCCCAACAGGTCTTCGCGGACAGGTTGGGCAAATCCAAGAGCTGGGTCGACAAGGTGGAACGAGGCGTCCGCCGGCTCGACAAGTTCTCCGTCGTCTACGAGATCGCGGATGTTCTCGCCATCGACGTGACGTTGCTGCTGGGCAAGGACGTGGAACGACGTCCGGACACGCCCAACTGCATCGATCAGGTCGAGGTCGAGGAGATCCGCGCGGCGCTCGAGCGCTATGACCAGATGAGCGCGTTCTTCCATCCCATCCCGCAGGCACCGCCGCTGACGGAGATGCGCAAGGCCGTCAGTCACGCCTGGCTGACATACCAGCACGCGAAGTACGGCGTGCTGGCCCGCAAGCTCCCGCAGCTGCTCCGGGACGCGCAGGCCGCCGACAGCGCCCATGCGGGCGGCGAGGAGGCACGCGACGCCGCGCACCTGCTCGGGCAGGTCTATCAGATCGCGTCGTCGGCGCTGCGCAAGGTCGGCGAGCACGAGCTGTCCTGGCTGGCCGCGGACCGCTCGATCGCGGTCTCGCAGCGGGCCGGTGACCAGCTGCTCGCCGGGATGGCCAGCCACCGGGTCGGCATGGCGCTGCTCTCGCTGGGCCGGGTCCGCTCGGCGCTCGAGGTGAACGTCAACATCGCCAACCGGATCGCGCCGACCACCCCGGAGGCGGCCACCCCGGAGCGGTTGTCCGTCTACGGGTTGCTGCTGCTCACCGGGGCGATGGCAGCTGCCCGGATCGGCGACAGCGCCACCGTGCGCGACCTGGTCAGCGGTGCCGAGCAGGCGGCCGGCGCGCTGGGCGGGGACTTCAACTACTACTGGACGTCCTTCGGGCCGACCAACGTGGAGCTGCACCGGGCCGCGGCCGCGGTCGAGCTCGGCGACGGCGGCAAGGCGATCGAGACGCACAACGCGATCAACCAGAGCTGTTTCCAGGCGATGCTCCCGGAACGTCGCGCACATCACTTCCTGGACATAGCACGTGGTTACACGCAGCTGGGCGACGTGGAGATGGCGAGCGAGATGCTGCTGGAGGGCGACCGGCTCGCCCCGGCGGAGATCCGCTGCCGGCCACTGGCCCACGAGGTCATCTCCGACGTGCTGAGACGCACCCGGGGCACCCCGCCGGCACCCATCGCGGAGCTGGCCGAGCAGATGGGAGTCGGCGTATGAGGTGGGTTCTGCCGTGAGATCCGGCGTTCTGTACATCCTGGTCTGCGGCTCACCGATCGCCCGGGACGTGGGGTTGCTCGTCGACCTGGCCCAGCGTGACGGCTGGGAGGTCTGCGTGATCACCACGCCGGACGGCCGCAAGTTCGTCGACACCGCGGCGCTGCGTGCCCAGACGGGGCACGTCGTCCGCAGCTACTACAAGAATCCGGGCGACCACGATGTGTTACCGCCCGCTGACGCGATGATCGTGGCGCCCGCGACGGTGAACACCGTGAACAAGTGGGCCGCCGGGATCACCGACACCCTGGTCCTCGGCCTGCTGGTGGAGGGGTACGGCTTCGGCATCCCCACCGTCGTCATGCCGTACACGAACAAGGTCATGGCGATGCACCCCTCCCTGCACGACAGCATCGCCAAGCTGCGCAGCTGGGGTGTGCAGGTGCTGCACGGCGACGACGTCGTCCGGCTGGGCGGACCCGGACAGAACGACCGTTTCCGGAGCCAATTCCCCTGGCGGCGTGCGCTCCAGGCCCTGCAGACCCACTTCCAGGCCGCAGACCGAGTCGAGCCCGGGGCCCGTTCCTGAACCTGGGTAGAGTTGGCGGCCGTGACCGATACCGCCGTTGCCCCGCCCACCGTCCGTGAGGTGGTGGCCGCCCTCGACGCCCGATACCCGAGGGCCTGGGCCGAGCAGTGGGACAGGGTGGGCCCCGTCCTGGGCGACTTCGATCGCCCGGTCCGCACCGTGCTGTGCGTGGTCGACTGCGTGCCCGAGACCGTCGAGGAGGCGGTCGGGGCCGGCGCGGACCTGATCGTCGCCCATCACCCGCTGCTGCTCAAGGGCGTCTCCTCGGTCGCGCCGGACACGTTCAAGGGCCGGATCGTGCACCGCCTGATCAAGGCGGACGTCGCGCTCTACGTCGCGCACACCAACGCCGACGTCGCCAACCCGGGTGTCTCGGACGCTCTGGCGGCTCGGCTCGGCCTGATGGCGACCCGCCCGCTCGTCCCCTCCGAGGACGGGCGCGGGACAGGGCGGGTGGGAGAGCTGGCCGAGCCGCTCACCCTTGCCGAGCTGACGGCCTTCGCGGCAGATCAACTACCCTCAACCGCAGCGGGTGTACGCGCGGCAGGTGACCCTGACCGCGTCATCCGCACGCTCGCCGTCAGCGGCGGTTCGGGCGACTCCTTCCTGCGCGCTGCCGCAGCGGCGGGAGCCGACGCGTATCTCTGCGCTGACCTGCGTCATCACCCGGCGAGCGAGCACCTCGCCGCCGGCGGCCCGGCCCTGCTCGACGTCGCCCACTGGGCGAGCGAGCGGCCGTGGCTCGACGAGGTCGCGGACTGGCTGCGTACCCATCTCGGGGTCACCGCGCTCGTTTCCGACCTCGACACCGACCCCTGGACCGTGCACTCGCTCAGCCGTGAACTCTCGGCAAGCTCAGCTAAGGAGAACCACCCGTGAAGGCCGCCCCGGACGCCCAGCGCCGCCTGCTCGACCTGCAGGCCGTCGACACCGCGCTCAACCAGCTCGCGCACCGCCGCAAGTCCCTCCCGGAGCTGTCCGAGATCGAGACCGTCTCGCGGGAGATCTCCGCGCTCGAGGACGAGCGGGTCCGTGCCCAGGTCGCCGTCGACGACCTGGACCGCGACATCACCCGCTTCGAGAAGGACATCGACCAGGTCCGCACCCGCAAGAACCGCGACCAGGCCCGGCTCAACGCCGGCGGGGCGCTGCGCGAGATCGAGGGCCTGCAGCACGAGCTGGCCACGCTCAACCGGCGCCAGTCCGAGCTCGAGGACGCCGAGCTCGAGCTGATGGAGAAGCGCGAGAGCGCCGAGCAGACGCTCAACGAGATCAAGAAGCGGATCGCCCGCTCGATCGAGCGGCGCGCCGCGGCCGAGGCCCGGCGTGACGAGGCTACCGCCGAGATCACCAAGGAGCAGGAGTTCAAGACCCAGTCGCGGGCCCCGCTCGCCGCTGACCTGCCCCAGGACCTGGTCCAGCTCTACGACAAGATCCGCGCGGACACCGGTCTCGGCGCGGCCCTGGTGCGCGCCGGCCGCTGCGGCGGCTGCCGGATCGAGCTGTACGGCGCCGACCTGAACCGGGTCAAGGGCGCCCCGGCCGACGAGGTGGTGCGCTGCGAGGAGTGCCGCCGGATCATGATCCGCACGCAGGAGTCGGGCCTGTGACCGATCTGCGCGTGGCGGTCGAGGCGGACGGCGGGTCGCGGGGCAACCCCGGCCCGGCCGGCTACGGCGCCGTCGTCCTCGACGCCACCAGCGGCGACGTGCTGCTCGAGCGGTACGCGTCGCTCGGCACCACCACGAACAACGTCGCCGAGTACTCGGGCCTGATCGCGGGCCTGCGCGCCGCCGCCGAGCTGGGCGCCACCCGGGTCGACGTCCGGATGGACTCCAAGCTCGTCGTCGAGCAGATGTCCGGTCGCTGGCAGATCAAGAACCCCGGCCTGCGCCCGCTCGCCGCCGAGGCCGCGACGCTGGTCGCCGGTTTCACCGCGGTGACCTTCGACTGGATCCCGCGGGAGAAGAACAAGCTCGCGGACGCCCTGGCCAACCGCGCGATGGACGAGGCCGCGGGCAAGCCCGTCCCCGACATCTCGCTGCCGGCGTCCTCGGCCACGCCCGCTGCTCCCCGCAGCTGGGCCCCGCCGTCGCTGGACAAGGCCACCCGGCTGATCCTGGTCCGGCACGGCGAGACCGCGCTGACCAAGCAGGGCCGCTACTCCGGGCGCGGTGACGTGCCGCTCTCCGACGAGGGCGAGGCCCAGGCCATGGCCGCGGCCGGGCGGGTGGCGAGCATCAGCCGCGAGGTCGCAGCCGTCGTCTCCTCACCCCTGCAGAGGTGTACGCGCACCGCTGAGCACATCGCCGCCGAGCTCGGCAACGTCCCCGTGACGGTGATGCCGGAGCTGATCGAGTGCGACTTCGGCGACTGGGAGGGCCTGTCGTTCGCCGAGGTCCGCGAGCGCTGGCCCGCCGAGATGGACCGCTGGCTCGACTCGACCAGCGTCGCGCCTCCCGGCGGCGAGTCGTTCCAGGCGGTGGCGAAGCGGGTTCGGGGCGCGCTGGCGACGCTGCAGTCCGCGTACCCCTCGTCGGCAGTCGTTGTCGTCTCGCACGTCTCACCGATCAAGCTGATCCTGCGCGACGCGCTCGCGGCAGGCGACGCGTTCCTGCACCGGCTGTTCCTCGACGCGGCCGGCGTCTCCACGATGGACATGTGGCCCGACGGCGGCATCGCGGTGCGCTCGGTCAACGAGACGGCGCACCTTCGATAGACCGGCCGACGCTTGACCCTCCCGGGTGCGGACGTTTAGCTTCCTCAGGCAGGAAACTTTACTAAATGCTCCGCCCCTGGAGGGCTCATGCATGGGTTCATCGGCCGCGGCCTCGCCGCCGCTGCGACTGTCCTGATCGGTATCACCGCCGCACCCGGGATCGCTCACGCGTCATCCGGCCTCCCGGCCAAGCACTCCTACGTCAAGGTCGGCTACTTCACCCAGTGGGGAATCTACGGCCGCGACTTCCCCGTGGCCAAGGTGGACAAGTCCGGCGCCGCCGCCGGCCTGACCCACCTCAACTACGCGTTCGGCCCGGTCACCGCCGCCGGTGTCTGCGACTCGGCCGACCCGTGGGCCGACTGGCAGGCCCCGTTCGCCGCCGACCACAGCGTCGACGGCGTCGCCGACACCGCGGACCAGCCGATCGCCGGCAACCTCCACCAGCTCGCCGAGCTCAAGGCCAAGCACCCCGGCCTGCGGGTTCTGATGTCGCTCGGCGGGTGGAGCGGATCCGCGTACTTCTCGGACGCCGCCCTCACCGACGCCTCCCGCAAGAAGCTCGTCTCGTCCTGCGTCGACCTGTGGCTCAAGGGCAACCTGCCGGGCGTGGCGGCCGGTGCCGCGAGCGGCATCTTCGACGGCATCGACCTCGACTGGGAATGGCCGGGCTCCGCGGGCAACGACGGCAACATCATCCGGCCCGAGGACAGGACCAACTTCACGCTGCTCGCCGCGGAGTTCCGCAGGCAGCTCGACGCGCTCGGCCGCGGCACCCGCAAGCACTACGACCTGACCGCGTTCCTCCCGGCCGCCCTGGCGAAGATCGACGCCGGCTTCGAGGCCCGCAAGATCTTCAAATACCTCGATTTCGGTACGGTGCAGGGCTACGACTTCCACGGCTCCTGGGAAGCCGTCACCAACCAGCAGTCAGCGTTGCGGGTCCCGGCGGGTGCCCCGGACAACCCGGACTTCTCCATCGAGGTCGCGATCAACACGTGGCGGTCCCGCGGGGCGCCGTCCGACCAGCTGGTGCTCGGCATCCCCTACTACGGCCAGGGCTGGACCAGTGCCGGCGGTCTCTTCGCCCCGGCGACCGGTGGCGCGCCCGGCACGTTCGCTGTCGGCACCGAGGACTACAAGGTGCTCAAGACGCTGCCCGCTAAGGGGTACACGGTGCATCGCGACTGGCGAGCCGGGCACTCGTGGATCTCGGACGGTACGACCTTCTGGACGTACGACGATCCCGCGCAGATCCTGCAGAAGACGGCGTACATCCGCAGCCAGGGACTCGGCGGGGCGATGATGTGGTCGCTCGACGGGGATGACGAGAAGGCGTCGCTCACGCGTACGGTGGCGGCTGGTCTCTGGGGTCCTCGCTTCTGAGGTCTTCCGGGCTCCCGGGCTTCTTGGCTTGTTGGCGAGGCGGTGTGCCGTTCGGCGCACCGCTTTTGCCGTTCGGCGCAGCCCGATCTCCGCTACGACTCGCGTGGGAAACGTCTCGGTAACCTCCGGCCGATGGCCGTGATTACCCCGGTGACATTTCCGGCCAACGGGAGGTATCGCCATGACAGAGCCGAGATCGGTGCCACGCAGTGACCGCAGCCCCTGGAACTGGCTGCTGATAATCCCCATCGCGGTGCCGTTGCTGACGCCGCTCTACAACATGGACTCCCCGCGGCTGTGGGGCTTTCCCGCGTTCTACTGGCTGCAGTTCGCGTTCATCCTCATCGGCGTCACGACCACGTCGATCGTCTACCAGATGACCCACCGCCGCGCTGTTTCCCCGTCTCCGGCTGCTTCCACTTCTCCCTCGGAGGCCGGCGATGAGTGACCACATTGTTGAGATCGTCGTCTTCTCGGTTCTGTTCCTGCTGGTCAGCGGGATGGGCTTCGTGGCGGCCAAGTGGCGCGCGCCCAAGGACATGGCCCACCTGGACGAATGGGGGCTGGGCGGCCGCAGCTTCGGCGGCTGGATCACCTGGTTCCTCGTCGGTGGCGACCTCTACACCGCGTACACGTTCGTGGCGGTCCCCGCGCTGATCTTCGGGGCGGGTGCGGCCGGGTTCTTCGCCGTGCCGTACACGATCATCGTCTACCCGATCTTCTTCCTGATCCTCATCCGGCTCTGGTCGGTGTCGCACCGGCACGGCTTCGTCACGCCCGCCGACTTCGTCCGGACCCGCTTCGGCTCGCCGACCCTCGCGCTGCTCGTCGCGATCACCGGCATCGTCGCGACCATGCCGTACATCGCGCTCCAGCTCGTCGGCATCGAAGCCGTGCTCAAGACGATGGGCGTCACCGGGGACAGCGCCCTCGCCCGGCACGCGCCGATCATCGTGGCGTTCGCGATCCTGGCGGCGTACACGTATCAGTCGGGGCTGCGCGCGCCCGCGCTGATCGCCTTCGTCAAGGACACCCTGATCTACATCGTGATCATCGTCGCGGTGCTGTACCTGCCGTACAAGCTCGGCGGCTGGGGCACGATCTTCGACGACGCGTCCGCGAAGTTCGCCGCGAGCCCGGCACCCGGCGACGGCATCACGCTCAACACCAACAACCAGCTGCAATACATCACGCTGGCCCTGGGCTCCGCGCTCGCGCTGTTCCTGTACCCGCACAGCATCACCGGGGTGCTCGCCAGCAAGAGCCGCAACACGATCAAACGGAACATGTCGGCGCTCCCCGCGTACAGTTTCCTGCTGGGGTTGATCGCTCTTCTGGGTTATATGGCCATCTCGGCCGGAGTGAAGCCACTACCCGGCGCCAAAGCGGGCAGCGTCGACAGCAACACCGTCGTGCCGCTGCTTTTCGACCAGCAATTCCCGTCCTGGTTCGCGGGCGTCGCCTTCGCCGCCATCGGCATCGGCGCCCTCGTCCCGGCCGCCATCATGTCGATCGCCGCGGCCAACCTGTTCACCCGCAACATCTACAAGGAGTACTTCCGCCGCGACGCCACCCCGGCCCAGGAGGCGACGGTTTCCAAAATCGCGTCGCTCGTCGTCAAGGTCGGCGCGGTCGCGTTCATCATCTTCCTCGACCCGCAGTTCTCCATCGACCTGCAACTCATCGGCGGCATCATCATCCTGCAGACCGCACCGTCCGTCGGCCTGGGACTCTTCACCCGCTGGTTCCACCGCGGCGGCCTGATGGCGGGCTGGGCCGCCGGCATGGGCCTCGGCATGTGGATGCTCTACAGCATCCCGAACGCCGCCACCGGCCGTAAACACTTCGGCGGCTCGGCGTTCCCGCTGTCCGACTTCGGCTTCGACACACCCCGGACCATCTACGTCGGCTTCATCGCCGTCCTGGTCAACCTCGTCGTCGCAGTCATCGCCACCCTGATCCTGCGAGCCCTGAAAACCCCGGACGGCATCGACGGCACCAGGCCCGACGACTTCTTCGCCGACGAAGGCGACCCCCGCCTCGAAACCGCCCGCACCACGCCGGACGCCGTCGGCTCCTCGACCTGACCCGCTCCCACCCTGCGCCGCGGTCCTGGAATTCCTCTCCGGGGCCGCGGCCTTTTGCTCCACCCGGGCTGCTCCGCCCGGGCTGCTCTACCCGGGCCGCTTTGCTGGGGCCGCTTTATTGGGGGCCGCGGCCTTTGATGTAGGCATCCATGTCGTGGGTGAAGCGCTCCAGCACCGCGGCCAGATCCTTACGCTCCTGCCCCGTCCAATCCTTGAGCACGACGTCATACAACTCCCGGCGCGCCCTGCTGACGGCCTCCACCTGCGCAAGCCCCTCCGCAGTGGCAGCAATGACAGTGCCCCGCCCGTCATCGGGATCAGCGCTCCGCTCCACCAGCGCATCCCGATGCATGGCCCCGACCTGCCGCGTCACCGTCGACCCGTCAAGATTGAGCCGATGCGCGACAGCCGAGATATTCTGCGGCCCCGACTCCCTCAGCAACCGCAAAATCACATAGGCGGCCCGATCCAGGGCCCGATGCGGTCGCGGCGAACTCCGCCGGGTGGCCTCGCCGAGCCGGATCAGCATCGCGACCTGAGTCTCAATGCTCCCGAGCGCCAATTCGTCGTCCATGAGCGGTAATCGTAGGTGTCGCTTCCTGAAAGTTAGCTGCGAATCCACCAGCTTTCACTTTCCCCACCCACCCACGCCCACTCTTCACTCGTCAACCAGCCGCTGCACCCCCGGTCTGCCTGACGGCGTGTCACCTCAGCGTCAACGTGTTGCCCGACCTCGGCGCTGTCGGAAGGTCCCGTAGGATGGTTGGTGACGGACGAGTTGGCTGGGCGGTCGCGTCGGTGTCACCCTCGCGGTGGCGCCGCCGAGGAACGTCCGGACTCCTCAGAGCAGGGTGGTTGCTAACGGCAACCCGGGGCGACCCGCGGGAAAGTGCCACAGAGAAAAGACCGCCGGCACGCTCGTCGTGCCGGTAAGGGTGAAACGGTGGGGTAAGAGCCCACCAGCACCCCGGGCGACCGGGGTGGCTCGGTAAACCCCACCCGGAGCAAGGCCAAGCAAGGCCCCGACCGCAAGGAAAGGGCCGGCGCAGGGTTCGAGGGCTGCTCGCCCGATCCTGCGGGTAGGCCGCAAGAGCATGCCGGCAACGGCAAGCCGAGATGGATGACCGCCCAGCGGCGAGCAATCACCGCGGACAAAATCCGGCGTACAGGCCAACTCGTCCGTCACTTACCTGGTCGCCGTCGTCACAATGGCGCTGACCTGGACCTATAGATACTCACCAATGGTCACTCTTGGTGAGTTTTAGGCATCGTTTGACGCCCTGAGGACGCCCTGACGCCCTGGGGACGCCCTGAAGGAGATCATCTTCGGGGCCCTTTGGCCTCCACGGCGACGCGCTCCCGGCCCAAGCCATCCCGTCCGCCGTCGACCCACACTCTGTGGTGCGGGCCCGGTCCTGGGCGCCAAGGTGGAGCGCCCCACCGGACGTACGACCTTGGCGCCCAGGACCGGGTCTGCTCGGCTTCGCCTGGGCCGGCGGTGGGCGGGATGGCTGCTCCATCCCAGAAGCCTGAGAGCCCCCGCCGGAGGCATCCTCCGAGATTGGCTGCCGTCGCAGAGGTAGGCCGGTGCGCCGGCCGATGCCGCCCGGAGGGCGCCAGCAGGCCGAGCGCGGCCGGCCGCGCCGCGCTCGCGCGGCGCCTTGATTCAGAAAAGATGAATTCGGCACTACTTCACCCACGGCGCCTACGCATTTCGTCACCGGGGGGAGGACGCCCATCCCGGCAGGGTTGTCATATGACAAGTCTTATGCGGTTGGCGAGGCCTAGTAATCTGCCTCTAGGGATTAACGCTCACTCAATCGCCGTGCTCAAACGAGCAAAAGCATCGACGATCACCGCTGTAGCGGTTAGCCGATCGGGGGATCGAAGGACTGTGCAGCACGACGACCAATGGCAGCCTCAGGTGAACGTGACGTCTCCTGACCGGACGGTGCGACTGCTGGCCGATCGATCGGGCCAACTCGCGGTGGAGGTGCAGGACTTACACCGGCATACCGAGGATTCGCTGGCCGGGCAGATCCGAGCGGCAGCGCGCGTAGCCCTGGCATCGCTGCAAGACCGGGGCTCGGATGCCGACCTGACACCGGCTCCTGCTGAGGACCCGCGTTGGACGTGGTCGTGAACACAAAACGCCTGTCTGCCTTCGTGGGTTTCGGCACATTGGCTGTCATCGTCGTTGCCGTTGCTGTTTGGCAGCTCAATCCGTTCGGCGACAAGCAGACGTGGGTACCGACCTGCTCGGACCTGAGTGCACCGATGCAGTCGGCGGTCGGTGGGGCATGGGCTGTTGGGAAGGACGATCCTTCCCGGAAGGTCAATGACTCGTCGACCTTGTGCGAGCTTGCGTTCACGTCCTCCGATCAGCGGTTCATCGGCACCGTGCAGGTCTTTCTCAGCGGCGCAGGCGATGACGACGCGGCTCGCCGTGAGGCGGACGGTTATCCCTGCGACGGGGTCCAGTCGGCCTCCGCGCCAGCGGATGGATATTCCGTCTACCGCTCGTGTGGCCGAACCCTGGGAGGGCGCCACAACGTGTCGGTGGTGGCGGCACAGGACCAGCGTTGGCTGAGCCTGACGCTGTCGACCTCGATCCCTGCTGGCGGCACACCTTCTGACGTCAGCGCCTTCGGCCAGGACACGCTCAGCGCGCTCGCCCACCAGTGCGTGACGCTGTCCGACAGTAAGTAAGGCCCGAGAATGAGCAAGATTGATCGCTATTTTGCAGACGTAGCCGCCATCCAGGCGACGGGAAAGTCTTCTGATGGGTGGATCACCGTCGCCCGCTCGTCGGACGGTGACCTCGACGTGCGGATCCGTCGCGGCATGCTGCGGGAGTTGACCGACCGGGAGATAGCCGGCGAGATCCGTACCGCTCTGCTCGCCGCGGTGGCTGACCATCGCCGGCAGTACGTGCAGTTGCGCATCGACTACTTCGGCTCACCGGTCGGGGCGATGGCCATCGACCCATCCGACATCACGGGGCAACCATGACTGACATCTCAGCACTGCACGTCGAATCGCAAGCGCTGGTCTCGTACGGAACCGAACGCTACGAAGACTCCGTCACCTACAGCGCCATCCGCCGGTATCTCGACGACATCGGCGCTGTCCCGACCGGGGCATGGGGCACCCTGCCCGGCGTCTCCGACCGGCTGGCCCGCGACTGGCAGACCTCGCTGGGTTACCGCGTAGATGAGGCCCTCGACGCCAAGAATGAGATGGACCGTATGACCGACGGCCTGCTCCAGGTCGCCACCGACTACGAGGGCACCGACCTTGAGGTGTCAACCAGCTTTGACGTCGTCAACCAGGATCTCAAGCCGTATCTGCCCGTCGCTGACGGTTATGCCTCGACCATCAACACCCGCCGCGGTGGTGCCGGCGTCCTCAACTCGGGCGGAGACCCCCACCTCCACGGGGAAGAACGGCCGAGCGTGGTCATCCCGCCCGACAACACGAACCTAACAGCCACTCGCCACGAGACGATCCCGAGCACCCGGGCCGTCACCGAACCGATCACCATCGGCAGCAGCGACGGCAACAACCTCGGCTTCAGCGGCGGCCGGACCACCTACTACGAGAACGGCGGCGGCGACCGCCTGGACGAGTTCGTCACCCAGTACCGCAGCGACCTCCTCCAGCTCGAAGCGTTCCTGACGGAGCTCGAAACCGGTATCCGCCTGCCCCTGAACGACCTGATCATCCACGCCTGGCGTAGCGCACCCGACGTCGTGAAGAACAGGGCTGACCTGCTCCACTCGGTCGCGAACACCTACGCCGAAACCCGCACCAACTTCGACGCCGAAACCGACCGGCTCGCCCTGTACTGGGAAGGGACCGCATCCGAGGCGTTTACCCAGTACGCGAAGTCAACGAGTACGTGGCTCACCCAGGTCCAGGCTCAAGCCACCTGGCTCGCGGAGGAAGGCAAGAAAGCCGCCTCCATGTTGGAAGGCCTCCGCAACGCGTACGCATCCACCGGCTTCGAACGCATCAACACCCTCCTCGACGCCATGAGCAGTTACATCGAAGCCGTCAACGCACCCTTCAGCGCATGCACCAACCCGGAGAAGGCCCTCATCGAGGTCGCGCTCAGCTTCGTCAACGTCCTGACCCTCGCCGAAAAGAACGCCATCAGCCTCTCCATCGAACTATTAAAGATCGATGAACAGGAGCGCAAAGAACGCCCCGACCTAGGCACGCGCGGCCACGACGCCGTCCCGCTCCCCGCGCCAGCCTTCGGCAGCACTTCATGGGGCGACCGTAACGGCTGGAAAACCAACCCCGAACGCCCAGATCGTGCCTAACGATGTGTCAAAAGAATTGTCGAAAAAATATACACTTCCGCGCATTGGGAACGATCATGTAACTTAGACATGCGATGCATCTAGCTTTGACCCTGCGAGACAGTCTGGCTTAGGTTGACACTGCCCGTCCATGCCGATGATCATGTGCCGTTGTGTAGATCGTTTGAGCCGGCGAGATACCGTACTATCAGGGCCTTTCTCGGTCCCAGAAGTCAAACGGCGGGTTCACTTCTAATTTTTCTGCCTCTGCCAGCCGCCGTACAAACTCTCGACCCTTGTCGGTAATAGTGTAAAACTCTTGTTTTCCTGTAAAATCAATGATGGCGCTTGCGCCATTAGGAACCGTCAGTCCAAATCCATTCGACTGATCGAATTCTCGTCTGAAGAGACCATCGTTTACCAGATACAGCATCGCAACGTCAGATGCTAACGGCATACCGATAATGGTGATCGAAGGATCGGTGGCAAAAATCACCAAAATCCTGCGTTCAATTTCACCATAGCGACTTTTAATGATGCCGAGATTGAATTTGTATTGTTCCATCGATTTGCGGTCGATTTCGCCCTTATCGAATCGGGTGTGACAGTTCGGGCAAAGGGCTATCAAATTTTCGAACGTGTGACTGCGAGTCTTTTCCCAAGAGATGATGTGGGCAAGCTCGGTGGTAGTTGCCTTGCACGTCGGGATTGCGCACCGGTGACCGGCCTCTACGAGAACACTACGTTTCAAGGCTGTGGGAATTGCGGGCCGTCCTTCAGGCATCTTGCGAGAGTACTCTCGGTGAGCGGAACGTCAATGACAGCTTGACTATGGGACCGCTGAGCCCGGCGACTCGGGTAATGGGGCGGGCGGGCGCGCACCCTGTGAGAGCGGGCCACCAGCTTGCCATGGCTCTTGCCCGAGAGGCGCAGAGTTTCTTAGAACAAAAGGTGGCCTGCAGGGTGGATGCCTACGCCATGAGCATTTGGGTTCGAAGGAGTGGCCGTGATCGCTTTGCGGCCTAGCTGGGACCGGTCGGTCACGTCGACGAAGTCGTGCCGGCTGGCTGGCTGCCCCCGAAATTTTACACACCCCGACCTGAGATCTATTTTTATTTCCACAGATCTGGCTCCCTGACTACACGCCAGCCAAGGGACTGCCTGCGTGTGCGGGCCGAGCGACAGCGGCGGCGCACCCTGGCTAGCGGCTGAGCGGCCCAATCCCCGCAGTCTTGAAACAAGTAGCCGAACGTACGTGGGCTGGTGCCAGGATCGCGGCAGAAGAGGAGGCCGGAACCATCATTTAGGCATTGGACCCGTGCCATGACGGTGATCTTGAATATGGCGACTGGCATACAGGGGTAACCCAGTAGGACTACTCCGATAGTGAAAACAAGAATATCTCTTCATGTAGCGTCGGGCATAATGGGTGCGGGATTATTGAGATGAGGGGGAAAGCTGAATGCCCGACGAGAGCGAAATTGGAATGCAAGCTCTTACCGATTCGTGGCGACCGAAGAGGTCGCCGGAAAATCTGCACCGTGCGCTTGGCGGGAGATATAAATATGTGGAGAAGCTGCTTTTGTTGCGTTCGGCCGCTGAGGTGGATTTTCGAGATTCCAACTTCGGATCGGGTTTACCGATCGAGGCGATATTTCGCGATGAATTGTCGCGACTCTTGCCAACGCGATACACCGTCACCTGCGGAACGGTATCGGATAGGAATGGCCTCACTGCAGGTGACTGCGATGTAGTATTGACTAATCAAGAGTGGTTTCCGGCAGTCAAGGCGCGTGCAACACCTGATGCACGCTATCAAGTTGCACCGATCGAAGCAGTCTATGGCGTGCTGGAAGTAAAGCAAACGCTTGATACTGACAGTCTTGATAGTGCGATGGCGAAATTAGTACGCTGCCACCGACTGTTTAGGCCCCTTACCGCCTACAGTAGATTCACTGAAAATAGGGGACTTTTCGAGCCTACTGACTGGCTAGGAAACCCCCTTTTCTCCGCAATCGTTGCTGTACGTAAACATCATGATGCCACTGTTGAGGATCTGCTTGATCGCTTCGTACGGCTTAACAGGACCCTGCAGCGGCTTGAGATGGTGCAGTGCCTATGTATCTTAGGTGAAGGATGCTTCTTTTGGGGTTGGAATCCTCCCGGCGCCGAAAATCCAAGCGTTGCAACATTTAGGCAAGAGGATCTTACTGCAGACTTACACGTCGTCCAGGCTACAGAACAACATGGCGAGAGCGCTCTAGGGGGTTTGATGTCGAGAATGCTCGGCCATATAAACCAAGTCGTCTTATCTCCGGCTGACATCGCTGTTCACTATGGTGCTGGCGACAGTCTGAAATCACGAATTCCGGATTTGATTCCGATCCATGCACAAAAAGAATGGTCGCCGAGAGCAAACGGCAACTGGGAGGGTGGTGCTTCGTAACCGGAGCCTGCCGGCTCTTGACTAGATCGAAAGGAGCATCCGTCAGACACTCGGCTCACATGTCGAGTGTCTGACTATTGTGCAGATGTTTGATCGATCGGGGCGGCTTAGGCATTTTGCGTATCCTTGGCGGGTCTACCCCGCCTGGACATCTCCTTGGTCTATTCAGCGTGGTTATCGGTAGCGGCAGGTGCCAGACAGATTCGGCCTTGACTGAATCCGAACATTGCGTTGTCAGCTGCACTTAAAGACCGCTCGTACGCGCACTCGGTCGACCTCATCCTCAAGAATCTAGACATTACAACCGTTTCCGGGCGCCCACATTCTTCAAGTGTGGGGAAGTAGGAAATGTTTGACGAGAATGTGGCGACTGTCGCCAGCCTACGAGCAACCAGACGTTGTGCTATCGAGCGTACAAAACTCCTCCAGCCCTCGGATCCGAATCTGATTGGGTAAAGTCTGGATCAAAGTCTTGACGGTCTGCGTGAGCCAGGGGCGGAGCAAAGATAATCATGGATCCAACTAAAGGCCTCCAGAGCCGCAAGCCGTCGTTCTTTTTTAAATTGGATGTAGCTTATCTGTTTGCTCTACTCATACTCGCTTTGTTTCGGATTTATAGTTGGCCATGGTTTATTAGCGAACTTCCCACTGTCGTTTCAAGCGTCTTGCCCATTGGTGTTCCGTGGTTTGGGGCTCTGGGTGCGGTAACAATTAGTCTCTATGGAGTTTTTAGTCACAACTCCAAATGGGAGAACACCTGGTGCTACTGGCATGTCGCTCGCCCGCTGGTCGGAATGATTCTGGGGACGATCGCTTATTTCATACTTTTTGGCGTCATGCAAGCAACGTCCGGCCAACCGACTGGAGACATGGGTCATTGTGGATCGGACTGCACAGATTCTCGTCAGCAGGGCCAACTGGTGGTGTTCTACGTCTTAGCCTTCGTGGTTGGTTTCCGGGAAGCCACCTTTAGGAGGTTGGTCACCCGTGCGACCGATCTTATGTTGGGTGCCGATGGCGCCGCCCCGTCTGACGCGGGCATTAATCGTTCAGCCAGTATCGTCAATTTTGGCAAGGTGGAAGTTGGGGCACGTGAGGTGCAAACTCTCAACCTCAGTGAATCGGGCTCATCGGACGCTCGCATAACGGTTGACGGGTCGAAGTTCCCTGGACCTCAAATCGATCCAAATAATAGCGGCTTTTCGCTGGTGGGGCCCATAGTTTCGGCGCGAGTAGGACCGGGGGATGCTCTTCCCTTCGCTGTAATGTTCAGCCCTGCAGAACACGGGAATTTTCAAGCGCTGCTCACTGTTTTCCTGGGCGACGAAGCCGTAGTTTTCAAACTCGTAGGCACGGCCTGACCCTGAATAATGTTGTGACTCTTCCGCAGGATGGAGTGCGCTTGCCTCGGCAGACTCGGGCGAGGCAGAATTCTCGACCTTATAACACAGCATATTATAGTTTCGTGTTTACTATTCGGATGGCGTATAAATCTATGCTCATCGAATGGATTACCGCTGTGCCTTTTATAGGAATTTGTCTCTGCGCTGCGCCTGGTTTGCCAAACAGTAGGCGGCATCGGTTCATCAAACAACAAAGATGTATTTTGGGGCTTCGTGTTAAACCCTTGCAGCATTGGCTACCGTCATCCAGGAATGGACGCGGATTGCCGAGGCGTTAGCGAAAGCAGCGATTTGGTCTACGAGTCCTGCAGAAGTTCTTACGCGGGCGATCCGGAGGCCGAGCACCGCGACGTCGTATGCGCTTTCGCCGCTGATTCCGCGTGGGTCGATGTATTTCCAACCGGATCGGCCGTCAGCGATGACGTTTCCCAACGACGCATCACCGTGGCAGAGGCGGGGTGAATGGTCGGTCGCTAGCTCGGACAGAAGGTCCAACGCGTGCTGGCGTTCTTCGAGCGGGGCGACTGCGGTCCCGAGTCTGCGGTCTTCGAGGTGATCGTCTTCGAGGCGGCTGCGGAGCCAGTCGATGATTGAAGGCATGCCATCGCGGGGAGTCGGCTGGTGGCTCATGGCGGCTAGGGGCTCGAAGAGTTTTCGCAAGTCGATGGTTGCCATGTCGGTCTCGTAGAGGGCTGTGCCTGGTGAGACACGGTCGAGCACAGTCCACGTGCCGTGATCGGTAGTGTTCGACTCGTAGACGTATGGCGAAATGGTTAGATTCGCTAGAGCTGCGGCTACGGCTGCCTGGTCCGGTCCGTGAGGGTCGGGCGTGCTGCGTAGCACGAGCGGGCCGGTCGGCGATTCGGCCGCGATGACGAATCCGTACCGGGCCGGCAGCACTTCGCGAGGTACCGCTTGGTACTGCTGGCAGAGACTCTGGAGTTCTATTCCAGCGTGTTCAGCCCAAGACCCTGCGACCTCCGGCCAGCGCTGCTGCACGTTCGCCAGCACGGAGGTCGGGATCTGGGGAGTTTCCATCACCGGCTCCTGGCGGCCGGCGTGCGCCGGACTTCGTCGGCCAGTATGAGCATCGAGTCTGTTACGACGACTGCGCCGGCTTCTGAGAGCCGGTGGTCCTTGCCGGGCTTGTTGGCGTACCCGATGGTGGGGATGGAGACAGCGAGGCCGGCTTCGACGTCGGTGGTTGAGTCGCCGATGAAGATTGCTCTGCGGTCCAAGGCTCTAGGCTCTTCAAGTCCGCGGTGAAGAAGGAACGGGTCGGGTTTGAGAAGGCGGGGGTCCATGCCGTCGAACCGGGCTGCCACACCTTCGATGTAGTGGCTCAGGTCGTGTTTTTGCAGGTAGGCGCCTACCGCTTCGGTGGCGTTGTTACTGACGATGATTACTGGTCTTCCGCTTGCCTGCGCAGCTTCAAAGAGTTGCACAGCGCCTAGCGTCGGCGTCGCAGTGGCGGCTGCCATCACTTCCGCGTCTCGACAGGCGACTGCGACTGCGACGGCGAGCGCGTTGTCGCCGAGGTCTGCGACTTCGCGGAGAATCTGCAGCGGGTTCATGGAGAGTGCAGCGATGCTTGGCGGAAGCTCACCGCTCAGATGGCTGCGGATGAGGGCTTGGAGGTCGCTGGCGATCGTGGCCGCTGAATACCCGGCGAACACGGCGCAGATGGGTCCGTCGAAGTCGACAAGCAGGACTTCGGCGCCGTTCACTACCTCAGCCAGCGGCCTCATGGGATGTAGTCGTGGGCGATTGTGGTCCAGATGCTGTCGAACCAGGTTCGGGATTGCTGGACGAACTGGTCGCCGGCGTCGTCCTCTTCGCCGCTGGTGACGTAGTGGAAGAGCGGGACGTCTTTGCCGAGGACGTCGAAGATGGGGACCGGCTGCTTGTCGACCAAGACCGTGTTCTGGATGACCGGGTAGAAGCCGAAGAAGACCTCGTTGCGGTTGAGGATATACATCTTGGATTGCACGGTTGTGCCGTAGCAGCGGATCTCGGTGGTGGCATTGCGGACCAGGCCGAAGATGGAAAGTTCTGATACGGACTCGGCGATTGCCTCGGTGTGCCGGCGGACGATACGGGCGGCTCGTTCGCGTACGGCGGGATCGTCGGCCTGGGGGTCGGCCCGGGAGGGAACGATTGTGGGCTGGTTCAGGTCCGGCAGCAGGATCCTGATCGCCAGTGACTCGGGAGTGAGACGACCTGCCCGGATCTTGTCGAGCGGTTCTTGGATCGCACCTTGCAGGGTCTCACTGGAAAAGCCGGCAAAGTCGATAGTGACGTGAGGCTGCTCGAACGCCGCCTCGACGTGGGGGCGCAGGCCGACCGGGCGCTCGGTTTGGGCGCGGACGAATGCGCCGCTGCCTTGGCGGCTGACAACCAGGCGGTCATCGCGAAGGATGCGCAGCGCTGACTTGACCGTCTCGCGGGCGACGCCGTAGCGCTCGGACAGGTCGTTCTGGGAGGGCAGGCGTTCGCCCGGGGCGAAGCGTCGCGTGAGGATCGCCGCGCGCAGCACGTTTGCGATCTGTTGGGAAGCCGGACGGGCGTCGTCCGGCTCCAGGTCTTCGAGGTCGCGGGCTTCCACGTTCACTCCTGAACTGTAAAGCCTGGCTAGCCAGGTTGGAAATATGAGCCTGTAGCTGCTTGCGTGTGCCGACCGGGCGCCGTACGGTCAATATGACTAGCCAAGCTAGTCAAATAAAGCCCCGCTCGGCTGTTATTCGCTGTGTACGCGGTTGATCTTGCTTAGCGGGAGACGCGCTGATGCCGGGACGGATTGCAGGTTGAGCCCCTCGCTGGGCCTGCTCCGTCCTGGCATTGGTGCACGTGGACTGGCCGGTGATTGCACAGGTCGCGGTGGCAGGTCGCGAGACGCCGTCAAGAGCGCGCAACGCCGGCGGGATCGCGCTGGTCACGCGCTGGCGAAGGGGAGATCGGTGGACTTCGAGGGCACACAGGCTTTCCTTACTTCGTACGGGGCCTCCGCATACGTGGTTTACCTCCTGAGCGGGTTCGTCCTGCGGGAGTGCAGGGGCGGCGACGGTGTAGATGTGAGGCTTCTGGCCTACAGCTTCTGGTTCTCGACGAAGTGGCCCGCGCTCGCTGAACTCCTTCTTCGTCCCCTGTGGGACGTCACCCACGATGAGCTGCGCTGGTGGAGCCCACTCGTTTACGCCCTGGCCGCGTGGCGGTGGTGGTGCGCCAAGGATGACGGCGACGACATCAGCAAGCGATTCAGAAGGAAGCTGCACGAAGTGGTAGCTGAGGTGCGGGGAAGGCTCGTCGTCGTGCCTGCGCAATGAGCCGTCGGCGGCACGCTCAAGAACTATCACCGTGCGCGGAAGAGAAGCCGGCGCTTGGAACTGCCTGACGGCTTCGCCGCAGGACGCGGACAAGCCGCGATTCGTTGCTATGACTCACGTTGCGGAGAAGCGCGCGTGCCAATCAATCCCGTTCTGGCGAAGTACGCAGCCATCGCGAATACCTTGCAGTCACGCATCACGACCGGTGCCTACGGACCGGGGTCGATGCTGCCGAGTGAAGCGCAACTGGTGGCTGAGTTCGGTGCGTCGCGTTCCACCGTCGTGAAGGCGCTCGAATACCTGCGGCAGCTCGGGTACATCGAGGGCGTCAAGGGCAAGGGCCGCATCGTGCTCGGACCGCCGCCAGTCGCCGCCTTGCAGCCACCGACTCGCATCGGCGAAGCATTGCGTGCTGCGGAGGTGGGTGCTGCCTCCCTGATTGCTGCGGGACGTGCGCCGTCGTCGGAGCGCATTGCGGCGGCTCTTGCGATACCTGTCGGAGAGTTGGTCGTCGCGAGGCAGCGACTCATGGCGCCCGATGACAGTGATCGGCCGACCCTCAACACCGTGTTTGTCCCGGTGGGATCGGCCGGGGGAACTGCGTTTCATGCCCCTGGGCTGCTGCGTGAGGGAGCGTTGGACCACTTCGAGCGCCGGCAGAGGCATGCGGTGACTGACGTAGTCGAACGGCTCTCGGTCCGGCCGGTGTCGAAGCGTGAAGCGACTTTGCTTGCTCTCAAGTTGGGTACGTCGGCGCTGGTCAGCCTGTTGATTGTTCGGAATTCGACGGGTCAGCCGCTACTGGTCTTCGACCTTGTCAACCCGGTGCCGCCGCAAGGCCTGCATGACGTTTTCAGACTGCGCTAACGTCCACTGTGCATTCACCTGGCTAGCCAGGTTGGCCATGTGCTAACTTCGGTCCAACTTGGTTAGTCAAGTAGCCAGGTTCTGACGGAGGGGAGCCGTTTGTGATTCCCAGCTCGATCAAGATCCCGGTGCCGTGGGAGTACATCGCTCCGCACGGTGCTCTGTTCCTCGGTGTGGAACCTGCGACGGACTTCGAGAAGCGCGGGCAGGCCGACGATCAGGTTCGGGACAAGGAAACCGGCACGCGGGTGTGGCTGGTCAAGGTGATCGACCTCGACCCGCAGGCCGGGAAGTTCGGGGCGTCCAACGAATTCAAGATCAAGGTCATCGCTGACCACCAGCCCGTACCGCCGACCTCGGTCGTGCCGGGCTACCCGCCGATGGTGGAGTTCACCGACGTGACGCTGACGCCGTACGTCGATTCGCAGCGGTGCAAGGGAAACAGCGCGAAGTGTCGGGCGCGACAGGCGTGGTCGATCCGCGCGAGCGCCATGACGGAACCGCAAAAGACAGGCGCGCGTAAAGCGGCCTGACAGCTAGCGCACCAGGGGGCGGGCTTCCTCCGGCAAGACGACTCCCGCCCCCGGTGCTCAGCCCCATCCCTTGAAGCGAAAGAGGCTGCAATGCCCACGCTAGTTCACGCTGCCCGGAACACGACGCGCACCGCCGGGAGGGTCCGGTGAAGACGCATCGCCGCACGGTCGCCCTGCTCGCCGGTCCCGCACTGCGAACCGCCCGCGAGGTCTACACCACCGTTCCTTCCGACACCGTCCGTGTGGCCGCCCTGGTCGAGATCGCCGCCGGTGCCGCCGCTTTGGCTCGAACGCTGGTCAAGCTCCGCCACCTCGACCCGGACCTGATCGCACCGCACGTCAGCTACCCGGAAGACCTACGCGCCGTCCTCGGTCGCGGGCGGTGGCTCCCGACCATGATCCGCTCCGTGCCGGAACCCCCAGAAGGCGAACCGCCGGCCATCCTGCCCGCCCGGTCTGTGCGCCGGCGAGTCCAGCGACGCGGCCACTCGTCCGGGCAGGGCGCGCTGTTCCCGTTGCGGGAGGTGTCGTGATGCCGTTCATCAACGTCATCCGCGGTGAGGCCATCCCGACCGCACCGTTCAACGTACGCACGCCCGTGGTCCGTCTTCCGGTCTGGCTGGTCATGTTCTGGTCGGCGGTCAAAGGCCTGGCCTGGATGGTCATCGGCTACTTCCGCTTCTGGTGGATCACGCTGCCGTCCTCCGGGCTGCTGTGGATGTACGCCGCATTCGACTGGCAGGGGCCGACGTTCACCGTTCTCGGTGTCGCGGTGGCAGCCACCATCTGGAACCTGGGGAACCGGGCGTCTTTCCTGCGTTTCGGCTGGTATCCGATTCTGGCCCGGTTCCGGCGGTGGACGTACCGGCGGCACTGGCAGGCGGCCATGGTCACGGCGAAGCTGTCTGTGTCGTACGACGGTCAGACCGTGCTGCCCGTCCTCCAGCGCGTCCGGTGCCGACCCGGGACAGACCTGGTCCTGGTTCGCATGGTCACCGGGCAGATCCCGGACGACTTCGGGCACGTCTCCGAACGGCTTGCCCACACGTTCGGGGTTCGCCAGGTCAAGGCCATGCCCGGACCGACCTTCAGCACCGTTCTGCTGGCTGTGCTGCGGGGTGACCCGCTCGTGAAACTCGTACCGCCGTTCCCGGTCACCGGGGTTCCGGACTTCATGGCGCTGCCCGTTGCTCGGCAAGAAGACGGCGAGGTCTTCGACCTGCGGCTGTTCGGGACACAGGTGCTCGTCGTCGGCGCGACCGGCGCGGGTAAGGGCTCGGTGATCTGGTCCATCGTCCGGGCACTGGCCGGCGGGGTCGGGACCGGACTCGTGCGGCTGTGGGGACTCGACCCCAAGGGCGGGATGGAGCTCGGGATCGGGCTGCCGCTGTTCGACCGCTTCGCCAGCAAGGACTTCGCCGCACAGGCCGACTTGCTGGAAGCTGCTGCGGCTGAGACTCAGCGGCGGGCTGCGCGGCTCATGGGGCGTACGCGTCAGCACGTTCCGTCTCTTGGTGAGCCGCTCATCGTCCTGGTCATCGACGAGCTGGCGAACCTGACCGCGTACCTGACGGATCGGCATCTCAAAGACCGCATCAAGGCCGCGCTTGGCATCGTGCTCACGCAGGGCCGGGCTGTCGGGGTTCACGTCGTCGCCTGCTTGCAGGACCCTCGCAAGGAAGTACTGCCTGCTCGCGGGCTGTTTCCTACCCGGATTGCGCTGCGGCTGTCCGAGTCCAACGAAGTGGATCTCGTCCTCGGGGACGGCATGCGGGATCGGGGAGCGCTGTGTGACCGGATCTCGGAGACGGCACCCGGTGTCGGGTACGTCGCGCTCGACGGTGACCCCACGCCGATGCGGGTTCGGTTCTCGTACCTGACCGATGACGAAATCCGCGACATGGCTGACATTTACGGCCGTGTCCAGGTCATCGATGGTGATGCCGCGTGACCGAGCGACTGGAAGCCGGCCTGCTCGCGCTGATCCTCACCGTCGTAGCGGTCGCCGCTGGGGGAGCGTCCTTCACCCACATGCACGACTGGACCATGCGCCACGCCGCGCCGGGGGCATCCGACGCTTTCGGCTGGGTCAACGCGGTCGTCGCTGACCTCGTGCCGATGGCCGCGTACTTGGTGATCCGGCGGCGTAAGCGCAAGGGACAGGGCATCGGCTACGCAATCTTTCTGATGTTGGCCGCGGGGGCGTTTTCGTTGGCAGCTCAGCTCGCCGTAGCGCCGAGTGGCCTGTCCGCCTGGGTGCTGTCCGCTGTGCCCGCGCTGGCGTTCATCGCCCTGGTTCACCTTGTGCTCGGCGAATTCTCTTCGGCCGACAAGGAGAAGAGCGACCCGGTGCCGGTCGTCGAACGGCCGGACGAAGTCGTTGCCGTGCCGATCGCTGACCGTCCCTCTGGCGTGGTGCCCATGCCGGCCGGTGCCTTCAGCCGACAGGAGGTGACCCGCCCGTGACGACCCTGGAAGCACCCCGGCCGGGCTCGCGGGCGGCCCGCATGGCATTGCCCCGGTCCGTCGACGCGCTCAAGAACCTCGCCATCGAGCATGGTGTCTGCATCCGGCCGATTGCGTTGCGCCGTACTGACCTGACCACCGGGCAGACGGAACTGATTGACCTGCCTTGTGGGGCGACGCTGGAGGGCAAGTGCCCGCCCTGCGCGAAGCGGTCACGGCATTACCGACAGGTGCAGATCCGCGAGGGCTGGCACCGCACTGACGAACCGCTGCCCCCGCCGGCCGCTGCGACCGAGGACCAGAAGGCGCTGATCTCGCTGCGGGCTCACTTCGAGTTCTATCGAGCGCAGGCCGAACGAAACGCCGAGTGGGATCAGATTGCTGAGCTGGATGAGGCCATCGCGGAGGTTGAGGAGGCTATTGCGGCTGAGGGGCTGCGGGGCCGTGTCGCGCCGCCGCACCACGGGGATGAGGACGGTGCGGACGATGACCAGCCGCGTCGGGTGCGGTCGACTCGGCGGCGCCAGGATGTACCGGATCTGCCCCGGCAGAAGGTCCAGGCACGCACGGTTGGGCGCACCTATGTCGGGCGCGACGGAAGCACTCATCAGCCGTCGATGTGGTTGACCCTCACCCTGGACAGCTACGGCGCGGTGCATTCGATCCCGGCTGGTCGGCCTTGCTCGTGCCGGCGGCGGCACGCGGAAGATGACCCGCAGTTGGGTACGCCGGTTGATCCGGCTCGCTATGACTATCGGCGAGCGGCCTGGGATGCCGTGCATTTCCCCCGGCTGCTCGATCGGTACTGGCAGAACCTGCGGCGGGCGGTCGGCTGGAATGTTCAGTACGCCGGATGCGTCGAGCCGCAGCGGCGCCTGGCTCCGCACGCGCACTTCGCCATCCGGGGCACCATCCCACGGGCCGTGCTGGAGCAGGTTGCCGTGGCGACCTATCACCAGGTGTGGTGGCCGTCCACGGCGACGCTGCGCTACGCGTTCGACCGGCCGCCGGTCTTCGACGGCGAGGTCTGGGCCGACCCGGACACCGGTGCGGTGCTGCCGACGTGGGATGAGGCGCTGGACGTCATCGATGACGATCCGGACGCTGAGCCGGCGCACCTCGCCCGGTTCGGGCCGCAGGTCAAGGCCAAGGGCGTCGACCCGGGCGCCGACGATGTGAGCCGGACGATCGGTTACATCACGAAGTACGTGACCAAGTCCGCGGCTGACTGCCACGCCATCACCAGCGACCCGCAACGCGACCATGCAGACCGGCTCTGGCACCAACTCCGGGTCACGCCGTGCTCGGATCGGTGCGCGAACTGGCTGCTCTATGGCGTGCAGCCAAAGAAGGCACACGGCAAGCTGCGGCCCGGTCACTGCAAGAGCAAGGTCCACCAGAAGACGACGTTGGGCATCGGCGGCCGGCGAGTGTTGGTCTCGCGGAACTGGTCCGGCAAGACCCTGGCCGACCATCGCGCCGACGCACACGCCTGGGTCAAGGCGCTGCTTGGAGTGTCGGACGCCGCTGAGGATGCACCGCCGGCTGACCACCAGGAGGCCAAGCCGTCGCCGATCGCATGGGAACTCGCCCGACCTGATGACGTCGACCTCCCGCCGCTCGAACACCGTCTTCTGCGGTTGATCTCGCAGCGGATCCAACGCCGTGCACAGCTCAACGCTCGCCAGTGGGGGAGCGGTGGCACTTCCCAGGATCTTTCGGCAACTGACTCGTCACCGCCTACAGCCGGGGCCTCGACGGCGTACGCCGCCTGAAGGCCTCCCATCTACCTCACCGCCATGCCGAGAGGAGACCGATGACCACCTCAGTCGTGCCGTCGCTCGAAGTGCTCTGGGAGATAGATCAAGTCGCCGCCTATCTGGGCGTTCCGGTTCAGACCCTTTACGCCTGGCGCAAACGTCGCTATGGCCCTCCTGCTGGCCGCGTAGGTCGTCACCTGCGTTACGACCCAGCCGCCGTTCGTTCGTGGTTCGCCGATCAGATGAGAGCTGATTCCTGATGGGGCACATCGAAGATCGCTGGTACAAGACAATCAAAGGCCCAGACGGCAAGCCTAAGCGGGTCAAGCACGAGCAGTACGGCGTTGGCCTGCGCTACCGGGCTCGGTACATCGGCCCGGATGGTAGAGAGCTGAAGAAGTCGTTCCCCGACCGGCAGAAGCGCGCCGCCGAGGACTTCCTTCTCTCCGTGGAGTCGGACATGCGTCGGGGTACGTTTATCGACCCTGCGGCTGGCCAGATGACGTTCCGCGAGTACGCGGAGTCTTGGCTGCGCACCCGGGTCATGGACGAGTCTTCCCGCGAGGGGACGGAGATCCGGGTACGGAAGCATCTCTACCCGTACTTCGGCGGTCGTCAGCTCGCGTCCATCAAGCCGGCGCACATCCGGGAGTGGGACACGAGCATGGTCGGGGTCATCGCGCTGGCTACGCGGGCTGTCACCTTCACGCACTTGGGAAGCATCCTCGGCGCGGCCGTTGATGACGAGCGGATCGCAAAGAATCCCTGCTCCGCCAAGTCCGTGACGAAGCCTCGTCCTCCTGAACGCAAGGTGATCCCGTGGACCTTCGAACGCGTCCAGGCGATTCGGAGCGGACTGCCAGCTCGGTATCGTCCGCTTGCGGATCTGGGTAGCGGGTGCGGGATGCGCCAGGGGGAGATGCTCGGCCTCGCGAGGGACGACGTCGACCTCGATGGGGGCTGGATCCACATCCGCCGTCAGGTCAAGCGCGTACGTTCCCGGCTGGTCTTCGGGCTACCGAAGAACGATCAAGATCGACGTGTGCCCCTACCGCACGCCATCGGCGTGATCCTAAACAAGCACTTGGAGACGATTACGCCGGTTGCTGTCACGCTCCCGTGGGAAGACCCGAAGAGCGCGCAGCGGGTGACGGCGCGGCTCATGTTTCCGACTACCCGTGGCAACGCGATCAACCGGACCTGGTTCAACGAGCATTGCTGGCACTCGGCGCTTGCATCCGCCGACATCACCCGGTCCCGAGCCACTGGAATGCATGCACTACGTCACTTCTACGCCTCAGCTCTTCTCGACGCAGGAGAGAGCATAAAGGCGCTGGCAACCTACCTTGGTCACTCCGACCCAGGGTTCACTCTGCGGGTATACACGCACCTGATGCCAGCGAGTGAGGATCGGACCCGCAAGGCCATCGACAACCTATTCCGGTCGTCTGAAGCCGAGAAGGCAACTTGAGGTGCCTGCGAGACCGGGTCGAGGATCACTGGCAGCCAACCAGCATCTGCCCCGTTGCTGCGTGCGAAAGTGGGCTCATGTCCTAGATCTGTCACCGTTCGTACTCATATTGAGCGTCGGCGCCTAGCTGTCCACGAAACCCAAGCTAGCTGGCCGTGCATCTCTTCCGAGGTGTCCACTATCCGGTCACTTGCAGTGTTTGTGGATCAACTTTGCGTCACTCGGCTAACAATCAGCCGTTGTCTGACGAACAGGTGTGCAGGTACTGTGCATGTCTAGGGACGGGAGCGAGATGGGAAGCGATACCCACAAGGTTGACGCCAACGCGCCCCTCGGAGGACTGCCAGACAGTCAGCGCGTCCTGCTGCGTCGCGCTCAACTCGATGTCGCGGTCGTCGAGGTGCGTTTTAGTGCTGAACGTAACAATGTGAGTTCTGATGATGGGCTCAAAATCAGAGAAGTGCTCCATGGTTTCGGCGTTGCTCTGCCCAAGATGCAACCGGCTGAGCAGCAAGAAGTTGCTTTAAGGATTGGCCCAGCGGGTGCATCGTCAGAGATTGAGGTGCGAGCAAAGGGGTGGCAGTTCGCTTCAGAAGATGGCGCGCTGTTAATCAGCATCCTGCCTGATGCGGTTGTTATTCAGGCAAACAATTACATTCGATGGAGTGCCAGTTTTGGCCCTCCGCTTCGAGCGCTGTTAATAGGTGTAGAGAAGGTCCTTGCCCCTGAGTTGGTGCATCGTATTGGGCTTCGATATGTCAATAGACTTGTTGATGCCGGTGCTCACAATATCAGTGCTTGGGCTAGCAGGATAACGCCGGAAATAATTGGTCCTATTGCAGATGAAGTTATCGGACCAAAGATGGTCTCGACTCAACAGCAGATCGAGCTATCGCTTGGTGATTCGCAAGGGGCGTTGGTGCGGCATGGCGCTTTCCGTGATCCTGCGGTTCAAGGGGCTTACAGCTACCTACTTGACATAGACGTTTTCGCGGGGTGTTCTGCAAAATTCGATGTCGAGCAAGCGACTTCTATTGCTCGAACGTTGAATCGGACTGCCCTTTCTCTTTTCCAGCACATTGTCTTGGCGGAGTATAGGGATCAGATGGAACCCTATACTGACGGTGTTGATCATGAACAAGAGTCAGTTATCGACCAGGGCGGTGTCGAGTGAGCACCTTGGCTGCGTTTCCGTGGACTTCGTCGCCTCCAGCGCGAACGGGTGGGGCGCTGGGGGACCGCCTCGTTTTCGATGAATCTGCTGTCGCTTTCGCGACCACAGTGCACACTGGATTCGTTCATACGAGTAATGATAGTTATGTTCTGCGTGAAGTAATCCCAAATTGGGATGAGGCGCTCCCTCTGGCCGTACTTGATCCGGCGCTTAACTGTGCCCGAGCAATTTCCTTGCTGGATGGAGGCTTGATAGAGCAAACGCTACGCGTGCAGGGGAGTTCCCTTCTTGCGCGACGCGCCTTGTGGCTGTCCCCTGGCGTATCTGATTCTCCAAATTCGAACGCCTTTGAAGCGGTGCGATTTGTTGAAGGCGCCTTCGGTGTGCCAGTGAGCGACGTTCTCCAATCTGCTGGAATCGCTCGTCGAACCTTCTATAGTTGGCAACGCTCTCGTGTGTCGCAGCCACGCCTGGCAAGTGAAGGGCGGCTATGGCGACTGGTTCAGATCACGGAAGACTTAATTGATCTTCTTGGGCCGAGTCTCTCCTCGTGGTTCCGGCAAGATCCAAATCGGAGAGTGTTGCTTCGGCAGGGCAAACATGATGAAATCCTTGCTCAGGTCATGACGGAGCAGCAACGAAATGAGCCAGTTTCAGCTATAGGTCTTGGTCCGTCTGCTGCATCTGGGCCAGAACCGGATCTCGTGAGGATGGCGCCTCGGCGTGTCCCAACTAAGGGGCCGGCCGCACGACGCAGAATCGGTCAGCCTGCCAAGGAGTTCAAGTTGCTTTTACCGTCAGACGACGAGGACTAATTCGTAGCGATGTCAGGTCAGCCCAACGAAGCGTCAACGCAGGATGCGGACGAAGCTGCGACACCATCATCGACGTCCAGTCGAAGCCTGGACGAATATGTTCCTGACACTTGGTCATCGAGTCTGCATGCGTCATTGTCGGTATGGAAGCAAGGCGACTTGGTTGAAGGCTGCCCTCGTTTTTGGTCAGGGCCAGCAGCAGCGGACGAGGTGCTAGGGACTCTAGGCGGCGGACTAGAGTGGGCGGTCGTCGAAGATGGCTCTGATGGCGGATTGGTCATCATTACGAGTCAGACTTGCGATCTAGGGGCAGCTGGTCCGGGCAGGATGCAACCGTTTTTCGATGTGAGCCCAGTGGTCGAAATTCCTCCTGGCTATGATCAGAGTAAGTTGGCAAGTATTTTGCAGTGGGAGGTTAGCTATCTGCTTCCAGTGACTGCGCCACTCAGCCAAAATGCTTGGGTTGCTGATCTGCGTCTTAGTATGCCGATTAGTAAAGGGCTGCTTGTTGGTAGGCAGCCGATCGAAGGCTTCGCTTCGGAAGACGATAGGCTCGCCTTCATTGAGGCGGTCGCTTTGAGGAAGAGGCGGCCCGCACTAGCAGACGTTCTTTCCGAAGATGTGCCTAAATCTCTCGGCGCCTACATTAAACAGACAGATAAGGCAACCCCAGAGTGGTGGCAGCAGGTTGAGCAAGTTCGATTGCGCATCAAGGGCGATCGTCTTAAGCCAAATGCTGTCGGCCTTATCGTGTGCGAGTCGATTCAGCTTTCTCCGGAGCAGCGAAAAGTCTGGCGCAACTGGAGAACCCTGGGTGCAAGAATCCTTAGGCCGCATAAAATTAAGCTAGAGCCTACCCTGTTCGGAACCCTTGACGCGTTGCCGGCACGCCTTTATCGGGACTCTGTTCCGATTAGATTGACGGATCTCGGTCGCCCGCCGGCATGGTAATCGTATTATTGGCATCAGATTGCATAGTGCACTGAGTGCCCCTAGTCAGCCGAAAAATCGCCTGTTTTTGGTGGGAGGCTCGGCTATCGGCTAGGTGTAGCACTCGGGGCAGGCGTGCCGAACCTCGGACGGGGCGATCGGCAAGATGTCAGTGGCTTGCGAACGAGGGTCATCTGGCGAAGCATCCGCTGCGGAGTCACTGCAATGCTGCTCACGCCCCAGAGACGCCCCGAGGCGGTTGTGAATCAGCGTTGGGGCAGGTGGCGGAGGGTGTAGCTGTCTCAATCCGGCGTACAGGCCAGCTCGTCCGTCACTTATCTGGTCGCCGTGCGGCTTCCTTGGAGCGGAGACCGCCGCCGAGGAGCCGGTCATTCCCTGCGTTGAGGATGACGCCCGAACCCGATGATCAGGGCGGAAAGTACGGCCGTGGCGCCGAGGGCGATGCAGCCAGCTGCGAGTGGGATTGCTATGAGCCGGACGACCGTTGTGGTGAGACCTGCGACGAGCATCGCCGCTACGGAGAGCCATTGGCGTTTGGTCAGTTCGACTGCTCTCCGTCTGATCGCGTAGCGGGTTTTCTCGTCGTTCATGCCCATCATTGTGCTGAGTCCATCGCTCTGGTGGGAGCGCGTGGGATCGGGTCGGTCCGCGGTCGTGTAGAACGGACAGGTGATTTCTCGTGACGCCATTGAAGCTGCAGCTCAGCGCATCCAGGGCAGGGCGCGTACCACCCCGGTCTTTGACGCCGGGGATGTGATTTACAAGCTTGAGCTGGTGCAGCACGCTGGTTCGTTCAAGACCCGCGGGATGCTCAACAAGGTCTTGACCGCGGCCGAGCACGGCCTGCCCGCGGCCGGCATCATCGCAGCGTCGGGTGGTAACGCGGGCCTGGCGGCGGCCTACGCGGCTCGCGAGGTGGGTGCCCCGGCTGAGATCTATGTGCCGGTCACGGCTCCGCAGGTCAAGGTGGCGAAGCTGGCCAAGCTTGGTGCCCGGGTGACCCAGATCGGCAATGAGTACGCGGAAGCGTACGCAGCCGCCGTGCTGCGGGCGGAGGAGTCCGGGGCGGTTTTCTGTCACGCGTACGACGACGCTGACATGGTTGCCGGGAATGGGACGCTCGGGTTGGAGCTGCTGGGGCAGGCCGAGTTTGACACCGTTCTGGTTGCCGTGGGTGGTGGCGGGCTGATTGCTGGGGTCGCGGCGGCTTTGCACGGTGAGAAGAAGGTCGTTGCTGTTGAGCCGGTTTCTGCTCGGGCGCTTAATGCCGCGCTGGAGGCGGGGGCGCCTGTTGACGTTCCGGTTTCCGGGGTGGCGGCGGATTCGCTGGGGGCTCGGCGGGTGGGGCGGATTGCGTATGAGACGGCGGTTGAGGGGAAGTTGACGTCGGTCTTGGTGGAGGATCAGGCGATTGTCGATGCTCGGCGGTATCTGTGGGATGAGTATCGGCTGGCGGTTGAGCATGGGACCGCGGCGGCGCAGGCGGCTTTGACCTCCGGTGCTTATGAGCCCGAGGCAGGCGAACGGGTGGTGGTGTTGTTGTGCGGGGCGAACACGAATCCGTCAGACCTCAGCTGACGCTGATCGACCGGGTACGCGAACGGTGTGAGGCCGATCTGCGGCTGGATGCTGCGCTGATGTACGGGTCGTTCGCTCAGGGCAGCGCCGACGAGCACAGCGACATCGAGTTCTGGCTCTTCTTCGCCGACGATCCGGGTGATCCCGCGGCCTGGATCGAGGCTGTTGCCACGCCGCTCTACGTTGTGCTCAACGAGTTCGGGGCGCACGTTGCGTTCTTTCCGGGGCTGATCCGCGGCGAATTCCACTTTGCCACGGTCGACGACATCGCCTCGGTCGCGTCGTGGCCGGCCGCGCCGATCGTGGCTCTCGTGGACCGCCACAGCCGCCTTCCCCATCCGGCGGCGGCGGTGGATTTCGGCGCTGACGTCTGCGGGCGATTCGCCAATTGGCTGCTGCTCGCCCATCACGTCGGCCGGCGCGGCGAGCTGTTGCGGCAGAAGGATGCGCTTGCTCATGCACAACGGCATCTGCTGTGGATGGCACGGCTCGCGGCGGGGCGCATCGAACATTGGCTGACGCCGTCGCGGTGCGCCGAGACCGAGTTGGATGCTGCGGTTGTGGCGCGCTTGGGGCGTACATATATGGATGTGAAGCTGGCCTGGCAGGTCGGGCGAGGCCTGTGGCTCGAGCTTGACCCGAACCCGCCTCGGGCGCTTTTCGACGAGCTCGACCGTGCGCTCGGTGCCTGACCGAACCGGTTCAGAAGTTTACGTGGGTACCCTCTAGACTGCGCCGATGTCGCCGCGTATCGCCTGGGTCCCCGCTGGTTCCGTTGTTTTCCCGGCGTTCATCCGGCGGCCGGCGCGGGCGTCCGATGTCTGATTGCTGGCCGGAGGTCGTCAGGGCGATATCGGCGGCGCCCTATCCCGCGACTGCGCTGCCGGTTGACGCGGCGCGTTCGGCGGCCTGTCTCAAGGCGCTGGGGGTGACGACGAAGTCGTGGCTCGGGGCGGTTGTGGCGAACTCCGGGGGCATTCTGGTCGACCACGGGTGGATCAGGGTGCTGGGTTCGGGCGATGGGGTTCTTCCGGATGTGATCTCTCAGACGGACTCGCAGACCGGTGCGTTGATCGCCGCCTATGACATTCTGGGTGGGCAGTTCGCGTGGTTGCCGCCGGAGCAGGGTGCGCGGCCGAGTATGCATTATTTTGCGCCGGACACCCTGGAGTGGGAGAACCTGAAGCAGGGTTACGGCGAATGGCTCAGCGCCATCATCGCGGGCGGCATGACCGGATTTTACGAGACGCTGCGGTGGCCGGGGTGGCAGCAGGAGGTCGCGGCTCTGAGCCTTGACCAGGGCCTCAGTACGTGGCCGCCGCCGTTCACCACGGAGGGGAAAGACCTGGCCACGGTCGCCCGCAAGGCTGTTCCGATGACGGAACTGCTGTCGTTCTACACCGGCATGCCTCAGTAGATCTCACCGGAATCGGCGAGCGTCCGGATCACCGGATGCAGGCCGGGCGCGCACTTTTCGAGGTCCGCCGACGTGAACCAGGCGGCCTCGGCTATCTCGTCTGCGGGATGCGGTTCGCCTTCTCCGGGGCCGGTGAAACAGATCAGCCGGACCGTTCCAGGTCGGCCGTGCGCGGGCTCGACGAACTCCGCGAACGGTTGCAGGGCGGCGGGGTCCAGACGGATGCCGGTCTCTTCCGCGACCTCACGGATGACCGTTTCGGCCGGCGATTCTCCCGCTTCCGGCGTTCCGCCGGGCAGATAAAACACGTCAAGCCCATGCGTCCGTACGACCAGAAGTCGCCGATCGCGCACGCACACCCACACGACGGCCGTTGTCTCCGGTGCTATTTGACCCTCCTGGTGGAGCGGGCCACGAGCTTCTCGTACTCGGGGTGTTTGTCGAGCCAGCCACTGAGGAACGGGCAGATCGGCACGACGGTCCGATTTTTGGCCCGGGCGTCCTCCATGGCCGCCTTCGCCAGCGCCGACCCGACACCCTGCTCCTCGAAGCCGGGGTCGACCTTCGTATGCGTGTAGGCGACGATGCCGCCGGTCACCTGGTAGGTCAGCACGCCGGCCAGCGCACCCTCGTCATCGTGCGCCTCGAAGCGCTCCTTCTCGGGCACGTCAGTAACGGTGAAACTCACCCCGCCATCCAACCATGACCTCTTCGGCCCGGTGCGTGCCCTGCCGGGCCCGCCTCGGGCTTTCATCGGATCTCCCGCATGGTGCGGGCGCCCGAACCTCGGCGGCGTGATCATGACCTGGGGCGCGTGCGTTACCTGGTGCTTTGACCGTTTGCCGGGGCTCTCCCGGCGAACCTAGGGTCTGCCGCCGTGGATCAACTTGCCAGCGCCTACCTTCTTCGCCAGTACCAGGACGCAGGGAAAGGATTCGACGGCATTCACCAGATGCTGCTGCCGCACCTGCGGGAGAACAGGCATACGGAACCCCGGCCGGCGGATTTCCGGCGGTTGACTTCGGACATCGGGCTGTTGGGTATCGCGGACTACTTCGGGCCGGACCGCTACTCGCCGAACTTTGTCATCGACGAGAGCGTGCTGCTGTCGTACGCCCGGCTGGACAACGAAACCGTCGGGGCGGCCCTGGTCGACGCGGCTCACGACAGCGCTTGTCAGATAATCGTGTCGCCATTGGCGTACCTGTGGATCGCATCTGCCCTGCGTGGCACCGAGGGTGAGCAACGGGCCTATCGGTTTCGGACGCTCGGCGGGGACGTGCGTGAATTGACCATCCGCCAGGTGGAAATCATGTCCCGGCTCGATACGGGTGAACGCGCCGACATCGTGCACACGGCGCTGCTGGGTCTGCAGTACCGATGCGTCATCGGGACGCTGAATCCGGGGGCGTACCACCGGCTCGGCTACCTGCGAACGGTCAACCTCTCCGCATGAATGCAGAATCGGGTCATGCACCCTGTTGCGCTCACCGGCCGCGTAGTCCAGCTTCGCGAATTCCGTCTCGACGACGCGGCATCCGCGCTCGCCGTCATCGGCGACACCAGAGTGACCCGGTGGCTGTCCTTCGACAACCGTGACTATGCCGCGTCCGTCGAGATGATGCGCGGCGCTGTGCAACGCGCGCAGCAGGATCCTCGGACGGAGTATTACCTCGCTGTCACGGCCGCCGACGAACTTGTGGGTTTCGTCCGGCTCGGCCTCGCCGGGGTCAAGGCCGCCAAACTCGGGTACGCGGTCGCGGCCGGCCATTGGGGGAACGGGCACGCGACCGACGCTGCCCGGACAATCGTGGAATTTGGTTTCACCCAGCTCGGACTGCACCGCATCTCGGCGGCGATCGGCCCGGACAACACCGCGTCGATCGCCGTCGCCGCAAAGCTCGGCATGCGGCACGAAGGCCGGATCCGCGACCACGTGTTCACGAACGGGGCCTGGCGGGATTCGGAGCTCTACGCCGTCCTCGCCCCCGAGTGGCAAGCCGGTTGACGGTGGCTTCTCAGGCTGGCTGGGGAAGCTCGCCTACGATTTTCTCCATGACCTGGGCCGGCACCTGCCAGGTCCCCAGGAGGTCTTTGATGTCCGCTCGGTGGCACTGAAGCGCGGCCCAGTTTTTGCCTCCCCATGGCGCGACGCCAGTTATGGCGATGTGTTCCGTGCCGATCTGGAGGTCGATCTCTGAGTCGCGGGGCAGGGTGAGGAGTGCCGCGATCAGTTCGTCGCGGGTTGTCGTGCCGGTTTCCTCACGGGGACGTCGGTAGAGCCTGGAATTGCCGGCGTCGGCGGCGAGTTTGGACAGCGTCAGCGAGAAGACCTCTGCCTCTGCTTTTGTCAGCCGCAACGCGCTGGTGTTGCCGTCCGCGCTCAGGTGGATCTCGATCAGATCCGAGCTGACTTGAGCAGCGGACAAGCTGCCGCACGTTTGGTTGGTGCTTCCGACTTCGATCCGAACCCCCATGGTGGCCCCTTTCTCGTCGTCCATCACTGTAGGTTCGTGAGATGTAGGACGCAAGACGTAATACGTCCATCGGGAGGAGGGCGTAAGATCGGCGGTAAGACGTCTTACAGCGAAGGGCGGGGGCGTGATCGAGAACCCGAAGCCGCAGTACGCCCAGATCGCGGAACTGCTCAGGGCCAGGATCGAGGACGGAACGTACGAGGCGGGCGCGGTGCTGCCCAGTGAGGACCGGCTGGCCGAGGAGCTGGGGGTTTCCCGTGTCACGGTCAATCGTGCGGTGGGGCTGCTCCGGTCCTCGGGGGACGTCAGGGTGAAGCGAGGGGTGGGGACGACCATCCGTACGTTGCCCCAGATCCACCGGGATGCGTCGGCTCGGTACGCCGCCCGGGGGGAGGGCGCCGGCGCGGGGGAAGTCGAGGTTCGCAAGCTCAACCTCAAGTCCCGAACCGACTATCGCAGGATCGGACAGGCTGAGCCGCCCGCTGCCGTCGCGAAGGTGCTCGGCCTCGGTGCGGGGGAGCCGTCCCTGCTGCGCAGCCGCGTGCTCTACGCGAATGATGAGCCGACTCAGATCGCTGACTCGTACCTTCCGTGGTCGGTCACCAAAGACTCCGAGTCGCTGACACAACCGGACGCGGGGCCCGGGGGATCGTACGGTCGGCTGGCTGAACTTGGTGTGGGGCCGGTCAGATTCACCGAGGATGTGACGGTCCGGACCCCCACGGAGGCTGAACAGCGAACGCTGGGTCTGGATGCGGCCCAGCCGGTCTTTCAGATCTGGCACGTCGCCTATACGGCCTCGGATCGGCCGATCGAGGTCTGTATTCACGTGATGCCGGGATACCTGTGGACGCTGCGGTACGGCTGGGATGACGGGCCGGCGCCTGATGCGGGTTGATATCGCCTCCGAGCCGGGGTCGGCCTCGCGCGCGAACGAGGACGCCGGTCTGCACGTCGGGGCATTGGTCGGTGTCTTCGACGGGGTGACGAAGCCGCTGGATATCGATACGGGCTGCGAGCACGGCCCGGCTTGGTACGTCCGGCGTCTTACTTCCCGGCTGCGTCAGGTCGTCGAGCAGGAGCCGGGGGATTCGCTGGCGTCCAGTCTGGCCGGCGCGATCCAGCGGGTACGTGCCGACCACGGCGGGCGCTGCGACCTCGACAATCCCGCCACCCCGGCGGCCACCGTCTGCCTGCTTCGTGCCGGGGTCGGCGTACTCGAATATCTCATTCTTTCCGATTGCACCCTTGTGATCGATCAGGGGCGGGTCGTCACCGCGCTGACCGATGAACGCTTCATGACCACGATCGCCCGGCTCCGCGTGGAAGCGCCGGCCGGCACGTTCCTCAAGCCGGTTCCAGGCAAGTACGCCCTGACCAACAAGCCCGGAGGCTATTGGATCGCGGGGGCGAATCCGCAAGCGGCGAATGAGGCGGTCACGGGTCGGTTTGCCCTGAGTGGACCTGAGCGGGTTCGTCGTGCGGCCCTGCTCACCGACGGCGCATCTTGTGCCGTCGAGCAGTACAAGATCCTGGACTGGCGGCAACTGCTGGACGTTTGCACGCAGGACGGCCCGGGCGAGCTGATCCGGCTGGTGCGGCAGACGGAGACGGCAGACCCCGCCGCCGCCACGCATCCCCGTTACAAACAGCACGATGACGCCACCGCCGCCCTCTGCGTATTCGAGGAGTAGTCCCCGGCGGCGGGCTGAGGTGGGGGCTCAGACGGTGGCGGTGTGGAGGCGGGCGCCGGCTCGGGCTGGTTCTCGTTGGCCGAGGAGGCGGGTGAGGTCGAGGAGGCGGTGGGAGAAGCCCCATTCGTTGTCGAACCAGCCTCGGACTTTGAGTCTGCCGTCGGCTGTGGTGCGGGTGCCGGCGGGGTCGAACATTACTGAGGCGGGGTTGTTGAGGACGTCTATGGAGACTGTGGGGTCGGGGTCGTAGTCGATGAGGCCTCGCATGGGGCCTGCGGCGGCTTCGGCCATGGCGGAGTTGACCTCGTCGATGGTTACTGGGCGGTCGATGAGGCCGCTCAGTTCGGCGAGGGAGCCGATGGGGGTGGGGACGCAGTAGTAGGTGTGGCAGATTTCGCCCAGGCGGGGGAGGGCGACGCTGACCAGCTCTCCGGCGACGTGGTCGTGGGGGATGATGCTCTGGTTCATGGCGCGGCCGAGGCGGGGGTCGTTGCGGGAGGTGCCGGTCGACTGGTCGTGGCCTCTCTGCCAGCCCTGGATGGCCAGGACCACGGAGGTGTTGACGCCGTGGAGGCCGAAGCGGTCGAGCAGGACCTTGGCCATCATGGAGAGGGCGTTGACGCCGCAGGAGGCGGGGGAGACGACGTCGTGGCGGGCCGGGTCGTACGTGTCGTGGTTGGCTCCCCAGATCAGGAAGGCGTCGGGGGTGTCGGCGGAGGCGCTGATGAGGACCTTGCGGGCGCCGCCGTGGGTGATGTGGTCGCGGGCGACGTCGCCGGTGCGGAAGCGGCCCGTGGCCTCGATGACGACGTCGACGTCCGCGTCTGACCAGGGGATGCGGCTGGGGGACTGTTCGTGGAAGACCCGGACGGCGCGGTCGTTGACGAGCAGGTGGCCGGGGCGGGTCTCGACCGTTCCGGGGAAACGGCCGCGGAGGCTGTCGCGTTTCAGGCCGTACGCCAAACGGTCCGCCGGGGCGATGTCATTAATGGCGGCGACCGTGATTGCGGGATCGACGGTCTGGTTCACGATACGCATAACGGATCGTCCGATTCGGCCGAATCCGTTGATGCCCAGTCTGACAGTCACCAGAACTCCTCGGGGCCGCTCGATCAGAATGACGTGACCGTGCGGAAAAGGTACCCGTGAAAAACCCGCGGTCACATACCAGACACTATGAGTGTGCAAGTTGCACGTCAACCGGAGTGCCCGGAGTGGATGCTCACAGCCGGGCACCCGGGCGGCGCGGTCCGGGAGGCGCCTGATAGTCCTCTGCGGACAGTGCCGTTCACCTGCCAATTCGGCCAGTTCCGGACCGGTTGGTCAGTGTTCGGGTGGCTCGCTCGGGTCCTGGCGGGGCTGGAAGGGGCGCGCGCTCGCGGGCGGACGGGTCACCGGGGTGTGACCAAATCGGCTGTCACGCTGCGCGAAGGCCGTGTAATGCCTGGTGAATGCTAATGGGATGCATTATCCAGCGCCGTTGTGCCAACTATTTCAGGGCGGCCGGGATCGGCTCCGCGGGACGCCGGAAGCGGGATTCGCACAGTGCGCCGTCCGTTTCGCGAAAGCGGAAGACGCATTTCGCGCGTCCGGGATCACATCAGAACGGGATCACACAGCAGGGATCGCATCTGGACGGGGTCACGCGAGGACCGCGATCACGCGAGGACCGCGGTCACGCCGGGACGGGGTCACGCCGGGACGGGGTCACGCCAGGACCGTGATCAGGCGAGTGCGGGCGAGGGCGAGTGCGAGGGAGGGCGAGGGCGAGGGGGAGATATGCGCAGGGTGGGATCACGTGGGGCGGAGTTAGACCAGGATGCTGAGTGATTCCACGGCTGCGGCGGTGAAGTGGTAGACGGCGTGCCCGTGGTGGTGGCTCAGCAGGCGGCCGACGCGTTCGCGGTCTGCGCGCCCGGCGGGGACGATGAGCAGGACGTGGCCCTGCTGGCGGCCCTCGAGGTAGAGATTCATGATGGTGGTGTCCCGGCCCCAGTCCTGCAGGCGGCACCGGTCCGGCTGCTGTGGGCGTACTGAAAAAGGGGCGAAACCAGCGGCCAGGAGTGACGCGACCGCGGCCTCGGCATGCGCCCGGTCGGGGAAGAGACCGGCGACAGCGTCGATCGGACGAGCGATGAACATCGGGATCGCCTCCAGCACAACCACCAAGTTGCCCGCAGACTATGGCGGGGTGGGTGCTGTCCGGAACGAGGCAGGCGGATGCCCGACAGAAGTGCATCGGACCTGCCACCGTGGCGGTGAAACACGCACGGCGACAGGTCTGCGGCAAAGTATCTCTTACCAGGCGACAACGCCCTGACGGTCCGGCTGCAGCGAGCCGATCTGCAGCGAGCCCATCGTGATGTTGCTCTTCTCGGGTGCCGGGAATCCCTCGAGCTCGGCGACCTTGCCGTCGGTGTCCGCCTCCAGGTTGAACCGGAGCGTGTTGCCGGTCGGGCAGTCGCTGCTCCCCTTGTCGCAGTTCTTCCACTTGATCCCTGCCCAGGCGGACCCGCCGGCCTTGAGCGTGGTCGCGGTCGGGGCGCCGGGCTGCTCGACCTTCTCGGTCTTCACCTCGACGACCTCGCCGGCGGCGTTCACGAGGGAGAACGAGGCCCAGCCGTCGACCTCGCACACGCTGCCGCCCTTGTTGGTGAGCTGGACCATCGCGGTGCTGGTGCTGCCACCCTCCGAGGGCTGCATACCGACGACCGCGGACATGTCCTGCGTACGACAGGCGCCGATCTTTTTGCCCGCGGGGGCGGCGGGGCTTTCAGAAACGGCGGGGCTTTCCGAAACGGCGGGGCTTTCCGAAACGGCGGGGGCAGAGGGGGCGGCGGGGGAGGAGGAAAAACCGACGGGGGAGGGGGAAGGGGTGCCGGCGCAACCTGCCGCTACGGCGGCGATGGCGACCGCCGGCAGGAGGCGGAGCAGTTGGCGGGCGGTGGAACGCATGGGGGATCCCTTCGTAGGTGGCCTGACAGCTGAAGCCTGCCCTGCCGCTCACGGCGTTGATCGCCCGTTGTGCCCGGCTGGCACGAATCTGGGAGTGGGGGCTGAGCGTTGTCGAGAAACGGTCCCGGGGTGGGTTGATGTCCGGAATGCTGAGGGGATGGCCGAGGAGGACATTCAGATCAAATCGGTACGTCAGTTCCGCCGGTTCGCGCTGGTGGTCTGCCTCGCCGGTGCTGCCGTGCAGCTCGGGCTCACCGCCTATTACCTGGGCATGGGGCATGCGGCGACGCCGCGTGACGTACCTGTCGGACTGGTCTCGCCGCAGAGCAAGGAGGCGGCGGTGGTGCAGTTGCTGGAGAAGGACGGGGTCTTCAAGGTCACGGTCTACAAGTCGATGCTGGATCTCGACATCGGCATCCACCGCCGGGAGATCTACGGCGGGGTGGATGTCTCCGAGGCGCAGCCGCGGCTCTACATCGCCAGCGCTGCCGGGTCCGCGGCGGCCGCGCTGCTGCGTAACACCTATCTCAGTGTCATCACGCAGCAGAACACCGAGCAGCTCACGGCGCTCGCCAAGGAGGGCGAGACGATCTCCGTCGCGCAGGCGCAGCTGCTCGCGATCCCGCCGCCGATCACGGATTCGGTGCCCCTGCCCGCCGACGACGTCAACGGCGCGTCACTGGGCTTTCTCACCCAGGCGCTCGCGCTCGGTGGCACCATCGCCTCGGTCGGGCTGGGGCGGCTCATCCCGCGCACCCGCCGATCCTGGATAAGAGCGACAGGCCACCTCACCACCTTGTTTGTGTACGCCCTGAGCTCGGCCGCCGTGGTCATGTGGTCGATGAGCTGGTTCGGCGTCGGCACCGGGGCCAACCACACGCACCTGTTCTTCATCTTCGCCCTGCTCTCGCTCGCGATCACGGCCTCGACGGCGGGGGCGGTCGCCGTGCTCGGTCCCGGTGGTGCGCTGCTCGGGATGCTCTACTTCACGTTCGGGACGGTGATCTCGGGTGCCAGCATCCTGCCGGAGTTCCTGCCGGACTTCGGCCGGGTCGTCGGCGAGCACCTGCCGACCGGGGCCGGCGTGCAAGCGGTTCGTGACGATCTCTATTTCCCGGCCGCGCCGCTGACCGCGCACCTGCGGGTGCTGGCGCTCTACGCGGGCATCGGGTGCCTCCTTGTGCTGGTCACGAACCTGCTGCCGAACCGCAGCGACCGCATCTCGGAACTCGATCTGGAGGTCCGGGACCGGATCGAGGGCAACGACGTGCACGAGCCCGCGACAATTCCTTCGCTGTGACTTGATCCGTTGTGACGTTTGGCTCGTGGATCCCTTAACAAGTGCGGGGTACGGTCGATCCGTACTTGAAGCATCAAGTGCTAAGGGAGTCGCGACATGTCTCTGGGTATTCGCAGCCGCGTCACCGTGCCGCTCAAATTCGCGGACGGGTACGCCACGACGGCCGAAGTGATCACCTTCGACGGGCTCGCCGACGGCAAGGAGCACCTCGCGCTCGCCCTCGGTTCCCCGGCGCCGGGCAGTGTGCCGCTCGTGCGGCCGCATTCCGAGTGCATGACCGGTGACGTGTTCGGATCGGAGCGCTGCGACTGCGGCCCCCAGCTGCGCGAGGCGGTGGAGCGGATCACCGAGACCGGGGGCTACCTGCTCTACCTGCGGCAGGAGGGGCGCGGCATCGGCCTCTACGCCAAACTCGACGCGTACGCGCTGCAGGACCTCGGCATGGACACGTACGAGGCGAACCGGGCGCTCGGGCACGCCGACGACGAACGTGACTACACGGCGGCGGCGCAGATGCTCAGCGTGCTCGGCGTCACCGAGGTCGACCTGCTGACCAACAACCCGGACAAGGCCACCCAGCTGCGCACCCTCGGCGTGGACGTGCGCGCGGTCCAGCCGACCGGCGTGCACGCCTCCGACGCCAACGTGCGTTACCTGCAGGCGAAGGTGTCGCACACCGCGCACACGATCGACCTGCCGCTGGCGGTCTGACTTCTGCGGTTGCGGCTCAGGGATCGTTCGGTTGCGCCGAAGAGAACAGGCAACGGCCGGACTGACTTGGGGGCAACGCTGTGGGGATCGAGGGCGTCAACAGTCGCATCGCGAGCATCCAGAGTCGCATGATCGCGCTGCAGACCCAGCAGGCGACGAAGCCCGCAACGACCTCGACCACCACCGGCGCCACCACGAGCACCACAGCCTCAGGAGCCTCGTTCGCCACGGCTCTGGCGAGTGCGATGGGTACGCAGACCGGTGCGGCCGCCGCGTCCACCGCCCCCGCCGCCGACAAGTCGTACACGTTGAACAGCAAGGGGATTCCGACCGAGTTGGCGGCGTACGGAAACGGCAAGATCCCCGCCTCCGCGCTGGAGAAGGTCGGCAGCACCGGCCACAAACTCTGGGCGCCCGCGGCGCAGAACCTGAACCAGATGATCGCCGACGCCAAGACGCAGGGCGTGACCATCGGGATCACCGACTCCTACCGGCCCTACGAGGAGCAGGTCGACCTCGCGAAACGCAAGGGCCTCTACTCGCAGGGCGGGCTGGCCGCCAAGCCCGGCACCAGCGAGCACGGCTGGGGCATGGCGACCGACCTCGACCTGAACTCCAAGGCGCAGGCCTGGATGCGGGAGAACGGTGAGAAGTACGGCTTCCACGAGAACGTCCCGCGGGAGCCGTGGCACTGGGCGTATCGCCCGAAGACCTCCTAGATCCTTCTTTCTCAGGCGCGCAGGATCAACTCGCCGTGCAGCAGGGACATCCAGCCGTCCGGGTCCTGTGACCAGGTGAGCCAGCCGGCGGAGATGCGGTCGAGGTCCTCCTGCTCGGCCGCGCCCGAGGCGAGGGCCTGGCCGGCCATGTCGGATTTGAGGATGCGGTCGGCCCACAGCGTGCCCCACCAGGCGCGGTCCTCGTCGTTGGCGAAGCACCAGGTGCTCGACGTCGCGGTCACCTCGGTGAAGCCGGCGGCGTGGGCCCAGGAGAGCAGCCGGCGACCGGCGTCGGGTTCGCCGCCGTTGGTGCGGGCGACGCGTTCGTAGAGGTCCAGCCATTCGTCGAGCTCGGGCAGCTGGGGGAACCACGTGAAGGCCGCGTAGTCGCTGTCACGGACCGCGACGATGCCGCCCGGCTTCGTGACGCGGCGCATCTCGCGCAGGGCCTGGACCGGGTCGCTGACGTGTTGCAGGACCTGGTGGGCGTGGACGACGTCGAACGTGTCGTCGGGAAAGTCAAGAGCGTGCACGTCGCCGACCGCGAAGTCGACGTTTGCCAGGCCCCGCCCCGCGATCTCGGCGCGGGCGAGGCCCAGTGCCCCGTCCGTCATCTCGAGGGCGGTGACGCGCCCGGGTGTGATCTGCGTCGCGAGGTCGGCGGTGATCGTGCCGGGCCCGCAGCCGACGTCGAGCAGGGTCGCGCCGGAGGTCAGGTGGGGCAGGAGGTGGCCCGCCGAATTTTCTGCGGTGCGCCAGCGGTGGGAGCGCAGGACCGATTCGTGATGCCCATGTGTGTAGACAGCAGCCATGTCTGCGACGCTACGTCCGCGTCTCGAATATCGGGAGCAAAATCCTGAAATATGAGATCGACCCGAAAAGCAGATTTCCGTACGCGCAGTTGGGGCCGTAGCTTTGTGCGCATGAGGATCGGCATTGTGGGCGCGACGGGACAGGTGGGTGGCGTCATGCGCCGCATCCTGGCCGAGCGCGATTTTCCCGTTGACCAGCTTCGGCTCTTCGCGTCCGCGCGCTCCGCGGGGCGGACCCTGCCGTGGAAGGACGGTGAGGTCACGGTCGAGGACGCCGCTACGGCGGACTTCACCGGCCTGGACATCGTCCTGTTCTCGTCGGGCAAGGGCAGCTCCAAGGAGCTCGCCCCGAAGGTGGCCGCGGCCGGCGCGGTCGTCATCGACAACTCGTCAGCCTGGCGGATGGACCCGGACGTCCCGCTCGTGGTCGCCGAGGTGAACCCGGACGCCGCGAAGGTCCGGCCCAAGGGCATCATCGCGAACCCCAACTGCACGACGATGGCCGCGATGCCGGTGCTGCGCCCGCTGCACGACGAGGCCGGCCTCGTCGCGATGGTCGCCACGACCTACCAGGCCGTCTCCGGCGCCGGGCTGGCCGGCGTCGCCGAGCTCGACGAGCAGGTGAAGAAGGTGGCCGATCGCGCCGCCGAGCTCACCCACGACGGCGGTGCGGTCGAGTTCCCGGCGCCGCGATCCTTCCCGCGCCCCATCGCGTTCAACGTCATCCCCCAGGCCGGCTCGATCGTCGACGACGGTCTCGGCGAGACCGACGAGGAACAGAAGCTGCGCAACGAGAGCCGCAAGATCCTCGGCATCCCGGAGCTCAAGGTCTCCGGCACCTGCGTACGGGTGCCCGTCTTCACCGGCCACTCGCTGCAGGTGAACGTCCGCTTCGCCCGCCCGCTCAGCCCGGCCCGCGCGCTGGAGCTGCTGGCGGACGCGCCCGGCGTCGAGCTTTCCGACGTGCCGACCCCGTTGCAGGCGGCCGGCAAGGACCCGACGTTCGTGGGCCGCATCCGCAACGACGAGACGGCGGAGAACGGCCTCGCGCTGTTCCTGTCCAACGACAACCTGCGCAAGGGCGCCGCCCTCAACGCGGTCCAGGTCGCCGAGCTGATCGCCGCCGAACTGCGCGGCTGACGGCTCTTCCGCCTTTCCGAACGCCCCCGCCCGTTCCCGGGTGGGGGCGTTTTTGTCGTTCCTTCGGGGGGTCTTCCGGACGTTCCATTGTGGAAAAAACGGGCTTTTTGCCTGAATCGGTAGCGCATGGTCGTTTTGAGGTGCACAGTGATGTCATGAACGACAGTGGGCCCGGCGGCGGCTACTTCTGGTGCCTCCGCCACAAGCGGGTCGAGTCCGGGGACGACGTGTGTCCCGCTCAGTTCCGGCTCGGTCCGTACTCCTCCGCCGACGACGCCACGCGGGCACTCGACAAGGTCGAGAAGCGCAACGCGGAGTGGGATGCCGAGGACGCCCGCTGGACCGGGGAGGTCAGCTAGGCCGGCTGGGACACCAGTCCCGGGACACAGTGTCCAAGCCGGAATCTTCGGTCTCCAGGCGGAGACGAGCCCGCAGTCATTCGCAAGGAGGAACTTCCCCATGCCCGCTACCAAGAAGGCCGCCCCGGCCCGGGCCGCCGCGACCCGAGCCACGCCGGCCCGGGCCGCCGACGCCGATGCCGGATCAGCTTCGGTCAAGAAGCCCGCGGCCAAGCCTGCCGCGGTCAAGCCCGGTGCTGCCAAGCCCACTGTTCTCAAGCCCGTTGGTGCTGCTGGAACCAAGTCCGCCGGTGCCAAGCCTGTCGGTGCCAGGCCTGTTGGTGCCAGGCCCGCCGGCGCCCGGACGGCCGCTGCGGCCAAGACCGCCTCGGCCGTCATCAAGACCACGGTGCCGAAGCAGTCCGCAGCCAAGACTGCCGCCGCGAGCAAGACTGCCGCCGCGAGCAAGCCTGCTGCCGGGGTCAAGGCTGCTGCCGGGAGCAAGACTGCTGCTGGGGTCAAGACCGGGGCCAGGGCCGGCACCGCTAAGACTGCTGCTGCCAAGACTGTCGCCGGTAGTCCGGCTGCGGGCAAGCCTGCTGCGGCGAAGTCTGCTGCCAAGCCGGTTGCGAAGCGGACTGCTGCCGCGGCCACGTCGACGGCGGGCAAGACGACGACGGCGCGGGCTACGACGGCGGTTAAGAAGGCGACGGTGGCTAAGACGACGGCGGCGAAGAAGACGGCTGCTGCCAAGACGGTCGGGGCGGCGAAGCCAGTGGTTGCCAAGGCTGCTGCTGCCAAGGCGACTGCTGCCAAGGCGACTGCTACCAAGGCGACTGGGGCCAAGAAGACGGCTGCGAAGAGGGCGGCGGCCAAGGCTACGGCCTCGCGGCCCGCTGCCAAGAAGACCGCTACGCGGCCTGCCGCCAAGAGCACTGCAGCGAAGTCGACGGCCGCCAAGAAGGCGACGGCGGTCAACAAGACGACTGCCAAGGCCACCGCGACGAAGGCCACCGCGACCAAGCGCGCCGCGACCAAGGCGACGGCCGCGAAGAGCGCCCCGGCCAAGAGTGCTGCGGCCAAGAGTGCTGCGGTGAAGAGCACGGCGGCGAAGAGCACGGCGGCCAAGCGCCCGGCGGCGAAGAGCGCGGCTGCTAAGTCCGTGGCGGTTAAGTCCACCGCGGCCAAGAGTGCGGCGGCCAGGTCGACCGCGGGCAGCAGTGCTGCCAAGGTGGCTGCGAACAAGGCTGCTGCGGCCAGGAAGACGGCTGCGGCGGTCAAGGCTGCCGCTGTGGCCGCGAGCAAGGCTGCCAGCGCGGCCAAGGCCGGTGGCGGTGGCGGTAGCGGCAGCGGTGGTAAGGCGACCGCGACCAAGGCGACCGCGACCAAGGCCACAGCGGGTAAGGCGACGGCGGGTAAGGCTGTCAAGAGCGCGGCGGCCAAGCCCACGGCGGCCAAGAGCACCGCTGCGAAGAGTGCTGCTGCCAAGAGCAAGGCGGCCTCGGGGAACGCGGGTGCAGCCAAGGTTCGCACCGGGGGGACCGCGGCGGCTGCGCGGAGTGCCAAGGCGGGGAATGCCCGGCCTGCGGCGATGAGTAAGAACTCGGCGACGAATGCTGGGCGGGTGGCCAAGCCGGCGACGGCGGCGGCTGCGCGTAAGGCTGTGGCGGCGGGGAATGGGCGTACGGGAGGAACGACCTCGGGGCGGAAGGCTACGGCCAAGCGCTGATATCGGGTTGTGGGGAGGGCCGTGCCGGTGGGCGCGGCCCTTTTTGCCGGCCGGGGCGTGTTAGGAATGGGGCGTGCCCATTGCCCGAGTTCGTGCGCCCCGGATTGACTTCTCCGTCCTGCGGGCGGAGCTGGAGTTGCCGGCGGAGTTTCCGGCTGCTGCCCTGCGGGAGGCCGAGGCGGCGGTGAGCCTGCCGTTGCCGGCCGTTGATCGGACCGATGTTCCGCTGGTGACCGTTGACCCGGCGACGTCGCGGGATCTCGATCAGGCGGTGCATCTCGAGCGCCGGGACGGGGGATTCCGGGTTCGGTACGCGATTGCTGACGTGGCGTCGTACGTGCGGCCCGGTGGGGATCTCGAGGCGGAGACGTGGGTGCGGGGGCAGACCATCTACCTGCCTGACGGGAAGGTTCCGTTGCATCCGGCGGTGCTGAGCGAGGGTGCGGTGAGCCTGCTGCCGGATGTCGACCGGGCTGCGGTGCTGTGGACGATCGACCTTGACGCGACCGGGGCGATCATGGGCGTCGGGGTGGAGCGGGCGCGGGTGCGGAGCCGGGCCAAGCTGGATTACGAGGGGCTGCAGCGCGCTGTTGATGCGGGGACGGCGGATGCGGCGGTGGCGTTGCTGCCCGAGGTCGGGGCGTTGCTGGCCGCGCGAGCCGCTGAGCGTGGGGCGGTGGATCTGCCGTTGCCGGAGCAGGAGATCGAGCCTGACGGGGACGGGTGGCGGCTGGTGTTGCGCGCGCAGTTGCCCGTTGAGGGGTGGAATGCGCAGATCTCGCTGCTCACCGGGATGGCGGCGGCGTCGTTGATGCTCGGTGGCGGGGTGGGGCTGTTGCGGACCATGCCCGGGCCCCGGCCTGAGGCGGTCACCAAGTTGCGGGCCGCAGCCGGGTCGCTGGGTGTCGGATGGCCGGAGGGTGCCTCGGTCGGTGCGGTGGTGGCGTCGGTTGATCCCGGTGATCCACGGGGGGCCGCGTTTCTCGATCAGGCCGCGGAGTTGCTGCGCGGGGCGGCGTACACAGCGTTTGACGGGGTGGCTCCGGAGTTGATCTCGCACGGTGGGGTCGGGGCGCCGTACGCGCATGTGACCGCGCCGCTGCGGCGTCTTGCTGACCGTTACGCCACCGAGGTCTGCCTCGCGTTGCACGAGGGGCGTGCTGTTCCGCAATGGGCACGGGAGGCGTTGCCGAAGTTGCCCAAGGCGATGGCGACCACAGACCGGGTCGCCTCGGCGGCTGCCCGGGGTGCGGTGTCGCTCGCCGAGGCGGTGCTGCTCGCGGACCGGGTCGGGGAGACGTTCGAGGCGGGGGTGCTCGATGTGGACGAGAAGCGCGGCGGTGGGACGGTCGCGATCGACGACCCCGCGGTGCAGGCCCGCTGCGAGGGTCAGCTTCCGTTGGGTACGCGGATGCTCGTACGCCTGAAGGAAGCCGACCCGAAGACCCGCAGCGTCCTGTTCACTACTCCGTAGCGACGTCGATCAGGATCTTGCCGACCGTCTCCTGCTGGACGGCCGTGTGCGCGTCAGCGGTGGCGGCGAGCGGGTAGTAGTGCAGCGGCAGGCCGTGCTCCTCGCCGACCGGCAGCGCCCCGTCGCTCAGCGCGGCGCAGATCGCCTCGCCCGCGAGCTGCAGCGCCGGCTCGCCGACCGTGTAGAGGATCAGGAACTGCAGGCGCGCGTTGATCATCATGAGCGGGCGCACGTCGACAGCGATCGTGTCGCCCGCGTAGATCGCGATGGTCGCGTGGTTGGCGGCGACCGCCTGGTTGAGCTTCGCGTTGGCGCCGGGCGCGACCTCGACGATCAGGTCGACGCCGTCCGGGGCGACCGCGCGGATCTCCTTGGCGGGCTCGCCGTCGCGGTAGTTGATCGCGTGGTGCGCGCCCGCGGCGGTGGCCAGCGCGGCCTTCTCCGGGCTGCTGACCGTGGTGATGACGGTGGCGCCGGCCCAGCGTGCGAGCTGGATCGCCGCGTGCCCGACCGCGCCCGCGCCGCCCGCCACCAGGACCGTCCGGCTGGCGAGAGCGCCGGGGAAGAGCCGCTGCGGACCGTTCTCGGCGACCGTCAGCGCCCGGTGCGCGGTGACGGCGGGCACGCCGAGGGACGCGCCCACGTCGTACGAGATGCCCTCCGGCAGGGGGAAGGCATGGCCCGCTGGGACGACGGAGTATTCCGCCGCCGTCCCGAACGGACTGCCGGCCGCGGCCAGCATCAGCCAGACCCGGTCACCGGGCTTGTGCGTGGTGACGTCCGCACCCACCGCGTCGACGATCCCGGCCCCGTCCATGTTCGGGGTGATCTCGGGGAACGCGAGCTCCCCGGCCGAGCGCCGTTTCCAGTCCGTCGGGTTGACGCCGGAGCGCACGATCCGCACCCGGACCTGATCCGGCCCGGGCTCGGGAACCTCGCGCTGCACGAGGCTCATGACGGACGTGTCGCCGGTCTCGGTGAAGACGATCGCCTGCACGTGGTGGCTCCTTACGGCAGCTGAGGGATCCCGGTTTCGTCCAGGGGCCATTCAGGGTGGTGGTTGACCTCCCAGAGGTGCCCATCGGGGTCGGTGAAGTAACCGAGATAGCCGCCCGCCTCGCCGGGCCGGCCGGCCCGGACCAGGGTCGCGCCGGCCTGGACGACCGAGCGCAGCGCCTCGTCGACCGCTTCCGGGCTCTCCATCGTGATGGTCAGCATCGTGGTGCGGACGCCGTCGGGCACGTGCGGAGCTATAGCGCGCGGTGGCAGACCCGCGTCGACGGTCAGATCGACCGCAGTGACCAGTGACAACAGGCCGCCGGCGGTATGGAAGTAGGTGACCACGCCGGGAACCGACGCACGTGACACCCGCCAGCCGAGCGACCGGTAGAACTCGGTCGCACGGGCGACATCGGTCACGCCAAGGGTGGCGAGGCCGACTCGGGCAGGAACGGACATGTAACACCTCCGGTCACAAGTCTCCCACTGATGCGATCTTGCACCGAGTCGGCGTCGTGCCAGTTCTAGAAAGTGTGCTCCGCGGTGGGGAATTCACCCGTGCGAACATCGTCGGCGTAGCGCTTGACGGCGTCGCCGAGGACCCCGGCGAGGTCGGCGTACCGTTTCACGAATCTCGGTGCCTTGCCCTCGCGCAGGCCGGCCATGTCCTGCCAGACCAGCACCTGGGCGTCGGTGTCGGGGCCCGCGCCGATCCCAACCGTGGGGATCGGCAGCTCCTTGGTGATCTGCTTGGCCACGTCGCCCATGACCATCTCGAGCACCACCGCGAACGCGCCGGCCTCGGTGACCGCGCGGGCGTCGGCGATGACCTCCTCGGCAGCGTCGCCGCGGCCCTGCACGCGGTAACCGCCCAGGGTGTGCTCGCTCTGCGGCGTGAAGCCGACGTGGGCCATGACCGGGATGCCGGCTCCGGTCAGCGCCTCGATCTGGGCGGCGACGCGGCGGCCGCCCTCCAGCTTGACGGCGTGGGCGCCGGCTTCCTTCATGAAACGTACGGCTGTGCGCAGCGCCTGCGCCGGACCCTCCTCGTACGAGCCGAAGGGCAGGTCGGCGACGATCAGCGCGGTGCTCGTGGCGCGCACGACTGCGCGTACCAGTGGGATCAGCTCGTCTGTTGTGACCGGGAGGGTCGTCTCGTAACCGAAGACGTTGTTGGCCGCGGAGTCGCCGACCAGCAGCACCGGGATGCCGGACCGGTCGAACAGGGCCGCGGTGTACTGGTCGTACGACGTGAGCATCGGCCAGCGGTCGCCGCGCTCCTTGGCGGCGATCAGGTCGCGGGTGCGTACGCGGCGGGTCGCCGGCCCGCCGTACAGGGTTGGCACGTCAGACATGGTTGTCTCCTTCCCTCGAGGCCGCGCAGTGCGGTCCCCGGGTCTGAGGGAATCGTCGCACCGGACACCTCGGGTTGGTCAGAGGTCAGTGGAGCCGATCACAGCCATGCATTTATTGTTCCCCGGCGTTGGCATGTCGTGGGCTCGGTCCCTGCCGTATGGTCTGAGATCAACATCGGGCCTTACCCGGGGAGAGCGCCAGGGCGTTGGTCAGCGTAATCTCGGCGTAACGGGACCGGGAGAGACTGACCGCCGGGCAAGTTCGAGGGGTTGACGTGGACCGACAGCAGGAGTTCGTGCTTCGTACGCTAGAGGAGCGCGACATCCGTTTTGTCCGTCTCTGGTTCACCGACGTGCTCGGCACTCTGAAAAGCGTGTCGGTGGCACCGGCTGAACTGGAGTCCGCCTTCGAGGAGGGCATGGGCATCGACGGCTCGGCGATCGAGGGCTTCGCCCGGGTCTCCGAGTCCGACATGGTCGCCATGCCGGATCCGACGACCTTCCAGGTCTTCCCGTTCGAGGGCGGGGCCAGCGGCGAGAGCGCGCGCATCTTCTGCGACATCCTGCTGCCCGACGGCAGTGCGGCCTGGGCCGACCCGCGGCACGTGCTGCGCCGGATGCTGGCCAAGGCGGCGGAGAAGGGCTTTACCTTCTACACCCACCCGGAGATCGAGTTCTTCCTGGTGCAGGACGGGCCGCTGGACGGCTCGGTGCCGATCCCGGTCGACGGTGGCGGCTACTTCGACCACACCACGCACTCGGTGGCGCGTGACTTCCGGCGCCAGGCCGTGCTCGCGCTCGAGCGCATCGGCATCTCGGTGGAGTTCAGCCATCACGAGGTCGCGCCGGGCCAGCAGGAGATCGACCTGCGCTACGCCGACGCGCTGACCACCGCCGACAACATCATGACGTTCCGGCACGTGGTCAAGGAGGTGGCGCTCTCCCAGGGGGTCCGCGCGACCTTCATGCCCAAGCCGTACACCGACCAGCCCGGCAGCGGCATGCACACCCACCTGTCGCTGTTCGAGGGTGAGCGCAACGCGTTCTACGACAGCGAGGACCCGCTCAAGCTGTCCAAGACGGGCCGCGCGTTCATCGCCGGCCTGCTGGTGCACGCCCGCGAATACACCGCGGTCACCAACCAGTGGGTCAACTCGTACAAGCGGCTCTTCCCGCTGCAGCTGCCCGACCGGATCACCGAGTCGCCGGCGTTCGTCAGCTGGGGCGCGCTCAACCGCTCCGCCCTGGTCCGGGTGCCCGCGTTCGGCAAGCCCGGCTCGGCCCGCGTCGAGGTCCGCTCGATCGACTCGGCCACCAACCCCTACCTCGCGTTCGCGGTCATGCTCGGTGCCGGCCTCAAGGGCATCGAGGAAGGCTACGAGCTGCCCCCGGGCGCCGAGGACGACGTCTGGTCGCTCTCCCCGCAGGAGCGCAAGGCCATGGGCTACGAGGCCCTGCCGGAGAACCTCGCCGAGGCGATCGACGTGATGAGCAAGTCGGAGCTGATCCCCGAGGTCCTCGGCGAGCACGTCTTCGACTTCTTCCTGCGCAACAAGCGGCAGGAATGGGAGCAATACCGCCGCGAGGTCACTCCGTACGAGCGTCAGCGCTACCTCGGGACCCTCTGACTTTGATCCAGCCGGTACCGTGCTGCGGCATAGGCCGTGACTAGGGGGACTTCTGTGCTGGAGAACTTGCTCGAGGGTGCTGGGCGCAGCATCGTGTTCGGGGCGGTGGGAATCGGGCTCATGGCGCTCGGCTATGTGCTCGTGGATCTGCTGACCCCGGGCAAGCTGCGGGACCTGATCTGGCACGAGAAGAACCCGAACGCCTCCCTGCTGCTTGCGGCGAACCAGATCGGCATCGCGCTGATCGTGTTCACCGCGATCTTCACCAGCTACGAGAACTTCGCCGAAGGGCTCGCGTCGACCGCGCTCTTCGGCGTTCTCGGTATCGGCGTGATGGGGTTGGCCTTCTTGGTTCTGGACTGGATGACCCCCGGCAAGCTCGGCGAGGTCATCTGCACCCCGGAGCGCCACCCCGGCGCGATGGTCAGCGCTGCCTCCCACTTCGGGGCCGCCCTGATCGTCTGCGCCTGCATCGCCTGAGGTAGTTGGCGTGTCTTTCCTCTGTGCGTAGGTCGCGTGGTGCCGCATCGGTGATGCGGCTCTATCGTCGCCCGCCGTCACCCGGGCCACCGGGTCGTTCGCCGTGGCTGGGATCTTCACCGCCCTGTTCGGCCGGACGAGCTCGGTGCTGCGCTGGTGGGCCTTCTGCTCGGCAGGGTCTCCGTGCCGATGGCCTTCGCCGCCACCGCGGCGGTCGCGGTGGCAGGCGGAGTGCTGGTGCTGCGGAAATCGGACAGCGTGCGGGTGGTGGGGGCTGGCAGGATGGCACGATGATTGTCGATCTTGAGCCGGTGACCAGGGACAACTGGCGGGCGGTGGCGGCGTTGACCGTGCACGCTGGGCAGCGGGACTTCGTTGCCGATGTTGAGCACTACCTGTGCATGTGTGCGTATGGCGAGTTGTGGCATGCGCTGGCGGTGACGCTGGAGGGGCAGGTTGTCGGGTTCTGCATGTGGGCCGTCGACGACGACCGGAGCCGGTGGATCGGGGGCGTGGTGGTCGACGCGGCGCGGCAGCGGCAGGGGATCGGGCGGGCGCTGATCAAGGCGTTGCGAGACAAGCTGGCCGCCGAGCCCGGTACGCCGAACGTGGCGCTGAGCTATCAGCCCTCGAACACCGCGGCTCGCGCGCTGTACCTGTCGCTCGGGTTCGTCGAGACGGGTGAGGAAGACGACGGCGAAGTCGTGGCGAGGTGGACACCCACCGTGCCCGTCGTACCCACCCGATAGCCTCGGTGTGTGGGTACAGCACTGGTTATCGAGAACGACCCGTCGGATGATCTGCGCCGCCTCGGCGACTGGTTCGCGGAGGCGGGGCTCGGGCTGACGGTCGTCCGGCCGCATGCCGGCGATCCGTTGCCCGAGACGCTCGACGGTTTCGCCGCGCTGGTCGTGCTCGGCGGCGAGCAGGACGCCTATGCCGGCACGGACGGGCAGCCGGGTGCTGCCTGGTTCCCCGAGGTCGAGGGGCTGCTGCGCAAGGCGGTGCGCCACCACGTCCCGACGATGGCCGTGTGTCTCGGTGCGCAGCTGCTCGCGCAGGCGCACGGCGGGCTGGTCGAGCGCAGCACCTCCGGGCCCGAGATCGGGCCCGGGCTGGTCGGGCGGCGCGACGCCGCCGACACCGACCCGTTGTTCAAATGGGTGCCTCTGCTGCCCGACGTGCTGCAGTGGCACTACGACGAGATCACCGAGTTGCCGATCGGCGCGGTGCTGCTCGCCGCCTCGACGCGCTATCCGCATCAGGCGTTCCGGCTCGGGGACCGGGCCTGGGGGGTGCAGTTCCACATCGAGTGCGACGCGGCGATGTTCGCTGACTGGATCAGCGCCGACCCGGGCGCGCTGGAGGAGCTCGGCTACGACGCCGACGCCGTGGTCGCCGCCGTCACCGACGTCCTCGCCGACGTCGAGGAGGTGTGGCAGCCGTTCGCCGCGCGCTTCGCCGCCCTGGCCCTCGGCGAGCTGCCCAACGCCGACATCGCCGTCCCCGGCGTCCCGCGCACCCTCCCGCTGCTGGGCAATTAAGGTGACCAGGCCCAGCCGGCTGGCCCGGTACGGCTTTGCTGACAACGGGGCCCGCGCGGCCGATCTGCTCGGCCAGGAGGGGCTCGGGTTGTGGGACGTCGACCTGCAGGAGCCCAGCAGTGCGGCGGCCGGCGACCTGATCCATTCGCTGTCGCGGGCGGCCGACCCCAATCTCGCGCTGCGTCAGCTGCACCGGATGATCGAGACGGCCACCCGGGACGCGCGGCGCAGCAACGGCGGGCCGATCCAGGCGCCGACGGCGGGGCCGGGGGAGTACATGGCCGACGAGCCGGCGGCCACGGCGATCCTCTCCGCGCTCTACGGCGATGTCGGGTTGCGCCGACGGCTGGTGTCGGTGCTCGGGGCGTCCAGCGCGCTCGGGGATCACCTGGTCGCCAACCTCGACCAGTGGCGGGTGCTGGTCACCGGTAAGACGGGGCTGGCGCCGAGCGCCGACGGGCACCTGGAATTCCCCGACTCGATGGGGCCCGGTGCGCTGGGCGTTCCGGCGCTGCGCACGGCCTACCGCACGGCGCTGCTGCGGATCGTCGCCGCGGACCTGACCGGCGGGCGGGGGCTCGAGCCCACCATGGCGGCGCTCTCGCGGCTGGCGGACGAGACGCTCGTCACGGCGTACGAAATGGCGGTGGCGGGTCTGCCGGAGAGCGTGAGCGAGCCGCGGTTGGCTGTTGTCGCGATGGGCAAGTGCGGGGGCAACGAGCTCAACTACGTCTCCGATGTGGATGTCATCTTCGTGGCGGCCGGGGACGAGGATCTCAGCGCCGGCACCACCGTGGCGGCGCGCCTGATCGAGATCTGCGGGCAGGTGGCGTGGCCGGTCGACGCGGCGCTGCGCCCGGAGGGAAACCGGGGGCCGCTGGTCCGCACGCTCGCCAGCCACCAGGCCTACTACCGCCGCTGGGCGCGCACGTGGGAGTTCCAGGCGCTGCTCAAGGCCCGGCCGGCCGCCGGTGACCTGCGGCTCGCCCAGGAGTGGATCGACGACCTCGCCCCGCTCGTGTGGCACGCCGCCGAACGGCCCGAGGCGGTCGCCGACGTCCGGGACATGCGCCGCAAGATCATCGAGAACGTGCCCGCCAAGGAGGTCGACCGCGAGATCAAGCGCGGCCCGGGTGGCCTGCGCGACATCGAGTTCGCGGTGCAGCTGCTGCAGCTCGTGCACGGCCGCATCGACGAGACCCTGCGCAGCCCGGGGACGCTGCCCGCGCTGCGTGCGCTGGTCGCGGGCGGCTACGTCGGCCGGGAGGACGGCGAGACGCTGCTGCGGGGATACCGCTTCCTGCGCGGCATCGAGCACCGGCTCCAACTGCAGAATCTGCGGCGTACGCACACCGTGCCCGACGACCCGAAAGCGCTCCGCTGGCTCGCGGCAGCCCTGGGTTACCGCGCGTTGCCCGGCCGCGACGCCGTCGAGGCGTTCCGCTCGGACTGGGTCGGGCACGCCGCCCAGGTCCGCCGGCTGCACGCGAAGCTGCTCTACCAACCGCTCCTGGAGGCGGTGGCCCGGGTGCCCGCCGAGGCCCTGCGGATGACCCCGGAGTCGGCCGGCAAGCGCCTGGAGATCCTGGGCTTCGCCGACCAGGCCGCGGCGCTGCGCCACATCCAGGCGCTCACCGGCGGGGTCAGCCGCACGGCCGCGATCCAGCGGACCCTGCTGCCGATGCTGCTGCAGGAGTTCGCCGACGCCCCCGAGCCCGACCGCGGCCTGCTCAACTACCGGCACGTCTCCGACAAGCTCGGCAGCACCCCCTGGTATCTGCGGTTGCTGCGCGACGGCGGCCCGGTCGCCCGCCGCCTCGCCCGGGTCCTCAGCCTCTCCCGGTACGCCACCGACCTGCTCACCCGTGACCCGGAAGCACTGCGGCTGCTCGCCAACGACGGCGAGCTCGTCCCGCGCGACCGCGACGCGCTGCGCGACGGGTTCCTGGCCGCCGCCGAACGCCACCTGCGGGAAGGCGCCACCGATCCGATGCCGGCGATCGCGGCGGTCCGGGCCATGCGCCGCCGTGAGCTGTTCCGCATCGCCTGCGCCGACATCCTGAGCCGGTCCGGCGAGCTCGCCCCGGCCCAGCCGCTCGACGTGAACCGGATCGGGATCGCCCTCTCCGACGTCACCGACGCGACCCTAGCCGCGGCGCTGCACGTGGCGCGGCGGGTCCACCCGGGAATTGAGGGGCTGCGGTTCGCGGTCATCGGCATGGGTCGGCTCGGCGGCTACGAGATGAGTTACCCCTCCGACGCCGACGTGCTCTTCGTCTACGCGCCGCCACCCGGGGTGACCGACGGCGCGGCCAGCTCGGCCGCGCACGCGATCGCCGAGGAGCTGCGCCGCACGCTGAGCGCCCCGGCCCCCGACCCCGAGCTGGGCATCGACGCCGACCTGCGCCCCGAGGGACGGCAGGGCCCGCTCGTGCGGAGCCTCAACGCGTACGCGCAGTACTACGCGCGCTGGTCGAAGGTGTGGGAGTCGCAGGCGTTGCTGCGCGCCCGCTACGTCTGCGGCGACGAGGATCTCGGCCGGGAGTTCGAGCAGCTCGCCGACACGATGCGCTACCCGGACGGCGGCCTCACCCGCGAGCAGGTCACGGAGATCCGGCGGATCAAGGCCCGGGTGGAGGTCGAGCGGATGCCGCGCGGCGCCGACCCCAACACCCACACGAAGCTCGGGCGGGGCGGGCTCGCCGACGTGGAGTGGGCCGTGCAGCTGGTGCAGCTGCGGCATGCGTACGCCGTGCCCGACCTGCGCCGCACCCGGACGCTCGGCGCGCTCACAGCCGAGACGCAGGCCAAGCTGATCGACAAGATCGACGCCGCGGCCATGGAAGCGGGCTGGACCCTCGCCGCCCAGGTCCGCAACGCGCTCACGCTGGTCCGTGGCCGCCCCACCGACCAGCTCCCGCGGCACGGTGTGGAGCTCGCCGGCGTGGTCCAGCTCCTAGGCGGCGGCGACCCGGGCGAGTTCGTCGACCGCTACCTGCGCCTGACCCGGCGCTCCCGCGCGGCCATGGAACGAGTCCTCGACGCATGATCCGATTTTTCTCCAGCGGCTGGTCGGTCGTCATCGCGGCTTGTGTGGCTGTTCTGGTCCGGGTGCCGTTCCTCTTCACCGGGTTGTCGACGGATGAGGGCGGCTATGCGTATGTCGCGCAGCGGTGGGCGCGGGGGGACCGGCTCTACGACACGGCCTGGCTCGATCGGCCGCAGGGTTTGCTGCTGACGTATCGGGCGCTGCTCGCGATCGGTGACGGCGGCTGGGCGATCCGGCTGGGGATGGTGGCCGGCGGGGCGATCATCACGGTCGCGGTGGCGGTGATCGCGCGGCTGCTGATCGGGCGCGCCGCCGGGGTGTGGGCTGCGTGGATCTACGCGATCGTGGGGGTCGCACCGCATCTCGAGGGCATGACGTTCAACGGGGAGCTGCTCGCGGGCATCCCGTCGACGGTGGCTATCGCGTGTGCCGTTTATTGGTGGCGGCCCGATCCGGCGTTCTCCTCGGCTGCGGCATCCGCGTCCTCTGCGGGCTCTGCGGATCCTCCGGTTTCTGCGACTGCGACTGCGGAGACTTCTGCGGCGGCGACTGCGACTTCGACGGCGGCGGCTTCGACGGCGGCGACTGCGGCTTCGACGGCGGAGACTTCGGCGAGGGCGGCCAGGGGGGCGAGGCCGTCGAGGGCGTTGCGCAGGTCTATGTGGTGGCTGGCCGGGGCGGGAGTGCTGGCCGGGGTTGCGCTGACGATGAAGCAGTCGGGTATCGATGGCATCGTTGTCGGGGCGCTGATCGTGGTGCTCGCGCGCAACTGGCGGGCGGCCGGCGTCTTCGCGGCGACCGCGGCGGTTCCGCTGGTCGCGTCGGTGGTGCACGGGATCTCGGTGGGGTGGAACTACTACTGGACCGCGCTGATCGGGTATCAGCTCTCGGCCATGGGCGGGGACGGGTCGAACACCTCGACGCGTCTGAGCGACCTCGGCCGGCACGCGGGGGACATCGCGCTCGACCTGACGGTGATCGTGCTGCTGTCGGTGTTCGGGTGGCGGCTGCTCGACCGGGGCGGGCGCTGGGTGCTGGGGGCATGGCTGTTCGCCGGGTTCGTCGGCATCAACCTCGGTGGCTCGTACTGGCCGCACTACTTCGTCCAGCCGCTGCCCGCCCTCGTGGTGCTGGTCGCGGCCATGCTCATCGGGATCCCGGCGGCGCTGCCACGGCGGGCGCTCGCCGCGGTCGTCGTGCTGCCGACCCTGGTGTGGCTCGTCGCGCTGATCCCGATGTCGCCGGCCCGCCGGGCAGACACCGTTCCGTACGACGCGCTGGCCGCCCGGGACGACAGGATCGCGGCGGTGATCCGGGCCTCCACCACGCCCGGGCAGCGGATCTACGTGCTCGAGTCGGAGGCGTACCTCTACTTCGCGGCTGACCGGCAGGCGTCGTACCCGTACCTGTGGGGCAAGCCGATCGACAAGATCCCCGACGCGCTGCCCCGGCTGCGCGCGATGCTGAGCTCGGCGCAGCGCCCGACGCTCGTGCTCCTCGACACGCCGCCCGCGGCGGTCGACCCGAGCGGCGGGATCGCTGCTGACCTCGCGATGTACTACCACCCCGAGACGGTCGTCGAGGGTGTGCCGATCCTGCGAGCCAACCCGTGAGAGGCCCTGCCGGGGTCCGCTGGCTCGGCTTCTTCGGGGCGTTGTGCTGCGCGGCCGACGCGGTGCTGTTCGGGGCGCCGACCTGGATCCGCCGGGGCGTCTCGGTCGCGAGCATTCTGCGGGGCCCGGACGGCGTACTGATCATGGTGCTCTGGATCGCCGGGTTGAGCGCGCTGTGCCTGGCCTGGTGGTGGGGGCGCCGGCTCGAGGTGTCGCGCGGCTGGATCCTCGTGACCGCCGCGCTGTGGATCGTGCCGCTGCTGCTCGTGCCACCTTTGGCGAGCCGCGACGTGTACGCGTACGCGTGTCAGGGTTCGCTCTTCGACGCCGGCTTCAACCCGTCCGTCGACTCGATCGCGGCGCAGCCCTGCCCGTGGCTCGACTCGGTGTCGGTGGTGTGGCGGACGACGCCCACGCCGTACGGGCCGCTGTGGATCGTGCTTTCGGGGTTCGCCGCGTCGTTCGGGTCGCAGGCGGTGGCGCTGGGGATCTTCCGGGCGTACGAGGTGCTGGCGGTTGTCGCTCTTGCCCTGGTCCTGCCGCCGCTCGCCCGCCGGGCGGGAGTTCCCGAGACCCGCGCGTTGTGGCTCGTGCTGTGCTGCCCGCTGGTCATCGTGCACTTCATCGGCGGCGCCCACAACGACACCCTCGCGATGGCGCTGGTGGCCGGGGCGCTCGCGCTGATCTACCGCAGGGCCTCGATCGGGCTCCTGCTCGCCGGTGGGGCGCTGATCGGCGCGGCGATCGCGATCAAGTCGACGCTCGGGGTGGTGCTGCCGTTCGCGGCGCTGCTGGCCGCCGGGGGGTTCGAACTCACCCGCGCCTTCCTGAGCCGGGCCGCCGCCGTCATCGCCGGTGCCGTGGGTCTGCTGGTCGCCCTCTCGCTCGGCTCCGGGCTCGGCTTCGGCTGGGCGACCGCGCTGTCCGGGGCGGGGGAATCCCGCAGCTGGACGTCGCCACCCACCGCGGTCGGCATCACGATCAACGCCGTGGCCAAGTGGTTCGGCGGCGAGATCGACGTGGTGCCCGTCCTGCGGACCGTCGCGCTCGTTCTGCTCGTCGTCGCGCTCGTGGTGATCTGGTGGCGGCACCGCCACGGCGACTTCCTGCACGGTGCCGGGCTGGCCTGCCTCGCCGTCATCTTCCTCGCGCCGATCACCCAGCCCTGGTACCTCTTCTGGACCCTCGTGCTGTGGGCGGTCACCACGACCGGCACGCGCCGGCTGGACGCCGTGATCATCGCGTCGATGTTCCTGATCCTGCCGAACGGGGACGGCGCGTGGAAGCCGCTGCAGGTGCCGCTCGCGTTCCTGGTCACAGGGCTGGTGGGCTGGGTGGCGTGGCGCGCTGTCCGATTTGTTCGGCCGGTCCGATGACGCCGCGGCTCATCCGCTGGGGCGGGTTCGCCGGCAGCGTCGCCACCGCGGGTAGTGCGTGGCTCGGCGGGACAGGCTTCGAGCGGGTGCCCAGCATCAATCCGGTCACGCTGCTCAGCGGGCAGCGCGGGGTGCTGCTGCCGATCCTCTGGGTGGTGGGCACGGCTCTCCTGATCACAGCCTGGTGGTACGGGCGGAGCGTCGTCCCCTCCGTGCGATGGGCCCTCGTCACGGCGGGGCTGTGGTTCCTGCCGGTGCTGCCGTTCCTGCCGCTGGGGAGTGCGGACGTCTACTCGTACGCGTGTCAGGGCTACGTCCAGCATGCCGGCGGCGATCCCTATGCCACGGGCGTGGGGGAGTTCGGGTGTCCCTGGCTCGGGTCGGTCGCGTCGTCGTGGGTCGACTCGCCGGCGCCTTACGGGCCGCTGTTCCTGCTGCTCGCGGCCGGGGTGGTGCGGGTCGCCGGGGATTCGCTCGGCGGGGTGATCGCGGGGCTGCGGGTGGTGGCGCTGGCCGGGCTCGCGTTGGTCGCCGCCGGGGTTCCGGTGCTGGCGCGGCGGTGCGGCATCGATCCCGCGAGGGCGGTGTGGGTCGTGCTCGCGTGCCCGCTCGTGCTGGTCCATCTCGTGTCGGGCGCACACAACGACGCCCTGATGATCGGGCTCATCGTCGCAGGTCTCGCCCTCGCGGCGACCGCTTCACCGGGCGTCGCCGGGCCGTTCTCCGCCGCGGCCACCTCCACTGGCCTCAGCCCTCCGGCCGGCCTCAGCCCTCCGGCCGGCCTCAGCCCTCCGGCCGGCCTCAGCCCTCCGGCCGGCCTCAGCCCTCCGGCCGGCCTCAGCCCTCCGGCCGGCCTCAGCCCTCCGGCCGGTTTTGGCGGGATGGCGTTCGTGCGGCTCGCGGCGGCGGGGGCGGTGCTGGGGCTGGCGGTGGGGGTGAAGGCGACTGCCATCGTGGTTGTCCCGTTCGCTGTGCTGGTGGCTGCGCCGCTCCGGGCGTACACGGGGAAGGCGTTTTTGCAGACGGCCGGGACTGTCGTCGGAGGTCTGCTGGGTTCCACTGCCCTGCTGTCGCTGGTTTCGGGGCGGGGGATCGGGTGGGTGGCGGGGTTGCTCCGGAGCGGGGACAGCGTGACGTGGGGGTCGCCGTCGACCGCTGTGGGACTGACGATCAAGGCGTTGACCGGGTACGACGCGGTTCCGGTGACGCGGCTGATCGGTGTGGGGGTGCTGGCGGTCTTTTTGGTCGTGCTGTGGTGGCGGACATTTCGGGCAGGTGGGGCGTTGGGCGGCGCGGGGCTCGCGCTGGCGGCGACCGTACTCTGCGCTCCGGTCTTTCATCCCTGGTATGCGACCTGGCCGCTTGCCGTGCTGGCGGCCGTCCGGAAGGAGAGCCGCGTCGTGCTGGGACTGTGCGCTTTCGCAGCGACCCTGACCACGCCGGCGGGGTACAACTGGGCGCTCTACACCCGGATCCCGGGCGCGATCATTGTCACGTCCGCGCTGGTCGTCCTGGCTGTCGTCGGTGTGCGGCGGCGGCTCGCCCGTAGGGTGACCGCGTGAATCGCCGGATCCTGCTGCTCGTTGTCCTCGCGCTCGCGGCCGCGGGGTCGCTCGTGTGGACGGCGATCCACCACTTCTACTTCGACTCGCAGGTCTACTCGGAGGCGGTGCGGTACTGGTTCCGGGACGACGGGCTGGTCTACGACTTCCTCAAGGGCGGCACGGTGTACGGCTTCACGTACCCGCCGTTCGCCGGGCTGGTCATGGCGCCGATGGCGTACCTGCCGCTCTGGGCCATCGCCGCAGCCGGGTCCGCTGCCACCGTGGTCGTCACCGTCGTGGTCGTGTCGTGGTTCATCCGGACCCGTGACTGGTACCCGCTCGCCGTCGCGTCCTGCCTGGCCCTGTTCTTCGAGCCGGTCCGTGAGACGTTCGGCTTCGGGCAGGTCAACATGCTGCTGCTCGCGCTCGTCGCCGGGGACGTGCTGTTCGGGGTCGCGCGCGGCCGGCGCTGGGCGGGCATCGGCATCGGACTCGCCACCGCGATCAAGCTGACGCCCGGCGTCTTCATCCTCTACCTGCTGGTCACGCGGCAGTGGCGGGCGGCGGGCGTCTCGATCGCCACCGCCGCGGCCGCCACGCTGGGTGCCGCGGCGATCTGGCCGGACGCTTCCCGTGAGTTCTGGACGTCCGCGCTCTGGGACACCAACCGGGTGGGCAACCTGGAGTACGTCTCGAACCAGTCGCTGCGCGGGATGCTGGCCCGGCTGCCGCTCGACTCCGCCGAGTCGGTGGTGTGGATCGTCTGCGTGCTCGCCGCGATCGGCGTCTGGGCCTGGCGGGTACGCGGGACCGACGCGCTCGGCGGCCTGGCGCTCACCGGCATCCTCGGCTGCCTGATCAGCCCAGTGACCTGGGTGCATCACTGCGTGTGGCTGTTGCCCGTCCTGGTCCGGTGTTACGAGAACCGGCGCAGCAACCCGCGGGTCTTCTGGGTCGGCGTGGTCTTCTACGTGCTGGTGTGCACGCGCGTCACGTTCCTCTACGAGAACGGCCCGAAGCCGCCGCTCGCCGTCATCGGCGCCAATCTCTACGTTCTGTTCTGCGTCGCGCTGCTGTTCCTGCTGCCGCGGGCTTCGTCCGATGCGTCCGGCTCGCTGCGCAAGATCGTTCCGGTGCGGACACCGGGCGTTTCCTCCGCCGCCACCTGAGCGTCCGGCCGGGGCCGTAGGCAAAGCCCATGCCCTTCTTCCGTACGCGGAAAGCCCTCGCTCTCGGGCTGACCACAGCCCTCGCCATAGTCGCTGTCCCTGTCGCATCCGCCGGTTCGGCTGCTTTCGCGAGCCCGGCTGCTTTCGCCGGTTCGGCTGCTTTCGCCGGCTCGGTTACTTTTGCCGGCTCGGCCGATCAGCAGTTCCGGCGTCTCGCGACCGTTCCGGCGTACCTCAATTCGAGTATGGACGACGAAGCCGCCGCCGAGATCTCGACGGTGACCGAGGACGGCCGCACCGTGGTCTATACCGACAGCCCGGGTGAACGGCTGGGGTTCTTCGACATCACGAACCCGGGCAAGCCGAAGCCGACCGGCACCCTGGCGATGGGCGGCGAGCCGACGTCCGTAGCGCACCTCGGCCACCTGCTGCTCGCCGGCGTCAACACCAGCGCGAGCTTCACCAGCCCGTCCGGCAAGCTGGTCGTTGTCGACGACCGCACCCGGGCGGTGGTGCGGTCGCTCGACCTCGGCGGCCAGCCGGACTCGGTCGCCGTCGCGCCGAGCGGCCGCTACATCGCCGTGGCGATCGAGAACGAGCGCGATGAAGATGTCAACGACGGCGAGATCCCGCAGGCACCCGCCGGCTATCTCTCCGTGATTGACACCCGGACCTGGGCCGTCTCCCGCGTCGACCTGACCGGGCTCGCCGAGGTCGCGCCGGGCGACCCGGAACCCGAATACGTCAGCATCAACTCCCGCGACGAGGCCGTGGTCAGCCTCCAGGAGAACAACCACCTGGCGATCGTGTCGCTGGCCAGGCGCAAGGTCACCGCTCACTTCAGCGCCGGGACGGTCACCGTCGACGGCGTGGACACGCTGGATGACGACACCATCTCACTCACCGGATCGATCACCGCGCGGCGCGAGCCCGACGGCGTCACCTGGCTCGGTGACGACCTGTTCGCGACCGCTAACGAGGGCGACTACGTGGGCGGGTCGCGGGGCTGGAGCATCTTCGACCGCGGCGGCAAGGTCGTCTGGGACGCCGGCAACTCCCTCGAGCACCTCGCCGTCCAGCACGGGCTCTACCCGGACAAGCGCTCCGACGCCAAGGGCATCGAGCCGGAGAACGTGGCGTTCGCGCGGTTCGGCGGGGTTCCGTACGTCTTCGTCAACAGCGAGCGCGGCAACTTCACCGCTGTCTATGACGTGTCTTCGCCCAGGTCACCGCGGTTCAAGCAGATCCTGCCGACGACGAACGGGCCTGAGGGCGTGGTCGCCGTACCGTCGCGGAACCTGATCGTCGTCTCCAGCGAGGAGGAGATCCCGGACGCCGGCATCCGCGGGACGGTGCAGATCTACGGCTTCGGGCGCACGGCGGGGGCCTTCCCGTCGATCACCTCACCCCGCACCATCCCGTTCGGGACGCTCTCCGGCCTCTCCGCCGTACCCGGCCACCCGGCGCAGCTCGTGTCGGTGACGGACAGCGCGTACACCCCGACCCGGCTGTTGACCGTGGACGTCACCACTCGGCCTGCTTCGATCATCGGTTCGCTGACTGTCACCAAGGACGGCATCGCGGTCGGTTATGACGCTGAAGGCGTGGCTGCTGTGCGTGACGGTTACTGGCTCGCGGTGGAGGGCTCTGCTTCAACCCCCAATCTGCTCGTACGCCTGAACGCGCGCGGCGCCGTCCAACAGGAAATCCCGCTCCCCGCCGACGTCGCCGCCACTGTCACCACGAACGGGCTCGAAGGAATCGCCGTCGTCGGGGACGCCGTGTGGGTCGCCGTCCAGCGCCCGCTCAAGGGGGAGACCACCACGCGCATCGGGCGTTATGCGGGCGGGGTGTGGTCGTGGCTCGCGTACCCGCTGGATGTCGCCCCGACCGGCTGGACCGGCCTGTCCGAACTGGTCGCCGTCGACCGCGACACGTTCGCGGTGATCGAACGCGACAACCAGCGCGGCCCCGCCGCCGCGATCAAGAAGATCTACCGCTTCGACGTCCCGGCAACCTGGACCGGCGTCCCGACCATCAAGAAGAAACCGGTCAAGGATCTCCTGCCCGCCCTGCGAGCCGACAACGGCTGGACCCAGGACAAGGTCGAAGGCCTCGCCATCGCCGGCAACGGCCAGGCCTACGCCGTCACGGACAACGACGCCATCGACGACGCCACCGGCGAAACCGTCTTCCTCCGCCTCGGCCACCTCTCCTGACCCCGCGCCGCCCGGGCTGGCCTGTTCGCGTGCCGCCCGGGCTGGCCTGGTCTGTGCCGCCCGAGCTTGCCTGACCGCGGGCGGCTCGGGCTGGCCTGATCTGTGCGGCTCGGGCTGGCCCGGTCTGTGCCGCTCGGGCTCGCATGGTCTGTGCCGCTCGGGCACGGCTGATTCATGCTGGGTGGGTGAGTTATCGCCCGCCGATCGATCCCGCTCTGGTCCGCAAGCTGGTCGATACCCAGTTCCCGCAATGGGCGGACCTGCCCCTGACCCTGCTCGACCCCGCCGGCTCGGACCACGTGATCCACCGGCTGGGTCCCGCCCTCACGGTCCGACTGCCCCGCCATGACGGCGCGATCGGCCAGGCCACCAAGGACCTGACCTGGCTGCCCCGACTGGCCCCGCACCTACCGCTGGCAATCCCGGCCCCGGTAGCGGTCGGCACACCGGACCTCGGATACCCCTGGCCCTGGGCCGTGACCCGCTGGCTCCCGGGTGAGGTCGCCACCACCACCTCGGACACCCCCGAGACCGCCCTGGCCCTGGCGGACTTCCTCCTCGCCCTGCAGTCCATCCCGCCCTCCACCGGCCTGAACTCCGCCCCTCTCGCCGCCCGCGACGAATCCTGCCGCGCCGACATCGCCGCCGCAGCAGCCACGTTCGACGCCGCCGCCCTGACCGACGTCTGGAACGCCGCCCTCTCGGCTCCCGCCTGGACCAGGCCCCCGGTCCTGTTCCACGGGGACTTCCACATCGGCAACCTGCTCACCGAGAACGGCCACCTCAGCGCGGTCATCGACTTCGGCGGCCTCGGCGCCGGCGACCCGGCCCCCGACCTCACCATCGCTTTCACCCTCCTGTCGGCCAGGACCCGTCCGATCTTCCGCGACCGCCTCGACGTCGACGACGCCACCTGGGCAAGAGGCCGAGGCTGGTCCCTGGCCGGCGGCATCAACGCCTTCGTCTCCTACGCCCACACCAATCCCCGAATAGCCGCCGCCACCACCCGCCAGATCGCCGAGACGCTCCTCGGCTAACTCTGTCGCGACCCCCTGGTGCTCGCGGTGAGCTCGAACCGTCAGCCCTGCTCGACCGGCTTCCGCCTGACCGGCTTCCGCCTTGGTTGCGCGGGACGGCCAGTCGTGGGAACCGGCTGGCGCGCTCGACGTTTGAGCCGGGTGCGACGACCGGGGACCGGCCGCGGCAGTCGCCGACCTCGACGCTGCATCCTGACCACCTCGACCTCACCGCCATCGCCGCCCACGCCGCCCACGCCGCAACGTCGTTGTCTTTCCGCCGTGGTGACGGAGGTGCCGGCGTGTCTTGCGGTGGTGGGTGTGACGTAGGTGCCCGCGGCGGATGCCTGGGCGAAATGGTCGGTACCCAGGGCTTCGCGGGCGACTCTGGGACGCGGTCGGGGCCAGGGATGAAACGGTCGGTCGAGCCCGGCGGGTCGTGCGCCCGGGCCGTGCCGCGCGGAGCGCAGGCGTGGACGAGCCGGGCCGTCGCGGCGACGCAGCCCGCCTCGAGGGACGGCAGTGGCCGCGCTCCTGGCCGCGGAGGTCGCTGCCGAAGGGACCGGGCCGGGCCGTGCGGCCGGCACGGCTCGCGTCGGCTCATGGATCACTACCGGCGCGGGTAGGCCCGCGCCGGAGCGCAGCTCGACCTGGCCAAGCACCCCGATGTCCATGCGCCAGATTCTGCTCCCCGGCCGCCGATCGGCGCTCGCCCGGCTTTCCGGCCTGTGGATAACTTTTTCAGCGGCCGGCGGGCGGGATCCGGACCACGATCGAGCCGGCCGCGCGGTCGTGCACGCCGCGCTGTTTGTCGTTCATGATCAGGGCGGGGATGAAGAGGGCCAGCAGGACGGCGCGGAGCAGGGCTTTCGGGAGGCCGATGGCGCCGCCGTCGAAGATCGAGACGCAGCGCATGCGGGCCAGGAACATGCCGGGGGTCTGTCCGAACAGGCCGATGAAGAACGTGTTCACGATGATCAGCAGGACCACCGGGGGCCACGGGACCACACGGGGATCGGCGTAGAAGCTGGCGATCACGTTGCAGAGCGCCCAGTCGATCAGGAGCGCGGCGAGGCGGCGGAGGAAGCCGCCGGGTTCCATGCTGGTCGGGTCGGATGCACGATCGGGGTTGCCGTTGCTGCGTGTCGCCACGGATCATGAGGGTAATCGGAGCGCTCGGCGGCGATGCTGTGGGCGTACCCGTCGCTTGGATTTTGGTCTCTTGCGGGCCTGACCGGCGATAGGGTCTGGTTGGCCGCACGCGAATCACAGGCTCCGTAACACGGCGGAAACAATAGGGATACGCCTGGGCAACCGCCGGGGCCTAGCGTCGCAGACCAGCCTAGCCACCGTGGCGGCCGACGCCGCCTCGCGTAATTGAAGAAATCTGTGCCAGGAGGACGTGTGTTCGCCAATCCCGAGGAACTCCTGCGATACCTCAAAGATGAGGACGTCAAGTTCGTCGACGTACGTTTCTGTGACCTTCCCGGCGTGATGCAGCACTTCAACATGCCGGTGGAATCGTTCGACGACAGTGTCATCACCGACGGCCTCGCCTTCGACGGATCCTCGATCCGCGGGTTCCAGGCCATCCACGAGTCCGACATGATGCTCCTGCCGGACGTCAACACGGCCTTCATCGACCCGTTCCGGATCCAGAAGACCCTGGCGCTCAACTTCTTCATCCACGACCCGTTCACGCGTGAGGCCTACTCCCGTGACCCGCGGAACGTGGCCAAGAAGGCCGAGACCTACCTGGCCTCCAGCGGCATCGCCGACACCGCCTACTTCGGCGCCGAGGCGGAGTTCTACATCTTCGACTCGATCCGCCACGAGACCTCCGCCAACCAGGCCTTCTACTACATCGACTCGATCGAGGGCGCCTGGAACAGCGGCAAGGACGAAGAGGGTGGCAACCGCGGTTACAAGACCGCTTACAAGGGCGGCTACTTCCCCGTCTCGCCGCTCGACCACTACTCCGACCTGCGTGACGCCATGGTGCGCCGGCTGATCGACTCCGGCTTCACCGTCGAGCGCTCGCACCACGAGGTCGGCACCGCGGGCCAGGCCGAGATCAACTACAAGTTCTCGACGCTGCTGCACGCCGGCGACCAGATGCAGATGTTCAAGTACATCATCAAGAACACCGCCTGGGAGCATGGCAAGACCGCGACGTTCATGCCCAAGCCGCTCTTCGGGGACAACGGCTCCGGCATGCACACCCACCAGAGCCTCTGGCTGGGTGGCGAGCCGCTGTTCTACGACGAGACCGGTTACGCCGGCCTGTCGGACATGGCCCGCTGGTACATCGGCGGCCTGCTGCACCACGCGCCGTCGCTGCTCGCGTTCACCAACCCGACCGTCAACTCCTACCGGCGCCTCGTGCCCGGCTACGAGGCCCCGGTCAACCTGGTCTACTCGCAGCGCAACCGCTCCGCCTGCACCCGCATCCCGGTAACGGGCAGCAACCCCAAGGCGAAGCGCATCGAGTTCCGCGTCCCGGACCCGTCGTCGAACCCGTACCTCGCGTTCTCGGCGCAGATGATGGCCGGCCTCGACGGCATCAAGAACAAGATCGAGCCCCCGGCCCCGATCGACAAGGACCTCTACGACCTCCCGCCGGAGGAGTGGGGCAGCGTCAAGCAGGTCCCCGGCTCGCTCGACGCGGTCCTCGACTCGCTCGAGGCGGACAACGACTTCCTCACCGCGGGCGGCGTCTTCACGCCGGACCTCATCTCCACCTGGATCGACTACAAGCGCACCAACGAGATCGACCCGGTGCGCCTGCGTCCGACCCCGCACGAGTTCGAGATGTACTACAACGTCTGATCCACTGACGCTGTGACAACGGCGGTCACGTCCGGCTCCGGCCGGCGTGGCCGCCGTTTCGCTTTCCGGGCACGGCGAGCTGGTCCGGACCCACGAGCAGGCGACGGGGAGACATCGCATGGCAGTCATCGGCGCCGCCCGGGACGTGGATTGGCTCGCCGGGCAGACCGTTCCCGGGCGGACGGTCACCACGGCGATCCCGCGGATCTTCGAGGACTACGCCACGTTCGAGCGGCCCGCCGAGGTGCCGATCATCGACCACGAACGGGCTGTTGTCGCCGAGCTCACCCGGTATGCGGGCGGGCAGCCGTGGTGGCTGGGCTTTCTCGAGACCGGCGCGCACGACGTCGTCTTCGGCGAGGCTCCGCGGGTGCTGCTCTACTGGGAGTGGCCGTATGTTCTGGTTCAGGGCGGGCCTGGGGAGGCGCTCACCTGGCGCATCGGTCACATGCGTGACGGGGGTGGCGCGCTGCCCGATCTGTTTTTTCCCGCGGACCGGTCCTGGCTGGTCTCGGCGCTCTGGGACGATGATTACAGCTGCGTGGGCGGCCCGGCCGGGCTGATCGAGAGCCTCCAGCGGAACCCGTCGGTGAACGCCCGGCGGGTCACGCCCGACGAGGAGATCTCCCATAACTGAGAACCCGACGGCCGGGAGTGCCACGGCTGAGAACCCCAGGGCTGA
>NZ_BOQP01000057.1 GCF_018332715.1 Winogradskya consettensis | reverse complement strand
GGGCCCGAGACCGCAGGGCCATCCCACATGGCAGGCGCGGAGGTGACGGGTGCGAAGACAGCAGGACTCGAGAACCCCGGACTCGATGCGGCAGGGGGAAAGGCGTAAGGCAGGTAGGGGTCGGGGTGTTGCTGCTGGTAGTCGAGTTGCTGTTGGTAGTAGGGCGGCGGCCAGGATTGGTGGTTGGTCGGGGGGTGGGACATGGGGAGGGCTCCTCGGGCGCGGGGTGGCATTGCCCGGAGCGGTGCTCTGGCTTACGGACATGGTCGGCTGAGGTGGTGCGTACTTGAGGGGGTGGACGGCAATGGTGCCCGTCGCGGAAAGCGACGAGCACCGGAAGAGGGATTCGGTTAGTCGGTGGTGCGGGCGGCCAGAAGGGCATCGCCGTAGGCCAGGTGGATGATCCCTGGGCGCCGTTAGAAAAACGGCAAGCCTGGCTGGCTGCCCGGCAGGCCGAACCTGTAGGCGCGCAGAGCGAGCCGGCAGGGCAACCCGGCAGGGCAACGCCAGCCACATAGCCCGGCCGCCACCTCAGTGGGCTGGCAAAGCAACCCGGGCAAGCGGAATCAGCCGGGTAACCCGACAGACCGAGCCTGTGAGCCTGTGAGCGACCCCCAAGTTCGCCGAGCATCCCGTCACACCACGCAGGCAACCGACAAACCGGGCCGAGCAACCCGGCGAACCGAGCCAAGCCGTCCGGCCCGGCAAACAGGCAAACAGGCAACCGGCAAACCGGCAAACCGGGCCGAGCAACCCGGCAAGCCGAGCCGTCCGGCCCGGCGAGCAGGCCCGGACAACCCGGCAAGCAGAAGTAGTCAGCCCGGCGAGCAGGCCCGGACGACCCGGCAAGCAGAAATGGTCAGCCCGGCGAGCAGGCCCGGACGACCCGGCGAGCGGGGGGTGGGGAGGTTAGCCGTCGCAGGCGGTGTGGTTGGCGTTGCGGTCCAGGAGGTGGGTGTCCTTGCCTTGGACGGTGAGTTTTTTGAAGCCGTGGGATTTCAGCCAGGTGCATTTGTCGGTTGTGCCTGGGGGGAACTCGAGGGGGACGCATTGGTTGCGGGTGCCGTAGGCGTGGTTGCAGCCGTCGGCGAAGGCGGGCATTTTGACCGGGGTTTTGGGGGAGGGCCTGGGGGCCAGGTCTTTGGTGTCTGGTTGGTCGGCGAAGGGTTGGACGTAGGGGGCCGGGGTGCCGGGTGGGGGCTGGGTGGTGGGGGTGGGGTCGGCGGCTGGGGGGAGGTTGAGGGGCCAGGTGGTGTCGGTGGGTTCGGGGACGGCGGTGGCGGCGGGGATGGCGGCGGGGATGGAGGGGGCGCGGAGGGTGGCTACGGCCATGCCGGTCATGGTGAAGATGGCGGCGATGCCGGTGACGGCGGCGAGGGTGAGGCGGGTGCGGTTCATCCGACGTGGACCCATTCTGCGACGGACGGCACGCCGTTGGTGCCGAGGGCGAAGAGCATGTACCAGCCGGGGGGTGCCAGGTTGGGGTTGCTCGTGAGGTTGAGGCCGATGGTGGTGCCGTTGACCGTCATGGGGAGGTCGACGAAACGCTGGTTCGGGTCGCTGGAGTGGGTGACCGCTTCGGGGCGGATGAGGGCGGCGCGGGTGATCGGCTCGTCGACCTTGATGGTGTTGGTGCTGCCGTACGCCCACTGCGTACCCGAGAGTGAAGTGATCTGGGGTCTTGAGCCCTTGAAGAGGTAGGGCGGGGAGTAGACGGAGATGCGCATGTCGAAGGAGCCGTCGCCCGGGTTGTCGCCGACTGCCATGACGCGGCCGTCGGGGAGCAGGAAGGCGGACGAGTGGTAGGTGCGCGGGACGGGGTCGGTGGCCATGCCGGCGTTGAAGGTGCTGGTGACCGGGTCGAACATGGAGGCTTCGTAGACCGGGTCGGCCCGGTTGTGCAGGCCGCCTCCGGTTTCGAAGACCTTGCCGTCGGGGAGCAGGACGGTGGAGACGTACATCTTGCCCTGGGTGGCGGTTTGCGGGACACCGCCGGTCATCGTGCCGGAGGGCAGCAGCGGACCGGGTTGATAGACCGGGTTGGCCTGTTTGAGGTCGATGATGTCGGTGAGGCGGTTGGCGTCGGGGTTGCTGTCGATGTTGCCGCCGCCGATGGTGAGGACCCGCTGGTCCTGGGCGGGTGGCAGGAGGACGCTCATGGACTGGTCGCGTTCGTCCTTGCGCTGCAGCCCGCCGACCGGGGTGATGGCCTCGGTGCCGTAGTTGTAGATGGAGGCGCCGGTGCCGGGGGTGCCGTTGCCGAAGACGTGGCTGCCGGAGTAGAAGAGCCGGCCGTCCTGCATGAGGATCATGGACGGGTAGAGGCCCCAGAAGTTCCACGTCTGCTTGGTCTCGCCGAGGCTGAGCCAGCGCTGCTGGGCGGCGTTGAAGTACTGCGTGGCGACCGTGCCGGACGAGTCCTCGCCGAGACCGCCGAGCGAGATGACGTCGCCGTTGCCCATGACGGTGGCGGACGGGTACCACGAGCCGGCCGACATGTCGTTGACCTTCGTGTACGCCGAGGTGGCCGGGTCGAAGATGTACGAGTCCTTGAGCCCCTTGTACCCGTGGCTGGCGTCCGCCGCCGGGTAGTCCTTGTTACCGCCCATGATGAGCACGCGGCCGTCGGAGAGCTGGACGTGCCCGGAGCAGAACAGGTCGGCGGGGGTGGCCACGGCGGTGAACGTGCCCGTGCGGGGGTGGTAGACCGAGGTCTTGAAGGTGCCCTGCGCGAACGCGTCCGGGTCGTTGCCCGAGCCGGCGACCAGCAGGACGTCACCGTTCTTGAGGACGACGGTGTGGATGGCGCGGACGGGCGAGTTGAACGGCATGACCTGCCACGCGCCCTTGGTGCAGGCGGCGCCGGCGCTGCAGGTGGTGCCGGGGGTGTCCTCGGTCGCGTCGATGAGGGTGTAGTCGTCGGTCTCGAGGATGCCGACGCCGTAGATGGTGATGCCCCAGGCGATCTGGTCGGTGCCGGGTGGCACGACCGGGGTGCGGACCGTCTTCTTCGTCCACGCGTTCGCGACCGGCAGCGTGGCGAGGTCGGTCCAGTACGTCCAGCCCTGGGCGACGTCGTGCCGGAAGATCGTCATGACGGTGTTCGCGGTGGTCGACTTGTACCAGGCAGAGGCGTCGTACTGGTGCCCCGGCGTGACGTTCGGGGCGCAGGACGGGTTCTCCAGCATCATCGCCTTGCGGTCGCCGTTGGAGATCGCGGCGACCGTGACCTTCATGGCGTTGGCGCCGCCGTGCGGCGCGGCGTGGCTGACCTCGAACGTGTGCGTGCTGTCGCCCCAGCCGGACTTCTCCCAGCACAGGGGGAAGCCGGTGGAGTCGACCGCTTCGAGGCCGCCGTTGGCGAGCAGGTTCGCCCCGGCCGAGGACCGGCCGGGGACGAGGACGACCAGGACCAGGGTCAGAACCAGGACCTGGGCGATGCGTACGCGGTTCGCGCCGCTGAAAAGGGGACGTGAAGGTGCGGAGGTCATCCGGCGGCCTCCAGGGTCTTCGGCTTGTTCAAATAGATCACCCGGTCGAGAATCAGGAACCGCACGACGAACGAGGCGACGAGCGTGATCAGGTTGGCCACCAGCACCCCGAGGTGGACGCCGTCGACGAGCACGGCGAGCAGCGGGATGCGCAGCAGCAGGTCAGCGTTGCCCATGAGGAAGAACCGGGTCATCCGCCCGCTGAGGCTGCGATGACGGCGGTTGCGATAGAGCAACGAGTCGGTCAGGGCAAAGTTCCAGCCCACGGCGATCACATTGGCCACGATGGCGGCGGGGACGTAGTGCACCCCGGCGACGTGGGCGAGCAGCCAGAGCGCGAGCTGGTTGGGGATCAGGCCGGAGATACCGATCAGGGCGAAGGCCAGGATCCGGGTACGCTGCGCGCCGAATCGCAGGATCGCCAGGTGCTTCAGGAAGCGGGCGCCCTCGGCGAAGCTCGACTTGGAAACGCCGGCGTGGCGCTGCTGGAACGCGTACGGCACCTCGCCGATGCGGCCGGGCCGGTTGCGGACGAGCAGCTCCAGCAGCACCTTGAAGCCCTCGGGGCGCAGCTCGCCGACGTCGAGGGAGCTGGCCCGCACGGCGAACAGCCCGCTCATCGGGTCGCTCACCCGCAGCAGCGAGTTGCGGAAGACGAGTTTGGTCAGCAGGGTGCTGCCGCTGGAGACGAGCCGGCGGTACCCGGCGGAGAGCCCGTCGGTGCTGCCTCCGCCGGCGTAGCGGGTGCCGACGACGAGGTCGGCGCCGTCCCGGGTGCCGGCGGCGATGAGCCGCGGCACCATCTCCGGCGGGTGCTGCAGATCGGCGTCCATGACGACGATCCACGCGCCCCGGGCGTGCCGCATCCCCTCGACGACCGCGCCGCCGAGACCTCCGATCGCGTGGTCGCGGTGATACACCGTGACGGGCAGCGGGCAGTCCATGGCCGCCTGCAGGATCAGGTCCGGGGTGTCGTCGGTGCTGTCGTCGACGAAGATGATCTCCGTCTCGCCGGCGGGCAGCACCGCGGTGAGGCGTTCCAGGAGAGCACCTATGTTGTCGCGCTCGTTGAAGGTGGGTATCACCACGCTCTGTTTGAGCGCGGTGGGCACCTGCAGGACACCGATCTGACCGGTGAGGCGGATCCGGGCGGGAGCGGGGACGACGACCGGCGGTGTCATTTCGAGAGTCATGGGTTCTCCTTGTCGACACGGCGGATCTCGACCGGCCCGGAGCCCGGGCCGAACGACGCGACCACCGTCGAGTTGGTGAGCAGCTTGGCGACCGTCGGCAGGGAGTTCGGGTCCTGCCGCAGCGCCGGGGTGGAGACGATGTAGTCGACGTCGCGCCACCCGTTGGCGAGCCGCGCGGCGACCGCCGTGTCGAGGTCGAGTTTGTAGAACCAGATGACGTTGTCGCGGGTGTAGCCGGCGCGGACGGCGTCGAGCCAGAGCACGTCGTCGACGACCAGCGTCGTACCGGCCCGGTCCGGCAATTGCGTCCGCAGGTAGTCGGCGGCCTCCTGGTACGGCGCGTTGTCGTTGGCGACGAGCGCGCGGCGGTCCCCGACGTACCAGTGCGGGACGACGAAGCCCAGTGCGGTGACCACGGCGACGCCGAGGATCGTCCAGCGCCACCAGACCCGCGCCGGGCGCAGCTTGTCGAACCCGAACTCGGTCACCCCGGCGATGAGGATCGCGAGGAACGGCAGGGCCTGCACGACGTACATGGCCGGCAGGTAACCGCCGGGGCGGATCGCGACCAGCGCCAGGACCAGGCCCGCGATCCCCGGGGCGCGCAGCTTGCGCACGAACAGTGCGACCACTGTGGCCGCGAGCCCGCCGAACAGGATGACGGAGTCGTAGTAGAGCCACGAGTCGATCAGCGCACCCGAGCCGGACGCCTCGTCGAAGACGCTGCCCGACCCCGAGCGAGACATCAGCTGGAACTGCCACGCCCCGATCAGCGAGACGTGCCCGTCGCCGGGGAACAACTCGCCGCGCAGCAGGGCGTACAGCGGGTAGAAGATGCCGACCAGGGCGAGCCCGCTCGCGAACGCGCCGAACGCCCACGGCCGGGTCGTGCTGCGCGCGGCCTTCTGCCACATCGCCACCAGCACGGCCGGCAGGGTGATGACCATGGTCTCCTTGGACAGCACCGCGATCGCGGCGGCACCCCCGGCAGCGGCGTAGTGCCACAGGTGCCGGCGCGGCGACAACGCCAGCGTGAGCGCCGCGAGCATCCACATGACGGCGAAACTGTCCAGGTAGATCTGGCGGTTCATGGTCAGGGCCAGCGGCGACAGCCCGAACGTGAGCAGTCCCAGCGCGGCCGCCCACCGGCGCATGCCGAGCCGCTTGCAGATCACGTAGACCAGCAGCAGCGTGACGGCCTCGACCGGCAGCATCGCCAGCCGCCCGCCCGCGACGGACAGCAGCGTGGGGAACACCAGCGCCGGGAGCCACGACAGCCCGGCGAGCTGAATCCAGGCGAGCGGCGGGTGGTCGTACCAGTAGGTGTAATGGGCGAGGCCCTTGCCGTGCGCGACCGCCCAGGCCTGCGCGAGGTAGGTCCCCTCGTCGTCGCTGGCCATCGGGAAGCCCGTGATGTTCCAGGCCAGCAACACCAGGCAGAGGGCGGTCAGGCCCCCGGCAAGATACAGGTCGGTGCGATTTTTCTTCGGTACGCCCGGCAGCGCACCCGCCGTGCCACCCGCAGGCTCCACGGCAACGTCGGGACGATCCAAGACAGTCACGCGGTCACTCCTGACTCCGCGACAGCGGGTTTCGTCAAGTGGGCACCGACGTGTGCCGTGAGCTCCCAGTTGCGCTTGCCGGTGTATTCGCGCCAGACCGCGCGCAGTGCCGCGACCGCGAGCACCAGGGCGTACGGGAAGGCGCCGATGATGAGCCGCGCGTAGTGGTGCCACCTGATCCGCAGGTCGAACTGCTCGCCGAAGTCACGCAGCCCGACCACCTGGAAGACCAGGTTCGCGACCATCGGCATGACCGGCACGAACGTGAGCAGGGCGACCCCGACCGGCAGCCGGGCCCAGATCGCGATCGCGATGCCGATCGGGATGACGATCCCGGAGAACGCCTGCAGGAACGGGCCGGTCAGGGTGTAGCGGGCGAGCAGCCGCTGGCCGAAGCCGGGCAGTTTGCGCCACTCCCCCTTGCGGTAGACCTGCAGGAAGCCCTGGTTCCACCGGGTCCGCTGCTTGAGCAGCGCGGTCACCGACCCGGGGGTCTCCTCCCGGGTGACCACGGCGGAGTCGTACGCCACCGCGACCCGTTTGCCGCGGCTGCTGAGCCGCACCCCGAGGTCGCAGTCCTCGGCGAGACACGTGCCGTCCCAGCCGTTGGCCTCGCGCAGCGTCTCCGTGCGGACGAAGACGGTGTTGCCGCCCAGCGGGATGAAGCCCTTGCGGGCGTGCAGGTGCAGCCGGCTGCGGAACCAGAAGAAGTACTCCAGGCAGTTGTGCAGGCTGTACCAGCTCGAGTGGAAGTTGATGAGCTGCACCCCGCCCTGCACGACGTCCGCGCCGGTAGCCCGGAACGCGTGGTCGACGTGCGCGAGCAGCTCCGGGTCGACCTGGTCCTCGGCGTCGAAGACCCCGACGACGTCACCGCGGCAGTAGGGCAGCGCGGCGTTGAGCGCGCGCGGCTTGTTCTTCTGCTCGCTGTGGTCGGTGACCACGAAGATGCGCCCGGGTGAGGTCGCGGCGACCCGCATGGCGACCTCAGCGGTCTCCGGGTCGTCGTGCCCCACGATGATGATGATCTCGAAGCCCGCGTGGGTGGAGAGCAGGAGCCGCTCGACGGTGTGCTCGAGGACCGCCTGCTCGTGCCGCGCGGGCACGAGGAGGGAGAACGTCAGTTTGTGCTCGCCGTCCGGGGCGGCGAATCGGGTCGAAGCGAGGGTCTCCGGTGTACGCCAGGCGTGCATCGTCCACCAGAGGGTCACCGCGGCGAAGCCTGCGAGAACCAAGGAAACCAAGATCATGACGGCGGCAGCCAAAGCCGTTGCCTTTCGCGCTGGAGGCGGGCCCCAATTCCCGCCAGCGCGGAAACCATAGCCGGGAATGCGTCCACGTCCTCAAGCAGACTGACAATTTATTTACAGCCTTCAGTGGACAGTTTTCTCTCTCGTCGAGGGCCGGAAACAATTCCTTTACAGAATCGATGTCCATTACCCCACCAGTTCCTGCAATTGCCGTGCGGGCGGACATCGGCGGATTGAATCCGATATAGAGCGTTCACCCCGTTCGCACCAGGTAGGACTCCGGTGCTGCCCGCGAGCGCCAAAGGTACTACATCGATCATCCTTTCAGCGCTTTGACCTGCCTCAAAGATGGTCATCTCTTGCCCCTCCCCCGTTCGGTCGATCCAATATGGCCTGTTCCGCGAGCGCACCGCGCCGCCCATCGTCAACGCGCCGGAACGAGCAGCCAAAAAAGGGCCGCCCACGGGGGCGGCCCTTGACTGAAAGCAATTCATCTTGTTATTTCACGCGAGCGCGTGATCATTGCTTCACCCATTCAGGTGCGGTTTCAGCAACGTGAGATCGGCAGCCGACAACCGATCGTTCGCCGTACGCGCCTGATGCCAGTACGGGTAGAGCAGATCCGGGGCACTCACCTGATCGAGCCGTGTCCGTTCCGCATCACCGAGTTTCAGCTCCGCCGCGGCGAGATTGTCGGTGAGCTGCTCGGCCGTGCGCGCCCCGATCACCAGCGAGGTGACGGCGGGCCGGCCCAGCAGCCACGCGAGCGACACCTGCGCGGCGGACACGCCCCGCTCCTCGCCGATGGCCACCAGCACCTCGACGATGTCGTAGAGCTTCTCCCGGTCGTAGACGGGCGGCTCGTTCCACTCGGACAGCTGCCGCGACCCGGCCGGCGGCTCCTGACCGCGCCGGTACTTGCCGGAGAGCAGGCCGCCGGCGAGCGGGCTCCACACCAGCACCCCGAGCCCCTGGTCGACGGCGGCGGGCACGAGCTCGTACTCGGCGTCCCGGCCCTGCAGTGAGTAGTAGATCTGCTCGCTGACGAACCGCGGGGTGCCGGTCCGGTCGGCGGCTCCCAGGGCCTTCATCAGCTGCCACCCGGCATAGTTGGAGGCGCCGACATAGCGCACCTTGCCCTGCTGGACGAGCAGGTCGAGGGCCTCGAGGGTCTCCTCCAGGGGCGTCTGGCCGTCCCACTCGTGCACCTGATAAAGATCGATGTGATCGGTACGCAGCCGGCGCAGGCTCGCCTCGCACCCGGCCACGATGTGGTGCCGGGAGAGCCCGGCGTCGTTGGGCCCGGACCCCATCGGCATCCGCACCTTCGTGGCGACGAGCACGTCGTCGCGCCGCCCGTCGAGAACCTCCCCCACGATCTCCTCGGACAGCCCGTCGGAGTAGACGTCGGCGGTGTCGATGATGTTGATCCCGGCATCCAGGCACTGGTCGACCTGCCGCCGCGCCTCGGCGACGTCGGTGGACCCGACCATGGCGAAGTTGCCCTTCCCGCCGAAGGTCATGGTGCCCATGGTGAGAACGGAGATCCTGAGGCCCGACCGGCCCAGCTGGCGATATTCCATGTCTTCAACCTAATCCGGAACCGGGCGGTACGTTCGGCCGCTGTTACATCGAGTGGCATCCATGTATCCAGGAGATGACGACCGGTCACCGCCGCTCATCCCCCTCAGCGGGCGGCGAGGCCCCTACCCCGAAGGATCGTCATGGGCAAACGAACACCCCGCTCCCTGCTGTCCGCATCCCTGGGCGTGCTCCTGATCGCCGCCGGAACGGTGGCACTGACCACCGGCCCCGCCGCGGCTGCCACGGTCACCGTCCAGGCCGAGTCGTACGCGGCGCAGTCCGGCGCCGCGACCGAGCAGACCGCCGACACCGGTGGCGGCCTGAACGTCTCCTACCTGGCCGCCGGTGACTGGCTGCGCTACGACAACGTCGACCTCGGCCCGGCCGGGACGCTGACCGTCCAGGCCCGGCTCGCCTCCGCCACCGGGGGCAACGGCGCCGTCGAGCTGCGCACCGGCTCGCCGACCGGGCCGCTGCTCGCCACCTTCCCCGTCACCGCCACCGGCGGCTGGCAGAGCTGGGTGACGAGGACGGCGACGGCCACCACCCATCCGACCGGCGCACAGACCGTGTTCGCCGTCCTGCAGAACCCGGCCGGCGGCGACTTCGTCAACCTCAACTGGTTCACGTTCGGCGACGGCTCGGCCCCGGCCGGCTGGGTCACGATGGACCAGGCACGCTGGAACGCGCAGCTCGCGGCGTTCCGGGCGCTGCCGACGCATCCGGCCCCCGCCGACGCCGTACGCGTCTCCGAGTTCAACGCCGCCTGCCACTACAGCCACTCCAAGCCGGACGACCCGATCGTCTTCCCCGGCCTGCCCGGCGCGTCACACATGCACTCGTTCCTCGGCAACACCAGCACCAACGCCAACACGACCACGCAGTCGCTGCTCGCCAACGCCGGGACCAGCTGCGCCCCGTCGACGGACCTGTCGGCGTACTGGATCCCGACGCTCTTCGAACACGGCCAGGCGGTCGAGCCCTCCGGGGTGACGGTCTACTACGGTTCCCGGCTCGCCGACCCGTCCGCGACCGTGCCGTTCCCGCAGGGCTTCCGGATGATCGCGGGTGACGCCCGCTCGCAGGTGCCGACCCCGCGCGGCACCGTCAACCAGTTCTACTGCGCCGGCCCGGGCGGCGAGATCGGCCGCAGCGCCGACGGCAACTGGCCGGTCTGCGCACCGACCGCCGACCTGGTGTTCCAGCTCGTCTTCCCGGACTGCTGGGACGGCATCCACCTGGACAGCCCCGACCACAAGTCCCACGTCCGCTACATCGGGGGCGCCACCTGCTCGGGTGAGTTCCCGGTCGCGATCCCGAACATCTCCTTCGTGATCGCCTACCGCACCAGCGGCACCACCGCCGGCTTCGAACTGGCCTCCAAGATGGCCTCCTCGATGCACGGCGATGTGTATCTGGCCTGGGACAACACCGCCCTCGGTCAGCGCGTCAAGGACTGCGTCGTCCAGAGGGCCAAGTGCAACACGGCAGGCGGCTTCTAGCCGCTCAGATCGGCCCCTCGGTTCGCACATTCCCGGAGAACTTCCAGGAGTCTGCGGGCCGGGGGTGCCGACTCGACCGAGGTCCGGATCAGGGCGTGGATGGACCGGACCGGGGCCGGGTTCGTTCTCGAGCGGATGGCTGCGTGGGACCAGGGCGACGTACGGGTCGTCGATGAGGTGATGGGCGCGGGCTTCACGCGTACCCGTGAAGTCTCGCGGAGCGACCACCATCTGGACGTCGGATGAAATAGTTGCTGTCCTGGGCCCTGCTCGGCGGCGCGATCTGCCTGCTCGGTGTCGCCGTGACCCGCCTGCCACCCGGCCTTTTCACTCGGTCAGGGCGCGGCGACGACAGTCAGCGCTCGAGTGCGGTCGAGCCGGTCCAGCCGGCCAGGAGATCGAGTGCCCGGCGTTCGGGCGAGCCGGGCACGGGTGAGTAGACAGTGATACGGAGCCCGGGGTCGGCGGGCGGATCGAGGGCTTCGTAGGGCAGGGCCAGGTCCCCGAGGAGCGGGTGGTGGAGTCGCTTCACGCCCGAGTGCTGGAACTTCACGGCGTGCCCGGCCCACCGCCGGGCGAACTCGTCGCTCCTGGTGCAGAGCTCGCCGATCAGGTCCGTCAGAACTTTGTCCTGCGGCGAGCGGCCGGTCTCGGCGCGCAGGAAGGCGACCGAGTCGTTGGCGGCCTTCTCCCGCTCGGCCCAGAAATCGGCGGAACCAGGATCGAGGAAGAGGAACCGCGCGGTGTTGACCGGGCCACGCTGCGCGAACAACGGGGAATCGTAGACCGGGGCGTACAGGGCCCGGCCGAGCGAGTTGGCGGCGAGGATGTCGAACCGCCCGTTGCGGATGTAGGCCGGGAGGTCGGTCATCGCGTCGAGCATCCGCAGAACCACCGGCCGGATCCGCCCGGTCGCCACGGGTCGCCGGCGCTCGGACGCGGTGACCGCGCGGGCCAGGTCGTAGAGGTAGGCCCGCTCGGCATCGTCGAGCTGAAGTGCGTGGGACAGGGAGTCCAGCACCGCGTCCGAGGCGCCGCTCAGGTTCCCGCGCTCCAGGCGGATGTAGTAGTCGATGCTCATCCCGGCCAGCAGCGCCACCTCCTCCCGGCGCAGCCCCGTCACCCGTCGATTGCCACCGAAGACGGGCAACCCTGCCTGCTGGGGCGTGAGACGGGCGCGACGGATGCTGAGGAACTCCCGTACCTCCCCGGCCCGCTCATCCCTCCCGCTGCCGGTCACATCACCACCGTAGGTCGTGCGGCGGCGTGCCGGGAGGTACTGACGTTACCCGGAAGAGCGGTGACTCCCGCCCGTGCACGATCCGGGTTCTCGTAGACGCACTCGACAACGAGAGAGGCGCCACGTGGTGGTCAACCAATTCACAACGCATGCGGAACTTTTCGATCTGAGTGGCAAGCGGGCGCTCGTCACCGGTGGCACCAGGGGCATCGGGATGATGATCGCGCGGGGCCTGCTCCAGGCAGGTGCGCGCGTGGTCATCAGCTCGCGCAGCGCAGAAGCCTGCGCTCAGGCGCAGGAGCAGCTGTCCGCGTTCGGTGAGGTGCGGGCAATCCCCGCCGACCTGTCCCGCCACGACGAGTGCCGGCGGCTGTCCGGCCTCGTGACCGCAGGCGAGGATCGTCTCGACATTCTCGTCAACAACGCGGGGGCCCTGTGGGACGAGCCGCTGGAGACGTTCCCGGACGCGGCCTGGGACACGGTCGTCGATCTGAATCTGAAGTCGCCGTTCTGGCTGGTCCAGGAGCTGCTGCCCACGCTTCGCAAGGCCGGCACCGCCGATGATCCGGCGCGGATCATCAACATCGGCAGCATCGCCGCCATCCACATTCCGCACCGGCCCAACTACTCGTACTCCAGCAGCAAGGCCGCGCTGCATCAGCTCACCAGGCACCTCGCCCGGGAACTGGGGCCGCAGCACGTCACCGTGAACGCCGTGGCGCCGGGCCCGTTCCCGTCGACGATGATGGCGGCGACGCTCGACGAACTCGGCGAGGCGATCGCGGCGGCGGCCCCGCTGCGCCGGATCGGGCGCGACGATGACATGGCGGGTGTTGCCGTGTTCCTTGCCGGCCGGGCGGGCGCCTACCTGACGGGCGCGGTGATCCCCGTCGACGGAGGCATCGCCACCACCGCGTAGGCGTCAGCTCGCGCGCTCGCCGGTGATGTAGCCGGTGAGGGCGGACTTCTCGACCTCGAGCTCGGTGATCCGCTTCTTGACGACGTCGCCGATGCTGACGATGCCGGTCAGGGCGTCGCCGACCACGACGGGCACGTGCCGGAAGCGGTGCTCGGTCATCAGCTTCTCGACATCGGCGACGTCGGCGTCCGGGCCGATTGTGAAGACCCGGGCGGTGGCGATCGCGGACACCGGCTCGGTGAGCACGGCGGCGCCCCGGCCTGCCAGCGCTCGCACGATGTCCCGCTCGCTGACGATCCCGGCGATCGCCTGCCCGTCCGCCGACACCACGGCGGCGCCGATGCCGTGCTCGGCGAGCGTGGTGAGCAGCTCCTGCACCGTCGTCTGAGGAGTCACGGTGACCACCCGGCCACCCTTGTTGTGGATTACGTCGCTGATCCGCATAGATCCTCCCGGCCCGCGCCCCATTGCGCCGCCCTCCACCGTAGAGGGGGGAGCGTTCTGGACGATCGGTTGCGTCGGATCACGAACACTTGGCGTCCGTACCTGGAGATTTGCAGTACTCTGCGCCGACTGAGCGATGTTCTGCAGGAGGCCGGATGAGCGGGCACAGCGGGTCAAGGACAGTGACGACGCGCTATGTCTGGGTGCCGCACGGCACCTCGGGCGGCTGGCTCCTCGTGCACCGCAGCGTCGAGACCGGCGGCGTGTCGGACGATTTCTGGATCACCGGCGAGATAGCGCCCGAGGACGCGAGCGACGTGCTCAAGGACTCCGCCGAGGGCTGGGCGCCGCTGGTGCTGGGGGAACAGGTCAACTTCCTGCTCTGGCCGTACGTCCTCACCGCGGTCACCGGCCGGCAGCTGCGCAAGGTCCGCGAGCAGTTGCTGCTCACGCCCGTGCGCCCGCTCGCCGACATCCGCGTGACGGTGACCGACACCCCGGACGGCCCCGAGGTGTCCTCGCCGTCGATCATCCTGGCGGACGATCCGTTCATGCCGGGCCACGACGACCTGCACCTCACCCCGGAGTGGGAGCGCGGCTCGCTCGACGCCTCGACCCGCCGCGCGGAGCTGCTGACCGCGATCGCCGGCAAGCTGAGCCTCCCGGCGGCCGACCCGGCCCATGTCGTGGTCGTCAACCGCTTCGTCGCCCGCTCCGGCCGCGACGGGCTCGACGAGGTCCTCGCCCGCCGGTCGGTGCGCGCCGCGATCGCCGCGCTGCTCGCCGAGCCCACCCAGGACGAGCCCCGGGAGCGGCTGGCCGACGAGCTCCTGCGGCACGGCTGGCAGTTCGACAGCGTCCCGGTCATGCTCGGCGGGGAGCCCAAGCCCGGTTTCCTGGAGCGCCTGGTCTTCTTCCTGGTCCTCGATCCCGGCGCGGCCGGCAGCGCGGCCTCCTACCGGATCGCGACCCTGCCGTCGAGCGCGGCGCTGCTCGATCCGCCCCTGATGGCGGCGCTCGCGGGCTATCTGGGCCCGTTCGATCCGGCGCTGCGCACGACCGGGTTCCGCTCCGCTCTCGCGGTGCTGCCCCCGGAGTGGGATCCGCCGCGGGAGCGGGGAACGCACCTGGCCCCACCCGCGGGCGACGAGATCGTGACTGTCCGCGGTGCGGGCACAGTGGACCTCAGCGACCCGCAGATCGCCCAGATCCACCTGGTGGAGCTCTTCGACAGCCAGGGCCTGCCGCGCGGAAAGTTCGACCTGTCGGCCATCCCGATGCAACCCGGTGATTCCCCTAGAGTGAAGTCGTGAGCTCGGACCTGTCACCCCAGCCGCCGGCATGGCGGATCTCCACCGCCGACCGCGAACGCGCCGCCGGCCGCCTGCGCACAGCCCTCGACGACGGCCGCCTCACCCTCGAGGAGTACGACGAACGCCTCGCCCTGATCCTGGCGGCCCGCACCTACGGCGAGGTCTCCCCGCACCTGGCCGATCTGCCGGGCGGCCCGATCGCCATCCAGGTCCCCGACTTCCTCGAGCTGCGCACGACGGCGGCGTCCCTGAAACGCAAGGGGCGCTGGGTCGTCCCCCGCCGCCTGCTCATCAGCGCGAAAGCGGGCAGCGCCAGACTCAACTTCACCGAGGCCGTGATCGCGCACCCCACGGTCGAGATCGAGCTGCAGGTCTACGCGGGCACCACGGTCCTGGTCCTGCCCGCCGGCGCCTCGGCCGATGCCGACCACGTCGACCTGGTGGCAGGCTCCGTGGTCCAGCGCGCCGTCCCCTCGGTCCACGCCGAGGGCATCCACTTCATCGTCACCGGCCGCCAGGCCGCGGGCCGGCTGATCATCCGCTACCGGCGCAGCTTCCTCGGCCGTTCCTGGTAGCTCGGCCGTTCCTGGTAGCTCAGCCGGCGTCACCGGCCCCGCACCGGCGCGTGATGGCCCATTAGCCCCGCATCACCGGCACCGGGTTGCGATCATCAACGGGTGGATGCGGCCCTGCTTCTCGGCGTCGTGACGACCGGCGTGCTCGTCACCGACCCCGGCGGCCGGATCATCATGGCGAACCCCGCCCTGCTCACGGCGTTCGGCGCCCCCGCCGGGACCGACCTGACCGGGTTGGACGTCGCCGCGCTGGCGACGCTCGACCCGTTCCGGCCGGCCGGGGCGCTGTGGGCCGACGACTCCGAGCGGTCACACCGCTGGCCGCTGCCCGGGGACCGCCTCCTCCAGGGCGCCTGGCACGTCGTCGGCGAGCTTCGTGCCGCCACCATCACGGATCTCAGTGCCGATGCCCGGGTCCGGCGGCGTCTGCGGGAGCACAACCGCGCCCTCGCCGAACTGGTCGCGACCAAGACCGAGCTGGTCAGCGCCCTGCTGCACGAGCTGCGCACGCCCCTGGCCGCGGCCCGGTCGATGGCGGAATTCCTGCCGGAGGACCTGGGCGACGCGCTGACCACCGACGCGGTGCGCGGGATCTCCCGCAACCTCGAGCGGCTGACGGCGGTCACCGACGAGATCGTGCTGATCAGCGGGATCGAGAACGGCACGATCGAGCTCACCCGTCAGCGCGTGGAGATGGCGGACCTCCTCGGTGAGGTGCGGGCGGCCCACCCCGGAACCCGGGTGACGGTCACGGCGGGCGGGGGCGCGGTCCTGGCCGATCCCGTACGCCTGGTCGGCGCCCTCATCCGCTTGACCGCCGCCGTCCAGGCGATCACCGGCGCGGGCACCCCCGTCGAGCTGGACGCCACCCGCCTCGACGACCAGTGGCGGATCTCCCTGCCGCTGCCCCAGGACAGCGCGGCGGACCAGCTCTTCACGAGCACCGGCCGGCGCGGGAACGCCACCGCCCTGATGCTCGCCCGCGCGATCGTCGGCCGCCACGACGGCACGGTGGGCATCGAGGAGAACGCGCTGACCGTACGCCTCCCGGCCCTCAGCCCGTCAGAGCCGACACCCGGTTCAGCAGGTCCTGCGGGCTGAACGGTTTCACCAGATAGTCGTCGGCGCCGGCGTCGAACCCCGAGGCCACGTCGAGCCACTGACCGCGCCCGGTCAGCAGGATGATCGGGATGTCCGCCGTCTCGACGTCGTCCCGCAGCGCGCGGCACACGTCCAGCCCGGTCATGTCCGGCATCGTCACGTCCACGACCGCGCAGTCCGGCGGCGCGTCGTGCGCGGCGCGCAGCCCGGCCCGGCCCGTCGTCTCGGTCGCCACGTCGATGCCACCCGAGCGCAGCACGGTCTCGACGACCTGCAGCATCACCGGGTCGTCATCGACCACCAGCACGGACGTCATCCGGTCCCCCGCTCAATGCAGCCTTGCGTACGCGCTTCACTACGTAGAGTAGCTTCGTGCGGGCTTTCCGGTGGACCGTGGGGCGGATGTTGGCGGCGGGGTTCCTGCTCGCCCTGGCGGCGCTGGCGGTGGTCGGCATCAGCGCGTACGCCCGGATCGGCACGCTGCTGCAGGACCGCGCCCCGTTCCAGACCTCGAACACGGTGATGGACGGGCTCGGCAAACTGAACGGAGCCGTCACCCGGGCCCAGCAGCGGGACATCTCCCAGGCGCAATACCAGGACGCCGGCCGCATGGTCGCGGCCGGCATCACCCAGCTCTCCACAGCGACCAGGGACGATCCCGAGCAGCAGGCCCGCGTGGCGCAGATCCAGGCGATGGCCGCCGAACAGTTCGCGTTGCCGGTCGCCGAAAGCAACCTGGCGCAGCTCCGAGCCGTGGTCGAGACCATGAGTCACAAGGAGTTTTCCCAGCTCAGGGCGCGGCAGGAAGCCGGGGACCGCAGTGCGCGGCACACCCGTACGCTCATCCTCTGGGTCTCGATCGGCACGTTCGTGCTGGTGGCGATCGGCGCCCGGGTCATCACCCGGCGCATCACCACCCCGGCCCGGCGGGTGACGGCCGCCGCCCAGCGGGTGATCGAGGGCGACCTGACCCGGCGCGCGGAGGTCTCGGGCCCCCTCGAGCTGGAGCAGATGGCCCGCGCGGTGAACGCGTCGATGACGGCGATGGCCACCGCCCGCGACGAGGCGCTGGCCGCCACCGCGGCGAAATCGGCGTTCCTGGCGACGATGAGCCACGAGATCCGGACCCCGATGAACGCCGTGATCGGCATGACCGGCCTGCTGATGGACACCGAACTCGACACCGAGCAGCGCGAACTGGTCGAGACCGTCCGGGCCAGCGGCGAGTCCCTGCTCGTGATCATCAACGACGTGCTCGACTTCTCCAAGATCGAGGCGGGTGAGCTCACGCTGCACGAGCGCCCGTTCGACCTGCGTGACTGTGTCCGCAACGCCATGAACCTGGTCGCGCTGACCGCGGACGCGAAGGGGCTCGACCTGCACAGCGAGTTCGCCCCGGACTGTCCCGCCGTGGTCGCCGGTGACGAGACGCGCATCCGGCAGGTCCTCGTGAACCTGCTCGGCAACGCGGTCAAGTTCACCGACCACGGCTCGGTCACGGTCGGGGTGGCCGTCCTGCCCGATCCGGTGGCACAACCCGGGCGGTACGGCCTGCGGATCGCCGTGCGCGACACGGGCATCGGCATCGCCGCGGACCGCGTGGACCGGCTCTTCCGCCCCTTCAGCCAGGTGGACGCGTCGACGACCCGCACGTACGAGGGGACCGGCCTGGGCCTGGTGATCAGCCGCCGGCTCGCCGAGGCGATGGACGGCGACATCTCCGTCACCAGTGTGCCGGGCGAGGGCTCGACGTTCACGGTCACCGTCACCGTGGGCGACAGCCCCGGGATCGAGGAACCGCGGACGCCCGGTACGACGGTCCTGGTGCTCAGCAGGGACCGGGATCAACTGACCGACCGGATGCACGGCTGGCGCATACCGTTCGTGACCGCCGGCTCGGTTGCGGAGGCGGTCGATCTGCTGGCCGAACGGGCGATCAGCCTCGTGGTCACCGATGAGGAGACCGTCGCGCAGCTCTCCGCGTACACGTCGAAGATCCCGACCATCGCCCTGAGCGACCACCCGGCGGCGCCGGACGACGACGGCGCGGAGGACAGCCCGCTGCGGCTCACCCTCACCCGGCCGGTACGCCCGCGGCTGCTGCACCACGCGCTGCGCACCACCCTCGGCGACGGGCAGGCTCCGCACCGCTCGCTGCACATCCTGCTCGCCGAGGACAACCCGGTGAACCAGCGCGTGGCCCAGCTGATGCTCACCCGCCGGGGCCACCGCGTCGACATCGTGGCCACCGGGGCAGCGGCGGTCGAGGCAGTCGCGGCCACCGCGTACGACCTGGTGCTGATGGATGTCCAGATGCCCGTGATGGACGGCCTGGAGGCGACCGCCCGGATCCGCGCCGATCCCCCGCCGCACGGCGCACCGCGCATCGTGGCCCTGACCGCGAACGCCATGGTCGAGCACCACTCGGCGGGCCTGCGCTCCGGCATGGACGACTTCCTGGTCAAACCCCTGCAGGAACCCCAGCTCGACGCGATCCTCACCGGCGTCCCCGCCGCACCGTCCGCCGCGCCCGCTCAGGATGACGTCGACGCCATCCGGGAGCGGGCCGCCGCCCTGGCAGGTGGCTCGGCCTCGCAGCGGCTGCAGGTGGCCGGGATCCTCGACGCGTTCGCGGTCCGCCTGCCCCGGGTGCTGCACGAGATCGACGAGGCCGCGGCCGCCGGCAACAACGACGTCCTGGCCCGCCTCGCCCACGGCCTCAAGGGATCCTCGGCGACGCTCGGTGCGGGAAACCTGGCCGCCACCTGCGCCGACCTCGAGCACCACCCGGCCGGCCCCGGCACCGAGTCCCTGCTGCGCGACCTGCACCGGCACGCCGGCACCGTCGGCGAGCTCATGGCCACCGTCGCCGGGGAACTGATCACCGGCCCGGGCTCCGGCACCTGACGGCTGACTCGGGCGTAAAGCGGTGGTGGGTGGCCCGGCCGGCGGTTAGCGTCCGCGTCCATGGACATACGGCCCGAGAACGACGATGAGCACGACGTGGTGCTCGACATTGTCCGGCAGGCGTTCGGGCGCGAGGGCGCGGTGGTCGCCGAGCTGGTCGATGCACTGCGCCGGGACGATCCGGACGCCGTATCGCTCGTGGCGGTGGAGGCGGGCGAGGTCGCCGGGCACGTGATGTTCAGCAGGAGCCTGCTCGACGCGCCGCGGCAGCTCGTGGACGTGCAGGTGCTGAGCCCGCTCGCGGTGCGTCCTGCGTACCAGCACAAGGGCTTGGGCAGGGAACTCATCCGTGACGGGCTCGCCCGGATGGACGCCCAGGGTGTTCCGCTCGTGTTCCTGGAGGGCGATCCGGGCTACTACCCGCGCTCGGGGTTCGCACCCGGCGGCGACCTCGGGTTCCGCAAGCCGTCGCTGCGCATCCCCGACGCCGCGTTCCAGGTCGTGCGGCTCGCGGCCTACGAGCCGTGGATGACCGGGACGCTCGTCTACTCCTCGACGTTCTGGGACCTCGACTGCGTCGGCCTGCGCGATCCTGCGGCCTGATTGCCCCGGGTGGCGGGCACGTCCACAATCAGGCGATGAGGGATCACGACATCGTCGTCTACGGCGCCACCGGCTTCGCCGGGGTGCTCGTCGCCGGGCATCTGGCCGCGCACGCCCCAACGGGAACGCGGATCGCGCTGGCCGGCCGGTCACCCGAGCGCCTGGCCGCGGTGCGCGCCAGGCTCGGCGTGGACTGGCCGGTCATCGTCGCCGACGCGATGGACACCGCGGCGCTGGCCGGGCTGGCGGCGTCCGCCCGGGTCGTGATCAGCGCGGCCGGGCCCTATGCGAAGTACGGCCACGCGCTCGTGCACGCGTGCGCACAGGCGGGCACCGACTACGCCGACCTGAGCGGTGAGGTGCTGTTCGTCCGGAAGAGCATCGACGACAACCACGAGCTGGCCGCGAAGACGGGTGCGCGGATCGTCCACTCGTGCGGGTTCGACTCGATCCCGTCGGACATCGGCGTGCACGTTCTGCACTCGGCCGTCACCGGGGCGGGCGCGGGCGAGCTGACCGGCACGACGCTGGTCGTCACGAGCATGAACGGCGGCGCGAGCGGCGGCACCGTCGACTCGATGCGCACCCAGCTCGACACCGTGCGGGCCGACCGGGCGGCGAGGCGGATCGCGGCGAGCCCGTATTCGCTCACGCCCGACCGGGACGCCGAGCCGGACCTCGGCCGGCAGGAGGACATCGTCACGGTCGCCGCCCGGGACGTGGATCCGGCGCTGCGGGGCACGCTCGCGCCGTTCGTCATGGCGTCGTACAACACCCGGATCGTGCGGCGCAGCAATGCGTTGCGCGGGTATGCGTACGGTCGCGGTTTCCGATATCGCGAGACGATCAGCACGGGCACCGGGCCGTTGTCGCCGGTTCGCGCGGCCGCCACGAAAATCGGCCTGGGCGCCCTGATGGCCGGTCTCGCCCTGCGGCCCACGCGGATCGTCCTGGACCGTATCCTGCCGAAACCGGGCGACGGCCCGTCGGAGAGCGCCCGCCGCAAGGGCCATTTCACGATGGACATCTTCACCACGACCACGACAGGCGCCCGGTTCTCCGCGCGATTCAAGGCGAAAGGCGATCCCGGATACGCCGCCACGGCCGTCATGCTCGGCGAATCGGCGCTGGCGCTCGCCCTGGACCGTGACGCGCTGCCGCCGTCACCGGGCGGCGTGCTCACCCCGGCGACGGGAATCGGCGACGCCCTCGTGACCCGGCTGCGGAACGCCGGAATGGAAATCGGGGCTGCGGAACGCGTCGCGAGCAATTAGCCTGACGCAGCTCCGCACCCGCATCGATTCCTGAGGTGAGTCCGTGTCCCACCCCGTTCCCCCCGCGCAGCCCCGGCCTGAGCTGCTCTACGGCGCACCCACCGAATTCGGTGCGGCCACACCCGCGGCCGTCCCGCACACCCCCGCGCCGTATTCCGAAGCGCCCTATGCCGCTCAGCAGGCGCAGGTCCCGAACGGCCATTTCGCGGTCACGGCCTGCCGCATGTGCGGCAGCGTGCCCGCGGCCCCGGTGACGTTCCGCGGGCACCAGGGATTCATCATCTTCATGCGTTTCCTCAGCGCGGAAGGCCCGTTCTGCCGCGACTGCGGCCTGGCCACGTTCCGTTCCATGACGTCCCGCACGCTGGTGCAGGGCTGGTACGGCTGGGCGTCGTTCATCATCACGCCGATCACCGTCCTGATCAATCTGGTCAAGCGGGGCAAGGTCGCCAATCTCGGCGTCCCGCAGCCCAATCCGTTCGGCCCCAGCCGCCCGCCGATGAATCCGGGCAAACGCCTGCTGCTGCGTCCCATGACCATCATCGGGCTCGCCATTCCGGTCGCGCTGCTCGTCTTCCTCATCACGGCGATCACGCTCGACTCCTGATCGACCGGGACAGCTCGTCGAGAATGGCGTCGACCGGGCCGAACGACAGGATCCCGCTCTGTGCCCCGGCCGTCTCACCCGCGGCCGGGAGCAACTCCTCGTAGAGTTGCGCCATCACGTCGCGGGCGCCGAGGTCGATCGCCGCCCGCGCCGCCAGCCAGAGCCGCGCCTCCCACAGCAGGTCGTGCGGAGACTCCGGCAGGGCACGCAGCGCGTCGGCCGCCTCCGCGCGCTTCCCCGCCGCGAGCAGCAGACCCGGCCGCGCCCAGGGCTCATACGGTCCCAGTCCGCCCCCGGGCGTCTCACCCACGGACACCAGGATCAGACCCAGCAGGCCGTCCGCCACTCCGGGCATGTGCGCCCCGGCCAGCTGCGCACAGGCTCGACGGTACGCAACCACGTCCCGATCGCCGCGGAGCGCACTGTAGAGCGAGGTGAACACCCCGACCATCGGCAGGTCGTAATCGCCCGCGAGCCGATCCGCCGCGGCGGCGTGCCGATCCGCCGCCGGGAAGTCGCCGAGCGCGCACGCCGACTGCAGCTGGATGAGCCGGCCGAGCACCTCGAAGACCACCAGCCCGTGCGCCGCGGCGAGCGCCGTCAGCTCCGCGCCGACAGCCGCGCGTGCGGGGGCCTGACCGGGCTGCTCGAACGTGTGCATGAACCGTGCGTTCAGGGCCGGCGCCAGCAGCGCGGGGTCGCCGCTCTCCCGGGCGAGCAGCTCGGCCTCGATCGCCGCCGCCCGGCCCCGGCCGCCGGTGTCGCCGCGCAACTCGAGCGCGAGCGTGCTGAGAAGCCGGCTGCGTAACGCATCCGGTGCTCCCGGAAGTGCGCTCTCGACCGCCGCGACGATCCGGCCGGACAGCTCCTGATCGTCGTTGCGGGGCCAGATCGCGGGCACGTCGAACGCGGTCAGCACATGGGCGAGCAGGTCACGGTCGCCCATCCCGGCCGCTTCGGTGATCGCCTGCGCCCGCAACGCCCGCGTCCGGTCGAGGTGCCCGATCACCGCGAGCGCCCGCCCCAGCCCCATGACGGCGGTCAACCGCTCCCGCCCGAGGCCACCATCCGCCCGGTCGCCAGCCGCCCGGGCGCTACCCGCCCGTTCGGGGGCCGCGCGGTCGCAGGCCGCGAGCGATTGGCGCCACAGTCTTGCTGCCTCGTGCGGGTTGCTGCGCGCTTCTGCCCGTTCGGCCGCCGACCGTGCGTAGCGTGCGGCCTTCATCACGGCGTCGGCCCCTGCGGCGTGCGCGAAATGGTGCGCCAGCGCGGCGTGATCGTCCGGGCGCACCTTCTCGAGCACCCCGGCGGCATCCGCGTGCCACCGGCCCCGGCGCAGCGCGGACAGGTCGTCGTAGAGCGTGTCCCGCACCAGGATGTGCGTGAACCGGACCGCGCCCGCCGACTCGCTCAGAAACCCCGCACCCAGCGCCGCGTCCAGCGAATCCAGCACGTCCACGCCCGCGAACCCGCCCAGCACCTCGGGGTCCACGTCGCGCCCGAGCACGGCCGCCCGCCGCAGGACGTCCTGCGCGCCGTCCGGCAGCCGGGTGAGCCGGTGCCGGATGACATCGCGTACGCCGTCCGGAACGTCCCCCATCGCCGACCCCGACGCGTGCAACCGGGCCAGTTCCCGCGCGAAGAACGGGTTGCCCCCACTGCGCCGGTAGATCGTCCGCGTCGCCTGCTCGCCGACGTCCCCGACCAGCGCACCGGTCTCGTCCTCGCTGAGACCACCGAGCCGCACCCGCACCGGCTCGGCCTTCGCGAACCTCGCGAGCGCTCCGCCCAGCGCCTGCCCGACCTCGTGTTCGCGGTACGTACCCATCACCAGAGCCGCGCCCTCACCGGGGTCATCGAGCAGCCCGGTCAGCAGGTCGAGGCTGTCACCGTCGGCCCGGTGCAGGTCGTCGGCGATCAGCAGCACCGGCCCGCTCCCACCGGTCAGCCGCTCGCCCCGCACCCACGGCCAGACGACCGGCGCGCCCTCGTGTTCCGGGCTACGCCCCCAGACGGTCGCCCAGCCACGCCCGGCGAGCTCCCGCGCGAGCGCCTCGGCCAGGGCGGTCTTCCCCGCGCCCGCTTCCCCACCGACGAGCGCAAGCACCGGCCGGCCCCGAGTCTCCGCCTCGCCGGCAGCAGCCATCAGCTCACCCAGCTCACCCCGCCGCCCGACGAACCGCCGCCCCGGATCAGCCCGCCCGCCAGACTGCTCGGCAAGTGGCGCCGCAGACGCCGCGCCACGATGCAACCCCGAAAGGTGCGGCGCCTGAGCGAGCACGTCGGCCTCGAGCTGCTTGAGCCGCGGCCCCGGATCGACGCCCAGCTCCGTGACCAGGACCTCCCGGGCCTGCCGCAGCGCACCGAGCGCCTCACCCTGGCGCCCGCACCGGTAGAGCGCCGTGGCGAGCAGATGCCACGCGTCCTCCCGCAACGGCCGCTCCCCCACCTGCGCCTGCAACCCGGCGACAGCCTCGGCGGCCCGCCCGAGCGCCATCAACGCCGCAGCCCGCCGCTCGACGGCGAGCATCCGCAGCTCGTCGAGACGGTCGATCTCGGCGCGTGCCCAGCCCCGGTCGGCGTACTCGGCGAATGGCGGACCCGCCCAGAGCGCAAGGCCCTCCTCCAGCCTGGCGAGCACTTCCCCGGGATCTCCGGCAGCGGCGGACGTGGTGACCAGACGCTCGAAGAGCCAGGCGTCGACCGCATCGGGCGCGACCCGGAGCAGATAGCCGGGTGGGGTCGTGACCAGCACCGATGCGGGCTGCCGGGGAACGCGGTCCGGTTCCAGGGCCCGCCGCAGATCCGCGACGAAGGTGCGGATGGCCGCGACCGGAGCCTCCGGCGGTGTCTCCCAGAGGTCCTCCACGAGCCGGTCGACGGAGACGACCCGCCCCCGTGCGATCAGCAGCCGCGCCAGCACCGCCCGCGGCCGCGCACCCCGGAGCGCCACGGGACCGCCCGCGCTGACCGCACCGACCGTCCCGAGCACCCTGAATGTCATCGCGCTCAAGTCACCATCGTAGGAGCCGGCACTCATCCGCCGCTCATCCGCCGCTCATCACCCGCGCGCAGGCTGGGCGGCATGACCACGTTCACCGGATTCGACCGAGTCACCGTCCCCGTAGCCGACGGGGTTTCCCTGCACGCCGTCGTCGGCGGGTCGGGCTCCCCCGTCGTGCTGCTGCACGGTTTTCCCCAGACCCACCTGATGTGGCGGCACGTGGCGGCCGATCTCGCCGCCGACCACACCGTCATCTGCCCGGACCTGCGCGGTTACGGCGCGAGCGACAAGCCTGAGGATCGCGACGGTACGGCGTACGCCAAGTCGACGATGGCCGCGGACATCGTCGCGCTGGCCAGGGAGCTCGGCCATGACCGGTTCGCGCTCGCCGGGCACGACCGCGGTGCCCTGGTGGCCTTCCGCGCCGGCCTGGACCACCCGGAGGCGATCAGCCACCTGGCGATCCTGGACGTCGTGCCGACCCTCGACATGTGGGGCGTGCTGCACGGCGTGAACGCGGCCGTCGCGTTCCACCTGTACCTCATGGCCCAGCCGCCGGGTCTCCCGGAGCGGATGATCGGTGCGGCCCCGGACGACTTCTTCGCGTACTTCCTGGACGCCTGGACGAACGACGCCGCCTCGACGAACGACCCAGCCTCGACGAACGACCCAGCCTCGATGAACGACCCCGCCTCGATCCCGCCGGAGGTCCGCGCCGAGTACCTGCGGGCGTCGCGCGAGGCGGTCCCGTCGATCGTCGCCGACTACCGGGCGTCCGCGCGGATCGACATCGCCGAGGACCAGGCATCCCGGGACACGGGCACCGAACTCCGCATGCCCGTGACCGTGCTGCAGCAGGACTGGGGTGCCGCGCTGGGCTACGACGCCGCCGCGGTCTGGCGGGCCTGGGCCCCCGGCCTCACCCACGACACCGTGACGAGCGGCCACTTCATGGCCGAGGAGGACCCGGCCACGGTGGTCAAGGCTCTGCGCACGCTCCTGGCCCGATAACCACCATGGGGGTACGCCCGGAGCAGCGCGGCCGCGCGTTGAGCCGGCCGCCCTGCTCCGCGGTCAGGCAGCCGCCCCGCGCAGGATCGCGTCGACGATCTTCTCGGCGAGCCCCTCAGCCGGCACAGCGGGGTTGAAGTGGAACAGGTTCTGCGCCATCGACGGGGCACTGAGCATCAGCGTGGTCAGCTCGACGTCGAGGTCAGCCCGCAGCTCACCCGTCTCGATACCGCGGCGCAGCACCTCGCGGGTGACGTTGCGGCGGGGCTCGGTGACGCGCTGCCAGACGTCGTACAGCTCCGGGTTCTTGGCGATCTCCGGAAGCAGGCAGGCCGTCGCCCGGGTGTGTTTCTCGTTGTCCTTGCCGATGGGCCTGGTCGCGAGCAGGATCAGGTCCTCCCGCAGCGACCTGCCCTGCGGGACCGGCGGCGGGCCCTTCATCCGCAGCATCGCGTCGACGAGCAGCGTCTCCTTGTTGGGCCAGCGCCGGTAGAGCGTCGCCTTGCCCACCCCGGCCTTCGCCGCCACCGCCTCCATCGACATGGCGGCGGCGCTCTGGCCGGAGCTGAGCAGGGCGATCACGGCCTCGAGGATCGCGTCGTCGGCCCGGGCGTCACGGGGCCGGCCAGGTGCCTTGCGCCACTGGCCGGCTTCCGTGTCGGTAGTCATGTCATCCATTGTTACCGAGGTTTCACTTGCTCGCCACGACGGGTGTCATGCCTCGACCAGTTCCACTCCCTGTTCCTCGGCGAGACCCTCCGCCGAGGTTGCCGCCGGTGCCTGCGCGGGGCGCTTGCCCGGCAGCCAGATCGCGGCGACGAGCGCGCCGAGCAGGGCGAAGACGGTCGTCCCGATGGCGGCGTAGTGCATCGCCGACAGGAAGGCGTCGTTCGCGCTGGAGATCAGCGCCTGCCCCGCGGCCCCGGACTGGGACGCGACGCCGTACGCACCGGAAATGGATTCCTGCGCCGCCTCCCGCGCGGCGTCAGGCAGGGCCTGTGTCGCGGCTTCCATGTCGTCACGGTAGAAGGAGGAGAGGATCGCTCCGAGCACCGCGACGCCGAGGGCGCCGCCGACCTGCCGGACGGTGTTGCTGACCGCGGATCCGACGCCGGCCTTCTCCCGCGGGAGAGCGGCCATGATCGTCTCGGTGGCAGGCGGCATGACGTTGGCCATACCGACACCCATGAGAAAGAACAGGGCACCGACGATCCAGATGGGCGTGCTCGCCCCGATGAACACCCAGCCGAACAGCCCGGCCGCGACGAGCAGCAGCCCGACCGTGCCGACCGCCTTGGGGCCGAACCGCTTGACCATGGCGGCGCTGCGCGGCGCGAACACGAGCTGTCCCACGGCGAACGGGACGAACAGCGCGCCGGACGCCAGCGGGCCGTAGCCCCGCACGAGCTGCAGGTAGAACGCGCTGAAGAACATGGCGCCCATGCTCGCGAAGAACACGAGCCCGACCATGCCGGTGGACGCGGAGAACGTGCTGTTCTTGAACAGCTTCACGTCCAGCGACGGGAACGAGATGCGCCGCTCGTAGAGCACGAACGAGGTCAGCACGATCGCGGCGCCGGCGAGCGTCCCCCAGGCCTGCGGGTGACCGAAGCCGTCCTCGCCACCGGTGATGACGCCATAGGTGAGCAGCGACAGCCCGATGACGGACAGCAGCACGCCCACGAAGTCGATGCGCCCGGGCTTCGGGTCACGCGACTCGGGCACCAGCACGAACAGCAGGACGATGCCGACGATCACGACCGGCACGTTGATCAGGAAGACCGAGCCCCACCAGAAGTTCTCGAGCAGCAGCCCGCCGATGACCGGCCCGATCGCGACGGCGAGCCCGACGGCCCCGGCCCAGACGCCGATGGCGCGGCCCCGCTCGTGCGGCTCGAACACGTTGGCGATGATGGACAGCGTCGCCGGCATGACCGCGGCGGCACCGAGGCCCATGAGGGCCCGCGCACCGATCAGCTGCCCGGGCGTCTGCGAGTACGCCGAGATCAGCGACGCCAGGCCGAAGACACCGAGCCCGAGGGCCAGGCTGATCCGCCGGCCGAACCGGTCGGCCATGATGCCGGCGGTGAACAGCAGACCGGCGAAGACGAGGGTGTAGGAGTTGATGGCCCATTCGAGCTGACCCTGGTCGGCCCCGAGGCCGTGCTTCGGGTCGGCGATGGTGCGCAGGGCGACGTTCAGGACGGTGTTGTCCAGAACGACGACGAGAAGGCTGATGACCAGGACGCCGAGAATGGCCCAGCGCCGGGGATGCCCCGCTGAGGGCTGCACTGCCTGTGGTTGATCCATGAGTGTGCTCTCCCGAGCTCGACCGCGATACGATACGGAACTGTTTCGTATCGTCAATCAAGGTAGCTGCCGGCTTTCCGATACGGAACCGTCTCGTATCGAAAGTGAGCGGCGACACACCTGAGCCCAGTCGTCGTCCACGATCGAAAACACCACGGTGTCCCGCCAGGAACCATCGGCACGACGCCGGTGCTTGCGCAGGATTCCTTCCCGAACGGCCCCGAGCCGCTCGATCGCCCGCTGCGCCCGGACATTGCGGACATCGGTGACCAGCACGACCCGGACCGCCCGCAGCCCCTCGAACGCGAAGCGCAGCATGAGCAGCTTCGACTAGGCGTTGTACCCGCTCCCCCAGAACTCCCGCCCCAGCCACGTGTACCCGATCGTCACCGTCCGGAGCACCGGATCCGGCCCGGCGAACGACGTCGTCCCCACGAACCGCCCGGTCGCCACCTCGATCTGCGCATATGGCAACCGCTCACCCCGCGCCCGGGCGGCGAGCGCGCTCATGATGTGCCCGCGCGCATCGTCCACGGTGGCCGGCACCGCCAGCGCCCCACCGGCCGGGCTCTGCCATCGGAAGATCTCGGCGGCTTCCTCGGGTGTGCCCACGGCCGCTAGATAGGCCTCCGCGTGCTCTATCGCCAGCGGCTCCAGCCGGATCCGCTCACCCTGAAGCACCGGCATCGCGTACCACAAACCGTCGTCATTCACGGCCCGCATGATCGCAGCCGACGGCACAAGCCACCCACCGATTTCCCGGTCGCGTGACCACGCACGCAAGGGCTCAGCGCGACGGAACCGGGTGGGGCGAAAGCCTGGAGGGGGTCAGCGCGGCGTGACCGGCTGGGCCAGGAGAAGGAGGGCCGCGGTGACCGTTTCCGCCATCGCGTCGCGGGCGGAGGTGAGGTAGCGGCGGGGGTCGGTGAGCTTGGGGTCGGCGGCGAGGGTCTCGCGTACGGCGGCGGTGAAGGCCTTGTTCAGGGCTGTGCCGATGTTGATTTTGACCATGCCGGCTCGGACGGCGGCGCGCAGTTCGTCGTCCGGGACGCCGGACGAGCCGTGCAGGACCAGGGGCACGCCGACGGCGTCGCGCAGGCGGGCGATCAGGTCGTGGTCGAGGCGCGCGGTGCGGGTGGCCATCGCGTGCGACGAGCCGACCGCGACCGCGAGGGCGTCCACGCCGGTTGCCGCGACGTAGGCCGCCGCCTCGGCAGGATCGGTGCGTACGCCCGGAGCGTGCGCGCCGTCCTTCCCGCCGATCTCGCCGAGCTCGCTCTCCACCCAGAGCCCCCGCTCGTGCCCCCGGCGCACGGCAGCTGCCGTGGCGGCGACGTTCTGCTCGTACGCCAGCAGCGACGCGTCGTACATGACCGAGCCGAATCCGCACGCGGCGGCCTGGTCGAACAGTTCGTCGCTGACCACGTGGTCGAGGTGCAGCCCGACCGGGACCGAGGAGCTCTCGGCGATCGACCGCGCGGCGGCGGCGATCGGGGCGAGCCGGCCGTGGTGGAAGCGGACCGCGTTCTCGCTGATCTGCAGGACGACGGGCCGGCCCGCGTTCTCCGCCCCGGTGACCACGGCTTCGGCGTGCTCGATCGTGATGACGTTGAAGGCGCCGACCCCGCTGCCCGATTCCCGGGCAGCCGCGACGATCTCGCCGGTAGGTGTGAACAAGGGTGGACCTTCCGATCAGGTGCAGGTGAGGGGTGGTTGGTCAGGTGCGGGGTGGCAGGGCCCGGAGCAGGCGGTGGTACGTGTCCAGGTCGACCGAGCCGGCGACCGGTGCGGCAACCGCCGCCGCGGAGAGCGCCACGGCGTCGGCGAGCAGCTCCGGCCACGGCGTGCGATCGCGCAGCCCCCGCGCCAGGGCGGCCACACACGCATCGCCCGCGCCGGTCGGATTGCCCGCGAGACGCTCGGGGGGAGCGGCCTCCCAGACCCCGCCGGCATCCGACGCGAGCAGACCCAGCGGCCCCCGGGAGACGACAACGGCACGCGCCCCGCACGCCAGCACACCCGCGGCGGCCGCAGCAGAAGCACCGGCCGCACCGGCCGCACCGGCCACACCGGCCGCACGGGGCTCGGCGGGCTCGGCGGGCTCGGCGGGCTCGGCGGGGAAGAGCTCGGCGAGCTCGGCCGCGTTGGGTTTCGCCAGGTCGGGCCGGGCGGCCAGACCGTGGCGCAGCGCCTCGCCACTGGTGTCGAGCACGGTCTGCGCGCCGGCATCGGCGGCCAGCCGGATCAGCGTCGCGTAACCGTCGGCAGGAACCCCGGGCGGCAGCGATCCACTCAGCGCAACGACGTCGCCCGCGCCCACCAGCGCGCGGAAACGGTCAAGGAAGGCTGTCCACTCGTGCGCGCTCACCAGAGGGCCGGGCTCCCAGAAGCCGGTCGCGTCGTCGCCGTCGGCAACCGCGACCGTGCGCCGGGTCTCCCCCGCGATCGGGACGAACGCCGCCGTGATCCCGTGCCCGGCGAGCAGGTCGCTGATGCGCGCCCCGGTGGAGCCGCCCAGCAGGCCGGTGGCGACGACCGGCTCGCCGAGCTGGGCGAGCACGCCGGCCACGTTGAGCCCCTTGCCGCCGGGACGCTCGGCCACCGCGGACACCCGGTGGGTGCCGTGCGGGACCAGCGCGTCGACCGTGTAGGTCAGGTCGAGCGCGGGGTTCAGGGTCACCGTGACGATCATCGTTTCAGCAGCCTCGTTTGCCTGGGGTGTCGCCGATTCAACTGATCGAACGAACAGGTGTCAATAGCCGTTTGTGCGCGTATGGTGCTCTCGGCCTGCTATTCGTGGGCATGGACCGGCAAGTGAGCATTCTGAGTTGTTCATATGGACAACCAAGGGCGGGAGAGACATGGACGTTCTGGTGGTCGGGGACGCGAATCCGGACCTGGTGCTGCGGGGCGACGTCCGGCCCCGCTTCGGGCAGGCCGAGCAGCTGCTCACCGGCGCGGACCTCGTGCTCGGCGGCTCGGCGGCCATCACGGCCGCCGGTTGCGCGCGGCTCGGGCTGAGCACGACGCTGCTCACCGCGCTCGGCGACGACGTGTTCGGGGCGATCACCCGCCAGCGGCTCGAGGAGCGCGGCGTCGCCCTGCTGCTCGCGAGGACCGCGCCGGAGATCCCCACGGGGCTGAGCGTCATCCTGACCCCGGACGACGACGACCGCTCGATCCTGACGCTCCCGGGCACGATCCCTGCCCTGCGACCGGAGGACGTCACGGACGAGCACCTGGCGGCCACCCGTCACGTACACGTCGCATCGCTCTATCTGCAGCCGGGTCTGGCCGCGGGCCTCGCGGGGGTGTTCGCACGAGCACGCGCCGCGGGCGTGACCACCTCGCTGGACACCAACTGGGATCCCGCCGAACGCTGGGACTCCATCGAGGACATCCTCGCGCACACCGACGTGTTCCTCCCGAACGCGAACGAGCTGCGGGCGGTCACCGGCGAGCAGGACGTGGACAGGGCCGCGGCGAAGCTGGTCGCGCGGGGCACCACTGTGGTGATGAAGAACGGCGCGGCGGGCGCACGGGCCTGGGGACCTGACGGCGAATCGTCCGCTCCCGGGCGTACGGTCGAAGTGGCCGACACCACCGGGGCGGGTGACAGCTTCAACGCGGGTTTCCTGGCCGGCCGGCTCGCCGGACTGCCGGTCGCGGAAGCGATCCGCTGGGCCGCCGCCGCGGGTTCCCTGAGCACCCGGGCAGCGGGAGGAACCGCCGCCCAGGCCACCCGCGCAGACCTCGAAGCGTAGAAAACGCCGTGACCCGGCGGAGGCGGAACACTTCCGCCGGGTCACGCATCACCCCTTCAGACCGGTGAAGGTCATCGTCGCGATGAACCGGCGCTGGGCGACGAGGAAGGCCACGATCAGCGGCAGCGTCGCGATGACGTTGCCCGCCATGAGCTGCGACCATTCCGTGCGCCGGGTGCCCTGGAAGCTGGCCAGCCCGACCTGCAGCGTGAACTTCGTGTCGTCCGAGATCGCCACCAGCGGCCACAGCAGATCGTTCCAGCTCGACAGCAACGTGAAGATCGCGAGGGTCGCGAGCGCCGGACGGGCGAGCGGCAGCACCACGCTGACGAACGTGCGCAGGGTGCCGGCGCCGTCGAGTCGCGCGGCCTCCTCCAGCTCCACGGGCAGGCCGAGGAAGAACTGCCGCATGAGGAAGATGCCGAAGGCCGAGGCCAGCCAGGGTACGAACGCCGCGGCCAGGGTGTCCACGATGCCGATGCGGGCGAACATCAGGTACGTCGGGATCATCAGCAGCTGCATCGGGACCATCACCGTGGCGACGATCACGACGAACGCCAGGCCCCGGCCCGCGAACCTGAGCCGCGCGAACCCGTAGCCGGCCAGGGAGCACAGGATCAGGTGCGACACCACCGCGATCGCCGACACGAGAACGGTGTTGGCGAACCAGCGCACGATGTGCGACTCGCTCAGCAACGTGCGGTAGCCCTCGAGGTGCAGACTGGTCGGGATGAACTTCGGCGGAAACTGGTTGATCTCCTGCGCGCTCATGAACGAGGTCAGGACCATCTGCACGAGCGGCAGCACGAAGATGAGCGCCAGCGGCATGAGCAGCAGGTGCCACGGGCTGAACGGAAGACGCCATTTCATCGCAACGACTCCGATCCGTTGCGGCGGCTGTACCACATCACGACGAGCGTGAGCAGCAGAGTCACCGCGAACAACAGGTACGCGAGCGCCGCGCCGTAGCCGAGCCGCTGGGTCTGGAACGCGAGCTCGTAGATGTAGTAGACGACCGTCTGGGTGCTGTTCATCGGGCCGCCGCGGGTGGTGGTGTAGATGAGGTCGAACAGCTGCATCGCGGTGATGGTCTGCCAGATCGTGGTGAAGACGGTCACCGGGCGCAGCTCCGGCAGCGTGATGTGCAGGAACACCCGCCACCGGCTCGCGCCGTCCACCGTCGCCGCCTCGACCAGCTCCGCGGGGATGTCCTGCAGCGCGGCGAGGTAGATGACCGCGCAGAAGCCGACCTCGCCCCACAGCGCGATGAGACAGATGACCACCAGGGCCTGATTGGGATTCTCCAGGAAGCCCTGGGTGGGCAGCCCGATCCGGCGCAGCACCTCGTTCGCCGCCCCGAACTGCGGGTTGAAGACGAAGCTCGCGAGGATGCCGGTCGCGGCGGCGGACGCCACGTAGGGCACGAAGATGCAGGTCCGGTAGAAACCGAGCAGCCGGATCTTCTGGTTGAGCGCGACCGCGATGAGGATGCCGAGCAGGATCGAGCCCGGCACGAACAGCACGGTGAGCAGCAGGGTGTGCTTCGCCGCGGCGACCGCGTCCGGGTCCTGCACGATGCGCTCGTAGTTGCGCCAGCCGAGGTCGGTCGCCGGGGCGATGCCGTTCCACTTGGTACGCGAGATGAAGAACGCCCACACCGCCGGGAAGATCGACAGTCCGACCACCACGAGGGTGGCGGGGGCCGCGAAGCCCCAGCCGACGAGGTTGCGGCGGGCGGCCCGGCCGCGCCGCCTGGGCGGCCGGGGTGCGCTCTCCTGCTGCGTACGCGGGGTCGCCGCGAACGTGACAGCCATCAGTCCTCCAGCGCCCCTTCGGACTTCTTGGCCGCGTCGTCGAGCGCCTGCTGGGGCTGCTTGGCGCCCTGCAGGACCTCGGCGATCGCGTCACCGACGTTGCGGCTCATCGCCTCGTAGCCCTCGACGGTCGGCCGGGCCTGCTTGGCGTTGGCCAGGTTGTCGAAGAACTCCTGGCCGCCCGGGTACTCCTTGACGTACGCCGCGAACTCGGGGCTGCTCTTCTCCGAGGTCCGCAACGGCAGGTTGCCGACGGCGAGGTTCCACTTGGCGTCGGTCCCGGAGCTGGTCAGCCACTTGACGAAGTCCCGCGAGGCACCGGCCTGGTTGGCGTTGTCATGGTCGAACAGCACCCAGAGGTCGGGGCCCGAGATGGTCTGGTGGTCACCGTTGGTCCCGGGCAGCACCGACACGCCGTACGAGACCTTCGAGGTCTTGAGCGGGTCGAGCAGCGACCACGGCCCGTTGATGACCATGCCGACGCGACCGCTGGCGAACAGCGGCATGTACTTCTCGTCGGTCTGGTCGAGGTACATCGACTTGTCGTCGACGGCCATGGCGCGCAGGGTTTCCAGCGCGGTCACCCCGGCGGCGGAGTTGAAGGCGGGCTTCTTACCGTCGAGGATCTTGCCGCCGTTCTGCCAGAGCAGGGGCCACAGGTGCCAGGTGGTGTCCTCGCTGCCGGAGACCGAGTACGCGGTTCCGTACGTGTTGGTGCCCGGGTCCGTCAGCTTCTTCGCCGCGTCGCGGAAGTCCTGCCAGGTCCAGTCCTTCGTCGGGTACGCGATGCCCTTGGCGTCGAACAGCTTCTTGTTGTAGATGATCGCGAGGTTGTCCACCAGCGCGGGGACGCCGATGACCTTGCCCTCGGCGGAGGTGGCGGTGAGCCGGGCCGCCTCCGGGATCTCGTTCCAGGCGAAGGACGGGTCGTTCACGAACGACGTGATGTCCTGGGTGCGGCCGCTGGCACCGAGCTCGCCGGCCCAGCTGCCGAACGCGTACGAGATGTCGGGGTAGCTGTCACCCGCGAACCCGGCGGACAGCTTGGTGAGCAGGTCGTCGGTCGTCGGGGCGCCCGCCGACGTCTTGATCGTGACGTTCGGGTGGGCGGTGTGGTATTCGGCAGCGAGGCTCTCGGCGACCTTCTCGGCCTCCATGGTCTGCCCGGTCCACCACGTGATGGTGACGGCAGCCGACGGGTCGTAGCCCGCCGCGGCGTCCTTACCGTCGTCGCTCGTGCCGCCGCTGCACGCGGCGAGCAGCAGGGCCGTGCTCGCCACGGCCATAAGCCGGGCCCGCCGGCCGGTCCAAGTTGTCATCACTGCCGAACCTCGATCTCTTGTCAGACCGCGTCGGTGAGTACCACCGAGCGGGTCAGCAAACGGGGGTGATCCGGGTCGAGGCCACGCTGGGCGGCCAGGGCGATCGCGAAACGCTGGGCGAGGACGAGCTGGGCGAGCGGGTCGCGGTCGTCGCGGTAGGTGGTGGCGCCGGCCGAGCGGCCGACGTCGTCGAGACCGGCGGGGACACCGCCGAAGGAGAAGACCAGGCTGTGCTCATTGGCGACAGCCACCGGTCCGTGCCGGAAATCCATTGCGGGGTACGACTCGGAGTACGCCTGTGCGGCCTCGCGCACCTTGAGCGCCGCCTCGTGAGCGAGTCCGACCGTCCAGCCGGTGCCGAGGAACACGAGATGCTCGATGGTGGCCGGATCGGCGGGCAGTGCGGCGGACAGTGCCGCCCGCCCGTCGTCCGCGAGGTGGGTCAGGTCCTCGCCGAACGCCGCGCGGGCCAGGGCGAGCACGGTGGTCGGGAAGCGGGTCTGCACGACGCTGCTCTCATCGGCGAAGTCGAGCAGGATCCGGGCCTCGGCGAGGTCGTCGATGGGCATCCCGGGCACCGCGGTGACGGCTACCCGGTGGGTTCCCTGCGGCACCTGCCGCAGCGCGTCGAGCACCTCGGTGGAGGTGCCCGACCGGCTGATCGCCACCACGCGGTCGTAGCGGCGGCGAGGCCGGTATTCCGAGGCGCACACCGCGTCTGTCTCGCCGAGGCCCGCGCTCTCCCGCAGCTCGGCGATGCACTGGGCGACGAACCAGCTGGTACCGCACCCGATGATCAGGACCCGCTCGCCGGGGGCGGCGAGCTGATCACGGGCTTCGGCGGTGAGCGTGAGTGCCTGCTCCCAGACGGCGGGCTGGCTGGCGATTTCCTCGGACGTGGCGTTCATGGTGCAGGATTATGCTCGTTTGTTTTCGCTTCACAAGATGTGAACAACAAACGAGCAATCCATGTTGCTCACCTTGCTGCACATCCGCGCTTATCGGAGCGCTTCGGGCATGAGATCGCCGTGTGCCGCGGTCAGTTCGTCGCACAGCGACCAGATCTGGTCCACGGTGAGGGTCGCGGCTGTGTTCGGGTCGGCCATCGCGGCCTGGCGGACCATCCGCTTGTCGCCGGTGATCGCCGCACGGACGGTCAGTTCGCCGACATTGATGAAGCCGCGGTTGGGTGCCGCGCACTGCAACGGCAGGTCACCGACGAATTCGGGGCGTACGCCGAGAGCGTCCACGACACACGGCACCTCCACGGCGTACCCCTGCGGAAGGTTGGTGATCAGACCCGTGTTGGCGACGTTGGCGTGCACGATCCTGCGCGTTCCCGTGGTGATGCTGTGGATGACCTGCGGCGCGTACTCCGTGGCCTCCCGGCTGATGTCGAGCGGCTCGCCGGCCAGGACCGACTTGCGCGTCGCGTGGTACTCGGCGACGTTGTCCGCGCTGATGCGCAGGTAGTCGCCGACCGGGATGCGCAGGCGCTCGATCTCGCTGTCGTGGTGCAGGTACCAGGGCACGTACTCGCTGGAGTGCTCGCTGGTCTCCGTCGGGAAGTAGCCGATGCGCGAGTACATGTCCATGCGTACCCGCCGGCGCAGCTCGGGCTCCTTGGCCAGCAGCTCGTCCAGCCGCGGGTAGAGGCTCTCGCCGCGGTGCTCCCAGCGCAGCAGCCAGGCCTGGTGGTTCACGCCCGCCGCGCGGTACTCCACTTCATCCAGGGGTACGCCGAGCAGCTCACAGAGGTCGTGCACGGTCCAGAACACCGAGTGGCAGAGCCCGACCGCCTTGAGGTCCGGCGCGACCGCCGCGAGGTAACCGATGTTCATCGCCATCGGGTTGGTGTAGTTCAGCAACCAGGCGTCCGGGCACAACTCGCGCATGTCGTCGGCGATCCCGCGCAGCACCGGGAACGTACGCAGTGCCCGGAAGATCCCGCCGATGCCCAGCGTGTCCGCGATGGTCTGGCGCAGCCCGTACTTCGCCGGGATCTCGAAGTCGCGCACGGTCGCCTCGTGCATGCCCACCTGGATGGCGTTGATGACGAAGTCGGCGCCGTCGAGCACGGCCCGGCGGTCGAGGCTGGTGGTGATGACCGGCTCGGCGCCCAGCTGGGAGGCGGTCCGGCGGGCGATCGCCTCGGCGGTCTCGAGCCGTTCCGCGTCGATGTCGTGCAGCGCGAGGGTGACCCCGCGCAGTTCGTCGAAGGAGAGGATGTCGGCGAGCAGTTCGCGGGTGAAGACCACGCTGCCGGCGCCGAGGAAGGCGATCACTGTCATGGCGTGAGTGTCAGTAGTTATTCACAGACGCGCAAGGAATCTTGGCTATTCGCTCAGAAACGAACTAGCCTGACTGCGCGTTTGGTCAAACGCCACGACCTTGCGAAGGACTCCCATGGCACGAACCTCGATACGCAAAGCGGACCGGATGTCAGCCATCCTGGAACGCTTCGCCAGCACCGACTCCGTGGACGCCCGCGACCTCGCCGACGAGTTCGAGGTCTCCCCCGCCACGATCCGCCGCGACCTGCGCGACCTCGAGGAACGGCGCCTGGTCGTCCGCAACCACGGCGGCGCCAAGGCCGCCGAGTTCGCCTACGAGCTGCCGGTGCAGTACCGCAGCGGCCAGCACCGCGAGGCGAAGATGCTCGTGGCGAAACGGGTCGCGGACATCCTGCCCAAGGGCCTGCTCACGCTCGGGCTGACCGGCGGCACCACCACCCACATGCTGGCCCGGATCCTCTCCGAGCGGGTCGACCTCACGGTGGTCACCAACGCCCTCAACATCGGCGGCGAGCTCGCCCTGCGCCCCCGCCTCAAACTCATCATGACCGGCGGCGTCTCCCGCACCCAGTCCTACGAACTGGTCGGCCCGATCGCCGACCACGCCCTCGCCGGCCTCAACATCGAGGTCGCCGTCGTCGGCGTCGACGGCATCAGCGCCCGCGGCGGCCTCACCACCCACGACGAGATCGAGGCCAACACCAACGCCCAGATGATCCGCCGCTCCAACAAGGTCATCGTCGTCGCCGACGGCTCCAAGGTCGGCAAGATCTGCCTCGCCCGCATCTGCTCCATCACCGACGTCGCCACCCTCGTCACCGACGACTCCGCCGACCCCACCGGCATCGAAGCCATCCGCCGAGCCGGCACCGAGGTCATCGTCGCCGACGGCAAGTGACAACTCCAGCCTGACACGGGCCGGCCTGACACGGGCCGACCTGATGCGGGGGCCCTGGTGCGGGGGCCCTGGTGCGGGGGCCTGGTGCGGGGGCCTGGTGTGAGTGCGCTTGATGCCGGGGAACGATGTGAGTGGCCCGTGGGTTTTGAGCGGTCGTGGGTGACGGCGGCAGGAGGCCATCACCGACCCTGGGCAGCAATTCGACGACACAGAGTGAGCCGTCACGCCTGGAAGGTGTCCGCGAACGAAGAGGTGGCTTCGTTCGCGGCTTCGGCGCCAGGTTGTCCAGCACCCAGTGCCGCAATGTTCGTAGGGACCGGCACCACTCGCGGACCCGGACGACTCCGTTACGGCGACGGTCGCTCGCGGGCCCGCTCACACTGCGCGCAAACAATCAAGATACCTCTCGAGGCACAAGTGCCCGGATCTGCCGACGACAACAAGACGGCCAACGAACTCGTGGCGCGCTGAGCACGAGAATCGCCTCCCGGGATCCATCCACCACAACTTCATGGCTATCCGAATACTCGCTATCCGCCATTCAAATTCGTGTGATCCCCCTCAACCCGACAATGGCACACCCACCCTTCCGATCATGAAACACCCTGAGAACAATAAAGAAATGAAATACGCTCAGCTGGAGATCTTCACGACCGTTGAACTGGCGTGGATGCGTGACCCGACACGGCGCCGGAACTACTCCGCGGCAACCGAAGAGTTCCGGCGCGAGCACAAGGTTCGGCGGGCCTTCGGAAAAGCTCTCGGCCACACCACCCGCTTGCGGCACGACTCTCCCGAAGCCCGGACACCGGACGGCAAGCTGATCTGGATCGAGGCCGCACGAGCGTTGTTCCGTGAGGCAAACTCCCACCGGGCACAGGCCACCGCCGACCATGAACGTGACCGCAGACGCGCCGCCGGTGACCTGTTCGACTGGAGCCGGTTCACCAACCGCTGGCTGGTGAAGTACGCCGCCGCCTACTAACCAACAAACACCGGACTCTGCGTCACACCCAGGGCGTGACACGACAAGCAACGCGCGCACGTGAAAGCACTCAACCAAAGTCCACGACCGGTGGCGAGTCCGGCGTGAATGGACGCGACATGGGCGACGTGGCGGCTCTACGCGTACAAGCCGGACACGGGCAGCATTCCTGCGTAACGGAGGAAATCCTGCGCGTCTTCTTCGCGAGGCCCCGCCCATACCGCACTTCGCCTCAGCAATGACCGCAACCCTGCCGCGATCGAGCAACAAACCGATCTTCAACCACTATTCCGGCGGCACGCTCTCATGCCGCTGATCGCGCACCTATAGCGAGGGGCGTCAGCTTCGCTACCGACCAGCCGAGCTCTTCAGCCATGTCCCCGCCTTGGAGTTCGGCATGCGGCAAGCCGGCCTCACCTTTGGCTCGCCCCGCCTCGTATCGCTGCTGAGCGCTGGGCGTGCGGGCCAGATAGCGGTGGACGTACGTGCCGATCTGCGCTACGCGATCACGGCTGGCCAGCCACTCAACCAGTGCGGACGGGCGATTGGTGTAGTCGCCGGCTCTCGAGGTGGCGACTCGTTCCGGGTCGCTGGCCTCGTCGAACCAAGGCAGTACCGCCTGCCTGAACATGTCGGCGAAGATTTCTAGACGCTGCCGCCGCATCCTGAGATCCGTCAGGTCGATGTCGCCATCCGAGGCGTCGCCGTACAGGTAACCGCCAGCCCGTCCGGAGGCGTAACCCAAGAGGTGACCACAGACGAAGTCGTCGGCGGGAGGCACTACAGATTCTGGGTTGCCTCGACGCCACTTCCGCAGAACTCCGTCACGCACATTGAGCATCGTGCCGACCCTGACGCACTCGTCCGCTCGGTTGTAGCGGCTGGCCTGCAGGTGAACCTGATGCACAAGGACCCCGACGCGGCGCTCCAACCGCATCCGACCAGGTATCCATCGGAAGCCCGTCGGCTCCAAGGCCCTTCCCAACCACTCACCTGCGCCAACCACCACCGCCTTCGGCTGGACGGCTACTGTCAGATCTTCAGCTGCACTCACGTAACCGAGCCAAGCAGCTTCCCACCACGAGATCAACTCACTGATCTGCCGCCGATCGCGCGCGGCGACCGGCATCCGACCTTGGGCTCAGGGCGGGTGGCAGATCGCGGTTCCAGGGTTGCGGTGTGCGACAAACGCTGAACGAGAGTGGTTACGTCGCAGGTGGGCGTGACTGCTCCTCTGCGTAGCCGTCCAGGCCGATCTGTACCACCCGGCTCAGCCCCGTACGGTCGCCTGCCCGCAGCCCGTCGGCATCCGTGGGCAGCGCCAACCTCAGCCCGATCATCTGCTGCGCGCACTGCCGGACGCGTCGCGGACGCGCGAAATCGTCCAGCTTGATCACGCCGCCCTTCAGCAGCGCGTACGCGAGCCGGCGCCCCACTGTCGGCAGAGCCTCCGGCGTGAACCCGTGCGCGCTCAGATGCCAGGCCAGCCCGCCCGGGCAGCGATAGACCGCGGGCTCCTCCCCGTGCGTGTCCTGGTCGCGAGCCGCCGCGTTCAGAGCGGCCTGTTCATTTCGATACCGCTTCTTCCCGCATCGGCAGTTGTAGCGTCGCAACTGGCCTCTCCGTCGTCTGAACCGGTCCGCATCCGCCCGATCATGGCAGCGACGCCGGCCGCGAGGGGTCCGATACGCGCACGGCCCACGTTCAGCGCGCATACCGGCAGGCTCAACGCCCCCCGCCGCACACTGTTCTGCCGCTGGTCGTGAGCGATGGCCAGCGATGGTCCGTCACACTGGGTAGACGCGGTACTGCAGCTCTTCGTCGTACCGGAGACCGGTGACTGCCGTGATGATCGACCACAGGAAGTCCTCGTCGGGACCCCAGGACGGCAGGGCGATATCGGCCTCGACCGGCAGTGGGGTTCCTTCGTCCTCGACTGCCACACCGTCGGCGTAGACGTAATGCCGGGCGCGTTCGCCATGCGTGAACAGTGTGAAGCCGTATGTGCTCGAAACGCTGCTGAAGAAGACCATCAAAGCGTTGGCCTGGTCGGTCGGCTCCCAGCCCATGACGACATCCATCATCGGGTTCCAGACCTGCACCCAGCCATCCGACTCGGCGGCATAGAGGGCGTCGGGCTTGAGGGCGCTCGTAGCCTGGTCGGCTCCGACCAGTTCGCCGCTGAAATCAGTGATGGCGAGGTCGTCCACAGCCTCGTCCACCGTCACGTCCTGACGGAAGAGCACCGAGGTGTTCCAACCCATGATCAAGACCTTTCCTCGTACGGCGGGGGCCGCCGCCCATTGTTCACGGTGGTGTATGACTGCCTCGTCCAGTGTCGTCTCTTCCGATCAACTTCTCGGGCGCGGTGGGGTTGTCAGGAGAGGGCGAGGTTGTGTTCCGCTAGTGCGGCCTCGATGATGCCGAGGGCTTTGGGGCCCATGCCGTGCAGCGCGGCGACCTGTGACTTCGGGACGCCGGCGAGGTCGCGCAGTGTCATGTGGCCGGCGCTGTGCAGGGCGCGGGTGGCCGGTGCGCCGATTCTGGGGAGTTCGTCGAGAGAAGTTGCCATGACGGGCACGGTAATGGACGGGTCAGGCTGAATCGGTGACGTCTGCCCAGGTGGCGCTCAAGGCGGCGACTGTGTCGTCGGCGGCGACTTGCAGGGCCTTGCCGCGGACGCCGGCGCCGAGGCTGATGGTGCGGCCGCGCAGGCGCTCGTCGGCGATCACCGGCCAGGGGCGCAGGGAGCCGAACGGGGTGATCGTGCCGCGCTCGTAGCCCGTTACGTCCTTCGCGGTGGCGGCGTCGGGCATGGAGAGGCGGTTGACCCCGAGCAGGGTGCGGAGTTTCGGCCAGGAGATCTGCCGGTCGCCGGGCACGAGGACGAACAGGTAGTCGTCGGCGGCGCGGCGGACCACCAGGCTCTTGACGAGGTCCTGGATCTCGACGCCCTGGGCCTCGGCGGCCTCGGTGACGCTGCTGACCGGGCCGTGGGTCACGACGCGGTGGTCGAGTCCGGCTGCTGACACGGCGGTGAGGGCTGACGACACGTGATCACGATATCTCCGTGGAATATTTTCCGGCGGGTGTCCTTGAACTCAGTCGCAGACCTGTCCGCGTACAGAAAGAAGGTCGTCATGGCCGACAAGCCCGTCCTGCAGCCCGGCCCGGACCACCCCATCACCGTGACCCCGACGCCGCAGCGGGTGGTGGTGACGGTGGCCGGCAAGGTCGTCGCCGACAGCACCAATGCGCTCACCCTGCAGGAGTCGACGTACCCGGCGGTGCAGTACATCCCGCTGACCGACGTCGACACCGCGCTGCTCACCCGCACCGGGACGAGCAGCTACTGCCCCTTCAAGGGCGACGCCAGTTACTACTCCGTCCCGGCGGGCGGCGAGCGCTCCGTGGACGCCATCTGGGTGTACGAGCACCCGCACGACGCCGTGGCCGAGATCAAGGACCACGTGGCGTTCTACCCCGACCGGGTCGACTCCATCGTCATCGGCGGCTGACGGTCACGCGTCGTCCCACGGACGTCGGCGGGCCTTCACCGGCTCGACTGCAAAGGCCCGTACGTCTTCCCACCGCAGTTCCTGCACAGCCTCGCCCGAAACCATGATGGCGTCGGAGTCGGCGGGCTGCGGGTCCGTCCACATCGGCTGGACGGTGGGCGGGCTCCAGGTCAGCTCCGGCACAGGCTGCCGGCCGGCTTCGATGGCCGCTGCTCCCGGGCGCGCCGGAGGGGTCCAGATCGGCGGCGCGCCCCACCAGATGACCCGGTGCTCGGCGTGCGTGCGGGGCGGTCCTTCGGCCGGGTCGTGCACGGGCACGTCGGGCAGCTCCCGCAGGTCCTGCGTGGGTTCCCGCTGGGCGAACACGTGACCGCCGGCGGGGTGCGGCGGCCTGATCGGCCCGGTCGGCTCCGCGGCGGCGAACACGTCAGGCCGCCGCGCGGAAGCGGTCGCGGCGGCGAACATGTCCGGCTGCCGCGCGGAAGCGGTCGCGGCGGCGAACACGCCGGGCGCGCCGCGGGGAGCGAACCGGCCACCGTCGGCTGTGGCCACCGTGCCCGCGGCAACCGCCCGCTGCGGTGCCCGGGACAGCGCGGGCCGTGCCGGTGCGGCAGGGAGAGCTTCCTGCGGCCGGGCGGTCGCGTCGGTGGCCGGTGCGGTGGCGAGCATCACCGCCGCGCCGACGGTGACCAGGGCCGCCAGCGCCGCGGGCAGTTCCCACCCGGCGCGCACGGTGTCGCCGAGCAGGGCCAGGGCGACGGCGGACGGCGCGATCACCTCCGCGATCCAGAGCACCGCGGTGACCGGTCCTACCTGACCCTTCTGCAGCGCATGGGTGTAGAGCACCATGCCCGAGACGCCGAAGGTGACCAGCGCCCAGGTGAGCGGTTCGGTCGCCACGCTCAGCAGCGTGGCGGGGATGTCCGCCATCGGCTGGTCGGGGACGGGCAGCGCGCGACCGGCCACCGCGGCACCGCCGAGGGAGAGACCCGCGATCGCCGCGACGACCCCGGGCGGGGCGGCCCGGGCAGCGGCCCAGCCGATCCCGGCCAGCATGACGGCGGCGGAGAGGAAGCCGATGCGCAGGCCCGTCGACGCCGCGACGGCCTCCTGCGGGCCGGCCGACATCGCTATCACCGTCAGGGCGGCGATGGAGACGGCGACGGCGACGATGTCGCGGTTGCGCAGGTGGGACTTGAGGAAGATGCGCGCGGCGAGCACGGTCAGGGCCAGGGAGCTGGCGAGCACGGACTCGACGAGGTAGACGGCGAGGGTGCCCAGGGCGACCATCGAGCCGACCCAGGCGGCCATGTCGAGGGTGACGCCGATGAGGTAGAGCGGGTGGCCCAGGGTCTTGACCGTGTTGACGCTGCGCCGGGCGCCGACCGCCTGCAGGATCGAGCCCGCGGCGTAGGCGAAGGCGCCGAAGATGGAGATCGCCAGGGCGATCCAGCCTGCGGAGGTCATCTGCTCATTCCCCCACTCGGAGCACGGTGATGGTGTTGTCCTTGCCGTTCGACACGTACGCGGAGGACCCGTCCGGTGACACCGCGATCGCCCGGGGGCTGCCTCCCACCCGGACGGTCGCGGTGACCTCGCCGGTCTTGCCGTCGAGGACGGACACCGTGCCGTCCCCCTCGTTCACGACGTACGCGTGCGCGCCGTCCGGGGCGAACGCGACGCTCTGCGGCTTGTTGCCGACCTTGAACGGGCCGCGGCGTTCGAGGGTGCGCGCGTCGATGATGTCGGCGGTGTTCGCGTCGTACCCCGCGACCAGCACGATCTTCCCGTCCGGGGAGACGGCGATGCTGTGCGGCGCCTTGCTGACGGGCACGGTCTTGACCACTTTGTCCGTACGCATGTCGATGACGCCGACGGCGTTCGACTCGTGGTTGGGCGTGAACGCGCGCATGGTGTCCGCGGAGAACGCCACGGCGTGCGGGTTGGGCGGGACCATGATCCGGCCTTCGGGGCGCTGGTCGCCGACCGCGAACAGCTCGACCGACTGCTTGCTGTGGATCGGCACCCAGACCCGGTTGTCCGGGCCGACAGCCAGCGCGTACGGCTGCACGCCGGTCGTCAGATAGCGCACCACCTCGAGCGACTTGGCATCGACGACCGCGACCCCGCTGCCCGTCTTGTCGTCCTCGTACATCGAGACGAACACAAGCCGGCCATCGCCCGCGAGCGCCACGAACCGGGGCGTCGCGCGAAGCTGCACGGAGGTCACCTTGCGGCTGGCGGCGTTCACCACGGACAGGACGTGGGAGTGCTGGTTGGCGACGTAGACGGTCCGGCTGTCGGGCGACACGGCGACGCCCTCCGGCTCGGTGCCCACCCCGACGGTGGCGATCGCCGCGGGTTTGGCCACGCTCTTGACGCTTCGCGCGAGGGGTACGCGGTTGACACCCGCAGGTCCCGGAGTCGCCGTGGCCAGAGGCGGCGCGACCTGCGGGCCGGCCTCGGGAGCCGGCCCGGTCGTGGCGTGGTCGTGCTCGCCGGCCGAGGGGGCGGGCTGCGGCGCGACGGTCTGCTGATCGCCCTCGCCGCTGCCGTTCATGGCCCACGCGACCCCCGCGCCGCCGAGCAGGATGAACGCCGTCAGACCCCCGGCGAGGGCGGTGGCCCGGGTCCGGTGCCGTCGTCTCCGGGGCTCGGGTGTCCCCGAGAGCATGGTCATCCGGCTCGCCGGGACGTCGCCGAGGTTGCGGGTGGTGGCCGGGGTCGGCTCGGTCGCCGTCCGCTGGCCGGTCACGCGAACGTCGGCCCAGCCGGCCGGCCCGCGTACGGTCACCGAACCGTCCAGCCAGTCCGATTGCGGCTCCCACACCACCCGCAGCCGGCGCCCGACCATCATCGCGCGCAGGCCCGAGCCGGACACGGTCACCGTGGTGTTAGCGACCGCGAGCGGTGGACCACTGACCAGGACGTCGGCGACCAGCTGTGGCGCGCCGGACGCCACCTGCCCGAAGTCGACCCGTTCCGGGTTCAGCCGGACAGCCGTGCGTTCGAGCCCGGCGACGGCCGCAGCCGACACACTGCGGCTGTCGTCCTCCGCCATGCGCAGCAGCGCCTGCCGTGCGGCGGCCGCCATGGCGAGGTCGTCGCCCGCCGCGAATCGCGCCAGTTCGTCCACAACGGTCAGACGGGATTCCCGGGCCGGACTGCCGATCTCGGTCAACAATTGCGGTGGCAGATCATGTTCACTCATAGTGCCCCCTCGATCACTATGCGGTGATGACGGGGTCCAGGGAAACCCTCTGAGCGAATTTGGCACCAAACGCGAACGGCAGACCACAACAGTTACCACTATGGATGGATATGGACCCCGGCGCAGCGTGGGTGCGGCGCACCCAGGATGACGGGCGGTCCATCGCCGTACCGTCGGCACATGACCACCAACGCACTCGGTGAGTTCCTGCGCGGCCGGCGGGCCGGAGTGACGCCCGAACAGGCCGGCGTCATCAGTTCCGGGGTCCGCAGGGTGCCCGGGCTGCGCCGGGAGGAGGTCGCGCTGCTCGCGGGGGTGAGCGCGGACTATTACGTGCGCCTGGAGCAGGGCCGCGAGCGCCACCCGTCCGTGCAGGTGCTGGACGCGCTCAGCCGCGCGCTGCGGCTGGACGAGGACGGGCGTACACATCTGCATCGGTTGGCCGGCCTGAGCCCCCGCGCGGATCCCGGGCACGCCACCGAGCACATCGATCCGCAGCTGCGGCAGCTCATGGACATGTGGCCGGACAACCCGGCGCTCGTGCTGGGCCGCGCGTACGACGTGCTCGCCGCGAACCGGATCGGCGAGGCGCTGTTCGGGCCGGTCGGGAACCTCGCGTTCAAGGTCTTCCTGGACCCGTCGGCGTACGCGTTCTACCCGGACTGGCCCGAGGTGGCACGGGCGACGACCTCCGGCCTGCGCCTGGCATCCGGGGCGTCGCCGCACGACCCCGTGCTCGATCGCGTCATCCGCACCCTGACGGGGGAAAGCGACGCGTTCCGGGAGCTCTGGACCCACAACGACGCGCGGGGCAAGACCGCGGAGACCAAACGCGTGGTCCATCCGCAGGTCGGCCCGCTCACGCTGGCGATGCACGCGTTCGACGTACGGTCGTCGCCCGGCCAGCAGCTCGTGGTCTACCACGCCGAGCCCGGCTCCCGCAGCGCGCAGGCCCTGACGCTGCTCGGATCGCTCGCCGCGACGTTTGCCCAGTGACAATTACCTCTCTCAAGCATGTTGCGTCGTTTGCTGCGTCGTTTACTCTGACGACAGACGGGTAGTCCGAGACCGCTCGTCGAGAGGATGCGACATGACATTCACCAGCACCCGAGTCCCCGAGGCCGCGTCCGAGCTGCTCCGGGAACTGGCAACTACCGCACCCGGTCCCGCACGCGACGCCCTGCGCGACGAAGCCGTGCGGGCGTGGCTGCCGATGGCCCATCACCTCGCCCACCGCTACTCCGGGCGGGGCGAGCCCGACGACGACCTGATCCAGACCGCGGTCGTCGGCCTGATCAAGTCGGTGGACCGGTTCGACCCCGAGCGCGGCATCGAGTTCGCCGGTTTCGCGGTCCCGACGATCCTCGGCGAGATCCGCCGGCACTTCCGCGACCGCACCTGGTCGATCCGCGTTCCGCGCCGCCTGCAGGAGCTCCGGCTGGCGATCACGGATGCGAGCAACACCCTGCACCACACGCTCGGCCGGTCACCCACGGTCGCCGACATCGCCGCGCATCTGAACACCACCGAGGAAGAGGTCCTCGAAGGCCTCGAGGGTGCCCGCGCCTACAGCGCCCGTAGCCTCTCGACCCCGGTCACGGAGGACGGGACCACCACGCTCGGCGACACACTCGGCGTGATGGACCACGACATGGAGCTCGCGGAGCTGCGGATCGCGCTCGGCCCGGCGATCGCCGCTCTCGACGAACGCGAACGCATGATCCTGTCGCTCCGGTTCTTCGGCAACCTGACCCAGTCGGAGATCGCCACGAAGATCGGCGTGTCGCAGATGCACGTCTCACGCCTGATCACCCGGACCCTGGCCAAGCTGCGCGTGCAGCTCACCGCGGGCTGAGATTCGCCCGGCGCCCCTAGGCGCCGGGCGGGATGCAGGCCGGGCGGCGGGTCAGGCCGGAGGGCCGGGATGGCTGAGCCGGCGCGCGCGGGCGGCGATCTGAGCGGCTGTCTCCGACACGCCGTCGGCCAGCTCGTGCAGCCGGGGCGCTCGCCTCGTCGTCGGTCCGGCGATCGGCGCTCGCGTGCAGGCTCTGCTCGGTCTCCTCCAGCGCGATCGCGTTCAGGTTCATCAGGTCCGACGCCCGTTGTTCCAGCCGGGCCTGCTCGTCGTTCATGGCCCGTCCGGTACCCCGGGACCGCCGCAACCAATCCGGAAAGATGTCACGCAGCGTCAGAGCGCGGCCAGGATCCGGGCCAGCGCGAGCGGCTGGGTGAGCATCGGCCAGTGGCCGGAGTCGATGTCGATCAGGTCGAGATTCTTCACGCGGGCCAGCTCGGGGATGTCACCCCCGGCGATCCACTCCCGGGCCTGGTCGGGCGTGAACTCGGGGCAGATCAGCGCGACCGGCACGTCGTAGCGGCGCTCGTCGCCCAGGTGCACCACGCCCCGGGCCACCCCCTCAGGAACGGTCACGGCGGCGGCCTCGAACGCCTGCCGCGCCGGACCGTCGAGGTCGGCGGCGTCGGGGCCCTCGAACGGCGTCCACCCCGGGAACGGCATGAGTCCGTCCCTGACCTCGAAGAAGTCGGCGTAGGTCGAGCCGTCGACGGCCGGATAGCCGCCGATGAGCGCCACCTTCGCCACGCGGTCGGGCCGCGCATCCGCCGCCAGCCAGGCCAGGCTGCACGCGGCGGAGTGCCCGACCACCACCGACCTGCCGGGTGCCGCGTCGACGGCGGCGAGCACCGCGGCCACCTGATCGCCGAGGGTGTCCGCGGGTTTCACCGGCAGGGCGACCGGGACAGCGTGCCGATCCTGGCCCGCCAGCTCGGTCACGACGTCGTTCCATGCGGACGCGTCGAGCCACAGGCCGCCGACGAGGATGAGTGTTTCTGCAGTCATGGGATCAACCTAGAGCCGGTTCCGGACAATCGGCTTCCGGTATCGTCCGGGCGTGCCGAACGGTTCGAGTCCCACCGCGCGTGCTCTGCGTACGCTCGAGATCCTGCAGGCCCGCCCGGGCACGACCGCCGACCAGCTCGCCGCCCTCCTGGGCGTCACCGAGCGCGCGGCCCGGCGATATGTCGGCATCCTGCGCGAGGCCGGCGTCCCGGTCGAATCGACGCGGGGACCGTACGGCGGTTACCGGCTGGGCCGTGGCACCCGGTTGCCACCCGTGGTCTTCACCGAGGAACAGGCACTCAGCCTCGTCATGGCGGTCCTCGACGGGGGTGCGGCGATCGACGCGGAGGACGTCGCCGGGTCGGCGCTCAGCAAGGTGATCCGGGCGCTACCCGAGGGCATCGGGCGGCAGGCTGCGGCGCTCCGGGCGTACGCGTCGGCCGCTCCTGATCCGCGAGCGGCACGCCCGGATCCCGCCATCGCCAGTGCCCTGGTCGGGGCCATCGCCGAGCGGTGCCGGGTCGTCGTCACGTCGCGCACCTTCGAGGCCGAGGTCGACCCGTGGGCGGTGGTGGTGCGCTACGGCCGCTGGTACCTGCTGTGCCATTCCCACGCCGCGGACGCGATCCGCACGTACCGCGTCGACCGTATCCACGCCGTACGCAGAACCGCACACCGCTTCACCCCACCCCCGGACCTCGACCCGGTCGCCTCGCTGGAGGAGAACCTGGGCAGCGGCTGGAAATACCCGACGCGCGTGGTGTTCCACGCACCCCTGGAGCGGGTGGCACCGTTCATCCGGCCACCGATGGGGCGCCTCGAAGCGGACGGCGACCGGTGCGTCCTGACCGGAAGCACCCGCAACCCGGCCATGTACGCGCAGGAGTGGCTGGCCGCCGTGCCGATCGACTTCACCGTCGACGAGGGCCCCGAGCTGCACGCCGCCGTGGCAGAGGTGGCGGCCCGGTTCACCGCGGCGATCAGGGGCGGCGGTAGATGCTGATCGAGTGACCGACCTCGTCGACCGGGGCGCCGCTCGTGGCGAGCAGGGCCTTCAGCCGGCCGGTCGCCTTCGCCACCGAGCTGTCCGAGACCACGAGCAGGCCATGGACGTCCGCCGGCGGCGTCTTGAGCGGGTTGCGGGCATCGATTCCGTACGCCGAGGGCACGCCCGCGCCCTTGTACACGAGCCAGACCTGCTCGCCGGGATACCGCTCGCGCAGCCGGTCCGCCAGCCGGCCCAGGTCCTGACCCCAGTCGACGTTCGAGTCGTGCAGCAGCAGGTGCGTCCGCGACGGTCCCCCGAACGCCTCGTTGGCGTACGGCAGGTAGTAGGGAAAGGTCCGCACCGAACTGACCGCGACCGAGAGTGCGAGCAGCCCCGCGGCGAGGTGCGCCCACCGCCAGCGGACCGTGACCACGGCAGCCGCGGCGACGGCGAGGAAGATCGGCAGGAAGATCGCGTAACGGCTGCCGAAGTCACGCGCACCGGTCATCGCCAGGCCCAGCAGGAGCGCGGGTGTGACGAGCAGATAGACGGCGGCCGGGCGCAGCCGGGGCACGGCGAGCACCGCGACGCTCCCGGCCAGCCACAGCGCGATCATGCCGAGCGGCGTCTTCACCAGCAGCGCGGCGGGGAGGTAGTACCAGAGCGAACCCTCGTACAGCCGGCCGAACAGGAACCCCTGGAACGTCGAGTCCTCGAACCCGAACTGGATGCGCATACCGTCGCGGTACGGCTCCGGCAACGGCAGCAGGTCGACGAACAGCGCCCGCAACCCGTGGATCTCCGGCATCCCGGTCGGCGTCAGGAACCGCAACCGCGGATCGATCACGAGGTAACAGACCCAGACGACGGCAACGGCGAGCACGGCCACACCCACGGCCGCCGCCACCGCGCTCAGCCAGGAACGCCGCTGCTTCCTGAGGCTCAGGAACGCCAGCAGCATCACCACGGGCACCGCCGGGATGACACTCATCCGCGTCGCGATCGCCGCCCCCAGGGCAACCCCCGCAAGACCCAGATGGAGGTACGCCCGTGAGCTGCGCGCCCGCCACGTCAGCCACACCGCCGTCACGAGGAACCCGATCGCGGGTACGTCCAGCGTCGCCAGGGAACCGTGCGTGATCAGGTCGGGCGAGAACGCGTACAGGGACAGGGCCAGCACTCCCCCGGCGGTCCCCGTCAGATCCCGGGCGAAGGCGAAGACGACCAGCCCGAACAGCAGCGTCAGCACGATCATCGGCAACCGGGCCAGGAACATCAGCTCGTACGGGTCGTTGCCCGCCTCGTAGAGCACGTGCCGCCCGAGCAGGCTCTGGTTGCCCCGGAACGCGGGATCCAGCTTCGGATGCGCGAACACCAGCCCCGCCGCCATGATGAGCTTCCCGAGCGGCGGATGCTCGGGGTTGTAGCGCAGGCTGTGCTGCTCCAGGTAACTGACCGCGGTGCCCACGTAGACCGGCTCGTCGATCGTCGGCGTCTGCTGCACGGCGGTGACCACCATGACGGCCGCCATCTGCCCCAGCAACAGCAGCACCAGCAGCGGCGCGACCCACCTCCGGCGGCGGCGGGGCCTTTCAGTCGCCTCGGGCACGTCGACGGCGGGTTCCTCGAGGTCCACGGTCACGCCGAGAACCTACCCGCTCCCCGCCGGGCCGTCCCTGGCACAGCCGCCCGGTAACGTTCACCCATGCAGCCGGTGATCCGCCCCGCTCTGCCCGCCGACGTCCCAGCACTGGTCACGCTGCGGCTGGCCAACGCGCAGTGGCATGTCAGCCTCGACCCGGACGTCTACCGGGTTCCCGACGCCGCGATCGTCCGCGCGCATTTCGAGCGGTCGTTCCCCGAGGGCCGGTTCCTGCTCGCCGAGATCGCGGGCGAGATCGCCGGTTCCGCCGAGATCGTCCCCCTGCCCGACCCGCCCGCCGAAGCCACAGCCCTGACCCAGGGCATCGAGATTTGTACGCGGGCATCTTCGCGCACAACGCAGACGCCGTGCGGTTCTATTCATCCCAGGGTTTCGCGCCGCGCGGCACCCTGCTGAGCAAGATTCTCCCGTGTCGTCAACCAAGCGGACAGTAACGTTTCTGGACGTCGCCGGGGAGACGCTGGTCGCATGGCGGATGTTCGACGACGCCCGGCCGCCGGCCGGCACCCTGGTCCTGCCCGCGATCGGCTTCTTCGGCGGTCTCGGCGACCTACTGGCCACCGCCGCCTTCGGTGACGGCGGGGTGGACCGGTCGGGACCTGGGATTTTCCGCCGCCGTTCGGCACCTTGGAGGTCGAGGCCGAGTTCCCCACCGCGGACGTGGTGAGCATCGCCCGGCACCTGCCGACCCGCGGCATCAGCAGCTACCTGCACGTCGGGCCGCCCCCTGCTCACCCCGGGCAGGCCCAGACGTTCATGGTCGAGGTGGTCGTCCGGCGTGGCGGCCAGGAGCGCCGGGTGTCGGCCGGTGGGCGCGACATCTACGCGTTCAGTGCGCCCCTGGCGGGCGAGGCGGTCACACGGATCCTCGACGGCCGGACCGCGGCCACCGGGCTGGTCACCGCGGGCACGGCCTTCGACGCCGGGGACTTCCTGCGCGCCCTCCCCCTCGACCACCTCGCCCTCTGAAGATCTACAGCCCGGCGATCCGCCTGCGCAACCACTCGTAGCTCGCCCGGGGGGTGCGGTTGCCCGTGGGGTAGTCGACGTGGACCAGGCCGAAGCGGGGGCCGAAGCCGCGGGCCCATTCGAAGTTGTCGATCAGGGACCAGTAGAAGTAGCCGCGGAGGTCGATGGGGGCGTCGGCGGCGGCGCGGGTGGCGGCGTCGAGGTGGGTGGTGATGAAGTCGATGCGGGCCGGGTCGGGGTTCAGGTCGTCGCGGAGCTGGGCGACACCGTTTTCCGTGACGTAGACCGGGGGCAGGGCCGGGTACCGTTCGGCGAGGCCGGTCAGGGTGTCGTACAGGCCCTGGGGTTCGATGGGCCAGCCCAGGTCGGTGGTGGGGACGCCGTCGCGGGGCACCGAGCGAACGCCGATGTCGCTGGCGCTGCGCAGGCCCGGGTCCGGCTGGTCGTACGGCGCGTCGGCGGCGTGGATCCGGTAGTAGTAGTTGACGCCGAGGAAGTCCAGCGGGACGCCGATGATGTCGAGGTCACCGTCTCGGCGGAAGGACAGGTCGCTCACGCCGGAGAAGAGCTTCTCGAACCCGTCCGGGTACGCGCCGCCGAGCACCGGGTCGGTGAACTGGCGGTTCACGAGCAGGTCCATGCGGGCCGCGGCGGCGCGGTCGATCGGGGTGTCGTTCGCGGGGACCGCCGGGGACAGGTTGAGGGTGATGCCTACGCGGGCTTCCGGGCGTACGGTGCGGATTGCCGTTGTTGCCCTGCCGTGCGCGATCAGCAGGTGGTGCGCTGCCGCGAGAGCCCCGTGGCCTTCGGTCGCGCCGGGTGCGTGGCGGCCTTCGGCATAACCCACGATCGAGGAACAGTACGGCTCGTTGAGCGTGATCCAGTCCTCGACCCGGTCCCCGAGGCGCTCCGCGACGACCGTGGCGTAGTCGGCGAAACGGTCCGCGGTGTCGCGTACTCTCCAGCCGCCTTTGTCTTCCAGTTCCTGAGGCAGATCCCAGTGATAAAGGGTGACAAAGGGACGGATGCCACGCTCGCACAGCGCGTCGACGATCCTGTCGTAATAGTCCAGCCCCGGCTTGTTGACCGCCCCGCTCGGCATGACCCGCGGCCACGCGACCGAAAAGCGATAAGCGCCGACACCCAGGCCGTCCAGAAGCTCCACATCATCGAGCCACCGGTGATAACTGTCGGCAGCAACCTCCCCGGAGGTCCCGTCAGCAATCGCCCCGGGCCGCCGGCAGAACGTATCCCAGATCGAGTCACCCCGGCCGTCCTCCGCCACCCCTCCCTCGATCTGATACGCCGCGGTCGCGGCCCCCCATACGAAAGGCGTCGTCATCCCTTGATTGCTCCTTGCATGATGCCGCCGACGATCTGCCTGCCGAGGACGATGAAGATCACGAGGATCGGGAGCGTCGAGAGCAGGGTGCCGGTCAGGGTGAGGGTGTAGTCGGTGGTGTAGCCGCTGGCCAACGATGATAGGGCGACCTGGACCGTGGCGTTGTTCTGCAGGACGACCAGCGGCCAGAAGAAGTCGTTCCAGGCCTGCATGAAGGTGAACAGGGCGAGGACCGCGGCGGCGGGGCGGGCGATGGGCAGGACGACGTGCCAGTAGAGGCCGAAGGTGGTGCAGCCGTCGATGCGGCCGGCTTCGAGGAGTTCGTCGGGGACGGCGCGGCCGAGGAACTGGGTCATGAAGAAGACGCCGAACGCGGTGACCAGGCCGGGGACGATGACGGCGGCGAGGTGGTCGGTCCAGCCGATCTTCGCCATGAGCAGGTAGAGCGGGATGATGCCGAGTTGCTGGGGGACCATCGAGGTGGCGATGGCGAGGACCAGCAGGACCTTGCGGCCGCGGAAGCGCAGTTTGGCGAAGGCGAAGCCTGCGAGGGTCGAGAAGAACACCACGGAGATGGTGATCGAGCCGCTGACGAGGAACGAGTTGAGCAGGGCGCGACCGAAGTCGGTGGAGTCGAAGACGCGGGCGATGTTGTCGAACAGGTGGCCGCCGGGGATCAGGACGGGCGGGACCTGCGCGACGGCTTCGCTGGTCTGGGAGGACACGACGAACGACCAGTAGAGCGGGAAGACCGAGCCGGCGACGATCGCGAGCAGGGCGGCGTACGTCCAGATCGAGGCCCTGCGGGGGTAGCCGAAGCTGCGACGGCGGGCCGGGCGTGGTTCTTCGGTTTCAGCGGGGGCCGTCGGTGGTGTGGCGAGAATGGTCATGACGGCTCATTTCTCGTCATTGGCGATGCGCCGGGTGAGCAGGAAGTTGACGATCGCGAAGACGGCGATGATCAGGCAGAGGGTCCAGGCGATCGCGGAGGCGTAACCGAACCGGAATTCGCGGAACCCCTGCTCGTACATGAAAAGGGCGATGGTCTGGAACTGCCGGTCGGAGCCGCCCGTGGGTGTGGACGTGCCGGCGAACAGCAGGGGTTCCGCCATGATCTGCAGGCCGCCGATGGTGGAGATGACGGTGGTGAAGATGATGGTGGGCCGCAGCATGGGCACGGTTATCCGGCGGAACTGCTGGAACGACGAGGCGCCGTCGAGCTCGGCCGCTTCGTACAGGTCATGGGGAATGGCTTGCATCGAGGCGAGGTAGATCAGCGCGTTGTAGCCGGTCCAGCGCCACATGACGATGGTGGAGATGGCGAGATGCGAGCTCCAGGTGCTGGCCTGCCAGTCGATCGGCCCGATCCCGGTGAGGCCGATCAGCCAGTTGACCATGCCGAAGTCGCGGCCGAACATCTGGGTGAAGACGATGGTCACCGCCACGATGGAGGTGATGTTGGGGAGCAGGACGCCCATGCGCAGGCCGGTTCGTGCCCGTAGGCGGTGGTTGAGCAGGTGGGCGATCCAGAGGGCGGCGAGCAGTTGCGGCACGGTGGACAGCACCCAGATGCTGAGGGTGTTGCCGAGGGCGTTCCAGAAGTACGCGTCGTGGAACAGCTCGCTGTAGTTGGCGAGGCCCACCCACCGGTGCTCCCCGGCGTCGAGCAGGTTCCAGTCGTTGAACGAGACGTAGCCGGTGTAGATGAGCGGGAACAGTCCGAACGCGCCGAACAGCAGGAAGAACGGGAGTACGTAGAGGTAGGGCGAGCCCTTGGTGTCGAGCCGGGCGCTGAGGTGTGGCATGGCCATGGGTGGTCCTTCGTCGCCGCGGTGGCCGGCGGTGCGGTGCGCGCTCGCGGTGCCCGCCGGCCGTGCGTGGTCGGCTATTTGGCGAGGCGTTCGACGTCGCTGACGGTCTGCTGCCAGGACTGGTCGGAGGTCTGTTTGCCCTGTTCGATGCGGACCAGGCCGTCGCGGATGGTGGTCTGGATGTCACCGGTGCGCGGGCCCTGGTACTGCGGTTTCAATTCCTTGGCAGCGGTGGTGAAGAGCTTGCCGACGGGTGCGTCGTTGAAGAACGGGTCCTTGTAGCCGGCGATCTCGGGCTTGTCGTAGAGCGCGGGGATCGAGGGCAGCAGGCCCTGTGAGGTAAAGTTCCTGGCCTGCTGTTCCGGGGCGGTGAGCCACGCGGCCAGTTCCTTGGCCTCGGCGACGTGCTTTCCCTGTTTGGGAACGGTCAGGTACGAGCCACCCCAGTTACCGCCGCCCCCGGGAACCGCGGCGACGTCCCATTTCCCGGCGAAACTCTTGGCCTGATCCTTGATTTTGGCCATCATCCAGGCGGGGCAGGCAATCGTGGCGAACTGGCCCTTGGCGAAGCCATTGTTCCATTCCGGCGAGCTTTCGATCAGTTTCGCCGACAGGTTGCTCTGGATCGCCTGGACGACGAGGTCCCAGGCCTTGCGGACCTCGGGGTTGGTGGCGACGACGATGGTGTTGTCGCTGCTGTAGAAGCCCTCGGGTGCCTGGCCGATGACGGCGTTGTACAGCGCTCCCCCGCCGTCGAAGAACGCGGTTCCCTTCGGTGCTTTCGCGGTGTACTGCTTGCCGAGCTCGAGGTACTTGTCCCAGCCGCCGGCCCACGCGGCGGAGACAGCGTCGCGGTCGGCGGGCAGGCCGGCCTGCTGGAACAGGTCGCGGCGGTAGCAGATGGCCAGGCCGCCGACGTCGGTGCCGTAGCCGATCTGTTTGCCGTCCTTGGTCAGCGACGCCTGCCATTTCCAGGGCAGGTACTCGGATTGCCGGTCGGTGCCGAGATCGGTGAACTGCTGGCCGACCTCGCGCATCTGGGCGATGAAGCCCATGTCGACGCCTTCGATGTCGCCGGCGCCGGACCCGGTGGCGAGGTGGGTGGCGAGGTCGCGGTGGTGGTCGTTGTAGGCAGCCGTGTGTTCCTTGATCTTGATGTTGGGGTGCGCCGATTCGTACTGCTTGTAGAGCTCCTGGTAGCCGAAGTTGCCGAACAGGCTGACGTTGAGCGTGACGGTTGCGCCGTCGCCGCTCTCACCGCCGCCTGATCCGCAGGCGGTCAGCAGCAGGGTTGCCGCTGCAGCCGTGGCCAGGGCACGTGAGAAGCGCATGGGCGATCTCCTTTCCATGGCGATGTAACCGGTTTCATGAAACCGGTTACATTGTGCCGAGCATGATTGTTTCGAGGTCGATCAAAAAGGATTGAGGTGCATCCCGTGACGCCAAGAGTTTGACCCCATCAATGCGTCTTCTGTCAAGTGACGAACGAATAACGCGAGATCAACACATTGACCGGTGTGATATCTGCTTGATACGGTGATGAAACCGGTTACATGGGAGCTTCGAGTCATGTCCAGCATCAAAGAACTGGCACGTCGGTGCGGTGTCTCCGTCGCCACGGTGTCCCGCGTCTTCAACACCCCGGAGATCGTCAGCCCCGGCACCCGCCGGCACGTCCTCGACATGGCCGCCGAGGTCGGCTATCTGCCGAACGAGTCAGCCCGCACCCTCGCCACCAAGAAGTCCAACATGGTGGGACTCGTGTGGGACACCGACCACCGCCGCCCCGGCTGGCGGCACCCGTTCCTGCAGGACATCCTCGTCGCGTTGAAGAGCGCGCTGAGCGCCCAGGGACTGCACCTGCTCATGCTCGCCCCCGACCGGAGCGCCGGGCCCGACAGCCGGCAGCGTTTCCTGCGTGCGGTCCAGCGCCACAGCGTCGACGGCGTGGTCATCATCGACAACGGCAGCCGCGATCCGGCCGTGCTGGCCCTGGTCGACGCCGAGGTGCCCTGCGTCGCCCTGGATCTGCGGTTCACCGGCCCGACGTGCACCTCGATCACGTCCGACAACGCCGGCGGCGGCCGGCTCGCCGCGCAGCACCTGATCGATCGCGGTCACCACCGCATCGCCACCATCACCGGCCCCCCGGACACCTGGCCGGCCGCCGAACGACTCGCCGGTTTCCGCGCCGCCCTCACCGAGGCGGGCCGGACCCTCGCCGACGCCGACATCGCGTCCGGCGACTGGTATCTCGACAGTGGCTACGCCGCCATGAAACGGCTGCTGCCCCGCTCCCCGACCGCGGTGTTCGCCGCCGGCGACGAGATGGCGGTCGGCGCCATGCGGGCCATCCACGAGGCCGGGCTGCGCATACCCGCCGACATCGCGATCATCGGCTTCGACGACATCGAGGTGGCGGCCCTGGTCCCGCCAGGACTGACCACTGTCGCTCAGGACAAGACCGGCATAGGTACGGCCGCAGCCGAAGCCATCGTCGCCATGCTGCTCGGATCGCCGGCACCCGCCGAACCCACCACGCTGCCCACCGCGCTCATCACCCGCGGTTCGACCTGAACGGATTTCTCAGCTCGGGTGATCCGCGCCGTCGCTCCGGTCGCTCAGCCAGCCCTGCTTCGCCGCCAGCAGGGCGATCTGGAAGCGCGTACGGGCGCCGAGCACCGCACCCGCGTCGCTGATGTGCTGCTGGAGGGTGCGGCGGCTCACGTTGAGGATCCGGGCGATCGTCTCGTCCTTCATGCCGACCGCCATCATGCGCAGGATCTCCCGGGTTCGCAGGTCCCGTCCCGAGGCCGGGAGCCCGCGGTCCCCGTCCGGCAGGTCGTGCCGTCTCGTCAGTGACACCGGTTCGGCGCGCTCCCACACGCTCTCGAACAGGGCCACGAGTGCCATCACCAGTGCGGGCGAGTGAACCACCAGCGAACCCGACGACGGGCGGTCCGCCCAGATCGGCAGCAGCGCGGCCGCCCGGTCGAAGATCACCAGTTTCACCGGGATCTGCGAGGTCATCCGCAGTTTCCCGCCCTCGCCCGTCCCGCGCAGAGCCGTCATGAGGGACACCGAGTCGGTGAAACCGTCCGTCTCGTACACCGATCGCATCTGCACGCCGGGCGTCACCCCCACCGCCCCGGTGGACGCCGACGCACCTGTCACATACGGCGGTTTCGCCAGATGCAGCACTTCGGACGAGCTTCCCATCAGCAGCTGGCGATAGCGGGCGGGCACCTCGTCCCCGCTCCTCAGCACCTCCACCACGTCCGTGGCGCGGGGCCCGGACACCGCTTCGTGTGTCTCGGAGAGCCGCTCCACGAGGTCCTCGACGCGGGCCAGCTCTGCGCGCCGCCGGGCCAGCAGGGCGCCGAGCGACGGTCTCGGCGGCGCGGCCGTCCATCGTGGTGCCGCACCGCCGGTCTGTGTCGCCAGTGCCGCGTCCGCGAGGTGCCGCAGCGCCCGCTCCGCCTCGGACGGTGACACCCCGACAGCTGACGCCGCCTCGTCGCGGTCCGCCGATCGCACCGCCACCAGGTATTCCAGGACGCGGCCGGCCAGCGGATCAAGACCGGTTGCCGACCACGGTACGTCCGTCACATCCATGTTTCTGAGCCCCTGAGATCCGAGCATGCCCGGGTGCGCTCTCGCTGCGATGAATCGGAGATTACAAATCTGTAAGGCCGTCCGGCATGGACCCGGCGGCGCACCTGCTCATGTGCGCAAATGCGCAAGGTCCTTCTTGTGGCGCAATCCGGCACCGGGGTGAGGTAGGCGAACCGAGCTGTTCCCCACCTTGCAGGAGCACGAATTGCGTAGAGCCAAGGCACTACCCACGATCGCCGTGCTGGCGGCGGCTGCCATCCTGGGAACCACCGCGCACGCCGCGAACGCGGCGTCCCCGGCGCCGGCCGACCCGGCACCGGTCACTGCCGCGCCCGCGACGGACACCCCTGCCCTGGTGGACGATGTGACCGACCCGGTCGACGCCACGGTCGCACCGGACAAGGCCGCGAAGGCTCACCTCGCGAGCCACAAGGACCGCTACAGGATCGGCGATCCGGCCGGCACGCTCACCACCGCGAGCGTCGAGACGCAGGGCGAACGGGAGACGGTCCGGCTGGACCAGAGGTACAAGGGCCTGCCCGTGTTCGGCGCCCAGTACGTCGTGCGTACGGAGAAGACGGCCGGCAGGCGTACGGTGACCGGCACCTCGGGCACCTACTTCACGAAGCTGGACGTCGACACGACCGTCACCCCGATCCCCGCAGCGCTGGCGGTGTCCCGGGCGGTCGAGGAGGTGCGCAAGAGCCTGCACCCCGGCTCGGCCGTCGTGGCCTCGATCCCGCGGCCCGGCACCACGGCCGCCCCGGACCTCACCGGCACCGACCAGGGCCTTCTGGTCATGCCGACCGGCACCGGCCTGCTCGCGCGGCGCGTGCTCGTCAAGGGCGCGGACGTCGTCACGGGTCAGCCCGTGCTCCGCGACGTGTACGTGGGCGCGGCGAACGGGATGCCGCTGCTCAGCGTCAGCCGGATCAAGTCCTTCGTCACCGGCCAGCAGGCCGCCGCCCTGGCCGCCGACGGCGTCACCACGGCACCGGCCGGCACGCAGTCGAAAGCCGCGGGCACCGGGACGGCGCCGGTCGTCGGCCAGGCCACCACCCTGCACGGCGCCACCGTGGCGCTCCCGCTCGTCCGGTCCGACGCCGGCTCGTACCTGCTGCAGGACCGGACCCACCAGCAGCCGGACGGCACGACGGTGCCGATCACCACCTGGGACGCCCGCGGCCGCGACTACTACGACCTGATGGGCGGCGCGTGGCCGGAGGGCCTGGCGCCGTTCACCTCCGCGTCGACCACGCTCGGCGCCGACCTGACCGCCGCCGGCGCAGTGGACGCCGCCTGGGACGCCACGAAGGTCTACGAGTGGTACAAGGCGAAGCTCGGGCGCACCAGCCTCGACGACGCCGGCATGCCGATCGACTCGGTCGTGGGCATCACGTACGGCGGCAACCCGTGGGTGAACGCGTACTGGGACGGCACCCGCATGGTGTACGGCAGCGGCGACGACGAGTACCTCCCGCTGGCTGCCGACCCGGACGTCGTGGGCCACGAGATGACGCACGGCGTGGTCGAGCACACCGCAAGCCTCGTCTACGCGGGACAATCGGGCGCGCTCAACGAGGCGATCGCCGACTACTTCGGTAACGCCATCGACGTCGACGCGTCGGGCACGCCGATGTCCGACCCGCAGGCGAGCCTGATCGGCGGCGACCTCTGCCGCACGCTGACCCCCGCCACGTGCGCCCTGCGCGACCTCGACGACGGTGCCACCACAGCGGACTTCCAGCACCTCATCGACACACCGTCGATGGACGACGGCGGTGTGCACCTCAACTCGACGATCGTGTCCGGTGCCCTCTGGGACCTGCGGCAGAAGCTCGGCAAGACCACCGCCGACAAGATCGTCTATCGCGCCCTCACCGACTACCTGACGCCCATGTCCGACTTCGTCGACGCGCGTGACGCGGTGCTCGCCTCCGCCACGTCGTTCCGCCTGGGCAAGGCCGACCTCAAGGTGGTGCGGACGGCGTTCGACTCGCGCGGGATCACCGCGAAGTGGAAGGCCACCCTGTACGGCAAGGGCACCGAGGTCCTGATCGACCGGCTCAACACCGGCATGTACGCCGACATGACGGCGAGCACGGCGGGCGGCTGGTTCGCCGTACCGCGATCCGACGCGAACCGCACCGAGCCGACCTCGATCTGGGCGGGCCGCACCAACGGCAAGGGCACGCCGTACCGGATCTCCCCCGACGACGGGAGCATCAACAGCTTCCCGCACACCGACGGCAAGCGGGTCGTGTGGTTGTCGGTCGCCGTGGACCCCGCATCACCGACGTACGAGACCAACCGCATCCTGTCGGCGCCGATCGGCGGCGGCCGGGTCAAGGAGCTCTACAGCTCCCCGTACCGCATCAACGGCCTCGGCTTCGACGGCGACCTCGTCGCGTGGAGCCAGTACGACCCGGCGCAGAGCTACCTCGACGTCGTGCGCTACCTGCGCGGCAGCTCGCCGGCCGTGCACACCCTCGCCCATCCCGACTGGTTCGGCCCCGCGACGGCCCCGAGCGTCAAGGACGGGAAGATCTCCTACGTACGCTACGAGATCTTCCAGCAGCCCGACGCCAACGGCATCTACTGGTCACTGGGCGCCGAGGTCCACGACGTCACGACCGGGAAGACCACATACGCCGGCGGCGACTTCGGCGCCGAGCGGGTGAGCTACCCCGACCTGTCCGCCACGGCGGTCGCCTGGATGACCGACCGCGACTACGGCACGATCGTCGACGGGCAGTGGAGCCAGGGGGCGTACCACGACTCCATTCGGCTCTTCGACTTCGCCACCCGCACCCCGCACCTGCTGTTCGAGGAGAACTCCCCGCAGGCGATCCGCGCCGACACCGTCGCGCTGTCCGGCACGGTCCTCACCGTCACCGAGGAGGCGCCGGTCGAGGCGTGGATGGCGACCGGTGGCTACCCGGACAACTCGCTCAACCCGAAACTCAAGCAGTACACGTTCCAGGGCAAGTACATCGGCCCGGCGTCGTGCAGCCCGGGCGCACAGATGTTCGCGTCAGCAGGGGTAGGACGCGAGGTGGTCTTCATGGACTCGTCGGCGTCCGGCTTCGGCCTGGCGTACGCGACGGGAGCCAAAACCTGTAAGTGAAACCGTGGCGCGCTGGGATCTCTCCCCCCGAGGATCCCAGCGCGCTGGTTTAAGCTGGGTGCATGTGCCGGAACATCCGTCAGCTGCACAACTTCGAGCCGCCCGCGACGCCGGACGAGGTGCATGCCGCCGCGTTGCAGTACGTCCGGAAGGTGGCCGGGGCGGCCAAGCCCTCACAACGCAACCAGGCGGCCTACGATCGCGCGGTCGAGGCCGTCGCGGCTGCCACGGCTGCGCTGCTCGACGAGCTGGTCACGACCGCGCCGTCCAAGGATCGCGAGATCGAGGCGGCCAAGGCCCGGGAACGGTCCCGCGAGCGTTACGCGTCCTGACAGCGGGCTCGTACCATCCGAGCCCGGCCTGGTCCGGGCGTTCACGGCCGGGTGACGGCCAGGGTGGCGTTGCGCAGGGTGAGGTACCAGGGCGAGCCGGTGAAGTCGCGGCCGGTCTCCTCGCCGATGTAGGCGTCGATGTGATGGCTGCCGCCCAGGCCCGGGGTGAACTCGTCGGTGACCTGCCAGGCGGCGTTCCTCAGGGCGGTGCAGACGCGTGCCGCGGGGCGGGAGCCGTCGTCCGCGGTGCCGCAGCCGGCGATGCGGAAACGGGTGCCGCGGGCCAGGACGCCGGGGTCGGCAGCCGCGGACACGAACGGGTGAAGTGCGTGGCCGTTCGTGTCGCGCGGGGCGGTGTCCAGCCAGTAGCCGATGTCATAGGACCAGTTCAAATACCTGCCTGATTCGGTACGCCCGGTGCCCTCCTCCTCCACGGCGTCGACGAAGTCCTCCGGGTACTCGCCGAGATCCTCGTCGCCGTGGGCGCAGTCGAGCTTCCGGCAACCGGTGACCTGCTCGGGCCTGCCGTCGTGGAGCTTCTCGACCGCCGTGTAGTAGACGGTGATCTCCCAGCCCGTGCTCGCTGTGGCCGCCGGCGACCCGCTCGGGCGGGTCGCCCCCGGCGCGGCGGAGGACGGGGAGGGTGCGGGCGACGGGGAGGGCGGCGGCGGCAGCGGGTTCGACGGGAAGATCGACGGTGTGGGCGGGGCCGGCGAGCTGGGCACGGCAGCCGGAGCGGCGGGCTGCGGGGTGTCGTGCGTGCAGCCGGCCAGGAGCATCAGGCACGCTGCCGCTGCGGGCGCTCGCATGGGTTCAGCGTGGCAGGGTGTGGCGGGGTCGCGCAGTAACATAAGTGCGGGCTTATGCTATACAGGAGCGCAACGTACGCGTGAGAGCAGGCCGGGAGACTCCGAGTGATCGATGTCAAGCAGCAGATCAGCGCCGTCAGCCGTACCGTCGGCGATCGTGTCCTGGAGGCCGGGCAGGCCCGGGTCGCGACCCTCAGTCAGGTGTACGACACCGGGCTCGAGGACCTGTGGGACGCCGTGACCAGCGCCGAGCGCATCCCGCGCTGGTTCCTGCCGATCGAGGGCGACCTCGTGGAGGGCGGCCGGTTCCAGTTCCAGGGCAACGCCGGGGGCACCATCACCCGGTGCGACAAGCCGCACGGATACTCCGCCACCTGGGAGTTCGGTGGCCAGGTCAGCTGGGTGGAGATCCGGCTGACCGCCGAGGGCGATGACCGTACGCGTTTCGAGCTGGAACACGTCGCCCACGTCACCGACGAGCTCTGGGACCAGTACGGGCCCGCCGCCACCGGGATGGGCTGGGAATCGGGCTTCCTCGGCATGGCGAACTACCTCAGCGACCCGTCGGCGACCCTGGATCCGGAGGCCGCCGCCGCGTGGGTCGCGACAGCGGAGGGCAAGGAATTCATGCGGCTCTCCGCGGACGCCTGGGCCGAGGCCGCGATCGCGAACGGCGACGACCCGGCGCTCGCCCGGGCGAGCGCCGACCGCACCTACCAGGCCTACACCGGCGGGTAAGAAATCAGGCCGGTGGGCTTCAGATCGCGGGGCGCGAGCGGTCCCGGTCCGCGAGGACGGCCATCAGGTCCTCGCGGGCCCGGGCCACCCGGGAGCGGATCGTCCCGATCGGACAGTCGCAGACCTCGGCGGCCTCGGCGTACGAGAGCCCGAGCAGCTGGGTCGCGACGAAGGCCTCCCGCCGCTCGCCCGGCAGCCCGCCGAGCAGGTCCCGCAGCGCGACGTCGTCCTCGAAGCGCGACTGGTGGGCCGCGCCGGCGGCGTCCGCCGCGGCCTGCCAGTCCTCGACGACCGCGGTGCGCGGGCGGCTGACCGCCGCGCGCACCTGATCGGCCGCGACCCGCCGGGCGATCGTGAACAACCAGGTCCGCGCGCTCGACCGGCCCGCGAACGACGGCAGGCTACGCAGGGCACGCAGATACGTCTCCTGGGTCAGGTCCTCGATCTCGCCGGGGGCGGCCAGATGATGCAGGAACCGCCACACCTGGCGCTGGGTGGCCCGGATGAACGCCGCCGCCGCGTCCGCGTCACCACGGCCGGCGGCGAGCGCCCATCCGGTCACCTCGTCGTCGGTCACCCCGCTGCCGATCGCTCCGCCGCTGGTCACCCCGCCGCCGATCGCTCCGTCGCCGGTCACCCCGCCGCCGGTCACTCCGCCTTGGTCGCGGAGACCGAGGACTTGTCGCCCTGAGCCGAGGGCTTGCCGCCCTGCACCGGGGCCGGCGTGGAAACCGAGGCAGGCGCCGGCGAGCCGGAGCGGCGGTACGCGAGCAGCCCGAGCACCAGCGCCACCAGCCCGAGAACGATGCCGGCGATCCCGGTCCAGGACCCGTTGCCGTCGTCCGATGCTGTCTCGGCCTCGGCGCTGACCGTGGGAGTCGTCGCGGCGGTATCCGTGGCGGCCGCGGGGGTGAGCTTGAGAACCGGGGCCGGCTTCTCGGGTTCGGTGCCGTCCGTGGTGGGCTCGTCGATCCAGCGGACGATCGTACCGTCGGAGTAGGTCTGCAGGGCCTTGAAGACCATCTGGTCGGCCTCGGGCAGCGGGCCGAGCGAGACGTCGAACTCCTGGAACTGGCCCGGCTTGATCGCCGCGTCGCCGGTCGCCGTCCAGGTGAGCTTGCGGACGGCCTCGGTGATCTGCGCGCCGTGCGCCTCGATCGGCTTGGCCAGCACGGCCTTCTCGGCGGCGAGGGTCCAGCCGGGGACCGGCTTGAGCGACACCGACGCGATCGGGGTCTCCTCGGGCAGCGTGACCTCGAGCTTGGTGGTGTTCGTGCTGTCCGTCTCGTTCGGCACCCGGAAGGTGACCTTCGCGTAGCCACCTTGCGTGGCGGTGCCCGGGTTGACGGTCACATGCGCGGATGCGGGCACGGCAAGAGCGAGGGCGAACGCGGCGACCAGACCGCCGACCACACCCGAACGCTTCAGCAGGGACATCTCAGGCCTTCCGACTCGGGTCGGCCCGGCAGCAGCGCCGGACCCGGTCATTGGTCGGCACCGGGCCCGGAAAAGTTCCCGGGGAATTTACGGGGTCGCCGGGAGGCGAACCTCGGCGGTCAGGCCGGGGGGCGGGACCGTGCCCTTGAGGGCGACCGTGCCGTGGTGGCGGCGGACGAGTTCACGGACGATGGCCAGGCCGAGACCGGAGCCGCCCGCGTCGCGCGCACGGCCGTCGTCGAGCCGGGTGAACCGGTCGAAGACGCGGGTCCGGTCGGCGGCGGGGATGCCCGGGCCGTCGTCGGTCACGGTGATCTTCCTGTACGCGCCGTCGGCCGTCACCGCCAGCCGCACGGCGGAGCTCGCGTGGCGCACGGCGTTGTCGAGCAGGTTCGCGACCACCCGGGCGAGGGCGTCGCGGTCGCCGGTCACCCGCAGCGGCGCCGCCGGGCGTTCGTATTCGATCGCCGGGTAGCGGGCCGCCGCCTCCGCGAGCAACTGCCCGAGCTCGACCTCCTCGCTCCTGGGCGGCAGGGCCCGGGTGGTGGCGTCGTCCGCGCGGGCGAGCAGGAGCAGGTCGTCGACGAGGCGGCTCAGGCGTTCGACGTCGGTGAGCAGGTCACCGGCGAGGGCGGGCCAGTCCGTGTCGTCCGGGAGCAGCTGCGAGACCTCCAGTTCGGTACGCATGTTCGTGAGTGGACTGCGCAGCTCGTGTGCGGCGTCGGCGACGAACGCGCGCTGCCGGGCCCGGGCGGTCTCCAGGCGGTGCAGCATGTCGTTCAGCGTCACGGCCAGCCGGTGGATCTCGTCGCCCGAGTCCGGCACGGGCAGCCGCCCCGGCCGCGCCCCGCCGGTGATGTCCTCGGCGCCGGCGCGCAGCGACTCGACCGGGCGCAGTGCCGCGCCGACCAGCCGCCACGACACGAGGGCGAGCAGGCCGACCAGGGGCAGGAAGGTCACGAGCAGCGTGGTGCGCAGCAGGTCGACGCTTTGGGTCAGATCCTGGGTGGGCCGGGCCACCAGGACGGTGACGCGGCTGGTCACCGGGCCCGCCGTGACGGCGACGACCCGCGCCCGGCCGTCGAGCCCGATCCGGTATCCGGGGATGTACATGCCCTCGCCGTCCCCGAGCGCGCTGCGCTCCCGGGCGTAGAGGATCGGGGTCAGGCGGTCGGCGCCGGCGGATCCCGCCACGATGCTCCCGTCGGCGGCGACGACCTGGACGCGTACGGTCGGCGAGGCCGGAACCGGGTCGGACAGCGTCCCCGAGTCCACGAGCCCGGCCACCGCCCTGGCCGTTTCGAGGGCCTCGCTGGTCGCCGTGCGTTGCAGCGTGAAGTGCATGGTCGCGACCAGGACCACCCCGCCGCCGGCCAGCCCGAGCGCCAGCATCACCACGGAGACCAGCAACAGCCGCGCCCGCAAACTGAGGCGGCGTACCCAGGACATCAGGCTCCGGACAGGCGGTAGCCCGCGCCGCGGACGGTCTCCAGGCGGTCGCGGCCGATCTTGCGGCGCAGGTATCCGGCGTAGACCTCGACGGCGTTCGCGGCGGTGTCGACGGCGGCGTCCCAGACGTGGTCGAGGAGCTCGGTCTTGGAGACGACCTCACCGGGGCGGCGGATCAGGTATTCCAGCAGCGCGAACTCGCGGGCGGTGAGGACGACCTCCTCGCCGGCGACGGTGACCCTGCGCAGGGCCGGGTCGAGCTCGACGTCGCCGTGGCGCAGGACGGCCGGGCGTTGCGGGGTGCCGCGACGCAGCAACGCGCGCAGCCGGGCGAGCAGCACGACGTACGAGAAGGGTTTGGTCAGGTAGTCGTCGGCGCCGCAGTCGAGCCCGTCGGCCTGGTCGTACTCGCCGTCCTTGGCCGAGAGCATCAGCACCGGCAGCCATTTGCGCTCGGCACGCAGCTGGCGCACGACGCGGTAGCCGGAGAGCCGGGGCAGCATGACGTCCAGGATCATCGCGTCGTAGTCGCCGTGCCGGGCGAGCTCGAGCCCGTCCTGCCCGTCACCGGCTATGTCGACGGCGAATCCCTCGGCCTGCAGCCCCCGGCGCAACGCGACCGCGAGCCGTTCCTCATCCTCCACCACCAGCACCCGCACTCCCCTACCTTGGCACGTGCGGGCCAGCCGGCGAATCCGATCTCAGCGTGGCCTCAGCGAGAGCCCGTCCATCACGATGTCGAGCAGGTGACGCGAGCGGTTCTCCCAGTCCTCGTTCTCGAGACGCCACAGGAACCCCACGAGCAGCAGCACCTCCTCCGCGTCGAGGTCCGGCCGCAGGGCTCCGGCCCGCTGCCCGGCGGTGAGCAGCGAGGTGATCGCCTCGATCACGCGGTCGTAGTAGACCCCGGACAGCTCGGCCCGGGTGGCGGCGTGCACGGCCTCCGCGACCCCGTGCTTGATCCTTCCGTACGCGGCCAGGCGGTCGAACCACAACCGGAGGGCCACGACGGGCGGGTTCGCCGCGAGCAGGGCCGGGGCAGCGCCGATCAGGCGCTCGACGTCGTCGCGGTAGGCGGCGAGCAGCAACGATTCCCGCGTCGGGAAGTGCCTGTACAGCGTGCCCTGCCCGACGCCCGCCTGCTTCGCGATCGACTGCAGGGTCGCGTCACTCGTCACGGCCAGCGCCGCGATGGCGACCTCGAGGATCTTCGCGCGGTTCTGCTCGGCGTCCGATCGCCTCGGTGTCACAGGGCACACTCCCGGGTCGCTGGCTAAGCGGACACATGTCCGCTAACGTCGGAGGAACAAGTGGACAGCTGTCCGCTTGAGTCTACGCGTACCGGAGGAATCACCATGACCAAGGTCATTGCCGTCACCGGGGCAAGCAGCGGGATCGGTGAGGCGACCGCGCTGCGGCTGGCCGAGGCCGGGCACCGGCTCGTTCTGGGCGCCCGGCGGGAGGACCGCCTGGCCGACCTCGCGGCCCGCATCGGTGACCAGGCCGTCATGCTGCGGACCGACGTGCGGCGACGCGCCGACATGGCCGGCCTCGTCGCCCTCGCGCAGGAGCGGTTCGGCCGCCTCGACGTGCTGGTCGGCAACGCCGGCGTCGGGATCGTCGCACCCCTGGACGACCTGGGCGTCGAGGACTGGGAGGACATGATCGACGTCAACATCAAAGGTTTTCTGTACGGGGTGGCAGCGGCCCTCCCCGTCTTCCGAGCGCAGGGCAGCGGGCACTTCGTCACCACGCTGTCGACTGCCGGGCTCAAGGTCGTGCCGGGGATGGCCGTCTACGCGGGCACGAAGAACGCCGTTCGCACGATGAGCGAGGGGCTGCGTCAGGAGGCCGGCGCCGGGCTGCGCGTCACGACCGTCTCCCCCGGCGTCACCGCCACCGACTTCGTGAGCTCGTCCATCGCCGCCCCGGAGGTCCGCGCGAGCTACGAGGCGATGGCCATCTCCCCGGACGCCATCGCGCGGGCCGTCGAGTTCGCGATCGACCAGCCCGCGGACGTCGACGTCAACGAGATCGTCGTGCGCCCGACCGCCCAGGCCTGATCAGGGCATTACCCTTAGGTGGTCTTCTCAGCGGCGTCACAGGCTCCCCGGCGCACTCTGTGAGCAGGACAACGGAGGGTGGACACCATGAGTGGTGTGTTCAGGTCGAGGCCGGCACTGCGCTGGCTGGTTCCGACGGCGGCCGCGGTCGTCGTCATCGGGGGCGGCGCCGCCGCGGGCACCATCGCGGCCAGCGCGGACCCCACGCTGCCGGAGCGCAGCGCCGCCCAGCTGCTGGTCGACGTGCAGAGCGCGAAGGTCGACGGGCTGTCCGGCACCGTCGTGCAGACCGCCGATCTGGGGCTGCCCACGCTGCCCGGGGTCACCGGCGGGTCGGGCAGCGGCGCGGACCTCATGAAGCTCGTGTCGGGCAGCAACACCGCCCGGGTCTGGTACGCCGGGGAGGACAAGGTCCGCCTCGCCCTGCTGGGCACGCTCGGCGAGACCGACGTGATCCGCAACGGCACCGACGTCTGGACGTGGCGCAGCAGCGACAACTCCGCCGTGCACGCGAAGATCCCGGCGGACGCCCTGACGAAGAAGGACAAGGCGCTGCCGGCGGGCGTGCCGCAGACCCCGCAGGAGGCCGCTGACGCCGCCCTCGCCGCGGTCGGCCCGAGCACGGCCGTCACCACGACGGGCGCGGCCAAGGTCGCCGGGCGGGACGCTTACGAGCTGGTGCTCACGCCCAAGGACGCCGCGTCGCTGGTCGGTCAGGTCCGCCTGGCGATCGACGGCGAGAAGCACATCCCGCTCGGCGTCGATGTCTACGCCAAGGGTGTCGACACCCCGGCGCTGCGGATCGCGTTCCAGCAGGTCAGCTTCGAGACCCCGGACCCGGAGCAGTTCGTCTTCACCCCGCCGGCCGGCACGAAGGTGACCGAGCCGAGCGCCGCGGAGCTGGAGAAGCAGCACGGGTCGCTCGACGACAAGGCCGCCGCCGACGCGAAGGCCGAGGCCGCGGGCACGAAGGTCGTCGGCGAGGGCTGGACGTCGGTGCTGGTCGCGACGCTGCCCAAGGAAGACGGCGGCTCCACGGCGGGCAAGGGCCAGGGCGCCGACACCGCTCAGCTCGACGCCATCACGAACAGCCTGCCGAAGGTCAGCGGCACGTGGGGCAGCGGCCGGCTGCTGCAGAGCGCCCTGTTCAGCGCGCTGCTCACCGATGACGGCCGGGTCCTGGTCGGCGCCGTCGCCCCGGAGAAGCTGTACGAGGCTGCGGGCAAGTGACATGACAGACCTCGCGGTCGCCTCACACGGGCTGACCAAGCGGTTCGGCAGCCAGGTCGCGGTGGACGCCGTCGACCTGGCTGTCCCGCGAGGGGCCGTGTTCGGCTTCCTCGGGCCCAACGGCTCCGGGAAGACCACCACCATCCGGATGCTGCTGGGGCTCATCGCGCCGACCGCGGGCGGGCACGAGCTGCTCGGCCGGGCGATGCCGGAGCGGGCGGCCGACGTGCTGCCCCGGGTCGGCGCGCTGGTCGAGGGGCCGGGCTTCCACCCGTACCTGTCGGGGCGGGACAACCTGCGCCGGGTCGACGCCGCCGACCGTACGGCCGAGGGTCGCACCGCCGAGGCCCGCATCGCCGCCGCGCTGGACCGGGTCGGGCTCTCCGCCGCGGCGACCAAGCGGTACCGCACCTACTCGCTGGGCATGAAGCAGCGGCTCGCGATCGCCGCGGCCCTGCTCGTGCCCCGTGAGCTGCTGATTCTCGACGAGCCGACCAACGGCCTCGACCCCCAGGGCACCCGCGAGGTGCGCACCCTGGTCGCCGCGCTCGCCGCCGAGGGGTCGACCGTGCTGCTCAGCACGCACCTGCTCGCCGAGGTGGAGCAGGTCTGCACGCACGTCGGCGTCATGCACCGCGGCAAACTCGTCGCGCAGGAGCCGCTCGGCAAGCTGCGCGCCGACGCCGCACCGATGGCCCGGGTGCTCACCGATCAGCCCGGGGCCGCGGCGACGGTGCTGCGCGCGATGGGGCTCACCGAGGTCACCGAGACAGCGGCCGAGGCCTCGGGACGGCTGGGCGCGGCGGCACCGGAGAAGGTCGTCGCGGCGCTGGTGCACGACGGGGTGCCGGTCCGCGGGTTCACCGTGCAGGCGCCCAGCCTGGAAGACGTGTTCGTGCAGCTCACCGGGCGGGGATTCGATGTCTCAAGTTAAGGTCCGGCGCCGCGTCTCGTCCCGTTTCCTCGCGTCCGAGGTGCGGCTGATCGCGGTCCGGCGGCGTAACCAGGCCGGGCTTGCCGCGCTGGCAGCCGTACCCGTCGTCATTGCCGTCGCCATGAAGGTGGCAACGCCGGACAGCACCGGTCGCGGCCAGGGTGGGGGCCCGGACTTCTTCTCCCAGATCCTCAGCAACGGCTTCTTCGTCGCGCTCGCCGGGGTCGGGGTGGAGCTGACGCTCTTCCTGCCGATCGCGATCGCGATGCTCGCCGGCGACGCCGTCGCGGGTGAGGCCAACCAGGGCACCCTGCGCTACCTGCTGACCGTCCCGGTCGGGCGGATCAGACTGCTGGCCGTGAAGTACGCGGGGATCGTCATGGGCGCCTTTCTCGCCCCGCTCGTCGTCGCGACCTCGGGCATCCTCGCCGGGCTGCTGCTCTTCGGCGGCGGCGACGTCACCACGCTCTCCGGCACCTCGATCAGCTTCGGCGCGGGGCTGCTCCGCCTGCTCGGCGTCTGCCTCTACCTCGGCGTCTGCCTCACGGCGCTCGGGGCGGTCGGACTGTTCCTGTCGACGCTGACGGAGCAGCCGATGGGGGCCACGATCGCGCTGACCATGCTGACCGTCGCGAGCTTCGTGCTCGGGCAGATCCCGCAGCTGGACTGGCTCCACCCGTACCTGCTCACCCAGCACTGGCAGGACTTCGGCGAGCTGCTGCGCGACCCGGTCTCGCTCAGCGCGCTGCAGCCAGGGCTGCTGACCGCCGGCGCGTACATCGTGGTGTTCCTCTGCGCCGCCTGGGCACGCTTCGCCGGCCGGGACATCACCAGCTGAACCCGGGACCTTCGGCACTTCCCCGGTGACGCTGCCCGGCGTTGACTGAGAAGCATGATCGTTGCAGCTACGGACGGAACAGCATCGGGTGAGGCCGCCGTGCGATGGGCCGCGCGAGAGGCCGCACGCCAGGACACCACACTGCGCATCCTGTACGCGTACGACGACCGCCACCATGCCGCCCCGGTGCTGGACGCCGCCGTCCTCCAGGCCCGCGCGGCCGCACCGTTCGCGATCCCGATCGAGGCCGTCGCCGTCGACGGGGACCCCGTGCCGGCGCTGCTCGCCATCGAGGACGCCGCGCTGATCGTGCTCGGCAACCGGGGCCGGGGCGGGTTCGCGAGCCTGCTGCTCGGATCGGTCAGCCAGCGCGTCGCCACGTACGCGAGGACACCCGTCGTCGTCGTGCGGGGCCGCTCCGGCATGCCCGGCCCGATCGTCGCCGGCGTCGACGACTCCGACTCCGCCGAGGCGGTCCTGGAAGCCGCGTTCTCCGCCGCCGCGGGGCGCGGGGCTCCGCTCGCTGTCGTCCGCGGGGTTTCCTTCGCGGCTGCGGGGGCGTCCCTGCCCGTCGGTGCCGCGGAACGGGAGCGCGAGGAGACCGAGCGGCTGGAGGCTCAGCTCGCGCCTTGGCGGGACCGGTTCCCCGACGTCGACGCCGAGGCCGTGGTCTCCCCGGACGGCGCGGCGGCCGTACTCGTCGCCGTCTCCCACGACGCCCGGCTCATGATCGTCGGCAGCCGGGGCCACGGCACGATCACCAACACCCTGCTCGGCTCCACCGGCATGCAACTCCTGCACCACGCCGGCTGCCCGGTCCTCATCGTCCGCGGCCGGCGCGTCGCAGCTACGCTCCGCTCCTGAGGCGGCCACTACTATCGGGCCCATGAACGAGCCCCTTCCACGCGACGAGCCCGGGCCCGCACCGACCGGCCCGCTCTCGCTGGGCTCGCCTTCACTGGGCTCGCCTTCATTGGGGTTGACGCCGCTCTCGCGGGTGCGGCTGGACGAGCTCCTGCAGGAGATGCTCGACCGGGTCGGGGAGGTGGTCGCCAGCCGGGAACGGCTGCGTGCCCTGCTCGACGCGGTGGTCGGCATCGGGTCCGACCTCGACCTGCGCAGCACGTTGCAACGCATCGTCGCGGCGGCGTGCGCGCTCGCCGGGGCACGGTACGGCGCGCTGGGCGTGCTCGCGCCGGACAAGACGCAGCTCTCCGACTTCATCACCCACGGCCTGTCCCCGGAGAACCACGCGAAGATCGGCGACCTGCCGCACGGCCGTGGCCTGCTGGGCCTGCTGATCACCGACCCGCAGCCCGTACGCCTCCCGGACATCACCGAGCATCCCCGCTCCTACGGCTTCCCGCCCGAGCATCCCCCGATGCACAGTTTCCTCGGCGTCCCCGTGCGCACCCGCGACCAGATCTTCGGCAACCTCTACCTCGCGGAGAAGCAGGGCGCCGCCCAGTTCACCGACGACGACGAGGAGATCGTGGTGGCCCTCGCCGCGGCGGCGGGTGTGGCGATCGACAACGCCCGCCTGTTCGCCCTCGCCCAGCGCCGCGAACGCTGGCTCTCCGCCGCCGCCGAGATCACCTCCGTGCTGCTGGGCACGGTCCGCCGCCAGGAGGCACTGCAGCTGATCGCCCGCCGGGCCCGCGAGATCGCCGGCGCGGAGCTGGTCCTCGTCCTGCTCGCCGACCCCGGCTTCGAGGACGCCCGCTACCGCATCGAGGTCGCCGACGGCGCCGACGGCCTGGTCGGCCGCATCCTCTCCGTCGACGTCGACGCCCTCCACACCGGCACCGTCAACCTCCGCGACGTCGCCGACTGGCCCGCCCCGGTCCCCGACGGCCCCGCCATGGCCGCCCCCCTCGCCGCCGGCCCGCCCTCCCCCAGCGGCCCACCCACCGTCACCACCCCGGCGTTCGCGGGTAGCTCGCCGTCGGCGGCCACGCGGGCGGATCTGCCGCAGGGTGTGCTGATCGTCGCGGGGCTGGCCGGCGACAACAGTGACGATCCGGCGCTGCTGTCGAGCTTCGCCGGGCAGGCGGCTCTCGCGCTCGAACGGGCCCGCGCCCAGGAGGAACGCGAGCTGCTCGTCGTCCTCGAGGATCGTGAACGCATCGCCCGCGACCTGCACGACGTCGTGATCCAGCGGCTCTTCGCGACCGGGATGCAGCTCCAGGGCGTGGCACCGCACGCACTGCGCCCCGAGGCGGCCAAGCGGATCAACGCGGCCGTCGACGACCTGGACGCCACCATCCGCGACATCCGCCGCTCCATCTTCGAGTTGCGGGCACCCGCGGGCACGACCCTGCGTACCGAACTGCGCGACACCGTCCAGGCCGCCGCCGAAACGCTCGGCTTCCGCCCCACCCTCGACGTCACCGGCCCGATCGACAGCGCGGTCCCCGACGACGTGGTCCCGGAGCTCCTGGCCGTCCTCCGCGAAGCCCTCTCCAATACCGCAAGACACGCTCAAGCCTCATCGGTACGCGTCTCAGCGCGCGCCGCCGACGGCGAAGTCCTCATCCGAGTGGAGGACAACGGCATCGGCACCGACCCCGCCGCAGCCCGGGGCGGCCTGATCAACATGACCGAACGAGCCCGCGACCTCGGCGGCAGTTTCGCCATCACCCCCGCCCCGACCGGCGGAACGATCCTCACCTGGCGCGTCCCCCTCGGGTGACCCGCCGCGACCGCCTGGCGTTCGGCTCAGACGTCGAGCGTCCAGCGCACGAATCGCTGCGTAGGGGTAAATCCGGCCGCTTCGTAGAGCCTGAACGAGCTGAACGGGTTCGCCGAGTCCACCTGCACGACGACCCGGTCGTAACCGTGGCCGGCTGCGGCCCGGAGCCCGCGCCCGATCAGTGCACCGGCGACACCACGCTTCCGGTAGCCCGGTTGTGTCGCGATGAGCATGAAACGCGCGTCGCGGATGCCGGTGGCCGCCGTGTTGGCGTCCCAGGACATCGTCACCAGCATGCCCGCCGGGGTCCCGTCCGCCACGTCCCGGACCAGGAAGCTGACCTCGGGCCGGAATGCCTGGTTGATGACCTCGCTGCGCCAGGAATCCGCGGGCAGCGGCGCCCACAGGTAGTCATCCTTGAACGCCTCGTTACGGACCAGCCGGAACTCCTCGTCGTTGTCCTGCGACCATGGCTCGGCCCGCAGTCCGGCAGGGATCGCGGTGTCACGGATCGCGTCACCGAGCGGGTGCTCCATGTTCTGGTAGTAGCGGGCCGGCAGGAAGCCTTGCGGGCCCAGTAGTTCCGCCAGACCGGCGATACCCTCGAGCCGATGGATGTCGACCACCAGCCTCAGCGTCGGGTGGTGCAGCGCGTGCAGCCGCTTCGCCGCCGCCACCCCGGCTTTCACCAGCCTGGCGCCGAGGCCCCTGCGCCGGTGGCCGGGGGCCACCCCGCCGTCCATGACGATCCGATGGACCTGGTCCGCGTCCGGCTGGTACCGAACTTTCACGAAGCCTGCCATGACGGGTCCGTCGAAGGCGGCGAGGCTGCCGCGTTCCAGCTCCGCATAGGGGTCGGTCAGTTCCTGGAGGGCGTCCTGCTCGTCGTAGTACTCGCCGACCTTGTCGACGGTCTCCATGGCGTTGAGCAGGTCTGCTCCCGCCCTGGCGTCCTGGCTGGTGAGCGGCCGCCAGGTGAGGGAGCTCGAGGCTTCATGCATCCGGCGGAGGCTAATCCCCCTGCGCTGCGGCTGTCGCCTCATTTTCCGGGGATCAGGGGCTCACCGCCGGCCCGGGTCATGGCCCGGCGCGCTCAGACGCTGTCCGCGAATTCGGCGATGACCTGGAGGATCGGGGCTCGGCCGGCGAAGCGCTCCGCGAGGTCACGTCTGTCGTAGCCGGTCTGGGCGGTGCCCGCGGTGGCCAGCATCCGGGGCGCCATCCAGAAGAACTTCGCCGCGCCCGCGACCCGGATCGCGCGGCGGACGTCGTCCGGGTGCAGGGTGCCGCGCGTACCGCGTACATAGGAGTCGGTCACGGTTTCCAGGGCCTCGTCCAGGAGTTTCAGGTCGAGCAAACCGTCCGAGAAGGAGTCCAGGGCGAGGTTCGCCGCGTCCTCACCGATGGGGCCCGGACCCACGTGCGCCCAGTCCAGCAGCACCGGCCCGCGCTGCGCACCGATCAGGTTCATCGCCCACACGTCGTGGTGACACATCGTCCTCGGCAACGCCCGCGCCGCCGCCAGCACCTCGAAACGGCGCTCCCACAACCGCCGCAGCCCGGCCCGCAGCTCCGGCGGCCACGCCGCGACCGCCGCCGGATGGTCCCAGTCGAGGTCATCCGGAACGGGCAGCCCGAGGCCGCCCTCGGTCAGGAAATCCCGGGCGAGCCACTCGGCCTCCATCGGCCCCCGCCCCACCCACGCGGCCTGGGCGACCCCCAGCCGGTACGCGACATCCCCCAGCTCCGCCGGCCCCCACGTCGTGCCGGCCGCACCGGGCACGTCCTCGAGCCACATCGCCACCGAACCATCCGCGCGCTCCTCCACGGACAGACACTCGGGAGCCGACAGGCCACCCTCGGCGAACACCGTCCCCGGCAGCCCGGCCTCGTACGCGTACGGTTCCCTGCGCCAGAAGTTGAAGTGCCCCGGCTCCGCACTCGCCGCCAGATGCGGCAACGCCCCCTCCCGCCGCGGCGTCGCCACCTTCAGCACCACGGGCCCGCCGTCCCGCCGCACCCGCCACACCCCACCGGTGACCTCGTTCGCCGTACCGTGCTCGAGGCCCTCGGCGACCCATTCGTCGCGCACCAGATCGGCCGGAAACGTCATGATCCGAGCCTAGTAAGCCCCCCTCGACGAGAACCATTCCGTCGTGCGGACGATTTATCCCGGCTCAGAAAATGTTAGGTTCGCACGCGCGGGAGTCGGACATGACCACCACGGGCGAACGCGTCGAGGCGGCTACGTCCCCTGACGGCCTGACGACACGCGCTTGAGGTCTGCGCGGAGTTGCTCGTTGCGGGCTGCGGTCACTGCGACGATCTCGGTGAGCAGGTGCTCCATGCTCTCCAGGGTGGCGTCGTCGTAGCCGTCCAGGGCGTTGTTGAGGTGCTCGCCGGTCGGCAGGAAGAACTCCTCGGTCCGGGAGCGGGCCTGGGGCGTGAGGCGCAATCGGACGATGCGGCGGTCGGTGTCCTCGCGGCTGCGGACGACAAAACCGGCCGTCTCCAGTCTGTTCAGCAGCGTTGCCGTGCCTCCGGAGGCGAGGCCGATGCGCTCGGACAGCCGTACCGGTGACAGGGGGTCGCCGGTGGCTTCGGCCCACAGGATCTCCGCGATCGCGACGGCGTCGTTCGCGTGGATGCCCAGCGTGCGGGCCAGATGCCGGGTCAGCTCGACGTGGGTGTCGGTGTAGGTGCGCAGCAGTTGCAGCAGCCTGGACCGCCGGCCGGGCACGAAGAGGGAGTCGGTGTGTTCGCCCGGGACCGCCATGGGTGCACTCTACTCGATCATGCAGTAGCTTCCTGAGCGAGTCACTCTCTCAGAGAGTCTTTTTCAAGGAGGTCCCATGAGCATGACCGACAGCAACCCACCACGGGTCCTCGTGACCGGCGCCGGCATCGCCGGGCCCGCTCTGGCCTGGGGGTTGCGGCGCGCCGGCTTCGCCACGACCCTGCTCGAACGTGCCCCGCAGCAGCGCAGCGCGGGCCAGAACGTCGACATCCGGGGCGCGGGCCATGAGGTTCTGCGGCGGATGGGGCTGCGTGCCGAGGTGGCCGCGGCGGGCACCGGCGAGCTGGGGACACGCTTCCTGCGCCCGGACGGCAGCGTCTACGCCGTCTTTCCCGCCCGTCCCGGCGAGGACGGGCCCACCGCCGAGCTGGAGATCCTACGGGGACAGCTCTCGGCGCTGCTGCTGCGGGCCACGGCGGGCGGGGTCGAGCACCGTTACGGCGATCACCTGGTCGAGGTCGCCCAGGACGGCGACGGCGTCGACGTGGTCACGGCCACCGGTCGCCGGGAGCGGTACGACCTGCTGGTGGTCGCCGAGGGCCGCCGGTCCAGGACCCGTGACCTCGTCCTCCCGTCCGGCTCCGGGGCGAGCTACCACGATCTCGGGCAGTACGTCGCCTACGGCACGATCGACCGCGCCGGGAACGACGACCGGTGGTGGCGATGGCTGACCGCCACGGGCAGGCGCGTCGCGTCATTGCGCCCGGACAACGTCGGCTCCACGCGGGCGACTCTCGCCTTCATGGCCCCGCCGATGGGAGTGGACCGGCTCGATGCGGGGGCGCAGATCAGGGTGCTGCGCGAGCGGTTCGCCGGCGTCGGCTGGGAAACCCCGCGCATCCTGGACGGGTTCGCCGCCCGGCCGGACGAGTTCTACTTCGAGCGCATCGAGCAGGTACGCGTCCCGCGCTGGTCCCACGGCCGGGTCGCCCTCGTCGGGGACACCGCCTGGGGCGCCCCGACGGGAATGGGCACCACACTCGCCCTGCTGGGAGCACACGTCCTGGCAGGAGAGCTCGCCACGGAACGCGACGGCGGCACCCCGTTCGACCCGGCGCGCGCCTTCCGGGCGTACGAGAAAGTGCTCCGCACGCACGTCGAGAGGACGCAGCAGCTGCCTCCGGGGGTCCCCGGGATCGCGTTGCCGGACTCCCGCTGGGGTCTGCGCGTGCTGCACGGCGTCCACCGCCTGACCGCCACCCGGGCACTGCGTACCGTCGCGGAACGCGCCCTGTTGTCCTCCGCTTCCACCAGCCTCGCCCTGCCGGAATACCCTCAGCTGCGAGCGTCCCCGGGAGGAAAATGATGAACGTGGCGGGCCCGGACCGGCAGGCACGGTACGTCGCGGCGCGCGACCAGTTGCGCGACCAGCACACCGCGCTGGTCGCGCTGATCGGGCGGGCGGCTGGCGGCGGGCTGGACCGGGCATGATCCGGCGACCGGCCGCTGGTTCCAGGGGTTGCCCGTCGTGCTGGTGTTAGACGACGACCGGCAGGTGGAGATCGCGTGGCAGCCTGAGCGGTGACCTCCCGCTCGACGAGATCGCCGGCTGGGGGGAGAGCGGGCTGCTGTTCCGGTTCGGGGATGCCGTGCTGCACGTGTTCAACCACCTCGACGACACCGGGATCTCGGACGGGCCGGGCAAGGATGTCCACAGGTTCGGGACCTTCGGCCCTGACCCCCGTGCGGGTGGCGGCGCGACCGTAGAGGAATGAGCGAAACCATGGCCGGGTATGCCGGTGGCGACCTGCGCCTGGCGGCGTCCGCAGCGATCCGGGCGCCCTCGTTGCACAATTCGCAGCCGTGGGCGTTCCGGCTGCGGGACGGTGGGATCGAGGTGCTCGCGGACCGCTCGCGGCAGCTCGCGATCGCGGACAGCACCGGGTGGGCGGTGCGGCTGGCCTGCGGGGCGGCGACGTTCAACGCGGGGCTGGCGCTCACGGCGGCGGGCCGGCCCGCGGCGATCGCGCTCCGGGCGTACGGTGAGATGATCGCGAGACTGACACCCGCGACGCCGCGGCCGCCCACCTACGGTGAGGTCGATCTTGCCTCGGTGATGGCCCGGCGGATGAGCAACCGGCGGCCTTTCTGGCCGGATCCGGTGCCGTCCGAGCTTCGGGTACGCCTCATCGACGCCGCCCGGACCGGGACGGCGTGGCTGGAACTGCTCGTGGGGACAACCGCGCTGACGGCGTTCGGCGAGATCGCGCGCAGTGCGGACAGGGTGCTCCGGCGCAACCCCCGCTACCAGGCGGAACTCGCCGGATGGACATACGTCACCGCGGCCTTCGACGGGGTCCCGGTGAGCGCGGGCGCCCCACTGCCCGAGCCCCAGGACCTCCTCCCCCAGCGACCGTACGGAGACCGCCGCCGCACCCCCGGCCGCGACTTCGAACCGGAGCCGCTCGTGGCGATCCTCGGCACCACCGGCGACCGCCCCGTGGACCAGGTCGCCGCGGGCCTCGCCCTGCAACGCGTCCTGCTCACCGCGACCGGCGCGGGCCTGGCCACCTCGATGATCTCCCAGCCGATCGAGGTCCCGGCCGCCCGCGACCAGCTCCGGCGTTCGCTGCGCCGCGACGGCGTGCCACAGATCGCCCTGCGCATCGGGTACGGCCGTCCGGGCCGCCCCACGCCCCGGCGCCCGCTGGAGGAGGTCCTGCGAACCCCCGGATAGCCTGTGCGGATGCGCAAAGGTTGTGACGCGGGCGACGTGCGCCGGGTCGCGCTCGGGCTGACCGGCGTGGCCGAGATGGAGAGCGACGGCTTCGACTTCCGGGTGGGCAACAAGGGATTCGTCTGGTCCTATCCGGAACGGCTGCCCGGGAAGCCGCGGGTGATCCGCACGGACATCGCGGTGCTCTACGTCGGCGACGAGGCGGAGAAGCAGGCGTTGCTGCTCGGCGAGCCCGAGCTGTTCTTCACCACATCCGGGTACGACGGCCTGCCACTGGTGATGCTACGGCTGGCGAAGGTCGACGCGGAACGCCTCACGGAATTGATCACCGACGCCTGGCAGATGCGCGGCCTGTGAGCCGCCGGGGGCCTTTGAGCCGCGCGGGGGTTGCGGTCGGGGGCGGGCAGGGCCAGCGTGGTGGCATGTGGCCGATGCCGGAATCCGAGTGCTGGTTGCATCCCGCGGTGCGGGTCCGGGCATCGGCGATCGCGGGTGAGGGGCTCTTCGCCGCCGACGACATCCCGGCCGGCACCGCGCTCTCCCGGCTCGGCGGCCACCTCGTCACCGGCCAGGAGCTGCAGCAGTTACTGACGGGGTCGACAAGCTACGTGGACACCATCACGGTCTTCGACGACTCGCACCTGGTCCTCCCACCCGGGCAGCCCAACGGCAAGGCCAACCACAGCTGCGACCCCAACCTGTGGTGGGACGAGCCCTACACCCTCGTCACCCGCCGAGCCGTCCGGGCCGGCGAGGAGCTCATCAACGACTACGCCACCAGCACCGCCGACCACGACTACACCATGGTCTGCCGCTGCCCGGCGATGACCTGCCGCGACCTGATCACCGGCGACGACTGGCGCCGCCCCGACCTGCGCGAACGCTACGGCAGCCACTGGGTCCCCGCCCTGCGGCACCGCATCGACCTCGACCCCGGCAAGAAGAAGAGGCGCTAGCTCAGGAAGGTGCGGGCGCCGCGCAGGCGGGTGGTCAGACGGGATTGGGACAGGGAGCAGTCGAGGCGTACGTCGAGGGCGCCCGGCAGGCCCGAAGCCGCGCGCAGGCCGGTGGGCAGGGCCGTTTCGTCGAGGCCGTCGCGGCGGGCGATCAGGACCCCGAGCTGGTGGCGGCTGATCGCGTCGGCGCCGGCGAGGTGGTGCATCCCGGAGTACGCCGACCGCGCCAGCTCCAGCAACGCCGCCGCCAGGTCCCCGACATGCACCGGGCAGCGCACGTCATCGGTGAACAGCACGCCCTCACGCGCACCCGAGGCAAGCCCGTGCACGGCGATCTCCTGAAGGGACTCCCCGCCGCCGATGATCAATGAGGTGCGGGCGATGACGGCTGCCGGGGCCAGGCCGCGCACGGCGGTTTCGGCTGCGGCCTTGGCGGCTCCGTACGGTGTGACCGGGTCCGGCGTACACGTCTCGTCATAGCGGGGTGCCCGCCCGGAGAAGACCGCGTCGCTGGAGACGTGCACGAGTCGCGCACCGGCACGCACCGCGGCGTCAGCGACGTGCATGCCGCCGTCCGCGGTGGTCGCCCAGTCTGTCTGCAGGTATGCGGCGTTGATGACCACCTGCGGCCGTACCCGCCCGACCAGGTCCACCGTCGCGGCCCGGTGCCTGATGTCGAGCCCGCGCCATTCGACGCCGGGAATCTCCCGCGGCCCGCTGTGGAACGTCGCCGTGACGCGGTCCCCCGCGAGCTGCGCCTGCCGGGCGACCTCCCGGCCGAGAAATCCGCTGCCGCCCACCACCAGAAGATCCATCCGATGACGGTACGCACTCACGACAACCGTGACACCAGAACGTCAGCGGCCGGGCACGCCGTCTCCCGGGTCGCCTCGACGACGTGGCTCGTGCCGGGGTTCGGGGCGCCGAGCGTGAGCGCGATGTCCAGCAGGTCCCGGGCAGCCTCGGAGAACGCGGCGGGGAGGAACGTGAAGGCGTCGCCGCCCTCGTCCAGGATGTCCACCGCGGCCTCGAACGCGGGTGCGAGGGTCACGCCGCTGTCGCGCAGCATCCGGCCGCCCTGGTTGCTCGCCACATATCGCGGGTGCAGCGCCCGGCCGCGGCTCGTGATCTGCGCGTCGAAGCTCAGGACGGCGAGGAGCACCGCGCTGCTCTGCACGACGGAATGCCCGAGCCGTACGGCCTGGCGTTTGCTCTCGTACTCGATCAGCGGCACGATCATCCCGCCGTCGCGGTCCAGCATCCGCCGTGCCAGTGTCCGCCGGGCCAGTGTCCGCCGAGGACCGTGCCCGCCCAGCACCCCGATCGAGGACAGCGCCCCGATCAGCGGCGCGGCCGGCCGGGTGTCCGACGACCGCCGGCCCGACCCCCAGGGTAGCGACGGCCCCGTCCACCACGACCGCAGCAGCCGCGTCCCGAGCACCGCACCGTCAGCGGCCCGCCCGGCCCGGTCCAGCGCCACCGACAGCGAGTCACCCCACTGCGGTCCCGCGTCGAGCCCGCGCGCCGCGAGCACCCGCCACCGCACCTCGCGCAGATCCGGATCGTAGAGACCGCCGGCCGCCGCGGGGACATCACCGGCCGGCACGACGGGCGCACCGGCGTCGACCGCCCGTTCGTACGCGGATCGCAGATTCTGGACAGCTCGTTCGCTCAGCGCCGGGATCATCAGGAAACTCTCAGCCTCCAGAACGTTGCAGCTTCAACCGTCGGGGGAAAGAGTGGAACCATGCCGACGACCGTGAAGCGCCTCGCCATCGGGCTCACCTCCCTCACCGCCATCGTCGCGGGCTTCGGCATGGCGGCGACCCCACCGAGGTCCGTCGCGGCGACGCCGGTCGAGAGCCGCCTCTCGACGTCGGTGACCGGCGAGGCGACAACCCTGACGATCCGCCTGGAACCGGCCGCCCCTACCGCGCGTGACTGCTGAACCCCGCACCTGGCCGCAGCGTGTGCCACGCGAGGATCGCTAACCGCGCACGTCGTCGTGGTGCGCCTGGAGCGCGTCGTCCATCCCGGCCAGAAACCGCTGCACGGTCGCCAGCTCGTCGTCGGTGAAATCCTTCATGACCTGATCGGTACGCTGCCCGAGCGGCCCGAAGAACGTCCGCGCGAGCGCCATCCCCGGCTCCCCGTAGCGAAGATGCACCACCCGCCGGTCACTGCTCTCCCGGCTGCGGCGCAGATGCCCGGCCCGCTCGAGGCGGTCGATCGCCGCGGTGGTCGCGCCGGACGAGAGCCCCAGCTCCTCCCCCAGCCGCCCCGGCGTCAGCGGATCGCCGTGCCCCTCGGCGTGCATGACCGCGATCAGCGCCTGCAGATCCGTGTGGTGCAAACCGTTGCGCTGCGCGAATGCCTGCCCTACGTGCTGGGCACGGACGCTGTAGGAGCGCAGGAGGTTGACGATTTCCTCGCGGAGGAGGTCCCGCTTCGTCTCTCGCGCCCGGTACACGTACCCCAGTGTTGCAGATCGTGCCCGGCTCAGTAAGACTCTCGATGGTCGAGATACTTTGCCATCGAGAGGATTTGTCGTGTTGCGAACCCTGACCGGACGGCTGACGGCCTGGCTGGTGCTGGCCGTCGCCCTGCTCGCGGCGGGGGCGGTGCTCGGCTTCTCCGGCTCGGTCCGCACCTCGAACGATCCCACCGCGGTCCTGCCCGGCGGCGCCGAGTCGACCCGGGTCGCCGCGATCGAGCGCGAGCTGCCCTCGGGGCAGAGCAATCCCGCGCTGATCGTCTACAGCCGCGACGGCGGCGCGCTGACCGCCGCCGACCAGGCGAAGATCGCCGCTGACGCCACGGCGCTCAAGGGACAGCCGATCTTCTCCCCGAACAAGGACGCGGCCCTGGTCGCCGTGGACCTGCCCGCGAACCTGCCGGCCGACGAGCTCATCGACCGGGTCGCGCAGTTGCGGGCGAGCGCCGCGCAGGGGCTGCCGGACGGCCTGACCGCGCAGGTGACCGGGGGTGCGGGCTTCGCCGCGGACATCGCCGACAGTTTCACGGGCGCCAACACGAACCTGCTCCTCGTCACGGTTGTCGTGGTGGCGGTGCTGCTGCTCATCACGTACCGCAGCCCCCTGCTCTGGCTTGTGCCCCTGATCGTGGTCGGCGTCGCCGACCGGGTGGCCAGCGGCCTGATCGCCGTGCTCTCGCGGCACACGGACCTGACCGTGGGTGACTCGACCGTCGGCATCGTCACCGTCCTGGTGTTCGGCGCGGGCACCGACTACGCGCTGCTGCTCATCTCCCGTTACCGCGAGGAGTTGCACCTGCACGAGGACCGCCGCGAGGCGATGCGCCGGGCCCTGCGCGGTGCCGGGCCGGCCGTGATCGCCAGCGCCGCGACCGTCGTGCTCAGCCTGCTCACCCTGCTGCTGGCCAGCCTCGGCGACACGGTCGCGCTGGGTGTCACCGCCGCGCTGGGCATCGGCGTGGCCGCGCTCTTCGCGCTGGTCGTGCTCCCGCCCGCGCTGGTGGTCTGCGGCCGTGGCCTGTTCTGGCCGTTCATCCCGAAGGTCGGCGACGAGCTCAGACACGGTCTGTGGTCGAGGGTCGGTAACGCTGTGGCACGGCGTCCCGGGTTGGTCACCGTCGTGTCCATCGTGATCCTCGGCGCGCTCTCCGCGGGCATCCCCGGCACCCAGCTCGGCCTGTCGCAGACCGAGCAGTTCCGGGTCAAGGCCGAGTCCGTCGAAGGCCTCGACACGCTGAGCCGGTCGTTCCCCGCCGGAGCCGCGGACCCGGCCGTCGTGCTCACCGACCCCGCGCACGCCCAGGAGGTCCTCGCGGCCGTCACCGCGACCGCGGGAGTCGCCCAGGCCAGGATCGCCGAGCAGACCGCGACGGTGGTCCGGATCGCCGCGACCCTCACGGCCGCACCCGACACCCCCGAGAGCTACGAATCCATCCGTACGCTCAGAGCGGACCTCCCCGCCGACGCGCTGGTCGGTGGCAGCGTGGCGACCGCGCTCGACAAACGGGACGCGTCGCGCCACGACCTCGAGGTCATCGTTCCGGTCATCCTGCTCATCGTGCTGCTGGTCCTCGGTGTGCTGCTGCGCGCGGCGGTCGCGGCGGTGCTGCTCATCGTCACCGTGATCGCGAGTTTCGGGGCAGCGCTGGGCGCCGGATCGCTGCTCTTCCGCACCGTTCTCGGATATCCGGGACTCGACAACCAGGTTCCGCTGTACTCGTTCCTGTTCCTCGTCGCGCTCGGCGTCGACTACAACATCTTCCTGGTGACAAGAGCACGAGAAGAGGCCGCCCAGCGGGGTACGCGCGACGGAATGGTGCACGCCCTGGCCGCCACCGGTGCGGTGATCACGAGTGCGGGCATCCTGCTGGCCGCGGTCTTCGGCGTGCTCGGGGTGCTGCCGATCATCACGCTCACCCAGATCGGCGTCATCGTCGGCGTGGGTGTGCTGCTCGATACGCTGCTCGTGCGTACGGTGCTGGTCCCGGCCCTGGCCACCCTCCTGGGTGACCGGTTCTGGTGGCCCGCTCGCCCCGCGGCCCTTGCCCGGACCCCCTCCGATGCCTGATGCTGATCACCCTCGCGTGCGTATCCCGCGAGAAAAAGTCGGGCTGGCATTGAACCCCTCGGATCAGCCGAACGGCTGATGCCCGCGGATCGGGTGAGCTCACATATTTCTTCTTTAATTTACGCCTAAGAATGTATAAAGGTTCTGGCGTGAAATGGCTTTCCGGCTCCCGGGCACCTACCGTTCGGGAGCCAGCTCATATGGGGCCCGAAAGGGCGTCGGTAATCCTGGAAAAGGTTGCTGACGATGAGCGAAAGACTACAGAAGAGGTATCACCCATGCGAAGGTCGTCTTCCCGCCGGGCCGCTACCCGCCGCGGCCCCGACCGTCGTCTCATCGCCGGCGCCGCGGTCCTCGTGGCGATCGGCGGTGTCATCGGCTTCACCCAGTTCGCCAACGCGGACGAGACCAAGGTCGCCGCGTGTTCCGCCCCGGCCGCCGCCTCGTCGCAGGAGCCGGGCGGCGCGAAGAGCGCCACCGACCCGAAGATCGGCGACTACGTCGACAAGAACGGCAAGCTGCAGCACAAGGGCGACGGGCAGCTGGCCAAGGGCGAGAAGGCCCCCGAGCCGGAACCGGTTGCCGAGTGCACCGAGGGCGCGACCATCAAGAAGACGGTCAACGGCCTCGAGATCCTCGAGAACACCTGCGAGAACACGAAGCTCGCGGCGCACACCGGCTTCCAGGACGGCGACCGCTGCGTGTCCACCGAGTTCGGCGAGGTCGGCGAGGCGGCGAAGAACCCCACGCTGCTGATCACGGACTCCCCCGAGCAGGTCACCGTGGGCCAGCCCTTCACGCTGAAGGTCAGCACCCGCAACCTGGTCCGCGACCGCTTCCTCGCCGCCGGGCAGGGCGGCTACTACGTCGAGAGCTCCGTGCTCACCGCCGAGGGCCTGGTCCGCGGCCACTTCCACACCGCCTGCCGGATGCTGGAGAGCACCACCGAGGCCGTCGACCCCTCCCCGGTCCCGGCGTTCTTCGTCGCCACCGAGGACGGCAAGGGCGGCGCGACCCCCGACACCGTCACGATCCAGGTCCCCGGCCTGCCGCAGGAGGGCACCGCCCAGTGCGCCTCGTGGGCCGGTGACGGCTCGCACCGCGTGCCGATGATGCAGCGCGCCAACGAGACCCCCGCCATCGACGCGGTCCGCCTCAAGGTCAACGCCGCCGCGGGCGGCGGCAACGGCGATGACCAGGGCGACGACGGTGACGACCAGGGCAACGGCGGCAACAACGGGGGCGGCGGCAACAACGGCGGTGGCAACAACGGGGGCGGGAACAACAACGGCGGCGGCGACAACGCCGGTGGCGGTAACGGTGCCGAGCAGCCGGATCCGGCTGAGAGCAGCGCCGCACCGGAGACCGAGACCGGCACCACGCCGCCGAAGTCCCCGACCGTGACCATCCCGCCGACGACGAAGCCCGCCACGGGCACCGACGGCCAGGCCGAGTCGACCACCTCCCCCAAGCCGACGAAGACCACGGTCAAACCGACGACCGAGGCCCCGGCCGACAGCGACGACTCGGACGATTCCACCAGCGGCGGCTCGACCGGTGGTGGCTCGACCAGCGGCGGCTCGACCAGCGGTGGCTCGTCGGGCGACAGCGGCTCGTCGGGCGAGGCCGAGGAGGAGACCCCGGCGCAGAACGTGCAGGGGAACAAGACCTCGACGCCGAAGCCGAGCAAGTCCTCCGCGGCGGCGACCACCGGCGACTCCTCTGACGACGACGGTGCCCCCGACGCGGTCGCGCCGACCGCGCAGCACCTCGAGGACGAGGACATCCAGGCGTCGAACGAGAACAAGCTCGCCCTCACCGGCGCCAACGTCATGACGGCCGTGCTCGGCGGCGCCGTCCTGATCCTGGCCGGCTTCCTGGTCCTCAGCGTCACCCGGCGCCGGCGCTCCGGCGGCCAGTAGCCACCAGCGAGGTTCAGCATCCCGGCCCGGGTCGTCCACGTGACGTCCCGGGCCGGTTCTGTCCGAAAGGGACATGGTATTTGCGCTGGTGGATTGGTAGGTTCCCAGCGCATGGAAGCCTTCGATCAACTCGCCGAGCTCTACCAGGGCGAGCACAGCCACAATCCCTTCCAGACCGCCCTCGTCGAACGGATCGCCGCGCAGCTGCCCCCGAGCGCGATCCTCGACCTCGGCTGCGGCACCGGCGTGCCCACCGCGAAACTGCTCACCGAGGCCGGTCACCGCGTCATCGGCGTCGACATCGCCGAGGGCATGCTGCGCCTGGCCCGCGAGCAGGTCCCGCAGGCCGAGTTCCGGCACGCCGACATCCGCGAGCTCCCCGACGACTACGGCCCGTTCGGGGCGGTCACCGCCTTCTTCTCCCTGCTGATGCTCAGCCGCGCCGACATCGAGAAAACCCTGGCCCGCATCACCGGCTGGCTCGAGCCCGGTGGCCTGTTCGCCCTGGGCATGGTCAACCTCGACGCCGACAGCCTCCCCGTCGAGTTCCTCGGCGTCCCCGTCCACGTCACCGGCTACCCCCAGGACCAGCTCGCCGCCACACTCACCGAGGCCGGCTTCACTCTCGACAGCATCGAGACCGTCGACTTCACCCCGGCCGGCGGCCCGCCGGAGAGCCAGATCTTCGCCCTGGCCCGGTTGTCCTAACCGGCGCGGAAGGTGCGGCGATAGGTTTCCGGGGGTACGCCGAGCTGCCCGCTGAAGTGGCGGCGCAGCTCATCCGGGCCTCGCGGGCCAGGTCACGCACCGTGGTGGGCCGGTCGAGGCGGTCGAGGGCCCAGGGCAGGACGTCGCCCAGGACGTGGCCGGCGCCGTGGGCGACCGCGGCCGGGATGAACTGCGCCTGGCCGCCGGGTCGGTGCGGCGGGACCACCAGGGTGCGGGCGAGGGTGTTGGCGACGGCGGTGCCGTGGTCCTGGCGTACGAGATGCAGGCAGAGATCCATGCCCGCGGCCTTGCCCGCGGAGGTCAGGACGTCGGTGTCGTCGACGTAGAGGACGCCCGGGTCGACCCGCACCGCCGGATATCTGCGCTGCATGAGGGCGGTGTGCGCCCAGTGGGTGGTGGCGCGGCGGCCGTCGAGCAGCCCCGCCTCGGCCAGCACGAACTGCCCGCGTTCAGCCAGCCGCCCACCCTCGCGCCGTCGTCGCCGCAGATCGTGAACGAGTACCACGGGTCGGCCAGCTCCCGGTCCACGCCGAACACCTCGCACGCCGCGGCCAGCTCGAACAGCGGCGTGCCGTCGGTGACGGCGAGGGCAACAGAATGCATGTCCGAAACTGTACGGGTGACGGCGTAGACGTCAGGCCCTCAGATAACGCAGCACGGCCAGGACCCGGCGGTGGTCGTCGGCCGCCGTGGGCAGACCGAGGGCGATGATCTCCACCACCGCCGACCTCGCCCGCTTCGACGCCGCGCTGTTCGGCGGTCGGCTCCTGCGACCTCAGCAACAGCGGGAACTGCTGACCACCAGCGCAAGGTCCCGGGCCGGCCACCGGTTCCGGATGCCGGCGCGGCCTACCTCACGATGGTCACCAGCGTCCTCTGCCCTCGTTGAGACGGCTCTGAGGGACGCCTGTCCGAAACTGTACGGGTAACGGCGTTCGGGACACTCCCGGCCGGCGTCCGCGACGGCGATCCTGGTGGCATGTCCTACCGAATCGCCGTACCGGGCGCCGCCGGTCACACCGGCCGTTTTGTCATCGCCGAGCTGGAGCACCACGGCGTGACCCCGGTTGCCTGCGACCGCACGACCGACCTGGACACGGCGCTGCGGGACGCCGACGCCGTCATCAACTGCGCCGGCCCGTTCGCCGCCACCGCCGACCCGACCATCACGGCCGCGGTCCGGGCCGGCATCCCGTACCTCGACGTCACCGCGGAGCTCGAGGTCGTCACCAGCACCTTCGACCGTTACGCCGGCGCACCCGTCCCGATCGTCCCGGCAGCCGGGTTCTTCGGCGGCCTCGGTGACCTGCTCGCGACTGCCGTGGCCTTCCAGGGCACGGAAAGGCTCACCATTGCGTACGCCCTGAGCGGCTGGCGCCCCACCCCGGGAACCCGCGCGACGGGCCGGGCCTCCTCCCAGCGTCGCGGCGGACTGCGCCCGGTGCACACCGGCGGGAAACTGCAGTTCCGCGACGGCGCCCAGCCCCGCACCGACTTCGCGTTCAGCATCGGCATCCGCCCGGTCGTCGCCGAGTTCACCATGGCGGACAGCGCCACCATCCCCACCCACCTGGACATCCCCGACATCGACACCTATATGACCACCAACGCGGTCGACGACCTGCACGCCGCGGACCCCTCCGGCCCGGCCGCCGTGGACGCGCACGGCCGGTCCGCGCAGACCTTCCACATCGAGGTCGTCGCGATCGGCGGCGGCGAGCAACGCCGCATCACTTACGCCGGCCGCGACATCTACGCCATCACCGCGCCGCTCGTGGTCGGCGCAGCCCTGCGAATCCTCGCCGGGGACGGCGCCACGAAAGGTCCGGCGTCGCTCGGCGCCCGTTTCACCCTCGACGCCCTGCTCGGACCCGGCGGGCGAGAACAAGGTCATGGGTGAGTACGACGTGGACGGCGGTCTCAACCAGGTCCGACACGGTACGGTCTGACGTGCCCAACGATCGACGCCTGCCCATCATCGTGGCGATCGCCGCGCTCCTGCTCGCCACCGCGGGCGTGTGGTTGTCAGCCGGCGCGGGCGGGGACACGCACCACGCGCACGCCGTCGTCGGCGGGGTGCCGCTGGACGAGGTTCATCCGCCCGGCGACCGGCATCCCGGGGTGGTGGTGGCGCACGGGTTCGCCGGGTCGGCGCGGCTGATGGCACCGTTCGGGGACACGCTCGCCGCGCGGGGCTATGTGGTGGTGCTGCTCGACTTCAGCGGGCACGGCGCCAACACGCACCCCATGCCGGACGGCGACGACGCGCTGCAGCACGACCTCGACGTCGCGCTGGCCCATCTGCGCTCGCTGCCCGATGTGGACCCCGCCCGCATCGCGCTCGTCGGGCACTCCATGGGCGCCACAACCGTCACTCGCTACGCCGCAAGCCATCCGGACATCAGCGCCACGGTCGCCATCTCCCTGCCCTACGCCTCGATCGCCCGGACCGGCGACCCGCAGCACCTGCTCCTGATGGTGGGCGCTCTGGAATTCCCCGCATTCCACGAGGTCGCCACCACCGCCGCCGCGGTCAGCCCCGACCGCTCCCTGGTGGTCGTCCCCGCCGTCGAGCACATCTCCATCCTGTACGCGCCCCGCACCCACCGCGAAACCGCGGCCTGGCTCGACCAATCCCTCGGCAGACCCGCCGATCCCGGCGGGCTCCCCTCCCCCTTGCGGCGTCCCGCAGGCGCGGTGCTCCTGTTGCTCGCCTTCGCAATCGGCCTGTTCCCCCTCGCATGGCTCCTCCTCGGCCGGCCGATCGCCGGACCGGACCGCCCCGACGCACCACTGGCCGGCCGGCCGATCGCCGCATCGGACCGTCCCGACGGACCGCCGGCCGGATGGTTCCGCTTCGATGCGCCGCTGGTCGGCCGCGTCTGCGTGGTTGCCGCTGGTGCCGCACTGGTGGGTGCGCTGCTGGCCCCGATCCTGCCGAGCAACAGGCTGCCGCTGGACCTGGGCGGCTACGTCGTGGGGCTCATGGGGGTGACAGGCGCGCTGCTCCTCGCGTACACGATGAGGGCAAAGACCGGACGCAGAGCCGGACCGAAGATCCAGGTCTTGATCATGGTGTACGCCGCCGGCGCGATCACTGTGCCCCTGCAGCTCGGCGTGACCCACGTCGTGCCCACGGGCATCCGCTGGTGGTTGCTCCTGGCGGTCTGGGCCGCCTTCACCCTCCTCACGTACGCCACCGAGCGCGCCACCAACGGCAACGTCCACGCCACCCTGGCCGTGTCGGCGATCACGCTCCTGGCCCTGACCGGAGCGGCGATCACGGGCCTGACCTCGTCCTTCGTCCTGCTGGTAGTGCCGCTGCTGGCCCTGCTCATGCTGTGGCAGGCAGCCTGGAGCACCCTCCTGAACCGCGCCGGCGCCTCCCGCTGGCTGACCGCCGCCGCCGGCTCCCTCCTGCTCGCCTGGCCCATCGCCACCGCCCTCCCGATCACCGGCGCGTAACCGGCGGGCCGGCAGTGCCGCAGCCGTCCTTCCGCGACGGCCGGTTCGCGACCACGGTCGGGCTCCGGCCACCTCGATCCGCTCGACCGCTACCGTCCACGCGTGCCACCGCTGATCTTCCTCGACGTCGACGGCCCCCTGATCCCTTTCCGCGCACGGCCGGGCAGCCGGCCGGCGACCGCGCAGGGTGAGGGCGGCAACCCGCTGCTGGACCGGCTCGATCCCGCGGACGGGCGGCGGCTGATCGGGCTGGGGTGCGAGCTGGTCTGGGCGACCACCTGGATGCACGAGGCGAACGAGACGGTGGCACCGTTGCTCGGTCTCCCCCGGCTGCCCGTCGTCGACTGGCCGGACGAGGATGAGGACCCCGGAGACGGTCTGCACTGGAAGACGATCGCGCTGACCCGGTGGGCGGACGGGCGGCCCTTCGTCTGGCTGGACGACGAGACGACCGGTGCCGACCGGCGCTGGGTGGCGGCGAATCACCCCGGACGCGCGCTCGTGCACCGGGTCGATCCCCTCGCCGGCCTGACGGACGCGGACTTCGCCGCGGTGCAACGGTGGTTGGGTCAGGCGTCGCCGCAGACCTGATCGCCCAGATCTGAGCGGTCGTAACGAACCTGGCGTCCGTCCCTGCTGCCCACGACGAGCCCGGCATCGCGCAGAGTCGTCAGGTGGTGCGACGCCGTTGCCGGCGAGATTCCGAGCGTCGCAGCCACCTCGCCCGTGCTGTGCGGTGCGGCGACCAGCGTCAGCACGGCTGCCCGGGTGGCACCGAGCAGCGCCGACACCGCGGCTCCCGGGACCGGGCCCGGGGCGTTCCACAATGTGCCGAACCCGCGCGGTGGGTACCAGAGGGCCGATCCGCGTGGTGATGAGGTCAGGGCGAACACCTTCGGCCCGGCGAAGGCTGACGGGAGCAGGGTCATGGCCTGGCCGGCGTACGTTTCGGCCAGGCCCCGCGCCGGATCGGTGGCGAAGATCGAGATCTCGGGCGGCGGCTCGCTGCCTTTCCAGGCCAGGTCCATCTCGTACGCGACCAGGTCGAGCGGCGTCGCCGCGATCTGGGCCAGCTCGTCGCGGAGCCGGGGGCGGGGAAGCCCGATCGCGGGGACCGGGGTGAGGAAGTCGGGCAGCCACACGTGCGGGTGCGCGACCACGGCAGGCAGGGTCCTCAGGCCCAGGGCGGCGAGGGCCGGAGTGACGCGGGCGCGCCAGGACGCGTACATCCAGAATCTGTCCGTTTCCTGGAGCGCGACCAGGCTCGCCATGGTCTCCGCCATCGGGGAGTGGCCGACGCGGACCTCGGCGGCGGTGAGCTCGAACGTGAGCATGCGACCATTCGAGCACAGTCGAACGGTTACCCCTCACCGCGTACCCGGAGCCAGGATCGGGCCATGAGGTACACGAAGCTGGGGCGGACCGGGCTGCAGGTGTCGCGGGTCTGTCTCGGGACGATGAATTTCGGCTGGCTGACCACCGAGAGCGAGAGCCACGCGATCCTGGCGCGGCACATCATCGCGTCCTGCGAGGCTTCGCTGCGGCGGTTGCGGACCGACTGGATCGACCTGTTCCAGCTGCATCACGTGGAGCGCGGCACCCCGTGGGAGGAGATCTGGCAGGCCCTGGAAATCCTCACCCGGCAGGGCAAGATCCGGTACGCGGGTTCGTCGAACTTCGCGGGCTGGCACCTCGCCTGCGCCCAGGCCGCCGCCGATCGCCGCAACTATCTCGGTCTCGTCTCCGAGCAGGCAAAATACAACCTGCTCACCCGGCACGTGGAGCTCGAGGTGCTACCAGCGGCGATCGAGCTGGGGATCGGCGTGCTGCCGTACTCTCCGCTGCATTTCGGCGCGCTCTCCGGGGCGCTGCGCAAACAACGGGAGAACACCGGCGTCCGCACGGCCCGCGACGCCGCGGTCCGGGTCGAGCCGCACGTCGCCGCGCTGGAACGCTACGAGAAGCTGTGCGCCGGGCTGGGCCTGGAACCGACCGCGGTAGCCCTCGCGTGGCTGCTGTCCCGGCCCGGCGTCACCGCGCCGGTCGTCGGCCCGCGCGTTCCCGGGCAGCTGGATCAGGCCCTGCTCGCCCTGGAGACCACGCTCTCCGCGGAGACGCTGAGCGCCCTCGACGACATCTTCCCGCCGATCGGCAACGGCGGCCCGGGTCCGGAGGCCTGGGCCTGGTAGATCTGGGCCTGGTAGATGTAGTGACGTGCACACCGTCGAACTGCTGCCCGACGAGCAGCTCGAGGCCGGCGTACGCCATCTGTGGTCACTCCTGGCCGCCGCCGGCCTGCCGAGCCTCGCCACCCACCCCCACCCGACCAACCGCCCGCACCTGACAATGATCACCGCCGAGTCGCTGCAGGGGCTGAGCCCGCTACGGCTACCGGTCGCGGCGGAACTCGGACGGGTGCGCATCCTCGGGCGAGCCCTGGTCCGCGAGGTGACACCGACCGCCGAACTCCGCGCCCTCCAGACCGCCATCTGGACCTCCCTGACCGCCGCGAACCCCTGGCCCCCGCCACCGGACTTCGTCCCGCACGTCAGCCTGGCCCTCAAGATCACCGAAACCGCCCATGACGAAGCACTTCATCTACTCGCCGACCTGCCACCCGCGCGCGGAAGCTTCGTCGCCGCACGCAGTTACAACTCACAGACGCGTACCGTGACCGAGCTGTAGCTGGATGTCCTCACCTGGCCGTGGGGGCTGCCGATCATGGGCGTCATGCAACGGCCGGGGATCGACGACCACACCGCGGAGTACTGGGCGCGGCAGGTTCGGCTGGGGTCGGGGATCGCCGGTGGGGTGACCCTGCTGGCCTCGGTACGCGTGGCCGTGAACTGGGCGGCCGACATCCGATGGTGGGTGGCGCCGCTGCTGGTCGCCGCTGCCGTGGTGCAGGCCGCTGCGGTGGCGCTCCCGTGGCGGCGTTACGTCCGCATTCATCGGCTGCGCCGGTGGCTTCTGCTCTGGTGGGTGGCCGAGCTGCCGATCCTGTGGCTGTTCGCGGCGAACGACGAGCAGGGCGTGACGGCGTACCTGCCGTGTGTGGCGTTGCTGTTGATCACCTCGTCGATGCTGTACGGGCCGGCCGTGGTCGTCGCGGTCGGCGTGACCTCGGTCGTGGGACTGCTGGGGCTGGTGCAGTTGCGCGTCGGCGTCAACGCCGTCGCGGTCGTCACGCTCGCCGCGATCCTGGCCAGCGTCGCCGCCCTGTGCGCGGTCGGGGCGCAGAACCGGCGACGGCTGCACGCCCGGCGCCGCTCGGTCGAGCACCGCGCCGAGCTGCTGCTCGAGGCGTCGTCCGACGCGGTGTTCGCGATCGACAGGAACTTCCACATCCACTACGTGAGCCCGTCGGTGCAGACCGTTCTCGGGCGGGCACCCGCCGAGTTCACCGGGGAACTGCTCGGCGAACTGATGCACCCCGACGACCGGATCCTCGCCCGGTCCTGGATGGCCGCGCTGTTCGAGGCCCCGGAAGGCGGGACCAGCCGCATCGAGATGCGGATCCAGGGCGCGTACGGCACGTGGGTGCACCTCGACGTCATCGGCACCAACCGGCACGGCGACCCGGACCTGCGCGCGGCCGTGATCAGTCTGCGGGACATCGGCGGGCGCCGGGCCCTGGAACAGGAGCTCAGCCGGCAGGCGTTCACCGACTCGCTGACCGGCCTGCCGAACCGGGCACTGTTCCGGGACCGGCTCGCTCAGGCCGTCGCCCGGATCGACGACACCGAGATCGGCGTGCTCCTGCTCGACCTCGACGACTTCAAACTGATCAACGACGACCTCGGGCACAGCCTCGGCGACGAACTGCTGGCCACGATCGCCACCCGGCTCAGCCGCGAGATCGGCCCCGGCGACGTCCTCGCCCGGCTCGGCGGCGACGAGTTCGCGGTGCTGCTCGAGGACACCGACGAACCGGCCGCGGTGGCGCTCGCCGAACGGTTGCTGCGTGCCGGCCGCGAACAGATCCGCCTCGGCAGCCGCGAGGTCACGTGCTCGCTGAGCATCGGCATCGCCGGCGGCACCCGCCCCGCCGAGCAGCTCCTGCGCGACGCCGACCTGGCCATGTACGCGGCGAAACGGGCCGGCCGCAACGCCTACGCCGTGTTCGACCCGTCGATGTCACGCTCGGTGCTCGAAGAGGCGCAGCAACGCGTCGACATGGAACGAGGCCTCGCCGAGGACCAGTTCGAGGTGCTGTACCAGCCGGTCGTCGACATGCGCACCCGGCGGGTCACGGGGGTCGAGGCGCTCGTGCGGTGGCGGCATCCGGAGCGGGGGCTGCTCAGCCCGTACTGTTTCATCGCCGCGGCCGAGGCGAACGGCCTGATCGTGCCGCTGGGCCGCTGGGTCCTGCGCCGCGCCTGCGCACAACTCGCGCGCTGGCGTGCCGAAACGCCCGCCGCCGCCCACCTGAGGATCAACGTCAACCTCTCCGCCCGCCAGTTTCAGTACGCCGGCCTGGTCGACGACGTCGCCGCCGCCCTCTCCGACGCGGGCATCCCCGCGAACCACCTCACCCTCGAGATCACCGAATCCATGCTCATGGCGGACATCACCGCGGCGATCGAGACCCTGGGCGCCCTGCGCAGCCTCGGCGTCAGCCTGGCCATCGACGATTTCGGTACGGGCTACAGCTCCCTCAGCTACCTCAAACAACTCCCCGTCGACATCATCAAAATCGACAAGTCCTTCGTCGACGGCGTCGACACCGACCCCGACGACCACGCCCTCGTCAACGCCATGGTCGGCCTCGGCAAAGCCCTCCGCATGCAGACAGTCGCCGAAGGCATCGAAACCGACGCCCAATGGTCCGTCCTGCGCCGCATCGGCTGCGACCACGGCCAGGGCTACCTCTTCGGCCGCCCCGCCGACCACGCCACGGTCCTCGGCCTCCTCACCACCGAGGACCTCCCCGCCGCGGCCTGAGACTGGCACGACCCGGGGTTGGCACGACCCGGGGTTGCCGCGGCCCGGGGTTGCCGCGGCCCGGGGTTGCCGGGTCACGGCCAGAATGCTGCCACCTCGGGGGCTGCGGCTCGGCCGATGTCGCGGCCGGCTCGGGCGGAGGCCGCGCCGGTGGACGGGGAGAGGGCGTCCACCGGAATATCGGTGTCGCGGCGGGCCGGGGTTCGGTACACACGCCACATGCGTGAGGAGAAGATGTCGGGCGGCGTCCTGCACTTCGTCGGGCGTTCGCTGGACTCCATGTACGACCTGCTCACCGGCGTGCTGGCCGACAGCTCGCCGTACGGAACCCTGTACGCCCTGCTCCGCGACTGGGCCGACGACGAGCGGGAGCCGTGGGACGTGATCCGCCGCAAGACCCGGTTCATCGGGGTCGTCTCCCGGCGCCTTGGCGGCGCAGAAGCCGTACCCGAGGAAATGGGTCGCGACGCTCACTAGTGCGTGACGGATGCGCCGCTTTCGCGCCAGGCGCGTTCCTTGGCGACCCACTCGTTGTCCTGCGGGAATTCCTCGATGCCGGGCACCCGGCGGATCTCGATGCTCGAGCCGGGGAAGGCCGGGATCCGCTTCGCCCACTCGACCGCCTCCTGCTGCGAGGCGACCTCGAGCAGGTAGAAACCACCGAAAAGTTCCCTGGTCTCACCGTACGGCCCGTCGGTGACCACCGGGCTCTCGCCGCCGAGGTCGACCACCACACCCTGCCCCGGATCGTCCAGCCCCTCGGCGGCGAGCAGCACGCCCGCCTTGATCAGCTCCTCGTTGAACCGGCCCGTCGTGGCCAGCATCTCCTCGAACGGCGTGGCCATCATGGCCGCGGTCGTCTCGTCGGTGCCTCGCATGATCAGCATGTACCTCGGCATCGGGTTCTCCCTCATCGGGCGGGACCGTCCCTCGGCCCTCGCCCCCACACGTCGAACGAGCGGCGCGCGGATCGACACGGCCCCGCAAAAAAGTGTCGCACCCCCGCCATATGATCCCGGCCATGTCGTACGACCTCGCAGTCTGGGATGGGGACCGGCCGGCCAACGATGTCGCTGCGGCCGCGAAGTTCGACAAGCTCTACGACCAGTACGTCGAGCCCGATGATCGGGTGGAGCCCACCGCCCGCATCGCCGCCTACGTGCGGGCGCTGCTGGACCGCTATCCGGACATCGACACGGACGCCGGCGAGGACAGCCCGTGGTCCACCGGAGGGCTGACCGGTGGGGCGAGCGGACCCCTGGTGTATTTCCCGATGGTATGGAGCACCTGCGACGAGGTCGTGCGAGCGTTCACGGGCTTCCTCGCCGGGGACCCGACGCTTGCCGTGCGGTACTCGTGGCGGCCGTTCGTGGTGGGGCCGTGAGCGAGTACGTGACGTTCTTCCTGGCGACTGAGGACTCGGAGGCTGCTGCCACGCGGAATCGGGGGCCGGCGGGCGGCGTCGTGGGTTCTTTCCTCAGCGCCGACGATGCCGTTGTCATGTGGGAGAGCTCGCTGTCCGGCCGGTCCGTCGAGGAGCTATGGGAAGCCGGTGTGCCGCGGATGGTGGCGCCGTGGGTCAACGACGGCAGCGCGGTGTTCGCATTGTCCGACGAGCTGACCAGCCGGTTGCTGCACGCCGACGCTGCTCAGCTCGAAGCGCTGGCCGCGCAGTGGTCAGCGAGTGTGACGCGGGACGGCGACGAGCTGGCTGCGGACGTCGCGTTGCGGGTCGTCACGGGCGTGGCGGGACTGGCCCGCGAGGCGATCCGGGCCGGGTGGCCGGTCTACTGCTGGGTTGCCTGCTGATCGGTACGCCCCGCGGCCGAGCCAGGGTGGGAAGCGCCAGTTGATACCCGTCATGACAGGGCGGCGCAGGCGATGATCCAGGCGATCTCCAGAATGGAGATGGCCACGCCGGCGATGCGGCCGCGGCGGGCGACCCGGGCGTAGTCCGGATGGGCGTCGATGCCAGGGTCTTTGCTGGAAGGCATGTCGGCCGGGAGTTTGCCCATCCAGAACAGGGGCAGGGCGGCGACCACGAAGCCGCCACCGCCGAGCACCAACTGTCCGAACGACGGACCGGTGGTGGCCGGGAGAATCCGCCCGGTCATGCTCCGGCGGCGGCGGTACGGCGGGGTCATCCGGAACAGGCCCGCGGCCAGCAGGGCTGTCCCGCCGAGCCCGAGGGACCATCCGAGCCGGGCGGGCGGGTTGGCGGTGCTCATCGACCTCACCTCACGGACATGACTACAGCCGCCATGTTTCCACGAGCCATCCTGAGGTTCCCACGAGCCATCCCGGGCCTCCCCGGCCAGACCGGGCCTCCCACCTACGCGCCGGGCCTCCCCAGCCAGACCAGGCATCCCAAACCGCGCCCGGCATCCCCAACCGGACCGGGCATCCCCAACCACGCGGGTCTTCCCAACCGGACCGGGCATCCCCAACCACGCGGGTCTTCCCAGCCAGACCGGGCATCCCAAACCACGCCGGGTCTTCGATGTGGCCGGGATGAGGCCGAAGCGCCGCCGCCCCTGGCCGACGAGCGGGGCGGCGGCGTCGGGGTGGGGTCAGCCGAGTTGTTCGCCGACGAAAGCCGTGGCGTCGTCGGCGAATTTGGCGTAGTCGAGGTGGGCGGCGAGGCTGGTGCCGCCCTGGCAGAACTGGTCGTTGCGGTTGCAGAAGGACTGGGTGCGGTCGGCGAAGGTGTTCAGGCGGCCCGCGCCGCGGGGGAAGACGCCGGAGCGGGTGCCGTCGGTGACGTTGAAGGGTTCGTTGCGGGTGAAGGTGGGGTCGCCGAAGAGCAGGACCGCCGCGACCCGGTCCTGCAGCGCGGTGGGCAGGGCCGATTGGCTGGTCAGGGCATCGCCGACGACGTCCGCGCCCTGCGAGTAGCCCATGAGGACGAAGCGGGTGTTCTTGCAGGCCGCGGCCGTGCGCTGAACGTCGCCGGCCAGTGCGGTGACGCCCTGGCGGACGCTGGCGGTGTAGTTGAAGTTGGCGGGGTAGTCGACCGCCGTGGTCCTGATGCTCTGCGGCAGTTCGCGGGTGAGCTGCTGGGCGAGCGGGGTGAGCAGGATGCCCAGCCCCGGTCGTTCCGTGGTGCCGCGGGCGCCGATCACTTCGACGTCGGCGCAGGCGTTTCCGGGTGCCTGCGCGGCGAACGTCAACGGGGCCACCACGAGGCCGGCCGCGCCGACCACGCCTGCCGCTGCGAGGCTGAGTACTGTCCGTAACCGCATGCCGTCATCCCTTCATAGGCGGGCAACTTCATGCACCAACTACGCACATAGCTCCGCCACAGGATGTGTCCTGCTTGTTTCTTCACATTGCCACGGAAAGTTGAACCGCCGGGGTGGCCCTGACGGGGGATCAGGTGTCGTAATCGACGATCACCTTGGGTGACAACGGGAGCGACTGACAGGTCAGGACGAACCCGGCTGCCACCTCCGCCGGCTCCAGAGCGAAGTTACGGCGCATCTCCACCTCGCCCTCGGTAACCATGGCCCGGCATGTTCCGCACACCCCGCCCTTGCACGCGAACGGCAGGTCGGGCCGGGACCGCTGGGCGCTCGCGAGGATCGTGTCGCCGTCGGCGACCGGGACCGTCGTGGAGCGGCCGTCCATCATGACCGTCACCTCACGGCTCTCCCCCAGCTCCACCGGGGGCCGGTCGACAACCGGCGGTGGCTCATCCACCCAGAACAACTCACGGTGGATCACACCCACATCGGCCCCGTACGCCCGGAGCACCTCGGTAGCGTCCGTCACCATCCCGAACGGCCCGCACAACCACCAGTGATCCACCGCCGCCACGTCGATGAGCAGCGGTAACAGGGTGCGCAACTTGGCAGCGTCGAGCCGCCCGGACAGCAGCGAGACCTCGCGCTCCTCCCGCGACAGCAGGTGCACCAGCTCCAGCCGCGACGGGTTCGCGTCCTTCAGATCGGCCAGCTCCTCGGCGAACATGACGGTGTCCGCACGCCGGTTCCCGTAAAAGATGGTGACCTGAGAAGTGGGGTGCCTCAGCAGCGATGACGCGATGGACAACACCGGGGTGATCCCTGATCCGGCGGCGATCAGCACATGCCGGCCGCCCGCCGCGAGATCCGGGGTGAACGTCCCGCTGGGCGGCGCCACCTCGACCACGTCACCCGGGCGCACGTCGTGCACCAGCCACGACGAGACCAGGCCGCCGAGCACTTCCCGCACCCCGATCCGCGGCGGAGCACCGGCAGCGGAACAGATCGAATACGTACGCCGCTCGTCCGCGGCGGGCGGGCGCACCGTCAACGATTGTCCCGGCTGGAAGTCGAACTCCGCCGCCAGCCCGGCGGGCACGTCGAAGGTCACGGCGACGGCGTCCGCGCAGAGCCGGTCGACGGTCGCGACACGCAGCGGGTGGAAGGGCACCTCAGATCTCCTTGACGTGCTCGAACGGCTCCCGGCACGCGGGGCAGCGGCGCAGTTCCCGGCAGGCGGTGGCGCTGAACGCGGCGATCTGCTCGCTATCCGGGGCGCCACAGCGGGGACAGGGCACCGGGGGACGTACCGCAAAGAGGGTCAGGGGCACGGGCCCGGCGGCTCGGCGCGGTGCGGGACCCGGCGGGGCGATCCCGGCTGCGGTGAGCTTTTCCCGGCCGGCCGGGGTGATCCAGTCGGTGGTCCAGGCCGGGGTGAGCACCGTACGCACCTCGACCCGCCCGTAACCGGCCGCTCGCAGCGCACCTGTGAGGTCGTCGCGGATCGCGCCCATGGCCGGGCAGCCGGAATACGTCGGGGTGATCGTCACGACCACCCGGTCGGCCAGCTCCTCGACCTCGCGCAGGATGCCCAGGTCGGCGAGGGTGAGCCAGGGCAGCTCCGGGTCCTGCACCCGGGCTGCCACGGCGAAGGCGGTCACCAGGTGCCGCCCGGGTTGTCCCGTGCCACTCCCTGCAGCTCGGCGAGGATGTCCGCCATCGCCGGCGTGTGCGCGCCCCGCGGCTCGCCGCCACCCCACGGCGCCGCCTGCAGCTTCGCGGCGTCGAGGACCTGTGCCCAGACCCGTTCGACCTCGGTGCGGGTGCTCGCCGGGTCGACGCCGAACCCCGCTGCCGCCATGCTCAGCTCGGTCTCGTGCGGTGTGAACAGGTCCGCCGCGGACACCGCCTCGGCCGCGTCCTGCATGCGGATGTGCGAGATGTCCGTGCCGTCGCCGAGCCGCACGACCCACTGGGCGGCGTACTCGCGATGGTAGGTCAGCTCCTTGGTGCCCTTCTCCGCGATCGCGGCCAGCACCGGGTCGGCCGATTTGGTCAGCTGATCGAAAATGGCCAGCCGCCACGACGAGAACACGACGAGCCGGGCGACCAGGTGCGCGAAGTCGTCGTCGGTGCGCTCCACCAGGCGCACGTTGCGGAAGCCGGCCTGCTCCCGCAGATAGGCCAGGGAGTCCTCGTCCCGGCCGGCGTCCTCGACGACGGCCGCGCGGCTGAGCAGCAGCCGGGCCTGGCCGAGCAGGTCCAGGGCGATGTTGGCGATCGCCAGCTCGTCCTCGATCTCCGGCGCGCGGGTCACCCACTGCTGCAGCCGGTGCGACATGATCAGCGCGTCGTCACCGAGCATCAGGCAGTAGTCCGCGAGCGCGGCCCGGTCGGCACCGGCGGGCACGGCCGTGTCCACCCCGGCGAGCGGGTCGGCGAACCCCGTGCCGTACGCCCACCGCGCGTCGTCGTCGTGATCGGTCAGCGCCTCATAGGCGTCGTCGAAGGACATCGTGGACCCCCTCAGATGTGCGGCACGGAGCCGGGGATCGTGTAATACGTGGGATGCCGGTACGACTTGTCGCCGCTCGGCTCGAAGAACGCCGCCTTGTCCTCGGGACTCGACGCGACCACGTCGTCGGAGCGCACCACCCAGATGCTCACGCCCTCGTTACGCCGCGTGTAGAGGTCGCGGGCGTGGTGCACCGCCATCTCGTGGTCGGCGGCGCGCAGGGAACCGACGTGCACGTGGTTGAGCCCGCGTCTGGCTCGGACGAACACCTCGAACAGTGGCCACTCGTGGTTCATACGACGACCTTCTCCCTCTTGCGCGCGTGCGCGGCTGCCGCTTCCCTGACCCAGGCGCCGTCCTCGTCGGCGCGGCGGCGGCGCTCGATCCGGGCGGCGTTGCAGGGCCCGTCGCCAGAGATGACCCGGGTCAGCTCGGCCCAGTCCGGCGTGCCGAAGTCATAGTGCCCGCGGTCGGCGTTCCAGCGCAGTTCGTCATCCGGAAGGGTGACACCGAGGGCTTCCGCCTGCGGGACACTCATGTCGACGTACCGCTGGCGCAGCTCATCGTTGCTGTGCCGCTTGATCTTCCAGGCCATGGACCGCGCCGAGTTGGGCGACCGGTCATCCGGCGGCCCGAACATCATCAGCGACGGCCACCACCAGCGGTTCACCGCGTCCTGGACCATGGCACGCTGCCCCGGCGTCCCGCCCATCATGGTCATCAGCAGCTCGTAGCCCTGCCGCTGGTGGAAGGACTCCTCCTTGCAGATGCGGATCATCGCGCGCCCGTAGGGACCGTACGAGCTGCGGCAGAGGGGCACCTGGTTGCAGATCGCCGCGCCGTCCACGAGCCAGCCGATCACGCCCACGTCGGCGAACGTCAGCGTCGGATAGTTGAAGATCGACGAATACTTCTGCCGGCCCTCGATGAGCCGCCGCGTCAGGTCACCGCGGTCCGCGCCCAGCGTCTCCGCCGCCGAGTAGAGGTACAGCCCGTGCCCGGCCTCGTCCTGCACCTTCGCGAGCAGGATCGCCTTGCGGCGCAACGACGGCGCCCGGGTGATCCACTCCCCCTCCGGCTGCATGCCGATGATCTCCGAGTGGGCGTGCTGGGCGATCTGGCGGATCATCGTGCTGCGGTAGCCGTCGGGCATGGCGTCCCCGGGCTCGATCCGCTGATCACGCGCGATGGTGTCCTCGAAGTCACTCACGAGACATGCCGCCGCGACTGCAGGGTGTAGAACCGGCCCGTTATGTACGCCGCGTCGCTGAGCGATGCCGTCGCCGCGGGATTCGCGCCCGTGCCGTGCAGATCGCTGAACGCCGCCGTCTGGTTGACGAACACCCCGCCCGTGAGATTCTCGGACAGGTGCACGCCGGCATCCAGCGCGGCATTGCGAACCTGCCCCAGAACTTCATCGGATGTCGAGTGGACCAGTGCGGTCAGCGCGCCGTGATGCCCGACGGTCTGCTCGAAGATCGAAATGCTCTCCGCGGTGGAAGCCGTGGTGATCACGAACGAGATCGGCCCGAACCACTCCCGGGTGTAGATCTTCTCGTCGGCGACATCAAGATGCACGATCAGCGGCGTACGACTGGATTCGATCTCTTGTGAGGGGTGCAGCACGCCCGGGAGCGTCCCCGCCTCGGCCAGCCGGGCGAGCACCCCGTCGTTGACGATCGCGCCGAGCGTGCCGACCGCCCGCTGCGGATCACTGAGCAGCTTGTCGACCGCCGCACCCAGATCGGCACCGAACTCCGCGGGACTCTTGTGCCCGGCGTCCGTGTCGATGCCCGTCGCCGGGACCAGCAGATTCTGCGGGGTCGTGCACATCTGCCCGCTGTAGAGCGACAGCGAGAACGCCAGATTGCGCAGCATCCCCCGGTAGTCGGCGGTCGAGTCGACGATCACCGTGTTGAGCCCGGCCTTCTCCGTGTAGACGACGGCCTGCCGGGCATTCGCCTCCAGCCAGTTGCCGAACTCGCTCGATCCGGTGAAGTCGACGATCCGCACGTCCGGATGGGTGGCGAGCGTCGCCGCGATACCGTCGCCGCGCTCTTCCACGGCCAGGGTGACCACGTTGGGGTCCAGGCCCGCCTCGGTCAGCACCTCGCGGGCGATCTGCACGGTGATGGCGAGCGGCAGGACCGCGCCGGGATGCGGTTTGACGATCACCGGGTTGCCGGTGACCAGGCTCGCGAACAGGCCGGGGTAGCTGTTCCAGGTGGGGAACGTGGTGCAGCCGATCACCAGCGCGACCCCGCGTCCCACCACCGTGCTGGTCTTCTCCAGCCGCAACGGATCCCCGCCCCGCTGCGGTTTCGACCACTGTGCGGCCGCCGGGATACGGGTCGACTCGGCGAGCGCGACCGCAACGGCTTCCAGGCCACGGTCCTGCGCGTGGGCTCCACCGGCCTGGAACGCCATGACGAACGCCTGCCCGGTCGTGAGCTGCACCGCGTGCGCCATCTCGAAGATGCGCGCGTTGATCCGCCGCAGAATCTCGGCGGCGACTCCGGCACGCCCCTGCGGTCCGGCAGCACGCCATCCCGGGGTCGCTGCGCGCGCTGCCGCGACCAGGTCGCCCGGGTCACCCTTCGGATAGGAAACGTACGCACCGGGCTCAGTCGACACGGTCGTGGTCGCACCGGGCACCTCGATCGGGAACTCCGCCCCGAGCAGGGCCCGGAACGCGGCCTCCCCCGCCGGCGCAGCCTCCTCGCCGTAGACGGACTTGCTCGGCGACTCGGGATACGCCGACCAGTAGTCGCGGTCGGCGGCCGCCTCGATCGCACGGTCGAGCAGCTCGCGGTGCCTCTGGTAGAACTCAGCGGGGGTTGTCACCAGCGCTCCTTTGCGATTGGCTGTACCTATTATCTACCGTCCGTTCGGTCGGTTAATCAAGGGCTCTATCGGCAAAAGTTTGTCTGGAGGCGAGATGGCACAGATTTCTGGCGGGCGTCGCGGCCGGCCGGGCCATGACGTGCAGGCCGTGCTCGACGCCGCCGTGGAGCTGTTCAACGAGCGGGGCTACGACGCCACCAGCATGGATGACGTGGCCCGGCGCCTCGAGATCACCAAATCGAGCATCTACCACCACGTCCGGGGCAAGCAGGAGCTCCTGCGGATGGCGATCGACCACGCCCTCGACGGCCTCGACGACGCCATGACCCAGGTGCGCGGCCTCGACGAGGCGACCGCGCTGGAACGCCTGGAGACCCTGATCAGGCTGAGCGTGCTGGTGCTGGCCGGCCGCCTGCCCTACGTCACCCTGCTGCTGCGGGTCCGCGGCAACAGCGAGGTGGAGCTGGACGCGCTCACCCGCCGCCGCGCCTTCGACCACGAGGTGACGGCCCTGGTGAAAGCCGCCCAGACCGAAGGCGGCATCCGCCCCGACATCGATCCCGCAACGGCCGCCCGCGTGCTCTTCGGCATGGTCAACTCCCTCGCCGAGTGGTACAGCCCTGCCCGCGGCAACGCCGGCGAACTAGCCACCATCCTGACCACCGTGGCCTTCGACGGGCTCAGCATCCGGGACTGACCCAGCATCCATCAGCCGCCGAAACGAGAGGTTGACCATGGAATCCCGAACGCCACTTCCAGATTCCCTGGAGCCGATCGAACGCGCCTCGGTCTCGTCGCTCCGCGACCTTCAGCTGTCCCGCTTACGCTGGTCGCTCGCCCACGCTCACGCGAACGTCCCCCACTACCGCGGCGCATGGGACTCTCCCGAAATCGCGGATCTGTCTGACTTGGCGCGCTTCCCGTTCACGGACAAGGCCGTCCTGCGCGCCAACTATCCGTTCGGGATGTTCGCCGTGCCGCGCACCTCGATCGCCCGGTTGCACGCCTCGTCGGGCACCACGGGCCGGCCCACCGTTGTCGGTTACACCCGCGACGACCTCGACACGTGGGCCCGCCTGATGGCCCGGTCGATTCGTGCGGCGGGCGGGCGGCCTGCTGACCGCGTACACATCGCATATGGATATGGACTTTTCACCGGGGGACTCGGCGCGCACTACGGGGCCGAGCAGCTCGGGTGCACGGTCATCCCGGTCTCCGGTGGCATGACGGAGCGTCAGGTCACGCTCATCACCGATTTCGAGCCCGAGATCATCATGGTCACCCCCAGTTACATGCTGGCCATCGTGGACGAGATGCACCGGCAGGGCATCGACCCGCGTACGACCTCGCTGAAGGTCGGTATCTTCGGCGCCGAACCGTGGACCGAGGACCTGCGGACGGAGATCGAGGAGCAGCTCGACCTGCACGCGGTGGACATCTACGGGCTGTCCGAGGTGATGGGACCCGGTGTGGCCAGCGAATGCGTGGAGACCAAGGACGGCCTCACCGTCTGGGAGGACCACTTCTACCCGGAGATCATCGACCCGCTGACCGGCGAGGTCCTCCCGGACGGCGCCCTCGGCGAACTCGTCCTGACCTCCCTGACCAAACAGGCCATGCCGGTGATCCGCTACCGCACCCGCGACCTCACCCGCCTGCTCCCCGGCACGGCCCGCCCCATGCGCCGCCTCGAAAAGATCACCGGCCGCACCGACGACATGATCATCCTGCGCGGCGTCAACCTCTTCCCCACCCAGATCGAAGAACTCATCCTCCGTACGCCCGCCCTGGCCCCCCACTTCCAATGCGTCCTCACCCGCACGGGCCGCCTCGACGAGCTCACCATCAAGGTCGAACGCCGCCCCGGCGCCGTCCCCGAGACCGCCTTCACAGCCGGCCAGGAACTCGCCACCCACATCAAGAACACCATCGGCGTCAGCGTCACCGTCGACGTCATCCCGCCGGACGGCGTCGAACGCTCCCTCGGCAAGATGCGCCGCATCGTCGACAACCGCTGACGCCTTCCATGACGGCGTCGCTGTCCACATGGAGGTTCCGGATGACCGCACCGCCCTCGATCGACACCTTCGTGGCCCATCCGGCGCGGCGGTACGACTATTGGCTGGGCGGGAAGGACAAACTCTCGACAAGCTCCACTTCACCCGGAGGTCCTCACCCGTTTCAAGACTTTCGCAGCGTTACCAACGTCCGTCCGGCTATCCGGCTGTCCGGCTGTTCGGCGGGCGGCTGTCCGGGGGCTCGAGTGTCCGCCGGGCCTGCCGATAGTTATCCACAGGGGAGTACCCGAGGTCGGCGTGCGGCCGGCGAACGCCGCTATGGTGGCGGGTATCGAGCCGCTTGCGAGGAGGTCTGATGATGAGACGGTTACTGGCCGCGCTCGCGGCCGGGCTGCTCCTCTGCGGATGTTCAGCCCCCTCCCCCTCCTCGTCACCCGATCCCGCTTCATCGGGTCCGGCTCCTGCCGCGGCCGGCGCCTCCTCGTCATCCTCCGGCCCCTCCCTCGCGCCCGTGCCGATCGAGACGCGACGGGTCGACGCCGGCGGTGATGTGCTCACCATGGGGGTCGGGCCACTGATCCGCAGCGGCGACGTCGTGGTGCTGAGCATCGCCACCACGCTCGAAAGTGCGGGCTCGGCGCAGGTGGGCCGGCAGTTCTCGGCCTCGCAGACGACCTCGTTCGACGGCGCCCGCCTCGTCGACACCGCGGGGCGCCGTGTCTATCTGACCGCCGAGGCCGGCGGCAACTGTGTCTGCACCACCAGGGTGCGGATCGACCGGGGCGAGACCCGCCCGTTGCAGGCCGCCTTCTCCGGGGTCCCGGCCACCGTCACCAGCCTGTCGGTGATGCTGCCCTACGCGGGGGTTTTCGCCGACGTGCCGATCGTCGCCGGCCCGGTGCCCGCCCCGCCCACCGGGCCCGACTCGCTCGGCCGCACCCAGGAACCGCTCGACCTGACCGGTGCGGTGTCGGTCAGCGCCGCGCTCGACGCCTACTCGGACCGCTCCGACGTCGGTCTGCGCACCCGCAGCGGCGCTGACGGCGTCGACCTCAACCTGGACACCGACGTGCTCTTCAAACTGGACAGCTCGCAGCTCACCGCCCAGGCCGGCAAGACGATCGCCGCAGCCGTGGCGGACGTGAAAGCAGCCGGCGCCGGCCCGCTCACCGTCACCGGGCACACCGACGACAGCGGCAGCACCGCTCACAACCAGACACTGTCGAAGCAACGCGCCGAGGCGGTCGCCACAGCGATCACCGGCCCGCTACCGGACGCGACATGGCCCAAGACCGTCGCGGCGAAGGGCGAAACCCAGCCGGCCGTGCCCAACACCGACGCCGCGAGCCGTGCCCGCAACAGACGGGTGACCATCTCCTTCCAAGGCGACGGCCGGTCCGCCGCCCAGCGAGCCAAGACCACGCTACCCAAGACAACAGGCGCCGTGGGCAAGGCCGCGGCAGGAGTCGAGGTGTCGCTCCCCCTGCACCGCGGCACGATCCGTTTCACCCCCGGCCGAGCCCGGCTCAGCGGCCCGTTCCTGCAGCTCGACCTGATCGCCACCACCGTCGGCCCCGACAAAGCCACGATCCACGACTTCCTCGGCCAGGGCGTTTTCACCGCCCGCGACGAATTCGACCCGTACGCCCGCTACGGCGCCGCCGGCATCCGCCTCTTCGACGGCACGACCACCTCCTACAGCCTCGACTACGAACTCCACCCCGGCGACCACCGCTGCCTCTGCGACCGCCTCCTCAGCCGGCCCATCCCACCCGGCAGCAGCCAAACCCTCTCCCTCTGGTTCCCCGCCCCACCTCCGGCCACAAAATCGGTCACGCTCGACGTCCCCGACAAACTCCGCCTCACCGACGTCCCCATCAGCTGACCCCCGCTGGCGCCATACCTCCGCAAGTGAACCACCGACGCAGACCGCGCCGTGCCCGTCACCCTGAGGCCAGCGACGTTTCGACACACCAGTCCGGGGCAAGCAGAGCCGGTTCGGTCGAGCGGTGTGCCGGACGGTCGCGCTCGGCGCCCGGCCCCGCGGTCATGACGTAACCGTGCTCGAACGCAGCCAGAGCTGTGCTCTCTGGCGAGGTTGTGGACCATGCTGCACCCGACTCGGTTCGTCCACTGCGCTCCTGGGGGAGCCCGGCCGCGCATGGAGGCGGGAATGTTGCGGAAGATTGACTGCGTCATGGTGCGGGTGGGTGACCTCGAAGCGGCCACGGCATTCTATGCCCGGGTTTTTGGTCTGCGGCCGCTCTGGTACGACGAGTCGTCCGTCGGGATGGGGATGCCGGAGACCGACGCCGAGATCGTGCTGCACACCATGGACCTCGCCTGCGATGTCAGCGTGCACTACCTCGTCGACGACGTGCTGGCTGCGGTGGCGGCGTATGAACAAGGCGGCTGTGTGATTCGCGAGCCGCCGTTCGACATCGCCATCGGCCGGTGCGCTGTTCTGGAGGATCCGTTCGGCAACGCGGTGTGCATCCTGGACATGAGCAGCGGTGCTCGGCAAGTAGCCCGACCGTGACTTACTAGGATCCCCGGATGCGCTACCTGACCCGGCAGTTCTCCGTAACGGCTCTGCGACGTGGGAGAGCTGTTGAGCAGTTCCTCGGCGGCACGGAGGTGCACGGCGAACGTGCGATCCGATGGGTGGCGATCAGCCCCGAAGACGGGCAGTGCCGGATCTCGTTGCACACCGTTCGGGACCCGGATGACGAGAACGCCGGTGACCTTGCCAACTTCTGGTCCCTGGATCCCGTCGACGAGGCATATGCCGGTGAGGGCCGCGAAATCGGAACCTGTGGCGACGAACGGGAAGCACTCCTGCTCGCGGAACGCCTGACCGGCGCTGATCCCGGCCGCTGGGTCAACGAAGGGGTGGCCGGTGATGAATACGGGGATCACGTCCGTGGGCGGCGAGACATCTCTGAGCCGGCATCTGGCAATCCACAAAGGACGCTACAGAGGTAGGCGGTCGGAGGCAGCAGCGGTCGATAGGGTTCGGAGGTGGTCAGTTTTGGGGTTGATGATGTGGTCCGGGCGGCTGAGGTGCTGCCGGTGCGGCCGCTCGGTGGGCTGTTTCCGGATGCGTTGACCATGGGCGGGGATCCGGGGGTGGCGGTCGTCGACCCGGACGGGGTGCATCCTCTGCTCAGTGCCGTGGGGCAGGCGTTTGCCGGGCATCGGCCCCTGCTGTTGTCGCCCGACGCGGTGTGGCTGACCATCGCGCAGGGTGTATCTCAGCATGTGCGGCTGCACGCGGAGGATCTGCGGGCTCGGCTCGTGGGGCATCCGGGGCGTAAGCGGCTCGAGGTCCGGCATGTCGGGCCGATGCCGACGGACGCCGAGTCGTGGCGCTGGCTGGTGGAGGGGTTGAGCAGCCAGCTCGATGTCGATGACTTCTTCGCGTGCGACTTCTCCACCAGCACGGACGTGGAGCGCATGGCGGGGCAGATCGTGCTGCTGGATGCGTACTCTCCGTATTTTTCCGTGTGGTTGGTCTGTGTCTGCGGGATTCCGGAGATCACGCTGACCGGGACCGTGGACGATTGGCGCAGGATCCGGGAGCGGGTGGACGGGCTGGGGCGGTTCGGGCTGGAGCGGTGGGGTGATTCGCTGGGGCCGATCGCCGACCAGTTCGTGCGGGCGGCGGGCGGCAACGTCGATGTCGCTTTCTGGCGGAGGATCTACAACCCTGCTGATGCGTACGGCGCGAAGGTGATCACCGGGTGGATCGCGCGGCTGTATCCCTACCTTGAAGGGGGCGGGAGCGTCGACCGGCCGAACCCGTTGCTGGAGCTGCCCCTCGACGAACCGCGCGACCTGACGTCCGGAGGGCGGATGGGTTATGACGGGCCCGGAATTCGCAGCAGCAGCGTTCCGGCCACGCTTTCGCGCGTGATCGTGAACGTCAACGACGGCGAGATCCATACGGTTGCCCTGCACGCCGGTCTGGTCGGGGTCGCCCAGGATCCGGGCGGGGCCCTGCGCCCGATCGCCGGCTGGCACCTCACACCGGCCGAGCCATTGATCGACGACGTGATCGACCGGGTCATCCGCGACCATGTCACCACCGCTCCCACCGACCGGCGCATGTTCTACGCCTCCGCCGATCTTGCCGCGCTCTACCGGCGGATCGGCTCGGGCACGCTCTTCGACGGGGCCTGGCGCCTGCGCCCGATCGCCGAGCACGGCCGCATGTATCGAGGCGAGACGCGCCCGGCCCTGCTCACGATCATCGACCTGCCCGACGGCCGCAGCATCGGCGCCGCCATCGACGGCACGACCCGGACGCTGCACTGGCTGATCTACCGTGTCGAGCCGTCCGCCAAGACCGAGACCGAGATCAGGACCGGACACGAGACCCTGCTCGACGACCCGGCTGACGTCGCTGTGCACGGCACGTCGCTCCCCCTGCTGCTCGCCGCGGCGCTCGACAACAACGGCGACATCAGCCACCTGCAGACCGGGCGCCTCGCCGACCTCGACGACACCCCCACACCGGTCACGGCCAACCTACGCCGCAAGTCCCCCGCCGCGCCCCTGCGAGACGTGGAGCCGGAGGGTTCCGAGCTGGACAGGGAGATTTTTCGGATCCGGCGCGCCAAGGAGAAAGCGATCGACGAAGAGGACTTCCAGCGGGCCGCCGATCTGCGCGACCGCGAAAAGGAGCTCCTTCGCGACATTGCCGCTACAACACCGCAACCATGACTCGCCTTCACTGCTGGAAAGCAGCTTACTTTCGGGAAGTACGCTGGTGGCGTGACGGAACCCCACCAGCTCGGCGTGGCGCAGCGGTTGCTGGCCAACGACACGTTCGACAAGAAGTGTGCGTATCGGCCGATCATGGATCAGGTGACCAATCGGTGGTCGACGCTGATTGTGGCGGCGTTGATGGGTGGGCCGTACAGGTTCTCGGCGCTGCACGGGCGGGTGGGCGGGATCAGCGAGAAGATGCTGTCGCAGAACCTGAAGGCGCTGGTGCGGTACGGGCTGGTTGCCCGCGATGTCGAGCCGACCGTGCCGCCCCAGGTGACGTACAGCCTGACGGAGCTCGGGGTGAGCCTGGCCGGGCCGCTCACCGAGTTGCTCGGCTGGTTCGGGCGCCACCGTGACGAATTGTTCGCCGCGCAGGGTCGTTACGACGAGGGCTGACGGCAGGAGCCGGTCGCGGGCGGGTCGTCTCCGGTGGTGACGGTCCGGGTGGCGCCATCGGCGGACGAGGTCACGGTGCGCGTGCCCGTGCGGCCGTAGAACGCGACGGTGACCGGCCCCTGGCCGGCTACGGAGCGGATGACGATCGGATATCCGGTGTCGTTGGCGATCTCGGGGGCTCCGGAACAGGGGAGCCCGGCTAACCGAGCCGCGTAGAACAGGGCGGGCGGGGCGTGTGGCAGCGTGATCGTGGTCGAGTTGCCGACAACCGTCAAGAGCCGAAGTGAGTCGCGAAGGCGCGGTATAGGCGCCGATCAGCTGGTCGATTCCCGCCCACTCGGGTCGTTCGAGCGAGGGTGGCACGGTCGTTCCCGGCAGCCGGGCCGAGGTCTGGCCGGCGCGGATGGCCGACGCGGAT
>NZ_BOQP01000056.1 GCF_018332715.1 Winogradskya consettensis | reverse complement strand
GGGCACGGGAACTGGCGCGGGAACTGGCGCGGGCACTGATGTCGGCGCAGGAACCGGTGTCGGTGCGGGGACTGGCGTTGGCGCAGGGGTCGGCGTTGGTGCGGGCCCGGGAACCGGCGTTGGTGCAGGGACTGGCGTCGGCGCAGGAACCGGTGTGGGCGCAGGAACCGGTGTCGGCGCAGGAACCGGCGGGACGGGGATCACCGCACCGCCACCGGCGGGGGCGAATGCAGGTACTCCAACGGCTGGCGGGACAGGGACCACCGCGCCGACTCCCATCGAGACCCCGGCACCGGCTCCGTCCAATGCTGACGCGGGTATCACCAGCCCTCCCCCTGCCAGCGCGGGTTCGACCACCCCCACCCCCGTCGACGTGGGTTCCAATGCACCTGCGCCTTCCGACGCTACGGCTCCCGCTCCTGGCGACGCGAATGCCACCCCCACTCCAGGTAGTACGGGCGCAACAACCCCCGCACCTGGCGACGCCAGCACCACAACTCCGGCACCCGGCAGCACCGGGACCACGACCCCAGCACCCGGCAGCACAGGCAGTACAACTCCGACGCCTGGCAGCACAGGCACCACGGCCCCGGCTCTTGGCGGCACCGGAACCACGGCACCGGCACCCGGCAGCACAGGCACCACAACTCCTGCACCCGGCAGCACAGGCAGCACGACTCCTGCACCCGGCAGCACGGGTTCCACGGTGCCGACGCCGGGGGTTTCGGCTGGGCCGGTTGGGGTGGGTAGTGCGGGGCCGGTGGCGGGGGTTGTTGCCCCGGTGGGTGGTGTCAGTGGGGGGCTTCCTGGGTTTGACAGTCCGGCGGTTGTGGGGGCGCCCGATGCTGGTCAGGGCGCTACGACACCTGTTGCCTCGGCGCCAGTTGCGACTGCGCCTGCTGTCACGGCTCCCGCGCCGGGGAATGCTGACCTGACGACAACGGCGCCGACTACAGCCGGGCCGGTCTCGGCCGGGCCGACTACTGCCGGGCCTGTCTCGGCTGGGCCGACCACTGCGGCACCGGCGCCTAACTCGGAACCCGCGACATTTGCGCCGCCCAGCGCGGCTCCGGCAACTGCGGGGCCTGCCACTACCGCTCCGGTTACGACCGCTCCAACCACTACAGCGCCGCCGACCAACGCAGCACCAACAACTGCTGCGCCCACAACTCCCGCACCCACAACTCCCGCACCCACAACCGCCGCACCCACAACCGCCGCACCCACTGTTACGGCACCCGCTACAACAGCGCCCACCACGACAGGGCCCACTGCAACAGGGCCCACTGCAACAGGGCCGGCTGTAGCGGCGCCGGGCGGGGTGCCGGTGACTGTTGAGGGTCCTGTGGCTGGGGTCGGGTCGGTCGGTGATGTGGCTCCTGGGCCGGCGGCCGTTCCTGAGGTGTCGGCGCCGGGTGTGGTGCCGAGTTCGGCGGTTAGTACTGACCAGTCGGCAGCGCCGGGTCCCGTGAGTCCCTCGTCCACGGTACAGACGCCGGCCGGCCAGACGCCGACGGCTCAAGCGCCCACAACTCAAGGCCCCACAACTCAAGGCCCCACAACTCAAGGCCCCACAACTCAAGGCCCCACAACTCAAGCGCCCATCATTCAAGCGCCCACGACTCAGGCACCCACTACTCAGGCACCCACTACTCAAGCACCCACTACTCAAGCGGCTACGACTCAGGCGACAACGACTCAGGCGACAACGACTCAGGCGACGACGGTCCCCGCGGCGGCGGTTCGGGCGGGTGGGGAGCAGGGGCCTGGGGTTGCGGTGGGGACGCCGGGTAGTGAGGTTGGGCCGGGTGTGGTTGCGGGACCGGCTGTTCAGGATTCCGCGGGCGGGCTGACTGTTGATGCGGTGTCCATGAGCGACAGCGCTCCGGATTCCGACAGCACGACGAACGCCGACAGCACGCCGACCCCCGGTAGCACTCCCGCTACGGGAAGCAACCTCACCGTAGGAAGCGACCCGACTCCGCAGAGCACCCCAACCCCGCAGAGCACCTCGGCGCCGCAAAGCACTCCAGCGCCGCAGACCAACACAGCGCCGCAAAGCACCCCAGCGCCAGCGCCAGCCGCGACCCCGACACCGTCCACCGACAGCAACCCGAAAGATGCGGCGCCGAAGACGCCGCTTCGCATCGATACGTCGTCGGCCGCGCAGCCGTCCGTGGGGCCGGATTCCGTGGGGCCGGATTCCGTGGGGCCGGATTCCGTGGGGCCGGATTCCTTGCCTGCCAGTCCTGAGGCCGCTCCCTGGGCGCAGGGTGTTGACATCGACTCTGACACCGACTCGGCCATCGATCTTTCCTTTGATGACGAGCAGACGGCCGAGCAGGTAGACGGGCAACAGCAGCAGGTTGAGGTCAAGCCTGCCCCGGATGTTGACTCGGCGATTGATATGACCGCTGATGACACGCCGCCGTGGGTGCGGAATGACGGTGTGCGGCTGGGTGCGGCGACGCCTGGGGCGACTCCGCTGCTCGGGGATGCGATGCCGCGGGACCAGTGGTGGCAGCTGTATCTGGATCCCAAGCATCATGCCGAGGCTCAGGCGAAGTTCCCGAACGATCCCGGGTCGCTCTACGACAATGACATGTCGCCCGGTTTCCAGCGGGGGATGGTCGAAGCGTACGAGCAGTTCCTCAACAATCCGGCCGTCAACAGCACGACCCTGAACGCGGCGACGTACAAGGGCATGCACGAGACGGTGACGCAGCACCTGGCGACGCCCCTGGATTGGACCGGTGGCACGAGCCGGGGCAACTTTGCGCGGCCGACGTCGTTCCCCGTGCGTAATGCTGAGGTCAGCCCGGATGTGTTCGCGGATCGGGTGGGCGATCGGCCGTTGATGATGGATCTGCGGGACGCCGTCAAGCAGCGGGGCGCGAAGCCGGTCACCTTCACGAGCACGCTGATGGGCCGGAGCGGCGCCAGTAACAACGATATGCCGCGCACCATCACGACGAACTATCTTCGGGCTGACGCGCCGGCGCTTGTCGACCAGATTTTTGATCAGTATCGCGGCGAACTGACCACCGCGGGGACTGACCCGGATGCCAAGCTCGCCGCGATTGCCCGCACCGTGCGTACGCTGCACATCACCCACCCGTTCGAAGACGGTAACCGCCGCCTGAACGTGCACGTGCTGCTGCCGAAGCTGTTGCTGGACAACGGTTTCCGGCCGGTCATCGCGCCGGACATGGATCAGTTGTTCCAGGGTGGACGGTCCATCGACAGCATCGTGTCGGTGCTGAAGAATTCGCAGCCGCCCGGGGTCTCGCTGCGCAGTGATGCCACAACGACACCGTCGGTCGACACGGTTACCCAGGGGCCTGACGGGACGTGGCTGGCGGATGGCAAGCCGTTGGACATCCGGCCCCTGCCGGGCGGTCGTCCCGGCGTCGCGCTGCTCAACGATCAGGACTACCGGTCACTCGGCGATCAGACGTTGATCCCGGACAGCGTGTCCACCGCCGTCGTGGTGCACGGGGCCGGTGACGTGGTGCACGCACCCGTACGCAATCCGGACGGCACCACGAGCACCGTCGCCCTGACTCCCGGGCAGCTCGCCACGGTCGTCAATCAGCCGGGTACGCCCATCGCCCTGCTCTCCTGCGACACCGGCACGCTCGCGGGCGGCTTCGCCCCTCAGCTGGCCGACGCGAACCAGGGCGACGTCGTGGCCCCGAAGAGCGACATCATCGCCGGCAGCAGCGAGGCTCCGGGCGGGATCCGCACCGTCGACGGCGAATCCTGGCAGCTCTACCAGCCGGACGCCGTGGACGACGAGGGCTGGGACGTCGTCAACGACGTGACACCGTTCGACGGCATAACCGCGAGCGACACCGCGACGAGCAATGACACCGGCATCAACCTGACGGCGATGGAGGGTGTCGAGAGGACGAACCCGGACGCCGATTCGGAGATGGTGGACGCGCCGCCGAGCCCGAGTCAGTTCAGCGACAACCTGGTCCAGGCGAAGCAGAACGGCACGCCCGATCAGGTCGTGGCCGCGCGGATCGCCCTGCTCAACCATGTCGCGCACGTCCCGGGGCCGGGCCTGCCGCCGGTGATCGCGCAGAACGCGCATCCGGACACGGCCCGCGCCGCGGATCTGCCGACGGTCACGAACGACCTGTTCCCTGGCCTGGACGCGATCAACCCGGACAAGCTCGGCCCGCAGGACACCAACTGTCACATCACCGTGCAGATCGTGGATCGGATGCTGGGCGGGCATCCGCCGATGACCGCGCCGAAGACCGGCACGATCCAGGATCTGAAGACGCTCGAGCAGCGGATGGGCAGCCAGTTCACGACCACCGGCGGGCTCGTCGATCTGGTGCGCACGGTGGACTCGTTGCCACCCGGATCGCGCGGGGTGGTGGCGTTCGAGCACTCCCCGGGCAACGGGCACCTGGTCAACGTCGTGAAGCTGGACACCGGGCACGTCGTATTCGTCGACGGGCAGTCCGGCGAGCTGGCAACGCTGCCGGACTCCGGCCGCTTCCACATCATGCCGACGCACGTGCCCGGCGCAACCCTGCCACAAAACGCCCAAAACGCCCCAACCAGAGGGACGTTCGGTTCCACCGGCGTCAATCCCGCGCCTGCCCGCACCGCGTACGCGACCTCCTTCGACGTGATCGAACGCCCCCCGGCCACCAGCGGCGTGCCGGATGTGGTCGCCAGGTCCTACGAGCAGGCGGGTCTGCCCGTCCCGGAGACCACAGCACCACGCCCCAACCTCGGGCACGTCGACGGGCACATCGCCTTCGACCACCAGGTGAAGGACGGCGTACAGAACTTCACGGTGCGCGTACACCTTGATCCGAAGGACGCGACCGCCCGCGAGCAGCAGGCGGACGTCGAGAGCCGGACCAGAGCGGCCGTGGACCGGGCCTTCAACAGGGGCCTGCCCCTGCAGGTCACGGTCGAGTTCGTGCCGGACGCCGCGAGCGCGCACACCACGATCGAGTTGTTCGGCGAGAACGCACCGCGGACCACTCAGACGGAGTGGGCGGCCGACACGGACGGCGACACGCTCGCCCACGAGATCGGCCACTACCTGGGCCTGCCGGACGAGGACAGCAACGACGACCGGGTGCTGAGCCGCCCGGCGCCGAGCCCCGACTCGCTCATGGCCGGCGGCTCCGAGGTGTCGCAGCAGCACGTCGACACGATCAATCAGATCGCCGAGGCGGTGCTGCCCGCCAACGACGGTGACACCACGGTGAAGCCCGAGCGGGACGGCGGGCCCTCGCGTCCGGCGCCGGACGCGGTCCGCAGCGGCCACAACCAGGCGTTCCTCAATCTCGTGAACAACCGCGTGCAGGTGACCCCCGGCAACTACCGGGGTGTACGCGACATCCTGGTGACCAACCGCCGCCCCATGGGCTTCGTGGTGAACATGACCGCCCCGGCGAGCGACGTGAACCGGTTACCGGCCGTGCTCAACTCGATCGTGGCGGGGCTGTCGCCGGGCACCGACGTCGTGTTCGTGGTCGGGCTGAACACGAACTCGCGGCGCGCCGACGCGGGCCTGCAGCAGGCCGTGGACCAGGCGACCCAGATGGTGGCGAACTCGTCGTTCCCGGTCGCGATCACCGGGCACGCCGTCGGGATGAACGGCAAGAACTTCCCGTACGGCACCGCCCGCAACGTCGTCCTCGAGTCGGCGGAGACGAGCGCGGCGATCGAGGCCCTGGCCGCCAAGAACCGCTACCCGTACGTCGCCGTGCAGGACTTCGACACGGGCTCGCGCGCCACCCCGTCGGGTTCGCACGTGTTCGACCGGATGCAGCAGACGACGTCGGACTATGAGGACGCCGACCCGGACCGGCCGCTGATGCTCGCCGGCGGTTACCGCGTCGGCCCGACGGCGCAGCTGATCACGGACACCCGCGCGCGGCTCGTCCGGGAGCAGGCCAGGTCGGCGAGCGGCAACCAGCGCAGAAAGATCACCGAGGCGATCGCTCGGCTGGACGATCCCGCCAACGCGGCCGAGTTCGTGCAGCGCTTCACCCGTGCCGTCAACGACGACATGCAGACCCGGGACCGGCAGAAACAGATCCACCCCCTGCTCCCGTACGCCCCCGAGCCCAACCTTTTCGTCGACGGCCTCGTCGTCCGGGGCAACGCCGGGGTGCGCTTCGGCGACGGCGGCGCCGAGTTCAACAAGCTCGGGGCGAGCCTGCACCGGGCGTACGCGCAGGAACTGGCCGCGGACGCCGGTTACCAGTCGCTGAGCCAGGTCCCGCCGGACGTGCTGGACGGCAGCCTGCGGGCGAACTCGCAGAACAACCGGCACGACGTGCGGGGTCTCGGTTTCCAGGTCGAGTACGCGGATTCGGCCGTACCGACGGATCTGTCGCGGCTCGCGGCGGACCTGATCCTGGGCAAGGCGCTGCCGCAGAACCACACGTCGATGGCGACCGTCTCCGATCGGTTCTTCGGCTTCGACGCGCAGAACAACCCGGTCGGCGGCCCGTCGAACGCGAAGGCGGCGAAGGCCGGGATCGGGCTTACTCCGTACGCCTCGGCGAACGCGGCAACGGCGAACCCGTACACCCAGCCGTCCTATCAGCCCGGCGGGCAGTCGTACTACAACACCGGTGTCGTCATCTCGTCGTCCGGCCCGGCGCAGTCCACGTCGTTCGCCAGTCAGCTGAACCCCGCGCAGCTCAAGCAGCTCGGCGGTGCGTCGCACAACACACTCAACCCGTCGATCTCGCTGGGCCCGAACGTCGGCGTCGCCCCCGATCAGAAGCTCTACGCGGCCCAGCAGTTGTCGCTGTCGAACACGGCGAACACGGCCCGGCAGGAGTTCGCGAACGCCAGCAGCGTCAATGCCAGCACCGCCGTCGACATCCGGTCGAACTCGCTCTATTCGGTGCTGGCGCAGCAGGTCAACCTGAGTGCCGGTGAGATCCGGACTCGTACGCTGAACGCCGGCCGCCGCGCCGACGCGACCCTGTTGGAGCAGGTCGCGAACCGGCGCCGCGACACGCCGTACCAGAACGGCCATTTCGTCACCGCCTCGCTCGGCTCGTCGACGCCGGTCACGCCGAGCTCCCGGGAACGCGACCGCCTCCGGAGCGCGCACGACGTCGTCGCCGACGTGACCGCCCACGCGCTCGGCCTCAACATCGCGGTCCACACGCCGAGCGGGACGCAGACGCACCGCGCACCGGGTGCGACGCAGACGTTGCACGTGTCCCGGCGGACGGACAGCCGCGACCGGATCGTCTTCGAGCCCTACCGCTCGTCGCGCCCGGCGCCCACCGGCACGAACCCGGCCCCGGCACCGGCCGCGCCCGCCGACTCCTACACCTCGCAACGAGCGGCGACACCCCCGCGCACCGCGAACACGTCCGCGTACGACGTCATCGAGCGTGCACCCGTCGCGACCGGCGTACCCGATGTTGTGGCCCGCTCCTACGCAGCAGCCGGACTGGACGTACCCACCACCGATCGCCCCCGCATCAACCTCGACCACTACGCGGGACCCATCGCCTACGACCACCGCTCGTTCGACGGCGTCCAGGACTTCACGGTCAAGGTTCACCTCGACCCGCAGGACGACGCCGCACAGAACGCCCGGCCGGACGTCGAGAACCGGGTCCGCAACGCCGTCCACGACGCCTTCAACCAGGGCCACAAGGTCGGCGACGACACCCTCAACGTCAACGTGGAGTTCGTCGACAACCCCGCCGACGCCCACGCCGCCGTCAAGCTGTTCGGCACGGATGCGCCGCCGACGGACCAGACCAACTGGTCGACCACCGGCAACGACGTCGACTTCGCCCACGAGATCGGCCACTACCTCGGCCTCCCGGACGAGTACGTCGACAACATCCGGGTCCTGAACAACACCCAGCACGAGAACTCGCTCATGGCGGGCGACAGCAACCAGATCCAGCAACGCCACCTCGACCGCATCGCCGACACCGCCACGTCGTCCCTGCCCGCGAACCCCGGCGAGACCCGGCCGATCGACCACGACACCGACCAGGCCACCCGCCCCGCACCGCCGCCACGGGTCCCGGGCGGCCGCAACCAGGCGTTCGAGAACCTCATCCAGAACCAGGTACGGATCGACGGCCGCTCCTACCCCGCCGTCCGCGACTCCCTGATCGCGAACTCCGCACCGATGGGCTTCGTCGTCAACGTGATGGTCCCGGCGGGCGACGTCGAGGACCTGCCCCGCGTCCTGAGCTCGATCGCCGGAGGCATGCGACCCGGCACCCGCGTCGCGTTCGTCGTCGGCGTCAACACCGACAAGACGAAAACCACCAGCCAGCTCGAGAACGCCGTCGGCCGCGCGCTGCAACTCACCCAGAACAGCGGCATACCGGTCGCGGTCACCGGGCACGCCGTCGGCACCAATGCCAAGACCGGTGCTTTCCTGTACGGCCGGGGCCGCAACGCCGTCCTGGACAGCTCCGCCACGACGTCCGCCGTGCAGGCGTTCGCGAACTCGGGTGTGTACCCCTACGTGTCGTTCCAGGACTTCGACACCGGCGCGAGAACCACGCCGTCCGGTGATCACATCATCAACCGCCTGCAGGACCTGACCGCCGTTCCGGGCCACGAGCCGGCCCGCCCGCTGATGCTGACCGGCGGCTACCGGATCGGCGACGCCCCGCAGCTCGTCGCCGACACCCGGCGCCGCCTGGACCGCGCGCTGGCCACGACGACGAGCTCGACGCAGCGCAAGAAGATCCGCGACGCGATCACCCGGCTGGACAACCCCGGCAACCGCGACCAGTTCGTGCGCGACTTCACCGACGCGATCCGCGACGACATGCAGACCCGCGACCGGCAGGCCGGCATCCATCCGCTGCTCCCGTACGCCCCCGAGCCGAACCTGTTCGTCGACGGCGTGCTCGCCGTCGGCAACCCGGCCAGCCGGTTCGGCGAGGGGTCGGCGGAGTTCGGGCAGCTCAGCACGAACCTGCACCGGGCGTACGGCGACGAGCTCGCGGCCGCGTACGGGTATCGCCGCAACGAGATCCCGGCCGAGATCCGCGACGGGCAGTTGCAGGTCGACTCGCAGAACAACCGGCACCCGAGCCGCGGCCTCGGCTTCATGGTCGACTACGCCGGCTCGGCCGTGCCCACGGATCTGTCCCGGCTCGCGGCGGACGTCATCCAGGGCAAGGCGTTGCCGCAGTCACACACGAGCATGCTCACGGTGTCGGGCCGGTTCTTCGGCTACGACGCGCAGAACAAGACCCCGGGCGGCCCGTCCAACCCGAAGGCCGCGAAGTCGGGCATCGGGCTCACGGGGTACGCGAGCAGCAGCGCGGCGACGGCCCACCCGTACACGCAGCCGACGTACCACCCGGCCGCGAGCTCGTTCTACTACGGCAACCCGGCCGCCGGCCCGTCGACGGCCGCACCCGTGGCAACGCCGTCCTGGCAGAGCAACCTGTCCACCGCCCAGACGCAGCAGCTCGGCGGCCAGTCGCACAACACGCTGAACCCGGCGATCTCGTTCGGACTGCCCGGCACGAACGCCAGCGTGGGCCTCCCGCCGAGCCAGAAGCTCTACGCGGCGCAGCAGCTGTCGGTGTCGAACACCGCCAACACCGTGCGCCAGCAGTTCGCGAGCGCCGAGAGCATCGCCCGGGCCCTGCCGGTCCGCAGCGACTCCGTGTACGCGGCCATCGCGGCGAGCGTGAACCTCAGCGCGAGCGAGATCCGGGACCGGGTGCTCCGCGGCGGGCGGGACGCCGAGGGTCCGCTGCTCAATCAGCTCGCCGCCCGGCGCACCCGCGGTGACTACGGCACCGGGCACTTCGTCGTCGCGGCGATCGGCGCACCACGGTCCGACACCGGCCGCTACGTTCCGGAGGCGACGACCGCGGAACGCAGCAGCCGCGAACGTGAGCAGCTGCGCAACGCCTACGACGTCGTGCTGGACACGGCGGCGGCCGAGCTCGGCATCACCATCGTCGTCCACACCCCGAACGGCACCACGCACCGTTACACGACACCGGGTGCCCAGGGAACCGTCCACATCCGGCGCCACACGACGGACACGGACCGCGTCGCCTTCAGCCGGCCGGCTCCGCAGGGCTCGAACGCGACCCCGGCACCGGCCGCACCCGCCGACCCCTACACCTCGCAACGAGCAGCGACACCCCCGCGCACCGCGAACACGTCCGCCTACGACGTCATCGAGCGCACCCCCGTCGCGAGCGGCGTCCCGGACATCGTGGCCCGCTCCTACGCGGCCGCAGGGATGGACGCCCCGACCACCGACCGCCCCCGCATCAACCTCGACCACTACGCCGGACCCATCGCCTACGACCACCGCAGCTTCGACGGCATCCAGGACTTCACCGTCAAGGTCCACCTCGACCCCCAGGACGACACCGCACAAGACGCCCGGCCCGACGTCGAGAACCGGGTCCGCAACGCCGTCCACCAGGCGTTCAACCAGGGCCACCAGATCGGCGACGACACCCTCAACGTCAACGTCGAGTTCGTCGACAACCCCGCCGACGCCCACGCCGCCGTCAAACTCTTCGGCACCGACGCACCCCCGACCGACCAGACCAACTGGTCGACCACCGGCAACGACCTCGACTTCGCCCACGAGATCGGCCACTACCTCGGCCTCCCGGACGAATACGTCGACGGGCTGCGCGTCCTCGGCACCCAGCACACCGACTCGCTGATGGCCGGTGACAGCCCGCAGGTCCACCAGCGCCACCTCGACCGCATCGCCGACACCGCCGCCGCGTCGCTGCCGGCGAACCCCGGCGAGACCGGTCCGATCGAGCATGACGCTGAGCAAGCAACCCGGCCGGCGCCGCCACCGCGCGTGCCCGGTGGCCATAACGCTGCGTTCGAGCAGCTGGCGGCGCGTGCACGCCCCGTGACCAGCGGAACGTACCGGCAGGTCCGCGACAAGCTGATCAACGACCGGGCCCCGATGGCGTTCGTCGTCAACGTGATGGTCCCGGCGAGCGACGTCGAAGACCTGCCCCGCGTCCTCAACTCCATCGCCTCCGGGCTGCGCTCCGGCACCCGCGTCGCGTTCGTGGTCGGCGTCAACACCGACAAGACGAAGACCACCGGCCAGTTGGAGAACGCGGTCGGGCGCGCGTTGCAGCTCACCCAGAACAGCGGCATACCCGTCGCGGTCACCGGGCACGCCGTCGGCACCAACACCAAGACCGGCACGTTCCTGTACGGCCGGGGCCGCAACGCCGTCCTGAACAGCTCGGCGACCGCCACGGCGGTGCAGGGGTTCGCGGGCTCCGGCACGTACCCGTATGTGTCGTTCCAGGACTTCGACACCGGTGCGCGGACCACGCCGTCGGGTGCGCACATCTTCGACCAGGTCCAGGCGCTCACGGCGTACGACAATGATGATCCTGACCGGCCCTTGATGTTGACCGGCGGTTATCGCGTCGGTGACACCGCCCGGCTCGTCGCCGACACCCGCAAGCGGCTCGACCGTGCGCTGGGCAAGACGTCGAGCTCGACGCAGCGCAAGAAGATCCGTGACGCGATCGACCGGCTCGACAACCCGGGCAACCGCGACCAGTTCGTCCGGGACTTCACAACCGCGATCCGCGACGACATGCAGACCCGGGACCGGCAGAAGCAGATCCACCCCCTGCTCCCGTACGCCCCCGAGCCCAACCTGTTCGTCGACGGCCTCCTGGTCCGGGGCAACTCCGACGTTCAGTTCGGCGACGGCTCGGCGGAGTTCGGGCAGCTCAGCACGAGCCTGCACCGCGCGTACGCCCAGGAGCTCGCCGCTGACTACGGCTACTCGTCCGTCCGGCAGCTCCCCGAGGACATCCGCGAGGGTCAGCTGCAGGTCGACTCGCAGAACAACCGGCACCCGAGCCGCGGCCAGGGCTTCATGGTCGACTACGAGGACTCGGCCGTGCCGACGGACCTGTCGCGGCTCGCAGCTGACGTCATCCAGGGCAAGGCTCTCCCGCAGTCGCACACGAGCATGCTCACGGTGTCGGGTCGGTTCTTCGGCTACGACGCGCAGAACAAGACCCCGGGCGGGCCGTCCAATCCGAAGGCCGCGAAGTCCGGCGTCGGGCTCACCGGGTACGCGAGCACCAACGCTGCGACCGCCAACCCGTACGCGACTCCGGCCTACCACCCGGCGGCGAGCTCGTTCTACTACGGCACCCCCGGCGCCGGGCCGTCCACCGCCGCGCCCGTCGCCCCGTCCTGGTCGAGCACCCTGTCGGCGGCCCAGTCACAGCAGCTCGGCGGGCAGTCGCACAATACGCTCAGCCCCGCGGTCTCCCTCGGCGTCCCGGGCACCAGCTCCAGCATCGGCCTGCCCCCGAGCCAGAAGCTCTACGCGGCGCAGCAGCTGTCGATGTCGAACACGGCGTACACGGTCCAGCAGGAGTTCGCCAACGCCGCGAGCATCGCCCGCAACGTCAAGGTACGCAGCGACTCGGTCTACACCGCGATCGCCGCGAATCTGAACATCACCGCCGAGGACGTCCGGTCCCGGACCCTCGCCGCCGGCCGGGACGCGTCGAGCAGCACCCTGGAAGCACTCGCCGGCCAGCGCACCAGCAACGACTACCGCAACGGCCACTTCGTCGTCGCGGCGATCGGTGCACCGCGCTCGGACACGGGCCGCTACGTTCCGGAAGCCACCCGCGCCGAGCGCAACAGCCGCGAGCGCGCGCAGCTGCGCAATGCGTACGACGTCGTGCTGTCCACCGCCGCGGAGGCGCTCGGCATCACGATCGTCGTGCACACCCCGAACGGGTCGACGTTCCGCTTCGCCGCCCCGAACTCCCAGGGCACGGTCCACGTCCGCCGGGTGACGACCGAGACGGACCGGATCGCGTTCTCGCCGTACTCGTCGTCACGCCCGGCGCCGAAGGGCACCAACCCGGCCCCCGCGCCGATCGCACCCGCCGATCCCTACGCGAACCAACGCGCCGCGACCCCGCCGCGAACCGCGAACACCTCGGCCTACGACGTCATCGAACGCGCGCCGGTCGCCAGCGGCGTACCCGACGTAGTGGCCCGCTCCTATGCCGCAGCCGGATTGGACGCCCCGACCACCGACCGGCCCCGCATCAACCTCGACCACTACGCCGGACCCATCGCCTACGACCACCGCTCGTTCGACGGCGTCCAGGACTTCACCGTCAAGGTCCACCTCGACCCCCAGGACAGCGACGCCCGCGATCAGGAAACGGCGGTCCAGGACCGGGTCCGCAACGCCGTGCACAACGCGTTCAACCAGGGCTACCGCATCGGCGACGACCAGCTCAACGTCAACATCGAGTTCGTCGACAACCCCGCCGACGCCCACGCCGCCGTCAAACTCTTCGGCGCGGATGCCCCACCGACCGATCAGACGAACTGGTCGACCACCGGCAACGACCTCGACTTCGCCCACGAGATCGGCCACTACCTCGGCCTCCCGGACGAATACGTCGACGGTCTGCGCGTCTTCACCAACGTCCAGCACACCGACTCGCTGATGGCGGGTGACAGCGACCGGGTTCACCAGCGCCACCTCGACCGCATCGCGGAGACCGCCGCGGCGTCCCTGCCGGCCAACCCCGGTGACAGCGGCCCGATCGAGCACGACGACACCCACGCGACCCGGCCCGCGCCGCCACCCCGGGTCCAGGGCGGTCACAACGCCGCGTTCGAGCAGCTCGCGTCCGCGCAGCGAACCGTCGACCCCGGCACGTACCGGCAGGTCCGCAACTCCCTGATCCACGGCCGCGCGCCGATGGCGTTCGTCGTCAACGTCATGGTTCCCGCCGGTGACGTCGAGGACCTGCCGCGGGTTCTCAACTCCGTCGTCGCCGGTCTGCGTCCCGGCACCCGCGTCGCGTTCGTCGTCGGCGTCAACACCGACAAGTCCAAGACGAACCGTGACCTCGAGAACGCCGTAGCGCGGGCGAGGCAGATCGCCGACAGCGCCGCCTCGATCCCCATCGCCGTCACGGGTCACGCGGTCGGCACCAACCCCAAGACCGGTGCCTTCCTGTACGGCCGGGGCCGCAACGCCGTCATGAACAGCTCGGCGACCGCGGCGGCGGTGCAGGGGTTCGCGGCTGCCGGCGCGTACCCGTACGTCTCGTTCCAGGACTTCGACACCGGTGCGCGGACCACGCCGTCCGGGTCGCACATCTTCGACCAGGTCCAGGCGCTCACGGCGTACGACGATGACGATCCTGACCGGCCCTTGATGTTGACCGGCGGTTATCGCGTCGGCGACACGAACCGGCTCGTCGCCGACACCCGCAAGCGGCTGGAGCGCGCGGTCGCCAAGGCGGGCAGCTCCAGCCAGCAGAAGAAGATCCGCGACGCCATCAAGCGGCTCGACAACCCGGGCAACCGCGACCAGTTCGTCCGCGACTTCACGACCGCGATCCAGGACGACATGCAGACCCGGGACCGGCAGAAACAGATCCACCCCCTGCTGCCGTACGCCCCCGAGCCCAACCTGTTCGTCGACGGCCTGCTCGTCCGCGGCAACCCCCAGGTCCAGTTCGGCGAGGGCTCGGCGGAGTTCGGGCAGCTCAGCACGAACCTGCACCGCGCCTACGCCGAGGAGCTCGCCGCCGACTACGGCTACCAGTCGGTCCGGCAGCTGCCCGCCGAGATCCTGGAGGGCCAGCTCCAGGTCGACTCGCAGAACAACCGGCATCCCGAGCGTGGGTCCGGCTTCCTCATCGACTACGCCGACTCCGCCGTGCCCACCGACCTGTCCCGGCTCGCCGCCGACGTCATCCAGGGCAAGGCGTTGCCGCAGTCGCACACCAGCATGCTCACGGTGTCAGGCCGGTTCTTCGGCTACGACGCGCAGAACAAGACCCCGGGCGGGCCGTCCAACCCGAAGGCCGCGAAGTCCGGCATCGGGCTCACCGGGTACGCGAGCACCAACGCTGCGACCGCCAACCCGTACGCCACCCCGGCCTACCACCCGGCGGCGAGCTCGTTCTACTACGGCACCCCAGGCGCCGGGCCGTCCACCGCCGCGCCGCTGACGTCGACGTGGCAGAACAACCTGCCGGCCGCCCAGATACAGCAGCTCGGCGGGCAGTCGCACAACACGCTCAGCCCCGCGGTCTCGCTCGGCGTGCCCGGCACCAGCTCCAGCGTCGGCCTGCCCCCGAGCCAGAAGCTCTACGCGGCCCAGCAACTGTCCATGTCGAACACCGCGTACACCGTGCAGCAGGACTTCGCGAACGCCGCGAGCATCGCCGCCAACGTGCCGGTCCGCAGCGACTCGGTCTACAACGCGATCGCGGCGAGCGTGAACCTGAGCGCCGGTGAGATCCGGTCCCGCACCCTGCAGGCGGGTCGCGACGCGGGCTCCACCGAACTCGAAGGCCTGGCCGGGCAGCGCGCGCGCAACGGCTACGGAACCGGCCACTTCGTCGTCGCCGCTATCGGTGCCCCGCGCTCGGACACGGGCCGTTACGTCCCCGAAGCCAGCCGGGCCGAGCGGAACAGCCGGGAGCGGGAACGGCTGCGGAACGCGTACGACGTGGTGCTCACGACGACGGCCAGGGCGCTCGGCATCACGATCATCGTCCACACCCCGAACGGCAGCACGCACCGCTTCGCCGCCCCGAACTCGTCGGGCACGGTCCACGTCCGCCGCGTGACGACCGAGACGGACCGGATCGCGTTCTCGCCGTACTCCTCGTCCCGCCCGGCGCCCCGGGGCAGCAACCCGTCCCCGGCTCCGACGGCCCCGGCCGATCCCTATACGGCCCAGCGCGCCACGACCCCGCCGCGGACCGCGAACACGTCCGCCTACGACGTCATCGAGCGCACCCCCGTCGCCAGCGGCGTCCCCGACATCGTCGCCCGCTCCTACGCGGCCGCCGGACTGGACGCCCCGACCACCGACCGCCCCCGCATCAACCTCGACCACTACGCCGGCCCGATCGCCTACGACCACCGCAGCTTCGACGGCGTCCAGGACTTCACCGTCAAGGTCCACCTCGACCCCCAGGACAGCAACGCCCGCGACCAGCGATCAGCGGTCGAGAGCCGGGTCCGCAACGCCGTCCACCAGGCGTTCAACCAGGGCTACCGCATCGGCGACGACCAGCTCAACGTCAACGTCGAATTCGTCGACAACCCCGCCGACGCCCACGCCGCCGTCAAACTCTTCGGCACCGACGCACCCCCGACCGACCAGACCAACTGGTCGACCACCGGCAACGACCTCGACTTCGCCCACGAGATCGGCCACTACCTCGGCCTGCCCGACGAATACGTCGACAACATCCGCGTCCTGAACAACACGCAGCACACCGACTCCCTGATGGCCGGTGACAGCGACCAGATCCACCAGCGCCACCTCGACCGCATCGCCGACACCGCCGCGTCTTCGCTGCCCGCCAACCCCGGCGAGACCGCGCCGATCGACCACGACACCGACCAGGCAACCCGGCCCGCACCGCGGGAGTCGCGGTTCGTGGAGCACTTCGACGACGATCTCGCCGGGCAGGACATCGACCCGGACACGATCGGGCTCGCCATCACCACCGAGGGCGACGTGGCGCTGCCCTCCCCCGACGCCGTCCGGCAGACGATGCCGTCGTACCTGCTCGAGAACCGGACGCTCGGCGTCGCCGCCCAGCTCGACCCGATCGAGACGGGCCGGCTGGACCTCGGTGTCGACCTGGACGCGACGACCCTCGACACGATCCACGACGACATGCGGGACGACGTCGACCAGTTCCTCAACACCGGCCGGCCCTACCCGGTGACCGTGAACGGCCGGCCCGCGGAGCTGACCGTCACCGCGACGCATGACTGGTCCGCGATGACGGTCGAAGCCGTGTCCGACGACCACGCGAAGGCGAGCTCGAAGGTCGAGGGGACCAGCGAGCACTCGGTGCGCCACGTCCGGGACAAGCATCTCGAGCCGAAGGTGACGGTCACCGCCGCACCGGCCCTCGTGGTCGGGGCCGGGGCGAGTATCCCGGTGGCACCGCAGACCACCCACTCGATCGCGCACCGCAGCAAGTTCACGACGACGACCACGGTCGAGTTCGCCGACCAGGCCAAGGTCAAGGTGCCCGTCCGCTACACCGCGGTCCTGCGCGACGCCGACGGCAACGTTCTCGGCACGAGCTCCACGGGCGCGTCCGTGCGCCTGCGCGTACCCACCAAACTCGCCGCCGTACCCACGACGATGCCGGACCCCGACGCGCCGCCCCTGGAGGTGGCCCCGCCCAAGCGTTTCGGCGTGGAGAGCGTCGTCGCCCGTCCGGCCCCCACCGCGGGCACGTTCTTCGACCAGGTCGCCGCCGTCCTCGCCGGGAACGGGCTGAGCGATCTCACCCGCACCGGGACCCCCGGCCGCGCGGTGCTGACCCGGTTCCTCAGCGAGGGTACGATCTCGTCGAACCTGGGCCGGATGGTCGTGCACGATCCCGGCAACCGGCACGACGGCTGGGTGAAGTCCGAGGACCTGTTGCGCTCGCCGTCCCGCTGGTGGCGCAAGCCGTTCCCGGGCCGGCACCAGGCGCTGCAGATGCGGCTCGTCGCCCGGCAGGTGGAGACAGTCGAGACCGTCGACGACGCCACCCACCTCGACACGTCCGCGTTCGCCAACCAGAGCACGGACCGCAGCAACGCGGAGCGCACGATCAATCTCTGGGGCACCGTCGGCGGCGGCGCCGACGTACCCCCGCTGACCGTCGTGGTCGGCCCCAAGGTCTCCGCGACCCGCACCGGCGGGCACACGCAGGAGTTCACCGAGGAGACCAGCACCCGGCAGACCCTGTCGGCCAAGGGGCCCGCGGTCCGCTACCGCACCGTCTACGACCTGCAGGTACGCACGATCGGCCGGGACCCGGTCACCCTGGACGGCGCGGTCGAGACGCTGCAGTGGACAACCCAGGACCGGGTACGCGACACCGCGCTCGACCCGAACCGCGACAACGCCGGCTGGCACGGCCGCACCGGCACCGCCCGCAGGTACTACGCCCCCGCGCACATCGAGCAGGGACGCTCGTTCGGCGGCGCGTTCATCAACGACCTCAGCGGCGGCGACCGGATCTACCAGGCGGTGTCGGATGCCCTGCGCCGTACGCCCGGCCGGCACCGCTTCAGCCTCGAGTCGGACGCGTTCCTGCGCCAGTTCGACGATCCCGAGTTCGCCAAGGGTCTCAGCGCCGGGGTGAAGGCCATCCTGGCCCGCGACACCGACGCCCGGCAGAAGCTCGACGACCGCCAGCTGCGCTACCTGCTGGACCGCATCGTCGGGCCCGGCCTGGAGATCCCGCTGGTCAAGCATGGTCACGTCTTCGATCACACGACGGTGGTGACCGTCCGCGGCGGGCTCACCGATCTCTCCGACGGCGACCCGATCGACCGGGGTGACCTGCACGCGGCGGACCGGCGCAAGAGCAAGACGACCGCCGGCTCGGCCCGGGACCGCAGCATCACCGGCGAGGTCAGCGTCGAGGCCCGCCTCATGGGCCCGGTCGGGCGCGCGTTCTCCACGCTGCTCGGCGGCCCGAAGGCGAGCGTCACGCTGGCCCGCACCGACGAGCTCGGCCTCACCCAGGGCCACACGTCCCATTCGGAGCACGGCCCGGGACTGGAGGCGGACGGCACCCCGGCGGGACAGCCGATGCGGGAGTTCGCCGGCACGCTGTGGGTCGAGGCGGCGAGCCGGTCGTCCGTACGCTCGAACGACAACGCCCGCCGCATGTTCCCCGGCAAACCCGGCCGCGGCGTGCCCACCCGCGTCGGTCAGGTCGACAACCCGCCGGCCCGCCAGCAGTTGTCGATCCGGCTCCTCGTGCCCGAGCATCGGGTGACCGGGACGCCCCCGCCGGCGCTGCCGAGCCTCGAACCCCGCGACGTCGAGCGCACCGGGCGGCCCACCCCGATCAGCCGGCAGTCCGGCGGGTACCCGCACGATCTGGACGGCGCCCGGATCGAGACGTTCATCGGGGCGGAGCATCTGCAGGCCGCGGTCAAGGAGAGCCTGGTCGATGCCGCCCAGGATCCGATCTACGACTTCCCGGACGGCCGCGTCTCCACGGTCATCGCGAACGCGCTGTCACCGGACCGGCTCGCCGGCGACCCGCAGATCTTCAGCCGGCCGGTGCCGCTGCGCAATCTGCAGCACCCGCGCCGGACCGCCGTCGCGGACGCCGACGCCGGGGTACGGCTGATCCCGAGGAACCCGCGGCGGCTGGCCGTCTCCGAGTTCGAGCAGGTCACGGACGTTCGCAGCGGCGGCACCACGACGGCGGAGAAGCACGGGCGCTCGTTCGAGGTCAGCGCGTCGGCGACCGGCGTCGCGTCGCTGACCGGGTCCGGCGTCGACAACGGCGGCAGCACGTCCACGCCGGGCGGGGCGATCATCGCGTCGGTGACGCCGTGGCTGCGGCGCTGGGGCGGGGTCAAGGGCCAGTCCCTCGCGGGCGTCTCGAAGCTGCGCGTGGGTGAGCGCCCCGAGCGGCGGGTTCTCGTCCAGCTCGACGTCGACGCGGAGGTCGTCGCCGAGGCCCGGCACAAGGGCAACCTCGACCCGTTCGACGTACTGCCCGGCGAACGGACGAGGCGGGCGGGCCAGACGTTCACGCTGCCGGACGCCGTGCAGATGTGGATGACCGAGGCGCAGTTCGACGAGCTGACCCGCCACGACCAGGAACACCGCCGCGTCACCGAGGACATCCGCCGCCAGCACCGCCAGGCCGCGGAAGCCGAGCAGCTCCGCACCGCACCGGCGGAAGAGCGTGCGGCACTCGCGGCCCGGCACGCCGCCGAACGTGACGCCGCCCAGCAGCGGCACCAGTCGCAGGCAGCCGGGCAGCAGCGGCCGGCGCCTCCGGTGGATCCTGCCGTCCCGGCGGGCCCGACCCGGTCGCTGGGGCTCGGCGGGGTCAGCACCACGGTCGACCTCAGCGACCGGATCACCCATCTGCGCCGGCGCATCGCGGAGTCCGTCGACACGAGCGAGCCCGGCCGCGGCGAGGAGGTCGCGTTCGCGCTGCTGCCCGAGTCGTCGCTCGACCAGCCGCACGACAACGTACGCAAGCTGCACACGTTCCTCGCGAACGCCGACCATCACCTCGACGGCGCACTCAACGGCGGCCGGACGCTGCCGATCCGGCTCGAGGGCCGGTTCGAGGGGCACACGTACCAGGTCACGCTGAACGCCGAGTTCCTCGCACCGCCGCGCTACGCGGGCATCCAGCACGTGCGGGAGCTCTCGGTCAGTGACAGCACCGCGGTCGCCGGGACGGACACCCGTACGCGCGGGCAGACGTTCGGCTCGGTGACCGTCACCGCACGCGCCCAGGGCTCCGAGACGGACAAGGTCGACGGCAACGCGCAGGACACCACCGGGCACGGGCCGGCCACCGGCACGGTCGGCGGCGGTTACGTGGCGACCGCGAACCTCGGTGTGACCAGCACGACCGAGACCGACACCAGCGGCCGCACCTACGAGCAGTCGATGAAGGTCAGCGGCCCGGTCGCCACCTACACCGGCGACGTGCGGTTCGGCATCACCGTCACCGGTCACCGGCTGCCCGACGACGGCGTCACCGTGCACGCCGTCCGCCCCGTCACGATGCACACCCGGGTCGGCACGTCCACCCCGGACGGTGATCCGGGCAGGCCCGGACCGGTGACCACGGGCAGCGCCGACGAGAAGTGGCTGAGCCCGGCGCAACGCCCCCGGTTCACCGTCGAGCACGTGCACACCGGCATGACCGACCTGACCGGGGCCGCGGAGCAGGCACTCACCGCGTCCGGCGCCGACCTCGACCGGGCGACGAGGGCGGCGCTGCGCGACGGGCTCACCCCCGCGAACCTGAAGGCGGGCCTGCCGGCCATGCTCGACGGCACGTTCCGGGTGCCGCTGCCCGGGAAGGCCGGCCGGGACCTGCACGTCGAGGCGCGCCTGGTGCCGCGGCCGCGGTTCGCCGGTGCGCACGCCGGCATCACGCTCGACAACTCCGTCAAGCGCCCGCAGAGCCGCACGATCGAGCAGACGTCGGGGCACACGTACGCCGTCAAGATGAACGGCCCGGTCCTGACCGGCGGTGTCAACCACCCCGGCGGCGCCAGCAAGGTCGGCGAGCGGCACGACTTCGGCGCCGTCAACGCGTCCACGTTCTACGAGCAGCCGATCTACAGCACCGACCCGACCCGCCAGCTCAAGGTCGAGGCGACGATCAGCACGGACAAGGCGACCGTACGCACACCGAAGCCCGACGCCGCGGACGACCTGACCCGCGCCCTCACGTACGACGTCGAGTTCCGTTTCGTGGCCCGCTCCCATGCGACCGCCTCGGACGGCACCCCGCGCCGGACCGGCGTGACCGGTCTGCGCGTCGACGACGCCGTCACGCTGCTGATGGCCGAGGACGCCGCCCGCGACGTCACCGGCCGGCCGCTGCGGCCCGAGTTGCGGCAGTCCGCCCTCGACCTCGCCGCCCGTGGCAAGGAGTGGTCGGACGCCGTGGCCCGGCTCGACGGGGCGCTCGCCCAGGCGGACCCGGACGACGCCGACGTCGAGACCGCCGACCGGGCCGTCTTCCAGGCGGAGACCGCGTGGTCGGACGCGTACGCCGAGCACGACCGGCAGACGCGGTGGCAGCACGCGTACGAGAGCGCGCAGCCGCGTTACTTGAGCACCGAACGGTTCACGCCGGCCGCCGACGCCCGCGCCGCCGCGGGCAACCTGCGCGGCGAGCACACCGCGATCGACTTCCAGGTCCGCGAGTTCACGGCCCCGGACGGCACGCCCGTCCGCGCGTTCGGCGTCCACCTCGACCTGACCGGCCCGGCCACCCCGCAGGCCCGCCGCGACTACGCCGACCGGGTCCGCCGGACCGTCGACGAGCTGGTCAACGGGCGGCACACGTTCCCCGACGGACACGAGCTGCACATCGAGTTCACCTTCGGCACCCCCGAGACGCCGACCGGCAACCCGGCGGTGTCCCTCACCGACGACCCCGCGACCGGCACCGACCAGCAGAACTGGAACATCGGCGACAGCCCGGCGGCCGGTGTGCACGAGCTGCTGCACTTCCTCGGCGCCAAGGAGGGCTACTCCTCACCCGACCGGTTGCTGCGCACCCCGGACCGGCCCGGTGTGATGGGGCGGGACGCGCACCTGCTGCCGACGACAGCCGGGGACGCACCGGATCGGCTGCCCGCGTACCTCAATGATCATGATCTGGCCCTGATCCAGGACGTGGCCGCCACCGCCGGGCCGACGCCGCCGGCGGACCGCGACATCACCCCCGCCGACGCGCACACCCCGTCCCGCGCACCCGGGCCGGTGAGCCGGGTCGAGGCCGCCGAGCAGTTCGAGCAGGACCTGGCCCGGCACCTGACCGCCTCGCCGGAGATCCGTGCCGTGGCACGCGCGGCCGCGAGCCGGATGCGTGACGTGCTGATGCAGGCCGCCCCGAACCCGCCGGCGGACGGCATGCCGCGCATCTTCCTCACCGACTCGCCGGACAGCGCGGGCCAGATCGGCACCGCGACCAGCCCGGAGGACTTCCACCGGGTGTTCGAGAACGGCACCCTGCGCGAGCTGATGACCCTGTACTACAACGGGGCGTTCTACAACGTGTTCGCGAAGGGCAAGGACGGCCAGCAGCGCCTCGCCGACGTGGTGCTCGACATCATCCACCGCCAGGACTGGGCGATGTCCGACCGGCTCGGGCTCAACACCGCCGAGCTCAAGCGGTACGCGGGATTCCTCGACAGCCCGCTGCACCACACGGTCAACAACGCGCTCGCCACCGTCCAGAACAAGCCCGCCCCGCCGCCGTTGACGCATGACCCGTTCATGCCGCCGAACATCATCGGGCAGTCCGCCGACTGGGCGGGTGACGTTCGCGAACAGGGACGCAGCGGGCGTACCCCGCGCAGCCACCGCGACCAGGTCCGCGGCCCGCAGGCCGTGACGCCGCGCCAGTTGCGGCTGATGGGCAACGGGCTCGGCGAGTACGAGACCGCGTTCCTGCGCCGCCCCGGGCAGACGTTCACGGTCGACACCTTCGAGTCGGAGTCCGTGGAGCTGTCCACGCTGGAGCGCGGGCCGGACGGCAACCTCGACGTCACGCCGCTGCTGGCGAAGCCGGACACCGTGAACGTGACGCTCGACCTCGAGCACGGGCCGGACGGCGAGCCGGTCCGCGACGCCCTCGGCCGCCCGGTCGTCACCGGCGTCACCCGTTCCTACCTCGGCACCCACACCCACCAGGACCCGTGGCGCACCTGGCTGCGGCCCGACGAGCAGGGTCCCGAGCTGCCGCTGAACTGGGTCAGCGGCAACGCGTACTTCGGTTTCGACCCGGCCGGCGAGTGGTACCGGCAGCTGCACGACGACGCCGCGATCCCGGTCGTGGCCGGCCCGTCGCTGACGGCGAGCCGCATGCTGATCGCGTTCCGCTGGCTGAACGTGCCCGGCGTCAGCGACCGCGACTTCCTCGGCGCGCTCGCGGGCTGGATGGTCGCCGCCCGCGACCATTCGCTGTTCGAGGTGCTGCGTGGCGGCGAGGTCGCGGGCACCTCCATGCCGGGCCGGAGGGTCTACGACTTCGCCAGCTCCGACGACATGTACGCCAACCTGTGGCGCGTCGGCATCGATGTCCCGTCGGACGTGCGCCTGGCCACCCCCACCCCGGCCCTGGAGACCGGCACCACGCGGGAGCCGCAGAACGACCGTACGGTCACCCGCACCTTCGGCCCCGGCACGACCACGTTCACCGGGCCGGCCGGGAACTACACGCTGACCGGTCCCGGTCCCGTCCCCTCGGAGCAGGTCCTCGCCGACCGGCTCCGCAACGATCAACGGTGGCAGGGACAGCCGGTCAACCTCGTCGCGGACGTGCCGCCCGCCTACGCCCGGCGCCTGTCGCAGCTGCTGCCGGGCACCGACGTCCGGGTGGCGGGCACCACGGCGTGGACGACTCCGAGCGGCACCGCGATCGCGTCCGCGACCAGCGCGTACGCCCCGGACGGCCGGCCCCGGCCCCAGCTGCCGCCGACCGGGAACTGGCACACGTACCGGACGGATCCGGTCTCGGCCATCACGACCACCTCGACCGACGGGCCGTATCTCGCCCGGAGCACCGCGGACCAGCCGCTGACCCCGGACCTGGCTGCCCGCGCCGAGCGGCAGCAGGAGACCGGGCTGTCGTCCGAGCCGGACGGCACCGTCGTCGTCTCGCACCTGAGCGCGGACGACCCCGCCGGCCGCGTCACCCCGGTGGTTCCCGGCGAGTACGCGCTCTACGACCACGGCACCCGCGACGGCCTTGTCCGGGGCGGCAAGGTTGTCCCCGTCGCCGAGCTCGCCGCCGAGATCCGCGCCGACAAGCGCTGGCACGGTCAGCCGATCACCCTGGTCGTCTGCGACACCGGTGTGCCCGACGGGTACGCCGCCCAGCTCGCCCGGCTGCTGCCCGGCACCCGCGTCACCGCCGCCGACGCGCCCGCCTGGGTCTCGCCGTCCGGTCACAGCTTCGTGTCCGGCACCGCGGGCTACGACGCGGACGGGCGCCCCCGGCCCAAAATTCCGCCGACCGGTGCCTGGCGCACGTACGAGTCCCCAGCCACCGACACCCCCGCCACCGAGGTTGCCGAGCCCCGCACGTTCCTCAGTGACGGCCCATTGACCGACGACCTCGCCGACGCGCGGCGGCTCGCCCCGTGGGGCCGCCCCTACGCGCGCCGCCCGCTGCTGGACGAGCCGGCGATGCGTCAGCTCATGCCGGGCCGGGAACGCGACTACGAGCGGGACCTCGCCACCACGTTCCTCGCCTCCGGCCAGGCGGCGCTGGCGGGCCGGGCCGCCAAGGTGCGGCTGTACAACGTGCTGACGCAGGCGTACGGCAACACGTCCTGGCTGCAGAAGAACCCGCACTACCGCGCGCTGGCCGAGGTCGACAAACGCGTCGTCGGCGACTTCTACCGCGCCGCCGCCGACATCAGCGAGGGCGAGGCCCTGCTCAAGGGTCTGGTGCAGGACATCTTCAACCGCCAGGACTGGAAGCTCGCCGACCAGCTCGGCCTCTGGACCCAGCAGCTCAAGAAGATGCGCGCCTTCATCGACAGCCCCGCGGTCCGCGCCGAGGTCCGGTCGGTCCTCGCGAAGAACGGCATCCAGAACGACAAGGAGAACCGCGACATCTTCGGCCGCGACGTGCTGGCCTCGCAGCTCGTCGTCGACGACAACCACGGTGCCGACCTGACGCTGCTGAGGGAGCTCGCCCGCGAGGGCCAGTTCATCTCCTGGCGGGCGGCCCGGACCATCACGATGTTCCGGCTGCTCAACGTGCCCGGCGTGAAGACCACGGACTTCCTGCAGATCCTGGCTGGTCACCAGATGACCAACGGGTACGCCAACCTGCGCGAGACCATGGTCGGCGCCGAGATGGCCGACACCTCGATCCGCGGCGTACGCATCTCCAGCGCCAAGGAAGCCGACGAGGTCTACGTCCGCCTGATCGCCAACCAGGTCGTCAACGGCAACAAGTCCGGCGACCTCGGGCCGAACACCCGCCGCCAGCACACGCCGTACGAGGGGTTGTACTGGCGCCGGGTCGAGGGCGGCGAGCTCGGCTACTTCGACGCGGTCGGCTCGACGGAGCGGGCCCTGTTCAACCGGCTCTACGACGACCTGCAGCGGATGGCCTGGGACGTCAAGTATCCGAGCGCCCGCCTGCTCAACTGGCAGCGGCGCAACGGCGTCGACATGCGCCAGATGCTGTTCCGGATCAGCAAGGCGCAGACTTTCGGCGTCTGGATGTACACCAGCGGCAACTTCCGGATCATGAACGGCGCGATGGCGCACAAGGCGAACCACCAGTCACCCACGAACGCGCAGAGCACGTACGACGACATGGCAGTGCTGCTCAGCAAGGACCTCGAGGGCGGCGCGACCGACCAGTCGAACACCGCGGGCTTCCTGCGCTACGACCCGACCCTGCGCGACCTGCGTGCCCGCTACCGGACGGCGTCGTACTACTACGACCACAAGGAGATGTCCTACCTGAAGTACGACATGGAGAAGCGACTGGTCAGCCTCGCCCCCGCCGTGTGGAAAGAGATGCGTATCCACAACGACATGGCGATCGACGCGCTGCGCATGCTCCCGGCGGTCCGCGGCGTGCAGGTCTACCGTGGCAACGAGTACAACTTCGACTACGTGCCCGGTCACGAGTTCTCGATGAAGCACCTGAGCAGCACGAGCCGGGACAAGCAGACCAGCATCGGCTTCATCCCGGAGGGCAAGCCGGGCATGTTGCTGGACATGGATCTCAAGGGCTACGGCGGCCGCGACATCGACATCTTCTCGGTGTTCGCGTCCGAGGACGAGATCCTGATGCTGCCGGGTACACGCTTCCGGGTCACCCGCGTGGTCGAGCGGTTCAAGCCGGGCGGCGGGCGGTACTACCACGTGTACGCGACCGAGATCGCGCCGAAGGGCTATGACCCCAAGCTGCTGGGCGGCTGGGGATGACGAGCAGGAGACCCCGATGAGCCAGCCCGACGACCGGCTGATCCCGCGGTACCACGAGTTGCTGCTGCGGCTCGCGGGCTGGGCGCCCGACGACCTGATCAGCGACGCCCGGGGGCGGCTCGCCGAGGGCCGGGTCTCCGAGGTAGCCCGGTCGCTGCTCGGCGCGGTCGTCTCCGGGCGGCTGCCGATCCGCGCGGAGGACGCCGAGCTGCTCGTGCTGACGCTTCCCGACGTGCCCGAGGTCGCGGCGCTGGCCACTGCCGTGCCCGCGCTGGAGCCCGGTGCCCACCCCGCGTTCGAGTTCGCACCGCTGCTGCCGAACCGCGACGAACCGCTCCCCATGGTCCTAGACCTGACGAACAGCCAGGATCTGGACGCGATCGACCGGGCGGTCCTCGCGGCGCTCGATCAGGTGCCGGGCGCGATCGCCCTCTGGCGGGCCTGGCGGTCGCCGCAGCCCGATCGGATCGCCGCCGGTCCGGTCCGGGTCTACCTGCTGGAGTCGGACGGCGACGCCGCGGGACTACCGGGCGTGGCCGCGTGGCTGCAGCAGGCCCTCGCCGCAGCCGGTGTCGAGGACCCGCAGGCCGAGGTGTTCAGCCCCGGCGCCGACCTGCCCGGCTACCAGCGGCTCGCACGGGGTCGGTCCGCGCTGCTGTGGACGGCCGGCAAGGGCGCGCCGATGACGATCGCCCGGGTGTTCGACTCCTACGACCCGGTGCTCGGTGGCCAGTTCACCGCCGAGCACCCGCTGATCGGCGCGGGCGACGAGCTCGACCGGGTGCTCGCCTACCTGGACGCCGGCACGGTCCTGCTGGCTACCACGGCCCAGGAGCCGGACATCTTCGACGACGGCGCCGGGCCGGTCGTCCCGGCGAGCTTCCGGACCGACGGGACCTGGATCTGGACCGACGCGGTTCCCTACTATCTCCGGACGTATGCGCTCAGCCCGGACGAGGACCTGCTCGCGCACATCCGGTCACTGAGCTACCGGCCGCCCGTGGTCGACGCGGTCACCGAGCATCGCGCGCTGGCGGCGTTAGTCGGGTAAGAACGCCCGGGCGATGGGGCATGACCGGCGACGGCGTTCCCGGCCGGGCGGCGGCCCGTGGTCGAATGCCAGGCATGACTGACGCCGCCGTGGACGAGCATCTCCTGCTCATCGACCCGGGCTGGCTGCCGGACAGCGACGACGACCCGCCGGTCGACGCGGTGATCGGCCTGTGGCCGCGGCGCGACGACGGCACGCTCGGACCGTTCCGCAGCAACCCTGACTATCGGCCGGTGGACGACAATTCGCCCACGGATCCGATCGAGGCCCTGATCCGGGTCGCGCTCGCCGGCGACGCCGAGATCGACGACCTGCTGACCGTGCTGCGCGACTCGACCATGGAGATCGCGCTGAACGGCGACGGGCGGCCGCTGATCCTGCGGGCGGACGACGGTGTCAGGTGCGTCGTGGTCGCCACCAGCGAGCCCCACCGGCTGCGGATCGCGTCGCCGGACTGGCGCCTGGTCGACGCCGCCGAGCTCCGCGCGCTGCTGCCGGACGGCGCCGACGTCCTGGTCAACCCGAACAGCCCGGTCCCCGCTCGCCTGGCCGGTGAGTTCGTGACCACCCCGGAGGGATCGCTGTGATCGACGCACCCGTAGCCGCCCAGCTGCACCTGCTGCTGCTGCGCGCGGCCGGCCGGCTCCCCGACGACACCGTGGCGGATCTGCGGTTCACGCTGGCCGACGGCAGGTTCGAGATGTGCGCCGCCGCGCTCGTCGACGCGTTCGACATGACCGCTGACGAGATCGCCGTGCTGGCCGCGGTCCTCCCGGCCGGGACAGCGCTGCCGGCACCGGTCGACGGCCCGGCCGACCCGACACCGGCCACGCCGTTCATCCCCGTGCCACCGGATGCACTCGAGATGTACCAGGGTTTCGTCCCGCCCCTGCTCGACGTCTCGGGCGACGACGACCAGACCGACGTGTACGACGACATCGTCCTGGAAGCGCTCGACCCCAGCGAGACCAGCGGGGTGTGGCGGGGCTGGCGGGTCCGCGACGACTCGTTCACCCGGATCTACGTGGTGGAGAGCGACGTCGCCCCCGAGGAACTGCCCGGGGTGGCCGCCGCCGCCCGGCAGGCACTGATCGACGCGGGCGACCTGACGTCGCAGGTCGAGGTGTACCGCGGTGACATGCCCCTGCCCGCCTACCAGTGGGCGGCCCGGGCGGGATCGGCCCTGATCTGGGCCCCGTACCCGACGCCGGAGATCCGGTTCGCCGAGCTCGAAGGACCAGGCTCGGCGCCGCTCGACGGGGACGAGCGGGCCGCGGCTCTGGAATACCTTCGGGAAGCGACGCTGATGACCCCGGGGGTGCGTACGGACGGCCGCTGGGTCTGGCCCGACGCGATCGCCGACCGGCTCGCGGACCAGGGCGTCCTCGGCGACCCGGCCCTGCTCGAGCACCTGCGCGAGACCGGTTATCTGCTGTGGCAGGCCGACGCGGTCGCCGTGCACCGGGCACTCGCCGCCCTGCAACGAGTCGGCGCCGGCACGGTCGTCGACGACGAGTAACAGCTACGCATGCCGCCGGGCGGGGTTGTCCGCCGGTGCCCCGTACCCGACCCCGGAAGCCCCTGGTGCCCTCGTGACGTTCGTTCCCTCGCTGCCCAATCCGCGCACGTTCGGCCAGGCGGTGCCCCCGCTGCTCGACCTGACCGGACGGGAGCCGGGCGACGACGCCGACGTCGCCGCGGTCCGGGTCGCGCGCGAACTCCCGGGTGCGGTCGCTCTGTGGCGGGCCTGGTGGCTGGGCGCCCCCGAACCGGAGCGGGTCTTCGTGCTCGAGACTGCTGACGGGCAGGCCGTGCCAGGGATGCGGGTCTACCGCACCGGCGAGAAGCCCACAGTGGACGTACGCGCGGCCCGCAACGCCGGCGCCCTGTTGTGGACGGCCGCCGAGCCGCACCCGATCCGGGTCGCCAAGGTCTTCGACGTCGTGGACGATCGGGGCGCCCGCTTCGAACCCGGCCACGAGCTGCTCACCGGCGCCGACCGGGGGCAGGTCGTGACGTGGCTGGACGCCGGCGCACCGGTGTTCGGTACCGGCTCGGCCCTGCCCGATGTCGTCGAGCCGTCCCGGGGAGCCGTGGTCCCGATGACCTACCGCACCGATGGGCGCTGGCTGTGGACCGAGTCGGTGACGTACTACGTGCGGACGTACGGGCTGGCCCCCGATCCCGCCCTGCTCACCCACGTGCGGGCCGCCGGCACGGCACTGCCCACGCCGGACGCCGCCGACGAACATCGCGCTCTCGCGCTGCTGTTGCAGTCCGCAGCGTTCGTCCAATCATGATCTTGATCGATCCTTTTTGGCTCTGAGCAGGAACGTTCGGTTGTGGTTAGTCCTTGACAGGAAAAGTTCGTTAGTGCGTGAATGTGTTTCGGGATAGTTACTTACCGATATTCCCGCGCTAAGGAGCACCCCTGTGAGAGCGCTTTCTCGGATTCGACCCGCCGTCATCACCCTTGGAGCCACCCTCCTGCTCGTCAGCGCCTGCGCGAAGTCGGAGGACAGCGACACCCCGTCCACCTCCGGTGGCAACGCATCCGCCGGCGCGCAGGTCGCCGAGTCCGCCGCCCCCGGCGCCAAGTCGTGCACCCTCGACCAGTTCGGCGGCACGAAGATCGACCTGAAGACCGCGAAGATCGGCTTCTCCCAGTCGGAGAAGGAGGCGAACCCGTTCCGGATCGCCGAGACCCAGTCCATCAAGGACGAGGCCGCCAAGCTCGGCATCCCGGCGGCCAACCTGCAGGCCACCAACGCGAACTCCCAGTTCAACAAGCAGATCAGTGACGTCGAGCAGATGATCGACTCGGGCGTCCAGCTGCTGGTCATCGCCCCGCTGAACTCCGACGGCTGGGACTCGGTCTTCGCCAAGGCGTCGGCCAAGAAGATCCCGATCATCACCATCGACCGGAAGATCAACGCCGACTCCTGCACCGACTACCTGACCTTCATCGGGTCGGACTTCGAGAAGCAGGGTCAGCGCGCGGCGGACAAGATGGCGGCGGCCCTGGGCAACAAGGGTTCGGTCGCGATCCTGCTCGGCGCCCCCGGCAACAACGTCACCACGCTGCGGACCAAGGGCTTCAAGGACCAGATCGCCAAGGTCGCCCCGGAGATCAAGATCTCGTTCGAGCAGACCGGGCAGTTCTCCCGCGAGGAGGGCCAGAAGGTCACCGAGCAGCTGCTGCAGTCCAACTCGGACATCAACGGGATCTACGCCGAGAACGACGAGATGGCGCTCGGTGCCGAGGTCGCGCTCAAGGGCGCCGGCAAGGCCAAGGGCGACGTCAAGATCGTGTCCATCGACGGTACGAAGGGTGCCGTCCAGGGCATCGTCGACGGCTGGATCTCCGCGGTGATCGAGAGCAACCCGCGCTTCGGCCCGCTCGCGTTCGAGACCGCCACCAAGTTCTTCAACGGCGAGCCCATCCCCGAGGACATCATCATCGCCGACCGCGAATACGACGAGGCCTCCGCCAAGACGGACCTCGGCAGCGCCTACTAGAAAGAGCAGACGCATGCGCCGGATCCCCGCCGCGCTCATCGCGGTCCTCACCTCCACCATCGGCGCCCTGGTGGCGTCGACCAGCCCGGCAACGGCAGCCCCCAAGCCGCCGCCGCTGACGACGCCCTGGACCAGCCAGGTCTCCACCACCAACCCGCTGCCGGAATACCCCCGCCCGCAGCTCACCCGCACCGACTGGCAGAGCCTCAACGGCACCTGGCAGTTCGCGGGCTCCTCGAACATCAACACCCCGCCGGTGAACACCAACCTCGGCGAGGAGATCCTCGTCCCGTACCCGATCGAGAGCGCGCTGTCCGGCATCATGCGCCGGCAGGACTTCTCCTACTACCGCAGGACGTTCACCGTCCCGGCCGGCTGGTCGGGCAGGAACGTGCAGCTCAACTTCGGAGCCGTGGACTGGCAGTCCAAGGTCTGGGTGAACGGCACTTTGCTCGGCACGCACGAGGGTGGCTACGACAAGTTCTCCTACGACATCACCACCGCGCTGCGGGCCGGGTCGAACGAGATCATCGTCGGCGTCTGGGACCCCACCGACACCCAGGACATCCCGGTCGGCAAGCAGCGCGTGAACCGCGGCGGCATCTGGTACACGCCGTACTCCGGCATCTGGCAGACCGTCTGGCTGGAGCCGACCAACCCGGCGCGGATCACCCGGCTGGACACCACCCCGAACGTCGCGGCGGGCGGGCTCGACCTGGTCGTCCAGGCCGCCAACGCGAGCGGGCAGGCGGTCACGGCTCAGGTGCTCAGCGGCGGCACAGTGGTGGGCACGGCGACCGGCACGGTGGGCAGCTCGTTGCGCGTACCCGTGCCGAATGCCCATCTTTGGACCCCCGACGATCCTTTCCTGTACGACGTGAAGGTCACGCTCGCGACGGGTGACACGGTCGGCGGCTACTTCGGGATGCGCTCGGTCGGCAAGGCGGTGCTCGGCGGGGTGCTGCGCCCCACGCTGAACGGCAAGTTCGTCTACCAGCTCGGCACCCTCGACCAGGGCTACTGGCCGGACGGCATCTCGACCGCGCCGACCGACACCGCGCTGCGCTTCGACCTGGAGCAGCAGAAGGCGCTGGGCTTCAACATGGTCCGCAAGCACATCAAGGTGGAGAGCGACCGTTGGTTCTACTGGGCGGACCGGCTCGGCCTGATGGTCTGGCAGGACATGCCCGCGCTGGCCAGCGGCAAGGAACCATCAGCCGTGGGGCGGACCCGCTACGAGAAGGAGCTCAAGGAGCTGATCGACGAGCACAAGGGCATCACGTCGATCGTGCAGTGGGTGCCGTTCAACGAGGGCTGGGGCGAGTACGACGCCGGGCGCATCGCCGACCTGGTGAAGAGCTACGACCCGACCCGCCTGGTCAACCACAACTCGGGCTCGAACTGCTGCGACTCCGACCCGGACCCGGGCAACGGCGACGTGATCGACGACCACATGTACGTCGGCCCCGGCATCACCCGCCAGCCGACGGCGACCCGGATCGCGGTCAACGGCGAGTACGGCGGTCTCGGCCTGCGCGTCCCCGGTCACGAGTGGCCGACCGCGGGCAAGTTCGCCTACGAGTGGCTCCCCGACAACGCATCGCTGACCAGCCGTTACGTGCAGATCACCAGCAAGCTGATCGACCTGATCAACGGCAACGGGCTGTCCGGGAGCGTCTACACCGAACCGACGGACGTGGAGGAGGAGCTCAACGGCTTCTACACGTACGACCGCCAGGTGCAGAAGATGGACTTCGCCCGCGTCCGCGAGGTGAACCTGCGGGTTCTCGGCGCGGCCAACGGCACCACGTTGTCGACGAACAAGCTGGCGAGCCTGCGCGTCACCACACCCGGTTACACCGACCGCTACCTGCGCCACCGCGACGGGGCAGCGCGCACCGACGTGATCAGTGCGAGCAGCGCCACGGCCGACCGCCAGGACGCGAGCTTCTACGTTCGGCCGGGTCTCGCCAGCGCCACGTGCTACTCGTTCGAGTCGCGCAACTTCCCGGGTCAGTATCTGCGGCACCGGGCGTACCGCGTCTACAAGGAAGCGAACGACGGCGGGAGCACGTACAACGCCGACGCGACCTTCTGCGCACGGCCCGGACTGAGTGGCGGCGGCACCTCGCTCGAGGCGTACAACATGGCCGGCTACTTCATGCGGCACCGCAGCGACGAGGTGTGGATGGACGCCAACACCGGCGGCTCGTTCACGAACGACGCGACCTGGGCGGTGTCCCCGCCGTTGTGGAAGAGCGGCGCTGACCTGACCGTCGGGCAGAACCGGTCGTTCCGGGTCACCACCGCCGGGTACGACACGCGCTACCTGCGGCATCGTGAGGGGCTGGCACGGACGGACGTGATCAGCTCGGCGAGCGCGGCGACCGACCGCGCGGATGCCACGTTCACCGTGCGGACCGGCCTCGCGGATTCGAGCTGCTTCTCGTTCGAGTCGGTGAACTATCCCGGTCAGTTCCTGCGGCACGCCGCGTACCGGGTGCAGAAGGCGTCGAACGACGGAACGGCCACGTTCCAACAGGATGCGACATTCTGCGCACAGCCGGCCCTGAACGGCGGCAGCGGCAACGTGTCGCTGGAGTCGTTCAACTACCCCGGCTACTACTGGCGCCACTACGCCGAGGCCGTCTACATCGCCACGAACGGCGGCGGCAACGCCTGGGACAACCCGGGCAGCTTCACCGCCGACGCCACCTGGAACAACGCCGCCCCACTGGGGTGAGCAGAACGGCGGGTCGAGCGGTCATCCGCTCGGCCCGCACCGCGATGGGGGGAACATGCCACTACTCGAGGTCACCGACGTCAACAAAGTTTTCCCCGGGGTGCGCGCACTCGACGGGGTTACCTTCGCGCTGCAGCCCGGCGAGGTGCACGCCCTGGTCGGCGAGAACGGCGCCGGCAAGTCCACCTTGATCAAGCTACTGACCGGGGTCTATCAGCCGGACGGCGGCGAGCTGCGCTACCGCGACGAGCCGGCCCGCTTCGCGACGCCGATGGACGCGCAGCGCGCCGGGATCTCCACGATCTATCAGGAGGTCAACCTCGTCCCGCTGATGAGCGTCGCGCACAACCTGTTCCTGGGTCGCGAGCCCCGCAGCGCGTTCGGGCTGGTCGACGAGAAGCGGATGGTCCGCGAGGCGAGCGAGATCCTCGTTCGTTACGGCGTCACCACCGACGTACGCCGCCCCCTCGGCACGATGGCGCTCGGCGCGCAGCAGATGGTCGCGCTGGCCCGCGCGGTAATGGTCGACGCCAAGGTCGTCATCATGGACGAGCCCACGTCGTCGCTGGAGCCTCGCGAGGTGGAGACGCTGTTCGGTGTCATCCGCGACCTGCACGCCCGGGGCATCGGCATCGTCTACGTGAGCCACCGCCTCGACGAGCTCTACCAGATCTGCGACGCGGTCACGATCCTGCGCGACGGCAAGGTCGTGCACACCGGCAGGCTCGCCGAGCTCGAACGGATCAGGCTCGTGTCGCTGATGCTCGGGCGGGACATGTCCGCCGTACGCAGAGAGGGCTTCACCGGTTTCGCCGGCGACCACACCGGCGCGGCCGACGCACCCCCGGTCCTGAAGGTCACCGGGTTGAGCAGCCGGCATCGACTGCACGACATCAGCTTCGCCGTACGCCCGGGCGAGGTCGTCGGCCTGGGCGGACTCCTCGGCGCGGGCCGCAGCGAGACGATCAAGGCGATCGGCGGCGCGTACCCCGTGGACGCCGGTGAGATCGAGGTCGGCGGCAAGACACTCAAGAACCCGACACCCGTGCGCGCGGTCCAGGCCGGTATCGCCGTGCAACCCGAGGACCGCAAGGCGGAGGGCATCGTCGCGGGCCTGTCGATCCGCGAGAACATCGCGCTCGCCGTGCTCCCCCGGATGGCCCGCCTCGGCCTGGTCTCGGACCGCAAGATCGACAAGATCGTCGACACGTACATGACCCGGCTGCGGATCAAGGCGTCCGGGCCGGACCAGCGCGTCGGTGACCTCTCCGGCGGCAACCAGCAGAAGGTGCTGCTCGCCCGGCTGCTCGCCACCCAGCCCCGGGTGCTGCTGCTCGACGAGCCGACCCGCGGCATCGACGTCGGCGCGAAGGCCGAGGTGCAGGCACTCATCGACGAGCTCGCGGCGGACGGGCTCGGTGTCGTGCTGGTCTCCTCCGACGCGGAGGAGCTGGTCGAGGGCGCGGACCGGGTGGTGGTGCTGCGCGACGGCGCGGTCGTCGGCGAGCTGACCGGCACGAACGTCACCACGGAAGCCCTGCTGGAAACGATCGCGGCGGCAGCGGTCTCATCGGAGGAACCCCATGACAACTGAGGCTCTGGTCCGGCGGCCCACCTTCGATCGGGCCTGGCTGCCGAAGTACGGCGTGTACGCCGCGATCGTGCTGCTGGTGCTCTACAACGTCGCGTTCACCCCCAACTTTCTCGCGTGGAGCAACCTGCGGATCCAGCTCGTGCAGGTCGCCCCGATCGTGATCGTCGCGCTCGGCATGGCATTGGTGATCGGCACCGAGGGCATCGACCTGTCGGTCGGCTCGGTCATGGCACTCGCGGCGGCCCTCATCCCGCTCTATCTCGGGTACGGCGTGATCGCGGCGATCCTGGTCTCGCTGATCGCCGGGGTGGTGGTCGGCCTGATCAACGGCGTACTCGTGGCCCGGGTCGGGTTGCAGCCCATCGTGGCAACGCTCGCGCTCTTCGTCGGCGGTCGCGGGCTCGCCCTGGTCATCTCGCACGGCCAGCTCAAGGACGTCCGCAACGACGACCTGATCTTCCTCGGTTCCGGGGACTTCCTCGGGCTGCCGATGCTGGTGTGGATCGCCGCGCTGCTCGTGCTGGTGGTCGCGTTCGTGGTCCGGCGCACGGTGTTCGGCCGGCGGCTGCTCGCCGTCGGGGGGAACAGGGCGGCGACCGAGCTGGCGGGCGTACCCGTGAAAAGGGTGTTGATCGGCGTTTATGTCCTCTGCGCGGTGCTCGCCTCGATCGCGGGGCTGCTCGCCGTGGCCCGCATCCAGTCCAGCGACGCCTCGTCCGTGGGCCTGCTGATCGAGCTCTCCGCGATCACCGCGGTGGTCGTCGGCGGCACCCCGCTCACCGGCGGCAAGGTGCGGGTGCTCGGCACGGTCGCGGGCGCCCTGCTCATGCAGCTCGTCATCGCCACGATGATCAAGCACAACCTGCAGCCGTCCACCACCGAGATGGTCCAGGCCGTGATCATCCTCGTCGCCGTGTACGCCGCCCGAGAGAGGAAATCCCGGTGACCACACTGGTTGCTCCGGTCGAGAACGACGTGCGCAGGAGCGAGCGCTCCGACCGGATCGTCGACCTGGTGCAACGCCAGGGTGCGCTCGCCGTGCTGGTCGTCGTCGTGATCATCGCGGCGGCGGCGTTCCCGAACTTCCGCGGTTACGACAACGCGGGGACCATCCTGATCGCGGCCGCGCCGCCCGCGCTCATCGCGCTCGGGATGACGTTCGTGATCATCACCGGTGGGATCGACCTGTCGGTCGGGTCACTCTACGTGCTGGGTGGGGTCGTTTCGGCGTACGCGTCGAAGTGGGGTTTCCTGCCCGCCCTGCTGGTCCCGCTGGCGCTGTGCGGGCTGGTGGGAGTCGTGAACGGGGTGCTCATCGCGTACACGAGAATGGCGCCGTTCATCGTGACCCTGGCCGCTCTGCTCGGCGCTCGGGGCCTGATGCGTGCGCTCAGTAACGAGGGTTCGACCACGTATCTCGTCGGCAACGACGGATTCCGCAGCTTCGGCACCGGATCGTTCCTGGGCATCGGCTACCCGGTCTGGCTGGTCGCCGTCGTCTTCGTGCTGGGCATGGTCCTGCTGTCCCGGACCAGATTCGGCCGATCCGTGTACGCCGTGGGCGGCAGCGAAGACGCGGCTAGCCTGATGGGCGTGGCCGTACGCCGCACCAAAGTCACCGTTTATGTCATGTCCGGCCTGCTCGCGGGGCTGGCCGGCGCGATCAACGCCGCGAAGCTCGGCTCGGGCGTCACCGTCCTCGGCACCGGTATGGAACTCGACGCGATCGCCGCCGTGGTGATCGGTGGCACGCTGCTCACGGGTGGCGCGGGCACCATCGCCGGCACGATCGCGGGTGTCCTGCTGCTCGGCGTGATCCAGAACATGATCAACCAGGTCGGCAACGTCCCCAGCAGCTACCAGCAGGTCATCAGCGGAGCGTTCCTCGCCGTGGTCGTCGTCGCCCAGACCTACCTGGTCAAGCTCCGCCGCCGCACCTGACATCATGGGGGTATGGCCGGTAACACGTTCGTCTATGACGGCGACTGCTCGTTCTGCACCTCGTGCGCTGAGTTCATCGAGCGCCGCATCCCGTCGCGGGCGCGGGTGATCCCGTGGCAGTTCGCCGATCTCGACGCCCTCGGCCTGACCCTCGAACAGGTCGAGACCGCGGTCCAGTGGGTCGGCGAGGACGGCACGGTCGCCGCCGGCCCCGACGCGATCGCCCTGCTGCTGCGCGACGCCGGCCGCATGTGGGAGCTGCCGGGCCGCGCGCTGCAGCTCAAGCCGGTGGGGTGGCTGACGTGGCCGGCGTACCACTGGGTCGCCGACCACCGCCACCTCCTGCCGGGCGGCACCGCGGCCTGTTCCCTGCCGCAGGCGCAGCGCGACAAGCTCTACGGCCCTAGTACTTCACGCTGAACCACGTCCCCGCCGGGACCACGACGCCGTTCAGAGTCCGGTTGTCCTGCCAGGCCAGCCGGATCTGGTCCGCTGACGTCGCCGTGACCTGCTGATCGGCCAGGACCTCGGCCGCGGGCAGGTTCAGCAGCGCGACCCGCTGCTCATCGCGGTCCATTCGCCGGTAGGCGACCGCGATCGCCTTCCCGTCCGGGGACAACCGCAGATCCGTCACCGAGCCGCATCTCAGCTCGGGCGGCATGGCCGCCGCCAGCGCCTCGATGGGCTTCCCGCTACCGAGGTTGAGCTGGCAGTCCGCGCTCATCCCCACCACCGCCAGCCGGCCGTCGGCGTAATCCACCGCCTGGATCGGCCCGGTGCCGATCTCGAGCACGGGGCGCTCGGTCCCGGTGGCCAGATCGTGGGCGACGAGCGACCTCTTATGCCACACGTACGCCGTCGACTCGTCCGCGGTCAGCAGGCTCATCGGTTCGCCCTTGCTCGCCGGGAGTTCACGGCGCAGCAGCGTCGTCCCTGAGCGGTCGACCTCGACGAGGCTCCAGGTGTGGCCGCCGGCCCCTCGCTCCACCGCGACGACCCGGCCGCCGGGCAGCGCGACAGCTCCGTCCCACGTCACGCCGTGGATGTCGAACGATGCCACCACCTGGTCCGGCCACACGTCCCAGAACGTGCCGGTGATCTTCACGCCGCCCTTCAGCCGGGGGTCGCCGTGCACCACGATCCCCTGGGCACGTTTCGTATTTTGAGAGGCAGCCGGCTGGGCTGGCGGCGGCGTCTCTTGCGGGCGGCGGTCGATCGTCAGGCCCAACCCCGCCATCAGGAGTAGAGCCAGCACGCCACCAACGGCTGCTTTGCCGCGGCGCCGGCGGCGGTAACGGCGGTAGACCTCGTCGAGGCTGCCGGTATATCCGGGGGCATCGTGCGCGACGTCCCGGACCAGCGTGTTCAGGTCGTTCGGAATCTGGTCCATGGTCATTCCTTCTCGCTGAGCGCGGACCGCAGGGCGGACAGGCCACGGGACAACCGGCTCTTCACGGTTCCCTCGTTGAGCCCGAGCGCCAGCGCCGTCTCGGCGGTCGACAGATCGAGCAGGATGCGGCACGTCACGACCGCCCGCTGCGGCAACGGCAACGCCGCGAGTGCTTCGCGGGCCACCACCGACGACTCGTCACCGGCCGGCACCGAGGAGTCCTCCGGGCCCGGCGGACGCTCCCGGCGTACCTTGCGCCACCAGGACGTAGCCCAGTTCAGGCCGACCCGGAAGACCCAGCCGGCGGGGCTCTCCATGCCGCTGACCTTGGCCCAGTTGGCGTACGCGCGAGCCATCGCCTCGTCGACGGCCTCGCGCGCCAGATCGTCGTTGCGCAACGTCACCGCGAGCGCACGATGCACCCGGTCGACGTTGGCCCGGTAGAACGCCTCAAAATTGTCGTGCTGCACGGGTCTCTCGGCTTCGAGCGCCACTTTCATGCCCCGTACACGCCTGGGCAGGGCACGGGGTTCCCTGCTAATTCAGATGCGCCGTGCCGAGCAGATGACCTGCGGAGTCGCTGACAGCGATGTCGGTGACGTTGCGCAGCTGAATCGAGCTCGCGCCGGTGACCTTGGCGTTACCGCTCGGGGTCGGCCCCCACATCGCCGCCTGCTCGATCCGCCCGTCGCCGTTGCGCACCTGGCACACGAACGGGCCGTCGCCGGCGAGCTTCTGCACGATCAGGTCGACCGACACACCCCACGTCTTGCCGGTCAGCACCGCCTCGCCGGTGAGCCCGCTGCCGTCCGCGGCCTCGAACGCGGCAGTCACCTGCGGCTGGCTCGGGGCCACCTGGGGCGTGGTCTTCGGTTCGTCCCTGGTGATCACAAGACCACCGGCAATCGCGGCGACCAGCAACACCGCCGCCGCGACGGCGAGCCTGCGGGCCGTCGAACGGCGCCGTTCGCGGGTCTTCTCGGCACGCATCCGGCCGAGCAGGCTCTCCACCCGGGCCGGGCTGGGCCGCGCTCCGGGCGCGACAGCGACGGGCGGGGCCTGCGGAAACGTGCGCAGCAGCTCGGGCACGGGCGCCAGCCGATCGAGCTCGGCCCGGCACTCGTCGCAGGTCAGCAGGTGCGCGTCGAGCCGGTCGGTGTCCGCGTCGTCGAGACCGCCGAGCAGGTAACCGCCGAGCAGCCGGCGCAGCTCATCATGGTCGGTGCTCATCGCAGCACCCCCATCTCCTCGAACGCCTGCCGCAACGCGCGAACCGCATAGTAGGCCCGCGACTTGACCGTGCCCTCGGGCACCGACAGCTGCCGGGCGGCGTCGGCGACGCTCTGACCGTCGTAGTACATGGCCTGCACGACCGCGCGGTGATCGTCGGAGAGCCGCTCCAGCGCCTCGGCCACGAGCCAGCCCTCGACCATCTGGTCGACGTTGTCCCCGGTCGGCGCCGACTCGACCGCCATGTCATCGGTCACCAGGCGCGGGCGGCGCTGCTCGGCCCGCCAGTTGTTGGTCACGACGTTGCGGGCGATGGTGAGCAGGTAGGAACGGGTCCGTCCGGGGTGCGGGTCGAGGTGGTCGATGTGCCGCCAGGCCCGCAACAGGGTCTCCTGGACGAGGTCCTCGGCGCGGTGCCGGTCGTGCACGTAGCGGGTGATGAAGTTGAGCAGGATCCCGTAGTGCTCGGTGTAGAGGGCGGTCATCAGCTCCTCGTCGGGACTTCCCCGTCGCATCATCCGCCGCCTCCCTTCGGTGCTCCCCTGCTCAGTACCCCGCGACGGGTCGTTCGGTTCGATCTCCACGCAGGAAAAACGCCCGGCCCCCTCGGAAGGGAACCGGGCGTCTCGCCGATCGCGCAGCCTCAGCAGTTGTCGCTGTCGGTCTCGGGGTCGTCGACCGGCCCACCGAAGCGGAACGTGCGATCACTCAGCCACTTGAAGTTGTAGCGGTAGGTCGTGTTCGTGAGCGCCGGCTTCGGCTCCGGGCCGTTGGTCATCGAGATGCTGCCCACCCGGGCGGCGGTGCCCGACGTGGGACCGAGTCCGTTGCCCATCTGGGTGCACGGGTTCTGGTTGTTCGCCGCGACCTCGCCGAACCACTGGGTGTACTCGCCGCGGGTGAAGCGGCCCTCCCAGAGCGAGTCGGGGAAGTAGCCGATCCACTCGGAGTCGTACGCGACCCACCAGTTACCGTCCGAGTGCTGGATGCCCATCCGCTTGGCCACGCCGGCGGGCAGCGTGTCGCCCGGCTTCATCGATGAGCTGTACTGCGTCCAGCCGCACGCGTTGTAGCACGTGGCCACGCCGTCTTTCCAGTAGAAGACGAACAGGTGCGGGTCGCTGTCACCGTTGACCGTGCGGTCGACGTTCCAGCCCAGCTCGACGACGTGGTCGCCGTTCGTGGTCTGGACCGCGATCTCGGTCAGGGTGTGGTAATCGCCCTGCTTGAGCTCAGGCTTGGCGATGCTGAGGTTGGCCCAGGTCCCGTCGGTGTCGCCCTCCTGCTGCCCCTGCGCGTAGAGGTAGTAGACGGCCCCGGCCTTGGCCTTGGCCGTTGCTTTGCCCGCGGCCGGCGGGGCCGGCGGCACCACCGAGGTGTAGCCCTTGCGCAGGGTGCTGTCCTCGGAGATGCGGCCCTTGGGCGCGTATTCAGCCTCCGGCAGCAGCGACCCGCTGGTGTCAGCGGGCGCGGCGTCTGCCCCCGCGTCCGCCACCTCCTCGCTGTCCGCGCCGGCCTCGGCCTGCGTCAGTTCGGTGGGCCGGTCTCCCCAGGGAAGCAGTTTCGGCGGTACGGCCGTAGCCTCGTTGACCGGTGCCACCGCATCGGCGGAAGCCGATTCGGCGACAGTGGACGGTGCTGGCGTTTCTGCGGCACTCGCATTCAGGGTCCATACGACCCCGGTGGCGCCGACAACGGCGGTGGCCAGGCCGGCGGCAAGTAATCCGCGGCGTGATTTCGACACGTGTCCGTCCTCGTTGATCAGGGGGCGTCGATCGGGGTTGTCGGAGGCGAGTACCGGGGTGGCCTCCAGCAGGCGTCGCCGACCATATAACGCTCTGGATGCGCTTGGCTGCGCTCGCAGAGCCAATCAACCTGAACGGTGGAGCGCCCCGGCCGATACGGTGAGCGATTGCCCAATATGGTCGACGGTGCGTATTGATGCAGTTGCTCTAAGACATAATTCGGTGATCGTCTCTGAAAGAAGCAAACGGCCGCGAGGTTCTTTCGGGTGGTGCGCCGTATCCGAGGCCGGCGAAGGCCACTAAATAGCGATTCCTATCGATAAGGAGTGCCCATATCGCCGGAACCGGGTTTCTCCCATATTTTGGAACTTGTTTGTCCAAGGGCACCCTTAGGCGCCATGATGGGCCTCATGCAGCGGCAGGGAATACCTCTCACCGCCCGCCTGGTGATCGACCTGGCGCGGTGCGCCAGCGCGCGCTGTCCGCGCTGACCAGCACCCCTCTGTTCCACCCCGGCCTCGTCCGCCGGCATCCTCGGGTTCGTCACACGCGCGTCGCGTCATCCACGCCCACGTCTGACGTTAAACCTATAGAGTTGATAGGCAATGTATGAGAGGACATCCCATGACCGCCGTTGACATCCGCCTCGATCACCTCGCCGTCGCCCGGCAGCACGCTGCCGACCAGGCGTCCTGGCTCGTCAAGCCACAATTCGACGCGGCCGAACGCTGGTACCACCGGCTCGCCGAGGAGATCGATCACGAGGTGTGGTTGCTGACCTGGCTGCCCGGGCAGGGCACCGACCTGCACGACCACGGCGGCTCCGCCGGCGCGTTCCATGTCTTCTCCGGCTCCCTGATCGAGGAGACGGTCGCGGTCTCCCCCGGCCACGCTCCCCGCGTCACCGCCCGCGAGCTCGGAGAGGGCGCCGGCCGCCGCTTCGGCACCCGGCACATCCACCGCATCACCAACCGCTCCAACCAGCCCGCGATCAGCATCCACGCCTACGGCCCCGCCCTGACCACCATGACCCGTTACCGCATCGGCGCCGCCGGCCTCGACGTCGTCACGGTCGAGCGCGCCGGAGCCCAGTGGTGAGCGCCCCCACCTTGACCGCCCCGGCCGGCTCCCAGGGCATCAACGAACTCCTCGACGCCGCCCGCACCCGCCTCGCCCGCATCGGCCCCCAGGAAACCCACGACCGCATGACCCGCGGCGCCATCCTGGTCGACATCCGCCCCGCCGCCCAGCGAGCGGAGCACGGCGAGATCCCCGGCGCCCTCATCATCGAACGCAACGTCCTCGAATGGCGCCTCGACCCCCGCAGCGACGCCCGGCTCTCGTTCACCCACTACGACCTGGACGTCATCGTGACCTGCCAGGAGGGCTACACGAGCAGCCTCGCCGCAGCCGCCCTCCAGGACCTCGGCCTCCTGCGCGCCACCGACCTCGCCGGCGGTTTCGCCGCCTGGCAGGCCGCCGGCCTCCCCACGATCTGACCTACTTCCCCCGGGCCGCGGGCGACACCACCGGCGAATCGCTGGACGCTGTCGCCCGCCGCCTCACCCTCCTGACCCGCCACACCATGGCGGCCAGCGCGAGAATCCCCGGCAGGGCGTGCACGGCGAGCACCCCGATCAGGTGCGGCCCACCCCAGTCGTTGCGGTAGGTAGCCGGATCACTCAGATCAATCACGAACGGCTCAACCACCGCCCGCCCATCCGGCCGGCCCGAAGCCGCCACCCGTTCTGAGCTGCCAGAACCCCTTCCTTCTCTCGGCAGAGCCGCCGGACCGGCCGTTCGATCCACTCTGGTTTCCCGGCGCCGACCAGGACGGCACATCCCTCGAAGTGCCGTGGAGATGCGACCGCAATACAACAAGCGGTGAGATCTACGAGGTTCTTCAGCGCGTGGCTCGCGACACCGGGCGGCGGCCGAGCGAGTTGGTCAGAGAAGTTCTGCGAGCCGCATACGGGCCGAAACTGTAGAAGCGATCTAGGTTTGCGGGATGACGAGTATTCCTGTGGGCCTGCTTGAGTTGCTCGGCAAGGCGAGCCCGTGTTTCATCGCGACGGTTGATCCGGACGGGTCGCCGCAGTTGACCGAGACGTGGGTCGGAACCGATGGGGAGCACATCCTGATCAATACGGTGGCCGGGTTCCGGAAGGTCAGCAATGTTGAGCGGGATCCCCGGGTGTCGGTGATTGTTACCGATCCTGCCGATGCGTCCGATTATTTCTCGGTGAAAGGGCGGGTTGTGGAGGTCACCGAGAAGGGTGGGGTTGAGCTGATCGAGGAGTTGGCTCAGAAGTATCTCGGGGGGCCCTATCCGTGGTTCGGCGGGCGCGACCAGGTTCGGGTGGTTTTCAAGATCGCGGTCGACAAGGTCATCCACGCTCCCTGGAAGTGAGTTCGGTAGGACGGGACCGGGTCCAGCACGTCGGCAGGCGGGCGTTCACGCGTACCCGACAGGTGTCGAAGTCCTCACCCAGCTCGAGGCGGCCCCGGCTGGGGCCGCCCTCGCTTGCTGCTGGATCAGACGTTGACGCTGGTGTATTGCTTGCCGCTCTCGGTGATGACCCGGACCGAGGCGACCTGGTCCGGCGGCACGAGCGCGCTGCCGTCCAGTGTGGTGCCCTCCGCGGCGCCCGTCTCGGAGACGAGCCAGCTGCCGGCGAGCGTCACCTTCCCACTCTTGTCGAGGACCTCCAGCAGGCAGCGTTCGCCCTTGGGGATGCCCGCGACGGCGGCCTTGATCCGCACCCATCCCGGGGCGGGGGTGACCGCGACGGTGATCCGCGCGCCGGTCGTGGGGTCGACTGCCGTGGCGGTCTTCGTGCCCGGCGCGGTTGTCGGCTGCGACTGCGTCACAGGCGGCAACGCGGTCGTCCCGGGCTCGTTGGAGGTTGTGGCGCCCCCGATCGCGATGCCACCGGCGACGGCAGCCGCCACGAGCACCGCCGCGGCGACACCCACGAGCGTCGAGCGTCGCCGGCGCTGACCGCCGGCCTCCGTGCGGATCTGCCGCAGCGTGCGCTGCAGCAACAGGTCGGCGTCGTCGGGAGGGCCGTCGAGCAGCATCGCCTCGGGGACGGCTTCGAGGGCCATGGTCCACTCCTGCAGGGATTCCACCTCGGCGCGGCACTCGTCACAGCCGGCGATGTGCTCCTCGGCCGCTCGGTTCTGCTCGGCGTCCAGTGACTGGGTCAGGTAGCCGGCGAGGTCCACGTGCGTCTCGTTCATGATGCAGACCGTTCTGTTCCGGCGGGGCGCAGCGTCTTCACTTCACGCAGGGCCCGAAGAGCGTAGAAGGAACGTGATTTCACTGTTCCAGGCGGAATGCCCAGGACCTTGGCGGCCTCGGTGACCGTGCTGCCCTGCAGATAGAGCTGTTCCAGGACCTCACGATGCTCGGCGGAGAGCCGGCTGAGTGCGTCGACCACCACCATGGCGTTCACGACCTGTTCGGCGTGATCCTCGTCGGAGGCCACGTCGGCCGGGCTCTCCCGCACCTCGGTGGCTCGCGCGTTGCGGGCCCGAATCTGGTCGGTGACGATGTTGCGGACCACGGTCAGCAGCCAGCCACGCACCGAGCCCTTGCCGTTGACCAGGCTGTCCGGATGCCGCCAGGCGCGGACCAGAGCCTCCTGGACGACGTCCTCGGCAGCGGCCCGGTCCCTGGTCAACTGGGTGGCATAGGCGAGCATGGCCCGTCCGTGTTCCTGGAACAACGATCTGACCAGTGCCTCATCGGCCACCTCCCGGCGACGTTGGAGCTTGAACCCCGGCATGTTCTCCCCCCGGTACGGCGGTGGCGGTCTACCTGCCGAGGCTGGCCGGACGGAGCGTGCCCGGCCACCCTCGACCCCCGTTGCGTCGGTCTGACTCCCAGCACACGTACGGGGGTCGCAGAACGGTTCAGAGAAATTTCGGCTGAACCGATTCTCACCCCTGACCCGTGTGGAGGTGGTCATCTCAACCGCAGGGGGAACCATGAAGCGCACCGCCATCGCACCCGTCGCCCTCGCGGCGGCCGGCCTCTTCAGCCTGGCCGCCTGCGCCGCCCCCGGCACCAACCCGTCGACCCCGCTGGTGCCCGCCGCGCAGGCCGTCGCGGCCAGCGAGACGCCGGCGCCCCTCGCGTCGATCGACGTGCCTCCCGCGCCGGTGACCGAACCCCCGACCGGTGAGCTCGCCGCGGTGGAGACGCCCGAGGCGCCCACGCCGGTCCCCGAGCCGACGGTCGCCAAGACCCAGAAGTGGGTCAAGATCTACAACGGGCCGTCGGCCAAGGAGGTCACCCCGCCGAAGAGCATCACGTCGGGCAGCAAGACGGTCGAGCTCAACGCGACCGAGAACGACGACATCGGCACCTATGTCGCCGACGGCGCCGGCCGCACGCTCTACCGCTTCGACAACGACTCCAACAAGCCGCCAAAGGCGACCTGCAACGGCGACTGCGCGAAGACCTGGCCGCCGCTGCTGATCAAGTCGCCCGGCAAGATCTTCCCCAAGGGCATCGACCCCAAGATCCTCGGGTACGTCGAGCGCGCCGACGGCCACTGCCAGGTCACGATCAACGGCTGGCCGGTCTACTACTTCAGCAAGGACACCGAGCCCGGCGACATCAAGGGCCAGGGCGTCAAGGACACCTGGTTCGCGGTGTCCCCCACCGGCGGCAAGACGTCAGCACTCCCGCCCGCCGGCAACTGAGTTCAGGCAGCACACTCCTTGCCGCCGGCAACTGAGTTCAGGCAGTCCGCGATGTGCTGCATCAGGGCATCCGGCATCAGATTGACGAAGAAGGCGTGATCGGTGCGAGGGCTGTGCCGCTGATCGTCGAACGAGTCGATCCGGTACCGGGTGCCCCGCGGCATGTCGTAGGCCGCGACGATCTCGAGCCGGGGCACCGCGAAGGTTCCGAGCGGACAACCGCCACCGGGCTGAGGAAACACCAGGTGCCGGCGGTGACCGGTGCTGTCGATGCGCCGCCCGTCCCAGCAGCTCGGGAAGTCGAAGACCCGCAGCACGCGCCGGCCCGGGGCACAGATCGGATAGCTCAGCGTGCGCCGCGACCCGGCACCCTCACAGCTCCAGACCGGCGCGGCGAGGGCACCGCCGTTCGTCACGGCGTACGCATCCCCGACCGCACCCCGCAGGAACCGCGGCATCGGCAGCACCGGCCCCCGCGGGTTGGCGTAGTAGGTCAGCGTCACCGAGGCAGCGACCTGGATCGTGCCGCCATGATCACTCTCGCCGTCCCGGACCGTGCGCAGCACCGGCCAGTAGTAGCTGGACTCGTCCCCGTTCGTGCAGGTCGTAGCCGCTCCGGCCAGGCTGTCGACGGTTGACCCGACATCGACGGACCGGTTCCCGAGGTAGTCGTGCACGTGATGCGGCGACCCTGGTTTTCCCGGCGTGACTACGACGTTCGCCGTGCTGAGGTGACCGATCTCGTTACGGCCGCAGTCCCAGGTGAACGACGCCTCGACGGGCGCCGCAGCGACAGCGGCGCCGCTCGCCGCCGAGAATTCGACATAGTCCGGCCCGAGTCGCGGTGACGACACCCGGGCGGCACCGAAAACCGCCCCGGCGAGCAGCAGCTCGATAACCAGGGTCACCGTGACAGCCCGTCGCCGGCCCCACGCGTCCGCCATTCCATCACAATACGCAAAGACATCGATACGCTGTGTGCCGCGAAGGGCGCCACTCAGGCCGCGGTGGTGTTCCGTCCCGACCACTTGGCGGCGTAGAGCCGGCTGTCCGCCGCCTGGAAGAGCTGCTCGCCGGTCATGCCCGAACTCCAGGTCGCGACGCCCACGCTGACCGTCATGTGGAGATCCGTGAGGATGTCGGCCTCAGCGACCGCCATCCGGATCCGCTCGCCGACCTCCGAGCCCGCTTCGGCGTCCCCGCCCAGGAAGATCACGAACTCGTCGCCGGCATACCGGACCGCCTCGTCACCCTGGCGGCAGTGCGCCCGCAGGATCGCCGCGACCTCGCGCAGGGCCAGGTCACCCACGCTGTGCGAGTGGATGTCGTTGACCGCCTTGAAGTGGTCCAGGTCGATCAGCAACAGCGTGAGCGGCGCTTCCCGGGCCGGCGACACCGCCCCGATCAGCAGGTCGAAGCGGCGCCGGTTGCCGAGACCGGTCAGCGGGTCGCGGAGGATCTCGCGTTCCGCGCGGGCCCGGGCCGCCTCGGTCTCCTCCCGCTGGCGGGCCTGGCGCAGCATCGCCAGTCGCTGCAGGCGCAACCGCCACAACTCGCGCACCTGCCCCTCGACCGTCTCGAAGAGGTCGCGGCTGGCCTGGCCGCTGTCGAGGTCGAGAGCGGTCAGCGCCAGCTCGAACCGGATGATCGGGCGCTCGTCGGGGCGTGAGCCCTCCTCGGTGAGGTCGCGGGCCGCGATGAACTCGCGGCGCGCCTCCTGCGGGAAGCCGTGCGCGCGCAGGCTGATGCCGAGGGCGAGGTGGGCCATCCGGGCGTACTGATGACTACCGCCGGCGCGCAACTCCATGATCACCGAGCGGGCGAGCTTCTCCGCGACCGTGGTCTCACCCAGCTTCGCCAGGGCCAGCGCGTGCATCGCGGTGATCGTCGGGTCCGGATCGGTCTCCAGCCAGGCGCGGGTGATCTCGGCGCTGCGGCGCAGCCGGGAACGGGCCTCCTCGGAGCGGCCGACGTGGGCGAGCCGCAGCCCCCAGTAGAGCAGCGTCACCGCGTGCACCAGGTCGAACGAGGAGGTGCTGTGCCGCAGTTGCTCGTACGCTCCGGCAGCTGCCTCGTAGAGCTCGGCGGCGGTGGCTGCGGTCGCGAAGGAGCACAGCGCCGAGCGGTGCCGGTCGGTCTCGGCGGGCGCGGTACCCAGCAGCACCCCGGCCCGGGCCAGGTTGCGCATGCAGTCGACGTAGTGACCACCGAGCAGGTGGATCCGGGCCAGATCGCAGAGCGCCTTCGCCTCGCCGAGCACCGAACCGGCGGCGCGCTGGGAGTGCAGCAGGGCTATCGCCAACGGGTAGGCCTCGTTCACGCGTCCCAGGGCGAGGAGGGCGTACATCTTGCCCTGGATGAGAAACCGGACGCTCTTCTCATCGCGGACGATACGCGCAATCACGAGATAGGCATCGGCCGCGGTGATCGCCTCGTGCGCCTGCCCGGTATCGGACAAACGGTGCACGTGACGGGCCAGAAGATGCAGTGGTCCGTACGCGGTGACCGGCACCGGTAACCGGTCGTCGCGCGAGATCCAGTCCGCCATCAACCAAGTATCGGGCGTTATCCGCTCAAGTAAATCCCGTGACCGATACGCCTGACTTTTTGCACGACTTGCGATTTCCCAAAGGTGATCATGAGCGCGTCCGAAGGTGCAGGTGAACGACGGCGGGACGGCCGTTCATCTGGCAATCGGAATGGAGTGGTGCATGGCTACGAAGAGCTCTGTCCAGCAGCGTCGCAGGAGTCGTCGTCGTGCGGCACTCGTGCTGGTCCCCACGGTCGCCGGCGTGTTCGTCGCCGGCACCGCCTTCGCGTACTGGAGCACCTCAGGCTCCGGCACCGGAACCAGTTCCACCGGTACTAGTACCGCCGTCACAGTAACGCAGCTCACGCCGTATCCGGCCGCAATGGTGCCCGGAGGCGCGGATCAGGCCATCAATTTCACGGTGACCAACACGCTGACCACCAACCAGTACGTCGCCGGCGTCTTGATCGGGATCGGTCCGATCACCGTCGGCGGCTCCCCCGCCGTGGGGTGTACCGCGAGCGACTTCGTGATCACCCAGCCCAATGCCATCAACGCCGACCTCACCGGCGGCCCGCACGACTACAACCCGTCCGGCGCGAAGATCCACATGGTCAACGCGCTCACGAACCAGGACGGCTGCAAGAACGCGACGGTCAACCTGACCTTCACCGCGTCCTGATCCACCCGGCGGCGGTGCGCTCCCTGCGCACCGCCGCCGCTTCAGTTCGTCCAGCAAGGGGGTAACGCGCCGTGAAGCGGGCCGTGATCACGGGGTTCTTCCTTGCCCTGTTCGTGTCCGGCGCCGCCTACGGCCACTGGTCCAGCACGGGCACCGGCTCCGGGACTGCGACGAGCGGCACTGCCACTGCACTGACCCTCACTCCCGGTACGCCCACCGCGCTGCTCTACCCCGGCAGCTCGGCCGACGTCGCGGTGACGATCGCGAACCCCAACACCTTCGCCGTACGCGTGATGCGCATCTACCTCGATCCCGCGCAGGGCACCAACGGGTATTCCGTCGACGCCCCGCACAATGCCTGTGGCGTCGGCGCGATCACGTACACGACGCAGACGAACAGCGGCAACGGCTGGACCGTCGCGGCGAACGGCTCGCTCGCCCTCTCCCTGACCGGCGCGTTGTCGATGGCGGCGAGCGCGGCGAACACCTGCCAGGGTGCGACGTTCCGGGTCTATCTGGGGACGAGTGGCACCGGACCGTGAGACGCCGCTGGATCCTGCTGTTGTTGATCGCCGGTGCCCTGAGCATCGGCGGCGGGGTCGCATGGGCGTACTGGACGGCTCCGGCGACACCCGGCAGCACCGGCGGCAGTTCCGCGGCCTCGCTCCCGGCCGGCGCCACCCCGACCGTGCTCAAGAAGCAGGCCCAGGCGGTCACGGTCTCCTGGTCGGCGGTCACCCTCTCCAACGGCGTCGCGGTCAGCGGGTACGTCGTGAAGCGCTACGACACCGCAACCCTCACCGCACAGACCGTGCTGTCCGGCTGCACGGGCACCATCACCGCGCTGACCTGCACCGAGAACACCATGCCCACCGGCTCGTGGCGCTACTCGGTCTACCCGGTTCTCGGCGCCAACTGGGCCGGTGCGGAGAGCCCTCTGAGCACCTCGGTCGCCACCGGCCCGGCCACGCTGACGCTCGCGCAAACCCTGTTCAAGGGCCCCTTCCCGGCCACGACGACGGGTACGGTCGCCGGGTTCGGTGCCAATGAGGCGTACACCTATCGGCTGGATTCCTCGACCTCGATGACCGGCTTCCCGACCGTCGTGGACGTGACCGGCGGCGCCCCGATCAGCTCGCTGAGCATCCCGTCGGCCACCGACGGCCCGCACACGGTCAGCGTGATCGGCGCGAACGGCTCACTGGCCAGCACCACGATCACCATCGACACCGTGCCACCGGTGGTGTCGTCGCTGCAGTCACCGGTCGTCAACGGCAACGGCTGGAACACCTCGTCCCCGGTGACCGTGACGCTGTCCGCGATAGACGCGACCACCAGCGTCGCCGCGATCAGGTACACGACCGACGGCAGCGACCCGACGGTCTCGGGCACCGCGATCACCTACACCACCCCGTTCACGGTCGCGGCGTCCGCGACCGTGCGCTACTTCGCGACCGACATCGCGGGTAACGCGTCCACGGTCGGCTCCCGCGCGATCCAGATCGACCTGACCGCCCCGGCCAACACGCTCACGGTCACGTCGGCCACCGGCGCCGTCCTGACCGGCACGACTCTCTACTACCGGGGTGTGGCCCCCGGTTCGTTCACGATCGGGAACGCTGTCACAGACGCCGGCTCCGGCCCGGCGTCGAGCAGCACCGCCGCGCTCGCCGGCACGAGCACCGGTTTCAGCCACACCGCCTCGACGGTCAGCACGCCCAGCGGTGGCCCGTACGTATCCAACGCCTTCACCTGGACCGGCGGCACGACCAGCGCGCCCACCGAGACCGTGACCGGCGCGGACGTCGCGGGTAACACCACACCGGCCACGCTGAGCTTCGTCAACGACTCGACCGCACCCGCCGGCGGCTCGGCCGGGGGCCCCGCATATTCGACCTCGACCACGGTCAACGTCGCGCTCAGCCGGGGCACGGACAGCGGGGTCGGGCTCGACACCGCGGCGGCCACCCTGCAACGGGCGACCGCCACGCTCACCAACAACAGCTGCGGGACCTACAACACACCCGTCACGATCACGACCACCAACGCGACCACGTACGCCGACACCGTCACCGACCAGGCCTGCTACCGCTACACCTACGTGGTGTCCGACCTGCTGGGCAACACGGTCACCTACCCCGCCGGCACTCCGCCCGACGTCAAGGTCGACACCACCGCCCCCAGCACACCGACCTTCTCGTACGCCTCGGGCACCAACACGTACGCCGCCGGCTCCACGCTCTACTACCGCTCGTCGCAGACCTCCGGCTCGTTCACGGTCACCCCGTCCTCGACCGACGCGGCAACCGGGATCACCGGCTTCACCTACCCGACGTTCGGCGGCACCTGGAGCAGATCCGGCACCACCTACTCGTGGACCGGTGGCGCCGCCACGGTCCCCGCGAGCACCACGGTCACCGCCACCAACAACGCCGGCCTGACCGCTTCCGCGGCCATGACCCTGACCAGCGACATCACCGCCCCGGCAGGCGGCACGGTCACCTACGCCAACGGGTACGCGCCCAGCAACTCCCCCTCGATCGCCTTCACGACAGGAACGGAGACCGGCTCGGGCATCAACGCGTCCAGCGGCCTGCTCCAGCGCCGCTCGGCAGCCATGACGATCCCCGGCGGCACCTGCGGCACGTACGGCTCCTGGGCCACGATCTACACCGGTGCCACATCGCCGTTCCCCGACGGCCCGCTGGCCTCGAACTTCTGCTACCAGTACCAGTACACCGTCTCGGACAACGTCGGAAACACCAGCGCGCCGTACGTCGGCGCCAACACCATCAAGATGCCGGTCTACTTCACCTGCGCCGCGGCGATCGCCGCGATCAGCCCCGCCACCGACGGCTGGTGGAAACTCAACGACTCCACCACGACGGCGGTCGACAGCGGCACCAAGACCAACACGGGCACCTACAGCGGCACGTACACCCAGAACGTCATCGGCGGCGTCTGCAACAACGCCACAGCCTTCGACGGCACGTCCGGCTACGTCTACACGACCAACCAGGTCGCCTACCCCGGCCCGACCACCTACTCCGAAGAGATCTGGTTCAAGACCACCACAACCAACGGCGGCAAACTCATAGGGTACGGCGACCAGCGCACCAGCAAGTCGGGTAACTACGACCGCCACATCTTCATGACCAAGGACGGCAAACTCAACTTCGGCGTCACCAACGGCCTCCTCAACCTCGGCGTCACCACCATCACCTCCCCCAACACATACAACGACGGCGCCTGGCACCACGCGGCCGCCACCATGTCCGCCGCCGGCATGCGCTTCTACGTCGACGGCCTCCAGGTAGCCACCAACGGCTCCACCACCAGCCAATACCTCGCCGGCTACTGGCGCATCGGCGGCGACACCCTCTCCGGCTACTGGCCCCTCTTTGCCACCGGCAGCGACTTCTTCGCCGGCACCCTCAGCAACGCCGCCGTCTGGAACACCTACGCCCTCACTGCCACCGAAGTCTGGAACCACTTCACCGCCGGCGTCGCAGGCTCCACAGCCGGCACGGTAAACGCCTCAAGCATCGCGACCTCCATCCAATCCGCCCCCAACACCACCCGCCGAACCCAGCCCTCCACCTCTTCTCCTACTCCGTCCCCCTCCCTCTCACCCACGCCGTCCCTCATCCCCTCCCCCTCGTTCTCCGCACCCCTGACATCCCCCACCCCCTCCCCGTCATCAGGCCCAACCCCCACCGCGCCCACAACCCCACCCTCCCTGCCGCCCCTGACCCCGATGCCGTCCTCCCTTGCCCCCAGCGACCCCGCCTTCCGCTCCTCCTCCTGGAAGACCTCCAGCCGCCGGACAGCTCTCGACTCACCTGCCAACTAGTCCTTCGCAAGCTAGTCGTGTATAAAGTAGATGCAAGCCAATACCCGGCTTGCATCGATCGGCACCGACCGGGCGGACGCACAGACGGGAGGGACGTGGGAACACGTGGGGGGACTTTGGGTCGCGAGGATCCAGATCAGCGCCCGCACCAAGAAAAAGATCGAACAACGGCACGGCATCACCGGTGACGAGGTTCGCGACGCGGTGGTCTGCATCGCAGGCCTCACGTACAAACGTTCCTACTCAGAGGAGCGCGGCTGGCGCTGGCTGATCAAGACACAGATACGGGAAAGGGACGCACTCATCGTTCTATACGACGCTGATGACCCCCTCGGTGACATCTACCGACTCGGAAGCGCGTATTTCATCGACAGCTAAAGCCACTTCGGATGCAGGGGAGGCATGATGGGCAACATGGACGCAGACGACTTCTACGAGGAAGACGAAAACGTGGAGGACCTTCTCGCAGCCTTTGACCAGGCAGAGGAGGGCGGGAAGACCTGTCGGCCCGCTAACGGGCAAACCCACTGGCTTACGATTTTCGGCCTGGCATCCCGCACCACGCAGGAGACCGACCAGGACACTTCGAATACGCTGAACGTCTTCGCCGCCTGATGGCAACACCCCTTGAGATCCAGCTGATCCTCTGTGATGCAGCCCAGGCAGATCCTGCGAGCGGCAAGGTGCACATGCTCGGCGCCGGCTGGTCCCGCATCTTTTCGCCGATGACCCATGCGGTCGTTGTTCTCGCCAAGGTGCCGTGGGATCGCGCCGACCAGAGGTTCAGCTTGACCCTGACCTTGAGAGATCAAGATGGCGAACCCGTCCGGATCGCCACCCATGATGGCCCCCGCGGTGTGCACTCCAAAGGGGCGATCAGGGCCAACCGCCCCGGCAAGGTGCCGTCAGGCGACCCCATCGATGCGTCCTTCGCCCTGAACGTCTCGCCCCTGCCGCTGGCGCCCGGTCACTACGACTGGCACCTGGAGATTGCAGGCGAGACCAGGACGACCCGCTTCACGGTCTTGGCGCCATTGCAGTAGCCCCACGGAAGCCTTCGAGCCGGCAAGCAGAAGCTGATGACCGGCGCCCGCCTAGAGCGGATAGACGACGCCGGATTTGCCGCTGTAGGGGTGGCGGGTGCCGTCGGGTTCGTAGCCGGTGTTGGGGGCGTCGAGCCAGACGATGTAGGGGACGCCCTTTTTGAGGCCGGTGATGGTGGCGGTGGCGAGGCAGCCGGGTGGGGTGGGGACGTATTGCCAGGTGTAGGCGGGTTGGGCGCCTGAGATGAGGGGTTGTTTCACTGCCGTGATGCGGTAGTCGGAGTCGTACTGGCGGGGCCAGGTGACCGTGAGTTTTCCGGCGCCGGGGGTGACCCTCATGGGGATGAGGACCGGGTCGACCGTCCAGGAGACCGAGCAGGCGGGGTCGGCGGGCAGGAACGTGACCGGGGGCAGGACCGGGGAGCGGGAGCCTGTGGGACGGGTGGGTTGCGGGCTCGGGGTGGCGCTGCCGGGGGCGAAGGTGAACCAGGGGGCGCCGGGCGTGGGGGTGGCGCTGGTGCCGGATGCGCCGGGGGACGTTTTGGAGCCGAGGCCGAGCGCGCTGCAACCGCCGACCGCCAGGGGCACGGTCAGCAGGGGGAGCAGGAGCTTGGGAAACAGCCGCACGTTGTGAAAATCGGCGGTGATGGGCGATGCCTTAGGCGCGGTGGAGCTGGTGGCCGGCCATCTCCAGGCGGTCGTCCGCCACCAGCACAGGGGTACGCAGCCCCGATTCGTCGCGGAGCACGAGGCCGCCGTCGTACGGGCTGTAGGTGCCCTTGGCTGCCCGGCGGCGGCCCTCGACGCGGCCCTCGTACGACCAGTCCTCGGCCAGGCAGAGGCGGACCGAGCCGTCAGCGTTCTGCCAGAAGCCGACGAAGCCGACCGGCGGGCCGGCGGGCGGGCCGTCAGCGCGAAGCGGGACCGGGATGTCGGCGTTGCCCCCGAAGGTGAGGGTCAGCAGCGAGGCCGTGCCGAAGATGGTGGTGTCGACGCGCATGATGCTCCGGAGGGGGCGTACGGGAAGGGGACCCTTCCTTTCGGCGCCCTTGACCTGGTCTTGAGGGAATTTTGTCATTGACGTTTAACGATTTAAAGACTTTATTAACAGTTATGCGTCAGAAGAAGTGGATCGCCGCGCTCGCGCTCGCCGCGACCGCCGCGCTGCAGCTGCAGACGGTCGAGGCGGCCCTCGCGGCCACAGTCTGCAACCGTTACTGCGACGGCCGGGACCCCTCCCTCTCCCCCGGCGACCGCGCTCCGGTCAGCGTCGGTCTCTACGGGCGCACCTTCAGGGTGCATGTCAACGACACGGACGCCATGACGTGGGCGACCGTCGAGGGCGGGCAGGCCGGGGACGAGGTATGGCTCGACCGGTCCTTCGACGGCGGCCGCACCTGGGGCGGTGACAGCAAGCTCGGTGACACCACGGTTCCGGCCGGGTCGACCGGGTGGCGGACGGCGATGGTCAACGTCGACGACTGGGCCAACCGGGGCGTCGGGGTGCTGCGGGCGTGCGGCAAGGCCGGCGACCGGCCCGAGATCGTCTGCACCGCGTGGGCACGCAGCAACTGGAACGCGTGGGATCGCAGGACGTCGGCGGCAACCGCGCTGATGATGCGTTTCGACCGCACCACCGGTCTCTTCGACACCAACGGGTGGTGGACCGGGGCGAACGCGCTCACCGCGATCATCGACAACAGCCGGATCAGCGGGATGCACAGCTACGACTATGCGATCGCCACCACGTACGACAAGCAGGTCAACGCCGCGCAGGGGCAGTTCCGCAACGAGTTCCTCGACGACACCGGGTGGTGGGGGCTGGCGTGGGTCGCCGCGTACGACCGCACCGGCGACAGCCGTTACCTGAATACGGCGAGGGCGGACGCCGACCACATGTTCGCGTACTGGGACACCAGCAAGTGTGGGGGTGGCATTTACTGGAAAACCGATCGCACGGTCAAGAACGCGATCGCGAACAGCCTCTACATCCAGCTCAACGCCGCCCTCTCGCAGCGCATCGCCGGTGACACCGCCTATCGCGCGCGGGCACAGGCGGGCTGGGCGTGGTTCCAGAGCGTCGGGATGGTCAACAGCTCGAACCTGGTCAACGACGGCATCAACCTCAGCACGTGCAGGAACAACGGGGACGTGACGTGGACCTACAACCAGGGCGTACTCATCAACGCGCTGGTGCAGCTCAACAAGCTGACCGGGGACACGAACGCGCTGACCGTGGCGCGGCGGATCGGGGATGCGGCCACTTCGAGCTCGTACCTCAATCCCAATGGCATTCTGCGCGAGCCCAACGAGCCCGATCAGTGCAGTGGTGACGGCGTTTCCTTCAAGGGAGCGTTCGTACGCGGCCTCGGCGTCCTCAACGCGGCGGTGGGCCGGCCGTACGACGCCTACCTGAAACGTCAGGCGGATTCGGCGTACGCGAACGACCGGAACAGCTTCGACGCGTACGGCAGCCACTTCGCGGGCCCCTATGTGAGCACCAATCACAGTTGCCAGCACAGTGCGGTCGACCTGTTGAACGTTGCGCCTTAGTTCCAAAGCTCAGCCGGGCGGCCCCGGTACCGATCGTGCGGGCAACGGGCTTGTCCGGCACGAGAGGGAACTCCATGGACCGCACCACCGCGTGGGACCGGCGGCTGCTGGTGATCTCCGGATCGCTCGCAGCCGCCGCGACCGCCTGGTTCGCGCTGACCTTCGTGCTCGGCGCGGTCGGCCCGGCGCTGATCGGGTGGCTGCTCGCCCCCGCCTGCACCGCGGTGGCGACCGTCGCTGCCCGGCGGACAGCGGGCGACGTCCTCGTTCCCGCGGCCGCCCGGCGGTTCTGGCGGCAGATGTCGGTCGCGTTCGTCGTGCTGACCCTCTCCCTGATCAGCCAGGTCGCCGACTCGGTCAACCGCGATCTCAGCATGACCATGCGGGTCGGGATGGTCACCAGCCTGCTGCACGCCGCCGCCACCGTGCTGATCGTCTGGCCGATGTTCCGGCTCCCCTGGGGTGCACTCTCGCGCGGGCGTCTGATCGCCACCGTGCTCGACGTCGCCATCCTCGTCGCCGGTTCGGGCATCTTCTTCTGGCACTTCGCCGCGCAGTCCCTCTTCGAGAACGTGAACCGGGCGTCCCTCGGCTCCGGCCTGCTGCTGACCGTCTCCGGGGTGGTCGCGCTGACCGCGATCGCGAAGATGGCGGTCACCGCCGCCGCCACGCTGGACGGGCGCTCGCTGCGGATGCTGCGCGCGGCGTTCGTCGCCGGGCCGGCCGGTGTCGCGGTCGCCCCGCTGCTGGTCGGGAAGCCGTACCTCGACGCCAGCCTGCTGATCATGCCCGTCGGCTCGTTTCTGCTCCTGCTGGCCGCCCGCCGGCAGTCCGAAGCGGGTGCGAACCCTCGTGCCGCCACTCCGGGCAAGCGTCGGTGGAGCCCGCTCGCGTACGGGATGGCGGCAGCCACCAACGCCCTGCTGATCTTCATCCTCGTGCAGGGTGCCGCCGGGGTGCTGCCGGTGGCAGTGGCCGCCGTGGTGCTCACCGCGCTCGTGATCGCCCGCCAGGTCGCCTCGATGCGCGAGAACGAGCAGCTCGTCGACCGGCTCGACGCCAACATGCTGGAACTGCGCCAGAAGGAGCAGCGGTTCCGGCTGCTCGTGCAGAACTCCAGCGACGTCGTCACGATCACCGAGGTCAGCGGTCTGATCACCTACATCAGCCCGGCCGTGCGGCGGGTGCTCGGCAGCGCGCCCGAGGCCATGATCGGCACCAACATCGTGGAGCGGGTGCACCCCGATGACCGGGTCGACATCGGCCGGCACGTGCGCACGGTCGCTGCCGAGCCAGGAACGACCTCGACCTATCAGGTACGCCTGGAGCACGCCGACGGCTCGTACCGCACCCTGGAGATCACGAGCGCGAACCTGCTGGACGAGCCGGGCGTACGCGGCATCGTCAGCAACTCACGCGATGTCACCGAGACCGTCGAGGCGCACGAACGGCTCAGCTACGAGGCCTCGCACGACATCCTGACCGGGCTCGCCAACCGGGCGCTCTTCGGTGACCGGGTCGAGGCCGCCGTCGGCCGGCTCCGCCCGCAGCACCGGCTCAGCATCGTCCTGGTCGACCTGGACGACTTCAAGACCGTGAACGACACCCTGGGTCACGCGGTCGGCGACGACCTGCTCATCACGGTCTCCGAGCGGATGCGATCGGCGGTGCGCCCGACCGACACCGTGGCGCGCCTCGGTGGCGACGAGTTCGCGATCCTCTTCGAGGGGCTCGGCGGCCCGGACGTCGACCAGGTCCTCGAACGCATCGCCGACACGCTGGCCATGCCGTTCGAGATCGACGGGCACCTGCTCTCGGTGCGCGCGAGCTTCGGCGTGGTCGACTGCCGCTCCGGCGACGACCCTGGCAACCTGCTGCGCAAGGCCGACATCGCCATGTACGAGGCCAAGGAGCGCGGCGAGGGCGGCTACCAGCGGTACCGGCCCGGTTCGGAGGCCCGTGGCGCCGAACGGCACCGCATCACCGCGGCGCTGACGGCGGCGCTGGAGCGTCAGGAGTTCCTGCTGCACTATCAGCCCGTGGTGACGCTGCCCGAGGGCCGCCTCACCGGCGTGGAGGCGCTCGTGCGCTGGGTCCACCCGAAGCGTGGCCTGCTAAGCCCCGCGGAGTTCATCCCCGGCGCGGAACTGACCGGCATGATCGTGCCGCTGGGTGAATGGGTTGTGCACGAGGCTTGCCGGCAGGCGGCTGCGTGGATCACGGAGCTCGGCGACCGGGCACCCGGCACGATGTCGGTGAACGTGTCCGCGCGGCAACTGCAGAACCGCGGCTTCGCCGAGCAGGTCGCGCGGGCGCTGCGGGAGAGCGGCCTCGACGCGGGCCGGTTGACGATCGAGATCACGGAGTCGACCGCGCTGGGCGGCGGGGCCACGCACGACGTGTTGCGGGCGTTGCGGGCGATGGGCGTACGGCTGGCGCTGGATGATTTCGGCACCGGGGCGTCCACGCTCAGCCTGCTGGCGAACTGCCCGGTCGACCAGATCAAGCTGGACCGCTCGTTCACACCCGGTCCCGGGTCGGCCGCGATCGCGGGCGCGGTGCTGCAGCTGGCCCGTGCGATGGGCCTGGAGGCGGTCGCCGAGGGCGTGGAGACACCCGAGCAGGCGGAGCGGCTGGGCGATCTGGGCTACGAACGCGCCCAGGGCTTCCACTTCGCCCGCCCGATGACCGCCGAGCTCGTCGTCGTCGCCATCACGGAGCCGGCGGACCTGCCGGTGCCGCTTTGAGGGCCGCGGTGACGGCGTTGGCCATCTTTTCGAGGTAGTCCTCGTCGATCGGGGTACGCGTGACCGCCAGGTGCCAGTAGAGCGGACCGATCATCAGGTCGACGGCGATCCCGGGGTCGGTGCCCTCGGGCAGCTCACCGCGCGCGACGGCCTGCCCGACGATCGTCTCGCCGACGGCCGTCTGGTGGGTGCGCAGCGCCCGGTGCAGCGTCTCGGCGATCTTCGGGTTCCGGGCGGCCTCGGCCATCAGGTCCGGGATGATCTGTGAGGCGATGCGGTGCTGCAGGGCCTTGCTCACGATGAACATCGTCAGCTGAAGATCCGTCGCAAAGCTACCGGTGTCGGGCATCGGCACGCTACGCTCCGCCACGCCGGAGACGATCTCGAGGACCATCTCCAGTTTGTTGCTCCACCGGCGATAGACGGCGGTCTTGCCGACGCCGGCCCGGCGCGCCACCGCCTCGATGGAGAGCCTGCCGTAGCCGACCTCGGCCAGCTCGTTCATCACAGCGTTCCGGATTGCCGCGGTGATGTCACCGCGGAGCACCGCCGCTCCGGCCGGTGCGCGTTTTGTGGCTGCCACGCAAGTAACTATACGCGACGACGCAACGGTTGCGTTTCGACGTCAGTTCGGATAAATTCGAGCCGACGTCGATACGCTGGCGTTCCATCGCGGCACACTGTTTAGTGTGTTGCCGCGAAAGTCATCCAGGTCCCTGCCCCCGGACGGACCGACCAGATCGGAGCGCCACCCCATGTCACAGACGGCGGTCGCCGATTCCGACACCGGCCTCCCCCTGAGAGAGCTGGCACGTCGGCACGGCCTCGGTGTAGCAGGCAGATTACCCACGCTGCCCGAATACACAGGCAAGCTCTGGGCGTACAGACACTTCATCGCCTACTACGCCAATGCCAAGGTGACCTCCTCGCTGGGCAAGACCCGGCTGGGCTCCCTCTGGCAGGTGCTGACGCCGCTGATCAACGCGGCGGTCTACTACGTGATCTTCGGCAAGATCCTGGACACGTCGCGCGGCATCCCCAACTTCGTCGCGTACCTGTGCACGGGTGTCTTCATCTTCGGCTTCACCCAGTCGGTCGTGCAGTCCGGCATCCAGGCGATCAGCGGCAACCTCGGGCTGATCCGGGCGCTGCACTTCCCCCGCGCCGCCTTGCCGCTCGCGCTGACCATGGTCGAGGTCCGCAACATGTTCGCCTCGATCATCGTGCTGATGGCGATCGTGCTGGGCTTCGGCGAGCCGCTCACCCTCGAGTGGCTGCTCGTCGTGCCGATCTTCCTGCTCCAGTCGATCTTCAACGCGGGGCTCGCCATGGCCGCCGCCCGGCTGGGCTCCAAGGTCGCCGACTTCAAGCAGCTGGTGCCGTTCATCATGCGGTTCTGGCTGTACGGCTCCGCGGTGCTCTACCCGGTGACGAAGTTCCAGTCGGCGCTCCAGGACCACCCGATCGCGCTGAAGATCGTCGAAGCCAACCCGCTGCTGGTCTTCATCGACCTCATGCGGCACGCACTGCTGGAAGAGGTCCCGCTGGCTTCCACGCCGTGGGTGCTCTGGGCAGAGGCGATCGGCTGGACCCTGTTCGTCGGAATCGGCGGTTACATCTACTTCTGGCGCGGAGAGAAGGGCTACGGCCGTGGCTGACGAACGCGAACCCACCGTCATCGTGGACGACGCGCACATCACCTACCGGGTGCAGCAGTCCGGCTCCGCCTCCAGCCCGCTGGCCGGGTTCAAACGGATCGTCACGGGCGCGAAGCCCACCATCCTGCGCGAGGTGCATGCGATCAAGGGGGTCAGCTTTGTCGCGTACAAGGGCGAAGCGATCGGTCTGATCGGTACGAACGGCTCCGGCAAGTCGACCCTGCTGCGGGCGATCGCGGGGCTCCTGCCGGTGGAGAAGGGCGCGATCTTCGCCTCCGGGCAGCCCTCGCTGCTCGGCGTGAACGCGGCCCTGATGAACGACCTCCCGGGCGAGCGCAACGTGGTGCTCGGCTGCCTCGCCATGGGCATGTCCCCGGCCGAGGTGAAGCCCATGGTCAAGGAGATCATCGACTTCTCCGGCATCAACGAGCGCGGCGACTTCAGCTCGCTGCCGATGCGGACCTACTCCTCCGGCATGGCGGCCCGGCTGCGCTTCGCGATCTCCGCGGCGAAGAAGCACGACGTGCTGCTGATCGACGAGGCGCTGGCCACCGGTGACGCGAAGTTCCGCAAGCGCAGCGAGCAGCGGGTCCGTGACCTGCGCGCCGAGGCGGGCACGGTCTTCCTGGTCAGCCATAGCGAGCAGTCGATCCGGGACACCTGCGAGCGTTCTGTCTGGCTCGAGTCGGGCCTGATCCGCGCGGACGGCCCGACCGACGAAGTGATGAAGGAGTACGAAGCCTTCGTCAAGAAGTGACACATAACGCGAAAAAGGGCGGCCGTTTCTCACGGCCGCCCTTTTGTGTCGCTGGTTACCGCATAGATAGATGTACGTGGTTCGTGTGGTCGCTCGACGGATCGCCGTTACCGCCGCTGTACGCCTTCCAGCCGCTGCTCGGCAGCCAGATGCGCCTGAACCAGATCACGTAGAGCACGCCCAGCCGGCTCGAGTTGTTGATGAAGTAGTTGGCCAGGTTGGTGCCATAGGTCTTGCTGCTACCCGTGGCGACACCGCCGAAGCCGTTCTTGTCGGCCGCGAAGTCACAGGCCCGGCCCTTGGGGTGCTCGCCGCTGTTCTGGGTGCGGAAGCAGGCCACGAAGTGGGTGAAGCCGTCCTTCTGCGCTTCCTTCATGGCGTTCAGGGTGCGCGGCGTGATGCAGCCGCTGGTGGTCGGGTCGTTGACGCTGCACGACTCCGACGGCAGCGAGCCGTCCGAGTTGCGGGGCGCCGCACCGGAGACCGCGCTGCTGCTACTGCTGCCGCCACCGGTTTCGTCGTCGCTGCTGCTCGACGAGCCGGCGGCGGCGCTGGCGGCGTTCGCGGCCTTGAGGGCGTTCTCGGCCTGCGTCTTGCGCTTGGCCATCACGCCGACCTGGGCTTCCTGCTTGCGGATCTCCGCGTCGATGGCCAGCTTCGCCTGCTCCTGCTGGGTCTTCGAGTCCTTGAGATCGCGCACGGCCCGGTCCTGCTTGACCCCGATCGTCGACAGCGTCTGCGCGCGGTCGATCATGCTGCCGCTGGAGTCGGCGGTGAGGATGGCGGCCATCGGGCCTAGCCGCCCGGACTGATACGACTGCCGGACGATCTCGTCCAGCGCCGCCTGCTTCGGGGCGAGCTGGGTCTCCAGCTCCTTCAGCTTCGTCGCGAGCTGCTGCTGACGTTTCTTGGAGCTCTCGAGCGTCTCTTTGGCCTCCACGAAGCCCTTCGACGCGGCCTCGAGCTGCTCGACCAGGGTCTTGGAACCGCCCTCGCCGTCATCACCGGAGTCACCCGGGGCAGCCAGGGGCGATGGCGCGGCGGATGCCGCGGTCGGGCCGGTCAGTGCCAGGCCCGTGGTGGCGACGAGCAGCGCCAGAACGATCGCTAATCGCCGTCGAACAGGGTCGAGCCGCACGAGTCTTCCTTCCGTCGACCGCCGACCGGGTTAGCTGACGGGTTCGGGATGGAAGGATCCCTACCGCTGAATACTCAGCGGATTCACCCCATTACGGATTGGGTCCCCGGTTCGCCTCTCGGCGATTGAGCGGCGGCTCCGTGATGGAACCGTGACGAACACTACCCATCAATTTCCACTATTGACAGCCGTCGCACTCTGAGCATTCGATCCACCACATTCAGTGAAAACACTACGGAGAGAATGCAACGACTCACATTGGTACGCCGTTACGGGCCACCGCTCGCGTCACGCCAACGAGTGGTGACGTAAAGTCGTTGCACGGTAACAGCTTTGCGGTCCTCGCGAGGACTGAGGACTCGTCTGAGTTCAGGTAAACTTTCCGCCGGTCAGGCCAAGAGGTGTCGCCCCAAAGGCACCGGCGGACCACCGCTCAATCGCCACCAGGCGAGCCGGGGAACCACTCAGTAATGGGGTGAATCCGCTGAGTAATCAGCGGTAGGGATCGCTTCCGTCCCGAACCCGTCAGCTAACTCGGTAGGCGGCAACGTGGAAGGAAACTGGATGACGGCAAGACCCCGCCGGTGGCTCGTCCTCGCCCTGGCCTCGATCTTCGCGGTGGCCACGGTCGCCGTACCCGGCGCACCCGCGAGCGCCGCCCCGGGCGGCAGTGACAGCTCCACCGCCGACGACGGCGACGACAATCCCCAGCTGAACGATCTGCTCGACAGCACCGGCCGGCGCTACCTCGACGCGAAGGCCGCAGTCGCGAAGTCGACCAAGACCCAGCTCGACCTCTCGCTGAAAGTGAAGTCCGCGGAGGCCAAGCGCGACGCACTCCTGCCCGAGGTGGGCGCGGTGGCTGCCCAGCAGTACCGCACCGGTGGCGTCAGCACGATGGGCTTCCTGCTCAACTCGGACTCCGCCAACGCGTTCCTCGACAAGGCGGTCTCGCTCTCCGAGATCAACGCGCTGCACGATCACAAGTTGCGCGAGCTCGACGCGGCCATCGAGGAGGTGGCGACCAACAAGGCCCGCCTCGACCAGGAGGTCGCCGCGCAGAAGCAGAACCTCGCCTCGATGCAGAAGCAGAAGGAATCGGCCGAGAAGGCCCTCAACCTCGTCGGCGGCGACACCGTCACCGGCGGCTTCGTCACTGCCAAGAGCAAGATCGCCTCTGCCACCCCGCGCAACTCGGACGGTTCTCTGCCCGCCGAATCGTGCAGTGTGAACGACCCGACAACGGACGGCTGCATCACTCCTCGCACGTACCACATGTACAAGGAAGTGAAGAAAGCCGGATTCAACCGCTTTGTCGGTTGTCACCGCAACGGCGGCCCGTTCGAGCATCCCAAGGGCCGCGCCTGCGACTGGTCCCTGCAGAAGAGCGGCTTCGCCCCCTGGCACAACCAGGACACCCGCGAGTACGGCAACGAAGTGATGGCCTTCCTCGTCCGTAACGCCGACAAGCTCGGCATCCTCTACGTCATCTGGAACCGCATGATCTGGTTCCCGGCGACCGGCTGGAAGAACTACCACGGACCCAGCAACCACACGGACCACGTACACGTTTCCATGTTGTAGCCGAGCCCTCCGCGCCCCACAGGCCCCCACTCTTCCCGCCGGAGGAGTGGGGGCTTCTTCGCATATCGGGGCGCCCGCAGGAAGGACCAACATGCTGATCCGGGAACCAACGCTCGCCGACGTCGACCGCATCGCCGACGTCCACACCCGAGCCCGAGCCTCCTACTACCAGACCGGCGGCCTCCTCGCCGACAGCACCGCCGACCCCGCCGGCGCCGACCACCGCCGCGAAGCCTGGACCCAAGCAGTCGAATCCCCCGACCACACGATCTACTGCGCCGTGATCGACGACAAAGTGGTCGGCGCCGTCGCCATGGGCCCGGCCCTCACCCCCACCCCCGACGGCACCCCAGCCGGCCAACTCTTCCAGATCCACGTCGACCCACCCCACTGGAGCAAAGGAATCGGCACCCGCCTCCACGCCACCTTCCTCACCTACCTACGCCGCACCAACACCCCCACCGGCCTCCTCGAAGTCTGGCAACAAAACACCCGCGCCCTCCTCTTCTACGCCCACCACGGCTGGTCCCCCACCGGCACCCACCGCCCCGGCCCCCACCAGACCACCTACCAATCCATGCACCTGAAACTCCCCACCCCCGCCTGACCCCCACCGCCCTCATCACCCAGCCTCTCCCCAGGCCACCGGGGGCAAGACCCGCGCGGGATACGGCCAACCGCCGGAACCGCGCACGGTGTTGGGCAGGCCGGCTGGGCGGCGGCACAACCTGCGGTTACGGCAGGGGCAGATAGGCCGCGCTTTAGCCGCTTTAGCCGCTCTGGCCGCTCTGGCCGCTCTGGCCGCCGTGGCCGCCCTGGGCTCTTTGGCCGCTTTGGCCGCCCTAGTCCCTTTTGCCGCTCTGGGCGCGTTGCAGGACAAAGCGGCACTGGCAGTGCGCTTCGTGCATCTGGTTCCCGGTCTGCCGTAGGACTGGTCGTCGGGCCAGTTCGCTCGTCGCAAGTCGTGCACCTGAACGCGGTGTTCGCCATCGCCGCCACATCGGCACAGGAGGTGGCGGACACGGACCATTCGGGTCCCGTCGGCGGTCTTCCGGATGCCTCAGAAGCGCGTCGAGCGGGGCGGCGTCTCGCCGGTGCCGGCCTGTCCCGGCGTGACCCACGCCGGGTGACGACGTCAGGGCCTGTTGGCCGGCTGGGGCCCGCCAACCCGAACCTGTGGGGAGTCGCTCGTGCCTGGCACCTGTCAGTAGCGAGGAACCGCAAACGCCACGGGCAACACGGCGAATGTTGGCGTTTACGGGCGCTCGTCCGCCACGGTGAAGGGCAAGGTCGGGCCGCACGGCAAACCAAGCGGGGTCCCGCCAACGGGCGAAAGGCCCAGCGCGGGTTGGAGCAGTTGATCCGGTTCGCGCCGACGGTGAGCCGCATGTGGTGGTCCGTGACAAAAGTAAGCGTCGGCCGGGGCTCCCGAATCGACGATCCCTGAACCACGAACTCCAGTACCAGGCGGCAGCAGGGCAGGCGCACTCACGGATGCATGTCTTGAAAGTCAGATAAGTGCGGCCAGCGACGGCAGGGCGGAGCCCCTGAACACCGCAGCGTGCCACTCCGAGCGGCCCTCCGCGCATTTCCGTAGACCCGCGCGAGAAACGGCCGCGTGGGAAACAGCCGGGCGAGACGAAGCTTGCCGGAACGTCCGGGTGAGACGGAGCGGGCCGGAACGTCCGGACGAGACGGAGCGGGCCGGAAATGTCCGGGCCGAGACGGAGCCGACGAGACGGAGCCGACGAAACGGAGCGAGGCAGGGCGAGGCAGGGCGAGGCAGGGCGAGGCAGGGCGAGGCAGGGCGAGGCAGGGCGAGGCAGGGCGAGGCAGGGCGAGGCAGGGCGAGGCAGGGCGAGGCAGGGCGAGGCAGGGCGAGGCAGGGCGAGGCAGGGCGAGGTGAAGGATAGGCGGGGCAAGGACGGTGGCCTCATGACGCCGGAACCCGGCCGCACAGACTGGGTGGGGTGAGGGGCGGGCGGGGGGGGTTAGGGGGTGCGGCGGTAGTGCATGGCTACTACGCCGTTTTGGAGGGGGGTTGAGGAGAGTAGTTGTAGGTGGCGGGTGGTGGGTAGGCCGTTTTGGTGGAGGGTTGGGCCGTGGCCGGTGATTCTGGGTTGGATGAGGAATTTGTATTCGTCGATCAGGTTCAGGCGGTCCAGTTCGGTGGCGAGTTTGCCGCTTCCGAGGAGGACGCCGGCCGGGGTTGCGTCCTTGAGATTTTGCACGCTCTCGCGCAGGTTGCCGGCTAGGTGGTGGCTGTTGGTCCACGGGAAGTCGGTGCGCGTCGTTGACACGATGTACTTGGGTTTGGCGTCCAGTTTGACCGCCCACTCGTGGATGGCCGGTGGTGCCTGCTCGTCACCTCGGGCGACGGCCGGCCAGTAGCTTTCCATCATTTCGTAGGTGACGCGGCCCCACAGCATTGCTCCGCCCTCGTCCATGAGACGGGTGAAGTAGGCGTGTGTCTCGTCGTCGGCGATGCCCTCCTGGTGGTCGACGCAACCGTCCAGGGTGACATTGAGGCTGAAGATGAGCGATCCCATGGCCGGCGAGTCTAATGCCGCCACGGCGTCGGGTCGGGCAGACGAGCCGAGAGCCGGACCTCCCGAACAGCCGGGACCGCTACTCCGCGCTCAGCACCAGGCGTACAACCGGCGTTGCAAAAGCAAAGCCCGGAACCCCACCACGAACCAAGAAAACCAGGCCGATGCGGAGCGAGGCGACGCCCCGCACGCAGAAAGAAGGGCCCGGGGATCCGTTCACGGAGCGCCAGCTCCTGGATCCTCGGGCCCGGCCTCGACGGGAGTTGCGGTCAGCACCACCCACCGAGCTACGACATCTTGATCTTAAAGGGTTGCGGCCCTGCGAACCGGAGCGCGACCGGCCGGCTGGGTGGGGGCGGGGCCGGTCGGGAGGGCGGCCGGGATCTGGAGGACGACCGGCTTGACCTGGGTGACCGTGACTTCTTTGCCGTGATGGAGGATGTCGAGGCGGGCTGAGCCGCCGCCGTTGCGCAGGGAGTAGGTGACCTCGTCGCGGGCGACCTCGACGCGCAGGCGCAGGCCGCGCCAGAGCAACGAGAACTCCAGGCCGTCGATGCGGCTGGGCAGGCGCGGGGCGAACGACAGCTGGCCGTTGTAGTCGCGCATGCCGCCCAGGCCCGCCACGAGGGCGATCCAGGAGCCTGCCAGGGAAGCCACGTGGACTCCGTCGCGGGCGTTCTGGTGGAGGTCGTGGAGGTCCATCAGGGCTGCTTCGCCGAGGTAGTCGTGGGCCAGCTCGGTGAAGCCGACCTCGGCTGCCATGACGGCCTGGATGCAGGCCGAGAGCGAGGAGTCGCGGACCGTGCGGGCGTCGTAGTAGGCGAAGTTGCGGGCCTTTTCCTCGGGAGTGAAGGCGTCGCCCCGGATGTACATCGCCATGACCAGGTCGGCCTGCTTGACGACCTGCTTGCGGTAGAGGTCGAAGTACGGGTAGTTCAGGAGCAGCGGGTACGCCTCGGGCGGGGTGTTCTCGAAGTCCCACTCCTGCAGCCGGGTGAAGCCCTCCGACTGCTGGTGGACGCCCAGCTCGCGGTCGTAGGGGATGTGGACCGCGGCCGCCGCGTCGCGCCAGGAGGCCAGTTCCTCGTCGTCGACGCCGAGTTTGCGGGCCAGGTCGGGGTGGCGCTTCGCCGCGTCCGCCGCGGCGTGCAGGTTCTGCTGCGCCATGAGGTTGGTGTAGATGTTGTCGTCGACCACGGCGGTGTATTCGTCGGGGCCGGTGACGCCGTCGATGTGGAAGCGGCCGTGGCGGTCGTGGTGGCCCAGGGAGCGCCAGAGACGGGCGGTTTCGACGAGGAGCTCGAGGCCGACCTCGCGTTCGAAGTCGTAGTCGCCGGTTGCGGAGACATAGCGGCGGACCGCGTCGGCGATGTCGGCGCCGATGTGGAAGCCCGCGGTGCCGGCCGGCCAGTAGGCCGAGCATTCCTGGCCGCGGATGGTGCGCCACGGGAACGCCGCGCCCTGGATGCCGAGCGTCTGCGCGCGCTCCTTGGCCAGGTCGAGGGTGGAGTGCCGCCAGCGCAGGACGTCCGCTGCCGCAGCCGGCTGGGTGTACGTGAGGGCCGGGAGCACGAAGGTCTCGGCGTCCCAGAACGTGTGGCCGTCGTAGCCGGGGCCGGAGAGGCCCTTGGAGCCGATCGGGCGCTGCTCGGCGCGGGCGCCGGCCTGCAGGGTGTGGAACAGTCCGAAGCGGACCGCCTGCTGGACCTCGGGGTCACCCTCCACCTTGACGTCCGAGTGGTCCCAGAACTCGTCGAGGTATTCACGCTGGGCGTCGAGGAGACCCTCCCAGCCGTCCAGGCGGGCACTCGCGAGCGCCGCGCCGACCTGGTCGCGCACGGCGGGCAGAGAGCGGTTGCTCGACCAGCCGTAAGCGGCCAGCTTGACGACGCGGAGCTTCTGGCCCGGCTCGAGCTTGCAGGCGACGGTGGTGCGCAGCCAGTCGGGGTGGCCCTCGGTGGTGACCGCGTGCTTGCCGGGCGCCTCGACGAGGTGCTCCATCGCAGCGGCCATGCGCAGGTCGCTGGCCTTGGTGCGGTGCACGAGCAGGCCGCCGGTGCGCTGCTCGAGCATCTCCTCGGCCTGCAGCGGGTGGTCGAGGACGGCGGCGACGCGCGGGTCCTTGCTGCTGATCGGGAGCTGCTCGTTGGCGACCAGCTCGGACTGCAGGATCAGCCGCGCGGTGTCGTTGAGCGGTTCGACCTCGTAGAGGAAGGCCACGACGGAGCGCTGGGTGAAGGACACCATTCGCACCGTGCGGACCCGGATCCCCTGGCCGGAGGGCGAGACCCACTCCACGATCCGCTCGAGGGTGCCCGCGCGCAGGTCCAAGGTGCGCTCGTGGGAGCGCAGCTCGCCGTAACGGACGTCGAACGGCTCGTCATCGACGAGCAGGCGCATCAGCTTCGCGTTGGTGACGTTGACCATCGTCTGGCCCGACTCGGGGAAGCCATAACCGGCCTCCGCGTACGGCAGCGGCCGCAGCTCGTAGAACGAGTTGAGGTACGTGCCCGGCAGGCCGTGCGGCTCGCCCTCGTCCAGGTTTCCGCGGATGCCGATGTGGCCGTTGGAAAGGGCGAAGACCGACTCGGACTGGGCCAGCAGATCAAGGTCCAGCCGGGTTTCCCGGATGTGCCACGGGTCGACGGGGTAAGCCCGTTCACGGATCACGGTGGTGCCTCTCGAAGTGAAAGGTTATCGGGTGAGAAGTTCGGAAAGGTCCTGGACCACGATGTCGGCGCCGTGCTCGCGCAGGGCGTCGGCCTGACCGACGCGGTCCACGCCGATGACGATGCCGAATTTGCCGGCCCTGCCCGCTTCGACGCCCGCCAGGGCATCCTCGAAAACGGCACAGTTCTCCGGCTCGACGCCGAGCAGCTTCGCACCATAGAGGAACGTGTCCGGCGCGGGTTTGCCGGGCAGCTTCTCGGCGCGGGCGACGACTCCGTCCACCCGCTCCTCCAGCAGATCGGTGATGTTCGCGGCGTCCAGGACGTCCTTGCAGTTGGCGCTTGCCGAGACCACCGCGCGGCGCAGCCCGGCCTTCTGCACGGCGTGCAGGTAGTCGACCGATCCCGGGTAGACCTGGACCGCCCCTTCCGCGATCTTCTGCAGGACGAGGATGTTCTTGCGGTTGCCGACCCCGTTGACGGTTTCCTCGTCGGGTCCGTCGTCGGGGGTGCCCTCGGGCAGGGTGATGCCCCGCGAGGCGAGGAAGGTGCGGACACCGTCGGCGCGTTGACGCCCGTCGACATATTGGTGGTAGTCGGCGCCGGAGTCGAACGGCACGTACGGCTGCCCGTGGTCAGCGGACCACCGCTGAAGGAAGGCGTCGAAGGTCTGTTTCCACGCCGCGTTGTGGACCAGGGCGGTCTGGGTGAGCACGCCGTCGAGGTCGAAGAGGCATGCCGTCACGTGAGGAGGTAGTCCGAGCACCGGCCTAATGTAGTCGCCTATCGGCGCTGACACCCTGGAAAGCCCCCGACGACGTTTCCACGGCGTTTCATCCGGGGTTCAGATGTCTTTCAGCAGGTCGTTGAGCAGCTCAGATGCGGGTTACTGGCCGGGCAGGTCAATTTTGAGTCCGATAGTCGTCCCGATCGGACCGGTCGCCATGGTGACTTCGTCGCACAGCTGGTACGCCAGCCAGATGCCCCGGCCGCCCACGCCGAACGCCTCCGGCACCTCGGGTGGGTGCTGCAGATGCTCCGGGATGCCCGGCCCGGAGTCGGTCACCGTGCACCAGACCGCGCTGCCGCTGACCCCGAGCACCAGCCGGCCGTTCCCGCCGGCGTGCAGGACCACGTTGGTGATCACTTCGTTGATCGCGAGGACGAAGCCGTCGAGCCGATCGCCGAGGCGGCGGTCGAGGCGTTCGAGGACCTCATGTCGTAGAACGGTGATGTCGTCGCGGCCGAACACGCGATCAAGATCCGTTTGACGGTGCGAGGCACCCGCGTCCGGCGACTCCCTGACCGGAGCCGGACGCAGCCTCTGCTGGTCAACAGTTTCCTCCACCGCCGAGCAGCTTACGCTGTGTACCGCTTTCGTGGCAGTCATCGGAGCAGCAAAAGTCAGCGCCAGCCGATGTCGATGCGGTCGCCGCGCTCATCGAAGAAGTGCAGAGCGTCGAGGCGGACGCCGATCGCGAGCGGGTGCCCGGCCGCGATCGCCGGATAGGGCGCCAGGCGTACGGCCAGCTCAGCGGGCCTGCGTGCATGCCGGCCCGGGTCGTTGAGGATTGAGGCCTTGGGCTCCTCGCGGACGATCACGGGCTTCTCCGTACGCCCGGTGAGCCGCTGCAACGTCTCCCCGAACCTCCGGAACGCCCCGCCCCCACCGGCCGGCTCGGTGACACCCTTGCCCAACTCGTCCACGGAGATGGCGGTGGCACCGACGTCCAGGAACGCCAGCGACTCGTGCCCGTGGTGCTCGAGGTAACGGACCCGGCCCTGCAGCACCCCCTGCACCGCGTCGCCCGGGGTGTCCGGGGAGACCGGGGTCAGCGCCTCCGCCCGCATGCCCACGACGATCCGCTCACCGTGGTAGTGCGACAGGGCGCGGGCCCGGATGTCGTTCCAGGGCAGGTACAGCGCCTGCTCGCCGAGGTTCAGGGCGATGTAGCGGTCGAGGTGCGCGTAGACCGACGCTTCGAGCAGGTTCATCCGCGGGGAGCCGAGGAACGCCGCGACGTAGAGGGTGGCCGGGCGGCCGTAGACCTCGGTGGGCGTACCGATGTCCTGCAGCACACCCTTGCGCATGATCGCGACCCGGTCGGCCATCGTCAGCGCCTCGGCCTGGTCATGGGTGACATACATGGTGGTCACGCCGAGTTCGCGGGTCAGGCTGCTGATCTCGGTACGCAGCTCAGCGCGCAACCCGCTGTCAAGGTTGGACAGCGGCTCGTCCATGAGGAACAGCCCCGGCCGCCGGACGATGGCGCGCCCCATGGCGACCCGCTGGCGCTGCCCGCCGGAGAGCTGGCCGGGTTTGCGGCCGAGCACGTCGCCGATGCCGAGCGCGCTGGCGACGTCACCGATCCGCTCGCTGCGCGCGTCCGGCTCGACCCCCGACAGTTTCAGCGGGAAGCCGATGTTGCCGCCGACCGTCATGTGCGGGTAGAGCGCGAAGTCCTGGAAGATCATCGCGATCTGACGGTCGCGCGGCGGGAGGTCCAGGACCGGTTCGCCGTTGAGCAGGATCGCCCCGGCCGAGGGGTCCTCCAGCCCGGCGATCATGCGCAGGACGGTGGACTTGCCACAGCCGGAGGGACCCAGCAGGACCAGGAACTCGCCGTCTTGCACGTCGAGGCTGACCCGGTCGACCGCCACGGTGCCGTCCGGCCAGACCTTGGTGACGTCTTTGAGCGCGACGGTGGACACCGTCAACCTCCTGCATGTGAGCTGCGACGATGGCTTAGCGTGACCACACGCATCAATGTCTGCCATCGGGTGAACGGCCATTCGCAGCCTGTCACCACATCGTCACAGTTCTATGAGGAAGATTCCCCCAGCAATACTCGGCGTACGACCCGCTCAGAGGCCTTGCCGTCGTCGAGGTAGCAGAACCGCTCCCGGAAACGGGTCCGGGCGGCAGCCGACCGGTCGCTCGCGTACGCCCCCGAGTCGAAGACCTCGATCAGCTCGGCGAAGCTCGTGGCGACCGCGCCCGGCGGCAGCTCCATGAGGTCGAAATAGACCCCGCGAAGCTCCTGGTACGCGTTCCAGTCCGGCGCGAAGATCACCAGTGGCCGGTCCAGCACCGCGAAGTCGAACATCGCCGACGAGTAGTCGGTCATCATCACGTCGGCGGCAAGATAGAGATCTTCGACGATGGGGTACGCCGAGACGTCGACGATCCGCCCCCGAGCCGCCTGCGCGGCGTGATCCGCGGCCACGTAGAAGTAGTGCGCCCGGACCAGCAGTACGGTGTCCGGGCCGAGCCGGTCGGCGAACGCCTCGACGTCGAGCACCTGGGTGCCCATCGGCAGCCACTCGCGGTGCGTCGGGGTGTAGAGCACGACCCGCTCGTGCGGCTGGATGCCGAGCTTCTCCCGGACCGCCGCGGAGTCGGCAGCCGACGCCGACGCCAGCCGGTCGTTGCGTGGATAACCGGACTCGATCGTCTCGTAGCGGCACGGGTACGCCCGCTCCCACGCGATCGTGGTGTGCGCGTTCGCCGTGATGCTGAAGTCCCAGCGGTCGGCCCGGCGCATCTGGGCGTGGAAATTCTGGTCCTTGGCGGCCGCCGGATGATCGGCCTGGTCCATCCCCATCGCCTTCAGCGGGGTGCCGTGATGGGTCATCACGTGCGTGGTGCCGTCCCGCTTGACCACCCAGTTCGGCCAGTTCACGTTGTTGACCAGGTAACGGGCCCGGGCGAGTGCCCTGAAGTAGGGCAGCGAGCCCGCGACCACGTAATCGGTGCCCGGCGGCACGGACTTCGTCCGCCCCTTGCTGACGACCCAGACGTTGCGGATGCCGGGTGCCAGCTCCTGCGCCTTGCGGGAGATCGCGGCGGGATTGCAGGTCACCCCGCGATACCAGTACGCGGCATAGAGCGCGAGATTCTCGTCGACCGCGCCGCGCAGCTGGAGCTTGTAGTAACCCCGGTACAGGCTCTGCCGTGCCTTCTTGGCCAGCCCTTTCGCCTTCGCCACCGGCACCCGGCGCGCCCGGTTCGCCGCCTTGGCCACCCGGATGGCCTGGTCGAGCATCCGGAGCTTCGTGAACGAGCCCTCACCGATGAACCGGTGCCGCAGCCCGTCCGCCCGGCCCTTCATCGGGTACGCGCCGGCCGGCCGGTAGCGCCGGTAGTCCTCGCTGATCCGCGTGAAGAACGCCTGCCGGGAGGCCTTCTTCACCCGCTGACTGTTGTCCAGGACGATCAGGTAGTGCCACATCATCCGGGCGAACAGCAGAGGCCGGATCTGTGCGGCGCGATCGCTGTACTGGTCGACCAGCGCCATCGCGTGGGCCCAGTGGTCGAAGATCTCGAAGTGCCGGTCGCCGAGCGTCCTGGTGATCGCGCCGGTCCGCCGCTGGCGGTAGTGCACGCAGACCCGGGGCAGCGCGCTGATCCGCTCGGCCACCGACATGATCGGGAAGGTGAACGAGACATCCTCGTACCAGCCTTCCTCGAAGCGGAACCCGAGCCTGATCAGCAGGTCACGGCGGATGACCTTGTTCCAGGCGACGTGCAGGACGTTGAGCACCTTGGGGAACTGCTCGACGGTGAACGTGTCCGGCGCCTCGGCGAGGATCTTCGTCGCGCCCGACTGGGTCACCCGCGCGTCCCAGTGCACCCGGTCGAAGCCGACGATCAGCACGTCGGGCGTGGCGCCGGCGATCCGGTCGGCGACCGTGGTCAGCGCGCCCTGGGCGAGCCAGTCGTCGCTGTCGACGAACCAGACGTACTCGCCGATCGCGTGATCCAGGCCGATGTTGCGGGCCCGGCCCAGGCCGACGTTCTCCTCGAGCGACACCACGCGGACCCGGGAGTCACGAGCGGCGTACTCGGCGAGAATCGCCCCGCTGTTGTCCGGCGAGCAGTCGTCGACCGCCACGATCTCGAAGTCGGTGAACGCCTGCCCGAGGATCGAGTCCAGGCACTGGCGCAGATATCCCTGCACCTTGTAGACGGGCAGCACGACACTGAGCAGAGTCATCGACTTCCTCCGGTTCGCCAATCCTTGACTGCCCCTGTCAGAAACTGCGTGCCGACACCGACGGCGAGCACCAGCTCACCAGCCGTTGCGACACCCGCCAGCGCGAAGAACACCAGCAGCACGACCCGCCCGTCCCACCCGAGCAGCGCGCGTCGCGCATGTGCATCCGGAGCGCCCTTCTCCATCCGGGCGGTCAGGTCGTAGTGATGCAGCGCGAGCACGAAGAGCAGCGCGAACACCACCACCGGCGGCACGTCGCAGATCATCGCGACCGCCACCGCCATCAGATACTCGCCGGCACGCAACCCGGCCGGCACCAGCCAGTCGAGCGGCCCGCCGTGCGAGGACCGCGCCGCAGCACCGGCCCCGAGCACCAGCAACGCCACCACCAGGAGCCAGATCCCGGCCTCGCCCGCCCGGACCCATTCGAATTCCAGGTACGCCGCCCGCCACGGGGTCCCGCGCGGCACCCAGCCCGCCGCGACCGCACCGATCAGCACGAGCGGGGAAACCGCCGCGATGCCGGCCCAGAGCAGGGGCTGCTTCAACCCCGCGGCACTCACGGTGCCACGAACCAGCCGGCCGTCATCACGATGCCGCGACGTGTCGACCGTGTCCAGCACTCCGACGCGCATCGAGATCGAGCGCAACGACCTCAGCCCCAGCGTGTACGCGAGAGCGAGCGCCCCCCATGCCACGGTGACCGCCAGCGCGACGCGCCCGTTGAAGACCGCCGCGAGCAGCGCGATCAGGGCCCACCGCTCGCCGATGGGGAACACCACGATCCGCTTCAGCCAGTACGCGATCGAGCCGGTGTCACCCTGCACCTTGTTGGACGCGCGGCTCAACCGGGCACCGACGCCGCCGCCCGCGTCCGCGTTGCCAGCTGTGCCGACCGACTGCCGGGCCGCGGCCTCGTCGTGCAGGGCGCCGTACCAGGTGTCGGTCATGTGCCGGACGGTCTGCAGCACGATCGCGGTGATCGCCAGCGGCCACGCGAACGACAAGCCCATCCGTTCGGCCCCGGCGGCGAGCCCGGCGTAGACCGCATATTCCTTCGCCCGGTCCGCCATCGTGTCGAGCCAGCCGCCGAACGCCCCGAACTGCCGGGTGTATCGGGCCAGCTGGCCGTCCACGCAGTCGAGGACGAAGCCCAGGTAGAGCAGGATCGCACCGATGATCAGCGCCGGGCGGGACGCCTGCCAGAACCCGAGGGCCGCCACCACGGAGAGGAGTACGGAGAGGGCGGTGACCTGGCTGGGCGACAACTTGGCGCGGGCGCAGAGCTTCGTTACCAACGGCGACCAGCTGCTTACGGCGTACGTGGTGAAGAAGTCGTCTTTTTCCTTGACCGCCAGGCGCAGCAGGGCCTTGTCCTCGTCCACGCTTGCGACAGCGGCCTCGGCAGCGGCCAGCTCCGCGTCGGTGTGGACGCGCTCGGCGTGCAGAAGGCGCACACGGGTCGCGATCGGGACGAGCCCGGCTTGCAGTAACGCCGCGAAGAGGGCGTCGACGTTTTGTCCTTTTACGGTGCCCGCCGCTGCCGTTACGAGACCAAGATCACTCGTCGCGACGCAGAGTGCGCCGAGGAAGCTCGTGGGCCCGTCGGAGGCCGGAACGAGGCGCCCCCGATCCTCCCTCAGGTCGCCTCCGTCGCCACTCTCCGTGGCCGCCACCAGCGCGGTGCTGCGGCCGGCCGGCTCGGTGGCCAGCGTCCACAGCAGACTCGGATGCGCGACGAGATTGTCGGCGCAGATCAGCAAGGGCTCATCGGCGAGCTTGACGATCTCGCGAATTTGCCCGGATATATCCGGTCCATTGACTTCAAAAATCTGGCTGACGCCAGCTCTCGACAGGGCGGAACGCACATCTTCGGCAAGGCTGCGAGCAGCCTCCGGCCTGAGATCGTTTCCGGTGCTCCCGCACAACACGGCGAGCGTCACCGCGGCATCCCTCCCACCTCGACCGCCTACGGTCGCAGAGAGTAGGCGGCGAAATTTGCCCCGATGTTAACAGTGAATCCCGTGAGGGTACGGGGTTCCCCTACGGGGATGTGAGCGCCCTTATCCCTCTCGCGACCGAGGGCGGACGGGGTGACGGTCCATACCGTGGAAAGCGGTCGAGGCACCCGGCCCCGGCCACCACTTGCCACGCCAGTGCTGACGCGCTGAGCGCGGCATCGAAGGAGTGAACGAGATGACCCGCCGCCTTGCGAGACCCCGCGACGACCGTTGGATCGCCGGCGTGTGCTCCGGTCTGGCCCGCCGTTTCGGCATGTCCTCCGGAATGATGCGCCTGATCTTCATCCTGTCCTGCTTGCTGCCCGGCACCCAGCTCATCGTTTACCTCGTGCTCTGGGCTCTGCTCCCGAACGAGTGATTCCCGGTGCCGGCGCCCCCTTCCGGGCGCCGGTGCCGCACTTCTCGGGCGCGCCGCCGCAGGCCGAAGTTGCTGCGGCTCCCGGAGACCTCCGTAAGGTGCTTGCAGATCGCATACCTGGGAGGGTCCATGTCGCGCGTCCGCGTCCACAACTTCTCCGTTTCCCTCGACGGCTTCGGCACCGGGGAGGGGCAGGAGCTCGAGGCACCGTTCGGGCACGCCGGGACCGGTCTGCTCGAGTGGGCCTTCGAGACCCGCACCTTCCGTGACATGGGCATACACGGGGAGACCGCGGGATCGCACGGCGTCGACGAGGCGTTCGCCAGCAACTGGGCACGCGGCATCGGCGTGGAGATCATGGGGCGCAACAAGTTCGGCCCCCAGCGCGGCCCCTGGAGCGATGAGGAGTGGAAGGGCTGGTGGGGTGACGACCCGGTCTTCCACACCCCGGTCGTCGTACTGACCCATCACCCCCGGCCGACGCTCGAGATGGAAGGCGGGACGACCTTCCATTTCGTGGACGCCGATCCCGCATCCGCTCTCGAGCAGGCTCGCGCTCTCGCCGGCGACCTCGACGTGCGCATCGGCGGTGGGGTGAGCACCGTCCGGCAGTTCCTCCAGGCCGACCTGATCGACCAGATGCACATCGTCCTCGTGCCGATCCTCCTGGGCCGCGGCGAACGGCTGTGGGACGGCCTCGAAGGACTGCAGGAGCGATTCGCCATCGAAGCCACCCCCTCTCCGAGCGGCGTCACCCACCTGACCTTCCAGCGCCGCGCCCGCTGAAAACCTATTTCCCCACGTACGCCGCCAGGTGCTCGGCCGTCAGCGTCTTGCGGCCGGCCACCAGGTCGGCGGGCGTGCCCTCGAAAACGATCCGTCCCCCGTCGTGACCAGCGCCGGGACCGAGATCGATGATCCAGTCCGCATGCGCCATCACGGCCTGGTGATGCTCGATGACGATGACCGACTTGCCCGAGTCGACGAGCCGGTCGAGCAGACCCAGCAGGTTGTCCACGTCGGCGAGGTGCAGCCCCGTCGTCGGCTCGTCGAGAACGTAGACGTTGCCCTTGTCGGCCATCTGCGTCGCCAGCTTGAGCCGCTGCCGCTCGCCGCCGGATAGCGTGGTCAGCGGCTGACCGAGCCGGATGTAGCCGATCCCGACATCAGCGAGCCGCTTCAGAATGGCGTGCGCGGCCGGCGTATGCGCATCGCCACCGCCGAAGAACTCCTCAGCCTCGATCACCGACATCGCGAGCACCTCGCTGATGTCCCGTCCGCCGAAGTGGTACTCCAGCACCGACGCGTCGAACCGCTTCCCCTCGCAGACCTCGCAGACGGTGGCGACCCCGGCCATCATCGCCAGGTCGGTGTAGATGACGCCGTTACCGTTGCAGTTGGGGCAGGCACCTTCGGAGTTGGCACTGAACAGCGCCGGCTTCACCCCGTTGGCCTTGGCGAAGGCCTTACGGATCGGCTCCAGCAGCCCCGTGTACGTCGCCGGGTTGCTGCGCCGCGACCCCCGGATCGGCGTCTGATCAACCGACACCACGCCGTCGAGCCCGGTCACCGACCCCCGGACCAGTGAGCTCTTGCCCGACCCGGCCACCCCGGTCAGCACCGTGAGCACACCGAGCGGAATATCGACATCGACGTTCCGCAGGTTGTGAGCATCGGCGCCCCGCACCTCCAGCACACCGTTCGGCGTGCGGACCGTCTCCTTCAGCGACGCCCGGTCGTCGAAGTGCTGCCCGGTGAGAGTGCCGCTCTTCCGCAGCCCCGCGACGGTGCCCTCGAAACAGACGGTCCCGCCACCCGACCCGGCCCCCGGCCCGAGATCGACAACATGGTCGGCGATCGCGATCGTCTCCGGCTTGTGCTCGACGACCAGCACGGTGTTGCCCTTGTCCCGCAGCCGCAGAAGCAGATCGTTCATCCGCTGGATGTCATGCGGGTGCAGCCCGATCGTCGGCTCGTCGAACACATACGTGACGTCGGTCAGCGACGACCCGAGGTGCCTAATCATCTTGGTCCGCTGCGCCTCACCACCCGAGAGCGTCCCCGCCGGCCGATCCAGGCTCAGATACCCGAGCCCGATCTCCACAAAAGAATCGAGGGTCTCCCCCAGCGACTCGAGCAACGGCGCAACCGAGGGCTCCTTCAACCCCCGCACCCAGCCCGCCAGATCACTGATCTGCATCGCGCAGGCGTCAGCGATGCTGATCCCCTTGACCTTCGACGACCGAGCCTCCGCACTGAGCCGGCTGCCGCCACACTCAGGGCACACCGTGAACACCACAGCCCGCTCCACGAACGCGCGCACATGCGGCTGCAACGCGTCGACATCCTTGGAGAGAATCGACTTCTGGATCTTCGGGATCAGCCCCTCGTACGTCAGGTTGATACCGTCGACCTTGATCTTGGTCGGCTCCTTGTACAGCAGATCCTGCAACTCCCGCTTGGTGTACTTCCGAATCGGCTTGTCCGGATCGAAGAAACCGGATCCGATGAAGATCCGCCCCATCCATCCGTCCATGCTGTACCCCGGGATCGAGAACGGCCCCTCATTCAACGACTTACCGTCGTCATAGAGCTGAGCCAGATCAATATCGGTAACCGACCCCCGCCCCTCACACCGCGGGCACATCCCCCCGGTAATACTGAAACTGCGCCGCTCCTTCACCTTCTGCCCGGCCCGCTCAATGGTCACCGCCCCGGCCCCACTGATCGAAGCCACATTGAACGAAAAAGCCTGCGGCGACCCCACATGAGGCTTCCCCAGCCGACTGAACAAAATCCGCAACATAGCCCCGGTATCGGTAGCCGTCCCCACCGTCGACCGAGGATCACTCCCCATCCGCTGCTGATCAACAATAATCGCCGTCGTCAGCCCCTCCAGCACATCCACATCGGGCCGCGCCAACGTCGGCATGAACCCCTGCACAAAAGCGCTGTACGTCTCATTGATCATCCGCTGCGAGTCCGCAGCGATAGTCGCGAAAACCAGCGAACTCTTCCCCGAACCCGAAACCCCCGTAAAAACGGTCAGGCGCCGCTTCGGAAGCTCAACACTGATGTCTTTCAAGTTGTTCTCTCGCGCCCCGTGCACGCGAATAAGGTCGTGACTGTCAGCGGCGTGCGGTTTGGTCCTCGCGGCCATGTTCTTCATATCCCCATCGTCGTCAGACGGACCGTGTGTGGTGGTGGTCCTGTCATCGTCGCGTTTGCCTACGGTATCTGTGGGGGTCCGGGTTTTGCTTCTTGAATCCTGATCCTTGCTGGCGGGTCTCTTGCGGTGGACGGGTGAGGGCCGGGGTGGCCGAGCCGGGCTTTAGGGGATTTTTTATGCCTGGCTCGGCCACCCCGCCCTCACCCTTGCGTCAGAGAGTGTGCGGCTTCGGACGTGGTTGCTCACCGCTCCGTGCGCGGCTCGTCGTGGCCTTCACCTCCCGGATTCTGGTCCGGCTGCCGCGCCTCTGCTCACGCCCACCGGCCCAGCCCGGCAGGCCAATCAATGTGCCGGGTCATGCGACGCACCGCGCCCGTCACGCTCCCAACCCCACACCACCCAAAGCCCCGCTACCCGCCCAGCCCCACACCGCCCCGCCGCGAACGCACAGCGCCACACCCACACCCACACACCCAGCCTGGAGCACGCAGCGCTGAGCGCTAGTGCTGCGCCGCGTTAGTTTGTCGGGGGTGTGAGCCAGGCGGTGGGGTCGTTGAGGTAGAGGCCGCAGGCGCAGTCGAGGGCTTCTTCCGGGCTGCCGAAGGGCAGCCCGGACGGCAGCAGGTTGTCTTGGTAGCTGTCGTGGCTGGCCAGGTAGATCGCGAAGCCCCAGGTGTGCAGGACCCCGCTGAACCGTAACCGGCACATCGGTTGTACTCGCCCGTCGGGGAACAGCCCGTCGAGGTAGGCGAACCCGGCCCGGTAACGGACCTGAACCTCGGCGAGTTGTGGCCAGCGGTCATGGGCATGCTCGTTGAGTCGTTGCCGCAGGTGGTGCTGCATCGACTCGGGCGGGTTCTTACGGGCCATGCAGGTCATGCTGCCGCGCTCGACGCTCTGACGCCATGATCAGCGAGGAGCTGCCCGATCGGTGTCGGCTCGGCGGGATGGGCACGTTTCGTGGCGGTGGCAGCAGTGCAGATCGCGTTGGACGAGCAGACCCGCCGGCGCCTGTGCCGGACAGCGAGGTCGGCCCGTGCCGAACTGCGGCAGGTGTTACGGGCGAAGATCGTCCTGGCCGCGGCCGACGGCATACCCAACGCCCGGATCGCGGCGGATCTGCAGATCGGTGTCGACATGGTCCGTAAATGGCGGTCCCGGTTCGCCGTCACCGGCCTGGCCGGGTTGAGTGACGCGCCACGCAGCGGACGACCTCGCCGGCACGGAAGCGACGTCCGGGTTCGGGTGATCGCGGTCGCGACCTCGGCCCCGCCCTGGCCGGAATCGACCTGGTCGCATCGGGCCATCGCCGGGCGACTGGCCGACACCGGGATCTCAGCGTCGCAGGTCGGCCGGATCCTGGCCGACTGCGACCTGCGCCCGTATCGGGTCCGCGGCTGACTGACCCGTAAAGACGACCCGATGTTCTGGATCCGCGCCCGCGACGTCTGCGATCTCTACCTCAACCCGCCGCCGGGCGCGGTCGTGCTGTCCATCGACGAGAAGACCGCGATCGCCGCCCGGTCCCGTAAACACCCCGGCCGGGCCGTCGCACCGGGCCGGCCCGCCCTGCGGGAGTTCGAACACGTGCGTCACGGCACCGTGTCGATCGTCGCCGCCCCCTCGATATCCGGACCGGGCAGGCGATCACCGAACCGATCGTCCGGAACGACTCAGTGACCTCCCAACGATTCCTGAGCATGCTCGATACCTGCATCGACCCCGCCAAGACCATCCACGTCGTGCTCGACAACGGATCGTCACACGTCGCGAAAGCCACCCGGGCCTGGCTCGCCGCGCATCCCCGCTGGCACGTCCACTGGACCTGGTCCACGCCTCCTGGCTCAACCAAGTCGAAATGTACTTCTCCGCCCTGACCCGCCGGGTCGTGCGCCACGGCGACTTCCCGTCACGACAGGACCTGATCGACAAGATCGACACATACGTGATCGAGAAGAACACCACCGCCAAGCCCTACCGCTGGACCTACGACGGCACCCACCTCAAAGCCGCATGACCCCCGACCAACTAACGCGGCGCAGCACTAGGCATGCAGCACGCGCGCTGGGGGCTGGGGGCACGGCGCACGGCGCACGGCGCACGGCGCACGGCAAGCATTGTTGACTGACGGAGCAGCGGTGGCTTGTAAGCCAGGCATCCGGACGCCGCTGAACGGGCGAAGAACCAGCCGCTGAGCGCCCCCGGCGAGGTGCGTCGCAAGCCCCACCACCCAGGCCGGCCCGCCAGAGCCAACCGCCAACCCAAACCAGAAGCGCGGCAGCCAGCCCACCACCAGGAGGTGAAAGCCCAGCCCACCCACGCACGGACCGATCAGCAACCACGGACAACCCGCAGCGGCTCAAACGCAAGGGTGGGGGCCGGGATGGTCA
>NZ_BOQP01000055.1 GCF_018332715.1 Winogradskya consettensis | reverse complement strand
GCTCTCGGCCACACCACCCGCTTGCGGCGCGACTCTCCCGAAGCCCGGACACCGGACGGCAAGCTGATCTGGATCGAGGCCGCACGAGCATTGTTCCGTGAGGCGAACACCCACCGGGCACAGGCCGCCGCTGACCATGAACGTGACCGCAGGCGTGCCGCCGGTGACCTGTTCGATTGGGGCCGGTTCACCAACCGCTGGCTGGTGAAGTACGCCGCCGCCTACTGACCCACGAACACCGGACTCTGCGTCACACCCGGGGCTCGACACGACAACCAACGCGCGCACGTGAAAGCACTCAGCCAAAGGCGGCGGCCAGCTCCCAGCGTTGCCGGCCGGTGCTGCGATAGGTCAGTCCACGACCGGTGCCGAGTCCGACGGGAATGGACGCGACATGGGCGACATGGCGGCTCTACGCCTACGAGCCGGACACAGGCAGCATTCCTGCGTAACGAAGGAAATCCTGCGCGCCTTCTTCGCGAGGCCCGCCCATGCCCCGTACTTCGCTTCGGCAATGGCAGCAACCCTGTCGCGATCGAGCAACAAACCGATCTTCGACCACTATTCCGGCGGCACGCTCTCAAGCCGCCTATCGGGTTCGGGCGGCGTGGCCTGGTAGGAAGATGGCCATGACCGAATTGGCAGCTCATGATGTGATGATCCGGCGGGAAGACCTGGCCGGGTACGTTTGGGATGCTCTTGCCGCCGCTGGGCTTCCCGTCGTCGCTCCGAACATGAGCTCTCGGCTGGTTGGCGGAGGCGCGGAGGTCCGGGTTGACAAGCTCGCGGACTGCTATGCGCCGGTGCGGGTTGACTGGCGCGCCGACCGTGTGGTTATGCAGGCGGGCGCGGCGTAGCGCTTCGATGCACCGGTCTTCGTCCATTTCAAGGTGATTCTTGAGGGCATGCTCCGTGTCATGAAGGTGAGCCTGATCTCGGAGGGCTTCGAGGCCCGGGACAGCACCAAGGATTTTGCTCCGTACACCGTCGAGGTGCTTGGACCTCCTGAACGCACTGCCCGATGGACGCGTGAAAGCGGTCGCGCGGTGTGACGCTCACCGAAGTCATCCATCGCACGCTTGTGCTGATGAGACGTGGTGCCCACACACCATGACGACGTGCTTCGGCGGCGGGATCTGGAACGGCTCGATGCGGTGTGGCGGGCTCAGGGGGCGCCGACGCCCGGGTTGCTCGCTCCCGGGGTGAGTGGGGTGGGGCTGGACGGGTACGTCGTTGAGCTGGGGTTCGATTTGCCGGGCGATCTGCGTGTCTGGTGGGGGTGGCACGATGGTGCGGTCGACGGGGTGTCCAGCTTGGGGGCCGAGGTCGGGGTCACGTGGTATCTGATGTCGTTGCGCGAGGCCCTCGATGAGCGCGCCCGGCGCCTGGCCTGGAACGACCCGCCTGAGTTTCCCGACGATGTGAGGGACTGGGAGGGTCAGTGGGCACCGTGGTGGCTGCCGATTGTCGCGTTTGACGGCGCCGTGCTCTTCGCTGACCTTCGGGCGGCGGCCCCGGATGGCAGCTGCCGGTGCATGTCTGGTCCAAGGTGCCGGACGCCGTGTTCGACGCGCTGGCCCCGAGCCTCGCCGACGTCGTCAACGGGTGGGCACAGGGTATCGAGCAGGGACACTTCCGCTATTCCGCTGCGATCGGGCGATGGGACGTACCCGATTGGGTTCCGCCGGAGCTGCGGCCCTACACCTGACCGATCTCGACCGGGCTGCCCGCAACGGCGATGTCGCCGCTACGGACGAGTTCGCGGATGGCGTTCGTCATTGCGCTGATGCCCGGAGCCGGGACGATCAGTTGATCGGATGCCCAGAAGTAGCTGCCGTGCGCGGTCTCGCCCGTCTTGCGCCACAGCTCGAGAAGGCGGCGGACCTCGTCGACGGTGAAGATTGTCAGCGACCAGGAGGAGCCGTCGGTCAGGTCGACGATGACGTCGATGTTGGCCACGGATTCCTCGGTGTCCGCCGCGGGGTCGAGGAGAAACCGGGCCTTGAAAGTCGGCTCTGTCACCACGAGGTACGGGTCAGTGTGTGTCACGGCGTCAGGGGTTGCGGTGGAGGCGGCGCAGGGCGAGGGCGAGTTGGGTGCGTAGGCAGCCGTGGGGGTCGCGGATGCTCCAGCCCAGCAGGTGCTCGGCGTGGATGACCCGGTCCTGCAGGGTCGAGTGGTGGACGCGCAGGGTTGTGGCTGCTGCTCTCAGGCTGGTGGTTGTGGTGACCGCGTGGAGGGTCTGGAGCAGCCAGGGTGCTGCGGCTGCGGCGTGTTCCAAGGCCTGCACGTCAGGGACGGCGCCCGGATCGGGGACCGTTGCCAGGGCGGCGAGTGCGCCCAGCTCCGCATAGCTCACCACCTGCGGGCCTGGGTCTTCCTCGGTGCCCGCGGCGGTGAAGCGCAGCGCTGTCCTCGCGGCGAGGTGTGAGGCCGGGAGTTCCAGCACCGGCACCGCGGGGCCGATGCCTGCCCTCCCGGACGTCGGCTCGTCCACATTGATGAATACACCTTCAGGGCGGACCAGGACGTACGCCGGAGTGTCCGCGGGCAGGCCGAGGTGGCGGGCCGCCAGCAGCCGGGCGTCGGCCGGGCCCGCAGCGTCGATGAGTAGCTCGACCAGGGCTGTTGTGTCCGCTGCAGGCGCACGGCCCCGGGTGCGATCGAGGACCGTACGCGCGGCGGAGACCGCCCGTTCCAGCACCATCGCGTCGACGGGGCCGGGTGGGCCGGAGCGTTCCAGCCGGAGCGTCACGCTGCCCGCGGCCAGATGGGGCCAGGCCTTGTCAGCAGCGAGCGGGGCGGGCGAGGGGACGCCGTCGGGGAGGACGCGGATGTGGACGCGGCGGGCTTCGTCGTCGAGGCGGGCCGGGCAGTCGGCCAGCACCGCGGCGCCGCGCACGATGCTCTGCAGCCCGGCGCCCGCCTCGATCAGGCCGTCGAAGTACGCGATCACCCGGAGCGCGGCGCCCGCGTCCTCGTCCAGGGCGGCGAGCCGGACGGCGAGGTCTCTCATGACGAGAGGCTAGGCGTTGAAGAGGCGGTTCAGCCAGTGCAATCGGGCCTCGCGGGCGTCCTGGGAGATGGCCGCGGTGGGGACCATGAGGTCGAAGCCGTGGAAGCCTCCGGGCCAGACGTGCAACTCGGCACGGCCGCCGGATTGCCAGATGTGGGTGGCGTACGCGACGTCTTCGTCTCGGAAGGTTTCGGCGCTGCCGGCGTCGATGTAGGCCGGGGGGAGGTTCGACAGGTCGGTGGCGCGGGCGGGGGCGGCGTACGGGGAGACGTCCGGGCCTCCTGCCGCGTCGCCGAGCAGCGCGCCCCAGCCGGTCTGGTTCGAGGTTCGATCCCAGACGCCCCGGCCGGCCATCTGGATCGCGGAGGGGGTGTTGTTGCGGTCGTCGAGCATCGGGTAGATCAGCATCTGGCCGAGCAGGGACGGGCCGCCTCGATCACGGGACAGCAGGGCGAGGGCCGCGGCCAGGCCGCCGCCTGCGCTGGCGCCCGCCACGAGCAGGCGGTCCGGGTCGTAGCCCAGGTCGGTGGCGTGGGCGGCGGTCCAGACGAGGCCCGCGTAACAGTCCTCGACCGGGCCGGGGTGCGGGGTTTCCGGGGCCAGGCGGTATTCGACCGAGACGACGACCAGGCCGAAGCGTTCCGCCCAGTCGAGCATCTCGCCGATGCCGGAGCGGTTGTCGCCGACGATCATGCCGCCGCCGTGGGTGTGGTAGACGCAGCCCAGGGTTCCGGTCGTTCCGGTGGGGCGGCAGATCAGCAGGGAGATGTCCGGGGCGCCGTCGGGTCCGGGGACGGTGCGGTCCTCGACCGTGAACCTGCCGTCGCGGGTCAGGTCGGGGGCGGCCAGCTGGGCGAGCGCGCCGCCGCCCTGGCGCATGAGGGGGATCTGCTCCGGGGTCACGGAGGAGGGGATCTGGTCGGCGACGGCGTTCAGGGCCGCGGCGAGCTCCGGGTCGAACGGGGGCGGTGGGGCCTGGGTGGTGGTCATGGGGGTCGCCTCCACAGTTAACGCGCGATCACCGGCGTGTGATCGGCGTCATCAGCATGGCGCGTGGCGGGTGTCCGATCGAGCGCCACGCGGCGGGAACTACCCGCCAACTGGCGGGCGGCGGAGGGCGAGGGCCAGGGCCAGGACACCCAGGGCGGCTTCGATGAGGTACGGGACCGGGTCGAGGGTCCAGGTGATGATCTGTTGCCAGCCTGGTACGACGTGCGCGCCGGCGATCACGAGCGGCTCGGCGATCAGCAGTAGGCCCGTGACCACGGCGGCGGCCTTTGCCGCGTCGGTGAACCGGGCCCGCAACCAGGCTCCGAAGGCACCGAGCAGTGGGCCGCTGAGCAGGCCTGAGAACAGCCAGCGGCGGTTCGCGCTCAGGACGTGGGCCAGGTGGTCGCGGAGGCCGACCAGTTGTTCGTCCGTGATGACGGCGACGACGAGGTAGAAGCCGAGGAGCGCTGTGACCGTGGCGGCGAGGCCGAGGACGGCTCCTCGGCGCAGTGACGGTGTGTGAAGACCGGATAGCAGGGCTACCAGGAGCCAGGGGGTGCTCAGGTTGCCGATGGTGTCGCGTACGCCGTGGTGGTGGCCCTTGATCAGGGCGGCGAGCATGCCGAAGGCGAGGGCAGCCCCGAGCATCGTCAGTGTTCGTCGGACGGGTGGCCGGGGGCTGCGCATGATGAGAAATCTTAGGGGTGGCGGATCCCACCCGGACGTGGGCGGCTCGTGGCTCGCCGGGGGCGGCTACCGTCCGTATAGTCGGATCAGTGGCAGATGGCAGCGATGGCCCGAAAGAAGCCTGTGGCGTCTTCGGAGTTCGCGACCCCCAGCAACCGGCAGCTCACCTCACCTATCTAGGCCTGTTCGCGCTGCAGCATCGCGGGCAGGAATCGGCCGGCATCGCGGTCAGTGACGGCGACAAGATCATGATCGACAAGGACATGGGCCTGGTCGCGACGATCTTCGACGAGCATCGGCTGCAGGCCCTGCCCGGCACCCTGGCGATCGGTCACACCCGATACGCCACCACCGGTGCCAGCGCCTGGCGCAACGCCCAGCCCGTCGCCCGGCACGCCGGTGACGTGTTCTTCGCGCTCGGTCACAACGGCAACCTCGTCAACACCGTCGAGCTCGCCATCGGTCACCCCGACGCCGACGCCGACAGTGACAGCGATGTCGTGGCCGCTCTGGTCGCCGACGCGCTGCTGGCCGACGCCATCGCCACCGCAGCCGACAAAACCGCGGCCAACAAAGCCGCCGCCGACAAAGCCGCCGCCAACAGAACTGCGGCCGACAAAGCCGCTGCCGGCCCAGAAGCCGCCGCCGGCGAAATCGGCAGCACCGGCCACGACGCCGGCGTCGCCGAGAAGCCGGGCAACGGTGACCTGATCGCCGCTCTGACCAGCGTGTTGCCGCGGTTGCAGGGGGCGTATTCGTTCGTCGTGATGGATGAGACCCGGCTGATCGGTGCGCGCGACCCGAACGGGTTCCGGCCGTTGTTCCTGGGCCGGTGCGAGACCGGAGGCTGGGTGCTCGCCTCGGAGACGCCGGCGCTCGACGTCGTCAGTGCGAAGGTCGTCCGGGAGATCGACCCGGGTGAGATGGTGGTGATCGACGACGACGGGGTGCACAGCATCCAGTTCGCGGAGCCGGCGCGTAAGGCGCTGTGCTCGTTCGAGTTCGTCTACATCGCCCGGCCGGACGGCAAGCTCGCCGGGGTCGGGGTGCACGCCGCCCGCCGGCGGATGGGGCGCGCGCTGGCGCGGCAGTCACCGGTCGACGCCGACATGGTCATGCCGATCCCGGACTCGTCGATCCCCGGCGCGCAGGGTTACGCCGCGGAGTCCGGCATCGAGTACGGCGACGGCCTCATCAAGAACCGCTACATCGGCCGGACGTTCATCGCGCCGAACCAGCAGCTGCGTGAGAACGCCGTCCGGATCAAGTTCAACGCGATCGAGGACAACGTCGCGGGCAAGAAGCTCGTCGTCGTCGAGGACTCCATCGTGCGGGCGACCACGCTGCGCTCGACGATGAAGCTGCTGCGTGACGCCGGCGCCGCGGAGATCCACCTGCGGGTGCTGTCCGCGCCGTACCGGTGGTCCTGCTTCTACGGCCTGGACACCTCCGACCGCAGCAAGCTCATCGCCGCCACCATGAGCGTCGAGCAGATCCGCGAGCACCTCGGCGCGGACTCGCTCGCCTACCTGGAGCTCGACGAGATGCTCACCGCCATCTCCCCCGAGCCCGGCGGTTTCTGCACCGCGTGCATGACGGGCGACTACCCCGTCCCGGTCCCCGGGCTGGTCGTCTGAGAGTCCCCGGCCCGGCGGGTAAGGTCCCGGCCCGGCGGACTGAGAGGTCCCGGCCCGGCGGACTGAGAGGTCCCGGCCCGGCGGGTTAAAACGTCCCGGGCCGGCGGACTGAGAGGTCCCGGCCCGGCGGACTGAGAGGGTTCTGGCCCGGCGGGCTAGGAGGTCCAGTCCGGCGGGTCGGCGGCGTGCAGGGCCGCGTCGTCGACGGCGAACGTCCGGACCGGGCCGGGCGGGGTGAGCGGCCCCTCGAAACGGACCGTCACCCGCCCCAGCCCGCTGCCCCACACCCAGCCCGCGCCGTACTCGTCATGCCGCACGTCCTGCCCCGGCCGCCACGTGGCCGTCGCGAGCTCAGGCGACGGCGACGGCGCCAGCGACGATGCCAGCGCCGATGCCGATGCCGACGCGTCCTGAGCTTGCGGAACAGGCTCTTCGACGACGCCGTCAGGAACCACGAGCGAACTGAAAAGATCATCCTGTGCGTACGCCGTGAGCGTCGACACCCCCACGCCGAGCAACCGGATCCCGGCGGACGTGTTGACGTCGGACAGCAGCCGTCGGGCGTAGTCGGCCACGAGCTGCGGATCGTCGGTGGGCTGGTCCCGGGTGAGCGAGCGGGTGATCGTGGTGAAGTCGTAGTGCCGGATCTTGACCGTCACCGTTCGCCCGGAGAGCCCGGCGGCGCGCAGCCGTTCGCCGACGCGCCGGGCGAGCAGGTCGAGCTCGTGGTACAGCCGGGCGCGGTCGGTGAGGTCGACGTCGAACGTCTCCTCGGCGGACACGGATTTTGTCTCCCGGTCGGTGACCACGCCGCGGTCGTCGTCGGCACGCGCGAGCCGGTAGAGCCCGGCGCCGTGCGCCTGACCGAACCATTCGAGCAGGTAACCGAGTTCGACGGCGGCGAGGTGGCCGATCGTCTGGACCCCGGCCCGGCGCAGCCGTTCCTGCGCCGCGGGGCCCACTCCGGGCAGCGATCCGACCGGCATCGGGCTCAGCACCGTGCGCTCGTCGCCGGCCGGCACGACCGTGAGCCCGTCCGGCTTGTGCAGCTCCGAGCCGATCTTCGCGACGAGCTTCGACGACGCCACCCCGACCGACGCGGTGACCCCGCCGGTCGCGGCCGCCACGTCGGCCTTCAGCTTGCGGGCGATCGCGGTCACGGCCTCGGGTGACAGGTCGTGGTCGCCACCGGCGGCGAGGTCGACGTACGCCTCATCGATCGACACCTGCTCGACCATCGGTGACAGCTCCGCGAGCACCGCCATGAACACCTGGCTGGTCCTGCGGTAGGCGGCGAACCGGGGAGCTAGGAACGCCGTCCCCGACGGGCACCGGCGTCGCGCCTCCGAGGTCGGCATCGCGGACCGGGCACCGTAGACGCGGGCCTCGTACGACGCGGTCGCGACGACACCCCGGCCCGCCACTCCCCCGACGATGACCGGCCTGCCCCGCAACGACACCTTGTCCCGCTGCTCGACCGCGGCGAACATCGCATCCAGGTCGACGTGCAGGATGCTCGGCTCGCGCCTCAACCCCGCACCCCCGCTTCTGCCCCGCGGAAATGATATCCCTGCGGCCCCAGGGCCCTGTCACTCATCACCACCCGGGCAGGCTCGCGGGTGTGCACGGCACCCACGGGTAACGGGAACGGGGTGGACCTAGGCTCCAGGGGTGAGAGCGTCGAATCTCGCCGGCCGGATGCGCCGGGACCGTACCCGCCGGGTGGCTTCCGGGGCCGTGGTGGTGCTGGCCGTCGCGGGCATTCTCTCGGCGCTCGCGCCGCCGTTGCGAGGGCGGCTCGATCCGCTGCTGGACGTGCTCCCGCTCGGGGTTCCGCTGGGCGCGCAGACCGTGCTGATCCCGGTGTCGGTGGCGTTGTTGCTGCTCGCGCGGGGTCTGCGGCTCGGGGTGCGGCAGGCGTGGGCGGTCGCCACCGGGCTCCTGCTGGTGTCGGTGGCGCTGCACGTGCTCAAGGGGATCGACCTGCCGGAAGCGGTTCTCGACCTGCTGCTCGCCGGCTGGCTCTCCGTGCAGGTGGGTGCGTTCCCGGTGCGGGTGAACCGCGCGCATGCCCGGCGGTCGCTGCTGATGCTGGCGGGCGGTGCGGTGGTGACGGTTGCCGTCTGTTCGGGGCTGGTGGTGCTGGTCGGGACGTGGCGGCATCCGCGGGAGACCGTGGTGGCGGTCGTGCAAAGGCTCATCGGGGTACGCGAGGAGCCGCTGGACCGGCTGCGCGGTGGCCACGGCGGCGCGCTGACCCCGATGGTCACGCCGGCGCTGCTCGCCCTCGGGTTGTGCCTGATCGTGCTGCTGCTGTGGGCGGTGTTCGCGCCACGGTCGGCGCCCGAACTGACCGTCCCGCAGCAGGGCGCTGCCCGGGAACGGGCCCGCGCGATCGTGACCGAGCACGGCGGTGACACCCTGGACTACTTCGCGCTGCGCGACGACAAGGACTACTTCTTCGGCGAGGAGAGTACGGGCGGCCTGGTCGCGTACAGCGTACGCAGAGGGGTGTGCCTGGTCTCGCCCGATCCGATCGGCCCACCGGCGCGACGCGGTGCCCTGCTCGCGGAATTCCTGGCGTTCGTGGAGGAGCACGGCTGGGCGGTCGCGGTCGTGGGTGCCCGCGAGGAGTGGCTCCCGCTGTACGAGGCCGCCCGCCTGCGCCCCGTGTACCTGGGTGACGAGGCGATCCTGGACTGCCCGGGGTTCTCGTTGCAGGGCTCGCGGATGAAGGGGCTGCGGGGAGCCGTGAACCGGGTCCGCAAGGCAGGTGTCGAGGTGACGTTCCACGATCCGGCCACGATGACGCCCGAGGAGTCCGCGGACGTGCTGGCCATGGCGGGTGAGAGCCGTCAGGGCCCGGCCGAGCGCGGGTATTCGATGACGTTGTCGCGGCTGTTCGATCCCGCTGACACCGGGCTGCTGCTGTCCGTGGCCCGGTTCGCGGACGGCCGCCCGGCCGGGTTCATCCAGTGGGTGCCCGCCGCCGGTATCGACGGGTATTCGCTGGACGTGATGCGGCGCAGCACCGAGGACGGCGTACCCAACGGCCTGACCGATTTTCTGATCGTCGCCACGGCCGAGCACCTGGCCGGGCGGGGCATGCGCGGGCTGGGCCTCAACTTCGCCGTCCTGCGGGAGATCGTCGCCGGGGAACGAGCCGGCCGGATCGCCGAGGTCGGCCGCCGGGTGCTGCACACGCTGTCGCGCCGGTCGCAGATCGAGTCGCTGTGGAAGTTCAACGCCAAGTACGACCCGCAGTGGCGGGCCCGGTACGTGATCCTGGACGCGCTGGACTCCGCGGCGGCGCAGAGCCTGGCCATCGCCGAGGCCGAGGGGATCACCGAGCTTCCCGGCATCGGCCGCGTCCTGCGCCGCCCCACCGCGTCGTGAACCTCCTGCTCGCCGTCGCGGCCGCGGCGGCGTACGCGGCCGGCTCCGTCCTGCAGGCGTCGGCGGCCCGCCGGTTCGGCACGCTGGGAGCGCTCGCCGTGTCCCCGATGTATCTCGCCGGGCTGGCAGCGGACGCGATCGCGTGGGTGCTGTCGCTGGCGGCGCTGCGCGGCCTGCCGGTCTACGTCGTGCAGGCGGTCCTGGCCGGGTCGCTGGCCCTGACCGTCCTGCTGGCGGCCGCGGTCCAGCGCGCGATGCCGCGCCTGCGTGACCTGGGCGCCGTCGCGGTGCTGGTCGCGGCGCTCGCGGTCCTCGCGTTCTGCGGCCGGGAACAACCCGCGCCCGTACTGTCGGGTGGTGCGCAGTGGAGCCTCGCCGTCGCCGGGTTCGCCGTCGCGGCGGCCGCCGGGCTCGCGGTGCTGCTGGCCGGGCGTACCGACCGCCGTGGCCTCGTGCTCGCCGTGCTGGCCGGACTGGCGTTCTCGATGACCGCGCTCGCCGGGCGGGCCGTGACCGTGCGCGATCCGCTGCCCCTGACGCTGGCCGAGCCGTTGCTGTGGGTCGTGGTCGCCAGTGGGGTGGCGGGGACCGCGGCCTATGCGGCGGCTCTGCGGCGCGGCACGGTCGCACCGGTCACCGCGCTGCTCTGGGCGGTCGAGGTGATCGTCCCGGCGGCGGTGGCGATCCCGCTGCTCGGCGACGAGATCCGCGCCGGTGGGGTGCCGGCTGCCGTCCTCGCGCTGGTCGCGGTGGTCGCGGCGACGGCGGTGCTGGCCGGGGCCACTCCGGAATGACCGTGACGTTCGACCCGGACGTGCTGCGGGCGCTGACGCCGCATGGCGCGTGGTTCGGCTCGTGGCCGCCGATACTCGTGCTCGCACTGGCCTGCGCGGCCCTGGTCACCGTCGGGGTGCGGCGACGGCGGCGACGGGTCCCGACACTGGTCGCCGCGGGGCTCGTGCTGCTGGTGGGCGTGGTGGCGGGGGTCAACGCGGTGATCGGCTACGTCCCGACGACGGACGCTGCCCGGGTCATGCTCGGCGGGACGCTCCCCGGGCTCGCCGGCAGCCTGCACGAGGTGCGGGTGGGCGCACCCGACCTGGGCATACCCGAGGCGGCCACGTACGTCTACCTGCCACCCGGCTACCGGGGCGGCTCGGGCCCGCGGTACCCGGTCGTCTACCTCTTCCACGGCACACCCGGGCGCGCGGCCGACTGGTTCGCCGCCGGGAACGCCGCCCGGGCCCTCGACGTCCTGATCACCCGCCGGCTCGTCCCGCCGATGATCGCGGTGGCGCCGGACCTCAACGGCGGCGGCCTGCACGACACCGAGTGCCTGGACGACCCGGCCGGCGGGCGACAGGTGGAGACGTACCTGCGCACCCGGCTCGTGCCGTGGGTCGACGGTCACTACGACACCGATCCGGAGCCGGCGGCGCGCCTGCTCGCGGGCATGTCCGCCGGTGGGTTCTGCGCGCTCGACCAGGGGTTGCGACACCGCGACACGTACGGGCCGATCATCTCGATCCTGCCGTTCGGCGACCCGGGTGGCGACTGGCGGGAACGCCTCGGCCCGCAACGGTTCGCCGCGGTCTCCCCCAGCAGCTATCTGCCTACGATCGCGTTGCCCGGGCCCGTCCCGGTCTTCCTCTGCACCGGCGAGGAGACGTCACGCGCCGAGCGGGACGGCATCGACGCGCTGCAGGCCCAGTTGACCGCACGCGGCGAACCCGTCGCGCGCCATGACGTGGGCGACGGCCACTCCTGGCGTACCGCGCGGATCTGCCTGCCCTATGGCCTGGTCTTCGCCGCGCGCTACCTGCCGCAGTGATGCCCGGCAATCGCCTGATCGCGTAGTTTGGACACTTTTCCCACGGGCAGATCTGCCGCAGCACTTTCCCCGCCCCTGGAAAGGAATTGCCGTGCTGACCCAGAACGACATCTTCCAGCTCAGCGACGCCACCGTGTACGACTTCGACGGCGACAAGATCGGCTCCGTCGGGCAGGTCTTCCTGGACGCCCGCACCGGAGACCCGGAATGGGTGACCGTCAGGACCGGCCTGTTCGGCACGAAGGAGACGTTCGTGCCGCTGCAGCGTGCCAGCGTGGACGGTGACCGCCTCACCGTCCCGGTGGACAAGGCCACCGTCAAGGACGCCCCGCGGATCGACGCGGACAGCGCCCTGACGTTCGCCGAGGAGAAGGAGCTCTACGAGTACTACGGCTCCCCCGCTCTCGCTCCGGGTGCCACGCGTGCCCGCCTGCGCAAGCACGTGATGACCGAGGAGCAGCCGGGCAGCCGCCACTGAGCCGTCGATGAGGAGCCGGCACCCGTGGAGGGTGCCGGCTTCCCGCGTCAGCCGCCCTTCTGGCCCGGGCAGTTGATCGCGGCCGGCACCGTGATGACGGTGCTGCCCGCGCCGACGGTCACCTGGGTGACGCCCACGCCGTCGGTCACGCCGCCCTCGGGGTGGACCCAGACGTTGTGCAGGTCCGTGAAGCCCGCACCGGTGCCGTCCGTGACGAAGGTGCTCGTGCCGGAGAAGACGCCGATGCCGGTCGCGGCGTACGACGTGCCGGGCAGGCCGCCCGCGACCGTGACCCGCACGTGCGCGCCGAGGTCGTCGCAGTAGACGCCGAGGTACTGCTCCGCGGTGACCGTGCCGATGGGCGACTGCACCGTGTCCGCCGAGGCGGCCACCGGAGCCACGAAGATCGCTGCGAGCGCCGCACCTCCGGCGGCGAGGCCGAGGGCACGTGGATGTCTGATCATGAGTGATCCTCCCCGTTTCATCGGCTTTCCCATATTTTGGGGTGCCGAGTGACGCAACGCGAACTCTAGTCAGCCGGGACAAGGGGGTGTCCCAGTGACGCTGATAGATTGCGCGGCGTGCCCAGCAAGCCCCTGCGACCTCACGATCCGCGCGCCCTGGGCGGATATGAGCTGCTCGCAGTGCTCGGCGAGGGCGGTATGGGCGCCGTCTACCTGGCGCAGGACCGGTGGGGGCAGCTCGTCGCCATCAAGATCATCAGGCCGGAGTACGCCGCGCAGGCCGAGTTCCGGGGCCGGTTCCGCAGCGAGGTCACCCGGGCCCGCCAGGTGCCGCCGTTCTGCACCGCCGCGGTCCTCGACGCCGACCCCGACCACGAGACGCCCTACCTCGTCGTCGAGTACGTCGACGGTCCCGACCTCGCCGACGTCGTCGCTGAGCAGGGGCCCCTGACCGGTGGTGGCCTGCACAGCGTCGCGGTCGGCGTGGCCACCGCGCTGGTCGCGATCCACGGCGCGGGCGTCATCCACCGGGACCTCAAACCACGCAACGTGTTGTTCGCACTCGGCTCTCCGAAGGTCATCGACTTCGGCATCGCCCGCGCCTTCGAGTCGACCAGCGAGCACACGCGTACCGATCAGATGGTCGGCACGTTGTCCTACATGGCCCCGGAGCGGCTGGACGGCGCCCCGATCAGCCCCGCGGTGGACGTCTTCGCGTGGGGCGTGCTCATCGCGTTCGCGGCCACCGGGCGGACGCCGTTCGCCGCCGACTCCCCCACCGCGACCGCCGTGCGCATCCTCACCGGCCGGCCCGACCTCGGCAGGCTCACCGGCAACCTGCGGCACCTCGTCGACCGGTCCCTCGCGAAGGACCCCACCGCCCGGCCGACCGCCCAGGAACTGCTCGACGCCCTGCTCAGAGCCGGGGCCGGCGCGCCCGCCCCCGCCCTGCAACGTGACGCCGCCCTGCCACGTGCCGCTGCCCTCCCGGACAACTCTGCCCTGCCACGCGTGTCGGCCCTGCCACCCGGGCCGGTGCCGCCCGACCCCGAACCACGCCGTCCCCGGCGCGGCCGCCGGGTAGCCGTGGCCACCGCGGTCGCCGCCGTGATCGCGGCCGCGGTGGGCGTACCCCTCGGGTTGCGGTCCGCTCTGCATGAGGGACCGACGCTCGCCGCCTCCGCACAGCCTTCCCCTTCGCCTTCTGACCCCGGCGTCGATCTGTTCGCCAAGCCCTCGGACTGGAAAGCGGTGAAGGCGAAGAAGTACAGCTGCTCACTGGGGGACGACGGGCTCAAAGTGGTCAGCGATTACAACTTCGACGGCGTCACCTGCCCCGGGCCGGCCGCGGTCGCCCGCGACCAGACCATCACGGTCGATGTCCGCGAGATGAGCACCGACGCGGCCGCGATGATCTGGTTCCACCGCGTCGGCAAGGCCGGTTACCGGGTGGAGGTGGATCGCGACGGGGTCTGGCTGCTGATCGCCAACCTGGACGGCAGCGGCGCGTCGATCGGCGGCGCCGAATACACGGTGAAGCCGTCGGCCGGCTACCGGGTCACGATCGAGATCGCCGACGACGTCGCCACGGTCCGCATCGACGGCACGAAGGTGTACGCCTCGGTCGTCGGCGCGCCCGGCCTGGAGAAGGGCACGGTGGCGCTCGGCCTGGCCGCCCGCTCCGACACGGCTCCCGCCGATCACGTGCTCTACTCCCACGCGGAGGTCCGGGGGTCCTGACGGGCCCCTGGCTCGAGGGGGTGCTGGTTCGGCGGCCTGGCCAGCGGGATCGTCAACCGCATGACCCCACAGCGCGTTCTGGTGACCGGCGGTTCCGGCTTCATCGCCGGTCACTGCATCCTGCAACTGCTCGAGCAGGGCTATCTCGTACGCACAACCGTGCGCTCCCTCGACCGCGAAGCCACCGTACGGGCGGTCCTCACCGACGCCGGCATGGTCAACGGTGCCGCGCTGAGTTTCGTGGCCGCCGACCTGATGAACGACGCCGGCTGGGCCGACGCGGTCGCCGGGTGCGACTTCGTCCTGCACGTGGCGTCCCCGGTGCACCTGCGGAACGTGAAGAACGAGGACGACGTCATCGCCCCCGCCCGCAACGGCACCCTGCGTGTCCTGCGTGCCGCCCGCGACGCCGGCGTGAAACGGGTCGTGCTCACCTCGGCCTTCCACGCCGTCGGCTACGGGCATCCCCGCTCCGGCCACACGTTCAACGAGGACGACTGGACCGTGCTGCGGGGGCCGGGCGTGGACGCGTACGGCAGGAGCAAGACCCTCGCAGAGCGTGCCGCCTGGGATTTCGCCGCCACCGGGAGTGACGCGCCAGAGCTGGCCACGATCCTGCCCGTCGCGGTGATGGGCCCGGTCATGGGCAGGGAGATCTCCGGCGCGAACCACATCGTCCAGCGCAGCCTCGACCGGGAGATGCCCGGCTATCCGAACCTCTACATCCCGATCGTGGACGTCCGTGACGTCGCGGCCGCGCACCTGCTCGCCATGACCACGCCGGGCGCCGCAGGTCAGCGCTTCCTGGTCTCGAGCGGAGCGCCGATCCCGCTGCGGCAGATCGGAGCAATCCTGCGGGACAACCTCGGCGACGCCGCCCGCAACGTGCCGACCCGCGCCATCCCCGACGTGGTGGTGCGGGCCGCCGCGATCTTCGTCCGGGAGTTCCGCGCGTTCGTACCCGATCTCGGCTACGCCAAGAGGATCTCGAACGACAAGGCCCGCCGGGTGCTGGGCCTGCGACCGCGCACCAGCGAGGAGGCCGTGCTCGCCTCCGCGACGAGCCTCATCGCCAAGGGACTGGTCAAGCGTCCTTGACGTAGAGGATCCCGTCGACGCGGGACAGGCCGGCCGGGTCCAGCGGGGCGTAGCCGTACCAGGGGGACACGCGGGGTACGAGTCTGTCGGCGGCGAGTTCGCGAGGGTCCACGACGGCCCGGTCCAGCGTCGCCTCCACGGTGCCCGGGGGCGGGGCTTCCACGCCGTGGTCACGCAGGGTGCCGATGGCGGTGGCCAGGAACGCGTAGTCGTCGCCGGCCAGGGCGCCGGCGCTCCACCACTCGATCTGCTCGCCGCCCATGTTCATGCTGCTCCTGTCGCGCTGCAGGTGACTGTTGTGGGCGTACACCAGGGTGGGTCCGCGCTCGGCGAGGGCGCGCAGGTTGTTTGCCATCATCAAGTCCCGCAGCGCGCAGATCCGTGCGAGGCGGCCCGGGGACTCGTCCGCCATCGCGGAGTGATAGCGGAGCAGGCCTGCGGCGGTCCGGGCGTGCAGGTGCGCCCGCTCCCACTCGTCCGGGGTCGACGCCGCGATCAGGTGCGGAGCCTGCAGGTCGAGCAGGGTCACCAGGTCGTCGGCGAGGATCCGCAGCTCACGGGCCTCGGCTGTCCGCCCTGCGGACTGCGACGGGTCGCGCATCGCGGCCGGGTGGGTCCACCGGTCGTCGGCGCCGAGCAGGTCGCCGAGCGTCTGCGCCGTGCAGGGCAGCAGGGCGGCGTCGACCCGGCCCGCGAGGTAGGTGTGCAGGGCGGTAAGGGCCTGGCGGGGGCTCGCCGCGGCGGTGATCTCCAGCGGTCCGTCGAACCCGGCGAAGCGCACCCGGCCGGACGCGGGCCGGGCCTCGTTGTGGTCGCGCATCCAGGACACGAGGGCGCGATTGCCCGCGTACGCGCCCCACTCGTGACTGAAGCCCCGTGCCATGACCTCGTCGAGAGTGCCCGTGCCGGACGTGACGTGGTCGTCGACGATCAGGCCCATCAGGCAGTCGCTCTCGAGGGCGATCGTCGTGTATCCCTCCTGCTCGACGAGCTCACGGAAGAGCTCGTTTCGTGCCGCGAGCAGGGCCTCCGAACCGTGGGTGGGTTCACCCACGGCCAGCAGGCGCGGCCGGGCGCCGAGCAGGGCCATGACGGAATCTTTCGTGCCAGCTGTCATGCCTTGAACGCTATCGTTGAACCCTCGATTTAAACTTTTCCGCAAAAGTGCCTGTTCGATGGGGAAAAACCTTCAAATGCCAGAGCAACTCAGGTGGTAGGTCAACTCAGGTGGTAGGGCAGCTCAGGTGGTAGGTCAGCTCAGGCCGGTCGACCTGGCCCGGCGGCACGGGCTGTCCACCCAGGCGGTCCGCAACTACGAGGCGGACGGCATCCTTCCTGAGGCAGGGCGCACCGACCACGGCTACCGCACCTACACCCCGCGGCACGCGCAGGCCCTGGACGCATTCCTCGCGCTCGTCCCGGGTCACGGCCACCGGTGCGCCACGGCGATCATGCAGGCGGTCAACCGGGACGCCGTCGGGGACGCGTTACGGCTCATCGACGAGAGTCACGCTCAGTTGCTCGACGACCGTCACACCCTGCACGCGGTCGAGGCAGCGCTGCGTGATCTCGAGCCGGCCCCGCAGCGGGGCGGCGACATGTTCGTCGGCACGCTGGCGAGAAAACTCGGCATCCGCCCCGCCACGCTGCGCAAATGGGAGCGCGCCGGTCTGGTCCAGCCCCGGCGCGACCCGCGGACGGGCTATCGGATCTACACCGCGGCCGATGTACGCGACGCGCTGCTCGCCCATCAGCTCAGGCGCGGTGGCTACCCGCTGGACCGGATCGCCCCGGTGATCGCCCAGGTCCGCTCGGCCGGCGGCGTCGCGCCGCTGGCCGCCATGCTGCACGACTGGCACGCCCGCCTCACCACGAGAAGCCGCGCCATGCTCGCCGGCGCGGCGGCGCTGGACGCCCTCCTCACAGCGGGCCCCGGATGACCTACCATGCGGTACTACGGCGAGCAGCTACAATAGGGGAAGCTCAACGTCATGTAGGCGAAAGCCAGATGGCCTCTCCGCGGGCGGATCCGCTCGCGACGCCCACGAGACCATCTCGGGAGTAGCGCACATGCCAGCAACCACCACCTCCACCAAGACCAGCGCCGCCAAGGCAACCGCGACGAAGACGAAAGCCGCCGCGACGAAGACCCGGGCCAAGGCTGACTCCGCCAAGGCCGATTCCGCCAAGGCCGATCCCGCCACCGCCGCTCCGGCCGAGGACGCCGCCGTCGAGGGCGAGGACGGGTTCGCCTGGGACGAGCAGGAGTCGGTCGCGCTGGCCCAGGCCCGCGCGGAAGCGCAGACCACGGCCTCCACCGACACCGTGCGGGCCTATCTGCGCCAGATCGGCCGGGTCCCGCTGCTCAGTGCCGACGAGGAGGTCACCCTCGCGAAACGCATCGAGGCCGGCCTCTACGCCACCGAGCTGTTGCGCGAGGCCGACGGCAGCTTCGACCGCGAGCGCACCCGTGACCTCATGTGGGTCACCCGGGACGGCGAGCGCGCGCGTCACCACCTGCTCGAGGCCAACCTGCGCCTCGTGGTCTCGCTGGCCAAGCGTTACACCGGCCGCGGCATGGCGTTCCTGGACCTCATCCAGGAGGGCAACCTGGGCCTGATCCGCGCGGTCGAGAAGTTCGACTACACCAAGGGCTTCAAGTTCTCCACGTACGCCACCTGGTGGATCCGTCAGGCCATCAGCCGCGCCATGGCCGACCAGGCCCGCACCATCCGCATCCCGGTGCACATGGTGGAGGTCATCAACAAGCTCGGCCGCATACAGCGTGAGCTGCTGCAGAGCCTGGGCCGCGAGCCCACCCCGGAGGAGCTCGCCAAGGAGATGGACATCACCCCGGACAAGGTGCTGGAGGTCCAGCAGTACGCCCGGGAGCCCATCTCCCTCGACCAGGGTGTCGGCACCGACGGCGACGCCCTCTTCGGTGACTTCATCGAGGACAGCGAGGCCGTCGTCGCGCTCGAAGCGGTGAGCTTCACGCTGCTGCAGGACCAGCTCGAGTCCGTGCTCGCGACGCTCACCGAGCGCGAGGCCGGCGTGGTCCGCCTGCGTTACGGCTTCAAGGACGGCAAGGCCTGGACGCTCGACGAGATCGGCCAGGTCTACGGCGTCACCCGCGAGCGGATCCGCCAGATCGAGTCGAAGACGATGTCGAAGCTGCGGCACCCGGCGCGCTCGCAGCTCCTCCGCGACTACCTCTCCTGACGGCTACATCTACTTCTTCAGGTTCCGCAACCGGCGCGCTTCGCGCTTCTCGTCGAACCGCGTCGCCTGGGTGTTGAGGTCACGCATCTGCGTGGCCAGCTCCTCGCGGGCCTTCTCGCCCTCGGCGCCGAGGTTCGTGCGGTCCCAGACGTTCCACTGGCGCAGCACGGGCGCGATCACGTCGTCGTGGTGCTGGCGCAGGTCGTAGATGCCGGCCAGCGCGATCGAGAGCGCCTTACGGCCGAAGCCCTCGATGTTGGCGCCGGGCATCTCGAAGTTGGCGACCACGTCGGTCACGGCGCGCATGGCCTGGTCCGGGGCGAGTTCGAACGCCGCCGCGAGCAGGTCCCGGTAGAACACCATGTGCAGGTTCTCGTCCGCGGCGACCCGGGCCAGCAGCTGATTGGCGATCGGGTCGTTCGTGGCCGTACCCGTGTTGCGGTGGGAGATCCGGGTGGCCAGCTCCTGGAACGCGACGTACGCGATCGACTGCAGGATCTCGTCGTCGTGCGCGTTGGCGTAACCGGCCTCCATGTGTGACATCCGGGCCCGCTCCAGCGCGACCGGGTCCACGGCCCGGCTCACCGTCAGGTAGTCGCGGATCGCGATGCCGTGCCGGCCCTCCTCGGCCGTCCACCGGTGCACCCAGGTCCCCCAGGCGCCGTCCCGGCCGAACAGGGTCGCGATCTCATGGTGGTACGACGGCAGGTTGTCCTCGGTGAGCAGGTTCACGATCAGGGCGGTCCGCGCGACCTCGGGCAGCGTCGAGTCGTCGTCGCGCCACGGCTCGCCGCCGAGCAGACCGTCGAAGGTGCGCCCGTCGCTCCACGGCACGTACTCGTGGGGGAACCACTCCTTGGCCAGCGACAGGTGCCGGTTCAGGTTGGTCTCCACCACCGGCTCCAGCTCGATGAGCAGTGCCTTCTGGTCCATGGACATGCGAGTTCCTCCCTGATGGTCCCCCGGCGTAGATTCCGGATTCCGCAGCGCCGGGCACCTCCACCGCACCCGGTGGATGGAGTCCGGAGGACTTTCCGTTGTTCGCTGCGTATCCTACGAGCCGCTGATGTGCCTCGCTCCTGCGCACCGGATGATGCGCCGCGACATGGATGGACAGGGAGAACCGGGTCATGGGCAGTGCTGAGCGGGGAACGCCGCCCGGTGATGAGGTGTTCGCCGGTGACGGCGGTGTCGGCCGTGACCTCGCCGCGGTGCCGTGGGAGTCGACCCCGCTGGGTACGCCGGAGAGCTGGCCGCAGAGTCTGCGCACCGCCGTCGACATCCTGCTGTCGTCACGTTTCCCCATGTGGATGGCCTGGGGCCCGGAGCTGACGTTCTTCTGCAATGCCGCCTACCGGCGCGACACGCTGGGCGACAAGTACCCGTGGGCGCTGGGCCGGCCGGCGAGCGAGGTGTGGGCGGAGATCTGGGGCGACATCGGGCCCCGCATCGAGACCGTGCTGTCCACCGGCGAGGCGACCTGGGACGAGGCCCTGCTGCTGTTCCTGGAGCGGTCGGGATACACCGAGGAGAGCTATCACACGTTCTCCTACAGCCCGTTACGCAACGATGACGGCTCCCCGATCGGCATGCTGTGCGTAGTCAGCGAGGAGACCGATCGGGTGATCGGTGAGCGGCGGATGGCCACGCTGCGTGACCTCGGCTCCGATCCGAGCTCGATCCGCACGGAACAGCAGATGCTCGCCGCCGCCGGTGCCCAGCTGGCCCACAACCTGCGTGACCTGCCGTTCACCCTGACCTACCTGTTCGACGGCTCGAACGCCCGGCTGGCGGCGTCGACCGGGATCGCGAGGGGGCACCCGGCGGCCCCGGCGGTGCTGGTCGCGGGCGACTCGCCGGTGTGGCCGCTGGCGGCCGCGACCCGGGGCGAAGCGGTGCTGGTCGAGCTGGACGCGTCCTTCGCCGGTCTGCCGGCCGGCGATTGGGACGAGCCACCCACGCAGGCGTTGCTGGTGCCGTTGCTTCGGCAGGGCGCCGCACCGTACGGCTTCCTGGTCGCCGCGCTCAACCGCTACCGCGCGCTCGACAGCGGGTACCGCGGCTTCATCGAGCTGACCGCCGGGCACCTCGCGGCGGGGGTCGCGAGCGCCCGCAGCTACGAGGCCCAGCAGCGGCGCGCGGAGGAGCTCTCCGAGCTGGACCGCGCCAAGACGACGTTCTTCTCCAACATCAGCCACGAGTTCCGTACCCCGCTGACCCTGATCATGGGGCCGCTGGAGGACCTGCGCGCCCGATCGGGCGAGGCGGACCCGCGCGTACGCGAGGAACTCGACGTCATCCACCGCAACGGGCTGCGGCTGGGCAAACTCGTCAACGCCCTGCTCGACTTCTCCCGCATCGAGGCCGGCCGCATGCAGGCCCGCTACGAGCCGGTGGACCTGGCCGAGGCCACCGCCGAGCTCGCCAGCGTCTTCCGCTCCGCCGTCGAGCGCGCGGGCCTGAGCTTCGAGGTCGACTGCCCGCCGCTGTCCCAGCCGGTGTACCTCGACCGCGGCATGTGGGAGAAGGTGATCCTCAACCTGCTCAGCAACGCGCTCAAGTTCACCTTCACCGGGAGTGTGCGCGTCGCCGTACAGTCCCTCGCCGGCCAGGCCGTCGTCACCGTGACCGACACCGGCATCGGCGTGCCGCGCAGCGAGATGCCACGGCTGTTCGAGCGCTTCCACCGCATCGAGAACGCCCGCTCGCGCTCGAACGAGGGCAGCGGCATCGGGCTCGCGCTGGTCAAGGAGCTCGTCGAGATGCACGGCGGCACCATCACCGCCGACAGCACAGACGGCCTGGGCACCGCGTTCGTCATCCGCCTGCCGTTCGGCAGCGCCCACCTGCCGGCCGACGCGCTGAGCCCGGCGGGGAGCATGGCCGCCGTCTCCGCCACCGCCGACCCGTACGTCCAGGAGGCCATGCGCTGGCTGCCCGCCGGAGCCGACGACCCGCAGGCGCAGCAGGCCGCCGACGATGCCCGGGCCGGGCACAACCCGGCCGACGTACTGGTCGCCGATGACAACGCGGACATGCGTGACTACCTGACCAGGCTGCTGCGCTCCGCCGGGCACCGCGTGGTCGCCGTCGCGGACGGCCAGGACGCGCTGGACGCCGCCCGGGCCCGCAACCCCGACCTGGTCGTCAGCGACGTCATGATGCCCCGGCTCGACGGGCTGCAGCTCGTGGCCGCCCTGCGCGGAGACCCCCGCACCGCGAGCACGCCCGTGCTGCTGCTCTCCGCGCGCGCCGGGCAGGAGGCGTCCATCGAGGGGCTCGAGGCAGGTGCCGACGACTATCTCGTCAAGCCGTTCTCGTCGGCCGAGCTGCTGGCCCGCGTACGCGCGAATGTCGAACTCGCCCGCCTGCGCAACCACCACACCCGCTGGCGCACCGCCCTGATCGACTCGTTGCAGGAAGCGTTCTTCGTCTGCGACGCGGACGGCGCCGTCATCGAGATCAACTCCACGTTCGCCGACGTCCTCGGGTACGGCCCGGAAGGCCTGCCGTATGCCCCCGTGCACCCCTGGTGGCCGGACCGCGACGCCGACCCGGAGGGATTCCGGCAGGTCGAGGACTCGTTCGCGACGCTGCTCGAGGACACCCGGGGCACGTACACGATCCCCGTGAACCACAGCGACGGGCACCGGCTGTGGGTGGCCGCCGCGTTCAACCAGGTCATGGATCCGGACACCGGCCGGCACGTCATCGTCGGCACGTTCCGCGACGTCACCGCCGAGCACTACGCCGTCCAGCGGGAGAGCGCCCTCGCCGCCGTCAGCGTCCTGCTCTCCCAGGCGGACAGCCTCACCGGTGCGCTGCGGAGCGTGCTGCCCGTACTGAAGGACCTCTGGCGGGCGACCGATGCGTGCGCGGTCGTCTTCGACGGCTCCCCCACCCCCGTGGTGACGGCCACCGGGCAGGACCAGACCTGGACAACCCTTCCCGAGGTACGCCGTGAGGCGGTCACCGCCGTGCGGGAGCAGCCGCTGCTCGTCCCGGTCGCCGACCGGATGGCCGGAGCGGGCATCGCCCTGGAGCACCCGGACGGCACGATGGTCCTCTGGGTGGACCTGGCCGAGCAACGCCCGTTCACCGAGCAGGACCAGACCCTGCTGGCGCTGCTGGCCGGGCACATCGGCCAGGGCCTGCACCGCGTGCACCAGATCGACCAGCAGCGTGAGACCGCGCTGGCCCTGCAGCGCGCCATCCTCGGCCCGGCCCAGCTTCCCGCCGGCTTCGCCGTGCGCTACTCCCCCGCCACCCGCCCGCTGAAGGTCGGCGGGGACTGGTACGACACCGTCACCCTGCCCGACGGGCGCATCGGCATCGTCGTCGGCGACTGCGTCGGCCACGGGCTGGAAGCGGCCACCGTCATGGGCCAGCTGCGCAGTGCCTGCCGGGCCCTGCTGCTGCAGAACATCGACCCCGCGCAGACGCTGACCGCCCTCGACCGGTTCGCCGCCCAGCTGCCCGGTGCGATGTGCGCCACCGTCTTCTGCGGGATCCTCGACCCGGCCACCGGCGAGCTGAAGTACTCCAGCGCCGGGCACCCGCCCGCGGTCGTCACCCACTCCGACGGCAACGCCGACCTGCTCGACCAGGGCCGGTCCCGGCCGCTCGGGGTCCGGGCGAGCGCGGAACGGCCCGAGGCGCTCTACACCGTCCCCGCCCGGGCCACCCTGCTGCTCTACACCGACGGGCTGGTCGAACGCCGCCGCCAGCCGCTCACCGCCGGCATCGACCGCGCCGCCGCCGCCGTGCAGGACGGGCGTGCGGCCCCGCTCGAGGACCTCGCCACCGATCTGATGGACACCATGGCCCCGGCCGGCGGCTACGACGACGACGTGGCGTTGCTGCTCTACCGCCAGCCCGGCCCCCTCGAGCTCGAGTTCGCGGCGGAGGCCACGCGGCTGGCACCCGTACGCACAGCATTGCGCGGCTGGCTCGAACGCTGCGGTGTCGACACCATCACCGCCCAGAACGTCCTCGTCGCCGCAGGGGAGGCGTGCGCCAACGCCATCGAGCACGGCCACCGCCACGCCCGGGCCGGCCGCATCCTGCTGCAGGCAGCCGCCACCGCCGATGATCTGCACCTCACGATCACCGACAGCGGCGACTGGAAGACCCCCCAGCCCGCCGCCAACCCCCACCGGGGACGCGGACTGACCCTGATGAGAGCGCTGATGAGCGAAGTGACCATCACGACCGGTGCCGCCGGCACCATCGTCGGCCTGCAAGCGAGGATCTCCCGATGAGCACCGACCTGACGTTCACCACCGGCCGGCACCCGGACGGCGCCGTCGTGCTCGCCGCCCGCGGGGAGATCGACATGAGCAACGCTGCCGCGTTCGCCGCCGCCCTGAACGACGCGCACGAGCAGGACCGGGCCGGCACGCTGGTCGTCGACCTCACCGCGGTCGAATACCTCGACAGTGCGGGGCTGTCCGCCCTGTTCCCGCATGTCGACCACGTACGGCTGATCGTGACGCCGCTGCTCGCTCCCGTACTCACCGTCGTCGGCCTTTCCGATTTGACCACCGTCGCGGGATGAACCGTCGGTCGCGTCGCCGGGTAAACTTGAACTATTCCAGAAAAGCGAATATGTTCTTGGCGTGACGTCAGACTTCGAGGCGCAGCTACGAGCCGTCTCGTTGCGCGTGACCCGGCCCCGGCTGGCAGTGCTCACCGCGCTGCGCGACCACCCGCACATCGACACCGACACGACGATCGCGCTGGTCCGCGGCGAACACCCGGCGATCTCCCACCAGGCGGTGTATGACGTACTACGGGCCCTCACCGATGCCGGCCTGGTGCGCCGCATCCAGCCCACCGGTGCGACCGCCCGCTACGAGTCCCGGGTGGGAGACAACCACCACCACGTCGTGTGCCGTTCCTGCGGCGCGATCGCCGACGTCGAGTGCGCCGCCGGCCACGCCCCCTGCCTCACCGCCTCGAACGATCAGGGTTTTGTGATCGACGAGGCGGAGGTCGTCTACTGGGGCACGTGCCCCGGTTGCGCGACCGGAAACATCGCCCAGCAATCCGCAAGTCCGGAAGGAAACAGATGAGCGACACCCAGGAGAACGGGCCCGCGAGCGCGCAAGGCGTGGAGTCCGGCGGCTGCCCGGTCGACCACAGCTCCGTGACCGCGCACGGCAGCGAGAGCGAGAACCCCGCGATCGACTCGCCGAAGCCGAAGACCGGCGGGCGTCCGCACACCAACCGTGACTGGTGGCCCAACCAGCTCGACCTCTCCGTGCTGCACGCCCACTCGTCGAAGGGCAACCCGCTCGGCGCGGACTTCAGCTACGCCGCGGAGTTCGCCAAGCTCGACGTCGAGGCCCTCAAGCGCGACATCACCGAGGTTCTCACCAGCTCGCAGGAGTGGTGGCCCGCCGACTTCGGCCACTACGGCGGTCTGATGATCCGGATGAGCTGGCACGCCGCGGGCACGTACCGCATCCAGGACGGCCGCGGTGGCGCCGGCGACGGCGGCCAGCGGTTCGCCCCGCTGAACAGCTGGCCCGACAACGCCAACCTCGACAAGGCCCGCCGCCTGCTGTGGCCGGTCAAGGCGAAGTACGGCCAGCAGATCTCGTGGGCCGACCTGCTCGTTCTCGGCGGCAACGTCGCGCTGGAGTCGATGGGCTTCAAGACCTTCGGCTTCGGCTTCGGCCGTCAGGACGTCTGGGAGCCCGAGGAGATCATCTGGGGCCCCGAGGACACCTGGCTCGGCGACGAGCGCTACGTCTCGGACGACAAGATGGCCGAGGACGTCGGCGCGACCGAGATGGGCCTCATCTACGTCAACCCCGAAGGCCCCCGCGGCAGCGGTGACTTCCGGGCTGCGGCCCACTTCATCCGCGAGACCTTCGCCCGGATGGCGATGAACGACGAGGAGACCGTCGCGCTGATCGCCGGCGGCCACACCTTCGGCAAGACCCACGGCGCGGGCAACGCCGACGGCCACGTCGGCCCGGAGCCCGAGGGCGCCGACCTGGAGACGCAGGGTCTCGGCTGGCTCAGCACCCACGGCAGCGGCAAGGGCGCCGACACGATCACGAGCGGTCTCGAGGTCACCTGGACCGACAAGCCGACGCAGTGGAGCAACCGCTTCTTCGAGATCCTCTTCGGGTACGAGTGGGAGCTCTCCACCAGCCCCGGTGGCGCCAAGCAGTGGGTCGCCAAGGACGCCGAGGCGATCATCCCGGACGCGTACGACGCGACCAAGAAGCACCTGCCGACGATGCTCACGACCGACCTGTCGCTGCGCTTCGACCCCACGTACGAGAAGATCTCCCGCCGGTTCCTCGAGAACCCCGACGAGTTCGCGCTGGCCTTCGCCAAGGCCTGGTACAAGCTCCTGCACCGCGACATGGGCCCGGTCAGCCGCTTCCTCGGCCCGTGGGTCGCCGAGCCGCAGCTCTGGCAGGACCCGGTCCCGGCCGTCGACCACGCCCTCGTGAGCGACGCCGACGTCACCGCCCTCAAGGCCAAGGTCCTCGACGCCGGCCTCACCACCGCCCAGCTGGTCTCCACCGCCTGGGCCTCCGCCGCCAGCTTCCGTTCCACCGACAAGCGCGGCGGCGCCAACGGTGCCCGCATCCGCCTCGAGCCGCAGCGCGGCTGGGCCGTCAACCAGCCCGAGCAGCTCGCCACGGTCCTCAGCACCCTCGAGGGCATCCAGCAGGAGTTCAACGCCGCCGGCGGCGCGACGATCTCCCTCGCCGACCTGATCGTCCTGGCCGGTTCCGCCGCCGTCGAGAAGGGCGCGCAGGACGCCGGCGTCAAGGTCACCGTCCCGTTCCACGCGGGCCGCACCGACGCCACCCAGGAGCAGACCGACGTCGAGTCGTTCCGCGTCCTCGAGCCCCGCGCCGACGGCTTCCGCAACTACCTGCGCGACGGCGAGAAGACCCAGCCGGAGACGCTGCTGCTCGACCGCGCGTACATGCTCAACCTCACCGCACCCGAGATGACCGTCCTCGTCGGCGGCCTGCGCTCCCTCGGCACCAACGTCGACGGCGCCACCCACGGCGTCCTCACCGACAAGCCGGGCGTCCTCACCAACGACTTCTTCGCCAACCTGCTCTCCCCCGGCACCCGCTGGAAGGCGTCGCAGTCCGACGAGCACGTCTACGAGATCCGCGACCTCAGCACCGACGAGGTCAAGTGGACCGCCACCGCGGTCGACCTCATCTTCGGCTCCAACTCCCAGCTGCGCGCCCTCGCCGAGGTCTACGCCAGCAACGACGCCCGCGACAAGTTCGTCACCGACTTCGTCGCCGCCTGGGTCAAGGTCATGGAGCTCGACCGCTTCGACCTCGCCTGATCCAGCACCACCCGCACGTCCCAGCCCGGCCGATCCCGTGATCGGCCGGGCTGTTCTGCAACCCCGCCCGGCCGGTCCGCGCTCGTAGCCGGCGGCCGGCTGACGGGTAGCGGCAGGTGTCCGCGTGGCGGCTTTCGGGCTTCGCAACCTCGCTCGGTACGGCGGGTTGCGAGAGTCTTCGAACATGTGTTCGAATGCAGGTCCAAGTCGTACCGGTGGGGCAGCCGCCGGGATACCGGGAGGTGCCTCGTGCTGGAACCGGTGGTGGACGCGCGCGTGATATCGACGCTGGCCGAGGCGCTCATCGGCCGGGCCGGCGAGTCCGTCGCCTGGGGCGAGCGGGATCTGTTCCGTCCGCTGGCCCGGGCCTACTTCCGGGACCGGGCGCGGGCACTGGGCGGTGCGGGCGTGCCGTTCACCACGCTCATGCTGGAGGCGGCCCGGGTGATCGCGGACCGGCTGGTCGAGGAGGCGCTGCGACCCGGGGGGCCCGGCCTCAGCGGTCTGGACTCCGGTGCGGCTGGGCCGGGGTGGCTGCTGCGGGGGGATGCCCGGACTCATCGGGTCATTGTCGAGGTGCTGACCGGGGCCGGGGGCTGGGCGCCGGACCGGGCTTTCCGGCTCGCCGACTTGATCACGGGGCCGGTGATGCGGGGTGGGGCGTTTCGGCTGGGCGACGCCGCGTGAGGTGGTGGGTGGTCCGGATCGTGGGCGGGGCGGGGATCTGCGTTGTTCTCGCACTGTTGTCCTATGTGGCGGTTCCGTCGCATGCGACAACGATCGTGGCGGTGCGGGAGCAGTGTTCGGCGCTGCCCCACGACGCCTACCCGCACTGCGTCGCGCCCGTTGTGGACAGTCTGCTCAACTGGGTTGCTCGCGGCATGATCGTCGGCGTCGGCGTGGTCGTGGTGTTCGTCGGACTGCAGACGTGGTGGATGCTGCGGGGCAGCGATCGGGTGCCGGACGGGCTCGCGGCGGAACTGGCCGCGCTGGCCGGGGGCGGGCGGCGACCGACGTGGGTGCTGGCGCCTTATGCGTACACGTCGGGGGGTTGTGTTTTCGGGGTGCCGTGGCGGCCCTACGTGCGGCTCGATGTCGGGCTGGTCGTTCTGTTCCGGACCGATCGGGCGCGGTTCCGGGCGGTGGTCGCCCGAGAGCTTGCGCGGATGCGGGCCCGGGCCACCGGCGGGCGCTGTCTCGCGGTGGGGTGCGTGCTCGTGCTGGTGGCGGCGGCACCGCTGACCAGGACCCCCGCGCCGGACCCCGCGACCGCGATCGACGCGTGCCTGCTCGGGTTCTGGGCCGAGGTGCCGCATCTGCAGCCGGCGCTGCTGCGGGATGCGACCGTCGGCTGGGTCGAGCGCGGGGGTGCGATCTGGTCGTTCACCGGCGATGGCGCGGCGACGCTCTACCTGGGCACCGAGACGGTCTCGGCGGTGGCGCACCCCGGCGCGGAGACCGTCGGGACGGTGGCATATTCGGGCGCGGGGACCATTCGGTGGCGGATGGACGCGCGCTCCGGCCGGATGGACCTGGCCGAGCCGGCGGTCAGTGCAACGCTGACCGAGCCGGGTGGGGCTTCCCTGGTCCCGGAGGCCGGGGACTATGCCCTGCCCGGCTCGTATTCGTGCCGTGGCGACACCACGACGGCACCGACCGAGTTGACCACCATCACGCTGCGACGGATCGGGCCGTGAAGCTCAGCGCTGCCACGGCTGCTGCCCGGCATCGCGGCCGGCCTCGGAGCCGTTCCCACGCCGGGTGCGGCAGCAACACCCGCACCCCGGCCGCGGTCACTCCCCGGATGCGAGGAACCACATGAACGCCGTCATGAGTCCGCCCACGACAAGCACATCCCCGGCCAGGACCACGACCATGCGCAGCTGGGGAGCGCCCGCCCAGCCCCCTTGGTAGAACCGGACCGCGGCGAACGGCGACAGTGCCAGCAGGACCGCGGCCGCCGTGAAGGGCACGGAGTAGAGCATGTTCGTGTTCGAGCACGAGTCGCTCATGCACAGGAACGACGCGAAGGCCAGAAACACGAAGTACAACGCGGGCAACACGGCAACGAGCGCGGCGACGCACAGGACGGCGGTCGCCCCTCCCGAGCGCGGGAACCAGGCCGATCGTTGCGGACGGATGATCGGTGGCGCCGCGAGGTCATTCGACGAACTGGTGGACATATAGATGATCATGCCAGGTGGCACGAAAGGGCGGCGTGTCGGCCGGTTGTGCGCGGCCGGGCCGGGCCGGGTGTGCCGGGC